>JAXLTL010000009.1:0-162006 GCA_046330075.1 Bacteroidia bacterium | reverse complement strand
TTATAAAAGTTGATAGTCCGCTGTCATCTGTAGGTGCTTCAGCACTCCTGTTGCATACCTGGTATTTCTATGGACGATCAACGGTGGTGTATGAAGACACCCTTTCGGCAGCACCCGTAAGTATCACAGGCCAATACAAACGTATCACAGAAATCACAATGAACGATACTCTTCATGATGGGTATAGTATGGGCTATGCATATGTACTCTCTGCTGCGAACGACACTTTGTACAAGGGAGAAATAACACTAAACGATACCAACACCTGGTCCTCCTTTCAAATAAATCTTTTGCCCACCGGTGCAGCATCTGCTCCCGTTGACCATTTCTTTATTGCCTTCGCAAACAATTCCAACAACAGGAATTGTACGGAGCAAGGTATATGCGATTTACTATGGCTGGATGATATTGTTGTTAACTTTGCCACGACCGGTGTTTCTTCTCCGGCTACTGAAACAATGGCTGCCTCAGTATATCCGAATCCTGCGGGCAACTTCTTAAACATCCTGCACCACTATCCAGCCTCTACCCTGCTGCACTATGAGATCTATGATTCGCAAGGGCGCCTTTGTTCATCAGGAGCAATCAATAAGAACCAGACGACCCTTACCATTGGCGAACTCAGCACCGGGCTATACCTCCTGAATCTGCGAACACCGGCAGAAACAACCGTTCTTCGGTTCCGGCGTGAATAATAACCTATGTCCATCCTCTTCCAACTCATTGTCATTGTCCTCTGCATCGTTGCCGGGCTCTTTGTGCTGTTCATCCTTGGTTCCTTCTTTGGTTCGGCGTTCATGCTGGGATATGTGATAAAAAAGTCGACAGAGAAGAAATCTCCTGAATTCCTGCTGAAAGAGAAAACAGAAATGCAGGTGAAAGTACAGGAGATGAAACAACGTCTGGATGCTGAATCGGAAGCGGAAATACATGATATTACGAATGATCTCGACTATTCCTATAAAAGATGGATCACCAGTATACTTACGGGATACATGAACAATCCGCACGGGAAGAAAGTCCTGGCATTTCAACGTCGACAAAGAGGAAACAACATCGACTGCCGTATTCTTGCACAAACGCTGAATACCAGTTACTACTTTGAGATGAATCCGGTAGAAACCATCGTAGAAATCAACGGTAAGAAACGCGGAAGTATTTTATCTTCCGGTGATATTGTGACTGTGGATAACAGGACAATAGGATCGATGTTGCGCATCGGGATGCCGGAAGAATACACCATCGAATTCAGATCCGGTGCTTCTGCAACGATAAAAGGAAGCAGGGACAATAAACCGTTCATCAATAATATCTGGTTTGAGCGGGTCAATCATCCCATTCCGATACGTCGAAAACCACATGTATATCGACCGCCTTACGACCCATATTCAATGGTGAGCGGGTATACTACACTTACACCAGAAGAAAAAGAGTGGGTTATTGCCGCTGCTATTCTCGAATCACTGGTATATAGTTTTAGTTTCACCTCCTGATCATACATTGGACCTGCAGGGAATTTCTTATCTTGCAGAGCATGCAGGGAAGAATCAACATTCAACGCGTCACAGCTGATCAGCTTGCTGTATTGCAACAGATCAGCCGTGAAACATTCGTTGAGGCTTTCGCCAGCGAAAACACTGCAGAAGATATGCTGCATTATCTTGAAAATAATTTAGGACTGCCACAATTGACCGAAGAATTCAATCACCCCTGTTCACAATTTTATTTCGCCACTACCCCGTCCGGTATCGCGGGCTATCTAAAGATAAACACCGGTGCTGCACAACATGAACTGAAGGATTGCCACACACTTGAAATTGAACGGATCTATACGTATAAAACACACCATGGAAATGGAACAGGCGCTGCTTTGCTAAAGTATGCTGTAGATCTGGCGACAGAAATGCAGGCTGATTTCATCTGGCTCGCTGTATGGGAGAAGAATCACCGTGCTATCCGGTTTTACGAAAAAAACGGCTTTATGGCCTTCGGAACACACGATTTCATGCTGGGCAAAGATGTACAGAAGGATATATTAATGAAGATGCCTCTTCAAGGCAAAGGTTCAGTCACCGGGGATCACTGAAATTGCCGACGATTCAATTATTGAAGGGCATCGGCTAGGATCTCCCCGAAGCGGTATATGTCGCCAAAAGAATTGTATAACGGTACCGGAGCTACGCGAATCACGCCTTCATCCCTTCCCTCCTGATCCGGTTCACGCCAGTCGGCGATTACACCGCGAGCGGTAAGGATATCAAAGATTCTTTTTCCGTTCCCGGCAAACTGCAGTGAAAGCTGGCATCCCTGGTTCTGCGCTTCAAAGGGCGTAATTACTCGCAGCATACTTTCTTTACCTGTTCGCTTCAACACATCTCTCACCACATACAGCAGGTAAGAGGTCAGTTCATGGCTCTTTTCGGTGAGACGCTCCATTCCTGCTTCATCAAACAATTCCATCGAAGCACGCAATGCTGCCATTTCCAGTATCGGGGCGTTGCTGAGCTGCCAGCTGTCCGCCGCAGGCACCGGAACAAAGCGATGTGGCATGGTAAAGCGAACTTTAGGATCATTGCCCCACCAGCCGGCAAAACGAGGCAGGTGTGGATTTTTCGCATGACGTTCATGTATATATGCACCACCTACTGTACCCGGACCGCCGTTGAGGTATTTATACGAACACCAGGCAGCGAAATCCACGTCCCAATCATGCAAATTAAGTTGAAGATTACCTGTAGCATGTGCAAGATCAAATCCGGCATATGCGCCGGCCTCATGTGCAGTTGCAGTGATCTCAGACATGTTTAATACCTGTCCGGTAAAGTAATGCACACCACCCAACATGACTAACGCCAGCGAATCACCGTATTCTTCTATCGCTTTGAGCACATCCTCCTGCCGGATGATCTCTTCCCCTTTGCGGGGTTCCAGTTCAATCAATGCGTCAGCTGCATCAAACCCGTGCCATTCCACCTGGCTTTGCAAGGCATAACGATCAGAGGGAAATGCGCCACCTTCGCAGATGATCCTGTAACGGTCAGCGGTAGGGCGGTAAAACGAAACCAGCAAGAGATGCAGATTTACCGTCAGATGATTCATGATGACCACTTCAGAAGGGAGGGCACCTACCAGGCGTGCAGTACTTTCACGCAGCAGTTCATGATACCCAAACCATCCTGTTCCGGCTTTAAAATGACCCTCTACCCCCAGCTTCGCCCAATCATTCAGCTCTTCGTTTACCAGTACCGAAGTACGTTTGGGTTGCAGCCCTAATGAATTCCCGCAGAAATAAACAGTATCCCTACCCTCATGCTGAGGGATATGAAACTGCGCACGGAATGTATTCAAAGGATCGCGCTGATCCCTTGCACTGGCCCAATCGGCGGTATTTTCGAAGCTATACATGGTATTGCAAAATTACAGGTTGTGACGATTCGCCGGTATATAACTGCTGAGAGAATATCCTAAACAGGATTGAAACGAAAGAACCCCGCAGTTGCGGGGCTCTTTTATTTTAGTGATGTAAATCCTCGGGGGTATTACTTTCCGGAGTTTCCGAATAAGGAACGGTTTGCGGGATATAATCTTCCTTCGCACCGGGTTTGCCATAGTCATATGGCCAACGGTGAACTTCAGGAATAGCTCCCGGCCAGTTACCGTGCAGATGTTCAACCGGAGCAGTCCATTCCAGGGTATTTGAATGCCATGGATTCTGTTCTGCTTTCTTCCCTTTCCAGATACTGTAGAAGAAGTTAAAAGCAAAGATGAGCTGTGCCAGACCGCCAATGATAGCCGCAATAGTGATGATTACGTTGATATCAACGAACACATTGAACGCTTCATATGCCGTATTCGAGTAGTAACGACGGGGAACACCACCAAGACCCAGGAAGTGCATCGGGAAGAACACGCCATACACTCCGAACAATGTTAACCAGAAGTGCAGGTATCCCAGTTTCTTATTCATCATCCGGCCATACATTCTAGGGAACCAGTGGTACACACCGGCGAACATTCCGAAGATGGCAGAAGATCCCATTACGATGTGGAAGTGTGCTACCACGAAGTAGGTATCGTGCACGTTGATATCGAGTGTAGAGTCTCCCAGAATGATACCCGTTAATCCACCCGTGATGAAGGTGGAAACAAGTCCCATGGCAAACATCATCTGCGGTGTGAACTGAATATTACCTCTCCAGAGCGTAGTGAGGTAGTTGAACACTTTTACAGCTGACGGAATCGCAACAAGCAATGTTGTAAATACGAACACAGATCCAAGGAACGGATTCATACCGGTCACAAACATATGGTGACCCCAAACGATAAACGACAGGAAGGCAATGACAAGCATTGATCCCACCATCGCTTTATATCCGAAGATCGGCTTACGAGCATTTACAGAGATTACCTCTGAAGCCAGACCCAATGCAGGAAGCAGTACGATATATACTTCAGGGTGACCAAGGAACCAGAACAAGTGCTGGAAGAGAATCGGTGATCCTCCGAGATGATCCAACGGCGCGCCATCAATGAAGATTTCACTGAGATAAAAACTGGTACCAAAACTGCGATCGAAGATCAGGAGAAGTGCTGCAGCCAGCAGTACCGGGAATGAAAGTACGCCCAGAATTGCAGTGATGAAGAACGCCCAGATGGTAAGTGGCATACGCGTCATGCTCATACCCTTTGTACGCAGGTTGATGATAGTACTGATGTAGTTGATACTTCCCAACAGCGAAGATGCAATGAAGATCGCCATTGAAACGAGCCACAGGGTCATTCCCAATCCGGAACCGGGAATTGCCTGAGGCAAGGCACTCAAGGGAGGATAAACTGTCCAACCACCGGATGCGGGTCCTGTTTCAATAAACATAGACGCACACATGATCGCCACTGACAGGAAGAAGAACCAATAAGATAATGCATTCAGGAAGCCTGATGCCATATCCCTTGCTCCAACCTGCAATGGAATAAGAAGGTTAGAGAAGGTTCCTGACAAACCACCGGTGAGTACGAAGAACACCATGATGGTTCCATGCAGGGTCACCAGCGCCAGGTAGAAACCCGGATCCAGTTTACCGTCTTTACCCCAACGACCGATAACGTCTTCTAAGAATGGGAATTTCACATCCGGCCAGGCGAGCTGGAGACGGAAAATCAAAGACATTCCCATGGCAAGGAATGCCATCAGAATCGCAGTAATCAGGAACTGCTTCGAGATCATTTTATGGTCAGTGGTGAAGATATACTTCGAAAAGAAGTTCCCTTCATCGTGATCGTGGTCATGATGATCATGCGCATGATCGCGCGCATGGGCATGAGCGTCATGTAGATCTACACTGCTATGTTGATTTACTTCCATTGGATAGGGCGATTATTATTCCGGATGTAATTTATTACGATCGTTAATGATTAACAATAATTATTATTTAACTGCCATCGGCTTGGCAGATGAATCTGCCGGTGCGGTTGTTGGCGCCGGAGTTGCAGCTTCTGCCTTAGTATAGGCCAATTTAGTACCCGCCAGCCAGGTCTGATACTCATCTTTCTCTAACACACGTACCGGCATTTTCATATTGTAGTGTGCTACCCCACAGATTTTATTGCAGAGCAGGATATACTCAAATTTGTCATTACCTGTGATTTCCTTCATCTTGGCCGTAGTAATTGTCGGCTTGAAGTGGAAACGGGTGGTCATTCCGGGAACCGCATTCATCTGCACACGGAAATGAGGCAGGAAAACGGAGTGAATTACGTCGCGGGAATTGATTACCAGCTCGATTTCTTCACCAACAGGCATCACCAGTTCTGAAGCTACACGGTCATCGCCGATGTTTTTATCGAGTGTGTCCAGACCAAGCGGGTTCACATCGGAGATATTTTTGAAATAAGAAGCGGCCAGCATATTATCGGTTCCTGCATAACGGGCTGTGAAATCAAACTGTTTTGCATAAATCTGAATTTTGATTCCCTTTGCTGCTTTCTCGCGATCTGTAATGTGATTCCATTCCACGAGACCGGTAACGATCAATCCGGAGAGTACAATTGTAGGAACAATGGTCCACAGTGCTTCCAGCTTGTTATTATCATGGAAATAGAATGACCGGCGGTTTTTATTGTAACGGAAACGGTAAGCAAAAGAGAACAGGAGAAACTGCGTTATAAAGAAAACGGTATACAAAACCATCCAGTTAATATTCATAAAGTTGTCTACGTCGGCGCCATGCTCGGAAGCTGCCTGCGGAAGCGTTAACTTTCCCCACTTGATGGTTGTATAAATAACAACGGCAAAGAACGCCGGCATAAAGAGCAGGTAACCCAGACTGTTCCATCTGTTGGATTTTTCCTGTTCTTCTTCTTCGCTTGTACCGGATAGTTCCGACGCCATCTGTGCAACGTTGGCGATGCGAACCAGCACCAGTACTCCAAACACAATGGCCAGAATAAGCAAGAGATTCATAGTATATCGGGATATTTAGGGAATGGGTTACGTTTACTGAATTAGATTGAATGATGCAGACTTTCTTCCATCATCGGATGGTTCTTCACCACCAATGGGGCTTTGCTGAGGAAGTGCTGTGTGATATAAGCGAAGAGTCCGATGAAACCAATGGTGGTACCAACTTCCATCCAGCCTATACTTCCGATCAGCGGACCATGCGCAGCTGCGGCTTCATGTGCTGCGTGAGCTGCTTCTGCATGGGCTCCGGCATGATGTCCTGCAGTTACCATTGAACCAGGAATGATCATCAGATAGAAATCAAGCCAGTGTCCGATGAAAATAACAATCGATACAAACATCAACAGATATTTTTTGCGTTTTGCATCACGCGTCATCAGAATCAGGAAGGGAGCAAAGAAGTTCACGAAGAATGCTGTGAGCCATAATCCGCGATAGTGATCCTGGCGGAGCATGAAGTAGGTAACTTCTTCAGGAATATTCGAATACCAGATCAGCATAAACTGCGCAAACCAGAGGTATGTCCAGAAAATACTGAATGCAAACATAAACTTGCCGATATCATGAAGATGATGTTCTGTTACTTCTTCCAGATATCCACGGTGTTTCAGGTAAGCAACGATGAAGCCCAGTGCGGCAAGAGAAGTAACAAAGAACCCTGCGAAGGTGTACCAGCCAAACAGCGTACTGTACCAATGTGTGTCAATTGACATGATAAAGTCCCATGACATGGTTGACTCGGTTACAGCAAACAACACGAGAAATGCAGTGGCCGCTTTGCTGTTGCGCATATAAGCTGCAGTTCCATCTCCGCCATCGATAGCCAGTGAATTTGCACGGAATTTACGGGCAAAGAATGACCAGATTACGAAATAGAGGATTACGCGAATCCAGAAGAACACAGGATTCAGAAAGCCGCTTTTACCGGCAATGATTTCATCGTAGTTGGCTGAATTAGGATCGGTGATTCCTTCTCCCATCCAGTGATAAAGGGTATGACCACCAAATGCCAGAATTACGATCATAAAAACTCCGGCAATGGGCAAACTCTGACCCATCGCTTCCAGCGGACGCTTGATAACCGCACTCCAACCTACTTCGGCTACGTATTGAACAGCCAGGAAGAAAGTAGCGCCTAAGGCCAATCCCATAAAAATAAAGTTGTTCCACAACATGTTGGCCCATGCCTGCTCATGATGAGTAGCGAACTGTGCAATGACAGCTACCAGTCCGATGATAATCATCAAACCCGCAACCCAACGGTTACGCTTGGTAAATTCGTAGGGCTTTGTACTTGTGACTTCGATATGTCCGTGATGTCCCATATTGTCTTTGTTCAATTGTATTATTTCGCCATGGCTGTGGCATTCGAAGAATCTTTCGCAGCAGTGGTCGTGCTGTCGCCTGCAGCTGCACCACTGACTTGTCCCTGTAACTTGTGAATATGCATCACAATCTTCCAACGTTCGGTCGGGTTAATCTGTGAAGCATGAGGGCCCATCAGGTTGATACCATAGGTAATGGTATGGAAAATTTTTCCATCGGTCAGATCTTTCATCATACCTCCACGGCTGGACGGTGATGATGAATAACTCGGAGGAGGCGGAAATTTCCCGATCTTGACAAGATTACCATCTCCCTGACCGCTTTCACCATGACAGTGTGTACAGTAAATACCATACAGACGTTCTCCTTCCAACATATTCTCTTCCGTCATCGGAAGCGGATTTTTCACATCCCGTCCTGCAGCTTCATACCCTTCGTTGCTGGAAGGATATTCAAAAAACTCATAACCACGGGGAATGGTTCCCTTCACCGGTGCCTGCATCGTCAGGCTATCGGGAAAATTCGGGTTAGCTGAATACACTTCGTAAGAAGGTGAACGATACATGTCAGGCATGTATTCTTTTCCGGGGTCGTTGGGATCCTTGCCGCAGGAGGTCATTAAAACCACTACAGCACCTGCAATTGCAGAAAGGAACACAGCGGGCTTATTCATAGGAGATAGGTTCTCGGAGTTTTACTTTTTTGTTTCAATAGCACCAGCAGCGCGCAGTTGATTTTCAACTTCTGCTACTTCGCTGTCTTCATTAACTTGTACAGCCATCACGAAATGATCATCAGCCATACGCGGATGAATTACATGAGGCTCAACTCCCGGCAACAGCTTACTGCGCAACAGGAAGGTTATCACCATTCCATGTGCCGCACAGAGTACTGTACTTTCGAAAGTAACCGGAATGAAGGCCGGCAGATTCTTGTAGAAGGCGAAGCTGGGCTTGCCACCAATATCCATGGGCCAGTCGAAGATGTTCATGTAATACATCATGAGCAGGGCCAGGCTGCATCCTGTCATCCCATAGAGGAAACACGTAATCGAAATGCGTGTACGTGCAAGTCCCAATGCATTGTCAAGACCGTGAATCGGGAATGGAGAAATAACATCCTTCACCCGTAAACCTTTCTTACGGAGAACCGGAATGGCATTCATCACAACATCGTCGTCGTTGAAGATGCCATAAACGAATTTTTTATTGTGTGCGCTCATGCGTGATGTTCGTGTTTAGCGTTGTGTGCTTGCTTCTTTTTTGAACCTTCGGAAGATGATTTGATGATCGTTTTCAGTTCGCTCATGGCAATCACCGGGAATACACGGGCGAAGATCAGGAAACAGGTAAAGAAGAGTCCGAGTGATCCGATGAAGATACCTGCTTCAACCCAGGTGGGTGAATACATGGTCCAGCTGGATGGAAGATAGTCGCGGTGCAGAGAGGTTACGATAATTACGAAACGCTCAAACCACATACCGATGTTTACGAAGATGGATATAATGAAAGTCGCGAATACACTCTCACGAAGTGTCTTCGACCAGAAGAGCTGTGGAGTGATTACGTTACAGGTCATCATGCTCCAGTATGCCCACCAATACGGACCAGTAGCACGGTTGATAAATGCGTATTGTTCGTATTCGACTCCGGAGTACCAGGCAATGAAGAACTCCGTCAGATAAGCAACACCTACAATGGAACCGGTAATCAGGATGATCCTGTTCATCATGTCCACGTGGTAAATAGTAATGTAATCTTCGAGGTTCAATACCTTACGCACGATGATGAGGAGTGTTTGTACCATGGCGAATCCGGAGAAGATCGCACCGGCAACGAAGTACGGCGGGAAGATCGTGGTATGCCATCCGGGAATCACCGAGGTGGCGAAGTCCATGGATACTACAGAGTGTACGGAGAGTACCAGCGGTGTGGAAAGTCCGGCAAGTACCAGCGACACTTCTTCAAAACGCTGCCAGTTCTTTGCTGAACCGACCCAACCGAAACTGAGGATGGTATAGATACGCTTGCGCCATTTTGTGTTCGCACGGTCGCGGATAACTGCAAAATCAGGAATCAGACCTGTGTACCAGAAAACAAGGGATACGCTGAAGTAAGTAGAGATCGCAAATACGTCCCATACCAGTGGTGAGTTGAAGTTTACCCAAAGAGAACCAAACTGGTTAGGTAATGGCAGCGGCCAGTAAGCCACCCACGGGCGACCCATGTGAGATACGATGAAGCTCGCTGCACAGATTACCGCGAAGATGGTCATCGCTTCCGCTGAACGGTTGATCGAAAGACGCCATTTCTGACGGAACAGCAGCAGGATCGCTGAGATCAGCGTACCGGCGTGACCGATACCGACCCACCATACGAAGTTGGTGATATCCCAGGCCCAACCTACTGTTTTGTTAAGTCCCCATACACCGAGACCTGTTCCGACGGTGTAGGATACTACAATCACCCACCAGATAAACGCGGCAAGCGATACGGTGAAGGCGAGCCACCACCATTTATTGGCTTTTGATTCTACCGGGCGACATACATCTTCTGTGATGTCATGCCAGGTTTTCTCTCCCAGGATCAGTGGCGGACGGAGTTCCGATTCTTTATGCATAGAGGAATAATGCTATTCTGGAGGTTATTGTTCTGGTTAATTAAGCGTGGTGTGCGGGTTTGGATTCATCCGCTCTGTTCCACACCTTGGTTTGATAGAATACAGAGGGCTTTGTATTCACTGACTCGAGCAGATGGTAGCTGCGCTCGTCTTTGAAGAGCTGACTCAGTTCACTGTTGGCATCATTATAATCACCGAATACGATGGCATTGGTAGGACATCCCTGCGCACAGGCCGTCTTGATTTCACCATCTTTCGGACGACGTCCTTCTTTCTTCGCTTCGAGACGGCCATACTGAATGCGTTGTACACACATGGAGCATTTCTCCATCACCCCGCGTGAACGAACAGTCACGTCAGGATTCAGAACCATCTTACCGAGATTATCATTCATATTGAACGGGAACTGCTCGTTGTCGCTGTACTTAAACCAGTTATAACGACGTACTTTATACGGACAGTTGTTCGCGCAATAACGGGTTCCCACACAACGGTTATACGCCATCATGTTCAGACCATCAGAACTATGCGTAGTTGCAGCTACCGGACAAACAGTTTCGCAAGGTGCATGGTTGCAATGCTGGCACATTACCGGCTGGAATACCACCTGCGGATTATCTGCCGCCGGCTTCTCCATTTCACCATACATGTCCAGTTTGCCAAGACCTTTCTCCTTCGCGTTTTCTTTTGTTGTATCAGATGTATAATAGCGATCGATACGGATCCAGTGCATCTCACGTGCACGGCCGATTTCATCCTTACCTACTACAGGAACGTTATTCTCTGCATTACAAGCCACGATACAGGCACCACAACCTATACATGCATTCAGATCGATGGCCAGTCCCCAGCTATGGTTGGGACGCTCAAATGCAGGATTTTTTTCTGTTGCCCAGAGGTCAAGTTCTGCAGCTGTTTTCTTTCCGTAAGGAGAATCGATCAATTCCTGATGATTGCCCGCACGCGGATCTTTCAACCATTGAACATGCGTGGTTTCCTTCACAATCACATCACGACCCATCAGGGTATGGTGTGTTTGTGTAGCTGCCAGTTTATGATCATCGTCTACTGTCTTCGCCACATTGGCTCCGGCAGCAAAATATTTCAGGCTACCACCTGCCATAGAGGCCAGACGATAGGCATTGAAACCAACATTATCACCAGCCTTACCTGACTTCGTACGGCCATATCCTACTGCGCAGGCAATGGTTTCTTCTGCCATGCCCGGCTGTAACAATACCGGACCTTTCACAGTGGCATTACCTACTTTCACTTCAATCACATTACCCTGACGCCATCCCATCTTTTCTGCATAAGCAGGAAGAACAGCAAAGTAGTTATCCCAACATACTTTCGAGATCGGATCAGGAAGCTCCTGCAACCAGGGGTTATTGGCATATGCACCGTTTCCTAAACCCGCTTTCTCATACAAAACGACTTCGATACCGGCTCCGGGTTTACCGAGTGCATTTGCTGCTGCATTCACATCTCCGGTAAAGATAACAGCTCCCGCAGAAATTGCTCCGCCTTCAAAAACACCATCACGGAGTGACTTGGTCCAGAAAGCTTCAAAGGAACTGATGCCTGACTGCATTGCATACATAGATGCATTCCAGTTGGCACGGACATAAGAATAATAGTCAGGTTGAGCAACACCTGCCCATTTCATCATGCTCTCAGCAGCCTGACGGGTGTTGAAGAGCGGACGAATGGTAGGCTGCTGTAAGCTGAATACATTTTTATAAGGTTCTGAATCACCCCATGACTCAAGGTAGTGGTGATCCGGACAGATATAATCACAGAAGGATGCCGTTTCATCTTCACGGTCGGCGAAGCTGATTTTCACCGGCACCTTTGACAGTGCGGTTTCAAAGCCTTTACCGTCAGGCATGCTGTATGCAGGATTGGTATTCCAGAAAATGATACCACCCACATTACCTGCATTCATATCATTCAACAGTTCGGCAACTGCAGCATCATTACTGTTGCGCAGGTTACAGGTACGATCCAGGTTGATAGTACCGGCATAGTTACCGAGCATATTGTTGATGGCATTCACGACCACCTGCTCATTGGCATCATTGGAGCCACTCACCACAAGTGATTTTCCTTTTGAAGCTACCAGATCCTTCGCAACAGCATCCAGCACCTTATCAACCGGAGTAGCAGCTGCATTGATCGCTGCGCCTCCTGTAAGAGCTGCTACTTTATTGTAGAGTGAAGCAACAACTGCAGACTGCTGACTAGGCTTGATTTTCACACGCTGATCGGCATTGGCACCGGCGAGTGAAAGCATCGCTTCAAACTGATAATGTTTGGAAAGCGTTTTCTTTCCGTTACGCAGTTTGCGGGTTTCACCGTACTGACGTGCAAATTCAATCGGGTTGATCCAGGAAGTGAGGAAATCAGCACCAAAGCTGACGATCACCTCCGCTTTATCAAAATTATAGGAAGGCACCACAGCCCGGCCGAAACTGAGCTCGTTACCTTTGATAATACCATAATATGAAACTGCATCATAAACAACATGCTTGGCAGTCGGATACTTTGCAATGAAATCAGCAATGGTCTTCTTTGCTGAAGGTGAATTCATGGAAGAAGTTACGATGGCAATTTTCTTGCCTGCAGCTGACTGCTCAGCAAGTTTAGCAGGAACTTCTCCATCGATCGCAGCCCAGTCAACGCGCTTCTTGTTCGCCATTGGCTGTTGCAGACGTGCACTGTCATAAAGACTCAATACAGAAGCCTGCACACGCGCATTGGTGGCGGCGCCATTTACAGAAGAAAGTTCGTTTCCTTCAATTTTGATAGGCCGGCCTTCGCGTGTTTTTACCAGTACGCTGCAGTAATCAGAACCATCATCATAAGTAGATGCGTAGTAGTTCGGAACACCGAGGGTAATTTCCTCAGGTTTTACTACGTACGGAATGGCTTTCTTTACGGGCGCGTCGCAGGCTGCGAGAGAAGCGGCGGCTACACTGAAACCTAGGAACTTGAGGAAGTCACGGCGGGAAGTAGAGGATGAATCATCCGCTTTTTTCTGCAGTACTTCGTCAACAGGTAAATGTTCAAAGAACTCATTGTCGCGCAGGCGTACAAACTCAGGATCATTGTTGAGTTCTTCGACACCTTTCCAATAGCGTTTTTCCATAACGGTGCTGGCGTGTTTCTTGGGTATATTCGAATCCTCGGTTGAGGGGATCTTCTGATTAATTATAGAGTATTAATAGTGGCAACGGGCACATTCGGTTCCCCCGAGATGTTCAACAGTCATTTTATAGTCTGCTCCGTGCTCTTTCTTCATTTTCTCGTAGAGGTCTTTGTAGTATCCGTTCTCTTTTGCTTTCACTTCAGTATCACGGTGACACTGGATACACCATCCCATTGTAAGCGGAGAGAACTGTTGCATGGTTTCCATTGTTTCTACTGGCCCATGGCAGGTCTGACATTCAATACCACCCACTTTTACGTGTTGGCTGTGGTTGAAATAAGCCAGATCAGGCAGATTGTGGATACGGGTCCACTGAATCGCTTTTTGCTTTCCAGTATATTGCTGCTTATCCACATCCCAACCAATCGCTGCATAAATTTTTGAAATCTCTTCAGTACCGTACTTAGGACCTTTCTTTACATACTTATGGCAGTTCATACATACGTTTGGCGAAGGAATTCCGGCATTCTTTGATTTCTCAGCACCAGAGTGGCAATAGCGGCAATCAATTTTGTTTTGTCCGACGTGCAGTTTATGGGAAAACTTAATCGGCTGGTCCGGAGCATAACCCTGCTGTACACCAATTCCGGCGAGCGCTTTCCAGCCAGCCACACTTCCCCACAAGAATACAATGACTACAATCCAGGCCACGAGTGCCTTATGTTCACGCACCCAGTGTTTGAAAGCTGCTTTTCCCTGCAGTTGTACCGGCTCCGGTATTCCGTCTCGCTGACGAACCACCCGTGCCAGTCCTTTCTGTGCTTTGTTCAGGATTACGAATAATGCAAACAGAAGAATGAAGGCCAGCGTCAGAACGATAGGATAATTGTCCTCTTTCTTTTCTTCACCACCGGCAGCAGCTGTTGCATCAGCAGCAGGAGCCGCAGGAGCCTTTTCACTTTCCGCCTTGATGTAGCCGATTACTGCTTTGATTTCATCATCGCTCAATGCGAAAGCCGGCATTGGAATTTTGCCGTTCTCATCAAAAACCTTCACCGCCGCAGCATCACCCGCCTTTACTAATGCTTGTGAATTTTTAATCCACTTAACAAGCCACTCCTCTTTATACTTGTTATGAACGTTCTTCAAACCGGGACCAACCACTTTGTCCTCCCCAACCACGTGGCAGGCAGTACAATTGGCTTTGAACAGGGCCTCACCATTTGGTTGAGCCACTGCTCCCGAATTAAAGATTACGATCGCGGACAAGGCTAACATCGTGATAGTCAGGCACCTGGATACGTAACGCAGCATATTTCCGAAATTTATTTTAGTTGAGTTTGACGACTTTATTTTTACCGATCAGTGACAATAAAGCCAATTTTTACAGGCGCCAAATTTAGCAGAAACTAATATTCAACCCGTCATAAGAATAAAAAAAGATAAAATTTTAAGCCCGTTCCGAATCAATCTACATAAGGACTTAAATGGACTGACTTTCTGATGTTTATAAATGCATCTATGAAAAATTATTGATGGGTCAGAACGGCTGGAACCAGCTCATTGTTGATAATCAGGGCTATAATAACATCTTTTTCTTCATTATTTGAAATGACTCCGATTAGATGGTTCTGAAATTTTTATCATCTGAAAAGCTGGAAGAGACTTGCACCAATCCCGGATTTTCTACAACTTTGCCACATGAAATGGCTCCTCACATTTTTTTTGTTCGCACCTCTTTTGTCTGTAGCCCAATCAGATACGAACGATAGTCTGGCAAGAAAGCTGGTGGAAAGGCATAAACTGGTGGCGGCTGCCAAAATGTCAATGCAGGGGTACAGGATCCAGATTTATTTTGGTAATGATCGAAATAAAGCTCAGGAATTGCGTTCCGGCTTTATTCAACTTTATCCAGAAGCTGCAGCCTACCTGATTTATCAACAACCTAACTTCAAAGTAAGGGCCGGTGATTTTCGTACCCGACTCGAAGCTGCCGGTTTTCTGAAAAAAATCTCCCTTAATTTTTCCAATGCTTTCATCGTACCGGATGAGGTAAAACTTCCGGACCTCTGATTTGAGTGGCTTATCCACATCCAATTGGTGAATATCCTTTTTTTTGCATTGTTACAGCAGTGACCCTGTCAGGTAGTTTTGTGTATACAAAACAACACCATGAAAAAGTTCGTTTTCTTTCTTCTGACATTCATTCCCGGATTGACCATTCATGCACAAACTGCATGGGAGTTGAGCGCTGAAGATGCACAGTCACAAAAATTGAATGCGATTGAAAGTAATGAGGATGGCTCGATCTTTCAGTTGAGATTTGTTGCGTCAACACCAGCATATACGTACAGTATTGAAACGATTGATTCAACCGGAGCAGCAACGTATTCTTCGACATTTTGCCTCCCCGACTCAGGCTTCAATCATAAGGTGGTTTCTTTTCAGGCAGATACCGTGATGAACCGACTGGTGGTTATTTCCCAATACGAAGATTCAACAAACTTTTACATGCACATGCTGGTGCTGAATTTTTACCTGACGCCTCAGGATTCCATGCATTATGGTGTTTCGAAATCCAATGCTGATCAGTTCTCTGTGAAAGGAGGAGGAATGGATTATGCTTTTAATAAATTCATCGTTTATAATTATCGTGATGCGGGTGATCAGATCTGGACGAGAGGTCTTGCACGTAAAACACTGACGGGTTCAACCAAATCCAACTCTTTCAAAGCCGGTCAGGCGAGTAATGATGGTATCTTTATCAACACCTGCACTGTTATGCCGACTGGGTTTATTTATATCGGCGGAGCACGGAAAGAAAGTTTATATGGTAATTATATCTTCCTTGAAAAAATAAACTCAAGCCTGGTTACACTTTGGGAAGTAAAGGATCAGATCATTCCGAATAATACATTCACGAATCATGTATCATCGATCCATGTGTACAGTACTGCCTCAAACAGTCAGATTCTGGTTGGCGGAACCATTTACGGTTTAGCACCCGGCGATACTGTTATCAGAAGTCATGGCTTTATGAGAGCCTATAATTCCAATGGCACTTTGAAGTGGAACCATGAACTTGGACTGGTGCGTGATTATAAACTGGTGATGGGAAAAAATGGTTATGCCCACGGTGTAGGTTCGAATAACGGATCTGCATCCGGACTTGATATCCGTATTACCCGATTGTTTTATAAAGACGGCGTACTTAGCTGGGCCCGGTATTACGGAAATCGTTCTGCGCCTATTTCGCTGGATGTGGAGAGAGATGGTTCACTGCTGATTTGCGGTGACCGTAACTCGGATATTACATTGGCCAACGGCAC
This sequence comes from Bacteroidia bacterium, assembly GCA_046330075.1. Classification (GTDB taxonomy): domain Bacteria; phylum Bacteroidota; class Bacteroidia; order AKYH767-A; family OLB10; genus JAJTFW01. The sequence goes on along the minus strand of JAXLTL010000009.1, from coordinate 145,121 downwards.
CACTAAAACGGTAAGGTCGTATATGCTGGTCCGTTATAGTAAATTCGGGAAACGCCTCTTCGACTATAACTATCCATGGAGCATCCAACCCGGAGTAACCTATACTGCAGCTGCACTTACGGATGTGGCAACAGGCAGATCCGGTTTCTACTATGCAGCAGGCTGGGAACGTACCGCTGCAAATTTTTCCGGTACTGAAGCGTATTTTGACAGTGTTCGAACAATTCAGTTTAACAATGGAGCATTACGGACCACATTGGAAGAACCACCATCCGAGAAACTTCTCGTGCGCCCGAATCCTGCACAGAATGAGGTCAGTTTTGAAAGTGAATTTCAAATCCTCGATTTCATCATTGCGGATGCGAAAGGAAGTCTGACTTCGCTGGATGCCATGCAACAGGATGGTGCTACTTACCGTTGTGATATCAGTAGCCTGAAACCGGGACTGTACATTTTGAAAGTACGAACTGAGCGAGGCTGGAAAACGGCGAGATTTATCAAGGAATAAGCGCACGGCTTGAAGCGTATATTTTCTGTATTGCAGGAGCATTGTCGTTTTTACTCCGTCAATGGTTCCTGAAACAGACCACTGGCCTATTCATGCCTGCCGGCTCCTTTGTAATTTCTGCAGCTGCTGTACCGGATGTCTATCGATTCAAATGCAGCAGTCGGATCGATACCTGCATCCGTTGAGAGCCGCAACTGAAGCGCTCTTTTCAAACACCACTTGCTGATCGCGAACCATCAGGAAGCTGAAACAATTGCCGCTGAATCTTGTTTTGCTGGTATGCAGTCCGTAACCATCATCTTTCCGCATCAGCTCTTTCAAAATAGCCCGTCAATTATAGCCGGCAGTGAAGTTTGGATGATTGAAGAACCGTTGTTCTTCACCCAGTTCAGCTTTCACAAATTAAAACTTGCATTCCACCGGATGTCGATGAAAGCATACGCCAGCATGCTCACGGCTTCCGGTTTTCATGTCCGGTATTTTGATGCTGCAGCAGCAGAAACGGCGCAGGTTTTTCAATGTCTGAAAGAACATAAATGTACAGACCTTGTAATGGTTGACCCGGTCGATTATCTGCTTGAACGCCGTTACCGGCGCTATGCAGCAACACATCAGCTCAAACTGCAACTGATCGAATCTCCTCAGTTTATTACAACGCGTTCGCAGGGTATTGAATATTTCCGCGACAAGAAAAAATTCTTCCTGACCGACTTTTACATTGAACAGCGAAAAAGACTGAACCTGCTGATCGAAAACGGTCAACCTACAGGAGGGAGATGGACCTTTGATACTGAAAACAGAAAGAGACTTCCAAAAGGGTTAATACCGCCTGTAGTCGCCACTATTCCTGCCGATGAAGAGAGCAGCGAAGCCGTCCAATATGTTAACGAACACTTCGCATCAAATCCCGGGAACCTCGGGCAAATGATCTATCCCTATACCCGGGCAACTGCGCTCCAATGGCTGGACGATTTTCTCAGCCGTCGTTTCAAATACTTTGGAGAATATCAGGATGCTATTGTCAGCGATAAAAACTTCCTCTTCCATAGTTTGCTTACGCCGATGCTGAACGTTGGTCTGATCACACCGGACGATATATTACAGAGAAGTCTTACAGCCGCACAGCAGTATAATGTACCGCTCAATTCTCTGGAAGGATTTATCAGACAGATTCTGGGATGGCGTGAATTCATCCGTCATGTGTATGTTTTAAAAGGCACGGATCAACGAACCACAAATTTCTGGGAACACAAACGAAAGATCCCACCCTCCTTTTACAATGGTACTACCGGAATCGAGCCGGTTGATGAAGCGATTAAAAGATGTATCGACCATGCATATACACATCACATAGAACGTCTGATGGTATTGGGCAATTTCATGCTGCTCTGTGAATTTGACCCTGACGAAGTGTATCGCTGGTTCATGGAACTTTTCATAGACTCCTATGACTGGGTTATGGTACCGAATGTTTACGGAATGAGTCAGTTTGCAGATGGTGGCAGCATTAGCACCAAACCATATATCTCGGGTTCCAATTATATCCTTAAAATGAGTAATTATAAGAAAGGACCCTGGTGCGAAATCTGGGATGCTCTATTCTGGAGGTTCATATATATCCATAAATCTTTCTTTCTGAAAAACCCGCGTATGAGCATGATGGTGCGTCAGGTTGAAAAAATGGACACTGAAAAATTCAATCACCTGATGCAGACTGCAGGGAATTACCTCCTGCAGCTCGACCGTGAAATCAATTCCTCCCTCTTAGTTTCTGCGTAAACGATGCGACGCCCCTGGAACCGCCCTGACCTCCCAGTTTACAGCCTATCCACTTCCGATGGAATACATCATAACATGAATATCTGCACGTATGTAACAGCAATATCGATGCAGCCGAAAAGATTTATTATCGGAGTATATAAAGATACTTTTACCGAAGTCCTGCTGAAGAAACAACCAAAATGTATTTTGCAATTACTTTCCTCCAGCCAATACCGCCTGGTAGAACTACTCGGTAAGCAATCGGGGCATACCATTAACAAGATTGAAAAAATAAAAAACAAAACCGGCATTTTCCACGCCATCCCTTTTCTAACTGAATCCTGCGCCGTCATTTTATGCAAGGCTATACACTGGACAGATGCGGGTGACCACTATGCGGTACTGTGCAGTGTGATCACCTACCGGAATCTTTCAAACAGTCCCATTCTGACCACAGAAATACTGAGGGAGAAAAAAATAATCAGAGCCTAACAGCTTTCAACGATCACCTCATTCCAATCTGCTTCATCCGTTTAAAACCGGTATTCTTAAATATCACCTTTCCTGTTCATCTGTAAATTGACAAACACATGACAGAAACTTCCCTACAAAACAAAAGTTAGGATAACATCTTGTGCAATGTAAAAGTTATCGTCACTTGGCAAATTGATTTTATTTCTTCGAAATGCACAAGCAATGAAATTTTCACGAAAGACAATATGACGTGACAATCAACTCATTAAATCAATTATTGAGCAAATCTGCATTCACCGCTAACAATGTTCATTTGACCTTGTTTTCACATCAAACCTTAAATCAGGAAACATGAAAACAAAAAAACTTTTACTCACTTTCATGCTCGCCGCCGGTGTAGCATCAAAGAGTCTTGCGCAGGCAGAATTACAGGTCATCCACAACTGTGCTGATCCGGCTGCTGCATTGGTTGACATTTACGTAAACGGAAATCTTACGCTTGATGATTTCGGTTTCAGAGAGGCGACGCCATTTGTAAATGTACCTTCCGGTGTAACGATTAACATCGGTATCGCACCTTCCAGCAGTACATCTGTAAACGACACACTGGTCAACATACCGGTGGTTTTACAGGCAAATGAAAAATATGTGGCGATCGCTTCAGGAGTTTTAAATCCTGCAGGCTTTGCTGCTAATCCTGACGGACGTCCGACCGGTTTTCAGTTATTGCTGGCCGATGGCATGCGGACCGCAGCATTGAATGCAGGAGAAGTTGATTTCCGTGTATTGCATGGAGCAACTGATGCACCTGCTGTAGATGTTGCTGCCCAAAATGTAGCAACGCTTGTTTCAGGTGCAGCTTATACAGATTTAACAGCATATATCAGTGTGCCTGCTGCCGACTATATTCTGGACATTCTTCCTGCAGGAACTACTACCCCACTCATCAGTTACGCAGCGCCGCTCAGCGGACTTGCAGGTGGCAGTGCCGTCGTATTCGCTTCCGGCTTCCTTGATCCATCACAAAATCAAAACGGAGAAGGATTTGGCCTTTATGCAGCCCTGACAGATGGCACGGTGCTTCCCCTGAATGTTGTAGGAAGCGCACGTCTTCAGATCATTCACAATGCAGCGGATCCTGCAGCCGCACTTGTTGACGTTTATGTAAACGGCACCCTGCAACTGGATGATTTTGCATTTCGTCAGGCAACTCCTTTTATAGACGTTACTTCCGGCATCACCCTGAATATTGGTATTGCCGGACCCACCAGCACTTCAGCAGATGATACACTGGTGAATATCCCCGTTGTTCTGAACAATGGAGAGACCTACGTTGCAGTTGCAAACGGTGTATTGAATCCTGCTTCATTCGCCGCCAATCCGGAAGGCACTTCAACGGCATTCCAGCTTCTTCTTTTCAGTGGCATGCAGGAATCTGCAACTGTTCCTACCAATGTAGACCTTGCTATTCTTCACGGAGCAACAGATGCACCGGCTGTAGATGTTTATGCCCGCGGAGTTGCACAACTGGTTGACAGTGCTGCTTACACCAATCTCGCCGGATATCTTTCTGTACCGGCAGCAGATTATCTCATCGATCTGACTCCCGCTGCGGGAAGTCCGATTCTGGTCAGTTATGATGCACCGCTGAGTGGTCTTGCCGGTGGTGCTGCTGTGGTTTTCGCTTCTGGATTTCTTGATCCTTCCGTAAACCAGAACGGAGAAGCATTCGGTTTATTCGCTGCATTAGCTGACGGAACCGTGCTTGCATTGAACGATACCAGTCTGGCCCGCCTGCAGGTCATCCACAACTGCGCCGACCCTGCTGCCGACAGTGTTGATATTTATGTCAACGGAACACTTGCACTGGACAACTTCGCTTTCCGCACTGCAACTCCTTACATCACTGTACCGGCCGGAATTACTTTAAACATTGGTGTTGCAGGTAAAAACTCTTTATCTGTAAACGATACGCTCGTTAGCTTCAATGTCGTTCTTGAAAACGGAGCAACTTATGCAGCCATCGCCAGCGGGGTATTATCTCCGGCATCCTTTGCTGCAAATCCTGACGGACGCCCAACAGGTTTCACGCTGCTGTTACAAGATGAAATGCGCGAGGAAGCTACAAATGCTTCGAACACCGAGTTCCGCGTACTGCATGGGGCTACTGACGCTCCTGCTGTTGACGTGATTGTTGCAGGCGGTGGAATTCTGGTTGACAATGCTGCTTACACAGATATCACCGGATATATCGGAGTACCGGCAGCTAACTATACGCTGGACATAACGCCAGGAAACAACAATGCTGTTGTAGTGGCTTCCTTCGTAGCTCCGTTGAGCGGTTTAGCCGGTGGTACAGCAACGGTCTTTGCCTCCGGGTTCCTTACACCGGCAACGAATCAGAACGGTGCTTCGTTCGGTTTATTTGCAGCACTGGCCGATGGACAGGTAGTACCTTTCCAGATCGTAACCGGAATCGGTGAATCAGCTTCAGACATCATCTCAGCGCTGTATCCGAATCCTGCCAGCGATGTATTGATGATCCGTATGGAAAAAGACCAACAGATTGAAGCTATCACCATCAGCGATATGTCAGGTAAAGTGATCAGCACACCGGTAATTGCCGGAATGGGCGAAACACAATCAGTAAATGTCGCCGGCTTAGCTGCAGGAATCTATCAGCTCAACATCATCAGCAACGGTGAAAGAGTAGTTCAGAAATTCTGCATTGCACGGTAATCGAAGTCTTACTTCAAAAGAAAAAGGGATGTTGTTCACATCCCTTTTTCTTTGAACACTGATATCAATCGAGGTTATCGTATTCAAAAATCGGATGATCGAGATGATCTCCCGGAGAAAGATCAACAAGCGGATTGATCACTCCATCGTGGAGATCATATACCCATCCGTGAATCTGCGGAGAATTGTATTTCTTCCAGGAACTCTGAACGATTGATGTCTTGGCCAGATTCAACACCTGTTCTTTCACATTCAGTTCAATCAGCCGGTTCACTTTTTCATCTTCTGTAGTTAATGCTTCAATCTCCTCCTGATGAAATCTGTAAACGTCCTTTATATTTCTCAGCCATTTATTAATAATACCGAAGCTCTTTCTGGTCATAGCTGCCTTAACACCACCACATCCATAATGTCCGCAAACAATAATATGCTTCACTTTGAGTACCTCCACAGCATACTGTAAAACACTCAGCAGGTTCAGATCAGTATGCACCACCATATTGGCGATATTACGATGGATGAAAATTTCACCGGGCCGGGTTTGAGTAATTTTATCCGGAGGAACGCGGCTGTCAGAACATCCGATCCATAAAAAGTCTGGTGTCTGCACATTCACAAGGCGTTCAAAGAACTCAGGATCCTCCTCCTTCATTTCCTTTGCCCATGCTTTATTATCCAGTAATAAACGTTCGTATGGTTTCATTTTTTCAGGTTTTAAACTGTACAATTATCCGATTGCAGCAGGCTCTTTAATGATATCTGCCGCATGAGTTTCATTTCTTTCAACAATGACCTTTACACCGCGAAGAGCCGCATTGTCGATGAAGTCATTGATAATTTCTGCATTGTCGTAATCCACAAAATGGATTCTTGATAAATCAAGTACAACAACTTCATTATCCGGAACAGAGCGTAAGCGTCGTCTTAATTCCAGTTTGTGTATGAAGGAGAGATCCTTTTTGAACCGGACCAGATGCTGGTTACCATCGTTGATATACGTAATTGCCGATTTGAAATTACTGAAAATAATAAAGGCAGCACCGGCGATCAGCCCGATACATACTCCTTTGAGTAAATCGGTGAGCAAAATCGCTGCAATGGTAATCACAAACGGAAAGAAGTGGGCATATCCTTTTTTCCATTTACGCAGAAAGATCTCAGGTTTGGTGAGCTTATACCCTACTGCAATCAATACCGCAGCAAGTGCACTGAGCGGAATCATATTGAGCACTCCGGGTATCAGCGCGACCGAAAGCAGCAGAAAACCACCATGCAGGATAGTTGACATACGGGTACGGCCACCGGAACTAACGTTAGCGGAGCTACGTACGATGACAGATGTTACGGGCATTCCTCCTGCCAGCCCCGAAACAATATTACCGGCACCCTGTGCGATCAGCTCACGGTTGGTCGGTGATACCCGTTTGAAGGGATCGATTTTATCCACTGCTTCAATACTCAGCAACGTCTCAACACTCGCTACAATCGCCAATGTAAACGCGGTGATCCAGACATCAGGATTGCCAATCTGACCAAAGTCGGGAGAGGCAAACTGCCCAAAGAAAGAACTTGCATCACTGGCCACAGGTATGTTGACAAGATGTTCTGGAGAAATCATCAGCGCGGGGAAAAAAGCAGAAAATGTACGGTTTGCAAAAATCCCGAATAGCACCACCAATAAAGGTCCGGGAATGTACTGAAGCCAGCGATGGGATTTTATGGTTTTATGATCCCAAAAATTAAGAATCAACAACGATACAACAGCAATTACCACGGCACCCGGCGATAAAATTTCATTCACGAGATGCCATAATTCAGAGAATGTATTCTGTCCGTCATCCTGATTAAATGCAAAGTCACCCTCATAATCTTTATCGTAACCCACCGCATGTGGAATCTGTTTCAGAATTAAAATCAAACCGATCGCAGCCAACATTCCGCGGATAACCGCAGAAGGAATGAAATCGCCAATCACACCGGCTTTGAGCATTCCGAGTATGATTTGCAGGATTCCGGAAAGAAACACAGCAAGGAGAAAGGCCTCAAAGGAAGGCAGGTGCTGGACAGCCGATAATACGATAACCGTAAGACCCGCTGCCGGGCCGCTCACACTTAGTGCAGATCCACTCAGGATACCAATGATAATTCCCCCAACTGCTCCAGCAATAATTCCCGAGAATGCGGGTACACCGGAAGCTACAGCCACGCCCAGGCATAAAGGCAATGCTACCAGAAATACGACAAGTGATGCAGGCAGATCATACCGCAGGTTTTTCAATCCCGGAACCAGGCTTACATGTTTCATTGGGAATAAAAATACAACAGATCAGTCTGTTACCCACCTAATTTGAACTAATTCTAAAGTCCTGATAATGAACCTATTTTTCTTAATAGTAATACTTTCGAGATTTCCCGGTCCTGAAATACAGTCATTTTAAAAACAAAAGGGCCGGCACCAGATGCCAGCCCTCTTATAAACATGGAATCCGGATTAACGGATAATTTTCATTTCATTGAGCAGGTGTCCGGCTCCTCCGAATTTATCCAGGATAAACAGCGTGTAACGAACATCTACACAAATGGTACGCTGGAACTGTGGTTCGAAGGCAAAGTCACTGGCGATAGCTTCCCAGTTACCATCAAATGCGGTACCGATCAGCTCTCCTTTTCCATTGATAACAGGACTTCCGGAGTTACCACCGGTGATATCGTTATCAGTAAGGAAGCATGTATGGAGTTCTCCATCCTTATCAGCGTACTGACCGAAGTCTTTCTTTTTCATCATTTCGATCAGGCGGGCAGGCGCATCAAACTCAATATCTCCGGGAGCATACTTTTCGATTACCCCGCGAGAAGTCGTAAACTCCTTAAAGAAGACGGCATCTTTCCCTTTGTACGGCAAAACACGACCATAGGTAAGGCGCATGGTACCGTTCGCATCCGGAGTAAACAGACGGTTCGGACTCATCTCCATAACACCAGCCTGGAACAAACGGTTTGCTTTACTGAGTTCAGCATTGATACGCGTCATTTCAGGTTGCAGTTTCTCCGTAATCACTGTCATGTAGCCATTCGCGATTTTATAAATCGGATCCTTCTGCAGCGTTTTGAGAGATGGTGAAGCCAGGAATTTTCCGAGTTTATCCTTGCTTACGAAGATTGATTTTTTCCAGAGTTCTTCGGCGAAGGCTGTGTAGTTCCCCTTATGTTTTTCTGACATGGTCAGCAGATCAGCAGGCAGATACGCATGATCGAGATCCTCCACCAGATGCTGCAATACGGTAGCCAATACTTTCTTCTCAATTGGATCATAATATTCATGGAAGTCAGTATCCAGATCTTTCGCCATTTCAGCGGCTTCCTTCTTCGCATCTTCTGCTTTGGCTTTATCTTTCAGCAAGCCTTCGAGTTTTGACATACCGAGTGCGAGTGCCATCGGCTGTGAGTTGCTCACGCCATCCTGAAAATACACGCTGTAAAGACCATATTTTTTCACATCTGTGTAGGCCTTATCATACAAGCTGATCACCTCACCATATTTGGCCTGATGGCCATTTTTCACCCACGCCGAGAATTTATTTTCTTCGTCCTTTCTGCGCTCATAGATGCTGAGTTTTTTCAATGCATCAGCTTCTCCCATAAACTTCTTCCAGTAATTGCTCAGTCCCGCAAACTTATCAGCATACATCAGTTTGATGGTGGGGTCTGCATGCATATACTCTTCGTAAATATCGAGGATATCACGACGAACTTTCACACGTTTCGGACGCTCTGACTCTGAGTAATACCGGATGCCTTCGCTGTAAGTATAACGTTGTGTGCGTCCAGGGTAACCGAGAATCATAGCATAGCTGTTCTCCTGTGGGCCCTGAATATTGATCGGGAAGAAATACTTCGGTGCAAATGGCTTGTTATCCTTATTGTATTTCGCAGCCTTGTTGCTTCCATCTGCATAAATCCGGAAGATGCTGATATCGCAGGTATGGCGTGGCCACATCCAGTTATCCGTTTCTCCACCAAATTTTCCGATATTCTCCGGAGGTGTACCAACGAGGCGGATATCCTGAAACACGTTGTAATACATCGCGAGGTATTTATTACCGGCCCAGAATGGAACGATTTCAATCGCCCAGAAATCCTTATCGTCACCAAAAGCCTCTTTGAGTTTTGCAGCGACAGATTTCGTTACTGCAGCAATCGCTTTGGTACGGGCCGCCTCATCGGTGATTCCTGCAATAGAATCATTGATGATCATAGCCGTAACGTCCTCCACTTTGGAGAGCAGGCCGATATTAAAATTGGCGGGACGTTCTTCGCTTTGAGTTTTGGCCCAGAATCCGCCGGACAGAATATTATCCGCCGGTGTACTCAGCTCCTGAATGGCACCATATCCACAGTGGTGATTGGTAAGAAACAAACCTTGCTGAGAAATAATCTCACCGGTACAGAACATTCGGTTTTGTTTACTCATTAAGCGAACAACCGCGTCCTTGATACACGCCTTGTTGATGTTGTAAATATCATCAGCGGTCAATTGCAAACCGCGGGCCTGCATAGAATCCTGAAGTTGCTGAATCAGGAAGAGCGGCCACATACCTTCGTCGGCACGCGCCTGCTTAGCCACCGTTACACTAAGGAGGAGCAGGAATGCTACTAGTTTTTTCTTCATTTTAAACTACATTTTAGAGTATACAAAGAAAAGAAAAACCACACTCGGGCCGAATCATGTTGGTCGATCATTTTATGCGGTTTGTCTAATGAAACAGCGGATCACGGGATCTTCATTCCCAAAATACGCCGGAAATCGGGAACTCAGATGATAATCCCTGCTATCGTAGCTGAGAGATACGAAGCCAGCGTACCGCAAAAGAGTGCTTTTAAGCCCAGTCTCGCGAGATCTGCACGTCGTCCGGGTGCCAGCTCGCCGATACCTCCGATCTGCATTCCGACACTCGAAAAGTTGGCAAATCCACAAATGGCAATGGAAACAATCAAGAGTCCTTTTTCAGTGACAATCGGAATGGCTTTATTAGAGAGATTCTGGAACGCCACAAACTCATTAATGCTCAGCTTTTGTCCGAGTAAGGTAGCTACATTGTTCACATCTTCACCCGGCACACCCATTGCCCAGGCCATCGGATAAAACAGTTTTCCGAAGATCCAGTTTAGAGAAAGGTTAAAGTCAGGGTTAAAGAGATGGGCAATTTTAAGCAAGGACCAATCGATCATGGCAATCAAGGCTATAAAACCGATCAGCATGGCAATTACATTCATGGAAATTTTAAATCCATCCGCAGCACCATGTGAAATAGCATCAACGATATTGATATACGGACTTTTCACTTCGAGTTTAACATCTCCCAGCGTCTGGCTTTCTTCTGTTTCCGGAAATACAATTTTAGAAATCACAAGCGCTCCCGGAGCTGCCATCAAACTGGCAGCAATCAGTTTTGGAGCCAGATCATAACCGGCAGCTGCACCCATATTTACGTACACCACCAGAATTCCTCCGGCAATACAGGCAAGTGAACCGCTCATACTGGCGAGTAATTCACTCTTTGTCATGCCGGCTAGGTAAGGACGAATCATGACCTGGGCTTCCACCTGCCCAACAAATGCACTGGCCACATTACTCAGCGCCTCGGCTCCGCTCACACGCATTACAAAATTCATCGCACGGGCAATAACAGAAATCACCTTTTGCATGAAACCAATGTGATATAAGATCGCCACCAGGGCGCAAACAAGAATAATCGTTGCAGTGATGTTAAATGCGAAAACGAAACCGCCGGCAGCGTAGTTAGCAACTGAACCATCAAATTGCATCGCAGCAATTCCTCCATATACAAAGGATGCGCCCTGACGTGCAAACATTTCGATTTTCTCCATGCCATGGCCGATATACTGAAAGAATGCTGTTACCGGCGGAATTTTCAATACCAGCACCGCAATAGCCAGCTGTAGTAATAATCCGCTGAAAACGAGACGAAGGTTTATCGCTTTGCGGTTGTTACTGGCCAGATAAGCAAGTCCGAGAATCAGCAGTATGCCCAGTAGTCCGGTGAATCTTTCCATGTTCAGAGGTTCTTAGGGGTTGAAAATAGTGATTTTTATTAATAAGGCGCTTTCTGACTGACGGGTCATTCTTCGTTCATCTGCGTTAAACAATCGTTTACATCCACATCCCAAAAAACGAGGGCCTGGGTTTATCAGAACCCGTTCTGACGCAGTGCTATCAACCACTTTCAAAAGAAAACGGGTAATGACTCCCTTGCAGGATTTCATTACCCGTTATTTATATCAGGTAAATTTTATCAGGCCAGTGTACGTTTGATCGCTACCTGTTCATACCCTTCAATGATATCACCCACTTTGACATCATTGTAATTGTTCACGCTGAGACCACACTCCATACCAGCCTGTACTTCCTTCGCATCATCTTTAAAGCGTTTGAGCGAAGAGAGTTCACCAGAATGGACAACGATACCATCACGGATAATACGGATCTTCGTATTACGGGTGATTTTTCCATCGGTCACCATACAACCGGCCACGGTACCCACTTTCGGGATCTTGAAGGTTTCACGGACTTCCACATTACAAACGATCTTCTCCTCGAATTCCGGAGCCAACATACCTTCCATTGCTGCTTTGACCTCGTTGATGGCATCGTAGATGATCGAGTACAAGCGGATATCGATTTCCTCCTGCTCGGCCAGTCTGCGTGCGCTGCTGCTCGGACGAACCTGGAAGCCAACGATAATTGCATTGGAAGCAGAAGCCAGCATGATATCTGAATCAGAGATCTGACCCACTCCTTTCAGAATCACATTCACCTGAATTTCCGGTGTAGACAGTTTGAGGAGCGAATCGGCGAGCGCTTCTACAGAACCATCCACATCACCTTTAACAATGACATTAAGTTCTTTGAAGTTACCGATAGCCAGACGACGACCGATTTCGTCGAGTGTAATATGTTTATGTGTCCGTATTCCCTGTTCACGCTGTAACTGGAGACGTTTGTTCGCAATTTCGCGAGCTTCACGTTCATCTTCCATTACATTGAACTGATCACCGGCTTGTACAGCACCGGACATACCCAGGATCATTGTTGGAGTTGAAGGTCCTGCTTCCTTAATGCGTTGTCCGCGCTCGTTAAACATTGCTTTCACACGACCGCTATGGCAGCCTGCCAGCACCACATCACCCATTCGCAAGGTTCCGGTCTGTACCAGAATGGTGGTAACGAATCCACGGCCCTTATCGAGTGAAGATTCAATTACGGTACCTTTCGCGAGACGATCAGGATTGGCTTTGAGGTCGAGCATTTCTGCCTCGAGCAATACTTTATCGAGCAGTTTATCGATATTCATTCCTTTCTTGGCAGAGATTTCCTGACTCTGGTATTTACCACCCCAGTCTTCCACCAATAAATTCATAGCTGCAAGCTGCTCCTTAATTTTTTCCGGATTTGCTCCGGGCTTATCTACTTTATTTATTGCAAACACAATCGGAACTCCTGCGGCCTGAGCGTGATTGATCGCCTCCTTGGTTTGAGGCATCACACTATCATCAGCAGCTATAACGATGATGGCTACGTCAGTAACTTTCGCACCACGTGCACGCATAGCGGTAAACGCTTCGTGACCCGGTGTATCGAGGAACGTGATTTTACGGCCACTCTCGAGACTCACTTCATACGCTCCGATATGCTGTGTGATACCACCGGCTTCACCTGCAATTACATTCGCTTTACGGATATAATCCAGCAAGGATGTTTTACCGTGGTCAACGTGACCCATTACGGTTACGATGGGTGCACGGGCACGCATTTCATCGGGAGCATCTTCCTTCTCTTCAATGGACTCCTGAAGATCAGCGGAAACAAATTCCACTTTATAACCAAATTCTTCTGCCACAACCGTAATGGTTTCTGCATCGAGACGTTGATTGATTGAAACGAAAAGTCCAAGGCTCATACAGGTGCTGATGATTTTGTTCACAGGAACATCCATCATCTTGGCGAGTTCGTTTGCACTTACGAATTCCGTTACCTGAATAACTTTTTCATTCTGTTGTTCAGCACGTGCTTCTTCACGCTGCGCATGCAGATCACGTTTTTCACGGCGAAGTTTAGAAGCTTTCGATTTACCGCCACCACTCAAACGGGCGAGTGTTGCCTTGATCTGATCCTGAATCTCCTTATCGGTGGGCTCAACTTTTGGTTGTTGAGGTTGTCCTTTAGGACCGCCCTTTTGACCGGGGCGATTATCACGGCGCTGGCCATGAGGTCCACCCGGGCCACGTTGACCCTGACCATGTGGTCCACCGGGGCCACGTTGACCCTGACCCTGACCTTGTCCACCCGGACGTTGTCCCTGATTCTGACCCTGACCTTGACCCTGAGGCCCGCCTTTTTCTTTTCGTTTTCTTTTCTTCTTATCTCCTTCAAAATCCGAGCTGGAAGCGACCGGTTTTTTCTTTGGTCCATCCACCGGCAATTCAATTTTACCGAGGATATTTGGTCCGCTGAGTTTATCCACACGGATACCGATATGCTCAGGAGCGGCAGGGGCTTCAGGGGCCGGAGGTGTTTCCTTCGCGGGAGGCTCAGGTTTCTTTTCGGCAACAGGAGCCACCGGCTCTGCAGGTTTTTCAGTCTTCTCTGTTTTTACCGGTTTGGAAGGCTTAACTTCTTCAGCAGGAACAACAGGTTCTTCTTCTTTCTTCTTCGCAACCGCTTTCTTCTTTTTATCAGCTGCCTCATCAGCAGCCGGTTTTACTTCTTCCTTCTTCGAAGATTTCTTCTTGCCGGCATCGAGATCAATTTTACCAAGAATCTTTGGTGTCTCCATGTCAGCTTTTGCCTTAATCACTTCCGGTTCGGCAGGTGCAGGCTCAGGAGTTTTCTCTGCAACAACAGGAACAACCACCTCTGCTTCAGGAGCGGGAACTTCTTCCGCTTTCTTCTTCGAAGACTTCTTGGTGGTGCCAGACGATGACATTTTGATTTCCTCAAGACTCTTCTTGAGCGACTCATCGTTATCTGTCTCCGTTTCCTGTTCACGGGTATCCGCAACAGTGCCTTTCGACTCGATGGTCACGGTATCGCGCTTCAACTTTTCGCGCGTCACCTCGTGAGCCTCGAGCTTAGCCTGCTTATCGGGCTGATACTTTTCCTGCAGGAGTGCGTAAACCTCCATCGAAATTTTGGCGTTGGGACTGCTGTCCACTTTCACCCCTTTCGACTCAAGGTACTCCACCACGTGCTGAATTCCCACGTTAAATTCTTTGGCGACCTTGATGAGGCGTAATGTTTTTTCTTCGGCCATCTACGGTTTTCTCTTTCTTCTCCCTTTCGGGGCACGATTAGGTATTATTGGTCCGGAGACAGGTCCCTCCGGTGACAGTGCTCAATGCTGCACCAGGCTTATTCGAATTCTGAGCGAAGGATTTTCACGACTTCACGAATCGTTTCTTCCTCAAGGTCGGTACGTTTAACCAGATCTTCTACGGTAAGAGCGAGAACAGACTTAGCTGTATCGCAACCGATGGCTTTAAATTCCTCGATGATCCACTCATCGATTTCATCAGAGAATTCATCCAGATCAACATCCTCATCTTCATCTTCGGTATCACGATAAACATCGATTTCGTATCCGGTCAGGCGACCAGCGAGCTTGATGTTATGCCCACCTTTCCCGATGGCCAGCGAAACCTGATCAGGCTTCATGTACACAGCGGCGCGGCGTGTTTCATCGTCGAGTTTGATGGACGTGATCTTGGCCGGGCTCAGGGCACGGGTGATATAGAGTTGAATATTGTTGGTGTAATTGATAACGTCAATATTCTCATTACGCAATTCACGAACGATACCGTGAATACGTGAACCTTTCATACCTACGCAGGCACCTACCGGATCGATACGATCATCGTAGCTTTCAACCGCCACTTTGGCACGCTCGCCGGGTTCACGTACAATATTTTTGATGGTGATGAGGCCGTCAAACACTTCGGGCACTTCCTGTTCGAACAAGCGTTCAAGGAATACCGGCGATGTACGGCTCAGGATAATTTTCGGATTGGCGTTGATCATCTCCACGCGCAAAACGACCGCACGCACAGCGTCACCCTTCTTGAAGAAGTCGGCCGGTATGGTTTCACCTTTCGGCAAGACGAGTTCGTTACCCTCATCATCCAGTACCAGAATTTCCTTTTTCCAGATCTGGTAGACTTCACCGGTCATGATTTCACCAACACGGTCTTTGTACTTGCGGTAGATACCGTCTTTTTCCAGTTCGGTGATCCTTGAAACAAGATTCTGCCGGAGCGCCAATACAGCACGGCGACCGAAATCACCCAGTCGTACCGACTCTGTCAGTTCTTCACCCACTTCGAAATCGGGTTCAATTTTAATCGCATCGG
The DNA here is from genome assembly GCA_046330075.1 of Bacteroidia bacterium. Taxonomy (GTDB): domain Bacteria; phylum Bacteroidota; class Bacteroidia; order AKYH767-A; family OLB10; genus JAJTFW01. The sequence goes on along the minus strand of JAXLTL010000009.1, from coordinate 129,214 downwards.
AATAAGCAATCTCGGTTGCTTCATCCATCACCATTCCATCTTCCACAATCATCCGGTTGCGGTAAATCTCAAGGTCACCCTTGTCGAGGTTAATGATCACGTCGAAATTATCTGCCGTGCCAAAGCGCTTGCGCAATGTCGACTTGATCACATCTTCAAGGATACTCATCATTGTAGCCTTGTCGATATTCTTAACGTCTTTGAACTCCGAGAAGGATTCAATCAATACCTGATGGTCCATTGGACTTATTTGAATTTATAGTTAATAACCAGTTTAGCTTCTTTTATTTCTGAGAAAGGAATCACGCGGATTTCCTCTGTCACTATCTTCTTTTTATTTTCCTTGCGGGTGATGATTTCTTTCAGCTCGATAGCATGATCCATAACCTGCTGTAAGATACCCTTTACTTCCCTGCCATCAACACCTATGATCCGCAATTCTTTCCCCAGGCGACGTTGATATTGTTGCGGCACTTTGAGTGGCTCTTCCATACCGGGGCTTCCCACTTCCACCTCGTGTTTTTCAAGGAAACCGGTCTCTTCCAGTTGCCCCAGGAGATGGCGGGTAAGGGCTGTACATTCATCGAGGGTCACACCAGCGGGCTTATCAATGGCTACTGCCAGTTTGTTGGGGCTCAGCTTCACCTCCACGAGGAAACACTCAGTAGGAGCCAGAAACTCCTCTACCAGATTTATTATGTTCTCTTTTTCAATCATTTGAAATAAAAGAGGGGACTCAGGTCCCCTCTCGCATCGCGTGGCAAATATACGAATAATCCTTTGATTACGAAGAATTAAATAAATGTCAGTTAGGATTCATTAACATTGCGCCTGTGGAAAAATCAATGGCCTGGCGACAATGGACAGACAGGGGAATCTTTCTCCTGTCGATTCTGCTTTCGCGTTTGATCAATGGCAAGAAGGATCCAAAATTATTGAAATTCAGCAAGATAATTGTATTTAAAGAGGATGAAATTGGCGACCTGGTGAATGTCACCCCGGCATTAGCGGCATTAAGGCGACAGTTTCCGGAAGCAGAAATCGTTTTAGTGACGCAGAAATTTGGGTTAAATCTGCTGAAACACAACAGGGATATCAACAGGGTCACGGATGATTACAGCACATTAAAAGGAAAATATGACCTGATCATCGACCTACGCGGGACCACAAAAAGTACCTGGTTTGCGATAAGCAATCACCCCCTGTATCGTCTTGATCGAGGTACGGTACGATACCGGAACCGCAAAGCAGGCAAACATCCAAGAGAGATTGAGACCAATCTGCAGGTCATTGAACCGGTGATAGCATCTGAAAACAAAATCCATGATCCGGTTATAATTGTTACAGAGGAAGAACGAAATGAAGCTGAACGGTTTCTTAAGGAGAGGAACCTTAACAAGTTCGCTTTATTCCATACAGGCGCACGACGGATACTGAAGAAATGGCCACTGGAACGAGTAGCAGAAATCATGAAAATGTTGCATGCACGCTATGAGCTGGCACCCGTGATTGTGGGAGATAATAACGACAGCGAAGACCTGCAACAATTGCAGCCAATGGTTCCGTTTGAGATACATCAGGCAGCCGGGAAAATATCGCTACTAACGTTTGCGGCTATGTGCGAAAAAGCAACACTTTTCATCGGCAACGACAGTGGTCCGTTTCATATTGCTGCTGCGATGGGAACAAAGAGTATCGCACTTTTTGGTCCGGGCGATCCCGTATTCCACCCCCATCAGCCGAATGCACGATTCATTCATCATGTTCTTGAGTGTAATCCCTGTGATATGGTTCATTGCAAATACCCGGAGAATCCATGTATCAGAAGGATAGTTGTTGAGGAAGTGGAAAAGGAAATAGCGTTTTTGATCGGGCAATAGAATCTGTGAGCACCCCAAAATTGACCTAGCACATTCGACCGCGAGTCCTAGGATTCGCGTTTCTATAACTCGCGGTCGTTTCTTTACAATTGAAATACAGGGTGTTATAATGTGTTTTTTTGTAGTTTTCTTTTGTTTTTCATTTTTACTTTTCCCTGAAATCTCTCCGTAAGGCATTGCTATACAGTAATTTACACTCACTTTAAATGTTGTGTTTTTATTTTCATTTTAACAAATTGGCTATCAACTATTTGTGCAATTGACTAAACGATTACAAACGTATATTATCAGAGCTGCCCCCATTTTGGAAGGTCAACGCCTGAAACTGACAGTTGGGCTTCGGATCAAAAAACACCGTACCCTTTACTCACATCATAACAAAAGTTCTACTGAAATTCCTTGTCCAGGGTGTACCGGCCTTCTCTGTGATTGGGGCTGAATATTATCCTGCATTAAACTTCTCTTCAGACAACCGATACCATCTTACCGAATCTTTGCCTGCATTCCCATATCCGCCCTGCCAAGTAAATTCCGGATATAAATAAAAATGATAATGCTGAACGCGAATAACATGACCGATCCGCTGTAACTGAACAGTCTGAAGAGCGGAAGGCTTCGCTCCATAATTTCCGCGTGTAAAATCCCTGGCTCTTCGAGCTGCCATTTCGTTTTCAGAATTCCGGCAATGATCAGACTGACCCAGAAAACCAAAAGTGAAAACTGTACAGTAAGCCATGAACCATTCAACCACTTACGTTGTTTGACCGAGACCGCTTTCCGCTCGATTGCATAAGCTAAAACACCCAGCAGAATCATAGTGTTGATGCCAATGGTGGTTCCCATGGCATGGGCAACAGTAACATGCGTTCCATGTGTATAAACATTGATAACAGGTATCGACATCACCAGGGCCATGAACAAATTGACAAACACCCAATAATCCGCTGCCATCAGAAAACGATAACTTAACAAATGCAGATGCCTTCTCGATGCTTTCAGTGATGTTTTGAAATTCCATACAATCTTCAAAAATATAATCCATTCCGTCATGCTCACAAAGTACCCAACATAACGGATATACATGGCTGTTGGTAAAGTGTAAATATGATGACTCCAGTTGAACATAAGATTGAACAATCCCAGAAAATACATGGAAATAGCCAGACGTGATCGGGCCGGCCCTTCTTCCCCGCTGATTCTTTCCATCAGATAAATAGAAGTACCGTAAATTATCTGATTCCAGCATCCTACCAACGAGCCATTGACCTTCCATTGCACCGTGGTGTCCCGAATAAAGTCAGCACGGAAAGAGTCAAATGTCCAGAGATAGTTTTCCAGAAATATAAAAACGAAAAAGCTTAATCCCGTTCCCCACATCCATATGTAAACCGGATGCCGGTCTGCCTCACGGATCGCATTAAAATACTGAACAACCATTATCAGCCAGGCCGCCAATACCGGTAACGACCATGCAGGAGGATATTCCCAGTATTCCCGACCGCCAAATGTTCCTCTAAAATAAGAGTATAAAATTCCCGCGGTTGCCACGATCCAGCAGATCAGCTGCAGCATAGCCAGCTTTTTACTGAATTTTAATCCCAGCTCACTGATTGCAAAATATAACGCAGCAGTTGATCCGACCAGAATCCAGAAGACAACAGTGGTAACATGAAGTGGACGTAACTTAATAAATCCAAGAGTATCCTTCCACAATCCCGGCGCCGTATAACTATGCGCAGCAAGCACACCAAAATTGAGCCCCAGAAACAAAAGAAGCAGTGCAAACAATGCAAACCATTTCCATATTCTATCGCCGCTCATCATGTTCGCTGATCATCCCATTCCAATGCAATTGAAAACCACCAATACGTCCGTCGCCGGTAGCATCTATACTTTTCAGAAATCCGACGATTGCCTTCAATTCAGATTCACGCATCGGATAAGAGGGCATTTGTTTAGTGCCGGCCTGCACTAACGCCCGTATGTAAGCTTCTCCCTTACCCGGAGCGGAACCAATATGTGTAAGATCCGGACCCAGATACCCTCCTAATCCATAGAGCTGATGACAAGCCTGACAGTTGTATTTCTGCCATACCAGTCTGCCCTCTGCAATAGCGGGTTCCCTTCCTTCCCCTGACGTGTAAAGTGTAACACTATACACCAGAAAGAAAACTGAAAGAACTGTCAGAATTCCGGTTCTTACACGAAGTGACATTATTTTAAGGGTTCAAACCTGGCCTGAAAAAATCTCAGATACTTCGGTTCATATACCATCTTTAATCCGGTAATCTTTGGAGCACGGTCCAGTACCCGCGCCGTGCTTTCCGCAATTACATCCATATGTGCCTGTGTATAGACACGACGTGGAATGGTGAAGCGAACAAGTTCTAGCTTGGGGTAATAGTTTTCACCGTTCGGCTTGCGTCCTGCTGATACAATACCACGTTCCATGGTGCGTACACCACTGTCAATGTATATTTCTGCTGCCAGTGCCTGCGCCGGAAACTGATCCTGGGAAAGATGAGGAAGAAATGCACGGGCATCCACAAAAATTCCATGCCCTCCTATGGGAAGAACAATCGGAACTCCGTATTCCATCATCCTGGCACCGAGATATTCCACCTGACCGATACGTGCCTGCTGATGTCGATCATTCACGCTTTCTTCTATACCAATGGCCATAGCTTCCATGTCGCGGCCGGCAAGACCTCCATACGTGTGTAGTCCTTCGTAAACAACAACCAGATTCCTGGCCTCCTCAAACACGTCCCATTCATTGGTAGCCATGAATCCGCCAATATTTACCAGTGCATCTTTTTTGGCACTCATGGTTGCTCCGTCAGTATAGGAACATAATTCCCTGACAATTTCACGAACTGTTTTCTTATCATATCCCTTCTCGCGTTGCTGAATGAAATAGGCGTTTTCGGCGACACGGGTCATGTCGAGGATGATACGGAGCTTGTGTTTACGGCAATAATTGCGCAGCTCCTTCATATTCTGCATGGAGATGGGTTGCCCGCCTGCCATATTCACGGTGGTACCAATCGTAATATACGGAATGCGTTTTGCTCCGTATTTCTTTACCAGCTTGTCCAGCTTTTGCAGGTCCACATTTCCTTTAAAAGGATGCATATGCATTGGATCGTGCGCTTCGTCGATAATGATATCGGCAAATGTACCACCGGCAAGTTCCTGATGCAGGCGCGTTGTTGTAAAGTACATGTTTCCGGGAACAATATCGCCCTTTTTAATCAGCACTTTGGAGAGAATATTCTCTGCCCCGCGACCCTGATGGGTCGGCACGAGATATTTATACCCATAGAATTCCTGAACTGCCTTTTCCAGATTATAATAATTACGACTGCCGGCATACGCCTCATCTCCACGCATCATTCCTGCCCATTGCACATCGCTCATGGCAGAAGTTCCGCTGTCGGTGAGCAAATCGATATATACATCTTCTGACTTCAGCAGAAATGTATTGTAACCGGCCTCACGGATGGATTTTTTTCGCTGGGTGGCGCTGGTTGTCTTTAACAGCTCCACCATTTTCATTTTATAGGGCTCTGCCCAGGATACTTTAGCGGGTTTACTCATTTCGGTAATTCGTTGGCGTTATGATTCATATTCTTCCATTTGCAGGGCAGCCGGAAAGAGTACATTATTCTCAAGGTGGATGTGCCGGTGAAGGTCTTTTTCAAATTGTTTGAGCAATGCATAGGTTGCTTTGAACGTCGTACAACCATCTGCCGGCACTGTATAATGGTCCGTTACCTCCGCAATCAGCGCAAATCGGTTTCCTTCTGTTTCATGCTCTTTGCGCATCATACGGATGGGCATCTGTGTACTGTACGGCAGATCAGCCGGCCTCCGGCCTTCATTTTTTTCAATGACAAGATTGTTAATCATCGGGAAAAGCACCTGCTCTTCCTTTTTCATATGCTGCAGCAAATGCTGTGCACCCTGCTCAAACAGATGGTAAACATCAAAAAGTTCAGGATGGGTGTTGCCATGAACAGAACATAATTTATTCAGAAACTCCATGATCACGGGAATGTGATTATTCACGTACCGGTGGTGAACGTCAACAATATAATGGACCAGCTGATCAAGGGGTAACCCGGCAGGATCCGTCTTCCCTTCATCTTCCGCCAGTATTTCGTTTACTTCAGCCAGCAGGGCTTCCGGATCTATTTTCCTTACTGAACAAACATCCCCGATTTTCTTATCTCCCTTACAGCAGAAATCAATGTCATGCCGGTAAAACACCGTAGATGTTTTATAATCTGCCGCCACTACTGATCCGATTGTATCGTTTCCGGTAAAAGCTCTCTTTATCATGTTTTCGATGTGTTAGAATGGTTCTCCCTGCCGCATCTGTTCAAGTTTCGATTGAAAAATGCCGGCTATTGTATTGGCCCGCAGCTTCGCCTCCTCCGCCACCGGACCTTCATAATTTTCATTGATCACCTCTTCAAATAACAGTACCCAGCGCATAAAGTGTTCCCTGCCAACCGGCAGATCCATGTGCGGAGGAAATGGGCGGCCGTTATAACTCCGGTCGCCAAATAATAATGATTGCCAGAAACTATACATCTTCTCGAGATGTACCTGCCAGCGATCACCAATCTTTCCATTAAAAATATCTCCAAGATGATCGTCTGCTCTGACACGATCGTAAAATGTATTTACAAAGTAACGGATGTCTTCCGGGCTTGTGATGTCTTTTTTCATACTCCGGTCAATTCACGCTTTAAGTGACTGCGAAATGAACCATGCAAAGATGTTGGCATCTGAATCCTTAAAAAATGATCCTCATCACCTTTTAACGAAAAAAGAGATGATCCTCTTTATTTTTGCCTCCCGCTGATCTTGAATTACTGAATTATGAAAAAAAGAGGACATCAGGTCAATTGTCACACTTGTACGTCACGGTTGAAATCTGTTTTCTGTGATATTTCAACGGATGATATTTTTCATGTCAACCAGTTTAAAGGGCGGTATACCTACCGAAAAGGCAGTATTATATTCCATCGGGACACGCTTCCCCTGGGAGTCTTTGTGATTGAAAAAGGGAGCGTCAAGTTACATCTGCCTTCAGGCACAGGCCGCGACCAGATTGTACGCCTGGCCGGAGAAGGGGATATCATCGGTCACAGGGCCTTGCTCACCAACCTGCCGCATACCACTACTGCAGAAGCGCTGGAAGAAACACATGTTTGCTTTCTGAGTAAGGATGTGTTCCATCATCTCTATGGAAATAATAAAAACCTGCAACAACATTTGATTTCGCTTTTCGCAGTGAACCTCACTTCCACCGAACAGCAATTGATATCACAAACATATAAACCTGTACGGTCTCGTATTGCAGCGTGCCTGCTCTTTCTGAAAGAGAAATTCGGAACAGGAAAGGAAAACGGAGCCTTGAATATCGTGCTGTCACGTCAGGATTTATCGGCATTGACGGGTACCGCAACGGAAACGCTGATTCGTAATTTAATTCAATTAAAAGAAGAAGGACTGATCAGGTTGGAAGGAAAGATGATTCTGCTGACCGATGTGAAAGGTTTGCAGGCAGCAGCGGGATCACTTCGCTGAATCAACCTGCCGTCTCTTCCTGACCTTCCTCCGGAAAAGAAGCCGCTGTTTCTTCAGTCGTCGTTTCCCCTTTTTCGTCAGGATATATTTTCTTCTGGAAAAGAATCCAGAGAATCACTCCCACACTGATGGATGCGTCAGCCAGATTAAATACCGGACGGAAAAAGAGGAATGGCTGACCTCCCCAAACCGGAAACCAGTCAGGAAATGTTCCGCTGAGAATCGGGAAATAAAACATATCTACCACTTTTCCATGCAGGAAACTGGAATAACCGCCTTCGGCAGGGAACATCTGCGCAATGGTACCAAAATCACTTGATGAGAAAATCATTCCGTAAAAAACAGAATCAATAATATTTCCAATGGCACCTGCAATCACCAGCGACACAATAAAGATAAATAAGCGGCTTGCCTGCTCTTTTACCAGCTTGTTGAGGTACCAGATCATTCCGGCAACAAAAACGATCCTGAACACACTTAAAAACAATTTTCCGTAATCTCCTCCAAACTCCATCCCATAGGCCATCCCGTTGTTTTCAGTGAAGTGAATAATGAACCACCGGGCAAATTCAATTTCCTCACCCATATACATATGTGTCTTAATCCAGATTTTAATAAACTGATCCAGAAAAAGTATGATGAGGATAATAATTAATGGTCGTTTCATGTTGATGAAGTGATTCCTGAAAGTTAAAGAGGCTGTCGCACGCAGGGAGACAGCCTCTTTTTATTATTACCGGTTTACCGGACTGCCAGTGTGGCTTAGTCGCGGTATTGCTTCAATTTTGCTTCCATACTTTGCGTAGTATGAGGTACAGCACGAAGGCGTTCCTTCGGTATCAGCTGACCTGTAACCCGGCAGATTCCGTAGGTTTTGTTTTCAATACGTACCAACGCTGATTCCAATTGCTCGATGAACTTCTTCTGGCGCGCAGCAAGATTTGCGGCTTCTTCTTTGGCCAGCGTTTCTGAACCGTCTTCCAGCATTTTAAAAGATGCACCAGTATCGTCGGTACCGTTTTCGTTGGCATTCAGAATCTGTGCCTGAAGGTTTACAAGTTCTTCACGGGCATCAGTGAGTTTACTTTGAATCAGTTGTTTGAATTCCGCAAGATCAGCATCGCTGTAGCGGAGGTTAGTCACAGGCTTAACTATCTCTTTCTCTGTCATATTTTTTTCTTTCGTCACAGGAGCAACTGGCACTTTTACTGCTGGTGCCACAGGTTTTACTGACTTGGGAGCCGGTGCTGCCTTAGGAGCAGGCATGGGAGCCGGTGCTGCCTTAGGAGCAGGTGCTGCTTTGGATAACGGTGCTGCCTTAGCTTTTGGTGCAGCAGGCTTTACCACCTTAACAGGAGCTTTTTTGATCTCCACCTTTTTCACAGCTTTCTTAGGTGCCGGCGCAGCTTTTTTCGGTGCCGCTTTCTTTACCTCTTTTTTGGCCACAGTTTTTTTAGCTGCAGGCTTCTTGGGAGCAGCTTTCTTCGCCGGTGCCTTAGTAGCCGGTTTTCTGGCAGGCGCTGCCTTTTTCACCGCTTTCCTGGCAGGTGCAGCTTTTTTTGCCGGTTTCTTCGCCGCGGCCTTCTTAGTCTTTGAAACGGTTTTTTTAGTGGCCATTTGAATATTTATTTACGGTTGTCAATACCTGGAGGTCTTCATCTACTTCTACCGGAATAGCATCACTGCCCTCCAGCTGATCCACCAGCTCCAGACTGGTAGCTAAAATTTCGGTGCGAATATAGTCGAAATTGTTCTTCACTGAACGCTGAACATTCTCAGGTGCCTGAATACGCACCATTATACGGTCAGTAATCTCGAACCCTTTGTCTTTCCGTATGTTCTGAATCCGGTTGACCAGTTCCCGGGCCAGCCCCTTTTCCCGAAGTTCGTCGGTAAGGGTCACATCCAGCGCCACTGTGAGCCTTCCCTGACTGGCGACCTGCCAGCCCGGAATATCTTCACTAAGGACCTCCACATCCTCTATACAGAGGTCAAAGAGGACCTCACCGAGCCTGAGCGGTAAAATCCCCTGTTGTTCCAGATAGGCAATTTCGTCCTGCGAAATTTCGGCTATGCGGGCCGTTAGTTGCTTCATTAATCCGCCAACCTTGGGTCCCAGTGCCTTGAAATTTGGCTTGATCTTCTTGACAAGGATGTTATTTGCATCGTCCAGAAACTGAATCTCTTCTACATTGACTTCTGCCTTGATCAGCTCTTCCACCGCCTGCACCCGTTTACGGAATTCGGGATTGGTTACGGGAAGCAGAATTTTCTGAAGCGGCTGGCGAACTTTAATGTTGACCTTCTTCCGCAGACTGAGCGTCATGGAACTGATATCCTGTGCAAGTTGCATCCGCTCCTCGAGGTCTTTGTCGATGAGGCTTTCATCGGCAACAGGGAAAGACGACAGGTGTACCGACTCATGACGATCTCTCTTTGAAACGTCATTAAGGTCAGTAAACAACTGATCGGCGAAGAAGGGTGAGATAGGTGCCATCAGGCGTGCGATCGTGTCCAGACAGGTATAGAGTGTCTGATAGGCTGCTTTCTTGTCGTCGGTATAGTCTCCTTTCCAGAAACGGCGACGGCTGAGCCGTACATACCAGTTACTGAGATGCTCACTGACGAAGTCCTGAATTTCACGGGCTGCCTTCGTTGGCTCATAGTCGGCATAACAGCTATCTACCTCTTTCACGAGTGAATTGAGCAGACTCAGCACCCAACGATCCAGTTCGGTGCGCTGTGCTACCGGAATGTCTTTATCTTCATACCTGAATCCGTCGATATTGGCATACAACGCGAAGAAGTTATAGGTATTGTAAAGCGTACCGAAGAACTTACGCTGTACCTCTCCGATACCATCAAGATTAAATTTGAGATTATCCCAGGGCTGCGCATTGCTGATCATGTACCAGCGCGTCGCATCGGGACCATATGTTTCGAGTGTACTGAACGGATCAACGGCATTGCCCAGCCGTTTTGACATCTTGTTACCGTTTTTGTCGAGTACAAGTCCGTTCGATACCACATTCTTAAACGCAACGGAATCAAACAGCATTACAGCAATTGCATGCAGGGTAAAAAACCAGCCACGGGTCTGATCTACACCTTCGGCAATGAAGTCGGCAGGATATACATGCTCCAGCGAAGTCCGTGAAAACGGATAGTTCCATTGTGCATAAGGCATTGCACCCGAGTCAAACCATACATCAATCAGGTCCGGTTCACGGTACATGGGTTTGCCGGTATCAGATACCAGCACAGCATGATCAACATACGGGCGGTGTAAATCAAAATCCCCTTTCGACGGATCAAGGTGTTCCATCTTCGCAGGATCCATTAATCCGGCTGCCGCAGATTTCTTGAGTTCTTCGTTCAGTTCAGCAACCGAGCCGATGCATTTCTCTTCTCCGCTTTCACTGCGCCAGATGGGCAGTGGAATGCCCCAATAACGTGAACGGCTGAGGTTCCAGTCAACGAGATTCTCCAGCCAGTTACCAAAACGGCCCGTTCCAGTACTTTCCGGTTTCCAGTTGATGGTTTCATTCAGCTCAATCATGCGGTCCTTGCATGCCGTGGTGCGGATGAACCATGAATCGAGCGGATAATACAATACAGGTTTGTCGGTACGCCAGCAATGCGGATAGGTATGCTCGTACTTCTCTACCTTGAAGGCTTTGTTTTCCCCTTTCAGCCGGATGGCGATGCGCTCATCCACACTGAGATATTTATCGCGGCCCTGTTTTTTCCGTTCTTCTTCCTTTTCTGTTTCGTTGAGATATTCTTCTTTCACGAATTCAAGCGGAAAATCAACAACTTCTTTCACAAAGCGTCCGCGGCGATCAACTAACGGCATCGGCTTACCGCTTTCATCTTTCACAAGAATTGCGGGCACATTGTGCTGTTTCGCCACCCGGAAGTCATCCGCACCAAACGTTGGAGCGATATGAACGATACCGGTTCCGTCTTCCGTACTTACAAAATCACCCGTGATCACACGGAACGCATCTCCCTCCGGTTGGACATAGGGCAACAGCTGTTCGTACCGGATACCCTGCAGTTCACTTCCCTTCCATTCTTTCTCGACACGGTAGGGAATATTTTTATTGCCTTGCTGATAATCTGCTATCTCCAGTTCGGCATTTTTTACATTGAAATGTTTGGCAAAAAGATCTTTCGCCAGAATCAGACTCACCGGTTCGAAGGTGTAGGGATTAAACGTGCGTACCAGTACGTAGGAAATATCTGCCCCCACTGCCAATGCCGCATTGGAAGGGAGTGTCCACGGCGTCGTTGTCCAGGCGAGGAAGTAAACCGGTGCATCGGTAGCAGCAAACAGCATCTCACTCTTCGTATCGCGGATGGCCTTGAACTGCGCTACAATGGTCGTGTCCTTTACCAGTTTATAGGTACCCGGCTGATTCAGTTCATGCGAGCTGAGTCCGGTGCCTGCTGCAGGAGAGAATGGCTGAATCGTATATCCTTTGTAGAGCAGATTTTTTTTATGCAACTCCTTGAGAAGATACCAGCAGGTTTCGATGTAGGAATTTTCGAACGTGATATACGGATGCTCGAGATCCACCCAATACCCCATTTTACGGGTAAGGTCGTCCCAAACAGACTTGTATTTCATCACCTCGCGGCGACAGGCTTTGTTGTATTCTTCTATCGAAATCTTATCGCCAATATCCTCTTTGGTAATACCCAGCGTTTTCTCTACACTGATTTCAATGGGAAGGCCGTGGGTATCCCATCCGCCTTTGCGTTTTACCTGAAAGCCCTTCTGAGTTTTGTAGCGGCAGAAAATATCTTTAATGCTTCGCGACATCACATGGTGAATACCGGGAAGGCCATTCGCGGAAGGCGGGCCTTCATAAAACGTAAATGATGGAGCACCCTCGCGTTCTTCAACGGAACGTTCAAAGATGCGCCGCTCCTGCCAGCGGTTCAATACCGACTCAGCGATATTGGGCAGGTTAAGCGATTTGTATTCTGGATACTGCTGCATAATAAGGGCGCAAAGGTACGGAATTTACAGCTGTTTTCACAGGAAGCAGAACAGATGTTCCCCTCTGAAAAACAGGCCGTTGAGCTTAAAAACAATGAGCTAAGATCCTTAAATACCCTTGCCGGAGGGCCCTGCTCAGGCACACAAAACAGCCTTCCTTTTGCTCTCCCACAACGTCAGGTACGGACAGAAACACGGGAGGTCAGCAAAAGGTTGAGTACCACTCCCCCTACTACCATCGCCATGCCGGCAAGTTGTACAGGCTCATACGTTTCATGAAAAAACACTACACCAAACAGAATGGCATATCCAACGCCCAAATAATTGAGTATAGATACACGTGCAACATTTTCGCTCTGCAATGAGCGGGTCAGGTTATCCTGACCCAGGTGTGTAAAAACACCCAGAAGGATCAGCCATAACCAATCGAAACCGGCCGGTGTCTCCCAATGAAAGATCGTGGCCCCACCACCTGCCACAGCTCCCAGCAACTGAAAATGCAGAACCACCACCAGGGGATGTTCTTTCTCGCGCAGTGAACGAACCATATTATAGGCAAGGGCAGCGAAGATGGCAGAGAACACACCAACAGCAACCAGTTCCCAGGGGACACTCTGTTCCCAGCCCCTTACCAGCACAACACCTGCAAATGAAACAAGAAAGAAAAACCATTGCAGCGGAAGCACCTTTTCCTTCAACAGAAAAATAGCAAATATGGAGGTAAAAACCGGCGACAGATATTGTATTGTGACAGCAGTTCCCAACGGCATATGCTGCAACGTATAGAAGAAAGCGAAGAGCGCAGTATTACCGAAGAGGCCGCGGAGAATTAAAAGCTTGCGGTTACTTCCTATCCAGTCAACGCCTGCCCGATGCAGGGCGACAAAACTGATAACAGTGGCAATGCCACAGCGGAAAAACACCAGTTCCATGGTTGGCAATGCCGCCAGAAGTTTAACCACAAAGTTCATCAGCGAAAACCAGAACGTGGCCCATAACATGTGTACCACTCCCGGAGAGAACACATGTCGCTGTTTGCTTGAATTCATACCTGGCCCGGCAGCCATGCAGTTGAAAGTTCTTTAGCTGCCATTGGTATTAATGAGGCTGGTCTTTAATAAATCTGACCGAAAAAGCGTTTGCCCTCCGGTAATACATATCTGTAACTACTGTACTGCCAGTCTGTATAGCCTTCGCGTAAGCTGTTTGCTCTCCCTTAACTGTGCTTGTCCAGTAAAATCCTTGTTCGTTTTTCTTCCCGAACAGATCATTGTTACTGTTTGCACTCCGATAACCGGCCAGCGGAAGATCAAGTCCTGACTTCCCGCCTTTTTGTAATTCCAGACCGGCAAGACTATCTCCGCCAAAATTCGACATGAGCTCACTCCACTCAAGGTCTGTTGGCAGATGCCAGCCTTTCGGACATACAGCCAGTGCCGAACTGAAAAAATACAATCGTCCGTTTCCGGCATTCCCCGCTGAATCACGCTCGTACCAGAAACTATTGGGCATGGGGATGGCTACATTTTTCTTCATCCATACCTGATTCCCGATTTTAATAGTTTCACCCGGGAGAATTTTCCAGTCAGACAATGCGCTGTTCCCCACAGTACGGACACTACAAAGCAACAGGATGAGAAACGCCGGTAATGCTAATTTAGATGGCATAGGTGAGTTTATTCAAGAATTACTTTACAATGATTGTCGAGGTTGGTGTGTTTGTCAAAAACGAAAGCCACAAATTGCGCATCGTCTTTCGCCGCTTTAACGGTCATCTTCGAACGCCCCATCTCGGCATTTGCCTGATCAAAGACTTTAGCTGTAAGACTCCCGCTGAAATCCTTGCTGAAGATAGTATAAACGTTCAGCACGTTATCGGTTGCAGAGGAATCGCTCACTGTGATTTTGCCAATACTGATTCCTTTTTCTGCAAGCGCAGCACTCACTTCAACATTTACACCCATTGCTTTTTCTACTCCGGTTGAAACGCCGGTAGCAAGTTCACCAACAGCCTGCCCGGCCACATCGCCGGCCTTGTTGATCTTTTGCTTGACACTGTCGCCTGAACAGGCTGCCAGCAGCAGGCATATCAGACAGGATGGAATAAATGCTTGTTTCATTGGTCGTTGGGAAAGGGAGTACGAACTTAGCAGATCTCTGATTATTTTACAATGAAGGCTGAAGAATCTTTGTATTCTGAAAAAGAATACATTTGAGGTAATGTACCGCAGTCTTTATCTGGTCTTCTTCATCCTGTCAGTACAGGTGACAGCTCAACCAACATTTGATGTTGCACAGGCCTCTTTTATGCAGGCCAATGCCACCCGTCATGGCGATAAAACAGCCAACGATCTGCGCTATTATTCCGGCGAACTGAATCTGCCCATTACCTGGAACCGCAGAAACATCACGGTCATTGATCCGATGTATGAATGGCATCGTTTCACAGTAGGCGAAGACAGTTTGAAAACACATCAGGATCTGCACGACTATACTTTTTTCCTGAATCATCGATTAGCCCTGAAAGACACCACTCACTTTTTCCTCTTTGCTGCCGGATTACGCCACTACGCAGAAACAGGGATTCATCCGGGATCTTCAACGCTGACTCCGGCCTTCGCAATCATTTACGGCCATCAGGTCAATGCTCATTTCAGCTGGCAGGCCGGAGGTTATTACAGTCGTGAATTTTTCGGAAACTACTGGCTGCCTCTGCTTGGTTACGAGTGGAGAGCATCCAAACGCCTCTGGACCTGGGGTATTCTGCCCAAATTTGCAGTGGTGGATTATGCGATCACCCGTTCTCTTCATGCCTGTTTCTTTTACAAAGGTGTTACCGATTCGTACAGGGTACACCAACATGATTACTTTGCCTGGATTGAAGGACAGGCCCGACTTGGATTTGAATATTATCTGCCACATCTCCCGGTTGCTTTTACAATGGATGTAGGACAAAGTGCTGCCCGCGAATATTTCGCCTATGATGAAGTCAGCAAGTCGGAACATGAACTCTTACCGGCGAATGGATTTATTTTCCATGCAGGTATTCAGTTACGGGTTATTACCAATAAGGATTTTTACGCACCTCAGATAAAATAATCAGGAAGCTGCCAGCACGTGTTGCTTCGAAAACTTGAGGTCCTTAATATTCAATTGAAGCGAAGTCCGGCCGTTGAAAGTATTCTCCTCCACATGATACACCACATCAAAACTCTCCTGTTGTTCTACCATCGGATGGTGATGGCCTAACTGGAAAGCGATTCCATCATAAAGACTGGAGTTAAGTTCCTCCTGAGTCAGGCTGAGTTTAAGGTGATTATTCCCTACCACACGTCCACGGCCATTGTCACGAACACCGGTTGTACGGAAAATGGGTGCCATATTGCCTGGACCAAAGGGCGCAAATTGTTTCAATATTCTATAGAAGGAGGGTGTGATATCTTTCAGCATCAGTTCTGCATCTACCTCTATCTCACGCGTGAGCATCCGGTCCTCGATGGTTTCTGAAACGATCTTTTCAAACCGTTCACTGAACGCCTCCACATTTTCTTCCTTCATGGTCAATCCTGCTGCGTACATATGACCGCCAAACTGCTCCAGCAAATCACTGCAGCTTTCGATGGCATTGTACACGTCAAAATCCTTCACTGAACGTGCCGAACCAGACACATGTCCGTTACTGCGAGTTAAAACGATGGTAGGCCGGTAATATTTATCTGTAAGGCGCGAAGCCACGATACCAATTACGCCTTTATGCCATTCAGGGTTATACACCACTGTAGACTTCCTGTTTCTGAATGAATCATCGCGCTCAATCTGCTGTAAAGCCTGATCAGTAATCAGCGTATCCAGGTTCTTGCGTGTTGTATTTTGCTCGTTGATATCATCACCGAGGAAGCTGGCCAGATCCTCCTTTTTCTGAATAAGCAATTCCACCGCTTTCTCTCCATGCTCGATCCGTCCTGCCGCATTGATACGGGGTGCGATTGTAAAAACAATATCATTAATCACCAGTTCTTTTTTGATACCGCTGAGTTCAAGAATTGCTTTTATTCCCGGACGCGGCTCCTTATTCAGCCGTTGCAAACCATAAAAAGCAAGAATGCGGTTTTCACCCGTGATCGGAACGATATCCGCTGAGATACTGATGGCTACCAGATCCAGAAATTGCTCCAGCTGAACAAAAGGTACATGATTTGCCTGTGCAAAAGCCTGAATCAGCTTAAATCCAATGCCACAGCCTGATAACTCCTTGTAGGGATACTCGCAATCGTTACGTTTCGGATCCAGCACCGCTACTGCATCCGGAATTTCTGCTCCCGGACGATGATGATCACAAATGATAAAATCAACACCGAGGGTTTTGGCATATTCAATTTTATCATTGCTCTTGATACCACAGTCCAAGGCGATGATCAGTGAATAACCATTCTCCTTCGCCCAGTCGATTCCCTGACGGGAGATCCCATAACCTTCTTTATAACGGTCAGGAATATAATAGCCGATATTTCCGGAATATCCTTTAAGGAATGTATAAACTAACGAGACGGCTGTGGTGCCGTCTACGTCGTAATCTCCATATACAAGGATGTGTTCTTTTTTCGCCAGCGCCTCTCCGATTCTTTCGATGGCTTTATCCATATCGCGCATCAGAAAGGGATCGTGCAGGTCATCCAGGGAGGGACGGAAAAATTTCTTTGCTTCGTCGTACGTCGTTATACCCCTCTGCACCAATAAGTTAACTAGTATTTTATTGATGCGTAACTCTCCAGCCAGTCGATTTACGACCTCCACATCGCCCTGAGGCTTCAAAACCCATCTTTTATCCATGTTGCGTGGCTGAGAAAAAGTTAAACAAATATAGGGTACCCGAAGGGGTACTGAAAGGCAATTTACGTAAGTTATTGACAAAAAAGGGTGGAATTACCATAAAGTTGAGTGGCATACCTAAAGCACCCCTAATTTAATCGGTAATCAGCTCCTTTTTGTCGTTTCTACACTCAATTCATGGCTATTTTCAAGAATCTGACGCAGGTCTGGTCGCAAACGGGAACGGTAAACCGACAAAGTATCGGCCTTTTTCCGGCCCTTCCGTCGCTTTTTCTGTTCATCCAGCGGCAAATGGAACACTTCCATGCACTCCCTGGTACAGCAACCATCAAATTTCCGGGCACAGGAAGGACATTGAATAAACAACAGATGGCATTCGTCATTTTTGCAGTTTACATGCTCATCACAGGGTTGCCCGCACTGATGACAGTTGCTGATGATGTCGTCAGTAATTCGCTCACCTAAACGTTCATCAAACACAAAGTTTTTTCCAATGAATTTGGATGGGATTCCGTGTTCGCGTATCTCCTTTGCATATTGGATAATACCTCCATACAACTGATTTACATCTTCAAATCCATGGTGCTTAAACCAGGCACTCGCTTTTTCACATCGAATACCCCCGGTGCAATACAGCAGTATCTTCTGATCTTTTTTATCGGCTACCAGGTCCACCGCTTTTTCGAGTTCTTCTCTGAATGTATCTACCTCGGGCAATATAGCTCCCTGAAAATGTCCCACTTCACTTTCGTAATGATTACGCATATCAATGACAACCGTACCGGGCATTTCCATCGCCTCGTTGAATTCTTTAGCAGTCAGGTGCTTACCCACGTTGGTAACATCGAAGGCATCGTCATTGAGGCCGTCTGCTACAATCTTCTTTTTCTTTCGTACGATTAGTTTCAAAAACGACTTCCCATCATCTTCTACAGCAATTTTGAGGGGCATATTGCTGAGTCTGGTATCCGCATCCATCTTCTTCCTGAATTGCTCCATATGGTGTTCAGGTACGTTAATCTGTGCATTGATACCTTCTCTGGCGACGTAAATCCTGCCGAGAATGGAGAGCTCGCTCATCCAGCGGTAAAGTTCATCACGATACTCATCTACCTGATCAATGATGACATACCGGTAAAAAGAGAGTGTAATCCGGCGGAATGTTTCAGCATCGAGGAGTTTCTGTAATGTAGCTTTATCGTATTTATTGTGGAGGACCATGAGGCCGCAAAGATACGAACGCAAAGGGGTTCCTTGCAAGGCTGTCAGAGGTATTTGGATGCTTCACGCAAGCTCAAACCTGACAATGGCTGCCGGTTTACATACCTTCGGACTGATTCAGGATCATATTTACTGTATTGCCGGAGGGCCCAGCCAATGGCTTTACGCAGGAAGAATTCCTTTTCGGCTGCATACCGGGTACAAAGAGAGAACAGAAGCTTCTTATCGGTCCGGGCGCCATATTTCAACTGAAAAATGATACAGGTGCGCTGAAACCAGAAGTTCCCCGTTGCGGTCCATCGCGCTATTAACTCACTGCGCAATTCGGGATGTCTTCTGAGTAATTCACCCACCAGATTGGAAGCGATAAAATCAACAGAGTCCCACCAGCTTTTGCGTTCAATCATCTCTTCCAGCAAGGGCACATGGGAGGCATTCAGTTCTTTTGCCCGTAACCGCATTAACTCCATTGCAGCGTATTGATACTCGCGAAAAGGCATTTTCCAGAGCTGACGGATTACCATTGGCCATTCTTCCTCACTGAGCTCCCTGAATGCAGGACGAAAACTTTTTTCCAGACCGGCGCGCACAGGCTTTTTAATCCCGAGATAGTCGAACTGATCTTTCATATAGGCTTTCATACCTATGGCAGCTTCATCGTTGAGGTTGGTTTCGAAAACGGCTGACAGGCCCTTTATGAAAGGATGTAGTTTCACACCCTAAATATATTTCTTTTTCCATTCTCCGGAATAAGTTTGTTGACCGATATCATATCTGCGGCCTTCTCAAACAGTCGACTCCTGTTGTATCTTTGCAGACAATGAAAAATGGGTTGATCTGGTTGTTTGTCCTCTCCTTCATCGCCGGAGGGGATAACCTGTATCAGCTTTCGCGGTTACCGGTGCTGGTGCAGCACTTCCTCCATCATCAGACTACACACCTGAATTCATTTTCGGAATTTTACCAGGAACATTATGGAGGAAATGATGCAGATGAACATGATACTACCGATGATCAGACCCTGCCTTTTAAAGGACATCCTGCATTTCTCGTTCTACAGGCCTTCCTGATTCATCAGGAATTTTCTATGAACACCCTGTCATTTATACCGGTGAAGTACCATGATCTCTTTGTTGTTTTACCCGACATTACCGGGCCGGAACACTGGCAGCCACCCTGTTGAATTCAGTTTACAGCGTTGACTTTCTATTATCTTTAACGCCCTGAATGGGGCTAAACTGAATCATTATGGACTTAACACACCTTCATCTCCTCTTAAATCACTTCCCGATTATCGGGACCATAGCAGGTATCGGCATTATGCTCTGGGGACTGCTTAAAAAAGACAGCAATGTTCAACGGGCCGTGCTCGGTCTCTGGGTGGTACTTACCCTGATTACACTTCCCGTTATGAAAACGGGCGAAGAAGCAGAAGAAACCATTGAGAAAATTCCGGGCATATCAGAACAAGTAATGCATGAACACGAAGAAGCTGCAGAGTTTGCGCTTTGGTGGATGATTGCATTAGGTGCTGTTTCACTGGTAGGACTGATACTGGGCCGGAAAGAGCTGAATAAAAAACTGGTGTATGCAGCTTTCGCAGTTTCTCTCATGACCTTTGCTGTGATGGCACGCACAGGTTATCTCGGTGGACAAATCCGGCATACCGAAATTTATGGCAAGGCAGCTGTTACTGATGCTCCGGGTCAGAATGGGGCTGCGGCGGCAGAAGAGGATGAGGATTGATCTTAAAAAGGGCTGCTCTGAATTTTCAGGCAGCCCTTTTCAGTCAGTTCACTTTTTGCTAAAGCGATGCCATTTCCGTTTGCAATTGCCCAAGCGTGACTCTGCGGTAGATGCTAACCGGTATCTTTCTGCCATCTGCAATTCCTGAGTAGGTAGCCAGTTTCAGTTGTCCGTTATAGTCTGCATCAAACCACACAACTTTTATTTTTTCTCCTGCCGGCACCCCTTTGAATGCTATTCGGTCACCATGCTGAATACCGGGCATAAATGCGCTTATATCACTTAAGACCAGTTGAACTCTGCCTTTGAACTTTGGCGGGATCATCACAATTACGTCTGTCTTTTCCCTGACATTGACAAAGCGATCGCAGTTTACCCACCCCATTCTGGTTATATTCAGAGCATAATTCGTCACTTCCTGCACTTCCGATTCGCCGGAGGCTACAACCACTTCATCTTTTCCTCTTCGGAACAGTTCACTCAGGTACCGGTTTCCGGCAGGTGCCAGATTCAAATAAAATGTACCGGTGTAACAAACCTGATCCCGTTGACGAATGGAACGGGGAAAACGGGTTGTTGTCCAATAATTTTTTATTGAGAAACTAATGATCGAATCCAGCATCCGGTTTCCTGCAGGCAGGATGGCTAATTCATAATAAGCATTTTCACGCAGACACATACTTACCTGAATTTTGGTCAGGTTGTAATCCAGTTGCCAAAGCTGTTCGTTTGCTTTGAGCAGATCACGATAAATAAAGCTGGTCCATTCGCCCGGACGCCCTGAATCCAGTTGTCTGAACTTTTCTCTCTTCTCTCTGGCAGTTACATCCCAAACATACCCGGATACTTTATCGCCATAACCATCGGGGCCTGATGCCCACCGGGAAAGATTCTGTTTGCGTGTACCGGTAACCGGCTTCGTGTTTTCTGCAGATACTGCCGCAGTTGAATCGGGAATCCAGTTGATATAGCCATCCGGTTGTGGTGTGCCGTAAAATACCTGCATACCTTCTTTCCTGGCTGTTGTTTGCAACCTAACGGATATGGCTTTACGAAGTTTCAGTGGTCTCCCTCCTGCACTTGCATCACAATAAAACATCCCTCCTGTTTCGATCACCTCTCCGTTGCAGGTGGTCGTGAGCCCTTGTTTAAGGATACTCAGATTATCACAGAAAGACTGCAAATGAAATTCCACTTTTCCTGCGGGTGCAGTGCCGTCTTCATGAACAAAAGCACCGGCCGGAATCGTTAGAGCAAGCCCCTGCCCTCCCTGAATAACGGTATCCCGCAGTACTTCGATTTCATGTTTAACGATTGCAGGCGGCTGCAGATCAGTATAACGGAGCAACGGCTGCCGCTTCATAAACCCTTCGTTACGGGGAATAACCGGAGCTCTGGTGAATGATACGTTCGACTGCTCCGGCAATGCGGCGGGCGGTGTTGTATTGTTCCGCTGATGGTGTCGTTGCAGAACAACTGTATCTGTATGCTGATTCTCCCGTTCCTGTGTCCCGTTGCAGGATACCATGGCGAGCAGGCATAGCCATGCCGGCCCGGAGTATGGGTGGTGTCTCATGGTTAATTGGTTTCAACAAAAACGATAAGGAAGTTTAATATAGTATCCGGATGATTGAAAATTCAATACAACAGAAAAGGGAAGACTTTCGTCTCCCCTTTTTACAAAAAAAATGAACACAGTACTATTGGCCTTGTGCCTTGGAATATGCCGGCTGTCCGTCGAAATTCAGCAACATTTCCAACGAACATATAGTACAGCTTTCAGCAATCTTTTGTGTGAGTGAAAACAGATCAGTCTGCGACAACTCACCGTCACCTTCTTTTTCAATACGTACACGATATTGATTGATCAGGTCGGTGAGAACAGATCCGGTTGGCCAAACCTGTGTTCCGCGATTAGAGATCGTTACCAGTTTAAATGTTTCACCAAGATGATGCGAAAGAGATTGCGCAAGTTCTGCAGGCTGCAGTTCACTCTCTACGAAAAAATCTGCCCCCATCAGTTCCTGCACCGGCTTGTTTTTAGTCACCAGCATGCGGTTTTCAACCGGCAACGCACGACCCGTCATTTCTTTGGATATGGATTGTTCCTTCACGGGTTGCTTCGGTTGCTTGCCCAGGTTAGCAATGATCGCTGCGGCAAAGGCCGTTGTAGTTAATCCCTGGCCGGGGACTCCGAAATCCGAAGTATGTACTCCGTTCTCGAGTGAATAGTATAACGCATTTTCAATGCGACGTGCCGGCGTTTCAAGTCCCAGATGACGCAACATCATCAGTCCGCTGATCAGTAATGCGGTGGGATTGGCTTTGTTTTGTCCTGTAATATCCGGTGCTGTCCCGTGTACGGCTTCAAAAATGCTTACATAATCGCCAATGTTGGCACTGGGCGCGAAGCCTAATCCACCTACAAGACCGGCACATAAATCACTGATAATATCTCCCTGCAGATTTGGCAGAATGATGACATCATAATCATACGGACGCATCACCAGTTTCATCGCCATATCGTCAACAATTACATCATTCGCCTGAAGCTGCGGATAATCCTTCGCTACTTCATAAAATGCTTCGAGGAACAACCCGTCCGTAAGTTTCATGATATTGGCCTTGTGTGCACAGGTCACTTTACGGGCTCCTTTCCGCAAGGCCATTTCAAATGCATAACGATGTACCTGCATGGAACCAGGCCGCGTAATGAACCGGCGGCATAACGCCACATCGTGCGTTAGCATATGTTCGATACCTCCATAGGTATCTTCGATGTTCTCACGGACAATCGTCAGGTCGATGGGAATACCCGCCTTGCTGTAGATCGTTTCTACACCCGGAATGGTTTTAAAAATGCGTTTGTTCGCATAGGTATTCCAGGTTTTACGGGCCGTTACGTTAATACTTTTCATCCCTTTACCTTTGGGGGTTTCCATCGGTCCCTTAAATAGCACTCCCAGCGATTCTACTACCGACCGGGCTTCGGGTGTCATTCCGGAAGAATGACCCTGCAGGTACCAGTCCTTTCCCATTTCAACGAATTGATAATTCAGCGGGACCTCCGCCGCACGGAATATCTCCAGTACGGCATTCATGATTTCCGGTCCGATACCGTCGCCCGGGGCAACAGCAATGGTGCGATTTTGATAGTTCTGTGACATGGCGCAAATATAAGGAATACTTTTTAATATGATAGTATTACTATCTTTGCAGCATGGCTAGGCATCTGAAAAAGCTATTTGCAGGCCGCGATCTGGTAGTGGCCACCATGCACGGGAAGGAACGGATAATGGGTTCCTTGCTCGAAAAGAAACTGGGTGTCAGGGTTATCATCCCTGATGACCTCAATACAGATGAATACGGGACTTTTAGCGGAGAAAGGGAACGCCCGCTATCACAGCCTGAAACGGCACGGTTGAAACTGGCAGAAGCGATGCGCCGCACCGGTGCAGACCTGGGCATTGCCAGTGAAGGGGCCTTTCAGCCGCATCATCAGTATTTCTTTGCCACGGCTGATTATGAATTATTATTACTGCGTGATGAAAAGGCCGGGGCTGAATGGCAGAGCTGGGAGGTGACCATGCACACACAGGCTGTTTCGCATCGGTTTTCATCACCACAGGAACTTTTGAAATTATCAAAGCAACTACAGTTTCCATCCCACGCTGTTATAGTCAAGGCCATTGCCCCTGGGGGAGGTTTTCTGTTTCTGGAGAAAGGCATCACCACGAAATACGGATTGCTTCAGGCTGCGGAGATGGCTTTGAAAGTCTCAGCAGACGGGTCGGCGGTAATTGAAAATGATTTGCGTGCACATATGAATCCAACCCGTCAGAAAGCCATCCTGCAAGCGGCCCGGCGTCTGATAAACAATCTGAATGCGGTGTGTCCCTCGTGCCAATGGCCGAGATTTACATCAGATGAAAAAATTCCGGGACTTCCCTGTTCGCTCTGCGGCGCGGCAACGCGTTTGACACAGCATGAACTTTTCCGATGCCTGCGGTGCAATTATTATGAGAAAAGAAACAGAGAGGATGGTTTGGTTGCAGCAGATCCAAAAGACTGCGACCGGTGCAATCCTTAAAAAATAAAGTTACTTCGCCTTTCGGTGCTTCCACCAGATATAGCCGGCAACCCCTCCCATCAGATATGGAACCGACATCAGATATAGAATTCCGGTATTGAGTCCGCGCCCCTTTTTTTCACCGGCCTCCAGATTCGATTCAGCCACCCGGCGACACATGGAACACTGAGCAAGTGCATCATCGCTGATTGAACTGATGAGCAATGTGAATGTGATGGCGACAAGAATCCGTTTCATGGAGTGGATGTTAACAAGGCAAAGGTACACCTCAGTACAGTGAAATGCCAAGGATTTTTATCATTTATAATAAGGGGAGATCATAAAATAAACGATAACACCGGTAGTGGTAACGTACAACCAGATCGGGAAAGCCCATTTCACGAGCTTCCGGTGTTTTTTCACCTGATTGGTGAGTCCGTACCAGAAGGAAACAAGAATCATCGGAAGTACAACAGCGGCAAGAATGATATGTGACACCAGAATCGTCAGGTAGAGCGGACGAAGGGGATTATCTGCCGGAAATTTCGTTTCCTCACTCAGCCAGTGATACGTGACATAGGACACCAGGAAAATACTGGAGAGCACAAAGGTAAGCAGGTTAAGTTGCTTATGCTTTGCCACTTCCTTCCTCTTTATGGCGCGCAAGGATAAGAGCAGTAAAATGGTGCAGGTTCCGTTGATCAGCGCATTGACAAGCGGCAGCTGACGTGCAAACTCAGGCATAGGCTGAGGGCGAGGAAGCACTTTACTGTCAAGAATGACCACCACCAGAAAAACGATTACAGATAATGCCATCACCAGCCTGAATACCTGCTTTTCCTTTAATTGTTCAAGATTTGCCATTGAATAACTCTTTACTATTAACGTCCATCTGCCCTGCATTAATTTGCTGCAGTGGCTTCCTTATATTCGTTCTCAAGTGCGGCAATATCTTCGATCAGGCGCTTTACTTCGAAATGATCAGTACCGTCATACATGCCACGAATACGTTTTTCTTTATCAATCAACACTACCTGCTCTGAATGTAAAAAGGCATCTTCTCCTCCATTACCTTCCATAGCCGTCAGGAAATAGGATGTTTTGGCAAGTTCATAAATCTCCTGCTTTTCACCGGTCAGAAAATACCATTTCCCCTTGATGGCTTTGTGTTTTTCGGCATAGGCCTTCAGCCGGGATGGCGTGTCGGTTTGGGGGTCAACTGTAAAAGAAAGAATCATCACATCCTGATCATCTTTGTAATTATGCTGGACCCGCATCAGCTGATTCGACATTTTTGGACAGATCGTACGACAGGTACTGAAGAAGAAATCAACGACGGTAATTTTACCGTCAGCGATTTTTTCAGTCACCCGGTTGCTGTCGGTATCCAACAAAGAAAAACCGCCAACAGTATGATAGAGTGTATCCACTACTATCTTCCCGTTAACGGTTTTTTCGATAGGTTCTTTCGGACCGAAAATCTCGAGTTTCCTGAAATTGTTACGCCCCGTTTGCAGCCAGAGATACAATACGGAAGGGATGAAAAGGACTAATACAAGAATCCCGATTTTCTTCACGCTTCTGCCAGCTTAAGGGAAAATACGATCCCAGAGATTGAGGAAGCTTCCTTCCGCCAGCGCCATACCGATCAGATATACGATGAGGATGAAGGGAAGAATAATGGTATATGCGAAACTTTTTGTTTCATGCTTCAGGTGCATGAAATAAGCAACGATGAAGTAGGCCTTCACCAGTGTAAGCGCAATGAAAATGATCATCAACACACTTTTCGGAATTGAAGTAAATGCGATACCTACTTCAAAGATGGTGATGAAGAGCAGAATCCAGAATGTTTTCCAGATCACTGCACGGTTTTTCGGATCGTAATGCTCAGGTACGAACTGATTGTGAATGTCCCCGGTGTAATATCCGTGGGAGTGTGAATGGTTATCAGATGCCATAAGATATTGCAGATTGGGAAGGTTAAACGAGATAGAAGAAGGTGAATACGAATACCCACACCAAGTCTACAAAGTGCCAGTATAAACCGGTCTTCTCGATATGTTCATAGTGACCGCGGCGCTTGTAAACACCAGCCAGCACGTTAAACCAGATGATGAGGTTGATGACAACCCCTGAAAATACGTGGAAGCCGTGGAAACCGGTAATGAAGAAGAAGAAATCGGCAAACAGCGGATGTCCGTATTCGTTATGCGTAAGGTTAGCACCATGAATGTGCTCAGCCTTCGCTTTAATGGCTTCAATGGTTGCTTTATCACTGATGATTTTATGATCAGGTGATACCAGGGCATCTGCCGGTGGATTCAGATGATGCAGATGGTAAGCGTTTTCGGCCACCCTGTACACAGAACCGTCAGGCATCAGATAAGCACCTGCCTCTGTTCCATGAATAAAGTGGTACCATTCCCAGGCCTGTGAACCAACGAACATGAAACCGCCTACAATGGTAAGTGCCAGCCAAAGCACTACCCCGTTGTTATCACGACGATGCCCTGCATCCACTGCCAATACCATCGTTACCGACGACATGATCAGGATGAAGGTCATTAATCCTACGTAAGCCAGCGGAATGTGACCGGTATACATCGGGAAGTGGGTGAATACATCATTGGCATTCGGCCAAATCTCCGTAAATCGGTGACGCATAACGCCATATGCAATAATCAAGGAGGAGAATGTGAATGCGTCCGACACAAGGAAGAACCACATCATCATTTTTCCCCAGCTCACATTGAACGGGGAACGTCCGCCACTCCAGGCTTTGGATTCGGACTCATGTGTCATCGTAGCTTCTGCAGCCATACTTTATAGTTCGGGATTAGGTTGGGTTATTAGCGATAGACGGCCAAAAATACAAATAAATAAATCCAAAGGGCATCGAGGAAGTGCCAATAAATTGCACTTAAGGAAATACCCAGATAATTCTCTGAATTATAGCGCTCACGGATTGATTTAGCGGAAGTTACAATTAATGCGAGTATGCCGAAAAACAGGTGAGCCAGGTGAAGTCCGGTAATCACAAAGAAGAATGATCCCGATGGAGTTGTTTTATCAACGAAATATACACCGTTCTTTACCAGCTCATTCCATCCAAGGAACTGTGTGAAAACGAATCCCAGACCCAAACCAAGTGTGAGTATCAGCATTCGTTTTACTTCCTGTAACCGGTTCTTTTTCACCGCCATTACTGCCATATGGTGGGTTACACTACTGAGCAGGATGATAACAGAGGATGCATAAAACGCCATCGGTAGTTCAAAGGAAGCCCAACGGCCCTCCGCCTGACGTACAATATAGCCCGACGTGAGTCCGGCAAATAACATCACTATGCTGGCGATCCCAATGCCGAGAATGATTTTCTGCGTCGCGATTTTTGGTTTTACATCGGCTGCATCTGGTTGGGCTGTCATTTCCATTTGTATTTAGATTTTATCAAATACCAGTGCAAGCTGAACTACAGGAAGATAAAGAAACGACCCGAACATGAGCTTGCGGGCACTTGGAATATCACATTTGATGAATAGTTGAAAGGCCAGATACAGAAAGTACAAACTCATAGCTCCAAGAATAAACGCTGAGATGTAACCTGAAATGCCAAAAATATAGGGCATGAATGCCAACGGCAACAGACTGAATGCATACAATAATGCCTGAAAGGCCGAATCTTTATCGCGTTGTCCGGTGGGCAACATCTTGAATCCCGCTTTTTTGTAGTCGTCGTCCAATACCCAGGCAATCGACCAGAAATGCGGGAATTGCCACAAGAACTGTATGCTGAATAATAACCAGGCTCCCATACTAAAGCTATTGGTAGCAGCTACCCAACCCAGCAAGGGCGGAATAGCACCCGGAATAGCACCGATAAAAACCGCAAAAGGCGATCGGCGTTTCATTGGTGTATAGGCTATCGTGTAAAGTATGATGGATAATAATCCGAGCAGACCGCTGGCAATGTTCAGAAACCATGTTAACATAAAAACACCAGCCACTCCGGTAATGATGCCAAAAAACAAACCTTCCTGCGTACTCATCCGGTTATCCGGAATCGGACGCTGCATGGTGCGCTCCATGAGCTTGTCCAAATCCCGCTCAATCACCTGATTAAAACTGTTGGCAGAAACAGTTGTCAATACCCCGCCTGCGATCAGCCAAAAAAATCCTGTCCAGTTCACTGAACCCGGAGCAGTCAGGTAAGCCATGGCTGCCGAAAAAACAACCAGCGATGCCAGGCGCATTTTGCCTAGCTGGGCGTAGTCGGACAGCTTCAGTATCAATGGATTGGACTTAGTAGCAAGAACCTCTTGATTCATGGAGGCGCAAAAGTAAAACTTACAGTGCCAAACATCAAATGAAAACGGAAAAACAGTTAATGATTATCCGCCTGATAGTTCAGGACGCAATTGTCTTAAACCAACCCGGAACCGATCCAGTATTCAACATTAATGCCTCATGCCGCAAGCCACCTGTAGCCTGTAGCCTGATCCCGCAGCGAGCTGCGGCACTGTAGCCTGTATCCCTGTAGCTCTGTAGCTCTGTAGCCCTGTAGCCTGATCCCGCTGCGAGCTGCGGCACTGTAGCCTGTAGCCTGCCGCCTGTATAACCTATAACTTATAACCTATAACCTATAACCTATAACCTATAACCTATAACTTCACTCCTCACTCCCCTACATGCTTCCCTGCTATCACCTGCCAGGCCGTGATAATCACAATCTTCACATCAAGCAGAATCGACCAGTTTTCGAGGTACCATACATCATACTCAACCCGCTTTTCCATGAGCGAACTGTCACGTGTATCTCCTCTGTAGCCATGCACCTGCGCCCATCCGGTAACACCGGGTTTAACGAGATGCCGCACCATAAATTTATCGATGAGCTTTCCGTATTCTTCCGTATGCTTGAGCATATGTGGTCGCGGACCTACTACACTCATGTTGCCGATCAGTACATTGTAAAACTGTGGAAGCTCATCCAGACTGGTCTTACGTAAAAACGCTCCTATTCGGGTAATTCGCGTATCTCCCTTTGTTGCCTGCAAGGTATCCGCCTCACGGTTTACACGCATGGTTCGGAACTTAAAACAGTAAAATTCTTCGTTGTTTTCTCCTGAACGCAACTGGCGGAAAAACACCGGACCTTTTGAACTGAGCTTAATCAGCGGTGCAAGAATAAACACAGTAACGGGCAATACAAACAATAAAGCAAGTAACGAAAAACAAATGTCAAAAACTCTTTTCATCACCCTGTTAAATCCATTCTGTAAGGGCTCACGGCGCATACTGAGTACCGGAACGAGATCGTAGAAATCCACTTTAACTTTCCTGCTGAGGAATCCACGGAAGTCAGGTACTACTTTGAATCGAATAAGGTTGTTGTCGGCAAAATTCATGAGGTCAGAAACCTGTTCTGCTTCTAAACCACTCAGCGAACAGTATATTTCGTCAATCTTTTCCTGCCGGACATAAACTTTTGCATCTTCCACTTTACTGGTAACCTGTCCCGGCTCCAACACCTGCGTCTCATCACAAAATACTCCTTTGAGCTTATAACCCATCTCAGGGTGTTTGTTGAAGAATTTGATCATCTCGCGTGCAGGAATACCATTACCAACAATTATCACTTTGCGATAATTCTTTCCGCGACGCCGCATGTAGTTGATGATGAACACTGCCGCTGATCGCGTAAGCAGGAAGACAATCCCCCAAATGATGATTTTGTATTCAAAATGAAAAACCGGAATGAAGTATTCATCGAAAAGATAGAGGAATGCAATGAGCATGGTTGCAAATAACCCGTATGCTTTCAGGAATTGCCCGAGTAATTGCTCGTAACGCAATCCCCTGTCGATTTCATGTACACGGATAATCGATATAGTAATGGACCAGAACAGGTTGATGTATAGAAACTGCGCGAGAAAATTTGAATCGGCCGTGAGATTGGGCCACTTGAAATAATAGCTCACCCCGCAGAACGTAAGGTTCAGCAACAGAAAGTCGAGGAACAGATAAATCGACTTGAGATAACGTGAGTAGCCGTCAGGCATAAAGGTTGTAGAGGGTAAGCAAATGTAGGGATGAGTTGGGTGAAGTTCTGATTTTCGTTGATGAATAAATAACAATTAGTGGTGAATAATGGTTTTCGAAGGGCGAATACTGACCTCCTCAAATGTTTGAGTTGATTGTTTGGTGAATCAGCTGCCAATCATGAGGTTGCAACCTCGCATTTCTGCATCGTCAAAACGTCCCAGTACTTCAAACCGGCCGTCAGGGTACAACCGCCCCAGATCCTGCGTGGCGATAAAACTGCAGGAGTATAGATTGGCCAGATCTATAATGCTGATCCCCCCGGTTTTGCCATCCGACCGCCAGGAAAACGGATCATTGGCATCGCGGATAAGAATTTTCATCCAGCCGGGTGCCTTATATATGCCTCCGCCTGCCGAGTACCCCTGACTCAACAATTCGGTCATGCCGTATTCACTATGGATGGCCGTAACGCCAAAGGCTTTTCCAAGTATCTCATGGAGTTCTTCGCGAATCAGCTCCTTCCTCCTGCCCTTCATACCACCCGTTTCCATGATGATGAGTTCCTGAAATTCCAGCGGAAATTGTTCGGCCAGATCGAGCAGCGCGTAGGTGACACCAAGCAGTATCGTCTTCTGCCCGCTTTGCTTCAGCAGTTCGAGTTTCCGGTGAAGCGCTGCGTATTGGTCGAGGTAGAAGCCACTGTCAGGATGCCCGCTGCGCCGGATGAGGGTTTCGGCCATGTACACCAGTGAGGATCCCCCGCGCTCGAGATAGGAAGGTAATAAAGCGAGAATGCAGTAGTGCGACGGTTCGCCGTAAAATCGTTTGAAGCCGTTGAGAAAGCTGTGTTCGTAAAGCTCAACTTCGGCTACGCAGTGCCGTGAGACCACCTGTCCCGTGGTACCGCTGCTGGTGAAGATGATTTCGGGTGTTTTCCCTGCGGAGATGACGTCGTGGGTCTTGAAAAAACGAACCGGTAAAAACGGAATATCTTCGAGTGTTTTTACTTTATCAGGTGTCCTGCCAATTGCATCCGCATAACGACGATATACTTCCACCGATTGATACTGGTAGCGGTACACGTTCAGCGCGAGGTCCTGAAACGGAATGTTATCTCCCGACTGAAAGAGCTCTGATGCTATTTGCTCAGCGATGGGCAAGTTGTTTGGATTCGAGGTCGGTATTGTAGTGGAGTCCGCGGTTTTCCGTGCGGGCCATGGCAGCCTTCACCACGAGATAAGCCACGTTGATCATGTTCCTTAACTCGCAGAGCGGAGGGGATACCGTCGTGCGAAGATATAACGCTTCCGTCTCTCCGTAAATGATGCGGAGACGGTCCATGGCGCGCTTGAGTCGGGTATTGCTGCGGACGATGCCCACATAGTTGGTCATGAGTGCCTGCAACTCACGGATGTTTTCGGTGATCAGAATCATCTCCCTGGGCGCAGTCGTTCCTTCGGCATTCCAGTCGGGAATATCGCTGCGGAAGCTGATGCTGTCGAGCTTTTCAACGCTGTGTTTCCAGGCACGGTGGGAGAAGACCACTGCTTCGAGGAGGGAGTTGCTGGCGAGACGATTGGCACCATGCAATCCGGTGCGGGCACATTCGCCGGCAGCGTAGAGGTTGGCAATATCACTGCAGCCGTTTTCGTCGACGCTGATGCCTCCGCAGATATAGTGCGCAGCCGGTGCAACAGGAATGAAGTCCTTGGCAGGATCAATGCTGATGCGTTTGCATTTGCGGAGGATGTTCGGGAAATGCGCTTCGAATTTTTCGGGATCGATGCCGGTGCAGTCGAGCCAGACGTGTTCTCCTCCGGCCAGTTTGATCTCGTTGTCGATGGCGCGGGCTACAATATCTCTCGGCGCCAGTGATCCGCGCTCGTCGTATTTCAGCATGAAATCTTCGTGATCAGCATTGCGGAGAATGGCTCCTGCTCCTCTAACGGCTTCGGAGATGAGAAAAGCCGGGCTCACTCCCGGTTCGTATAATCCCGTTGGATGAAACTGGATGAATTCCATGTCCTGCACATGCCCCTTGGCTCTGTACACCATGGCTACTCCATCACCCGTGGCAATGCGCGGATTGGTAGTAGTGCGGTAGAGCTGTCCGGCACCGCCCGTGGCTACCATAGTAATGCGGCTGAGAATGGTTTCTACCTTGCGGGTTTTGAGATTGAGGGCATACACACCGAAACAGGAGATGCCACCGGAGCTACGCGTGACTTCTTGTCCGAGGTGATGTTCGGTGATGAGGTCGAGCGCGAAGAGATGGGTAATGAGGGTGATATTGGGATGCTTCGCTATCTGATCGAGCAGGGTGCGTTCGATTTCAGCACCGGTGCTGTCCTTGTGGTGGAGGATGCGGTGTTCGCTGTGGCCGCCTTCGCGGGCAAGATCGTATTTCCCCGATTCGTCTTTGTCGAAGTCAGCACCCCAGTTGATGAGCTCGGTGATGCGCTCCATGCCTTCGGTGATGACTATGCGAACGATCTTCTCATCGCAGAGTCCGTCGCCGGCATCGAGGGTGTCCGCGATGTGCTTATCGACCGAGTCAGGTGCATACGTAACAGCAGCGATACCGCCCTGGGCATATTTAGTATTGGTTTCGTCGCGGTTGGCCTTGGTAATGATGGTCACGCGGCCATGCTCAGCAGCTTTGAGCGCGTAGCTGAGTCCGGCAATACCCGAACCAATCACCAGGAAATCCGTTTGTTGTTGCATAGGCGGTACACCGGGGATCGAAAGGAACGCCGGAGATGAAGGGCAAAAATAGGGGTTCTGAACGATAAACTTTCCTGCCAGCCAATGGTTATTCCTCCATATCTTTGCACCATGCGACCGATCAATGTGTATGCGGAGTTGACTCCCAACCCCAACAGTCTCAAGTTTGTAGCCGATGTAATGCTCCTCGAAGGAGGAACCGTGGAATACAATACGCCCGAAGAAGCGGTGAATTGTCCCCTCGCCCGCGACCTTTTTGGATTCAGCGGCGTTACCAAGGTGTTCATCACTTCCAATTTCGTGACGGTCAGTAAGGTATCGGAACTCGACTGGTTCGATATCACGAATATTTTGCGGGAATTCATCCGCGGATTCCTGATGTCGGAGGAGAAGTTGTTTTTGAACTCGCCGTTTGAAGCGGGACATATTCCGGGACGTTCCGAAACCACCATTTCACAACCTGCACCTTCGGCAGCAACGGCACCGGCAAAAGAACGCGTGGCTACACCTGCAGATCCCGAAGCCGAGAAAAAAATCATCGAAGTACTCGAAGAGTATGTGCGTCCTGCAGTAGAAGGCGATGGCGGTGCCATTCATTTCCGCTCTTTTCAGGATGGTGTAGTGAGCGTCGTACTCAAAGGCGCCTGCAGCGGATGCCCCTCCTCCACTGTTACCTTGAAATCCGGCATCGAAAACCTGCTTAAACAGATGGTGCCCGGCGTGGAAGAAGTAGTAGCAGTAGCGGAGTAAATTGCAAATTGCCGCAGGCCTCGACTTGTGCTGAGCAACGCCTCAGCAGTTTGGTCCCTGAGCGCCATTGAAAATAAATAAATAGCCGAAGGGTGCCTCGATGGCCGTAGGCCCCGAGTGAGGAACGAACCTCGGGGGGGGCATCATTGCTTCGCAATGCGGGATACGGAGTAAATGATTCATTAAGTTGAAAAGGTTCAAGGGTGCATGCCGGTCGCGACCGGCTTAAAGACAAATAAAATCAGCGACCATCTGCCCGATCGGCGTAAGCCGAAGGCGATCTGCGTTCCTTTTTAAGTCGCTGATGGGTCTATGCTGGGTTATGATGGATATTATATCCACACCTATCAATTTTTCAAACCCACCCCACTTTCCACCCCCTAAACAAAATTTAACATCAAAATCCTTGCAAAAACCAATTTTCTGTTTACATTCGTTTAGCCAAATTTTTAATACCATGAAAAAATTCAATTTGAAATTAAGAGTTGTTTTATTCTCTTTGATACTGCTCGCGCCGATGGTTGTTTCCGCGCAAACCCCTGATGATGCTACCGTAAGTCTGACGCCGGATACAGGTGGAGTGGTGAAAGGAGTATTTTTTGTACTCCTGCCGGACACCAATAATCTGGATGCCGTGGAGATTCAACTGGGTAGTGAAGCCGACAGCACCAATCTGGTGAATTATACCTTTGGGTATGATGTAACCACAGGACTTCCAACAGGTTTTAGCTGGAACCGCGAAGGGTTGAAGCTGTACCTCAACGTTGGCACATTTGCCGAGACCGATTTACGCTTTGGCAAAGTACGGCTTCGACGTGCAGGCGCGGGCTGGGGCAGCGAGTATGCCTTTGTGTCCAATTGATCTCAAAATTACAGGCGGACTTTTTTCGCCTTTCATATTCATTTCAATAACCTAACCTTTCATTACCCATGAACACCTACTTCAACAGGCTCGTGGCGGCCATCTGTATAGCCATGATATTTGTGCTAAACAACACATCCTCCTTTGCCGGCAATTATACCTGGACCGGTAATACCAGCTCCGCCTGGAGTGTTTCTTCAAACTGGTCGCCGTCGGGTGTACCAGGCACCAACGACACAGTGACTATTGGTAGCGGAAGCGATACCATTGTTCTGGCAAGCAACAGAACCATCTCCCGATTGGTGATAAACGGAAGAACACTCAATCTGGGTGACTATGAACTGGAAGTTTCCCAAAAGGCAACATTAAGCGGAGGCATAATCTACAATGGCACCCTGAAATTACGAGGTGCATTAGCCACCTTTTCGGGAACACATACAGACTGCCTGATTGATTGTATCACAGGCCAGCTAGAGTTTAACGGAGGGGTATTTGACGGGGAAGGCAGCTTTGAACAAAACGGCACCGGCAACGGGTACGGTACGGGAGGCTGTGTATTCAATGCACCAATTACGATAAAGAAAAGTACCAATGCCCTGCTGCGGCTTGGCACTGCAATCCCCGACACCTTTAATAGCCGCGTTGAATTTATTTGTGTGAATAAAATACCACTGGAAATCTCCTACGGTAGTGCATCGGTATTTAATGACATTGTTTCCGTTAGCTGTTATGGTGCTAACTCAGAAATAACCATTGGCAACGATACGGATACTGTTCAGTTTAACGGGGACGCGGCTCTGGCCACTGGTTCAGAAGGGCTCACCGATGGTGTGGTCATCCTGAAAAGAATTAGCCAGAGTGGCAGAGGTGATAATGAGTTAAGCGGCGATGAAGAGTTTGTTATCCATATTGAATCCTGTACCTTTAACGGTGGAATGCTACTGACAGCCCCCTCCATACTTTTAAAGAACTCCGTGTTTTGGGGAGATGTGACGTTGACAAAAATCCGCGCGGCTTCAAATAATTATTCCTACGGCGGAAACTCCTTCTACGGAAGAGTAACACTCGAAAATCAGGATGGCACCTATGCCTTCCGGTTAGCCAACAATGCGGGAGACCATTTTTACAATGACGTTGTATTTGCGTCTTCCAGTAATCGGATTCAGATGGCTTATTCGGGCAACAATTATTTTGAAGGAAATATATCCATTAACAGCAGCGACATCAAATTCAACACCAGCAGCGGCAAAGTGGTGCTGACTGGCGATAAAAACCAGACACTGGAAGGCACCGACCCCTATCTGCTCGGCAAACTGGAAATAGATAAAACAGCGGGAGCGGTTCAGCTGGATCAGCAAATGACCATCGACTCTTCCATTACCTTTGTAAACGGCATCATCAATACCGATTCCGTCATCACACTAAAAGCGGCCACCGCCTGTAACGGTGCCAGCAACCAGAGTTTTGTAGATGGTCCGGTGAAGAAAATCGGCAATACGGCTTTTGTGTTTCCGGTGGGGGATGAGGGGGATTATAAAGCCATAGAAATTTCAGCTCCATCGCAGGTTTCAGATGCCTATACTGCTCAATATTATTATGAATCTCCGTTAATAATCAGTGATTCGTTAGATACATCAATCGCAAAATTATCGCCTTGTAATTATTGGACATTGCAAAGAAATACAGGTAACTCTAATGTGTATGCCACGCTATATTGGGATAGCTCAAGTTGTAGTATTTTTGATACTACGAATCTAAGAATAGCGTATTTGGCGAATAACTACTGGAATAGTATTAATGGAATAAATCAGGTGAACAGTGATGAATATGGCAGGTTAAAGAGTAGTACTCCTTTAACTTCGTTTTCAGCGTTAACCTTTGGATTAACGGCATCAAATATCACATTACTTATGATTTTGTCGAGTTTTTCAAGAGAAATTCCTCAAGATTTTTTTGGAGTGAATGGCTCCAACACCATACAGGTAGATGATAACGGCAATAGCACAAACACCTGGGCAAATCTGCACAGTGGATTCGTTATCCAAAACACTTTACAACGTGTTTTGGTGAATAAAAACTGGGATCTTTTACGTTACCCCGCCGGAACACTTTCTAATTATTTTGATTGGCGTTCGGGCTGGTACATTAGAGAAAAGCAATCGCCCGAAGGATGGCTGTATGATAAATATGCCTATCGTAAAGAAACGGACTATTTGGGCAATAATGTAACTGATTTTTCACACAACCTTGGATTTTTTGCAGGTACACCAATTCTTGCTTTGAATTTATTAACCTCTAATGTCTATACAGAAACGGCCATGCTTTATGCTATGGGCGAAGTAAACGTACCGGTTAAGTACATTGAATTAGGGAATGAGTTTTATCTTTCGGACGAACAATACAAAGATAAATTCCCAACAGTAGCCGATTACTTCAATACAGCCAAATCATGGATTAATACAATTAAAAATCTTAGTATTCCACAAATTTCTAATATCGTTAAATTTGGTATTGTTGGAGATGAAATTTCTTCAGATGAAATAGGACGGCGGAGGATGTGGCTTCCCACCATTCTTGATAAAATACAAGCGACGGATAACATTGGAGCAGTAACAATTCACAATTATTTTAAAATAGGTTATACCAAAGATCTACCTACGGATGCTTGTAAGAGTATAAGTTCAGAAAAGATGAAAAGATATCTTCATCAGCAATTCGAAAAAATAAGTGAACTTGAAGCAACCACTTTTGCAGCTATCAGAGAGGTAAATCAAGAAAAACTCCCAGGAAATGAGCTTGAAATATGGCTAACTGAATACAATACACAGGATGACGAAAGCCCCTATACCGGATCATGGATTCATGGATTAGCAGTTGCAGCAATGACCTTAAAATATCTGGAAACGCCGGAGATAACCAAGATAATAAACCACACGATGATGTCAAACGGTGTTTTCGGAAACACTTTTGAATCCAATTGTGATTTCACCGGGTTTGCCTGCCATTGCAAATTACCTCCCCTGTATTGTACCGGTAACTATGCAACAAGGCAGGGAGAATTCACAGCAGTTGGTAATGCGTTGAATCAAATAGCACTTTCCTTAAAGAACTCAAAGAGTGCTACCCGACTAAACTTCACCAGAGCCAACGGATCAGTCCCAGCAATCCTTAACGGCACAGCTTCGGAATATCCATCTGCTTATGGCTGGTTAATTGATGACATAAACACCGGTGAAAAAGAAATCGTGATACTAAATTTGCACTTAGTTAACTCCTATAACATTTCATTTAACTCTAATTCAATTTTAGGTAATGGCGTTGATTTCCAACAAGATGTTTTAACTTCATCAGACCCGGTTGCTGCTATTTTGGGAACCGCACAAACACAATCGCATTCAAATTATGAGCTGACACTAACTTCTGCTCAGAATGCAACAAGTAATACTACGGTTGTTACAGTGCCCCCATTATCATTGTCCAGAATATTTATTCCCAGGCCCATTGTTGCACATCTTACGGACAATGAAATATGTACAGGATCTTCAACCACACTTATTATTGAAGGAGGACATGAAAATGCGACTTTCTCTGTTGCCTCAACAGGGAATTCATCGCCGCAACCTTTGGACATCGGGGTAGGTGCAGGAAATGAAACCACCAGGCATTGGCAGATTGATGCAGGAAGTACACCAGCTACGCATACAATCAATGTTACCTGTACCAACTGCTCACCTAGTTTTAGTACGACTTTAAATCTGATAGTTCATGGCGACATCTCTGATCTTGAGATAAAAAGTGGAGGAGTTGTTGTTAATTCACCTGTACAAATTTGCGGTCCCGGCTCTGGTCCTGATAAAGAACTTACCGTAAGCTTTACTGAAGGGTCAGGTGGTTCAGGCAATACTCCGAATTTAAGTGACTATCATATCATCTGGACACCTGATACTGGTATTGTAAGCAGCAGTTGTCAATCTAATAGCCCTTTGCAGCTATGCGACCAGATATTTGTACATCCCGACCGAACAACTACTTATACTGCTTATGTTACAGACGATCAATGTTGGAAAAGCGTGTCAATAGTAGTTGAAGTCCCCATTGCAGAATTAGATCTCGGCGATGACCTGTTGCTTTGTTCAAATTCCGACATAATCGAATTAAAACCGATTTTATCTACAAATTCAACAAATTTAAGCTATCAATGGTCTTCGCCAGGACCCGCAACTAGCATATGGAATTACCAAGTACAAGGACCCGGGAGTCAACAGGTGTCATTAACCGTTACAGAAAACACCTCCGGATGTATTGCGACCGATGAAATTAATATAAACGTAGTAGCCTGCTGTAGCACCGGTTCCGGAACAGTAGCCAATTTATATCCTACACAACATGTTAATCCTGGGAACGACCTGAATGAATATTACTCATCCGGCGAGAATCTGCTGACCAATTTACAAAGCATATGTGCTGCTTGCACAACCATAACTTATGCCGTGAACAACCCTGCAAATATTACACGTGTAGTGTTTGATGGCAGCAATGCCACAGGACAGGTAACTTTGCAGATAAACGGTGAATTACGCCTCGATAATGATCATACCGATGTAAACGGAACCCTGATAGAGGATGGATTTGAAGTCACCTTGAAAAACGTAGAAATTTTATTTAGTGAAAAGGCATTCTTACGTGTGAAAGGCGGCAGAACTCTGCAATTGGAAGATTGCATATTGGATGTATGCAACGCGATGATGTGGGATGGCATTCAGGTTTATGGTGAGGCCACCGACAATTTACCTGGCGTTGTGCTCAAGAATTGCACACTTACCAATGCATCCAATGCTGTATTATTGCAGAGAGACTCGCGTTTCAAAATTGAAAATTGTACCTTTATTGACAATTATATAGACCTGAAACTAAATACCTATTTAAAATTATTGAAGCAGGAATCCACAGATGCATCGAGTTCTGCCGGAAAAGCTACGGAGTACTTCCTCCGCTCCAACACCTTCACCTCCTCCGGCGGCTATTTACTGGCACCCTACAATACCGTGCACAAATTTGCGGCTATAATACTGGATGATGTGGAAAGAGTGGTGATTGGGGATAGTTCGCAAAACAATTCTGTTGCTCCAAATATTTTCAGTGGTTCGCGCTATGGCATTGTGGCGAATAAAAGCTGTACAGAGGTATTTAACAACAATTTCATTGATTTGACCGGACATGCTGAACCATGGCCAATTTCAATACCCGGCATCACCAATGAATTAAAAAATAATTCGGTGGGCATTTATTCTTGCTCAGCTTTCGATTATAATGATCGAAAATTATGGGTTGGTGAAGTTGAGCAGGCTGGTTCCGGCGACACAAGGAATAACTTTGAGAATGTGAAATTTGGCGTTTGGACAAACAATGAGCAGAATGTAGAGATTTACCACAATGATTTCGGGAATGGTGATGCGGAAATAGGTAATGGAACTAATTGCGTGAAAATAATGCGCCCTGGTGATAAAAAAATTAGGGTTAGTTACGATAATAAGTTTAATAGTTTCCTTTTCGGCGTACGTGTTTCCGAACCTACAGGCGGCACCAATATCATTATTGAAGAGAACACCTTCTATTCCGGAATTCGACAGAGTAATGGGTTTACCGGTACAGGGATTAATATCTCACATTCTATAACAACAAAACCTGCTTTACTTGCCATTATCCGTAATGTTATGGGGGCTACTTACAATGGAACGTTCAGGTTCCCCAGAATCGGAATTCGATTGTCAAACATTGAAGGGGCAGGAATTGAAGGAAATGAGATTTATACCAATTTCTCTTCTCCTCCTGATGATTATTATTCAGGTGTCTGGTTACAGGGTTCTGATGGGACAAAGTTAACTGCCAATATCATTGAAAACATTGCCACTCCAACTACATTACAGTATTTTGCCGAAATGCTGGTTGGACTCCGCATGCAGTATAGCAAGAACAGTTGTATCAAGCAAAATACAATTTCTAAAATGGGACAAGCTATGCGGTTCCGTGATAACTGTTATGTTTTCTCATTTCTGGAAAACACGATGAATGAATTTGAAAACGGCATTTATCTGGATTTCGCTGAGATCGGTGGTAAATTCGGAGGACCTATTCCCTTTAACGGATACTATAACGACTTGTTAAACACATGGTACCAAACAACCGGCGCTTCACAGGATAGAATTGCGGGTATCAGATCCATAAATTTGCCAATCGACTGGTGGCATAGCGCTCCAAATAATACAGACCCGCTTTATCCGGGTGGAAGTACGAGTCTTGTTCAGGCAAATAATTTTCCAAATTCTGAAACCATTGTTACGTTTGACCTTTGCCCCGAAGAAGACATTAACGAGCCGCCATTAACCATGAATGACCGTAACATCAGTTTCGGAGCTGTTGCAGCAGATACGGCACGTTATCCGGAGAACTATTATCCGGGTTTCAAATATGAAGCGGATTTAACTTTATATGATTTATTAAACCGATATCCTGCGCTGTTGGATTTTGAGGATAGTTCGGATGTGTCTTTTCAGAACTTTTATGAAACGTCAGGCACTTCTAATATTGCCAAAATCAGACAGACATTTGCATTGGTAAGCGAACGCCGATACGATGAAGCAGATGATGTAGCTTCGGGTATTACAGACACCTGTGCCATCGAAACTAACTTCAAAAGTGTGATGAGCGTCTATAAAGACTATAGAACCTTTGTTGACTCCTTTCCACAATTGGATTCATTGTGGCTTGATTCAATTGCCCATCTGGATGCATATGAGTTTGGATTCCCGGTTTTATTGGCGAGAAACATGCTGGATCTTGAAATTTATGATACCCCCTCCGGTTCATCAAGAATGGTAAAACCAGGTTTTGGCAGTCCTGCATTAGGCTCTTTGATACTTATTCCAAATCCTGCC
This sequence comes from Bacteroidia bacterium, assembly GCA_046330075.1. Taxonomy (GTDB): domain Bacteria; phylum Bacteroidota; class Bacteroidia; order AKYH767-A; family OLB10; genus JAJTFW01. Next base: position 87,540 of record JAXLTL010000009.1, on the reverse strand, counting down.
GCACAAACTGTTAGAATAGTTATTCCTGAAGAAGAAAAAACAGAAGAAGTCCGGCTGTTCGATGCTGCAGGCAGAGAAGTGTTCAAATCGAAAAATCTCTCAACGGTTGATGTTCATGCATTGCCGGATGGGATATATCAGGTTAGTGTAAAAACCGATGTAAGATCAAGACAAGGGAAACTTGTCATATTAAAATGAAATCATTGAGACATAACTTGAGATCTTTAATACTGATTGGCGTTATCCTATGGCTTTCATCCTTAAAAAGTTATTGTCAATACAACAACAACTTTTGGGTATTTGGTGATAGTGCAGGGATAGATTGGAGTACAAATCCTCCATCAACATTTACTTCAAAAGTAAAACAGTGGAGAGGTTCGGCATCTATAGGAAACAATAGTAGCCTCGTTGCCTATTCGATTAGAAGTGACAACAACGTGCCGGTAAACGGCAAAATTTGGAACAAGTATCATCAGGAGATGCTCAATGGAAATTACGTGTATGGCGGAGGATGGTACCACGAACGACTGTTTCTTCCTGTCCCCGGTTCGGATAGTCTGCTTTACCTAATAAGTTGTTGTGTGACATCCTCCTGCCCCTATGGTTTGTATTATACGTTGATTGACTTAAGTGCAAATAATGATTCTGGAGCAGTGATTCAGAAAAACGTTCCCCTGAATCCATACCCGGCATTTGACGCTTTAATGGCTGTGCAACATGGTAATGGGAGAGATTGGTGGGTTTTCTCACAAAAGTGGGATGGAACCGGGAATGCCACTAACAATGAATTTTATGTTTATTTAGTATCTTCCAGTGGAATAACCCTCCATTCACATCAGTATATTGGCGCAACTCATATTACAGGAGGGGGTCACTTATGCTTTAATACTACGGGAGACAAGTTTGCCGTAGTAAGCTGGATGGATTTAATTCAACTATATAATTTTGATCGATGTACCGGAACCATTTCTCTCTGGGAAACCCTTCGCAGTGAATCCCCTGTTTCCTCAGGCTTTATAACTATGAGTTGTGCCTTTTCACCTGATAATTCGAAATTGTATGTAATAGAAACTCCTGTTTCTTCAAGTTTTGACCCGTCTCGTATTTTACAATATGATTTAAATGCCCCTAACATTCTAAATTCCGCAGATACAATTTTTGTTTTCGCAAACAATAATCAGGTTGCTGCTGATATTAAATTGGCGCCTAATGGCAAAATTTATATTAGTACCGCAGATGAACCCTTAATGACCTTGTTGTATCCGGATAGTGCCTACACCTCGATCAACAACAACCTCAGCGTCATCAACTACCCCGATAGTTTAGGTGCAGCCTGCGACTTTCAACCTTTCAGTTTTAATTTAGGATCAGGGAGAACATATCTAAGCCTCCCCAACAACCCCGATTACGAGCTGGGCGCCTGGGTGGGTAGTCCCTGTGATACGTTAACCACCAACCTCACCCCCAACCCCTCTCCAGAGGAGAGGGGAGCGTGGATGCAAGCATGGTATAACCACGAATGGAATATGATTCATGTGAATGCTGCGCATTTGAAAGGCAAGAAAGGGATGTTGCGGTTATTTGATATTGAAGGCAGAATCGTTTTCGAAAAACAGATGGAAGTATTGGCGGGAGGTTATTATACGACGGAGATTTATTTGAATGAAATTTCGGAGGGAGTTTATGTTGTACAACTCATCACAGATCGGGAGACTTTGTCGTTTAAAACGGGGAAATTCTAGTTACAGGAGCATTTGTCGGTTTAAACGCAGCGGAAGCAGCGATCACGCGGCGAGCGCAACGGACCGATAGCTATCGGGAGCAGAGAAATGAAATCCCGGCCCTCAGCATCACCGGTTTATTCTGTGCAGCGAGGGGTGGATCAGGCGAAGGGAAGCTCCGAAAGGATTGAGGAGATCACCCTGAGCCCCACCCAAAGCAAACAGAATAAATTTCGCTGTAAGCGGAAAGGTGATGGTGCAGGCCTTGATCTTTTTGGTTACTTTTTCTATCAAGAGAAAAAGTGACTGGGGGTTTGGGGGCAAAGCCCCCTTGGGATGCCAAAGAATGGAATATGATTCATGTGAATGCGGCGCAGTTGAAAGGAAGGAAAGGGGTGCTGCGGTTGTTTGATATCGAAGGCAGAATCGTTTTTGAAAAACAGATGGAAGTATTGGCGGGAGGTTATTATACGACGGAGATTTATATGAATGAGTTGTCAAGTGGGGTTTATGTTGTACAACTCATCACGGACAGGGAGAAGTTGTCGTTTAAGACGATGAAATACTGAGTAACGAAACATTCTTATTCAAACGCAACGAACGCGGCGACCTCGCGGCGGGAGCAGGGAAATCTACATAACACTTAAAACATTTTAACCATTTAACACTTTAACTCCCGCCAAGCTTCGCTTGCGGGATATAACTCTTATAACTCCCGCAAAGCGAGATAAACTACACTTGCAACAACACTTTCATCGGATCATTGCCGGCCGTCATGAGTTTGATCGGATCTTCGATCATTTGCTTTACCTTGACAAGGAAGCCCACGGATTCGCGGCCATCGATGATGCGGTGGTCGTAGGAAAGGGCAAGGTACATGATGGGACGGATTTCTACTTTTCCATTCACTGCTACCGGGCGCTCTACGATGTTGTGCATGCCGAGAATCGCACTCTGCGGGGGATTGATGATCGGCGTTGACATCATGCTGCCAAATACACCTCCGTTGGTGATGGTGAACGTGCCTCCGGTCATTTCTTCGATGGAGATTTTTCCATCGCGGGCTTTGCCGGCTAATGCACCGATCTGCGCTTCAATCTGCGCGAGACTCATCGCCTCCGCATTACGCAACACCGGCACCATGAGTCCTTTCGGTGCACTCACCGCTATCCCTACATCGCAGTAATCGTGGTACACAATCTCGTCGCCGTCAATCTGCGCATTCACGGCCGGGAAAGCTTTGAGGGCTTCGCACACGGCCTTCGTGAAGAAACTCATGAAGCCAAGTGATACACCGTGTTTCTCTTTGAAAACATCCTTGTATTGCTTGCGCACATTCATCACGGCACTCATGTCCACTTCGTTGAAAGTAGTGAGCATGGCCGTGGTTTGCTTTACAGATACCAGTCGCTGGGCTACCTTCTTGCGCAACATGGTCATCTTCTCTCTGCGTGCTTCTCTGGATCCACCACTAACCGGAACTGCCAATGCCGGAGACGAGGAAACAGTTTTCGCAGCTGGCTTTGCTTCAGCAGGACCAGACTTCATCGCCTCCAGTACATCACCCTTGGTGATCCGTCCATCCTTGCCCGTTGCTTTCACCGCATCTGCCGTGAGATTATTCTCGTCCATCAGCTTCTTCGCAGCCACGCTGGGATGTCCGCCGGCATAGCCTGCAACTTCCGTAGCTGGTGCAGGTGTTGGTGCCGAAGTTTCTGCTGCAGGAGCCGGTGCTTTCTTCGGTACACCCTGTGCGTTCGTATCAATGGTAGCTACCACCGAACCTACGGCAACGGTTTCGCCTTCTCCTACGAGTATTTTCAACACACCATCTGCTTCTGCTACCAGACCCAATGTCGCTTTGTCGGAGTCGATTTCCGCGATCTCTTCATCTTTCTCCACAAAATCTCCGTCAGCTTTGATCCAGCGTGCGATCTGCACTTCGTTGATGGATTCGCCGGGAGATGGTACTTTTAACTCGATTGCCATGTGACTGCTATTTTTTCGGTAAGGGATAAACGTTAGGAATTGGTGTCGGCTACGGTGAGGCGCTCCTGAAAGGCCGCGGCGAGAATCGCCTGTTGTTCACGATCGTGTTGTTTATGGGACCCTGTTGCCGGACTCGCACTCTCGGGGCGACCAATATATTTTAAGGGTACGCTTCTGAATGCACGCAGCAGATAGGTCCAGGCACCCATGTTTTCCGGTTCTTCCTGTGCCCAGTAATATTCAGTGGCCTTGCTATAACGTTTGAGTACAGCATCAATTGCCTTTTGCGGGAAAGGATACAGTTGTTCAAGTCGAACAATCGCCACGTCCTTCGCCTGCTCCTGTTCTTTCTTCTCCAGCAGTTCGTAATAGAGTTTGCCGGTACAGAAAATCAGTCGCTGCACGTTGGCAGGATTCGCTGTTGCATCGTCGATGACTTCACGGAATCCACCGGTGGTGAATTCATCGATGGTTGAGATGCATTTTGGATGACGCAGCAGGCTCTTTGGTGTGAATACAATGAGCGGCTTGCGGAACGGACGTTTCAACTGACGGCGCAACAGATGGAAGAAGTTAGCCGGCGTGGTGCAATTCGCCACCTGCATGTTCAGCTCGGCACATAAAGCAAGGAATCGTTCCATGCGCGCGCTGCTGTGTTCGGCACCCTGTCCTTCGTAACCATGTGGTAACAACATCACCAGTCCGTTCATGCGGCGCCATTTATCTTCCGCACTGCTGAGGTATTGATCAATGATGATCTGCGCTCCGTTATTGAAATCTCCAAACTGCGCTTCCCAGATCACGAGTGAATTGGGAGCCGAGAAACAATAGCCGTAATCAAAACCGAGCACACCGTATTCGCTGAGTAATGAATTGTAAATATAGAACGGTGCCTGCTTATTATTCAGATGACTTAACGGCACATATTGTTCTTCACTGTCCTCCACTCTGACCACTGCATGGCGATGCGAAAAGGTTCCGCGCTCCACATCCTGTCCGCTGATACGCACCGGATGACCCTCATTCAATAAAGTAGCATACGCCAGCAATTCACCCATTGCCCAATCAAGGCGACCAGGCGCGAAGAGCATTTGTTTTCGCTCATCGAAAAGTCGTGTGATTTTGCTAAAGAAGGTACGATCGCCGGGCAGTGCGCAGATTTTCTCGCCGAGTGACAACAACGTCTCTTTCTTCACGCTGGTTTCCGGTGATGCATCAAAATCCTCTGCCGAAGCGAGCCGCAATCCGCTCCACGAACCTTCCATGAAACGATTCACTTTCGTTTTGGATTGTTGTTTACTGGAGTCGAGGCTCTTCTGCAACAGCTCTTTGAATTTCTTTTCCATCTCGCGCGCCAGGTTCGCTTCCACAATACCTTGCGAGAGTAATTTCTGATTGTACACTTCCCGCGGATTCGGATGCTTCGCTATCGCTTTGTAGAGCAAGGGCTGGGTGAAGCGTGGCTCGTCGCCTTCGTTATGTCCGTACTTACGATAACAAAGAATATCGATGAACACATCGTGGTGGAACTTCTGCCGGTATTCCATGGCCAATCGAATGGTGTACACCAAAGCCTCCACATCATCACCGTTTACGTGAAACACCGGCGACAAAGTGACCTTACCCACATCGGTACAATAGGTAGATGAACGCGCGTCGATATAGTTGGTGGTAAAGCCCACCTGATTATTGATCACGAGATGGATGGTTCCGCCGGTAGCATATCCTTTCAGCAGCGACATCTGAATCACTTCATACACGATGCCTTGTGCGGCAACTGCAGCATCACCATGAATCAGGATTGGAGCGATCTGACTATAATCTCCACCGGGTGTATTGTCAATTTTAGCTCTGACGATTCCCTGCACCACCGGATCCACTGCTTCCAGATGCGAAGGATTCGGCGTCATGCTCAGGTGAATCTTCTTTCCATGCGGCGTCACTACATCACTCGAAAATCCGAGGTGATACTTCACATCTCCGTCGAATGCATTCTCATCGAATTCCTTTCCTTCAAATTCACTGAAAATATCTTCATAGCTCTTTCCCAGAATATTCGACAAAACATTCAGTCGACCTCGGTGTGCCATTCCGATCACAAACTCCTTAATGCCCAGTTCGCCACCTGAATCAATTACCGCATCGAGGGCCGGAATCAGCGTCTCTGCTCCTTCGAGGGAGAAACGTTTTTGTCCGGTAAACTTTGTATGCAGAAAATTCTCAAAGGCAACCGCTTCATTCAGCTTTTCGAGAATACGTTTCTTCTCTGAAATGGAGAACTGATAGGCGTTCTTGCTCCGCTCCATCTTCTCCTGCAGCCACTCAATGACCTCCGGTGTGCGGATATACTTATACTCGGCGCCGATACTCTGGCAGTAGGTTTGTTCGAGGTGGGCAACAATACTTTTCAGCTTCGCCGGACCAATACCGATCTGTGTCCCGGCCTGAAATACGGTATCGAGGTCGGAATCCGAAAGTCCGAAATTGGCGAGATCGAGCGTAGGAGTGTATTTCCTGCGTTCGCGAACGGGATTCGTTCTGGTAAATAGGTGTCCGCGGTTCCGGTACCCGTTAATCAGGTTAATCACCCGAAACTCTTTATCCACCAGCTCGGGTGCCATCTCCCCGGCAGAAACATCACCGTATTGCTCACGGGCAAAATCGAATCCGGAAAAAAACTGCTGCCAGCTGGATTCTATACTCTGCGGATTTTCAAGGTATTGCCGGTACAAGGCGTCGATCGCCTCGGGACTGATATTGCCGATTAAGCTATGCTGATCCATTTGTTTGTCTCCCGAAAAGGGCCAATTTATAGAGGTGCAAAGATAACACCCCGGGAGCGGAAATGTTTATTTATCAGAAATTTTACATAATCATTTCCCTTTAGTGAATTAAACGGATTCCCTCTGAACTTTTTTAAGAAGTCAGGTTCGGGCAGAAGACCGGTTCAGCAGCTTACCACCAACGTCTCAATGGGCAGAAAACACATCCGCCAGCAGGAAGAAATGAAAGGCCTGCCGAAAACTTCTAAGTGATTAAGGGAACAGTACACCGGTAGAAGCATTCACATCGCACAACGGAAGGTTGCTGTTATAGCGGGCATTGATCACGCGGATAAATTCATTTGCAATCAGCGCATAGCCGCGACCGTTAGGATGCACACCATCGAGTGAAAAAGCTCCTCCGCTGAGATAACTGATTGAATATTCCGCGCCATTGAATACTACTCCGGCCTTCAGCTGCTTGAAATATGCATTCATATCTGCGAAAGCAAGATTATAGAGATTCGCTGTATTCCGAAGCTTCGTATTATAACCGGTAATGGCATTTTTAATCTGCGCTACCTCTGTAGAGTCGAGTATATAACCGGATGGAATCGGATTCAGGCTGGTGCCGAGTTTATTACAACGTATATCATCAATGCTGACGGAAGACAACACCAGCTCTCCTGCACCCAGCTGACGAATAGCGCCGCCAGTAGCACCTGAATACACTACAAACGGATTCGCACCAGCCTGATACGTAATACCAACCGGTGCTACCAGATTAAGTGAATCGGCCTGCGCCTGTGTCAGTGCAAGTCCGTTGTATGGAATCGTACTAAAAAAAGGCAATTCGGTAACATCCGGAATATTAGCGATCACACCTTCTGCTCCGTTGGAGGTCAGGCTTTCTACAATTGTATCTAAAGCAGCTTCAAAGGTTGGTACCGGTGTGATTTCGTAATCAGGATTGCCGATGTTCAGTCCGCCTATGGTGGCAAAGTTGAGCACGTCGCTGTTTCCGATCCACAAAGTAAAGAAAGTTGGTTCATTGAGCAGGGCATCTCCGATAACTGTGGATGATAACCCCCCTACACTGCCTGTATCAGTCGCGAAACGATGATAATACGGGTTTCCATTCGATCCGCCTTTACCGAAAGTCTGACTATAGAGATTATATGATTTTGCCCCGGGCACACCCATATTGTTATACGGACCATCGAGACCGATATAGCTGAAGTCAGCGGTATTCACTGATAACTGTTTCACCATAACATCCGATTTACCAAGACAGTTAATCTGATTCACCAGCTTATACACACCGGAATACTGTTGTGTGAGTGGATTAAACCCAAAGCCATTGCCCGGATTTACGAGCGGTTGTCTGAAGGAGCCACCCTCGGCGAGTGCGAATTTGGAAGCCAGCAATGCCGGAAAGCTCTCCAGCTGACCGGTTCGGGTCAACGCACCATTGCTGATTCCCGCTGTATAACCGGTACCCACAGCCACGAACGAACTGAAGTCCGCTGTACCGGATGTATAACGGGGTTCATCCAGCGAAGGCTTGCAGGAAGAAAAGAGCAGGCTAACGGCTGCGACATACCGAAGTAACCGCTTAGAACGCATACTGAAGACCCACGCCTGCACCATAGAGATAAGATTTATAAGTTCCGTTGAAATTATTCTGCTCATTATTTTCTTCCTTCCGTTCACGTACATCTTCAAACAATAAGGTTCCTTCGATGCTCCAGCCTTTTTTCAGCTGCAGTGAGAATCCCGCACTGACGATGAACCGATCAGCATCGGGCAACTCAGGACTCACATATCCATCCTGCACCGGGCTTTTATCAAAGGCAAGTCCACCGCGGATATTCAAACGTTCCGTGTATTTATACTGTGCACCCAAACGCACAGCAAAACTGCTTTCATATTTACGTCCGTTCCGGCTGTCGAGGGAAGAATGATCCGGAAAAATAAAATTCAGCGAATCATACACCGACCAGAACGTGTAATTCACATCGAGATTTACCAGCAATTGATCGTTGATCGTACGTCCGATTCCAAGTGACGCCACACCGGGCATTGTAATCTCTGAATTGAACGAAGCGGTCTCAGGAAAAGTACCATTGCTGATCAATGAAGAAGGAATATTGCTGAACGTTGCGTCTCCGCCGTCAAGTTTTATTTTGACGGATGAACGATAATTGATACCGATCCGCGTTTCGTTGAAAGACAGCATCAGGCCTGCATTGAAACCAAAACCATTGCCTTTGCCCTTTAACTCTACTGACCCTTCTGATCCATCTGCACCTGCAACCGGCAACGCCTTTTTCAAATCAGCATTTCCCAAAACGATTACCGGGCCTACTCCAATCGAAATACGGTCATTGATTTTGTAACCAAGAGCCGGCTGAATAAAAATCGTATTCAGTTTCGCTTCTGTTGAAAGATAACGGCCAGACCAATTGTCTTCCCAATGTGTGCCTAGTCCGTACGGAGCATTTACCGAAATACCCAACGATGATTTCTCGTCGAGCATATATACACCATATAGATACGGTGGCACAAACACTTTCGACTTCATATCCTCTTGTCCGCCCGTTGTTCCCAAAAACGCAGTGCGGGGCATTAATGCGGTCGCGCCAAAATTGACCATATTCGAATCCAGCACCGACATCGCACCCGGATTAAAGAATACCACCGACGCATCCAGTGCATTGCCCGTTACCGAGCCCCCCATCGAGGTAGCCTTTTGACTTTGTGTATTTATCTGAAAGCCACCAGCCTCCGAAAGGAAAGGCAGGGTTAACAGCAGACAACTCATCCAATACTTCATACGCGAAACCATTGCAAACAAATGTAGGAGGAGGAGCCTTTCATCCGGCTAAACCAACGGTTTCTTTTTAACAAAATAGTAAACGAGGCTCAAAAATGAGGTAAAACGGGGCATTTCCAACTTCCAAAGATCATAGGCATTGTTCGATGGAGTTATTCGAAACCAAGTACTTTTGCAGGCATGAGTCAGCCATCGTATGATGTTATTGTAATCGGCGCAGGAATCGTTGGATTATCAACCGCTTACAAACTAAACCTACACCACCCCAATCTGAAAATATGTGTACTCGAAAAAGAGGATCGTGTTTCTGCGCACCAAACCGGTCGCAATTCAGGGGTACTCCATAGCGGAATCTACTATAAACCGGGCAGTTATAAGGCTAAAAACTGTGTGGAAGGACGCCGGGAGATGGTAGCCTTTGCGAAGGAACACAAGATCGGAGTAGATGTTTGCGGAAAGCTGATTGTTGCCACCCACGAGAGTGAACTGGCACATATGGAGAAGGTATATAACCACGGACTCCAGAACGGTGTTGAAGACATCCGCATGGTGACTGCCGAAGAAATTCGTGAGATTGAACCCTACTGCGTTGGCATCAAGGGAATACACGTAGGATGTACGGGGATCATTGATTTTGTTGGCGTATGCGAAACGCTTGCCTCACTCATCAAAGAAAAATATTCGGGAGAAGTAAAATTATCGCACGAAGTTCTCGACTTTGAAAAATCGCAGGACAGTACAACGGTGATTACCAACAAAGGAAAGTTCACTGCTAAATTTATCGTGAATTGTTCCGGACTGCAAAGCGACCGTATCGCGAAGAAGGACAAGTTAGATCCTGATATGAAAATTGTTGGCTTCAGAGGTGATTATTACGAACTAACGCCGGAAGCTCAACACAAAGTAAAGCATCTTATCTACCCAGTTCCCAATCCGCAGTTCCCATTCCTCGGTGTACACTTCACCCGCATGATTCACCATCCGACCGAATGCGGACCGAATGCAGTCTTTGTATTTAAACGTGAAGGATACGGAAAAACTGATTTCAACCTGGGAGATACACTCGATGCGTTGAGTTATGGCGGCACCTGGAAACTCTTCTTCAAACACTGGCAGTTCGGGCTCGACGAATACCGACGCGCCTTCAGCAAACGCTTGTTCTTAGAGCGATTGCGCCGACTGATTCCTTCCTTAACTATGGAAGATATTGTTCCCGGAAGAGCAGGTGTTCGTGCGATGGCACTCGATAAAGACGGAAATATGATTGACGATTTTAAAATTGTACACAGTCACAATTCGCTACACGTACTGAATGCACCATCACCCGCAGCCACTGCCGGTCTCGCCATAGGAAAGGCGGTGAATGATATGGCGGAAAAACATTTCGGGCTGTAGGACGCCTGGGTTAATTCAGAATTCAGAATTCAGAATTCAGAATTCAGAATGAAGAATGAAGAATGAAGAATGAAGAATGTAGAATTAAGGATGCAGAATGCAGTAAGCAGAATGCAGTCCGGCTGCGGGGAGCGGGATCAGAATGCAGAATTTAGGATTGAGAATTTAGTTCTGGTGTGCGCAGCGGGGCCAGGATTTTGTCCTCGTGATGCCGAGCGAATGGATGTCCTAAGTATCCTTGATGGTTTGCCGTATTAATGCTTGAGTTTATTGGCGAATACTTTTTTAAACTTCTCTACCTTCGGGCGGATTACGATAGAGCAATAGGGTTGTCCGCCGTTTTTGTTGTAGTAATTCTGATGGTATTTCTCGGCTTTATAAAAAGGTTTGGCCGGACTAATTTCCGTCACGATGGGATCGTTGAACGCACCGCTTTTATCGAGTTTTTGTTTATACTCTTCTGCCAGCTGATGCTGCATTTCGTTATGATAAAAAATCACCGAACGGTATTGAGTCCCTACATCAGCGCCCTGCCGGTTTAGTGTAGTTGGATCATGTACACCCCAGAACACCTCCAGCAATTCGGGATATGAAACTTTTGAAGGATCATAAATCACCTGAACCACTTCTGCGTGTCCGGTAGTACCAGAACATACCTGTTCGTAGGTTGGATGCTCACGCTGTCCGCCGGAATAACCACTGGCCACAGCGATCACACCGTTCATTTGCTGGAAGATGGCCTCTATACACCAGAAACATCCTCCACCGAAAGTAGCGGTATCGGTATTCAACATGGAATCAGGGGCGAAAGATGGATTGTCTGTCATAGTTAGTTCTTTTGATTCATTGGAAGGTGTTGCGCTGCACGACATCATCGTGAGGATTACCGGAAAGATAAGCAGGAGGTTTTTCAGTTGCATGATGTTTTTCCGGAGGGATGAGGTTCAGCTTTGTTTCACCTTCGCTACAAACTCCTTCAGATAATAGGGTTCAAAATAAGCGATGTCTTCAAACTGTTCCTTACTCCAGGAAAGGAGTCCCGGGAATAACAATCCCCGTGCCGAAAGGTTAAATCGGGTATCGACATTAACAAAACTTTGACTTTTGAAGATCTCTTCTGACTTATTTGCTGCATCACCAAATACAAAATGAGGACGACCCGCATCTTGAATAAACGATTCAGGGGTCAATATTTCAGCGCGGATAGGTTCGATGTAATGAAGGGAGAGATTCAGCGCAGCACCATACACCTCCATCCTTCTTGCATCAATCATCGGAATCAACACAGCATCCCCAGGAAGTTCCGGATGTTCCAGACGGTATCCGGAAGCCATTGACAAAGGCGAATCGACGGCGATCAGCTTTTTCTGCAACGTATAGCAGATACCTTTCGCTGTAGCCACACCAATGCGCAAACCGGTATAACTGCCCGGCCCCTTGCTTACCACCACTCCATCCAGATCCTTCGCCTTCACACCGGCTCTTTCAAGAACATCTTCAATATACACCGCCAGCATAGCAGCATGTTCACGCTCTTCCGTACTGGTTCGTTCCGCTAAAATCTCCTCTCCACGCGCCACCATCACCGAGCATACACCCGTTGCTGTTTCGAGGTAAAGTAAGAGAGGGGAATTCATCTTTACAATAAAACTATTTTCTCACTCCCGCTGCAAGCTGCGGGAACAGTTTACAGTTTTCGGTTTACAGTTTTCGGTTTACGGTTTACAGTTTACGGTTTACAGTTTACAGTTTACAGTTCAAAATTCAATTCACAATGAACAACTGCTAACTAACAATTGACAACTGATAACTGACAACTGTCAACTATTTCTTTTCTTTTTCAAACAAGTCATCCTTCGATACTACCTGCACCTCCATTTCATTTTTAAGATTTCGTGAAACGGCTGCATAGGGACCTGACACCACAACTTCTCCTTCCTTCAGTCCTTCCGTAATCTGGATATACTGACTATCCTGAATTCCGGTTTTCACCTTACGCATTTCCACTTTATTATCTTTCACAACGAACACTACTTCATTGATGGTACTGTTTTCCTTCTTCTCTGCTTCTTCAGTTTTAGGCGGGCCTTGTTCATCACCACCTTTCTCTTTACGTTTAAACTTTTCCGTAACTGCCGTATCGCGGGTAGTTACCGCCTGAATCGGCACCGTTAGTGCATTAGCTTCTTTACGGGTACGGATATCCACTGTAGCCGACATTCCGGGACGGAAAGGACTATAATCCGTCTTTTTCCCTTCCAGTAAATCTGTATACGAATCGCGCGAGATACGCACTTTCACTGTATAGTTTGTGACCTGATCTGTTGAAAGTGCGCTTGAAAGGTTAGAAGAGTTGGCAACTTCGGTTACAACTCCTGAAAATTTCCGGCCCAGCCAGGCATCAACTTCGATATCGGCTGTATCGCCTACGCTCACCCGAACGATATCCGTTTCGCTCACATCCACACTTACTTCCATTTCATTCAGATTGGCAAGCCGGAGAATTTCTGTTCCTTCCATCATATTGGTCCCAACCACACGTTCACCTTTTTCCTTGCTGAGTTTCGACACCGTTCCGTCAACCGGAGCATAGATACTGGTACGGTTCAGGTTCTCCTTTGCTTCTTTCAGGGCTGCTTCTGCACTCGAAACATTAAACCCGGATGCGGAGACACTTTGCTTTGAAGCTTCCACCTCGGCTTTTGCCACTTCAAAATTGGACTTCACGTTATCAAACTCAGCCGGCGAAATCACTTTATCATCGAACAGTTTCTTATTGCGGTTATAATTCAATTGCGCCTGTTCAAACTGCGACATCACCTGCGCAAGGCGTGATTTTGAATTGGCCAGATTCGCCTTGGAAGTATTAACAGAAGCTTCGAGTCGTTCAAAGTTGGAAACATACGTCTCAGGATTAATCCGGCACAACAAGGTCCCTTTCTTCACCACATCACCTTCCTTCACATATAATTCGGTTATCTCACCGCTCACATCTGCAGAGATTTTCAATTCCACTTCGGGTTGCACCTTCCCGTTCGCCGAAACCAATTCAACGATGTCGCGATGGGTGACTTTTTCCGTGCTGACTTTGGTTTTATCACCGGTTCCGATTACACCTGTAGCTTTGAGGACGGTCAGCACGATAATCAATGCGCCGGCAGCGATGCCGATCCAGATCCAGGGTGATTTTTTCTTTGCCATAATTCGGTTTCGAATGTCAATTCTGATTAGAAGGTTAAGGGGTTGCCTGCATAAAAATCAAGCACTTTGAGACGGAAGATATAATCGTATTTTGCCTGCAAAAGCTCCACGCGTGTACGGGTAAGATTATTGGTCGCTGTCATGAATTCAAGGGAATTTGTCAATCCGGCATTGAAGCGTTTTTCTGCATAGGTATATGCTTCTTCGAACGCCTGGATAGAACGCTGCATGGCATCATATTTCTTCCGTGCAGCGAGTGCATCGGTATGAGCCTGCTGAATACTCTGATACACCTGATTCCGGGTTTGCTGGGCAGCATATTTGGCATTCTGCAGGTTCAGACGGGCGCGCGCCACATTGGTCCGGCTGCTAAATCCATTGAAAATCGGAATCGAGAGGCTGATACCAAAGGCTTTGTTATAGTTTTCGTCGAGCTGATCGCCATAAGGCTTATCCTCGAAAACGGAACTGAATGCAGGAGACAGGACAGTATCACCACCGGAAGTAATATCACCATTGGGCAGGAAGCCTTCGAAGTCGAGTGATTTAAATCTCTTCGCTGATGAAGAATAAAACGAACTCAGTGAACCAAACGCCGTAAGCCGGGGCAGGTACGAGCCGCGCGCGATGCTCACTCCTTTCTCAGCACTCAGGATACGGGTATCCGCCGACTTGATTTCAGGAAGCGACTTCAGGGCCAGGTCGTAGATTTGGGCAGGCGTCATGGAAGTAACATTACCATCCGGCACCTGAACAGCAGGGTCTACGACATCGAAACCATCCGGACTATTGAGTTGAAGCAACTGAGTAAGATTCAGACGCGCGTTTGCCAATTGATTTTCTGCAGTAATCTTCGCCAGTTCTTCAGAAGCCAGTTGGGATTCAGCATCCAGCAAATTTCCCTGTACCATCGTACCGGCTGCCACCATCTTACTCACGCGGTCGCGGCTTTCTGTTGCCTGCTGTACTCTTGCATCGGCCACCTTCAACTGCTCCTTGGCATACAGCACCTGCAGATAGAAAGAAACCACATTCAGTGAAATATCATTCATGATTTTCTGAACATCCGTCACTGATGCATAATAATTCAGCCGGCTTTGCTTCAAGGTATTCTGAATCTGAAATCCGCTAAAGAGCGTAACGCTGGCATTCAGCGACAGGTTATCGGATTCAACCTGCTGGGTAGTAAAAGTATTCGTATTCGGGTCGATGGTACGCCCATAATTCCAATTGCGTCCGGCGCTGGCGTTCAGGCTTGGCAACATTGAAAACTTATCCTGATTATACGTCAGCTTCGATAACTCGGAACTAATCTCATTTTGCTTCACCGTAAGGTTATTCTGGATTGCATAATCCACACATTCGCGCAATGTCCAGGCTTTTTGCGGAACTGCTTTAAATGAAAGCAATCCCAGGAAGAGGATTACTACGGCTGATTTTTTCAGAGTTGCTGACATAGTTAAAAGAGAAGAGACCCAAAAGTAGCAAAGCCAAAGATACCCGCCATTGGAAACCGATAAAGTGATCGGAATAACTGACGAAACGGGGATAGGAAAGGAAGAGGCGTGGATCAGTTGATCACTTTCACCATGAAAACAAAGTCCTTCGACCTGCGCACCTGTGAAGCACGGTCGAGGCCTTTCAGGTTTTTCTTAGCCGGGAAAGAGATCTTTTCTTCGGTATGGCTGAGGATATCATCGGCCAGCCACTTTGATTTAACAGCGAAGGAAGCACCCTCTGCCGAAGCGTTACGTCCTGAAATGATACCAATCAGATTTCCCTGATTATCGAAGAGCGGGCCACCCGAGTTTCCCGGGTTAACAGGGATACTGATCTGATAAGCAGCAGTATCACCTTCAAAACCGGTATAAGAACTCACCGAGCCTTCTCCAAAAACCATCTCTTCGCGCGGGAAACCGAGGGTATAAACTTTCTCTCCGGGATCCGCGACAGCTTTACGGAAACTGTAGGGAACCTCTTCAAATCCTTTAAACTTCTCATCATCCACTTTCAGCAAAGCCATATCCAGTTGTGGATTGGTATACACCACCTTCATTTTCATCTGATCAAACTTCTCATTGCTGATAAAAACGGCCTTTGCATCCTCCACAACGTGGTAGCTGGTAAGCACAAATCCATCGCGATTCAGGGCAAAACCTGATCCGGTAAATGTCTTTTGGGGAATTTCGCCGGCCGGCTCTTGTTTTTCACTGATATTGGAAATCATCGCTTTCTGGCGGCGCTTGATGCTCTCCACTTCGCGTCGTAATTCCTGATAAGCACTTTGTTGCTTATTTGTACCAACACCGGCCAGGTTAAAAGAGATAATCGTAACGCTGACGGCAACAATCGCTGCTGCCGCTGCAACGGATACCATCTTGTACTTTCTCCAGAGTTGTACGATTCCATTTCCCGGTGCGGAAGTTTCAGAAACTTTTTTCATAGGAGCAGCAAAACGCATTTGCTCCGTTTCCATCTCATCGTGAATAGCTGCCAGTTTCCTACGGAGATCAGCGCGGTCAGCATAAACCAAAAAAGCATCCGTGATGAGGCGGTGATCATCAATTGCCTGTGAAAGCTCCGGATCACTCTCCCTCCACTGATCAAAAATGCGCAATTCTTCCGGAGTCAGCTGCCCCAGACAATAGCGCTCAATCAATTCTTCCGTTTCCCTTCTGTTCAACATGAGTTGGTCCTCCATCTTGGCCATACACGTCGAAGAACATTTTCTTCAGCCGCTTCAGGCATTTGTACTTTTGATTTTTTGCATTGTCAGCATTGGTATAGCCGAACTTTTCTGTGATCTCTTCCATGCTCTGATTATGCATATAGAAATCTTTAAGAATAGAACGACAAGGTTCACCCAATGCCTCGAGCGCGGTATGCATGGCGTGATATTGCTCCTCACGCTTACCGGCCTCCTCCCAGGGTACCTCAACATACTCTTCGGTATCACTCAGGTTGGAAGTGAAGCGGTTTTTTCGCTGCAGCTGCTTTAGCCACAACCGTCTGCTCACCGAATACAGGAAAGTTTTGATTCTGCAGTTTAGTTCGAATGTATCCTCTTTAACTTTCTCGTAGAAGACAATCAGGGCTTCCTGATAAACATCCTTGGCTTCCTGCAAACTACCACCATTGTTCATCACCAGGTGTACGACCATCTGATAATGCTGTCGATACACCTGACGTAAGGCGGCTTCATCACCGTTTTGCAGCTGACGAAGGACTTCTTCTTCGGTAACAGGTTGAACCTGCTTCATGCTCAATCTCTATTTAATTCTTGAAGGACCGGAAAGGTAACCCGGACAAACGCAAATTTCAGGTTTCTTTCATCCCGAATTCAGGAAAAAATAACATTTTTAATGCTGTATATCAATCAATTAACATTTTTCTGCGACTTTCCCCAACCAAACCGGGTTACCTTTTGACCCGCCGGGTATTAACGGTTAAGTTTATAAACTAACAAAACACATCAACACAAAAATGAAAAAATTCGCTTCATTCCTTGCTGCTGCTACCTTCGTTGTAGCTCTCTCTTCTTGCGGTTCTAAGCCTGCTGAATCTACAGAAGCTGCTGCTGATTCTACAGCTACTGCTGCTACTGAAGTTGCTGCTGACGCTGCTGCTACAGTTGACTCTACAACTGCTACAGTTGACACTGCTGCTGCACCTGCAGATTCTGCTGCTCACTAAGAGATTAAGCAATAATCTAACAAAAAGGCCACCTTCAGGTGGCCTTTTTGCATTGTATACCTTTTTTCAATCCTGCCGGTTCTGAAACCGGCAGCACTGATGATTATTTTCCTTCTTCAGCTGCTGTACCAGCCGGCACTTTAACTTCTTGTCCCTGAGTCAGGCCATTCAGTACCTCTATATTAATCCCGTCACTCACCCCTGTTTTTATAACCTGCTTCTTAAACACTGCATCCGATTCTTTAATTTCAACGAAAGTGGTATCGCCCGAGAACTGAAGAACACTTTCCGGCACCGACAGTACACTGTCACGGCGTTCGAGGATGATGTCAGCGTTGGCGCTATATCCGGCGCGAAGGAAATGCGTGGTATCCAACGCTACTGCCGCACGGATCTGAAATTGAATGGCACCATTTTCACTGACTCCCTTTGGAGCGATATACTCCAATTTTGCAGAGAACTTATAATTTTCAATTGCTCCAACTGTCAGAATCAGATCCATTCCTTTACTGATTTTACCCACTTCGGATTCATCCACCTTACCTTCAAAAATCATCTCACCCATATCGGCTACAGAAGCGACAGTAGTCCCTTCATTGAAGGTATTCGCCTCGATGACCGAGAAACCTTCTTTCACCGGTACATCCAGCACCATTCCGCTGATGGTAGAGCGAATCAGGGTATTGGTAGCCTTCCCGCTGCTTTTGGCAACACCTTCTTTGATCAGATCAAGATTATCCTGCGCTGTCTGCATTTCTTCCCGTGCCTGGCGAATACGTATTTCATATTGCTGGAACTCGGAAGGACTGATGATCTTATCCTTGAAGAGACTGCTGTAACGATCGAAATCAACCTGGGCCTGATCGAGTGAAATTTTCGCACGGTTGACACGACTTTCTGCTTCGTTGAGATTGATCATATTCGGAATGATGCGCACCTTAGCAATTACATCTCCCTTGCGGATCATTTTCCCAGCTTCGATATACAGCTCATCAATAATCCCGGATACCTGTGGCTTGATGAACACTTCACGACGGGGAATCACCGAACCGGTGGCTACGGTCTTTCTTATGATCGTATTTTTCTGCACTTTTTCGGTTTTGTATTCAACCGGTGGTTTTTCAGATTTCGCATAGAGGAAATACAAGGTCCATACAAATGTCCCGATCAGCAATAGGATACCAAGTATTTTAAAAATCTTCTTCATTGTTTTTTTCTTTAATTGTTTTCCGCCAGGGGTTCTATCGATATTTTTTTTGTTCAGTTCTGCTCAGCGAGGTTTAAGTATCGTACCGCAATGCTTCTACCGGTGGAATGGCAATGGCCTTTCGTGCCGGTATTAATCCTGCCAATGCACCTGCAATAACAAGAATCGACAAGGCGGTTAATGCTACATTGAGATCTATGGTGGGATTGGTGAACATACTGCTGTCATTGTCCGGCAGGACCGAAGCAATTCCCTCCATTAATGCAATGGATAGAACAAGCCCGATATATCCGGCTATCGTTGTCAGAAACACAGATTCGAGAATCAATTGCCGGACAATATGCAATGGCGGGGCACCGATGGCCCGGCGAATACCGATCTCCTTCGTTCGTTCCTTTACCACAATCAGCATAATATTGCTTACACCAATAATACCGGCCAGTAATGTACCGATACCTACTACCCAGACAAGACCTTCAATACCGGTGAACAAACCGCTAAGTTTATTAAACTCCTTCTCCATGTTCCAGTGACCGATCGCAATGGCATCATCAGGCGCCACTTTATGCCGCTCTCTCAAAACTGCCAGTGCTTTGTCCTCAGCTGCAGTAGCGGGTACACCCGGTGCGGCCATGATAGCATACCATCCTACTATATCTCCATAATTGAATGCCTGTTGAAAGGTGGTAAACGGTATCTGCACTTTCTCTCCGGCCTCCCTTCCCCGATCACCACCGGAGGCTGGTTCTGTTACACCAATCACTCTGAAATAAACACCTTGCACACGGATATAATCACCAATTGGATTTTCATCTTTGTTAAAGAGCACTTCACGTACACGTTTACCGATCACTGCCACTTTTCGCTTTTGGTCGATATCATTCTGATTGATGAATCGACCCGATGTAATTCGGGTAGCTTCAATCTTTCGCAAATCAGGATAAATTCCGGAAACCTCAAATCCACCGTTCTTTAACCCCCGCACTACGTTGTTGGTACCCTGATAATTTCCAAGCTGATTCATCGGAGCCACTACACCTAATTCCGGAAGTGTTTTCAAGGCCTTTGTATCTTCATTATTGAAATTGAAGTTGCGGCCCGGCTTCATTCCTTTATACGGCTTGGAAGTTTTCTGTGCCCAGCAGAAAAAACTGTTGGTGGCTGTACCGGCGAAATCTTTCAGTATTCCGTTTCTCAGTCCTGAACCGGAACCCAGCATAACCACAAGCATAAAAATACCCCAGAACACGCCGAAGCAGGTCAGGAAAGTCCTGAGCTTGTTCTTTTTTATTGTGGCAAATATTTCCTGCCAGGAGTCAGCGTCGAACATTTAATTGGTGGATTGGTGAATTGGTGGATTGGTGAATTGGCAAATTAGTAAATTGGCAAGTTGGCAAATTAGGGAGTTAGTGGATTGGTGGCCCGTCATTGCTTCGCAATGCAGGATGGCAAGTTGGTGAGTTGGCGAGTTGGTGATTCCACTTCGTAACTCTGTTACTTCGCCACTCCGTAACACGGAAACTTCGCCACACTGTAACACTGAAGCTACACAACTTACAACAAAGCTATTCATCGCGGAGGGCTTCAATGGGTTCGATGCGGGCGGCGCGGAGGGCCGGAACGAATCCGGCGAGGGCCCCGGCGAAGATCAGCAAGACAACTGCAGATACCGCCACATTTATATTGACTTCCGGATTACGGAAGAAATCGCTGGGCGGCATGAATTTCCGGGCGAGTTCAAGTAATCCTACTCCAGCCATAAGTCCTACGTAACCTGCAACAGCAGTGATGAGCACACTCTCCTGCAGAATCATGGAGATGATACTCCATGGCGTAGCTCCGATAGCTTTGCGTACACCGATTTCCTTGGTCCGTTCCTTCACGGCAATCATCATGATATTACTGACGCCGACGATACCGGCAATCAGGGTACCAATTCCGATGACCCAGATAAACACGCGGATATTGCCCAGCATGTCCATGATGCGTACGTATTCAATGGTATTGTTCCATACGTTGACAGCTTCTTCATCCTCCGGATCGAAATTGTATTTCTTCGCGAGCAGATGTTTGATATCCTTCGCCATCTTTTCACTTTCATCCACGGTAGCCCCTCCTGTACTGAGCCAGATAACACTGAGTTTATCCTGTCCGTTGAAGGCACGTTGTGCGGTACTCACGGGGATGTATATCCGTTCATTATCACCTCGCCCGGGATCAGTAAAGGTGCCGATTACTTTAAACGGTATGCCATCTACATTTACATATTTCCCAACCGGATCTTCCTTCTCGAATAATGCATCCTGCACAGGCTTCCCCATTACACATACTTTACGGTAAGAGGTAATATCATTATCATTGATAAATCTTCCTGAAACTATGGTGCAGTTCTCCATGTAATCATGATCGGGCATACAGGAACGAACAGTGAAAGCGCCATTGTTTTTCCCGTAATTCAGGGTGCGGATATTACGGCCATCATAAGAGGAAGTGATATGATCTAGTCCGGCGTTTTGGCGACGGATAAATTTAAAGTCTTCATTCCGGAGCTGAACATCACGTCCGGGTTGAAATCCACCGAATGCCTTGCTGGTAGTACCACCATTGATCCAGATGGAGTTCACCGCATCACTTTGAAATTGTTGTTCAGCACCGTTTCGTAAGCCTTGTCCAGATCCAAGCAGGATGATCAGCATAAATATTCCCCAGGCCACACTGAAGGCAGTGAGGAAGGTCCGCAGTTTATTGGCGCGGATGGTGGAGAATATTTCGGACCAGACTTCCCGGTTGAACATGAGGGGTTAGAGGTTTAAGGTTTAAGGTTTAAGGTTGAGGCGAAGCCGATCCCGCATTGACATTCTGATAATGCGGGACTGAGTGACCGAAGGGAACCTCAGGGTTTAAGATTTAAGGTTTAAGGTTTAAGGTTTAAGGTTTAAGGTTTAAGGTTTAAGTCCCGCTTGGGGAGCGGGATAAGGTTTTGGGGTTACAGTTACAGGTTGAGATTGAACGGAGGTTAGGAAATTTCAGACGATGAGGCCATCTTTGATACGGATGGTGCGTTGCGTTTTTGCGGCAACATCAGCTTCGTGGGTGACGATGATAACGGTAACGCCTGACCGATGTACGTCGGTGAGGAGTTGCATAACTTCTTCCGTAGTTTTTGAATCGAGCGCGCCGGTTGGTTCGTCGGCGAGGATGACTTTGGGTTGGGTGATGAGTGCCCGGGCAATAGCGACGCGTTGTTTTTGTCCACCCGACATCTCCGATGGACTATGATTCGCCCATTCCTTCAGGCCTACCCGATCGAGATATTCCATCGCAATCCTGTTCCGCTCCTTCCTCTTTACATTCTGATAATACAATGGAAGCGCTACATTCTCCATGGCATTTTTGAAACTGAGGAGATTGAATGACTGAAATACAAAACCAATGAATTTATTCCGCAGCTGGGCAGCCTGTGCCTGATTGAGGTCGCGGATGAGGGTATTGTTCAGCGAATAGGTGCCGGTATCGTATTGATCGAGGATGCCGAGGATGTTCAGCAAGGTAGACTTTCCAGAACCGGAAGAACCCATGATGGATACCATCTCCCCTGCCCCGATCTCCATATCAATGCCTTTCAAAACATGCAGCTTGGTAGCTCCCATGGGATAGGACTTATTCACCTGACGCAGACTAATCATACGAACAAATATAAAAGACCTTTCGGTAGGAATAGACAGCATTCGACAAAGCGTCGGGAGGGACTGACGAAGCGGGGCAAACGGGGGACAAGCCGTTGGGTCGTTTCAATAGTTACGTTGCGTGCAACGTAACTACTACGCCACCACCGGCTCGTAGCCGAGGACAGGTCCCAGCCAGCGTTCTGCCTCCTCTACCGACATATTCTTGCGTTGGGCGTACTCTTCCACCTGATCACGGCTGATTTTTCCGAGACCGAAATAATGGGAAGCAGGATGTGCGATAAACAAGCCACTCACCGCGGCCGTAGGTACCATAGCCATGCTTTCGGTGAGCGTCATGCCGGTGTTTTTTTCAACTTCCAGTAAATTCCAGATCGTGAGTTTTTCGGTATGATCAGGTTGTGCGGGATAACCGGGAGCGGGACGAATACCGGCATATGATTCCTGAATGAGTTCTTCGTTGGTAAATTTCTCATCCGCTGCATAACCCCAGATTTCCTTCCGCACTTTTTCATGCAGTCGCTCTGCAAAGGCTTCAGCGAGACGATCAGCAAGTGCTTTGAGCAGGATAGCACTGTAGTCGTCGTGTGCTGCTTCGAAGCGGGCTACATGTTCGTCGATTCCTGCACCGGCGGTGACTGCAAATGCGCCGATATAATCTTTTACCTGTGTGGTTCTCGGGGCGATAAAATCAGATAAGGCCACGTTGTATTGTCCCGTTGGTTTTCCGGTTTGCTGACGAAGTGTATGAAATACAGCCTGCACCTTGTTGCGCTGCTCATTGGCGTACACCTCCACATCATCACCATTGGTATTGGCCGGAAAAATGCCGGTCACAGCGTGAGCGCTGAGCCATTTCTCCGAGATGATTTTCTTCAACATAGATTGTGCATCATTGAACAACTTCGTTGCTTCTGCTCCACGCTCAGGGTCTTTCAGGATTTTCGGATACGAACCTTTCATCTCCCAGGCATGGAAGAAAGGCGTCCAATCAATGTACGGAACGAGTTCTTCCATTGGAAAATTTTTCAGCACCGTTACTCCCGGCTTCAGTGGTGCTGATGGAGAGTAGGCTGTCCAGTCGCAGGGCCAGGCGTTTTCGCGTGCCTGTTTTAAAGAGATAAATTTATTCTGTGATTGCGCTCCGGCATGTTGTTTCCGCAGGCGATCATATTCTTCGTTGGTACGATTGGTGATGTCCTGTTTCTGTTCCGATGATAATAATGCACTGGCAACTGGCACTGAACGCGAAGCATCGTTGACATGAATAACGGGATGCGAATAATGCGGAGCTATTTTCACCGCAGTATGGACTTTGGATGTGGTGGCACCGCCAATCAGCAATGGAATATCCATCTTACGTCGTTCCATTTCCTTCGCCACGTGAACCATCTCATCGAGTGAAGGGGTGATCAGTCCGCTGAGTCCGATGATATCTGCGTTGTGCTCAATGGCTGCATCGAGGATTTTATCCGCCGGCACCATCACACCAAGATCCACTACTTCGTAGTTGTTACAGGCCAGCACTACGCCAACAATATTTTTCCCGATATCGTGTACATCTCCCTTCACCGTTGCCATGAGAATCTTTCCGGCCTTGGAAGCACCTTCTGTTTTCTCGGCTTCGAGGAATGGCAACAGGTACGCAACGGCTTTCTTCATCACGCGGGCGCTTTTGACCACCTGCGGGAGAAACATCTTTCCTTCGCCAAATAAATCACCCACTACGTTCATGCCATCCATCAGCGGACCCTCGATCAGGTGCAATGCTTTCGGATATTTCTGACGGGCTTCTTCCACGTCCTGGTCGATGTATTCAACGATACCTTTCACGAGCGCATGAGTGAGACGTTCTTCAACCGTTCCTTCTCTCCAGGCTTCATCGCGCTCCTGCTTTTTACCTGCGCCTTTGATTTGTTCGGCAAAGGTGATCAGACGTTCAGTGGCATCATCACGACGATCCAGCAATACATCTTCCACTCTTTCGAGGAGATCTTTCGGGATTTCATCGTACACCTGAAGCTGTCCGGGGTTTACGATGCCCATATCCATCCCGGCTTTGATAGCATGGTACAAAAACGCAGCATGGATTGCTTCGCGCACATGATCATTTCCACGGAACGAGAACGAAACATTACTAACACCGCCACTTACTTTTGCATGCGGCAGATTTTTTTTGATCCATGCAGTAGCTTCGAAGAAATCGAGTGCATTGCGGCGATGTTCCTCCATGCCGGTTGCTACCGGGAAAATATTCGGATCAAAGATGATGTCCTGTGGCGCAAAATTCAACTTCTCTGTCAGCTGCTTGTAGGCTCTGGAACAGATGTCGATCCGTCGCTGGTAGGTATCCGCCTGCCCTTGTTCATCAAAGGCCATCACAATCACAGCAGCCCCGTATTTCTGAATGTTACGGGCATGCTGCAGGAAGGCCTCTTCCCCTTCTTTCAAAGAAATAGAATTAACAATGCTCTTGCCCTGTGTGCATTTGAGTCCTGCTTCGATCACATGAAATTTCGACGAGTCGATCATGATCGGCAGTTTCGCGATATCCGGTTCAGCAGCGATGAGGTTCAGAAACTTCACCATGGCTTTTTCAGAATCCAGCATCCCTTCATCCATGTTGATATCGATGGCCTGTGCACCACCTTCTACCTGATCGCGGGCAATGGCCAGGGCTTCTTCGTACTGACCTTCGGCGATGAGGCGGGCGAATTTTCGGCTACCCGTCACGTTAGTACGTTCGCCCACATTCATGAAATTACTGTCGGGGCGCAGCGTAACGGCTTCGAGACCGCTCAGGTGCAGTAAAGTATCTGCCTGCGGGCGTTTCCGGGGCGGACACTGTTTAGCGAGCTGCGCAATTTCGCGGATATGATCCGGGGTAGTGCCACAACAGCCTCCTACAATATTCAGGAAGCCGCTGGTAAGAAAATCCTTAATCTGATGCCCCATGTGATGTGGCGTTTCATCGTATTCACCAAACTGGTTCGGAAGTCCGGCGTTGGGATAAGCGGAGATATAAAACGGTGCTTTCGCACTGAGTTCCTCGAGGTGAGGGCGCATTTCCTTCGCTCCCAATGCACAGTTGAGACCAATGCTGAGCAGGTTCATGTGCGACACTGAATTCAGGAAGGCTTCCACGGTTTGACCGCTGAGCGTACGTCCGCTCGCATCGGTGATGGTACCGGAAATCATCACCGGCACATCCATCTTACGTTCCTCCATGATCGTTTGAATCGCGAACATGGCGGCTTTCGCATTGAGTGTATCGAAAATCGTTTCAACGATGAGGATATCTGAACCACCATCAAGCAGTCCGCGCACCTGTTCACTGTATGCTTCAACCAGGTCATCAAACGTCACAGCGCGATAACCGGGATCATTCACATCCGGGCTCAGCGATGCAGTTCTGTTGGTTGGTCCTACTGATCCGGCAACAAACTTCGGACCTCCGTTAGGGTTAGTTACCATCCATTCCTGCACAGCCTGCTTCGCCAGTTTCGCCGATTCGAAGTTCAGCTCATACGAGAGCTCCTCCATTTTATAATCGGCCAGGGAAATACGCTGTGCATTGAACGTATTGGTTTCAATAATATCCGCTCCGGCATTCAGATAATCCTTGTGGATCGCCAGAATAATATCGGGCCGGGTCAGGCTCAACAAATCGTTATTGCCTTTCAGGTCATGGGGCCAGTCGGCAAAGCGTTTACCACGGTAATCGGATTCAGTGAGGCCATAGCGCTGGATCATAGTGCCCATGGCACCATCGATGACCAAAACGCGACGCTCTAATTGCTGATGAATGGGGTGTACAGCCATATGTCGTTTTTCGGGGCGGCCGGAAATGAAAAAATCCCTTCCGGCTGCCAGAAGAGATTTTACGTATTTTCTTAATTAATGTTCAGATCCTCCGGCACTTATCTTACCTGCAACATGCAGGACAGGATGTGGCACCTTCTGTTACAGGTTTAAAGTTCAACGTTTAAGGTAGAGGGTTGGGGGTTGAAAAATTGATTTGAGAATCAACTACCTATAAACCAACACTTTACACCAAATAACATGGGTTGCCAAGGCTTCAACGGGCTCAGTCCCTCCACCTTTCTTGATAAGCAGATTATAAGAACGCGGTGCAAAGATACGATTAGAACATGAAAATCTAAAGAAATCATAAAGTATTGTCTGCCTGATGAAGCGGCTTTTCCGGATGGGCTTACTAATAATTTAATAGGGCCATCCCCTGTAAATGTGGCTCAGAAAGCTACCTTTGCAGCCTCTAAAATGACAACATGAAACGATTACTTCTTGCTGCCCTTCTGCTGATTACTTCGGCTTCATTATTTGCACAGACCGAAGACCGGCCTTTTGCCCTGGGATTATGGGGTGGTTCCACTCAATACAACGGAGATCTGGGACAAGGATTTTACGGCAGCAGCGGATCAGGTGCACATATACATGCAGGAATTTCTGCAGGATGGTACATCAATCCGCATTTTGATTTTTCCATGAATGCAACCTATGGCACAATGGGATTCAAAGAAAATGACTCGAATAAATTCGAAGCGAACCATCTTCAATGGAATGCACATATGCGAGCTTTTCTGTTCAAAGCTGATCGCTTTAAACTCAATCCTTATGCGCTGGCCGGAATCGGTATTGGGTATGTAAGCAATGTAAAGTATCCGGGAACGGATTTCTTCTTCCCGTTCGGAGTAGGTCTGAAATATCAGTTAACCGAAAAACTTAACCTGCATCTTCAGGAAACGTTTGCCTATACCGATCATGACAACAGGGATAACGAAGTACATCGAAACACGGATGCGTTCCTGATGCACAGCATTGGATTGACCTGGAATTTCGGTAAAGTCAGTGATGCCGACAAAGACGGCGTAAGTGATAAAAAAGACAAATGTCCTGATACTCCGGCGGGAGTTACGGTTGATAAAGAAGGATGTCCGCTCGACCGTGACGGCGACGGCATTGCCGATTTCAAAGATGCGTGTCCCGATGTTAAAGGAGTTGCTTCCGCAAAAGGATGTCCTGACAAAGACGGTGACGGTGTGGTTGACTCCCTTGATAAATGCATTGATGTTGCAGGGCTTGTCTCTACTGATCCTGCCATCAACGGATGTCCTGACCGTGACGGAGACGGTATAACGGATGCGGATGACCGTTGTCCGGATGTAAAAGGCACCAAAGAACTGTTCGGATGTTTGGATACCGATCAGGACGGTGTTATTGATCCGGAAGATAAATGTCCCGGCGCGAAAGGAATTGCTGCAAACGGAGGATGTCCTGAAGACTCTGCTTCAACAGGCGGACCCCGTGTCGCACCGCTTCCTGTGGTACAGCCTGTTTACTTCGAAACTTCAAAATACAATCTTTCACCTGCAGCCATTGCCATCCTGGACAATGCCGTTGAGTTGATGAAAAACAACAAAGGCTACTTCCTTGAGATCAACGGGCACACCGATAATCAGGGTGCAGAGAACATGAATGAACCTTTATCACGTTCACGTGCAAATACGGTAAAAGCTTATCTCCAGAAAAAAGGAATCAGCAGCAAACGTATGTCGGTTAAATGGTTTGGTTCGGCACAACCGGCTGCCGGGAACGATGTTGAAGACACGCGCAGGTTCAATCGTCGTGTAGAGTTCAATCTCATCACCAAATAAATTATTGTCACAATTTGAGATCGCCGTGTTCGAATGATAATTCCGGACACGGCGATTTAATTTTAAAACCATGGACTACTATCTCATCTACAAACCATTCGGTATTCTATCACAATTCAGTGAAGAAGGCGGAAAGAAAGGGTTAGGGAGTCTATACGACTTCCCAAAAGATGTGTATCCTGTTGGGCGATTGGATGCGGACAGCGAAGGTCTTCTTTTGATCACCAACGACACCCGGCTCAACCAGCGGTTGCTGAATCCGAAATATGCACATCCCCGTACCTATTACATTCAGGTGGAAGGCACCATACACGATGAAGCCATCGATCAACTTCGTGACGGGGTTGCGATCACTGTAGATGGCAAGAAACATATTACCCGCCGTGCACTTTGCGAACACCTTGCCACTCCCCTCCTGCCTGAACGGTTTCCACCTATCCGGTTCCGAAAATCGGTGCCTGACTCCTGGATTTCACTTACACTCACTGAAGGCAAAAACAGACAGGTACGGAAGATGACCGCAGCTGTTGGCTTCCCTACACTACGGCTGGTCAGGGTTCGCATCGGTGGATTAGAGATGCCGGAGATGGCTTCCGGAAAAGTCATCAAGCTGCAACGTGACGAACTATACGATGCACTTGGCATCTGAACGCATCCCGCAAGCTAAAAAACAAAAAATATTACCATATTTGAACATGAAATACTCCGCACTAAAATCAATGCTTTTATCGGGGCTACTACTGGCCGGCCTGGTAACCACAGCACAAACGCTCACACCGGAAACACTCTGGAAATTAGGGCGGGTTTCGGATCCCCGTGTATCACCTGATGGAAAATCAGTGGTCTACAATGTCCGCACCTATGATCTCGCTTCAAACAAAGGCCAGGGAGATCTCTATTTGCTACCTGTTGCCGGGGGTACTCCTCTGGCATTGGCAAACACTGCTGCCGATGAAGGATCAGCCCGCTGGCGTCCTGACGGAAAAAAAATCGGCTTTCTGATGGCCGACAAAGACGGAAACACGCAGCTCTTTGAAGTGAATGCGGACGGTTCCGGTTTGGACCAGGTCACCTCCGTACCCGGTGGCATCAACAATTTCGGATATTCACCGGCGTTAGGCCATATCTGGTACGCAGCAGACGTTACACTTGACAAAAAGCCAAGTGAGATCTATCCAGATCTCCCCAAAACTGATGGTGCCCGTATCATTGACGGATTAATGTACCGGCACTGGAACGCCTGGCATGACTACGCCTATTCTCATCTTTTCCTGGCCACTTATGCCAACGGCACGGTGGGCAACGGTGTTGATCTCATGCAAAATGAACGCTGGGACTGTCCTACCGCACCTTTCGGCGGAGATGAACAGATCATGTTTTCACCAGATGGAAAGAAGCTTGCCTACACCTGCAAAAAACTCAACGGAACAGCATCGGCTGTAAGCACCAATACAGATATTTACATTTATGATCTGACAGCAGGAATCACCACCAATCTTACACAGGGAATGAATGGTTACGACAATGATCCCTGCTGGTCGCCGGACGGAAAAAAACTTTTATGGCTCAGTATGGAAACACCGGGTTATGAAAGTGACCGCAACCGGTTGTTCCAATACACCTTTGAGACAAAACAGAAAACCGAGTTATTGCCATCGTTTGACTATTCGGTCGACAATGTAAACTGGAGTTCTGACAGCCGGATGATCATTTTCTCTGCCGCTAAAAATGCGACGAAACAGCTATTCATTTATGATGCCTTCCAGAAAAGTGCGCAGCCGGTACGACAGGTAACGGATGTACAGGCTGACTATAACGAAGTAAGTGTTTCCGGAGCCGGCAAATCACTGGTCATCATAACCAGCCGCACTGACATGACCATGCCCTCAGAACTATACAATGTTAATCCTCAGACCGGCGAAGCAAAAATGATTACGAATGTAACAGAACCGGTATGGGGAGGAATCAAAAAATGCACCGTTAAAAAACGCATGGTGAAAACCACCGACGGGAAAGAAGAGCTGGTATGGGTTATTTATCCTCCTGACTTTGATGCTTCGAAGAAGTATCCGGCACTGTTGTACTGTCAGGGTGGTCCGCAGAGTGTTGTCAGTCAGTTCTTCAGCTACCGCTGGAATTTCAGTCTGATGGCATCAAACGGCTATATTGTCATTGCTCCTAACCGTCGCGGCTTACCGTCATTTGGTGAAGCGTGGAACGATCAGATTACCGGAGACTGGGGAGGCCAGGCCATGAATGATATGCTATCGGCCATCGATGATGTCAGCAAGGAAAGCTATATCGACAAAAACCGGATGGGATGCGTGGGTGCCAGCTATGGAGGTTACTCTGTATACTGGCTGGCCGGGCATCACAACAAACGGTTCAAAGCATTTATCTCACATTGCGGAGTATTCAATCTGGAATCCGAATACGGAGCTACAGAAGAAATTTTCTTTGCGCAACACGATATGCAGGGAAATTTCTGGGACAATCCGAAGCCAAAGAGCTTTGACGCCTTTTCACCACATAAATTCGTACAGAACTGGGACACTCCGATTCTGGTCATCCACAATGAAAAAGACTTCCGGGTACCCCTCAACCAGGGAATGGAAGCATTTACTGCTGCACAGGTACGGGGTATTCCCAGTAAATTCCTGTACTTCCCTGACGAAGGTCACCATGTGCTGAAGCCTCAGAACTCTGTACTCTGGAACCGGGTATTTTTCGAATGGCTCGATACATACCTGAAATAATAAACAGAAAAGAAACGACAGGGATGCTGAAAAGTATCCCTGTTTTTTATTGTCCGCTCTGGGCCTTTGCCTGACCCTCACTCAGATGAACTATTACGCTGTCATACATCCTGGCAAAAAGCTGCGGTTCGGAGCTATACCAGCGGAAACTTTTTTCAAACTGTTCTCTCGAAATCTTATACTTCTCCATGACAAATTTATAGCGTCCGAATGCTTCTGTATGCAACGAATCATGGCCGGAAAGATTGCGCATCTGAATAGCGGCCTCCACGAGGTGCATATCGGTAAGAATACGCACCATGGTATCTGCCGGAATGATATTCGCAGGCACCTCCACTTTCGGTTTTGAACAGGAGCATAAAATTCCTGTGCAAATCAGCAACAAGCTGGTGATGTGTTTCAATGATCTCATCTGTTAAATAACAAACGCATACCTTTTACTGATTCATCAAATGCACCATCCCTGTAAACAACATGGCCGTTCACGATCGTCATTTTAACACGGGATGAAAAGGTATGCCCATCAAACGGTGACCAACCGCATTTGTACAGGATATTGGAAGTGTTCACTGTCCACGGTTCCTTCGGATTTACCAATACTAGATCTGCATAATACCCTTCACGAATAAATCCTCTGTCCTCTATATTGAACAAGACAGCAGGAGCGTGAGCCATCTTCTCCACCACTTTCTCCACGCTGATCCAACCTTCGTTCACCATATCCAACATCGCTGCCAGCGCATGCTGCACCAGTGGTCCGCCCGAAGGCGCTTTGAAATACGACTGTTTCTTTTCCTCCAGTGTATGCGGGGCATGATCCGTTGCCATCACATCGATCCGGTCATCCAGCACCGCCTTACGAATGGCATCCCGATCCGCAGTCGTTTTCACAGCCGGATTCCATTTGATCAAGTTACCTTTTGAAAGATAGTCATGATCAGTAAACCATAAATGGTGAATACAAGCCTCTGCTGTAATTTTCTTTTTCTCCAGAGGCAGGTCATTTGAAAAGAGTTCGGTTTCCCCGGCTGTAGAAATATGGAGAATATGCAAACGAGTACCATGCTTCTTCGCCAGTGCAACAGCAAATGAAGAAGATTTATAACAAGCCTCTGCGCTGCGTATCACCGGATGTTGTGATGGTGGCACCAATTCTCCATAAGTCATCCTCGCAGTTTCCAGGTTTGCCCTGATGGTAGTTTCATCTTCGCAATGTGTAGCGATCAAAGTTGGTGCATTAGCAAACACCTGCTCAAGCACCGTTTCACTATCTACCAGCATATCGCCGGTGCTGGAACCCATAAAAATTTTTATACCACAAATATTCCGTGGGTTGGTGCGGAGCACTTCGTCCAGGTTGTGGTTAGTAGTGCCCATAAAAAACGAATAATTCGCCAGGGAGCATTGTGCGGCACGAGCAAATTTCTCTTCCAGCAGCTGCTGCGTGGTAGCCTGTGGAACTGTATTTGGCATCTCCATAAAGGAAGTAATGCCACCGGCCACTGCGGCTCTGGCCTCTGTATAAATCTCCCCTTTATGTGTTAAGCCGGGTTCTCTGAAATGAACCTGATCATCAATCGCACCGGGCATCAACAACATGCCGTCAGCATCGATCTCTGTGCAGTTTTCCTGAACCGAAACGGAGGCTGCTACTTTCACGATGCGGCCTCCGCGAATCAGCACATCCCCTTCAACGGTTTTACCTTCATTAACGATGCGTGCATTGCGGATAACTATGGCTGACATGCTTTGAAGAATAATGGCGGGCCGGTATTAACGACCCGCCGGGTTAACAGATTATTTTATTTCACCCACCATATCAATCGGGTTCACCCACTGATCAAACTGTTCAGCAGTAAGGTACCCGAGTTTGATGGCAGTTTCTTTCAATGTAGACCCTTCGCGATGCGCTGTTTGGGCTATTTCTGCAGCCTTATAATAGCCGATGTGTGTATTCAGCGAAGTTACCAGCATCAATGAATTATGCAGGTTACGATCGATATTTTCCTGAATCGGCGCTATACCCACAGCACACTTATCGTTAAACGACACGCATACATCACCAATCAGACGTGCAGAGTGCAGGAAATTATAAATCATGACCGGCTTGAACACGTTCAGTTCAAAATGGCCGGTGGCCCCTCCGATATTAATAGCCACATCATTCCCCATCACCTGTGCTGCAACCATGGTCATTGCTTCGCACTGAGTAGGATTCACCTTGCCCGGCATGATAGATGAACCCGGTTCGTTGTCGGGAATATAAACTTCACCTATACCACAACGGGGTCCGGAAGCCAGTAAACGGATATCGTTTGCGATTTTCATCAGGCTTACCGCAACGGTTTTCAATGCACCATGTGCTTCAACGATCGCGTCATGAGCAGCGAGTGCTTCGAATTTATTTTCTGCTGTTATAAAAGGAATTCCTGTAAGCTTCGCAATATTCTTTGCTACATTCTCTGCATACCCTTTCGGAGTATTGATTCCTGTTCCCACGGCTGTACCACCCAACGCAAGTTCAGAAAGATGAGCGAGTGTGTGATTAATTGCACGCAGGCCATGATCCAGCTGAGACACATAACCGCTGATTTCCTGACCCAGTGTAAGCGGTGTAGCATCCATCAGGTGAGTACGGCCGATCTTCACAATGCGCATATACTCTTTCGCCTTTGCGTCGAGGGTATCCCGCAGTTTTTTAATACCGGGAATCGTCACTTCCACCAATGCCTTGTATGCTGCAATGTGCATTGCTGTGGGGAAAGTATCGTTTGAAGACTGAGACTTATTCACATCATCATTTGGATGGACGGCCTTCTTTTCGTCCATAAGGCTGCCGCCTTGAATCACGTGAGCGCGATACGCTACTACCTCGTTCACATTCATATTGCTCTGCGTACCAGAACCGGTTTGCCAAACGACCAGTGGAAACTGGTCATCGAGTTTCCCTTCGAGGATTTCATCGCATACACGGCCAATCAATTCACATTTTTCAGCAGGCAGTACACCTGCCTCCATATTGGTAATTGCCGCAGCTTTCTTGAGATAAGCAAACGCACGAACAATTTCCTTCGGCATCTTATTGATGTCCTGGGCAATTTTAAAATTCTCGATAGAGCGTTGTGTCTGCGCTCCCCAATATACGTTGGCCGGTACCTGCACCGTGCCCATCGTATCTTTTTCAATTCTGAAGTCTGACATTTTACTTCGTGTTAAACCGTTTTATCTTCTACAACAAAACGGCAAGTGATTATGTATGGTTAATTGTTGAGTTATATGATTTACTCTTCCTGTTGTAATAACTGACAATAGCAACTTCATTTTTACAACTATTATCTGAATCCGTCTGGATTTTGAGGGCATTCTATCTATTACTGCTCCGGTCAAACACTAGAGGCACTAAGTACACTAAGTGCCACTAAGTTCATTTTCTACACAAGAGGATTCTATTCCGTTTTAATCTCCCGTTTTCTTTCTGGCTTTAATCCGGGGCAGGCATCCACTTTTCTTTGCTCTAGTCAAACACTAGAGGCACTAAGTACACTAAGTGCCATTAAGTTCATTTTCTACACAAGAGCATTCTATTCCGTTTTAATCTCCCGTTTTCTTTCCGGCTTTAATTCTGAATGACTTTCATCTTGAACCGTCCCAGTCATAGTTTTTACAATCGTAGGTTTCGGGGTTACACTATTATTTATCCAACTTAGCAAACTCCTCAGTTACCAGGTGGGTAACACCATCGATCAATCTACTTACATGAAAATTGATCAATAACCCTTTTGGTTTATTCGCAAGTCGCAGATAAGATAGTAACTGCGCTTTATGTACCGGGTGAACTATTTCTACCGCCTTCAACTCTACGATTACTAAATCGTTTACCAAGATATCCAAGATCAATGGACTATTAAGCAAACGATTTTTATATTTTAAACTTACCGGCAGTTTTGATACGGCCTGTAATCCTGATCGATGTAATTCCTCCAGCAAACACTCGTGATAAACACTTTCAAGTAGGCCCGGGCCCAGATGGCTATGGACTTCTATAGCACACCCCACCACATTAAATGCAATATTGTTCACTTCGGTTTGTGTCATTTCTTAGTGGCCCTTAGTGTACTTAGTGAACTTAGTGTTTATATCATGACTGAACGCTAACTACGCCGGCTGTTTATTATCGGACGAATACTCCATTAAGTACGCTTTGATGAAATCATCGATTTCACCATCAAGTACGGCCTGTGTATCCGAAGTTTCATGATCGGTGCGGAGGTCCTTCACCAGTTTATACGGATGCAGGACATAACTGCGTATCTGGGAGCCCCATTCGATTTTCTTTTTCGAACTCTCGAGTGCAGCTTTTGCTTCATTTCGTTTACGCAGCTCAAGCTCATACAGCTGCGATTTCAGCATCTTCATGGCCCGCTCTTTATTGCCGCCCTGAGTACGTTCTACCTGACAAACGACCACAATTCCGGTAGGATGGTGGGTAATCTGCACTTTGGTCTCCACTTTGTTTACATTCTGTCCGCCTGCACCACCGGAACGGGAAGTCTGAATACTGATATCCGCATCCTTGATTTCGATATTGATTTCATCATCGATCACCGGATAGGCATAAACAGAAGCAAAGGAAGTATGCCGGCGTGCATTGCTGTCGAAGGGTGAAATACGAACCAGACGATGAACACCATTTTCGCTTTTCAGATAACCATAGGCGTAATCGCCTTCAATTTCATAGGTAGCAGACTTAATTCCGGCACCATCACCTTCCTGATAATCGACTTCGGTTACCTTGTATCCATGCCTTTCAGCCCAGCGGAGATACATCCTAAGGAGCATTGACGACCAATCCTGACTCTCCGTTCCACCGGCACCGGAGTTGATGGTAAGGATCGCGCTGCAATGGTCTTCCTCTGCCGAAAGCATGTTTTTAAATTCAAGGTCTTCGATCAGTCTGGTGGTTTCGCCAAAGTGCTTATCGACCTCTTCTTCGGTCGCTTCACCAGCCTTTTGAAAGTCAAAAAGCACGGACAAGTCGTCCACAGAACCCTGCACTTTTAAAAAAGCGTCGGTCCAGTCTTTCTTCTGTTTAATTTTTTTGAGGATCTGCTCGGCACGTTTGGGGTCATCCCAAAAGTCCGGAGCATGGGTAAGTTGCTCTTCCTGAGCTATTTGCTGAAGTCGGTTATCGACGTCAAAGATGCCTCCTCAGAGCATCAGTACGATCGGAAAGTTCCTTTAACTGCTCTTGTATCATAATGAGTGCAAAGGTAGGTTAAAGTTTAACGTTTAAGGTTTAAAGTTTAAGGTTTAAAGTTTAAAGTTTGCAGTTGATAGTTAAAGGTTATAAGTTATAGGTTATAGGTTATAGGTAATAGGTTATAGCCTGTAGCCTTGCAGCACGTAGCCTTGTAGCCGGAAGCTTTGCAGCATGAAGCATTGCAGCATGTAGCCCCGAGGCTTCTCCCGCAACTTGCACGGAGTGCACATTGCGGGACAGGACGCAAGCGCCCTGAGGCTCTGTTGCCCTGAGGCTCTGTAGCCCTGTAGCTCTGAGGCTCTGTAGCCCTGTAGCTCTGTAGCTCTGTAGCTCTGAGGCTCTGTTGCCCTGAGGCTTCTCCCGCAACTTGCACGGAGTGCACATTGCGGGACAGGACGCAAGCGCTCTGCAGCCTGCTGCTTACGAATCTATTCTTCGTTATTTCTCAGCTGCTCCCAAACCAGTTCAGGTTCGAAACCCCGGGAGATAGCGTACTGTGCCAGTTTATAATTCCGCCGTATCGGGTTCTTTTCCTTCTCTTCTTTGGCACGTTTGGAAAGCACTTGATGTAATTTCTTCAGGTAGGCTAAATCATCCAAAGCGGTGAGGGCTTTGCGGATACAATATTCAGAGACTCTTTTTTGTTTCAGGGCAAGTTTGATTTTTGTACGGCCCCAGCCCAGCTGCCTGAATTTCCCTCCGGCATACGCAATGGCAAAACGCTCTTCATTCAGAAAATTCTCCGTAATCAGCCTTGAAATCATCTGCTCCACATCGCCACTGCGCAACCCATAATCAAACAATTTATCTCTCACCTCCTGCTGACTGCGTTCCTGAAAAGCGCACCATTTACAGATTTTCACCCATGCTACTTCTGCCGAATACGTCTTCCGGTGTTTCTCTTCCTCCATCATATCAGTGAGGGATAGCCGCAATCAAACGTTTTGTATACTCTGACTGAGGGTTGCTATATATTTCCTCAGCATTTCCCATCTCTTCCATTCTGCCTTTATTCATCACCAGCATTCTGTCACTCATGTACCGAACTACTGAAAGATCATGTGAAATAAAAATATAGGTCAGCCCTTGCTCCTGCTTGAGATCATTTAACAGATTCAGCACCTGAGCCTGAACCGAAACATCCAATGCAGATACCGACTCATCACAGATAATAAATTCAGGATTGAGGGAAAGAGCGCGTGCAATGCAAACCCGCTGACGTTGTCCACCGGAAAACTGATGCGGATACCGCTGATAATGCTCTTCTTTCAATCCTACTTTTCGGAGGAGTTCCATCACTTTCTCCTTACGCTCTGCCCTTGAACTGTATAAACCATGCACCTCCATCGGTTCCTGTATGGCCGTACCAACGGTTAAACGGGGATTGAGAGAAGAATACGGATCCTGAAAGATCAACTGCATGTGTTTTCTGAAGCGACGCAATTGCTGGTGGTTATACGCTCTGATATCCTCTCCCCTGTATATTATTTCCCCGCCGGTGGGTTCTATTAACCGAAGAATGCTCCTGCCCAGCGTGGTTTTCCCGCAGCCCGACTCTCCAACCAGCCCAAGGGTTTCGCCTTTATATACATCGAAGGAAACTTCATCAACCGCCTTTACATAGCTTTCGGCCTTTCCAAAAAGTCCTTTCTTCACCGGAAACCAGGTTTGCAGGTTGCGGATCTGCAATACCGGAGTATTGTTTGTATCGATCGCATTTGTTTTGGCGGCATCTCTGATTTTCAGCGAAGCAACTACATCATCAATCGTTTTACCTGATTCCACGATACTGCCATCCTCTTTCAGCTGCATAAAATCGCTGATGACCGGCAATCGTTGCATGCCCATATTTCGTGAAGGCCTGCAGGCGAGAAGTCCTTTGGTATAAGGATGCGCAGGTTTATTAAAAATGCTGTTCACATCTCCATATTCAACGGCTTTCCCCTTATACATCACCAGCACATTTTCGGCAATACGGGAAACTACGCCCAAATCGTGTGTAATAAACAGCATACCCATTCCTGTTTCCTGCTGCAATTCCTGCAACAAATCGAGAATGGCAGCCTGCACGGTAACATCCAGTGCGGTGGTTGGTTCATCAGCAATGAGCATCCGGGGCTGACAGGAAATAGCCATAGCAATCATAACCCGCTGTTTTTGTCCGCCGGATAGCTGATGAGGATATGCGTCGAACATTTGTTCCGGGCGCGGCAATTTCACTTTCTGAAACAACTGAATGGTTTCGTCGCGTGCCTCTTTCATGGATACCCGTTTATGCAAACGGATTGCCTCTGCCACCTGCATGCCACAGGTATAAACCGGGTTCAGCGAAGTCATAGGTTCCTGAAAAATCATTGCTATATCGTTCCCTCTGAACTTCCTTATAGCTTTATCATCGAGTGCGATGAGATCCTGAACGCCGTCATTCTTAGTATGCAGCATTGCAGTTCCAGAATCGGTTTTACCTGCCGGTTTAGCCAGAAGCTGCATCAACGCAAGGGAAGTAACTGATTTGCCCGATCCGGATTCACCCACGATTCCCAGGGTTTTTCCCGGGTGTACTGAGAATGTAATCTGTTCAACTGCTCTGAAGATATCTTTTCCATTCTGAAAAACCACGGAGAGGTCATTCACCTTCAAAAGGGGAGCATCCTGATGACTTTGCATGGCGTGAAATTAAACATGTTTTATGGAAACCTGCATCAAAAAAAGGAAACTGCAAAAAAAGCCGGCGCCCCAACCTTTCGGTGGGGCGCCGGCAGAACTTTTATTGTTTATTAATCCTCAGGATTATTCAACAACTACGCGAACTTTCTGTACTGCGTCAGCTGTACGGAGGTTCAGGGTATAGATACCTGAAGCCATACCTTTCACAGATACTTCGAGTTTGTTAGCGCCTTCGTCAGCATTGCGGTTCTCAGAGAGAACTACGCGGCCGGCAGCATCAGTCATAGTAACAAGAACGTCTTGGTTCTTATCGCTATCGAAGCCGATGTTGAGGAGATCACTAACAGGGTTCGGGTAAGCTACCACGTTCATTGCACCAGCTTCTCCCATACGTGGGCACAGGGTAATGCTGATACCGTTGAGTGAACGGATCGGACCAGTTCCGCAAGCGTTAGAAGCGCGAACAGAGATAGTCAGGTTAGTGTTCGGGTTAGCAGCAGCTTTCACGGTAAGGTCTTTTGTACCTTGACCAGACTGAACAACGAATCCAGAAGGAACAGTCCAGGTGTAAGTTGAAGCACCAGCGATAGTAGCTACGCTGAACAGGTAGTTTTGGTTAGCACACAGTGCAGTAGAACCAATGATTGGTGAAGCGATACCAGGAGCGCCAGAAACAGTCAGGCTACGGGTAGCACCGTTACCACAACCATTCTGAGCAGTCACAGTTACAGGACCACCAGCGAATGAACCAGAGAAGTCAACTGAGATTGAAGCTGAACCCTGACCACTTACGATAGAAGCACCAGCAGGAACAGTCCAGAAGTAAGATGAAGCACCTACTACAGCAGCAGCAGTGTAAGATACTCCGCTAGCACCGCAAACACCAGTTGCTTGACCGCTGATAGAAGCAGAAGCAGGCAGGATGTTGAGGCTTACGTTACGGGTACGAACAGGGCTTGTTCCGCAAGCATTAGATGCACTTACAGTCATCGGGCCACCAGTGAAGCCGGCACCGAAAGATACGCTGATGATATTGCTACCTTGACCGCTTACGATAGTTGCACCAGCAGGTACAGTCCATGTGTAAACGTCAGCACGTGCAACGAGGGCTACAGAGTAAGTTCCAGTTTCACCCGGGCAAGCTTTAGCGTTACCAGAGATAGAGTTCGGAGTTACAGGAGTAGACAGTTGAACAGAGATACCGAGGCAGCTAGGAGTTCCGCTACCACAGCTGTTGCTGTTATTAGCAGTAACACAGATGTTACCTACAACACCAGCGTGGATTACTGAGAACGGCCAGCTAACAGTGATAGAAGTAGTGCCCTGACCAGTGATCAGCACAGTACCTGCAGGAACTGTCCAGGTGTAAGAAGTAGCACCAGGAACCGGAGCGATGCTGTAAGTGATCGCCTGGTTGTTCGGGTTACACAATGCAGCAGGACCAGAGATTGCACCAGGAGATGCAGGGATCGGCTGGATAGCAACTGACATTGAGCTGGATGCAGGAGTACAGAGTACAGGAGCATCAGTTGTCAGGGTAAGAGTTGCAGCACCGTTAGCGATATCTGAAGGACCAGGGATATACGTAGCGTTCAGAACTGAAGCACTTGGTGAGAATGAACCATCACCGCTAGTGCTCCAGGTACCATTGGTAGCACCGCCACCGATAGAACCGTTCAGGGTTACGTTCTGACCAGCGCAGATAGACTGGTTAGATCCAGCATTTGCAGTTGGAGGGTTAGAGCAACCACAACCTTCGTCGATAGAACCGTCGCAGTTGTCATCGATACCGTTACCGCAAACTTCAGTAGCAGCAGGATTTACAGCAGCATTACCATCGTTACAGTCAAGTGAGTTGGTAACATATCCGGCAGGAGCAGTAGTGAGACAAGAAACAAGTGAAGATGAAGCGTCACCATAAGTGTCAGCGTCAGCATCAGCATAGTAAGTGTAGGTAGCAAGACCTTCGTCAGCGCTTCCGTCGCAATCATCATCGATACCGTTGCAAACCTCAGTAGCACCAGGATTTACAGCACCATTGTTGTCGTCGCAATCAGTAGCATCAGCAACATAGCCTACAGGAGCAGAGCAACCGGTAGTTGAAACAGCAGCGTTACCGTAGCCGTCACCGTCAGCATCTGCATAGTAAGTATTGAGAACGCCTTCGTCGATTGAACCATCGCAGTCGTCATCGATTGAGTTACAAACTTCAGTAGCACCAGGATTTACAGCGCCATTGTTGTCGTCGCAATCAGTAGCATCAGCAACATAACCTACAGGAGCAGAGCAACCCTGAGCAGTTACAGCAGCGTTACCGTAGCCGTCACCGTCAGCATCAGCATAGAAAGTTAAAGTAACACCTTCGTCAATTGCACCATCGCAATCGTCATCGATTGAGTTACAAACTTCAGTAGCACCAGGATTTACAGCGCCATTATTGTCGTCGCAATCAGTGCTGTTAGAAACATAACCGACAGGAGCTGAGCAAGCCTGAGTTGTTACAGACAGGTTACCGTAACCGTCACCGTCAGCATCAGCATAGAAGGTAGAAGTAACACCTTCGTCAATTGAACCGTCGCAATCGTCATCGATTGAGTTACAAACTTCAGTAGCACCAGGATTTACAGCGCCATTGTTGTCATCGCAATCAGTTGCATCAAGTACATATCCAACAGGCTGAGCACAGTTAGAAACTGAAACAGCAGCATTACCGTAACCGTCACCGTCAGCATCAGCATACCAAGTAGAGAACACTACACCGTCATCGATAGAACCGTTACAGTTATCATCGATACCGTTACACTGCTCAGGAGCACCCGGGTTGATAGTAGCAACACCGTCGTTACAGTCACCGTTGTTGGTTACTGAACCAGCTACAGGAGCACAAGAAGATACGCCGGTAGCATTTGCGTCACCGTAACCGTCGCCGTCAGCATCAGTGTAATAAGTCAGGAAGGTAAGACCGTCGTCAGCAACACCGTCGCAGTCGTCATCTACACCATTACAAACTTCAGTTGCACCTGGGTTAACAGCAGCATTGTTATCGTTACAATCAGTAGCATCAGCTACATAACCTGAAGGAGCACCATTACAAGTAGAAACTGAAGAAGCAGCATTACCGTAAGAGTCACCGTCAGCGTCAGCATAGTAAGTTACGAAGTTCAGACCCTCATCGATAGAACCGTTACAGTTATCGTCGATGTTGTTACAAACTTCAGTAGCAGCAGGGTTAACAGCAGCGTTTCCGTCGTTGCAGTCACCGTTGTTGGTTACTGAACCAGCTACAGGAGCACAAGAAGAAACACCAGTTGCAGAAGCATCACCGTAACCGTCACCGTCAGCATCTACATAGTAAGTAAGGAAAGTAAGACCGTCGTCAGCGATACCGTCGCAGTCGTCATCTACACCGTTACAAACTTCAGTTGCAGCAGGATTGATGGCAGCGTTGTTATCGTTACAGTCAGTAGCGTCAGCTACATAACCTGATGGAGCACCATTACAAGTAGAAACTGAAGAAGCAGCGTTACCATAAGTATCACCGTCAACATCAGCATAGTAAGTTACGAAAGTCAGACCTTCATCGATAGAACCGTTACAGTTATCATCGATATTGTTACAAACTTCAGTAGCAGCAGGGTTGATAGCGTTGTTACCATCGTTGCAGTCACCGTTGTTGGTTACTGAACCAGCAACTGGAGAACAAGATGAAACACCGGTTGCAGAAGCATCACCGTAACCGTCACCGTCAGCATCTACATAATAAGTAAGGAAAGTAAGACCGTCGTCAGCAGTGCCGTCGCAGTCGTCATCGATACCGTTACAAACCTCAGCAGCACCAGGATTAATGGCACCGTTGTTATCGTTACAATCAGTGTTGTCAGCTACATAACCTACAGGAGCAGAGCAAGCCTGAACTGAAGAAGCAGCATTACCATAAGTATCACCGTCAGCATCAGCATAGAATGTAGAAGTTACACCTTCGTCGATAGAACCGTCGCAGTCATCATCAATCGTGTTACAAACTTCAGTAGCACCAGGATTTACAGCAGCGTTGTTATCATTACAATCTGTGTTATTCAGCACATAACCGGAAGGAGCACCGGTACAAGAAACTACAGAAGAAGCAGGATTACCATAAGTATCACCGTCAGCATCTGCATAGTAAGTTACGTTTGGAGCACCAGCACCAACGGAGTAAGAAGCAGTAGCTGAACAGCCACCACCCTGAGTTGTTACAGTTACAGTATAAGTTCCAGCTGTAAGACCTGAAAGATCTTCGCTGCTGGAACCATTACTCCAAAGAATTGTAAGAGGAGTTGGAGAACCACCGGTAATGGTCAGGTCGATAGAACCATCAATACCGCCATCACATGTTACACCAGTAGCGTTCGCTGACAATACAGGAGCAGTACAAGTAGGAGCATTCAGTGCAGGGTTAGAGAGCGTATTGGAAAAAGTAGTTCCACCTACGCATCCAACTACAGTAGCATTCGGAATACAAATACCTGTGTTCAGACAGGTAGTTCCATCGTAGTAGTTCACTTTACAGAGCGGGTTCGCAGAAGTTGCAAGGTTAAATGCAATGTTCAGTTGAGCACCTACTGCCCAAGGAATAGAGTTAGTAAGGCGCATACGGCCAATTTTGGTTCCCGGAGCCGCACTGATCGTAGAACCGTTACCACAACCAGGAGCGGAAGGCGCCGCAGAACGGATAATTCCCGCAGTAGCTGTGTTAAGCGTGTTCTGCAACTGAGCTGCATTACTCAATTGAGAAGAACCTGCAACCCATGCCGCGGTCATGGTACCACCATTTTTTGCAGCATTGTTGTAGGTCAAACTGT
This sequence comes from Bacteroidia bacterium, assembly GCA_046330075.1. GTDB lineage: Bacteria > Bacteroidota > Bacteroidia > AKYH767-A > OLB10 > JAJTFW01. The sequence goes on along the minus strand of JAXLTL010000009.1, from coordinate 43,851 downwards.
ACTGGAAGGAGGCCAACTGGAACGAGGGCAATGCTGTACTTACGAGGTACAGATCAAACTCATACTGGTTGTTGCCAACCGCCGCGTCATTCTGGACAAGGAACTGAACGCTTGCTGATTGCGCCCGTCCTGTCAGGCTGAACAGGGTACAGATGAGTACCGTGAACAGCATTCTGAGCAGTGTAATTTTAGTTTTCATTTATTATAGATTTATTAGTTTTTCTCAGTTATTACCGGATTGGAGGTTTACCGACTCATTTCTTCCACCTGAATTGGCAATTCTCATACCCAGAGCCGGGCTGATAACCCCAATGAAGTTGGCGATATTGTTATCCAAGATACCCTGATCCGTGACATCTACCAAAGAATCTCCGTTAAGGTCAGAATTTAGGTAGCCAACGGCGAAATTGAAGATGTCATTGTCAAGAATTCCTTGGTCAGTTACATCGATAACTCCATCCTGGTTAATGTCGCCTGAATAGATCGCAAAGACCCCCGGCTCCACTTGCTTTTGGTTATCGCCATAAGCATTATTCTGTGCCATGGCTGCCGCTCCAATGAAGGATAGCGTAATGATAAGAATTGATTTTTTCATGTGAAATACTTTGATATACCTTAATTAAGGGAAGAGGCATAGCCTCTTCCCTATTTGTTTGATTATCAAGGGTGAAGAGAACCTACAAAGTTAAAGATATTGTTGTCAACAATACCCTGATCGGTTACGTCAACCAAGCCATCGCCAGTGATATCTGTAACAGCATATCCGCTAACGAAGTTGAAGATGTCGTTATCAATCAGACCCTGATCGGTTACGTCGATGAGACCATCCTGTGGGCTCAAGTCACCGCTAAAGAACGCCCAAACACCGGTTGCAACCTCTTTCTGGTTACCGGCATAAGCCTGAGTAGACGCAGTTGTGAAGTCGTAAGATGTTGTTCCAGAGAATGTTACAAGATCAGACCAGGTTTCTACTGCGTTGCGGTGGAATACTGCGATATAACCAGTAGCGCCATTCACTGCACCCGGGAAGGTGAAGCTGGCCTGGCCATTGGTATTCAGTACTGCATCACCACTAGCCAGTACAGTAGTCGGACTGGTTTGGTCGCGGAGTTCAACGTGGATTGTATCACATTCAGTAGCGCTCAGACCAACACCTGAGTTCAACAGGGCAGGAACAAGACCACTAACACCGTCATACATACCTTCAATCAGCATAGTCAGGTTGAGGTTGACATTACCACCACCAAGAGTAACTTCAACAGTATCGAAATACTGACAGAAGTTAGCATCCTGAACAAGGATCTGATAGAAGCCAGCAGTTAATCCGGTTGCAGTTGGGCCGGTAACGATATAGTTCGGAACTAAATCATACCAGTCAATGGTGTAACCAGGAGTACCACCGCTAACCAAAGCTGTAGCAGTACCATCAGCAGCACCAGATGCAGACTCCGGAGTAGAAGACATTACTGCAGAGAGAGCAGCAGGTTCAGTGATTGTAACATAAGCTGTATCTGCACAGCCGCTGAAGTCAGAAACGATCACAGAGTAAGTTCCGGCGGCAAGACCTGCGATAGAAGATGCAGTAGAACCGGTGCTCCAAAGGATAGAGATCGGAGCAACACCACCTGAATAGTATACGGTAGCAGTACCATCTGTCTGACCGTTACAAACCACATTCGTTTGACTGATAGAATCAACAACGATTGGGTTAGCACCACCTACAACATAGGCAATTACACCGGATGAACAGCTGGTTGGTAAACCATATTCATCAGCAACACTCAGGTAATAGGTACCCGCAGGCAGATTTGAGAGAACATCCACTGTGCTGGAAGTAACAGTATTCTGAATCACATTGGTTTGAGCCAAATCAGTTGACCATACATAATTGTAAGGAGCAATACCGGAAGTTACATTCGCTTCGATTGAACCGAGAGAACCGCAAGCAGCATTTACAATTGTATCCACGATAGCAACCGCTTTCGTCAGGATGTATGCAGTATCAGATAAGGCGTTACAACCATTTACAAGGGTTACATGTACATAGTAAGAAGAACCGAAGCTGGACGGGATAGTATCCAGATCAGGTGTTGCAGGAACAATCTGACCAGCTAAACCGAACCATTCGAATGTAGTACCAGCAGGGTAGCCACCAGCATAGATACCGGTATCTACAACCACCACATCAATTACATTCGGAGCACACAGTGAAGTGTCGTTGGTAGCAATTACAGGTTTCGGGCTAACTGCGAAAGTGATCTGCACTGAATCGGAAGTTGAACAACCGGTAGCAGTATTGGTCACAGTTGCAACATAATAACCAGAAACAGAAGGAACGGCAGCGATAGAAGCAGTTCCGGCACCACTCACGATATTCTGACCAGTCCAGCTGATAGCAACCGGAGCCGGAGGAGAAATCAACCAGCCTTCGTTTGACACAGTTACTGGTGAAGTAGAGTTACGTCCATTGATAACAGTGTACAATGAACCGGTACTGTTTTCAATACCCATCGTCATATTATTTCCGGCAAAGAATTCAGCCGTTCCAACATGATACTCGATCGTGTTAGCAGTTTCATTCAAAACGATTTCTCCGTCTACTACAGTTCCACCACCGCCAAATACCGGTACGTTGGTGAAGCGGATAACGAACTTACGGAAAGGTGCAGTACCTTCAGTGAAGTAGTCGATTTTTCCGGATGCAGTGAGCAGCAAGTCCTCGTGTGCAAGAGCGATATAATCGTTCGGTGTACCTGTGTTCGGGAACAACTGACCTGAGCAGCAATAAGCTGAACCAAGTGTTGCACCAAAGGTGATGAATCCGTTGGTAGAAACGTTGAACTGCGTTGGTGTAGTTCCAAAGTAATTGAACGCAAAACCAGAAGGCAGAGCGAGACCTTCCCAGGTACCATCATCAAGGCTGGCAATGGTCTGAGCAGTTACTGCAACACCGGCATCGCACAATACCACAGGAGTACCTGTTGGAACAACAGGGCTGTACGTAATAGCAGCAGCAGTATAATTCACTGTATCAGGTGAAGTCAGTGCCAGACTGATGAAGGCAGTATCACCGTTACAGAGGTTGCTGTTCGCAGTAGTAACGTCGATTACAGGCAGCGGGTTAACAGAAACAGAGGCTGTTGCCGTTGCTTCGCAACCAAAGAGGTTACCGGAAGCAGTTACCAGATAGGAAGTAGAAACAGATGGTGAAGCAACAACAGAAGGTCCTGAAGTCACATTCAGTCCAAATGCAGGTGTCCAGGTGAAGGTAGTATAATCAGCAAGACCAGTAGTTACATCCAGATTTACAGAACCACCACCACATACTGTAGCGCTGGAAGGCGTAACAGCAATTGGAGGAGCAGGAGAAACCACAGCGATTACAGGAACGCGGGTTCCAACGCAAACCGGATCTCCGAGGTAAACGAGATAATCTTCCGTTTCACCATAAGAGTATGATTGGTTATAAGTCGGAGTTGCGAAACCTTCAGCATTGATAATACGAACACGTGTATAACCGGCAGAAGCAGTCAGCGGCACAGTGAAGTTGCCGGAAACGGTATAAAGACCATTGGTAACTGCAGTAGTAGCAAATACACCTTCACCGGCATCAGCGAAATCGCCATCACGGTTGAAGTCAACAAACATAGCAGCACCGCTGGAGAAGAAACCAGCGTTCTCACAGTCACCAATACTGATGCTGAACGGAACTGAAGATCCCAATGCCAGTGCAGGTGCAGGAAGGTTGGTATAGTCAGTATACAGTGCACAGTTAGGAGCAGGCTGGTTATTCACCAGTGAACCAATTGTAACAGCAACGATATCTTCATCACCGGTTACAGTAGCACTGTTTGCAGGGTAACCAGTTGGTACGAGTGAACCAACCGGTAACTGAGCACTGGTTGGAGCCACCCAGAAGGTATCTGTAGCAGCAACGAAAGTGGTATAGGTTGATCCGTTGTGCAATACATCATTGCTGGTTGGGCTGTCAAACCAGGCAACGAAGTCGCCGGCAGCAGGATTTGCAACGAGATCAGCAGCACCCTGACCGCAAACGGTGTCGTTTACAGTTGAAGTAATTGCAGGAGCTGAAACATCGAAGAACAGGCTGGATGAGAATGAGCTATCCACACAAATTGATTTCACACGATACCAGGTATCAGTAGAAACAGTCTGTGTAAGCGTATCATTGGTTTCTCCGGAGAGATCAGTGAAGCTAACGCCATCAGCAGAAGACTGCCACTGGAGTGAAGCACCAGTACCAAATGCACGCATTGAAACAGTTCCTGTATAGCAAACGCTTGTAGAAGAGATTGCAGCAACTGTCGCCACTTTCGGAACATCAGAAACTACGAAATTAAGTGTAGCAGAAGCAACACATCCATTCGCAGGATCAGTAACTGTCAAGGTAAGTGATTTACTTCCAGTAGTTGCAGCAGTGTAAACCGGATCTTCAATATTTGAAGCACTCAGTTCACCGGCCGGTGACCAGGAATAGTTAACAACACCACCAGTGAAGCGAACGTTCGGACGGTTAAGAATAGCATTACCAGTTGCAGAAGCACAACCAAGTAGGTTAGCCTGAATGGTCATTGTAGCAGCGGTAGGCGTATTCTGAATCTGGTCGAATGCAGACACGGTTGGTGTGCCGTTACAAACTTCTACCAATACATTCGACGTTCCATCCCAAAGGAATGGTGTTGTGAATGTATGTGTATTCCATCCTAGTACCGTGGAAACGTTTCCTGTGAATACGTTTGTAAACGTACCGGTTGCATACGTTGTTGTAAGTGAAGTAGCTGCAACATTCGCCATGCTGATAGAGAATCCGTTCAGCACACCGGTTGAGAGCTTGTTCACAACATTGAAGGCTATGCTGGTGATGTTACCAGGACCGTAAAGTCCGGCAGCATTCAGCTCAGCAGCTGTGTAAAGAATCTGAGTTTTTACGCCGGTATTGAATCCGTCGTAAACAGCAATCGTATTGTTGGCTGAATTGGTTCCGGTACCGATTGATTTCACACTTGAAGAACCGGAAGCAGCATTGATAGTAAATGAAGATCCGTTACAGAGTGAATCAAACGGAGCAGGAGCAATCGACACAGTAGGGCCGCTGTTAACGGTTACAGTTACAGAAGCTGTATCAATACAACCTCCACCGGTAGCGGTCACAACATAAGTTGTGGTTACACTTGGTGAAGCAGTAACCAGCGGACCAGATGCAGTGTTAAGTCCTGTTGCAGGTGACCATGAGAATGAAGTCCAGCTAGGATCACTTGAAGTAGCAGCATCAAGGTCAACTGAACCTGTATTACACCATGAAGTTGGACCACTTGGTGTGATATTCAATGCCGGAGCAGGCGTTACAGTAGCAGTAGCGATGCTTGGAGCAGAGAAACATCCTGCTGTACCATTAAATGCAGACACTGACCAGTTGTAGAAGAATACATACAAGGTAGTTGCATTGGGAGGACCCCAACCTGTAATAGATACCAGACCTGGTAAAGTGTACGGGTTGGTGAAGCCATTCTGATGGTACTGAAGGTTCGGGTTATTCACCGGACGCAGACGATATCCTGTACCCTGCGGAACATACATATCCAGCGTAATTGTTTGTGGTGTACCCTGAGTAGTAGTAACAGTGCTTACAGGTGCGCCGAGAGCATTTCCTGCAGCATCTTCCAGCTGAATGGCCACAGCAGTACCGAGCGGAGTTGCCGCATTTGGAACGATATCCACTGTACGGATGATGATACCACCCGGATTCAGCACGTTGAACGTTTGGAAGTTACCGGTAGAGCTTGCGTAAGCTGTGGTTCCTGCAGCAGTTGCAGAAAGACCAACGCTTTGCACTGTCGCTCCCTGATCTTCTACTACATAATATGTCTGAGTAGAGTAAACATAAGGAGAGTAGTTGTTACCTGTAGCCAGGATCGGACCGCCCAATGTATCCAACCAAATCAATGTGCCACCTGAACCGGCAGCTGAGAGATTAGCCACACCCTGACCGCATACTGAAGCATTGGTTACAGAAGGTGCTGCAGGAGGATTCACTACAGTAACAGGAACTGAAGAAGAAGTAGCACAACCAGCAGCGTCAGTAACTGTTACGTTATAATTGACGGTAGAAGCCGGAGTAGCCACCGGATTAGCAATTGAAGCATTGCTCAATGAACCGGAAGGAGACCAGGCATAATTCAATGCGCCACCACTCAATACAGTGATAGTGTAATCTTCTGTTTCGCCAAATCCGATTGAACCGGTAGTGCTACAAGCGATAGCAAGAGTTGCAGTATTTGCATACCAGCAAACCACACGCATTCTGGTATAACCTTGTGATGCGGAAAGAGGTACTGTGACATTCACGGTTACAGGAGTTGTACCGGATGCAGACAGCATAACTGCTTCAGAAGCATCAAAAATACCGTCGCGGTTCCAGTCAATAAACACACCTTTACCCTGTCCGAAGGCAGGATCAGTAGTGACAGTAAGCGCATAAGTTGAACCTGCGGAAACAGTAGTGGTTGTAGCACCTGCAGGAGTGAAGTACTCATAATCATCTACATCATCGCCAGAGGTATTGTTCAATGTATTGAAGGTTACATTGCTGATGAAATCACCTGATTGACCAGGGCTGGTAGGAACTACAGCGGTGCAATATCCTGTTGGCTCAGCTCCGAAAGTACCACCTGCCAAAGCAGTAGCACTTAACTGAGAACTGTTTCCAAGACAGATAGAAGCAGGAGTAGCAGTAACACCGGTAATGGTAGGAGTAGTACCCACATTAATAGTAACAACAGCCTGAGCTACGCAACCTGTTGAACCATCTGTACCGGTTACGGTATATGTTGTGCTAGAGGTAGGCGTAGAAACAACAGTTGCACCTGAAGCAGTATTCAGGAAGGTACTTGGCGCCCAGGTATAAGTGTAGTTCGGATCATTAGCACTTGAAGCGGTAATGGTTGAGCTGGTTGGAGTTCCATCACAAAGTAACGTTGCAGTGGCACTCGCACTTACTGATGGAGCCACTGTAGGTGTTACAGTAACAGACGCACGAGGACCAGATTGAACACAACCTGTGGTTGTATTCACCGCCTCTGCATAATAAGTCACCGGACCGCAGGCATAAGGTGTCGCAAACGCGGCGTTGGAAGCCGTGGTTCCCAATAATGTTCCACCTGTTGGAGCATCATACCAGCGGATCACAGTTCCAGATGAAACTGTAGTTCCGTAAATATTAGCAGTACCGCAACCGCAGAATACATTGGTCACACTATCGATCACTGCGTCAACCGGAATCGGATTCGCAGTTACGTTAACTGATGCAACAGTAGTACAACCTGCGAGGTTGGTAGCTAAAACTGAATAGGTATTAGTTCCAGATGTAGATGGAGTTACAACAGGATTTGCGATTGCGCTGTTGCTGATGGAACCACTTCCTACAGTTTGTGTCCAGTTAAACGTCAGGTTAGGATCACCGAAGGAGTAGTACACACGTCCGTTCCAAATACGAGGAGTATTCGGGAAACTGAAGGTACCTGCGGTAATTGCACCACCACGACCCTGAGCAATTGAAATGTTAGCATCAGCAGCGGCAACAGCACATTCGGTTGTACCATTCGTGTAATAGTTTGATCCATTACAAGAAACGGCAAATGAATATGTTTGCCCTACCGGAATTGTAACATTGATAAATAATGGGATACTGGTTAAAGCAGGTGCTGCACCAGCTGGTGTAATTGCAACCTGACCAACCTGCGTCCAACCTGCACTTGTTGGTGAAGTACCACAAGTATACGCACTTGGAAGGTACCAAACCTCAGCAAGTGTTCCAGCCGTAATACCCATATAAACTGAATCGATACGGATTGGAGAAGTGCCGTTCACGTTCGAAATAGTGAATACGTTTCCTGAAGCACCGTTACCAGCTGCTGTAGTAGTCACCAGATTACCGGAAACATAGTTATTAGCAGCCAGCTGTGACGATGCACCTAAGCAAAGTGCAGAAGGAGTAGCTGATGGACCAACCACCGGCTGTGGAGTAACCGTTACTGTTACAGGTGTACGCGCGCTGGGGCAGGTTCCATTAAAACTTTCCACCCAGAGTGTAGTTGTGGATGCGAAAGTATTGGTGTAGGAAGTACCGGTATTCACAAGTGTACCTCCAATCTGAGAAGTATACCAACGCAGTGTGCTAACGCCGGAAGCAGTCAATGTAGCAGGTACACCTGCACATACGCTGGCACCGACGGTAGAAGGTGCAGGGTCACCGGCACCAAGGTTAGTCAACAATACTGTATCATTAACGGTACATCCCAGAATTGGATTGTAAACTGATACTGTATATGTTTGAGAAGTACCCGGAGCAAGTGTTGCCACCGGATTTGCAATGTTCGGATTAGATAAACCAGTTGCAGGTGTCCAGGTATATGTTAATGTAGGTTGGGCGAACCGCCATCCTTCATTGGTTGCTGTCCATGTACCGGAGTTGCGTCCCGGAGGCGTAACACCAGCTGTATTTGTTTCGAGACCAATCGCCTTGGTATTTGTGACTCCATTTACAGAAGTAAGGAATACATCTACAACATTACTCGTTTCGTTCAACTCAATCTGATACGTTACAAAAGGGGTAGCAGAATAGAAGTTCACGTTTGTGAAGCGTACAACTAGTTTGCGGCTTGGTGCAACACCTATTATATCATACGTGATGGAACCCGCAGTAGTCACGTTCAAATCAGACCAAAAACCAACCCAGTTGTTTGGAGCGGTATTGGTGAAGATGTTTGGTGGAGAATATTGAAAATCTGCAGTCGTATTATTGGCACCCATCAGGATCTGACCGTTCGCGTGAATGGTAACAGCATTGTAGCTGGTTCCATTGAATGTGAAGTTGAAAGGAAGGTTGACAGTCTGGTTTCCTTCGTCACCAAGTGCACCTACTGATTGAGTAAGCGTTGATGCATCTGGAGCAAATGGAATTGAAGTTACCACATAGTCAGAACTTGCTGCAGTTGTTAACTGTGGAAGAGTTCCATCGCAGAAAGTATATACGTTAGAAGAAGCGGTAACTGAAAATGCACTTGTGGCTGTCCAGTTATAGGTATTGTTTCCCGGGAAGCCATCAGGGCCCCATGAAAGTGATGCGGTAAAACCATACGTACCCGCAAGTGATGCATTATATCCGGTGGCAAGAGTAACCACCTGCGTTGCACCAGCAGCAAGCGTTCCGCTATTGATAACAACGGGAGTGAATGAAGCAGGGTTCGGACCACCAACGGATGAATTGATGGTTACCGGATCTACGCTGAAATCAACCGCAGCAGATCCATTGTTACGTAAGGTAACTGAAACGTTTTGGCTGGCTCCGTTACAAATCGAGTTATTTCCGCTTGGCACAGCTGTAGCCTGTAAGCCAAGATCATTCGATGCACCTGGTGAATAAGTAATCTGAGTATTGTAGAAACGTGCTTGTGTAGTCCAGGCTGTATTTGTACCAGGAATAGCAACACTATTAGATGTTCCCATTGCCTGTGCACCAACAGTTGTAGTGTATTGCCAAGGAAATGCAGCAGAAGTAAAAGGCGATGTCATTGTTCCAGCAGGGAACCATTCCACATAACACTCAACAGAACCTCCTGTATAAACGAAACCTGAAACCGGCCATAACCAGTAACCGGCTGTCGCCGGGAAGTTCGCTGCAGTCATTGTGTTGGAGTACACAAGAGTTGCAGTTGAGATCATCGTACTCCAGGCAGTACCTGAAACCAAAGCCGTTGCTGAAGAGTTTTTCAGGTAAACGTTAATGGTCCAGGAGTTAGTTCCGGAGATCGTAGCAGCGGTGGTTTTGTTATACCCCCAGGCAGTGATAACCGCACCTGAAGGAACACCTGCCGCCGATAAATCAGTCGCCGTCAATAATTGAATTGACTTCGAATGATGGAATGAGCTCGTTGACGCTGAACGATAGATAGGGGTACCATTTGTGCCTGAGGCCGTCAATGTACCCGTACCAATCGTTACGGTCGTCTGAGCAAACAGGGGATTTACCCCAACACCCAATCCTACGAATAGAATCAGGAGACGCAACCATCCCACTATTGCTAGTCGGGCAGGCCACTTCTTGTTGTAGTTGTTTGTCATGATATTATTGTTGATTAGATTAGAATTTCTCGTCATAACAGGAGTAAAAATGAGATTCCCGCGCAACAGCGATAAAGTGCGCAGAAACAGAGGAAGGAAATACTTTTCGTAGAAGTTTTTCACCATGGTTGTTTTACCGGTTTCTCCGTCTGTCAGCTATTCCACCAGAGCGGAAACCCTGTTCCCGTTTCGCGAAAACGGCAATAGGTAATTACTGTCAGGTTTGGAGATTTCCTTTTTCAAGGATTGTTAGTGCAATTTAGAGTTATACCTTACACAAAGCAACTTTTTTAAAAAAATTCACCCAAGAAAAAGATAAGTTGGCAAATTTGTGGCTGAAAATCAATCAATAAAAGAATACACAAATGACTATGCGTGCTGTTTATACCCTATTCCTCCTGACAGGATCTAATATTTTTATGACACTGGCCTGGTACGGACACCTGAAATTCAAAGACTTACCTCTGTTTCGTCACACTGGAGTCTGGGCAATAATATTGATTAGCTGGGGGTTGGCTTTCTTTGAATATTGCCTTCAGGTTCCTGCTAATCGTATTGGTTATCAATTAAACGGAGGCCCCTACAGCCTGATGGAACTGAAGATAATTCAGGAAATTCTTTCACTTTCGGTTTTTACGGTTTTTATGGTGGTCGTCTTCAAAAACGAAGCATTGAAATGGAACCATCTGGCTGCATTTTGCTGCCTGATTATGGCAGTTTATTTTGTCTTTTATAAAAAATGATGAGAGAGATGCAGAGAAGTAAAGTTGCAGAGTTGCAGAGTTACAGAGTTACAGAGTTACAGAGTTGCAGAGATGCAGAGTTGCTGAGTTACTGAGTTACTGAGTTGCTGAGTTTCTGAGTTGCTGAGTTGCTGAGTTGCTGAGTTACTGAGTTGCAGTGCGCTTGCGTCCTGTCCCGCAATTTGCACGGAGTGCGCATTGCGGGTCGGGGTACAAGTGCTTCGTAACTTAGTAACTCAATGACAGCGTGAAAAAGTTACAGCGTGAAAGAAAATAAGAGAGGAAAAGTGTTAAGAAAAATCCCGTACTCCATGCTGTAGTGCAGGAAGTACGGGATGTAGTTGATGCACGTTTGAGTGCTGGTGATCTTACTATTAGCGATCGAAATTCCATCCGGATCTTTCCAGATCGTCGATCACCATTTTAATCCCATCTTTCAAATTGATCCTGTGCTTCCATCCCAGCCCGTTCAGTTTGGAAACATCGAGCAGTTTGCGTGGTGTGCCATCAGGCTTATCTGTATTGAAAACCAGCTTACCCTGATAACCGGTCAGTTCCATCACCATTTCAGCCAGTTCCCGGATAGAGATATCTTCTCCGGAACCAACGTTCACATGTTGGTCGCCACTGTAATTTTCCATCAGGTACACACAGGCTTCAGCCAGGTCATCCACATGCAGAAACTCGCGCTTGGGTGATCCCGTACCCCAGATTTCAACTTCCGGCTTCCCATTCGCTTTTGCTTCATGGAATTTACGGATCAGTGCAGGTAAGACGTGTGAATTATTAAGATCATAATTGTCATTCGGGCCATAGAGATTGGTGGGCATCGCCGAGATCATGTCAACCCCGTATTGCTTGCGATAAGACTCACAAAGCTTCAAGCCTGCAATTTTGGCAATCGCATAGGGTTCATTCGTATATTCCAGGTATCCACTCAGGAGATATTCTTCCTTTATTGGCTGCGGACACATCTTCGGATAGATACAGGAACTACCCAGAAAAAGCAGTTTTTTCACTCCGTTTTTCCATGCTGCATGCACAACATTATTCTGAATCATCAGATTCTCATAGATGAACTCACCGCGGTAAACGTTGTTAGCCACGATCCCTCCTACTTTTGCAGCGCCGAGGAAAACAAACTCCGGCTTCTCAGCAGTAAAGAAAGATTCAACAGCACTTTGGTTTCTTAAATCCAGTTCTGATGAGGTTTTAACAACGATATTATTAAACCCGCGTTTTTGAAGATTACGGAGGATCGCAGAGCCCACCATTCCCCGGTGACCTGCGATGTAGATTTTAGATGAAGAGAGCATTGGTGAATTGGTGAGTTGGTGAATTGTCAAGTTGGCAAATTGTCAAGTTGGCAAATTGGTAAGTTGGCAAGTTGGCAAATTGGCAAATTGGCAAATTGTTGAATTGATGAATTGGTGAGTTGCCGCAGGCCTTGAGCTTGCCTCGATGGCCGCAGACTGCGACTCAGCGAAGCGAACGTCCGGTGGTGAATTGGCAAGTTGGTACGTTGGCAAGTTCGAGTAATGGTGTCCCGTCATCGCTTCGCAATTCGGTATGGCGAATTGGCAATTTGGCAATTTGCAGGTTTGATGAATTGGCGAAGGTCCTGTGTAAGCGAAGCGTCAGCCAGAAGCTTGCCTCCTGGAATCCAGGGCGTATCCCGTCATTGCTTAGCAAAGCGGTATGGCAAGTTGGCAGATCATAAAATTGACAAATTACTCGTGGTAATTCATCACGGTATGTCCGCCTTCTTTCAGGTATTTATCCCGCTTGAAGGCTTCGAGATCGGCCGCCACCATTTCCTTAACGATCATGGGTAAGTCGTATTTTGGCTTCCAGTTCAGAATCGTCTTTGCCTTAGTCGGGTCTCCAATCAGCAGGTCGACTTCAGCGGGACGATAATACCGTTTATCGATAGCTACTACTTCCTGCCCTACCGGCACTTTATACTCGGGATTGGTACTCGATTTTACTTTAGCCACTTCATCTTCACCACTACCCGACCATTCCAGTTCAACACCCACTTCACGGAACGACATGGTAATAAAATCCCGTACCGACGTTGTGATGCCTGTTGCCACCACAAAATCCTGGGGCTGATCCTGCTGAAGCATCAGATACATAGCTTCCACATAATCCTTTGCATGTCCCCAGTCGCGTTTCGCATCCAGGTTACCCATAAACACTTTTTGCTGGAGGCCTAGTGCAATACGAGCTACCGCACGGGTAATTTTACGGGTTACAAATGTTTCACCCCGAAGTGGAGATTCGTGGTTAAAGAGGATACCGTTCACTGCAAACATATTGTAGGATTCACGGTAATTCACGAAAATCCAATACGCGTACAACTTGGCAACCGCATAAGGTGAACGCGGGTAAAAAGGTGTAGTTTCCTTTTGAGGAATTTCCTGCACCAAACCATATAATTCAGAAGTAGATGCCTGATACACCTTGCATCGGTCGGTCATATTCAGCATCCGTACCGCCTCCAGAATACGCAGGGCACCAATACCGTCAGCATTGGCTGTATATTCCGGTGAGCTGAAACTCACATGTACGTGCGACATGGCACCCAGGTTGTAAATCTCATCCGGCTGCACTTCATTGATGATACGGATGATGTTGACAGAGTCCGTCAGATCTCCATAATGAAGCTTAAACCGCACACCCTTTTCATGAAGATCTTCATACAGATGATCCACGCGCTGGGTGTTAAACAATGAACTACGGCGTTTAATGCCATGAACCTCATAACCTTTTTCGAGTAAAAGTTCTGCCAGATAGGCGCCGTCCTGTCCGGTTATACCGGTGATAAGTGCTTTCTTCATAATTCCCTGTGGTCGGAGTAAAGTTGTAATGCCGCATCAGGCTTCCCGCCCGAAATGCAATTGCTTGTTTTAGTGTTGTTTACGTATAAATAAGGTCGATTTTCCGTCAAACGGAACCCCGTTCTGAACTCATACGCAAAGGCTCTGGTTGTTGTTACAGTGGTAAAGGTAAACACGGCAGCAACCGGAATACCTGCCCTATGCGGTAGTTTTACATGAATTTTAAACGATCAGAGTAAGAAAAGAACAAGAAATTAACACTTCGGTAACCGAAACAGTATTTACTTTGCACTCCTTCTATCCACCTGAATCGTAGTAGATTTGCATCAAAATAAGCCATTTGCACACTTTTTGTGCCCCGGCGCCGACAAAATAACAACCAAATTCTCCTGCCATCGTACAAAACAAGCCGTGCAGGTAATCAGACTAAGCTATGGAAAAGAAATTAACGGCCAATAATAACCTGATCGACACCAGGGACATCAAGAAGACATTCCAGACCATTGGAAAAAACTGGTATTGGTTTGTACTCTTTCTGTCATTGGGTGCCGGTGGTTCAGTGGCCTATTTTTACAATGCGGTGAAATTTTATGGAGCAACTACGCAAATTCTGATCAAGCCGCATAAAGATCCGCTGAAAGATGCTGTAGCAGAATCATTGCCAAGTCCTGATCTGAAGAGTGAAGAGATTACCAATGAGATCATGGTACTTAAATCGACACGACTGATGGATGAAACTATCCAGAAGCTCGGGCTTGATATTTCCTACTACATCGAAGGTCGTGTAAAGACCGGGGAAGTATACAAAGGCACTCCCTTTGAAGTACAGGGTAAACTGATTGATACACGTCTCTATGAGGTTCCGGTAAAGCTGAAAATTCTGAATGAAGAAAAATATCATTGGGAGATCAGTACGGATTTCTATTCGAAGAGCGGAGATTCACGTTTTGGCGATCCGGTGGTGACACCAAAATTTTCATTCCTCATCATGCCGGATTCCAATGTTATTTCTAAAAACCCGAAAATCAGCGAAATCAACTATCAGTTCCGTTTCCGCAACCATGCCAACCTGATAAAGAAATATAAAAAGTTATTTAAGGCAGAACCTGTGCAGGAGGCCTCCGTTATTACTGTAACAATAGAAGACGAAGTACCGGAGCGTGCCATTGATTTCCTGAATACCATCGTAAACCTCTACATTGAAAACAGCGTAGCGGTAAATAAACAGGTGAATGAAAACACCCTTCAGTTTATCGATGGTCAGTTATCACAGGTAGAAAATCAGTTAAACGGTGTGGAAAGCAATCTGGAACAGTTTCAGCGTGAAAAAACCACATTGAATCTGGGTGGCGAGCAAAGTGTTTTATTCCAGCGTGTGGTAGAATTTGACTCAGAAAAAGCACGCATCAACATCAAGCTCAAATCGATTGACATGTTGTATGAGTACCTCACGTCGAACGATGCAGATATGGCGATTTCACCGGCCATTCTCGCTGAACAAAATGATCCATCGCTTTCAAGTGCATTCAATGAATTATTTGCTCTTCAGCAAAAGCGCACCAACCTTCTCTTCAGTAACACGCCGAATAGTCCGCTGGTAACACAAGCCGATCAGCAGATCAATATCCTCAAGCAAAACATCATGGGTATTGTGCTGAACATCCGTAAAAAACTCACCAACGACATCAACAGTCTGAGCAGTCAGCTGAATGAATATCAGGCCACGATGCGCCAGATGCCGACTACGCAGCGTGGACTGGTGAACATCAACCGCAACGTAGAGATCTATTCCAAAATCTATGAATTCCTGCTGGAGACAAGGGCACAGACCGTCATCGCGAAGGCAGGCATTGTAGCCGACAAAGTTGTACTTGAGCCGGCCTACAACAATGCGAGTGTACGTCCAATGCTTCCCACCAGTCTGGCTGCAGGCATTGGCATCGGCCTGGCCTTATCCATGCTGGTTGTTTTCATCAAAGGGGTATTCTACAATTACATCAACACCAAGGATGATCTGAAAGATGCTACAACGCTTCCGATTATTGGTGTTATTGGCAAGAGTAAGGAAGCAGATTCGGAATACATGGTGGTGGATAAATATCCTCAATCACAAATAGCAGAAGCCTTCAGGGTGATACGAACCAACCTGAGTTATTTTGCGCCTAAAGTCAAGAGTAAAGTGTTACTGGTTACTTCCTCTGTAGCCAGCGAAGGAAAGACATTCTGTGCTGTCAATATTGCCACCACACTGGCCAAAGCGAAGAAGAAAGTTGTACTGGTGGATCTTGATCTGCACAAACCGAAACAGGCCAACGCATTCAATCTGCAAAATGACGTAGGAGTAACCTCCTATGTAGTTGGAAAAGCTAATTTAAATCAGATCATCAAAGATACACCTGTTGAAAATCTGCAAGTCATTCTCACTGGTCCGCGTACACCCAACGCCAGTGAACTGATTGTAGATCCCATGATGGAGCAATTGATTGAAGAGCTGAAAATGCATTATGAATATGTTATCGTAGATACGCCACCGGTAGGACTTCTATCCGATGCGCTCGTATTTATGAAACATGCCGACATCAACCTCTATGTACTGAAAGCAGGTTATTCGAAACGTGACTTCGTAGAGATTGCACACCAGATAACAGAGAAAAACGAGATCAAGCACCTGAGCTTTATCCTCAACGGAGTGAATGCAAAGAACATTCCTGCCGGTTATGGCGGAGGATATTACGCTTAAGAAGAGTTACTACGAATTATGGAAGAATTTTCCACTGAAAAAATAAACACCACTGAGGACTACGCCGAAGATCCGGGCGCAAAAGACGCGTTACGGCTTGCGGTGAAAAGTCTGCAGATGCATCTCAGCGAATCGCAAAAGCGGAAGATGTATCTGCTGATGGTGCTTATTTTTGTCTCGGCTGTATTTGATGTATTTGGCCTTGCTTCTATTCTTCCGCTGGTAAAACTCGCCACTGAACCGGAAATCATTCACACCAACAGTTATCTGAACGCTCTATACAATGGTTTGCATTTCGAAACCGACAAATCGTTTCTGCTGTTCATGATTCTGAGTGTACTTGCCTTTTTCATTTTTAAGAGTGCCTTCGGAATCTTTGTCAATTATCTGGAAACACGCTTCAGCGCCAACATCGCCTTTTCGGTCACCCGCAAGCAGTTCAACAAGTACTTCAACATGGACTTCCACCGCTTCACTTCTCTGAAAAGCAGTGTGATGTTACACCATATCCTGAACAATCCTCTTTCCTATGTGACATGGGTTGTGATGCCCTTTATCATGCTGATTTCAGAAATTTTCATTGTAGCCATGATCGTTGCCGGTATCGCCATCTATGACATAAAATTATTCGGCTTTATTGCTGTGGTTATTGGTCCCGCCACCTGGCTCATCTACGGACTACTCCGAAATCACATCACCAACATCGGAGAAGAGCTCAGCAGGCTCCAGCCTCAATCGATGGGAGCGCTGACGCAAACCATCGGAGGATACATCGACATCAAGCTTGCCAACAAGGAAACGCACTACCGCGATTCATTCCTGAAAATACAGCGCCGGTTTCACGACCTAAACATGGCCTCCTATCTGCCCAATCTGATTCCTTTGCGTGCCAATGAGCTGGTTGCCTTACTGGGTGTGGTTCTGATTTTCATCTATGCGATTTTCATCACAGAAAACAGCAAGGCTGCCATTATGATGGTATCCCTGTTTGCTGCCGCCGCCTATCGTCTGATGCCATCGCTCAACCGCATTATCAGCTCAATGATGTACATCCGTAAAAATCTTACGGCTCTTCAGAACCTGATGATTTTCCCAGAGCTGGCCCATGAAATCAAAGGCAGTAAAGACCTGCAGAAGATCTCCTTCCAGAACAGTATCGAACTTCATAATCTTCACTTCCGTTTTCCGAATGCCAAGGAAGACATGCTGAAAGGCCTCAACATGACGGTGAAGAAAGGAGAAAAAATTGGAATTGTGGGAGCATCCGGCTCCGGCAAAACCACGCTGATGAATGTATTGCTGCGCTTCTATGAAGAACAGAAAGGAGAGATCACTGTTGACGGTGTACCTATCCGCGAAGAAAACACCCGCAGCTGGCGCAATATGATGGGTTATGTCAAACAGGATATTTTCCTGCTGGATGGAAGCATCCGTGACAACATCACCTTCGGCGATGAAAAACCGGACGAAGAACGACTCTGGCAGGCCATTCGACTGTCATCCCTTGAAGCACTTGTAAAATCGCTTCCGCAGGGTGTTGACACGATGATCGGGGAACGAGGTTCAAGGTTATCAGGCGGACAGCGTCAAAGAATCAGTATTGCGCGTTCACTGTACCGCAATGCCGAGATTCTCATTTTTGACGAGGCGACTTCTGCACTTGACAATCAGACTGAACAGGAAGTAAGCGAAGCGATTGACTCACTATCTGATGCAGACAAAACCATCTTCATCATTGCCCATCGTATTACCACTCTGAAAAACTGTGACCGCATCTACGAGCTGGACAACGGTAAAATTTCAGGAGTATACCAATACCAGGAGTTACTTGAAAAGGTACTCTAAAGGACACAGAATATAACTACAACGGATTACCGAAATATGATGCAACACTTGTATCATGTTTCCGTAACAGGCCACACAAGCAATAACCATGTTATTTAACTCGTTCGAATTTTTGGTTTTCTTTCCGATCGTAACGATCCTTTTTTTCCTGTTGCCTCACCGATTCCGCTGGTCGCTGCTATTAACAGCCAGCTGTATTTTCTATATGTACTTTATTCCTGTTTACATTGTCATTTTATTCGGCACTATTGTTATTGATTATTTTGCCGGCATTTACCTTGAAGACACTCCGTATCCGGCGAAAAAAAAGTATTATCTGATGTGGAGCCTGGCCGCCAATATCGGAGTACTGGCTGTGTTCAAATATTATAACTTCTTTCTTGACAACATCAACGAAACGGCGCTCGCAATTTTCGACAAACCTACCGCCCTGCGTTATCTTGGTATTGCATTGCCAATCGGGTTAAGCTTCCACACTTTCCAGGCAATGAGTTATACATTCGAAGTATATTACGGCCGTCAGAAAGCAGAACGTCATTTTGGCATTTATGCACTTTATGTGATGTTTTATCCTCAGCTGGTAGCCGGTCCGATCGAACGTCCACAAAACATCCTCCATCAATTTCACGAAGAGAAATTTTTCAATTACGATCGATTTTCGTCCGGGCTCGGACTCATGGTATGGGGTATGTTCAAGAAAGTAGTCATTGCCGATAATCTCGCCGGATTAGTCAACATGGCGTATACGCATCCTGAGGACAAAAGCGGTTGGGTACTTTTAATTGCCTCTTATTTCTTTGCCATCCAGATTTACTGTGATTTCTCAGGATACTCTGACATTGCAATCGGTGCTGCACGTGTAATGGGATATGACCTTATGGAGAATTTCCGCAATCCGTACGTGTCCGGAAGCATCCGTGAATTCTGGAGCCGCTGGCATATTAGTCTCAGCACCTGGTTCCGAGATTATTTGTACATTCCGCTTGGAGGAAACCGTGTTGGCAAATCAAGGTGGATGTTCAACCTTTTCATTGTATTTCTGGTCAGCGGCATCTGGCATGGAGCCAACTGGACCTATGTTATCTGGGGCGCCCTGCATGGGATTTATCTGATGATAGCTATAGTTAAAGACGATTATCTTCAGCGTAACAACCTAACAGAAAAATTCAACCAGCTGCGCCTCCGCAAGATATGGGATGTACTGATTACCTTTCATCTTGTCACCTTTGCCTGGATTTTTTTCAGAGCAGAATCGGTACAAGATGCCTTTGTGGTCATCCGAAAAATATTTACGCTCGACTTTAATCCGGCACTGATCAAAGCGTCGATTAATTTCTTTGCACTTGACCCGAAGCATTTCGGACGAATCATCTTCCTCATTGCCATTATTCTGGGTTTCATGATTGCAGATCCAATGATTGATCCGATTGCCAAACGCAAAAAAGAACTTCGTCAGCCTGTATGGCGGTTTGGCTTATATGCAACCCTTGTTGCCTGCATTATTCTCCTTGGCTTCTTCGGCGAAGTCTCCTTTATTTACTTCCAGTTCTGATGAAAAAACTGATAAAAAACGGACTGCTATTCAGCGCATCACTTCTGGTGGTGTATCTGCTGATTTTTACCGTATTGTTTTACATCAGACCATCGGGCGTCCCCTTTATTTACAGAGCCACGCAAGGCAATGTATCACAAGGCGGAGGCACCTGGGTGAAGCTGAAAAATTTTGACGCTACGCGGAAATGGGACATTATTGTACTGGGTTCATCGCATGCCTACCGTGGTTACGATCCTACGCTTTTCAGCCGGTACGGGATATCGATGTACAATCTGGGCACCAGCAACCAGCACATGAGGTGCACGTACTACATTGCCAAAAATCACATCAACAGAAATAACTGTAAACTGATATTGCTGGATGTCTATGACCGGGCTTTTTGCAGCCAGCAACTGGAGTCCATGTCGGACCTTATACAAAATGCAGCGGATGATAAAACCGCCATCGATATAGCGTTCTCCACACCAGACATCCGTGTGATCAACATGCTGGCTTTGCGGTATTTCAACAAAACCATACCCTTACTCAATACAGATACTACTGGTTTTATCAACGGGTACAAGGAAAACAGAAAATATCTCAATCCGGTTATAGCGGATTCCATCAAGCTTGAAAACAAATACAAAACAAACCCATTACAGGTAAAATACCTGATCAAGCTGCTCACCTACTTCAAGTCGCAGGGAATCCCGGTAGTTGCAGCGGAACATCCATTGCCGTCGCTCTACACTGTACGTGAACATACTAAGTTTATCAGTGATATTCAGCCGGTTTTCAATCAATTCAACGTACCCTTTCTTGATCATACGTACGACCCGGATATTGCCGGAAAACTCTGCTATTTCTTTGATCCTACGCACCTGAATTTCAGAGGTGTTTCAAAATATAACGAACGTTTATTAAAAGAACTCGTACAAATGGGAATACTCTCCGGCGCCTCTGCGAACCGGGCAGGATTGTGATGAAAAAAACAAAAGAAAAAAGATGAATAACCGTATCCTGATTGTTGTTGGCACGCGTCCAAATTTTATTAAGATCACCCGATTCAAGAAAGTGAATGAGGCGATGGGAAATCCCTTCGATATACGCATTGTACACACCGGGCAACACTACGACGATAAAATGGCCGATGTGTTTTTCCGTCAATTCGAACTGGAGCCTGATTTCTTTCTCAACATTCCCGCTGCTTCTGCCAACACGCAGATGGCGGAAATCATGATCCGTCTGGAAAAAGTAATTCACGACTTCAAGCCTGCTCTTGTAATGGCTGTTGGCGACGTCAATTCAACTTTTGCTGCTGCCTTTACCGCACATAAATCCGGATGCAAGGTAGCCCATATTGAAAGCGGTCTCCGCAGCTTTGACCGAGGCATGCCGGAAGAAATCAACCGGTTACTCACGGACGAAATCACTGACTATTTCTTTGTTACCGAACAAAGCGGGCAAGACAACCTTTTAAAAGAAGGCAAGAGTGAAAAGCAGTTATTTTTCGTCGGAAACACCATGATCGATACTCTGGTTGCATTTGAAGATAAAATCCGTGAATGTAACGTACTGAACGAATACAATCTCAAGGAAAAAGGCTATGTGCTGATGACCATGCATCGTCCGGCTACCGTAGATCATCAGGAGGGATTATTAAAACTCATTGAAATCATTGAATATATTACCCGCGACTACGACCTGGTTTTCCCAATACATCCGCGCACACTTGGCAGAATTGAACACTTTGGATTAACCGACAGGGTACGGCAGAACAAAAGGCTGATACTGACAGATCCGCTGGATTATTTTGCGTTTCAGCGGCTCACAGCTGATTGCAAATTTGTAATCACTGACAGTGGTGGCATACAGGAAGAAACCACCTTCCGGAGAGTACCATGTCTCACACTGCGTCCGAACACCGAACGTCCCTCTACTGTATGGATCGGCACCAATGAACTTGTGCCCTTCGACATAGCGGTGGTACAAGGTAAAATCAATGAAATTATCAGTGGTCAATACAAGAAAGGAGATATTCCTCCGTTCTGGGACGGGCACTCCACCGAACGCATCCTTGAAGCCTGTAAAAAACTCATTCCTGCAGCCAACCATACGCTTCACCATTCATGAAACTCTTCAGCTATACTGATCAGGAATTTCCATCACCTCCGGGTTTTCTGGATGATGACAGATGGCCTGTGCAGTTAAGTCCGGGTTTTGCCCATTTCTATCATGAATACTATGAAGGAGACATCTTACTGGTTCATGACAGTGAAACAGATGCCTGGCTTCCCTTCCACCGTATCATTAACAGACTGGCAAGATTCGGTCAGATATTACATGCACCGGTCAGGTATTTTGAGGAGCTGGATGTAGAGAAACAGCATTTTTTCTACAATAAACTGCTTCAGTTTATGTCGCATGAAGAAGTCATTCACCGTTTCATACAGCCTCACCCATACGGGATCATGTTATCGAAGCCTGATCACTGTAAGTCGATAAAATTCGGTACTTATATAACCGACTTCAACGTATTAACTGACGATCACCAGTTGCTTTATAGTTTTGATCCCAAATACCGCAAAGCCGTTCAACACTCGATTAAGAATGGCGGACGGGTCGTAATTGGAAGTGCAGCCCACGAGGATTTCTATAAGTTATATGAATGCACGGCACGGCGCACTGGCATGTATCAGGATCCGCCACGATACTTCGAACTGCTGCGTGAATTTCTGGGCGATGACCATACAGAAACCGGCGTTATCTATGACGGAGATACCCCTATTGGTGGAATTTTCTTCATTTACAGCAAGTATGCAGCACTCTGTACACATGCAGGATCAGGTGGAGAATCGAAGCTCTATGGTGGCATGAAACATCTTCACTATGAAATGATGAAACATCTCCGTGACAAAGGTGTTAAACAATACGATCTTGTTGGGGTACGTATAGGAGGCCGAAATCCGGCACTGGAAGGAATCTTCAGGTTCAAGAAAGGATTTGGCGGCACTCTGAAAGAAGGATATCTCTGGAAATCTGATATCGAAGGAATGCACCTGCGGCTCTATGACATGATGCAGCGCCTTAAAAACCCGAATCTGAAACCTGACATCATAGATCAGGAAAGTAATGAAGAATAAAAAAACGTGAGACTATTCTTTCTTCTGACCAATAATTTTATCCTCAACAACATTCTTATTATGTTGGGGCTGGATGCTTTTGTCCTGTCTAAACTGGGGCTCTATCACCGAATACGACTTGATGAAAAACTAAGCCCGCAGGAAATGGCCGGTTTCTCAAAGCGCAGGGAAGTACAGGAAGCCATTGACAAAACCCACTTTGATCTGATTGAAACGGTACGCAAATATCTTCAGGAAGGCGATGCAATTCTGGATATTGGCTGTGGACCGGGCACCTATCTCAAGGATTTTGAAGGGCGGTATCAATTAACAGGAATCGACATCAATCAGCAGATGATTGAGGCAGCCGGGCGGAATATTGACGGTGCCACACTCATCCACGGTGATTTCCTCGGACATGACTTTGACAGGAAATTCAAGATGATCTACAGCGTATCGGTACTGGAATTTATTCCACCCAGTAAATTGCGTGCTTTTTTCAGAAAAGTACATCATCTGCTGGAAGAAGACGGAATACTGTTTCTTCAATATCCCCATGCGCTAAAATATTACGATACACTCTATCCAGACCTCTATTACATTGAATATTCTCCCAGAAAAGTCGAAAAAGAACTGAAAAACGACTTTAAAATCATCAGACACCAGCACGGATTCGATGGCAGGACAGTAGATCTCTACGATCCGAAACCTTACGAACCCGGTATCCGTACATTTAAAAATGGGTATTTACTGGTTGCCATGAAAAAAGGCAATCCGAATATCTAATTTTGCACTATGAGCACGAAGAACCTTCTGATCACCTTTGACTATGAGCTGTTTCTCGGAATGAGAAGCGGGCAACCGGACGACTGTATGTTACAGCCGACCAGCGCCTTGCTATCCATTCTGGGGCAGTTTGGTGTTAAGGCAGTATTTTTTGTTGACACCACCTATCTCTGCAAACTCAAAGAACTAGCCGTTAAACATAAAAAATGCGCCAATGACTTAAAGCGGGTCAGCGAGCAGGTACTCCAAATGGTTGAAGAGGGGCACTATGTAATGCCCCATGTACATCCACACTGGCTCGATGCCATTTATCTGGAAGAATCCGGCGAATTTGACCTTACGAACGTTAATAAATACAGATTTCACAACCTGAGCAGTGATGAACGGAGAGCAGTATTTGGCGGCTCTGTTCAGATACTTAGAGACATCATCCATCCCAAATTTCCGGACTATAAGATCGACAGTTTCAGAGCCGGAGGCTGGTCTATACAGCCGTTCGCTGATTTCAAGCCGGTATTTGAAGAATTTGGTATTCGTTACGATCTTAGTGTTGTAACCGGATTATATCAGTTTTCCTCTGCGCAGATTTTTGATTTTTCAGGTGTACCCCGAAAATTCATCTACCGTTTTAATGATGATATTACCAAGGAAACCGACAATGGTCCGTTTGTTCAGGTTGCAGGATCCGTAATTAAAATAAGTTCCTTCATCGATGTTCTTGATCGTGCCCATAAGAAAGTGCTGAATGTTGTGGGTTATGATCAGGATTATGCAAAAGGATACGGACAAGCTTCGGAAGAAGTGCAGAATCAACAGCCATCTTCACCTGATGGATACAATGTATTTGACAGAACGCATGAAGTGGCGTCGCTGGAAAAGATCAGTCTGGTTAAACTTCCGATCTACGAGAAATTCCTGGAAGAGAATAATTTTCTTCATTTCATTTCTCATCCCAAAATGCTCAGTAAACACAACTTCTATATCCTTCGTCAGTTCCTGAAAAATATCAGGAAGAAAAAATGGGTGATTGAAACCGACTTTAAAAAGATGGCGGCCAATCATCTCAATATAAACGCCTGAGATGGTAAGTATCTCCGTCATAGTACCCTGTTACAACGTAGAGACCTTCATAGAAGATGGGCTCCGGTCGGTGCTGCAGCAAACGATGGCGCCCAAGGAGATCATTTGCGTAGATGATTGTTCGAAAGACAACACGATAAGGATCATTCGCAGGTTACAGGAGGAATATCCTAACAGGATTCATCTCTACATCAATGAAAAGAACAGGGGTGCAACGTACACCCGTAACCGCGGCCTCGTAATGGCCAAAGGTGAATACATCCAGTTCTTTGATGCGGATGATATTCTCTTTCCAGATAAGTTCCAGCACCAGTCAGAAGTTATTGAGGCAGCTGCTGAACGTCCAGACATCGTTGTAAGTGATTTCAAGCGGAAATACGTAAATGGTGAGGAGAAAATATATCATTACCCGGATCAGGATCCCTGGTGTGCATTGATGAGAGCATTGATGGGTATTACCACCTCTAATTTATACAAACGGGAAAAAGTACTGGAAGTAAAAGGATGGACCGAAGATCTTGCCAGCAGTCAGGAATATGAGCTGATGTTCCGGATGCTCTGCAGCGGGGCGAAAGTCGCATTTGATCAAACCATCGTTTGCCTCAACCGTGACCGGGAAAGTGGTTCCATTACAAAAACAAATCCCAAGGAAAAATGGAAACGCTATATTGGATTAAGGGCGACCATTTTTGAATTTCTTCAGAAGAACAATCTGGTGACAGAGGAAAGAAGGCAAACCTATATAGATTCCATGTTTGACGGAATCCGTATTCTTTATAAATACGATCGCGCAGAAGCGGATAAGCTTCATTCAAAATATGTACATCACCAAGGGAAACCACATCCCACTCCATCCACATCGAAAAGATACCTGTCTATTTATTCATTATTTGGATTTAAAATGGCCGAACTCGCCAGCCGAGTAGCCAATCCTCCACAACAATCCGTTCACTAACAGCAATAAGATCCGGAAAGGGATGACTATTTACCTTACATATGCAGAACCACCTTCAGGGGTTTATTCAAGTCAAGTAGCAGATGTTATCCGTTATGTGAATACGACCTTGCGCAGTGACATCAGACTGGTGGCATTCATTTCCCTGCATGACTTTTCAGCATCAAAGCAAAAGATCAAAAAAGAGTTACCGGACGCCATCATCCTTCCGGCCATTCCTAAAGCCGCTTACTGGAAGATCAATACAATCCTTCTCTGGTTCCTCTGCCTGTTTTTACGTCCGAAGGCCATCATTGCACGCAATGTGATTGCTGCAAATATGGCTTTAAAAATAAAAAGGTATTCTACTGCGAAGAAAATCTGCTTTGACGGCCGTGGTGCGATGGCTGCTGAATGGACTGAATACGACGTACAGGTAGTTGACAGCTGGAAAAAAAGCATCCACCAACTGGAATCCAGAGCTGTGATGGAATCTGATTTCCGAATTGCAGTCACTGAAAAACTGGTTGACTACTGGCATAAGCGCTATGGTTATTCTGAAGGGAACCATGTGGTCATTCCCTGCACCCTGAACAGCAGTTTCAGGGCGCATGTTCCCAGTGACGACGAGAAAG
This sequence comes from Bacteroidia bacterium, assembly GCA_046330075.1. Classification (GTDB taxonomy): domain Bacteria; phylum Bacteroidota; class Bacteroidia; order AKYH767-A; family OLB10; genus JAJTFW01. The sequence goes on along the minus strand of JAXLTL010000009.1, from coordinate 17,449 downwards.
CGACTGCACGTACAGGCATGGGAATTGAAAGCAATGATATAGTCCTCGCTTATTCAGGATCAATTGCCGGCTGGCAATCGTTTCCGGAACTATATAAATATCTGGGCCCCTTTCTGAAAAGTGACAACAGACATAAAATTATATTCCTTGCCAGGGAAGAAGAAAACATCACACGGCTTACGAACGAATTTCCAGGGCAGGTTATCCGCAAATGGGTAGGTCATCATGAAGTGCCGGAAGTGCTGGCAGCCTGTGATATGGGCATACTGATCCGCGAACAAAGTGTAACCAATCAGGTTGCATCACCCACCAAATTTGCAGAATACCTTTCAGCCGGGCTCCCTGTACTCATTTCAGACGGCATTGGAGATTACAGCGATTTTGTCAGGAAACACAACTGCGGCACCATTGCTAACGGCAAAGGCATACCGAATTTAACGCCCTCCGGTTATGAAACGAGGGCTCATATGATAGAACTGGTAAAGAAGAATTTTACCAAGGAAGCACAAACAGATCAATACAGAGATCTGATATCACATCTGAATTAGGAAAAGCGAAAAACGAACACTCTAGACATGAAAACACTGGTCACCGGGGGAGCCGGATTTATAGGATGCGCAGTAATTGATAAACTGCAGCGTGAAGGACATGAAATATTTGTGATTGACAACCTCTCCTTTGGAAAGAGGGAATTCATCCATATTCCCGACGATCACTTTTTTAAAGCCGATATTCTTGATAAAGCAACGATTGATCAGCTATTTGCATCCATCAGGCCCGACATTGTTATACACCTGGCCGCTGTTCACTTTATACCCTATTGTAATCAGCATCCTTACGAATCCAGCGATATAAACATCCGTGGCACCATTCACATTCTGGATGCCTGTAAAAAGAACAACGTTTCAAAAGTATTCTTTGCGTCTACGGCTGCGGTATATCCGATTTACGACGAAGCCGTCACCGAACAGCATCCTACAGGACCTCTTGACATTTATGGTCTGAGTAAACTGACCGGCGAACGTTTATGCAGTGAATTTCATCTTGCTACCGGCATACCTACCATTGTCTGCAGGTTCTTCAATGCTTTCGGGCCCAATGAAACAAATCCTCACCTGATTCCTGAGATTCAAAAGCAGATCAACGGAGGCATGCGTAAGATCCAGTTAGGGAACCTCACTCCCAAGCGTGATTTCATCCACACCTCTGATATGGCCAATGCTGTTCATACGCTGCTGACAAAAATTGACAAAGGAACCGACACTTTCAATCTGGGTAGAGGAATTGAATATTCTGTAACAGAAATTGTAGATTCCTTTGCCCGTGAACTTGGTGAAGCTATAGAGATAGAAGTAGATCCTGCGCGGGTACGTAAAGTTGAGCGCATGCATTTGCTTGCAGATGTCAGCAAATTAAAATCCATTGGCTGGCAGCCGCTGATCGGAATTGATGAAGGAATAAGAACGTTGATTGAAAAGTAATGATAAAGAAGCAACAGCTGCTTTTTGTCACAGATGGCATCTTTCCGCATGCTATCGGCGGCATGCAGCGACACTCTGCCCTGTTGCTGGAGGCGCTGGCAAAAACGAACGAGCTTGAAATAATTGTAATACATCCTCATGATAAAGATGTATTTCCGAAAGAACTGGGTATTGAAGAAATAAGGATACCCTTTTCCTTCGAAGGGTTTTATGTGCGTAAATGTTATGAATACTCCAGGCTAACAGCAGAGTATATACGAAAATATCCGGAGGCACTTGTTTACGGACAAGGCTTCAGTGTTTGGTCAGGGCTGGAAGAGTTCGGCAAGAGGGTGATCATAAATCCACACGGGCTGGAACCATATCAAAGTCTGGGCTTCATGGAAAAACTGAAGACCTTTCCGATGCGGCGTATTGAGCACTTTCAGTTCAAACATGCTGCAAAAATTGTTTCGCTGGGTGGATTGCTCACCAGAATTATCAAAGAAGAACTGGGAGGAAGCGAAAAAAAGATTGTTATCCTTCCCAATGCCGTAAATCCCGGTGAAAAGCCCGTACGGACATTCGACAAAGACCATCTGCAGTTACTCTTCGTTGGCCGTTTTGCCTTCAACAAAGGAATCAATATTCTGATGGAGGCGGTGAAACAATTAAACAATGAAGGTTATAAAAACCGGCTCGAATTTAACCTGGTTGGCAAAGGGCCGTTATTTGAACAATACACAAAGGAATATGCGTTTGAAAATGTAAATTTCCTTGGGTTTGCAGATGATGACAAGCTCACACAGCTTTACCGCGACAATGATTTGTTTGTATTCCCAACCCGATTTGAAGGGATGCCCACCGTAGTACTGGAAGGTATGGCTGCTGCCATGCCCATTATCGTCAGTGAAACCGGAGCTACAGGAGAATTGGTGAACACAGAAAATGGTTTTCTGATAGAAAAAAACAACGTACGTGCTTTAAAATGGGCCATTCAGAGCTTCTACCAGCTGAAGCCCGAAGAGCGGAAGGCGATGTCGGATGCTTCTTACGAAAGAGTATGTGCCAATTTCACCTGGAAACGGGTGGCCCGGCTCCATCTTGATTTATTTCATACTTTCAGGGCCGGAAGATGACTAGTTTTCTGAAAGAGAATATGCAATTCACCCTTATCACCATGATATGGGTGATGATCGGTATTGTGGTTGACAAGTCCGCCATGGCCCTTGCTCCGCTTGCCATATTATTATTCAGAAACAAAGGGTTTTATACTGAGATCATCATGACTCAGGTATTGATCAATTATCTTTCAGACAACAGGCACTGGGAATTTAATTTTGCAACTGCCGGAAAAGATCTTGTATTGGTTACGATGTGTGCGTTCGTTATTCTGAATCCGAAGAACTTCCCTCAACGCAGCAAAATATTCTATCCGTTTATTCCCTTTTTCGCGCTCGCATTTTTTCTTTCGACCCAACATCCGAATCCGATGCACTCCTTTCAGAAAACACTCTCCTTCTTTCTGATGGTAGCTGTGGTACCCAATTACTTCCTGCGTCAACTTCAAGTGGAAGGAGAAGTGTATCTGCGGAAGATTATCTGGCTGGGGACAATCCTATATGTTATTGCATTGCTGATGATGGTGGTACTGCCGGCTGACTGGACATTTCTTGAAGGCCGGTACAACGGGCTGCTGGGGAATCCAAACGGAGTAGGAACCTGGAGTACTATGTTCTTTATTTTCATCATCATGTCGATGCACTTGTATCCGAATATTCTGAGCAGGCCGGAAAAAATTCTGGTTTTCGGATCGCTGGTACTCTCGGTACTGCTCGCCAGTTCCCGTAACTGTATCTTCTCCATCGCTATTTTCCTCTTCTTCTCACGATTCTATAAAATATCACCCTGGATTGGCTTCGTACTGGTCATTGTTATCGGACTTCTCTATCAGATGATCAACGAAAATCTGCCATTGATCATTACGAGTCTGGGGCTGGGCGAATACTTCCGTGTAGAACACCTGAACGACGGATCCGGCCGATTGATTGCATGGACCTTTGCCTGGGAGCAGATTCAGAAGCACTACTTCCTGCTGGGTCGTGGATTTGCTTTTGAAGAATGGCTGTTTGAAGTCAATCAGGACTGGCTGAACATGCTTGGTCACCAGGGCGGAGTGCACAACACCTATCTGGCTGTTTGGCTCAACACCGGACTTATCGGACTTATCTGCTATCTCTTCGGTTTCTTCTACAACTTCATCAAAGCAGCGCGCACCAATCACATGGCTTTTCCCGTGATGTTCGCCATTATGTTCTCCATTACCTTCGAAGCCTGGTTTCAGGCATCACTCAATCCATTTACCATTGTAGCCTTACTCGTAATTACACTACTTCAATATGTCAAGCCCGGCGACACCCAAAAAGAAGGTGCTGTTCCTGTATTATGAGCTCGCCGGATATGTTGTTGCCTGCCTTGAGAAACTGGCGGCATCCTTTCCTGTCGAAGTTCATCTCGTGAGATATCCTGTTGTGCAGGTTGCTCCCTTTCAAATTGAACTGAGTGATGCAATCTGCTTGTATGAGCGTAAAGATTTTACCGATGAATCCCTGATCTCATTTATAGATCAGCTGCAACCTGATTTTGTTTTCTGTTCCGGTTGGGCGGATAAAGGCTATCTGAAGGCGGCACGGCACCTGAAGAAAAGGGTGCCTGTTGTACTTACGCTTGACAATCCCTGGATGGGTACGCCCAAACAGCGTGTTGCCGCAGTACTTGGAAAATTCTATCTGCCGGGTATCTTTACACATTGCTGGGTTCCCGGCGAACCGAATGCTATCTATGCGCGCAAACTGGGTTTTAAGGGCAAGAGATTACATACCGGGATGTACTCCGCCGATACCGCCCTATTCAGTTCCTACGAAGAAGCCATCAGAACTACGAAGGCAGATAAATTTCCACACCGTTTCATTTATGTTGGCCGCTATACTGCATTGAAAGGAATACGTGAATTATGGTCAGCATTTACCGGTTTAACACCAGATGAACGAAAAGACTGGGAGCTCTGGTGTCTGGGCAAGGGAGAACTCGAACAGGAGTTTCCAGATCATCCGGCGGTGCGCAACGTTGGATTTGTACAACCGGATCAGCTGAAACCCTGGCTGGAACAATGTGGTGTATTTATTCTGCCTACCCATTATGAACACTGGGGTGTGGTGGTACACGAATTTGCTGCTGCCGGTTTTCCGCTTGTCTGCAGTACCACCACCAGTGCCGCGACATTTTTCCTGCATGAAGGGAAGAATGGATTTTTCACGCAACCTCAAAATACTACTTCCGTACGTGAGGCAATGCTCAAAATAATCAACTCCTCAGATGACACGTTGAAAAAAATGGGGCAGGCCAGCATACGCGAAGCTCAAAAAATCACACCTTTAACCTGGTCGCAGACAATCTGGGACATCCTGACAGAAAAATAAAACATGTGCGGAATCAGCGGTATATATAGTTTACAACTTCCGGATGATGCCGGCAAGCGTTTGCAGCAGATGAACGACAGCATCTCGCATCGCGGGCCCGATGATCAGGGTACGATGATAACATCTAAAGTGGCGTTAGGACACCGGCGACTGGCCATTCTCGACCTGAGTCCTGCGGGGCATCAGCCGATGTTCGATCATGAACGGAAGCTGGCGATCGTTTTCAACGGTGAGATCTATAATTTCAGAGAGATCAGAGCAGAGCTCACCGGATACCCTTTCAAAACACAAAGTGATACGGAAGTAATTCTGGCGGCCTATTTACGGTGGGGAGCTGATTGTCTGCATAAGTTCAACGGCATGTTTGCCCTCGCGATCTGGGATTATGCAAATGAAGAATTGTTCATTGCACGCGATCGTTTGGGTATAAAACCGGTTTACTATTATCAATACAACGATTTACTGCTCTTCAGTTCTGAAGTGCGCGGTCTGCTGAATTCAGGCCTGGTGGAACGAAAGATCAATCGCGAAGTCATTGACGAGTACTTCACTTATCAAACCGTGCATGCGCCAAATACGCTGGTAAAAGACGTCTATATGCTGATGCCCGGACATTTCATGAAAGTGAAAGATGGCCGTACAGACATCAGAAGATGGTGGTCGCCGCGTGAAAATTACTCTTCCGCATCAGAGGGTAAAAGCTATGAAGAAGTTTGCAGCGATGTTTACGACCTGCTGATGAAATCCGTAGAACGCCGGCTTATTTCAGATGTTCCGTTTGGCGCTTTCCTCAGCGGGGGAATCGACTCGAGCGCGGTAGTAGGGCTTATGAGCAGGATTCAGCAGCAAAAAGTAAAGACCTTCACGATTGCATTTGACGAAGAAGAATTCAGTGAAGCTAAATTCGCAAGGATGGTGGCGAACAAATTCAACACCGATCATCACGAATTCCGGCTGAAGCCTGAAGATTTTCTGGCAGAACTTCCCATTGCACTCCATGCACTCGACCATCCCAGTGGTGATGGTCCCAACTCGTATACCGTTTCTAAAATAACCCGTGAAGCCGGTATCACCATGGCCTTGTCAGGGCTTGGCGGAGATGAATTATTCGCCGGTTATCCGGTATTCAACAGATCAATCCAGCTGCAGGAAAAAAACTGGCTCTTCAATATCCCAAGAGGATTACGTGCGCTGGGTGGTTCCTTGTATGCAGCCATGAAGAAAGACACCACTGCTATCAAAACACGTCAGCTGCTGGGTCTAAAAGACGGAAGTCTGCACAATACGTTCCCGTTATCACGGCAGGTAGGAATGCCTGATCACACCGGCGCCTTACTGGAACTTCCCGCCATAACAGAAGATGCCATTCAGCGGATACTGAAAACAGAACTAAGCAATGGCGGTAATGCATTACCGTTATTAAGTCAGGTAAGTGTGGCTGAGATTACCACTTATATGCAGAACGTTCTTTTGCGCGATACCGATCAGATGAGTATGGCGGTGGCGCTGGAAGTACGTGTCCCCTTCCTTGATTATAAGCTGGTTGAATATGTACTCGGTATCTCTGATGCCTATAAGAAACCTGTGATTCCGAAAAAACTGCTGGTAGACAGTCTTGGCGATCTTTTACCACACGAAGTAGTACACCGGCCCAAGATGGGATTTGTATTCCCCTGGTCAGTATGGCTGAAGAAAGAGTTACGACCCCTCTGTGACAAACATATTCGCCGACTCTCTGAAAAGGACTTCATACACGGCACTTATCTGCAGCAATCCTGGCAGCGGTTCCTCAATGGCGACCGTCAGGTACGCTGGCTGGACATGTGGCTGTGCACAGTACTCGATCACTGGATGGAAACGAACCGCATCACTGCCTGATGAATGGGAGCTGAAAAGAAGAAAATACTCGTATTTGTTGACTGGTATCTTCCCGGATACAAGGCCGGAGGCCCGATCCGGTCGGTTGCAAACATGTGCAGCCGGTTGAAGGACGATTATCACTTCCGCATCGTTACCTCCAACACCGACCTTCACGAAACGGTTCCCTACAGCAATGTAAAGAGCAACAGCTGGACAAAAGGGCCGGACGGAACAGAAGTGTTATACCTGAGTTCAGAAAAGCAGACACAGCAGGAGATCAAACGTATCATCACTGAAGAACGTGCAGATGTGATCTACATTAACTCCGTTTTTTCAAAACCATTTGCCATTCTGCCGCTGTTGATCCGCAAAAAGTATTTTGCTTCACGTAAAGTTGTACTCGCACCACGAGGCATGCTCGGTCAAGGAGCGCTTAACATCAAACCGCTCAAGAAAAAAGTATTTCTCACGTATGCAAAGCTTACCGGTTTATACCGGAATATCCGCTGGCATGCATCGTCTGAATCAGAAGTACGGGAAATCAAACGTGTATTCGGAGAAAGTGCCAATGCCCTGGTGGGTATGAACCTCAGCAGTCCACGCACCATTCATTTTACGCCACGGGAAAAAAGAACAGGCGACCTGCGGATCGTATTTCTCTCACGCATTTCGTATAAAAAAAACCTGGAAGGCGCTCTCAAAGTCATAGCAGCAATGCCGGACAAGCTCACTGTTACATTTGATATTTTCGGGCCGGTTGAAGAGCCGGAATACTGGCAACGCTGTTCAGCACTCATGACAACGATGCCTGCACATGTCCGTGTTTCCTACAAAGGTGCATTGGCGAATGAACAGGTAGAAGAAACTCTCCGGAGCTATCATCTCAGTATTCTGCTTACCTTTAATGAAAATTTCGGACATTCGATTGTAGAAAGTCTGGCTGCAGGATGTCCGGTACTGCTAAGTGATCAAACGCCGTGGAAAAACCTTGCAGCACGAAAAGCGGGCTGGGAATATCCCAACATGGAGACGGAGAACATCCTTCAGGCACTCATTACTGCGGCGGAAATGAATCAGGAAACATTTGATCAATGGAGTAAAGGGGCAGTAGTGATGGCGGATCAGATCATCAACAATCCCGAATCCATTCAACAACACCATCAGCTATTTGCCTGAGGAATATGGAAGAGACCAACGGTAAAACGAATCTGGCCATCTATGACAACAGCTGGTACAATCCCGGAGGCGGACCCATAAAACGCGCCCTTTGGTATTTTACCAATATTCTGTTCTTCATGAATCCTCTGAACCCGGTCAGCGGACTGAAAGTTGCCCTGCTGAGGTTATTCGGAGCAAAAGTGGGAACCGGGGTGGTGATAAAGCCCTGCGTAAATATCAAATATCCCTGGTTGCTTACAATTGGCGATCATGTATGGATCGGGGAAAAAGTATGGATCGACAACCTGGCCCGTGTGACCATTGGCAACCATTGCTGTTTGAGTCAGGGATCCATGTTACTCTGTGGAAATCACAACTATAAGCGCCCTGCATTCGATCTTATTGTCAAGCCGATTACGCTTGAAGAAGGTGCCTGGATCGGAGCCTGGAGCATTGTTTGTCCCGGAGTTACAATAAAAAGTCATGCAATTCTTACAGTTCAGTCGGTGGCCACAGAAACCCTGGCGCCATACGGACTGTATAAAGGTAATCCTGCCATGCGCATACGCGAACGGGTTATCACGAACAAATAAAGAGCAAATACACGATCCAACCGATCACGCCGAAACCTATCAGTCATGAAAATTTCCATCATCACCATTACCTATAACAGTTCCGCAACGGTAGAAGACACCATCAAATCGGTGGTGATGCAGGATTATCCGGACATTGAATACCTTATTATTGATGGCAAGTCGAAAGACTCCACGCTGACGATAGCCAACAAGTACAAGGATAAGATTTCGAAGATCATTTCAGAGAAGGACAAGGGACTTTACGATGCCTTAAACAAAGGGATTCGTTATGCAACCGGTGATGTTATTGGCATGTTGCATTCCGATGATTTATATGCACACCCGCAGGTAATCAGTCATATTGCAGAAACATTCCGGAAAAACCCTGAAGCCGAAGGCGTATATGCTGACCTTGTTTTTGTCAACCGCAACGACACGAACAAAGTGATGCGTACCTGGGAATCGGGTGCTTATCAGGAAGGAGATTTTCTCAAAGGCTGGATGCCGCCCCATCCTACTTTCTTTGTAAGAAAAGAATGTTATGAAAAGTTTGGCGGCTTTAATACAGAGTTAAAATTATCGGCCGACTACGAGCTGATGCTCCGCTTGATCCACAAGAACAATATCCGTCTGGCTTATCTGAATGAAACGATTGTAAAGATGCGGATGGGTGGCGTAAGCAATGTCAGTTTCTTTGTAAAACTCAAAGCCAATCTTGAAGACAAGATGGCCTGGAAGCTGAATGGATTAAAGCCGAATATGCTCACGATGATGATGAAACCCTTGCGCAAGCTCGGTCAATATTTCAGAAGGGCGTACAACGCATTTTTCTACTGATTCAATTCATTCTTACTTGTCATTTCAACACGCCTGAAGCATTATCAGTGGACATAATAACGCAGGCTGATGCAGGCTGAATGGTCCTGTTGCACCTGTCGTTTTTCAGAGTCCTTCCAAGGTCAGAGCATGTTCATCCGGATCAAAACAGAAACGCCCATGGTTTTCACCACAGGCGTTCAGTGTTCGGAGGACCTCAGCAATCACCAAGGTGCATTCGTTATAGTTAACAATCGCTTCATCCATCAGGCACCTTAACATTCCTGATAACGAACCTCAACTTCTTTATTCTTCCAGCTCCGGATTATTCAGGTTTACGGAACGTTTTCGGACGAGAGAGGGTAAACACCCTCGAGATATTAAATCCGAAGTGGATATCCCCTTTCTCCCACTTTCCATCGGTATCGGTAATCAGCGTACGTTCATTCATTCCGAGGGCATTTGTAAAATGCAGCTGGAATACGTGTCCGCCGGTTTCGATATCGAATCCCAGAGACAATGCATTGGTTTGTGTTTCGGGCAACTGATCCGGCAGTGTATAGAAATACTCTGCATTGATAGCAACCCGTTTTGAAAGTTTCAGACGGGTTCCGATACCCAAAGCATAGATATCATGATTATCCTCTTTTGTCTCTACGAGGTTACGATGCACCATGGTAGGCATCAGCTGGAAGCTGAACGACTCGGAGAATTTACGTCCGATCAGGATTTGATTATAGTAAGCCAGGAGGGAAGTATAATAATTGTTCCGGTCAGGATCGGCCCATTTCAACCCATCTTTTGTCACTCCGGTAATCAGGATGACGGAGAAAGGGATAGAGCCTTTTCCTCTGCCCTGCCAGATCATACGGTACTTGATGAAACCATCCAGTTCTTTACGATTGCTGCTACGGCCAATACCCACCATAATCCGGTCAGAGATCCCATAATCGAGACCCAGGCGAATCGTAGCCTGATCCAGTCCGAAGGCACCATACTCACCTTCATTGACACGGCCGAAGCGGTGAAGGATACGGAAGTCGAGCACGCCGGCAGCAACCTGTTCCATCGACTGACCGGTGATCACGCGGGTTGCCTTAAAGGCATTCTTTACGAATTCTTTCTTGGTAGAATCTTCTCCCAGCAGGCTCAACAGATCATCCTGCGCCTTAACATGCGTAAGGCTGGAACAGATGACGAGGATGGCAAGTGCCGATTTACTTATTAAATTTTTCATATGCAGCATTCACTACCACCTTGATTTCCTTTGATACTTTATCCTTAACAAGAGCAGGGATCTGGATATTATAATCTGCCAGCAAGAGCATGAATGTACTTGCAGTAGAAATTTTTCCTCCTTTCACTTCAAGCGTACCTGAACCGGTAATCTCTTTCGTTACGCCGTGAACTGTCATCGAGCCTTTGTACTGAACCGGATAAACACCATCCTTGCCCAGGTTTACAGATGACATGTTTGTAATTACGCCTTTAAACACTGCTTTGGGGTATTTATCTGACTCGGCATAATTTTCATGGAAGTGTTCCATCATCAGTGCTTTTTCGAATTCGAAAGCCTTCATCAGGACAGCAAATTCAAAATTTCCGGTGCTGACATCAATTACAGAGGTAGCCTGTGAATTATGTGCTTCAATTTTTTCTGCCGGAGCATCGGAATAGAATGACACTTTACCATTGCGGGTAAAATAACGCTCCTGTGACATGCCTTGCAGCGACAGCAACGAGAGTAACACACAGAAAGGAAGGATACGTTTCATAGTTTATAGTATTTTATTGTTTGGTTTATCAGTGGAGATATGCCTTTCCGGAAAATACATCTGCGCCAGAAATCAGGTTCACCAGATATACTCCTTTTGAAAGGCCGATCGGACGCTCCATTTGCAGTTCAACAGCACCTGTTCCGGTTTGTTCAAATGTTCTGGAAGCAATGAGGTGACCAGAGAGATCATACAAATCAACGCGGGGCTGAGCAGCTTCCGCTGAGCTGTATTTGATCACGAGATTGTTATCACCGTTCTCATAAATTTTAAGTGATTTGTTTACGCTGGTTTCCACAAGGCCAGTTGCACTTGCCGGTGTAACCAGTTTGGAACTATTATATACATAATCACCATTCTCACCGCCGTTGTTATTTCCGGCAACACCGCTGAAATAGAAGGTAACATTACCGATGTTTGTAGCAGGAGCCACCCAGTTAAAGGTAAACACAGCTGAATCAGTAGAGAGTCCTCCGTTAAGCTGGTGCACCACATTCTGACGGGTCACTCCACTTACGGTTTTTGTTTTGATCTGTGTTTTTGCAGAATTGGCAATCTGAAGTGTACCTGCATTGGTATTCGTCGATGTCAGTGCTTCAAAGCCCAGACCGAAGAGAGGCTTAGCCGTGTGCCTTACAATAACATTGATGGTGTACGTCTGACCGGGAACATATTGCCAGTTGGTCATGGTTGATGTAACGTAGATTGTCCCGGAACCTGAATTCGAATTACCGTAGGTATTATGACAATCATTACAAAGTAATTCACTGGGGGATCCGGTATAACCGGCCTTACCGTTATCACTTTGAATATCGAATGACATTCCAGCAATTACAGCGACACCGGCTGCAACGAGAAGTAGTGATTTTTTCATTGTTTGAGTCTGTATGGGTTTAATTGAACTTTTCTGTTTATTCCTGTACAATGCATCTGACCAGTACCACATCCATCAGGTATCCGGTACATTGGCCTTTGAGGCGAAGCTGCTGCCCTACGCTGAAATTAGTTTCAGGAGTAGATTTATCTTCCAGTTTGCAGATTACTCCGAACATTCCGGATCCGGTTTGCAGAGTCAGGGAAAGTCCGCTGGTATCTGTATTAACTGATTGTACCTTTCCATCCACTTCGATGACCTTATCCAGGAATTTTGCATTCGCGCCTACTTCATCCATCTCATACTGTGAGAATAACGAATCAGCAGAAACACACAATACCGCAGGCGCATCCTTCAGGCTTTCGGTGGGTTTGGAGTAATAATAATATCCAACAGCTGCACCAATGAGTCCAAGCAGGACTACAATTCCAAGTATTTTCTTTATCATCCTATTCAGGCATTCCGTTATCAATCCACACTTTCATTTTCAGCAGCGTGCAATCATCCACTTTATTGCCACCTTGTGGCATTTCTGACCAGTTAGGGTCGTGGCTCATCGAACCATATAATGATCCATCGAGCGCATACGCTTTTACAAAGTCATAAGTGGAAAAATCAACACTGCCGGAAGGCGAAGATCCTGTATGACAGGAATTGCAATATTCATTAAGAATAGGCTGAATTGTTTTCGTATAGGTAACACCGGTAGTATCACAGGTGCCGGTTGCAGGATATAATTCCTCTGCCACATCATAGTAACACCCGGTAAACAGCAATGTCAGCAGCGTGACAAGGATCATCGGGTTCATCAATTTTTTCAAGTGGTTCACAGGTTCTGTTGTTTTATTCTTGATGGTATCTTAGTTATTGGGAGCTCCGGCATTTACCCAGATTTTGAACTTAGCCACGTCGCAATCCGACATTTTAGCACTGTTCTTCGGCATAGCGCTCCAGCCCGGCAGATGATCAATGGATCCAATCAGAGAGCCATCGAAGGCCGAACCGGAAACACCGGCATAATTGCTCAGGTCCACACCGCCACCGGGAGCACTTCCTGAATGGCAACCTTTACAATACGTTTGAACCAAGGGTTTAATGGTAGCAGTATAGGTCACGTTGGAGGTATCACACTGTCCGCTGCAGTTCAGATCCTGCGCACCTTGGGCGATCCAGGTCTGGATCAGTTGAGTTTGTGCAGTGGTTAACCGCGTTGCAGGCGGAGGAGGCATTCTGTCACCCGGATCGTTGGTCGTGATCACATCCATGATATCACCTGCACTTGGATTGCCCGGAGTGATTCCAGCCGTATTCATCACGTTTGTGTAATTGGTCAGGATGATACCTTCCTCATGGGAAGCCACGTCATGACAGCCGCTGCTGGTACAGTTGGAAATCAGAATTGGCAGGATCTGGGAGTTAAAATATACCGAGTCTGAATCGCAGGGTATTCCATTATTGTTACCGCCTCCATTATTTCCATTATTACCGTTATCTGCAACTGGTTCAGGCACATCATGTTTACAAGCAGAAATGGCTACCGTAAGTGTGATTGCCAACAGCCAGAATGTTCCAAGGGTGTATTTTTTCATGTTCAACGACTTATCCAAGTCCTTCAACGTCAAAATTAAGACCCTTGTTGGATAAAGATTAGTCGGTTTGCCTGAACGGGTAAAGTGGCATGTTGAACGGGAAAAACCCAATCCGGCGGGAATAATCCTACTTTGAACCGGTTAGCCAATCCTTGAAATAAGGGGACCGTTCAGTACTTACGATAGTATCTTCGGTGGTGGCCGGTTTCAGGATCACCTTTACCCTGGATTTCGACCAGGCCAGCATTTTCTCAATAGACCTGATATTGATAATAAACTGCCGGTTGATCCTGAAAAATTCATCCGGATTCAGGAGGCTTTCCAGCTCATCCAGGTTATAATCGATGGGATAACGCAGGTTTCCGGTTGTACAGAGATAGTTGATTTTATCTTCGGTATAGAAATAGGCCACTTCACCTACTTCAACCATCTTAATAGTATCACCGTAACGAATAACAATTCGCTTCTGGTATTCCTTTGGACCGCCCTTCCCGCTCAACACATTCATCAGGCTTTCCAGTCGCTTCATGTTAATCTCGCTCAGCATTTTCAGTTTCTCAAATGCTTTAGTGAGCTCTTCCTTCTTAATTGGCTTTAACAGATAGTCGATACTATTCACCTTGAACGCTTCCAGGGCATGTTGATCGTATGCAGTCGTAAAGATGACCGGAGATGTCACTCTGGTTTTATTGAAAATTTCAAAACTAGGACCATCCGCCAGATGAATATCCATCATAATGACATCCGGTGCAGCATGGGTATTCAGCCATTCAACGGTTGATTTAATACTCACCAGCATATCGAGGATTTCTGCATCGGGCAATACCTCTTTGATCATTTTAACCAGGCGTTCAGCCGCCAGCAATTCATCTTCAATAATCAGAACTTTCATAAGCAGTAGTTTTTACTCTATTGGGATTAACGGAACCTTTACAATGAATTCGTCACCTACCGATTCCACCCTTACATCTTCACCGGCAAGAATCTGAAACCTGTTCACAATATTATTCAGGCCGATTCCGGTGGAAGGCTCGGGCTTCACTTTCGGGTTGAGGTTATTACGGATAATCAGGGAATGATTTTCAGCTGCAGTTACGTGAATATCGAGCGGAGATTCGTGTGAAACGGCATTGTGTTTTACAGCGTTTTCGAGCAGCAACTGCAATGACAATGGCGGCAGACCGAACTGATGCTTCCAATCATCAGGAATATCGATGTATAATTTCAGTGCATTGCCAAAACGTTTTTGCTGAAGGAAATAGTAGGTTTCCACCATCTGCAACTCCTCTTCCAGTGAAATCACATCTTTATCACGGTGCTGCACCATGTTCCGGAAATAATCTGACAGCTTCTCCACATATCCGATGGCCTTGCCTGCATCATTCTCAATGATCGCGATCAACGTATTAAAACTGTTGAACAGGAAGTGTGGATTTACCTGACTTTTCAGCGTAGCATATTGGTACTCGACTTTCTCTTTCTTCAAACTTTCCATTCTCCTGAAACGCACATCTCGATCGCGGATAAAAAGGATAATGATGATGGCCAGAAAGATCACTACGGTCATCTGAAACCATAATTCTTTCCAGAGTGCTTTACGGATATGGAAGGTATAGGAAGCCATGGCCGCATGTCTGAACTGTCCTTCGAGCCCGGCCATCACTTCAAACGTATATGTTCCGGGCGGAAGATTTGGGAAAGTGACAATCCGGTCGCGTGTGGGGATCCAGTCGTTGCTGTAACCTTTTACACGATAGCGGTAGGTAACCAGATCAGGATGAGAATACCAGAGACCAGTATATTCAATGGAAATATTGTTCTGATTGTATTCGAAAACAGTGTCTTTCAATCCTACGTCCTGTTTCATAAATGTCAGTACGCGCTGGATGACCAGATTGGGTTTATTCTTCGTATCCAGCGAGTAATTATAAAAGCGTATGATGCCATTTCTTGCTCCGATCCATACACCGCCTTTCCTGTCACGGGCGACAGCATTCAGATCTGCATCGAGTTCTTTCAAACCAGACTCTTCTCCTATATTCTCAATTGAAAAAGTGCGGCTGTTTATGATATCAATTCCCTTTCTGTTTATGGCCAGCAGATTTCCTCCGTTGTCAATGCTGATCCCGTAGATATCGAGTTCAGAAAGGCCATTGTTCAGATTGAAATTACGAAACGATTTACCATCGTACCGGTAAATACCGTTGTGTTGTGTGCTGCACCAGATGTTGCCTGAAAAATCCTCTTCGATACTATACACAATTTTCGCATTGGCAGAAATACTATATTCATGAATGGATTTACCGTCGTACATGAGCAAACCTTTGCCATCGGTGCCCAGCCAAAGGCGGCCCTTCGTATCTTCGTAAATATCATAAACGAATCCGTTAAACAGTGGTCCGGGTCCGGCCATTTTCAACTCGTACGGAAAATCGGCTTTCTTTCCTTCGGTATTTATTCTGCGGCATTCCACAACTCCTCCCAAGGTCGCCAGCCATATATTTTCACCCCGGCCGTGAATCGCGATCACATTCGCATTGGGCAAGCCATCCTTTTCGGTGAGGCGTCGAATGTCACCTGTTGCGGTATTCATGCAATAAAGGCCATTGTCGAATGTGCCGATCCAGAGATTTTCAAAATCATCTTCAAACAATGAAACGATATGCAGATGAGGTCTTTTTTTATCGACGTTATATTTTAGCAGTCGTTCATTGTCTTTTGCCAGATAATCGAACCGGTACAAGCCCTCTGGATTACTGAACCAGATATATCCATCCGGACAGGAAGTAATCGCCTGTATACTGTCGATACCCTTCCCTGCAATTTCATTTACAAATTCGACTTTTTCGCCGGGAGAAATGATCAGTTTATTATCTCCTGCCACCCAAACATTTCCTTCCGTATCCCGGAGCAAAGCACTGACTCTGGAAAACGGGAGATCGCTGCCCATGCTGAAATTCCTCAACCTCCGGTCACCGCTGAATTCATAATCAACGATCCCATGATTTTCAGTGCCCAGCCAGAATTCATTTTGCAGAAGGATCATTTCATTGATCGATCCAAAATCCCAAGCACCCTGTCCGGTAACGGGAACGAATTTTTTAGTACTGAGATTGAACCGGCAGATACCCATCTCCTGCATGCCCAGCAATACTTCACCATTCGGCATAATTCCAATAGAACGTACAATATTATCCGGCAAACCATGTCGGGAATTAAAGACAAAATAGGAAACCGGATTTGATTGTTTATTAATCACCACCAGACCCCCATCCGTTCCGGCGAGTAACTTACCGGTTGGGTGCTGCTTCAGCGTATAGATAAACGGATCAGGTAAACCAGCCATGCGATGCCAGATGTTTTTGATCCGGTAAAAAATCCCTTCACCGTAGGTGGCTACCCAGAGCGTACTGTTTTCATCAAAAAAAAGTGATTTCACGGGACTGTGGAAAGGTGTAGGAATCCTTACCGGTTTTTGATTGATCCAATGGATAACCTCCCCCTTCTCAGACCCTGAATAAATTTCATTCCGGCTCTTCGAAGTCATAGCCGTAATTTGAATATCCTGTGACTTCGGCTCCGACGAAATATTCTTAAACTCAAAACCGTCATAACGGAACAATCCTTTGTTAGTACCGGCATACACAAAACCCTCCTCCGATTGTAACAAAGTATTGACTTTGATTTCATCATCCTGACGGTCGATGATCAGCTCTCTGAAAAAAGGACGCTGGGCCCATCCCTGAAGCATACCTGCCAACAAGAGCAGCAGCAATGCAATGCGCCTTTTCATTTCACTCCCTCCTTCACCAGTTTCGCTGTTACTGAAATTTCAATAACGGGAGCAATTTTCTGCTGAACGG
>JAXLTL010000008.1:0-191799 GCA_046330075.1 Bacteroidia bacterium | reverse complement strand
CTGTCCGTTACAGATCGTCACATCCGATCCCAATGATATCGAAGGAGCAGGAGTTACTGTTGCAATGACAGGAATTCTTGAACTCTCACATCCCACTGACGTATTCATGCTGTACACGAAATAGTTTAAAGTAGTTGTACCGGTAGCTGTTGCTCCACTGGTGATTGTTCCAACGCCGTTTCCAAGAGGAATCGGGAATGTACCTGTATGATATCCGAGTGCATTACCGGTATTGCTGACCAGAATCCGGTAACCTGTTCCGGCGGGAATTGTTACCCCGAGTGACAGTGTTTGCGGAGACGTAAGGCCAAGGTTGGAAATGGGTATTGCCGGAGATGTATAAATGGTAGTCAGCGCACTGTTCAAAATGGTTACTGTAGCGGTTCCAACAGCATTGGAATATACATCGATTGAATTCAGCGTTACAGGCACATTCAGATCAAACAACAATCCTGTATTCTGAGTTGAAGTAGTTACAGTAGGAAGTCCATTACTGGAGATTTGACTGGTTGTGGTACCTGAAGCTGCCGACACATAGAAAGTAGTTGTATTACTGATAACAGGTGTCGTGAAACTGCTGCCCGTGCCCAATGCTGTTCCTCCGCTGGCATTTGCATACCAGTTAATCGTTGGAGAAGCACTTGAAGCTGATAGCGTAACTGTTCCGGTTCCGCAACGTGTGGCGCCTGTGGAAGATAGAATCGTTGGGTTAGAAACCTGAACCCAAATCTGATTGGAAGTTAAGGATGAATTACTGCAAGAAACCACAACCTGATAATAGGTATCCTGTGTCAATGATGGACTTGTATATGACAATCCTCCGGTCTGTACTGTTGTCCAGGGACCTGTAGAACTTGGTGCCGATTGCCATTGAATCAATCCTCCGCTTGCTCCTACAACCGATAAAACGGTAGTACTATTTCCATTTACACAAAGATTGGTTTGTGAGGCACTGAGTACGCCCGCACTCAATGTTCCGCCAGCAACAATAACAACACTATCACGATTCACGCAACCACCTGTTGATCCGCTGCTGGTGTCAACAGCCTGAACGATGTATGAAGTGGTTGATGTCGGACTAACGGTGAATGGTCCGTTTCCTGACTGACTGAATCCGGCAGGATTTGATGTCCAGGTGTACACATAGTTGGGGTCATTGGCACTGCTTACAGCAATATCCGTTGAACCGCCGGTACAAACTGCAGGATAAGTTGAGGTAAGCGACATTGCCGGTGGAGTTGTAACGGTAGCTACAACAGGCACACGTGCGCTTTCACAACCTGTTACTACTTTCCAGTCATAGAAGTAATAATAGTAGGCCGATGAGGCACCGCTTGTATAGGCAGAAGTAATGGAAGCAACACCAGGAATGGTATAAGGATAAGCATATCCAGTTGTGGCTTCACGAATAAATCCGGAGATTCCTCCGCCGGTAGCCGAGGTAAACACCAATCGGTGCTGTGATCCTGCAGGTACAATAAAGTTCAAAGGTATCAGGGTTTTGATACCAGGGCTTGCTGATGTCGGAACACTTACAGTAACACTCTGAAGAATGGTGCCTGCTGAATTTTTAAGTGCAATGGTTGCAGTTACGTTTCCACTTGGAGTAGTTGCAACCGGGTAAATGGCTACAGACTGGAGAAGGAATGCCTGAGTTGCATCAAACATAAGACCGATATCCGAATAACCACTGTTGGTTGTTGCGCCTACGCGGTTTGGAAGTCCCAATCCATATGTGGCACCACCATCGGATGCAGCCACGTAGAATGTTGTGGTCGAATTAATATTAGGAGTAACAAAACTGCTTCCGGTACCGAGGACGGTGTAGTCGGTTGGAGAGTTTGAACCATACCAGTTCAATGTTGAGGAAGAACCGGTTGCACCGAGAGTTACAGTGCCATATCCGCAACGGGATGCCGCAGTAGTAGACAATACAGTAGGATTATTTACAATTACTGAATCTACATTAGAATAAACAACGTTGGCGTCGCAGGAAGTCTCAACGCGGTAGAATGTCGTTTGGGTAATCGTACCGGTATTATAGGTATTGGCACCAGTACCAACATTCGTCCATGGGCCGGAACTGCTAACTGTTGACATTTGCCATTGGTTCACTCCGCCATTCGCACCGGCAAGCGTGAAATCCACATTACCCGTTACACAAAGCTGATCAAGCGATCCTGAAATTGTACCGGCTGTTAATGTACCGGTATTTACAACTGTAATGGAATCCACCGCTCCACATCCTGCATTGGCACCGGTACTTGTATCAACTGCAACAACATAATATTTTGTAGTAACAGACGGTGTAACAGTGTGAGGTCCGGGACCTGTCGCGGTAAAACCAGCCGGACTTGAAGACCATGTGTATTGGAAGTTCGGATCATTCGGACTGGTTACGCTCAGATCAGCGGAACTTCCTGGACAAAGTGTCAGATCGGTAGAAGCAGCAGTGATAGATGGTCCGGGAGTTACTGTTGCAGTAACAGGAACGCGCGCACTTTCACAACCTATCGTGATGTTCCATGAATAGAACCAATAATAACTTGCAGTAGTAGTTACAGTTCCGGTGATGGATGAAACAAATCCGTTCACCTGACCTACAGTTGAAAGGGCAATCGGATAGGTTACAGTTGAGTTTTCACGAATAAAGTTCCCGGTCATGCCATTCGCAATCAGGCGATAGGTTCCCGGAGCAAGACTCCAACCCAGATTGATGGTGTTGGTTGTATTGGTAGGAACAACAACAGCACCTGTTGTAAACAATTGCGTTGCACCGCCGGCATTGAATAAGGAAACGGTGATGGAAGTTCCGGTAGTAGAAATCACCTGCACACTGTTCAGTGTAATTGATTGTGTAATGGTGAAATCCTGTCCATAGGTTGTCAGTACAGTTGCTGCACCTGCCTGTGGAGTCAGTCGACCTGTGGTGACAGAGGTTCCTCCGGTATTGGCTGCTACATAATACGTAGTGCTTGTATTCAGATAAGGCGTTGTATAAGAAGAGCCTGTTGCAATGGGAGAACCTCCTGTGGCTCCGCTATACCAGATAGCATTTGAACCAAACGAAGTAGAAGCACCCAGAGTAACTGTTCCCGAACCACATCGTGAAGCAGGCGTAGTGCTGTTCACAGTAGGAATTCCTACATTGATCAGCTTTGACGGTTGTACGCAAACGTTATTGTTGGCATCCACAATGACCGCCCGGTAATACTGATAGGCTGTAAGAGTAGGCGTAGTGAAAGTATTTGCATTAGCGCCGGAAATATTGGTATAAGTAATACCATCCGGCGAATCCTGCCACTGAATAGAACCGGCAGGATATCCTGAAGCCGGATTCAAACTCAATATTGTTGATCCGCTGCTGCTGCAAATAGCTTCCGGATTTCCGACAACAGAAACCGAAGCCGGAATAACGGTTACAGTCACCGAAGCTACTTCCTGACAACCATTGAATGTTCCTCCGGAATTATCTGTACCGGTCACCGTATATACAGTTGTAGAAGTAGGGCTGACATTTACTGAACCACCGGTTAATCCTCCCGGATTCCAGGTGTAGTCGTATGATGCATTGGAACTCGTTGCACTAAGTGTAGCACTGTTTCCACTGCAAATGCTGGCGATAGATGTAGAAGCAGAAATGGAAGGCGCTGTATTGATGGTCGCCGTCACTGCAGTTCTGGGTCCCTGACAACCACTGGTGGTATTCATATTATACACAAAGTAGTTCAGCGTTGAAGTACCGGTTGCTGTAGCACCGTTGGTTACCTGACCAACACCATTGCCCAGGTTGATTGGGAAAGTGCCGGAATGATAACCGAGTGAATTACCGGTATTACTTACCAGAATCCTGTAGTTTGTACCTGCAGGTATAGCCCATCCTAGTGGTACGGTTTGTGGAGTTGAAAGACCTGAACTGGTAATCGGGAAAGGTGAAGAGGTATAAATTGTTGTAAGTGCACTGTTTAATAACGATACCGTAACTGTTCCTGCTGCATTTGAATATACATCAATAGAATTCAACGTAACATCGGTATTCAAGGTAAACAATACTCCTGTATTTTGTGTAGAAGTGGTGACGGTGGGCAAACCATGATTAGATATCTGAGTCGTGCCTGAACTGGCAGCCGATGCATAGTAAGTTGTTGTTGATGCTATGCTTGGTGTCGTGTAGTTTGTTCCTGTAAACAGAGGCGTTCCTCCGGATGGAGCAGCATACCAGTTTACTATCCCTGTTGTTGAAGTGGCAGCAAGATTGACCGTACCAACTCCACATCTTGATCCGGGTGTCGTTGAGGTAAGTTGAGGATTGTTTACAGTTATCAGAATTTCATTTGACGGAGTCATTTGTGAAGTATTCGAACATGTGACTTCCAGACGGAAATAGGTGTTTGCAGATAACGCTCCGGTATTTGCGGAAGACGGATTGGTAGCACCCGCCAATGGTGTATATGGTCCACCTGAAACAGAAGAATATACCCACTGATAGGTAATACCAATATCCGAAGTAAACCCGGTAGCTGTTAACGTAGTTGATCCTCCTGCACAGATTATTGAAGATCCTGCACTCGCCGTACCACCACTTGATGGGGCAGAGTTACATCCGGTTGCAGGTACACCATTGAATTCGTACGCACCCATATCAGGTGCCGTTCCGCTGCCTGCCGGACGATTCACTCCTGTAAAATCAGTATTGGGCAATCCTAATCCGCTGATCGCTACACCACCTGATTCAATTCCGGTAACGGTGCCTGATGGAATGACAAGATTATCATTTGCTGTGAACGGTGCCAGCGCATTGAACAATGGCAAGGAAGATGCATCGTAGCCTGTCGCTGTCTGCAGTGCGCCGAGGTTAGCATACGTTACACCGGACGTATAGGTACCACCAACAAAGTAGGAGGTAGTAGCAGTATTCGATGATGGAACACTGTAGAAATTATTGTTAATCGTGTTTCCGGCAGTTGTGAACGGATAGGAGGCAGCAAACCTGATACAATAGGCTTGAAAACCAGCAACAGTACTTACCTGGGAGTTTGAGAAAATATTGTTCCGGATATCAAGTCCGGTTACTGCCGTTGACCCGATGGCAATAGCAGTGGATGTACTCGGAGAAGTTCCCGAACTGATTGTACCATATAAGTTGACTGAATTATACCATACTTTATGTCCGGTACCTGAAGCCAACCGGATTCCATATGTATTAAAAGTGGTGGTTACGGATGAATAGTTAGCACCTTGCAGGTCATAGATCACGTTGTTATCAATGGTCATATTACTACCGGAAACAATATAAATACCGGCGCTCCCCCAGCCCGATGAACTGGTGTTCGAAACACCTTTGATCAGGTTTTTCCTGATGGTATTATTACCGCCTGTAGCTCCGGAAATTTCAATAGCACCCGCTGTTGAAGAAATTGTAGTTCTGATGTTCTGAATGGTATTACCCTGTATCAGTGCGCCTGAACAGTTACCGGCATAAATAGCACGTAAAATGGTATAATCCGCCAGGGTTTGACTTCCGATGACGTTATTGGTTACCACAAGACCAGTTAAGGCCGCAGTAGTAGATTGTCCGAAATGCAATCCTCCTACACTTCTTAACACTTCGTTATTATCAAACGTAATATTTGAATTGTTTAAAGCCGTTACACTTGTTACCGAAGTAGGAAAGGTGTTACTTGAAAACGAAACAGCCGGTTGAATAGGTGTAGTAGACGTACGGGTTTGACTCACGTCCGCATTACCATAGATAATTGTATTCTTTACTACAATATTCGTACAACCCAATTGCGGAGAAGTGGCACTGCTTTGAAACCATAACACGGTATGTGCATTCGTGATCGCTGTTGTGTTTCGGATGGTCAGATCTCTGCTGGTGCCTGTCCCATTGTTGAGATTACCATTGATGGTGATGTTGTCAGCACCATTAAACTCAAGCACTCCACGGCTTGCTGCAGTTGTACCCGCAACTGAAACTCCGGCAACGGTCGGATAAATCGTAACCGATGAGTAGTTTGCAGACCCAACACCAGATGCCGCCAGCGTGGTAGGTGTGGTTGGCTCAGTAGTACTCGCATTGATGGCAATGGTCACTGCTCCGGTGTGTAACCCTGCATTAATTCCAGCAAATGCTGCATTCACTGATGCATAGTTGGTTCCACCCGGATTTACTGTTACCTGTGCCTGTACTTGCAATGAACTGATTAAAATGAAGCATAGTGCAAATACACTATACCATCTTCTCAGATGTCTGATTTGGTACACGTTTTTCATTTATGTTGTTGTTGTTTTTTGTCTTGAATTATGAGCCTGACCAGTATTGAAAATCAGTCAGACCACCCCTCCATCTTCGAAAAGTATGGATTTTCTCTAAAAAATCAAAAAAATTACCGTAAACGCATGAATTTCAATGGCCACTTGCTTAGTTTCTTCGACTAAATGCAAGTGATTGTATTTCTGTTAATTAGAGAATAGTGCTAATTAACTCTTTAATAGTCAATAAATATGGTGGAATTAGAATTTCAATCCAAATTCCAATAGAAAGGGGCCATCCTAACGGACAGCCCCCTTTCGCTTTTTATCTGTTCTCCTTCTTCTTACGGATGCATCGATCCGATGAAGTTGAAGATGTTGTTATCTACGATTCCCTGATCCGTTACGTCTACCAGGTTGTCCCCCGTGATATCCGTCACTACGTATCCACTCACGAAGTTGAAGATATCATTGTCGATCAAGCCCTGATCCGTTACGTCGATCAGTCCATCCTGCGGACTCAGATCTCCACTGTAGAACGCCCATACCCCCGGTGTCACCTCTTTCTGGTTACTGCCGTATGCCTGCGTAGCTGCCGTGGTGAAGTCATAGTTCGTCGTTGCGCTGAAGGTCACCAGATCTGACCACGTCTCTACGGCATTCCGGTGGAATACCGCGATGTAGCCCGTTGCCCCGATCACTCCGGATGGCATACTCAGGCTGGCCTGACCATTGGTGCCCAGTACTACCGTGCCACTGCCCAATACGGTCGTCGGACTCGTCTGATCTCTCAACTCTACATGGATCGTATCACACTCTGTGCTGCTCGTGCCTACTCCGCCATTGAGCAACGCCGGTACTAGTCCGCCGGCTCCATCGTACATGCCTTCAATCAGCAGGGTCAGGTTCAGGGTTGCACTAGCTACCGTTACAGTAAACGGAGTCGAAGAAACCGTTGTATCACAACCGTCATTGATCAATGTAATAGATCCGGTAGTAACTCCAACAGGAGCTGTTGCTATCAGTTGACTATCATTCAATACTGTAAAGGTGGCAGCAGTACCGTTAAACAACACCTGATCTACTCCATCAAAACCAAAACCGGCAATAGTTACTGAAGTTCCGGAATTGCCGGAAACAGGACTAAAGCCCAAAACAACAAGATCATTTGGCTGATGGATGGTAACATTCAGTGTTGCTGTACATCCCACCGGATTTGTTGCAGTCACTGAATAAGTACCAGCCGTCAAACCTGAAATATCCTGAGTTGTTGCACCATTTGACCAGCTATATGAATTACTGTTTACAACAGCAACTGCAGACGTTCCATCTGTAAAGCTGGTATTGATTGTCCAGGTACGCGGAGTATATACACCGGTTGTTCTGTTGAAAGAACCGGTAGCTCTGAACGAACTTCCCTGCACGCTGTTTGCAATAAGGTAAGAAGAAGCATTCAGCAATCCTCCATTGTAACGATCGTTTACAGGCAATGTATAGCCGGCTGTTCCACCACTTACAATGGCTGTACCCAGTCCTGATCCCCAGAAGATCGCATCTACAGGAACAGAAGAAGAATCAATAGTAGAAGCCGCTTGCGCAAACACACCAATAGCATCTGCATTGGCACCACCATTACCCATTCCACCGTTTACGTTTCCAAACACATCACCGGCAGTTGTCGCCATATTGATGGTGCGGAGTTTTGTTCCGGTTGGCGCCATGGAAGTACCACCCACATAGAATACATCACCCGGATTAACAACACCACTGCTGATCTGCAGGGCGTAGGTGATGGTTCCACCTGCTCTCCATCCTTTGGTTCCCGGTGTTCCGTTATTGGCAAGTACAACAGTATACGGTGTCGATGCAAAGTTGATCGATTTGGTAGCAACCAATTCAACCCACTCAAAAGGATTATCTGTACTTGTTGGATCCGGGAGGAATTCTGAAATCAAGAGTCCTGGATTGGCAGGCGGAATAGCCGGATCGTTTGAAGCAGCTATATCGATGGCACCCGACGCGCCGCCGAAACAACTGACATCCGTTGATGATACTACACTTAATGTGAACGGAGCAGGATCAGTAACTGTTGCTGTTGCTGAAGCAAAACAACCGTTTACATCCGCAACAGTAACCGTATAAGTGCCGGCAGTCACCCCGGAAATAGTTGGAGTATTTGCACCATTACTCCATAAATAGAAATAAGTGGGCGTTCCGCCAGTTACTGTCGTGGATACAGCACCGCTGGCGGCGCCACTACAAAGTGGATCAGTCACTGAGGTTGTTACCTGAAGTACCGCAGGTTCAGATATTGTGTATGCTTCAGTAGCTGCACATCCGTTATAATCAGTTACGGTAACGGTATAAATTCCATACGCTAATCCGGATATATCTTCGGTTGTCGCAAACGTACTCCAGAATATTGTGAAGGGTGCAGTGCCACCAACTACCGTGAGGTCAATGGACCCATCACTGCTACCATTACAGCTGGCATTTGTAATAAATCCCGGTAATAACAACTCACCTGGTGCTGTAACAGTAACAACTAAAGTATCAGGACAGCTATTGCTTCCTGTAACTACCAGTGTATAGGTCCCTGCAACGAGACCGGTGAGATCTTCAGTAGTTGCGCCGTTGCTCCATGAGTAGGTAAAGGGTGCAATTCCACCCGTAACCGTTACATCAATTGATCCGTTGTTGTTTCCATAACAAGAAGGGTTGGTAACAAGTGCACTTGCAGAAGGTGGAACGCATGAAACAGGATCATAATAAAACAGCAATGTCGAATTTGCCGAACAATTCACAGTGGTCCACATATAAATTACGGCAGTATCCGCTCCAAACGGAACTATAGCATTTATCTGGGCATCGTTCACGATAGTGAAGGATGAAGCAGGTACTGAACCAAAATTTACAGCAGTAACACCCAAAAATCCGCTCCCATAAATTGTAACCTGTACTCCTGCGCCACCACTTGATGGAAAAAAGGTGCTGATATTAACTTGAGGTGCATCATTTATGAAATCAAGTCCTCCGGTAGAACATCCGTTGGCATCTGTGACGTTAAAGAAATAGAAATTTGCAGGTTGGTTTGAAATATCTTCGGTAGTATCTCCGTTCGACCAACTGAAAGAATAGGGTGGGGTGCCACCTGCAAGCGTCAGATCGATGGCACCATCTGATGCACCAAAACAACTGGTGTTGGTAACCATTGTGGTGTAACTGAAATCTGAGGGCTGATCCACAAGGAAGGAGGCTGTACCTGTACATCCATTCGCATCGGTAACCGTCACGGTATAGTTTCCGGTAACGAGTGTGCTGCGATCTTCAGTTATTTCTGCATCATTCCAGAGATATGTGTATGGAGATGTACCTCCGGAAACATTGATATCAATCGCGCCGTCATTCAATCCGAAACAACTTACATTAAACACAGTTCCGGTTACCGACAAGGCTGTTGGTGCATTGATGGTTGCACTGGCCGTGGCCGTACATCCTGTAGATGTAGTGGCTGTAACTGTATATGTACCGGCCGATAACCCGAATTGATCTTCAGCTGTTGAACCATTTGACCAAAGGAAAGTGTTGCCGGTGAGCACTGAAACCGATGATGTACCATCTGTTAACACACCGGTAGCAGACCAGCTCCGAACGGGGGCATAAGCACCGGTCAGTTTATTATAGGTCCCGGTTGCCAGTACATTCAGAGAAGTGGGATCCGGAGCAAGATAAGACGTGGGTTGCAATCTGCCTCCGAAGTATTTATCATTGACCGGAAGTGTATACCCATCAGTACCTGCATTTACCAGAGCCGTTCCGATGCCGGTCCCATAGAAGATCGCCTCCACCGGTACGGTATTGGAGTCGATGGCCGATAAAGGCAGATTGAAGACTGCAATACCATCAGCATTCGCACCTCCGTTTCCGAGGAATCCGCCCGCTGAAGCATTTCCGATTCCACCGTCACCACCGATTGTACTCACATCAATGACACGTAGTTTACGACCGGTAATCGCCATATTGGATCCTCCAACATAGACAACTTCACCCGGAACAACCGTTCCTGAACTGATCTGGAAGGCATAGGTGAGAAATCCACCTGCTGTCCATCCTTTCGTAGTACCGGTACCGTTATTAGCCACAATTACGGAGTAAGGTGTTAAGGCAAAATCAATATTTTTTGTTGCAATCAGCTCGATCCACTCCTTACTCGAATCAGAACCAGCAGGATTTGCCAGAAATTCTGAGATCAGCAGTCCGGGATTGGTGGATGATGTATCATTTGAAGCAGTCAGGTTGATCGTTCCGTTGTTTACACCGGCACAGGTAACATCCGTTGGAGTCAGACTGATCGTAAATACAGGAGGATCAGTAACCACTCCAAAACCATTTTGTATACATCCATGGCCGTCTGTAACAGTTACGCTGTATAAACCGGCTGCAAGACCGCTGATATCTTCTGTTGTAGCACCATTATCCCAGAGATAAGTATAGCCGGGAGTACCGCCGCTTACAGTAAGATTAATGGATCCATTCGAATAACCCTGACATCCCGGTTGCGTTACGCTGAATGAAAGATTGATAGCAGAAGGCTCTCCCACGGTAATTTCAAACGTGTCTTTACAGGATACAGCATCCGTAACGATTACAGTATATGTTCCGGCCCCAACAAAAGATGTATCCTCCGATGTATACCCGGTGTTCCATAAGTAAGTATACGGACCAACTCCACCGGTTACTGTAATATTAATAGTTCCGTCAATTCCACCATTACATGAAGGAAGGGTTGCAGTTCCGACAGTAGTTGGAGGGATACATCCGCAGTTCATAACAATGGCAAGCGTGGAAGCCGTATCGGTACACCCCAAAGTAGAAATAGCTGTTACCAGATAGACTCCTGAATCAGCGGTGGTGGTGAACGCCATGGATGGATTCTGAAATGAAGAGTTAAAGCCATTAGGCCCTGTCCAGCTGTATGCATTGCCTCCCGAGGCGTTCAGAAAGAGACTGAGACCTGCACAAATGGGGCCGGAATTCGATGCCGATGCCACCACTTTGTCTACCGTAATATCGGTTCCGTTATCTGTTCCCGTTGCAACCGGATCGCTTGAAAGCACACGCACTCTGTATCCGGTTCCGGATGCTGTTCCTGCGGGAATCAACGCCGCGATTGTTCCTGATGTAGCCGTTGATGAAAGGGTACCGATATTAACCGGCGAACTGAAACTTCCGGATGAATTACTTAACTGAACAGTGAATACGTTGGTGGCTCCGGGTGTAGCAGAAATCGAATAAGGAACACTGATGTTTGCTCCGTTGTCATTGGAAACGCAGTACGTACCCAACACAATCGGTCCACAGGTAAGCGTCGGCGCCGTGTTGGCATTTAACTGAATATTGTCTAATCGATTGTTTCCTGTCGCATTCGTAGCACCGGTTACTGTAAGTCTGAGGTATGCGTTTGCTGCACCATTCAGATTGTTGGTTGCCGTTAGCGTATAGGCGGTATAGGTTGTTGTTAAACCGGTCACCGACTGAATGGTTGTCCAGTTTATACCATCTGTACTGGTTGCCCATGTTTGAGTCTGAAAACCGGTTGTAGTATTCCTGGAAGCATAACTGACCACCAGATTCGATTTCCCGACCATGTTGAATTTGAACACCAGTGACTTTCCGTTCGCTGACAAACTGGTTCCGCCAACCAGTGCCAGGGCGCCGATACCCGAAGTGGTATTCGAAAATCCGGTGCCCAGGTTTACTGCACCGGCACCACCGAATGCGGTGAGCTCATTACCACTGGTAGTCGCAATCCAGTTGGATGAACCGTTGGTTCCGTCAAGATAGATGGTTCCGGATCCAAAATTCGCGTTGATTATTTTCGAAGTATTCGGAGCGGCAAGAATGACCGCGCCCCCGTTCGTGGTAGTTTCGAAGTCCCATCCTGCTACCAGCGATTGAGCCATGGTTTTGGTTGAGAGTCCGGCTGTAAATAACAGCATAAGGAGCATCCACTTCGTGCGTAGCCTGGTACATACCGTCGTTCCGGTTTTTGTTTTTTCAGGCATTGGTGCGTACGTCTGAATCATATTTGTTGGTTGTTTATTTCTATCGCAATGATATATTCCTTCAAATCCTGCATGTTTTCAGGATTTACACTCTGCAATCTACCTAAGAAAAGGGACTGCAAGTTACGGGAATAGGAAATGCGAAACAACAACTATTGTTCATGAAAAAGGGTATTTAACAGTTTCATAATGAGTGGTGAACACCACACCCATCTCATTGAATATAAATACAATACAATTGTAAAGACAACGGCTCCTGAGTTAGATCAGCCGTATGCTTTTTTGAATCAGAGGGATACACCGGGAACCATTTTATCTCTCTTGCGTAAACAATTATGGTGAGGTGGCTCTTAATAAACCCTTACAGGTGAAAAACTTAGGTCATAATCGCTCCAATAACTCAGAATTTATTATAATTTCGAACCCTGACCCTACCTACTTGAATTAAACTTAACCCTCTATGACTAACCCTGAACAGGATAAAGACCAGGACTCCAAAAAGGTCATTGTTGTTATCGTTATCACCATTTTATTGGGTGTCAATGCATTGCTGTTATGGCAGTTCTTCGATAAAAAGACACATCTGGAGCAGGTTTCCCGTGAGCTGGATACCACCATGGCAGAAAAAGAGTCGCTTTCTGCCGAATTACAACGGGTGAAAACAGAATATGAAAAGCTGAATCAGGAGAATGCAAGTTTGCAGAATCAGCTTTCAGCCAAGGATGAGGAGATCCGACTGAAAATTGCCCAGATTCAGAAACTGATCGCGTCCGGTGATGCGGTGCAGCTGAAGAAAGCAAAAGAGGAATTGGCAGCTCTGAAAACGTTAAATCAGAACTATATTGCGCAGGTAGATTCTTTGAAATCTGTAAATAAACAATTGGTTGATGAGAATGTGTCATTGAATCAGAATCTGTCGACCGCTAATACCAAAGTGACTACTCTTACTCAGGAAAACAGTTTCCTGGCAAACAAAGTAGCGATCGCTTCTGTACTTAAAACTGCTAACCTCCGTGCCTTTGGTGTGCGTTATAAAAGCAGCGGAAAAGAAACCGAAACCACCAAAGCGAAAAGCACTGATCGTATAAAAACCTGTTTTACCATTACAGAGAACCTGGTGGTTGAAAAGGGCCCGAAAGATATTTTTGTACGAGTGTTGAGTCCCGATGGTGCCGTGATGTCGACTTCAAGTGAAACCTTTATCTTCAACGGACAGGCTACTTTGTATACCACGAAGGAGTCTATCATGTACGAAAACCGCGATACCGACCTTTGTGTGTACTGGGAAAAAGGAAACACCTACAACCAGGGAAAATATACCATCGAGTTGTATTGCGAAGGCAATCAGATTGGCGTCGCCACACTGGAATTGAAATAATTCCGTTACCGGTTTTTTACAAGCCGATACGTATAGATTTCCTTTCCTGCTTTTATCTGCAGGAGATATGTACCTGCCATCAGATTTACGGTTGAACAATTAAAATTGTTCTGGTCTCCTGTGACTTCCATCGCTATCACACGTCCGGTAATATCAGTCAGTTTTATTTCTTCCCGCCTGAGCGCCTTACCGGCGATGATGAATCTATCCGTGAAGGGATTCGGGTAAACAACAATACCTTCCTCTGAATTTGTTCCCAAACCGGAAGTCAGATCGATGGTCTGATTGATTGTATTTGAGCTCAGCGGTAATAACTGATCCGGATAAAGATAAGCGGTGTTATTTATGGCGGTTCCACCCGGTGTAAACGGATAGGAGGCGGCAGAGAAAATCAAGTCGATGACCGAAGCACTTCCCGATCCAGTATCCGGCAGATTTATATTGTAATAGGAAAAAGTAAGTACATGACCGCGTGTGTTGAGTTTCATGGGATGACTTGAATATTCTACACGCAGCGTGGCCAGATCCAGCCATGCCGAGATTTCATCCTGCAGGATAATATTTCGCTGTACCCCCGGCCCCTGATTGTCATATCGCAGGTGATAATAGATTTTGCTGCCTGCGCTGATGTAATGCGGAGTTCCGGTGCCTTCAGGTGTAGCCATTTTAGTAAACGGCAATTGCTGATTTCCGATTTTCGTGGTACAGGCAAATGCATTGTTCTGCAGATTCACATCTGTAAAGCCGGGTGAGACGTACAGATAACTTTGATTTACCAGGCTGTCTGCAGTGGTGACAGCTGCCAGCATGAATGAAATCCGGTAGAGTGAATCCGTATACGGGTACAGGGTCTGACCATACCATGTTACCGTATGATTTACCGGATCATGTATCCCGTTGGCAGGATAGATGGAACTAAACTGCAGGTTAGCATCGTATGCTACCTGAAACTGACCTTTGCAGGTATCATTGCCGTTGTTTCGAGTTAAGAGATATAATGAAAACGGCTCTCCGGCCACCGGTGTCATACCGGGAATCAGAATGGCATCCAGGTCGGATGTCGGCTGAACAGCCTGGATGGCAACAGGGCTCATCGCTACATTGGCGGATGTCAACGATATAAGTTGCGTATCAGGAACCGGCTGGCTTCCCTGTACCTCGCTCTTCAGATAGACTTTGTAATTCCCCTGCGGAACAATGGCCGAGTAGTCTCCGGTGCGGTTGGTGACGGCATAATGTATCGCCCCGGTAGTCGCATGCTGGATGGCAATAGTGAAACTTTCAGCAGGCTTGTCAAGCATTGAATTATATACTGTGTCACTGTTTACATCTACGTACAGCTTACCGCTAACCGCAGTCTGCTGCAGGGCAACCCCGCAGTGGAACTTATTCAGCAATCCGGAACCGGAAGGAATGGAGGAGTAGCGTTCAGGTGTCGTAAATGCATTACCGTTAGTAGCTACCGGAGCGGCGTCGGCCACAATGCCCGGAAGAGTAATCGCGTATTTTCCTTTAACATCCGGAACTGCCGAATTGGTGATCACCCGTACTGCATAGTCCGGTTCAGAAAAAAAAGGCTCTGAGGGATCGCGTAAGCCATCCGCATCTTCATCCGACCAGAAATACCCTGCAAGGGTATCCGGAACAGCCATGCAGGTATCGTTAATGATTACCGGTGTATAAATGGTATAATCCCCTCCAAAACTGTCCAGCATCTTACAGTATAATAGCGTCTGCCCGGGCAAGTGATATTTGCCACCAAAACTGAACGGTGCAGCCACGTATTGATTGTATCCTGAAAAATTTCCGGTCAGCACCACCGGCGAGACCAGATAATTGAAGTTAAATACGTCGTCAGATGAAATGTAGGAGTAGGGAACCTGGGTTACCGGAATCAGTTGTACAGAGTCACACGCCGGTTGCTGCATTCCCGCAGTTGTCAGAATGAAGTTGTCGTGACCATCGCCTGCGTGGATCCATCGGGAGGCACTGCTGAGTGAACCATTACCAGTTGTAAATGTGACTTTGTATACACCGGGCTGTGCAAAGGTATGAGAGGAAGAAGCACCGTTCATCAGGGTGCCGTCACCGAAATTCCAGACAGGATTCACAGGGAGATCCGATCCGTAAAACCGCGCCTGAAATCCCTGCGTTAACCCGCTACCGTTAGTTTCTATCGTCGCAAAGAGGTTCTGAACAGTGGTCAGAAAGTAGTTTCCCTTCTTCAGCGAACAGGTATCTCCTGTCAATGGATTGACCAATGTGACGGCTGCTTCTACATAGTGTATTCCGGCCTCCGGAATTCCGGCCAGATGAAATACCGTATCGCTGTTGGTATATGCTCCGTCCACCGACCATGCCGTGTCTATGGATTGCCAGCCGGATGGTGGTACTGGTCCTGCAACACGTAAATTGCCACCAATCGCAGAAGAGGTGAGCGTATCGCCAAAAACAAGAATGTTGAATTGCTGAATTCCGCATTGCCCGCTTGCGCCGGATGAAATACCCAGCAGGCCCGCAAGAAACAGGCAGATTCGGATAAGGGTACAACGCATACCTTAAAAGTAAGAAGATTTTTCCACCTGCTGACAGCTAAAGAGATTTTAAGCTGTGTATCAGAAAAATGCGCGTACCTGCGCCCCTCCTGTATGTATGGTTTTGAGCCCTGCCGGCCGGCGTCCTTCGTAGTTGACAGATATCTGCAATCCTGAGCCGAGGTTTCGCTGCAGGCTGATCCCCCAGGTGTAGTTGAGCCCTTCCTTGAGCCCTTCCAGCATTTCAAAAGCAATGGGTGTATTGGTTTCTGCATTATAAGTAATGTCTACCATGTTGAAGTGTCCGCTGATCTGCCCCTTACGTACACTGGTATAACGGATTTCCAATCCTCCATCCTGAAGCCCGGCCTTCTCTCCTAGCCCTTCCGTACGAATATTCTCCTTTCCCTGATATTTGTAGGAAAGAACAATCCTGTATGTACTGCCGGGTTGAAAGTTGAGCCTGGTCTCGCTGAGCATTCCGTCAATACTGTAATTCCGGGTAGAAAAGGTCTCCGCTTCACTGAACCGGTTGCTGAGCTCGCCCTTTTGCTGCAATCCGAGCCAGCGGGTAAAATTCCAACGGATCGTTGATGACCACGAGGCGTTGCTGCGGGTTTCGGGTCCGCTGGCGAGTAATTGCCGCGTGCGTTGATCCTGCCGTGTTATATCCAAGGCAAATACTGAACTCGACCGGTCGAAGAAGAGCGTGTAACGACCGTTGGACTGAGTGGTGAGCAGTATACTGTCGGGTATCGAGGTGGCCACAGGATTCCAGGCTTCCCAGCCTCCGTTGCCCGCTATGCGGTTATCATACCGTACTGATCCAAGAATACTGAACCGGGTCCAGAGAGGTTTCCTGGTGCCATTGTACAATGCCGCCGGGTTCAGGTTCAGAACAGCATTGCTCTGGTTGAAATATACTTTTACGTATTCATCGGTGGTACTGAAGATCCGGATGTAATTGGCCTGATCCTGAAAAAGCGCGACTTCAAATTCATTGAGTTGCGGTACTCCATCACCGTTATAGTCGTTCCAGCTGTAGTTTCCGGTCCCCGGGGCGACCTCCACAAAGGAGTAGATTTTGCGCGGCTCCCGCCCTGTCCCGCCTTCATAAAAAGCGGAGATCGTGAGAAAACCCTTGGCCGTGGTGAGATTGTATTCTATGCGGCCGGTGGCTGACTCTTCTGGCCTGATAGCTGTATATACGGTGTCGATTACTTTCAGATTCCGGTAGTTGCCAAGCAGATTGATGCTTTGCCGCATATTCTTCTTCCACCCGATGCTGAAGGAGGCCATATCAGCGGTGGTAATATGTCTGAAACCGGTGTAAACTACCGCGTCTTCTTCGCGGCGACTGACAGCCCCCCTGATCTGCAGTTTGATCGTATCGGGACGTGCAAAAAACACTTCACCGGTCCGGAAATGAAAGGCGTTGGCGGATAAAGTATCGGTGCCCGATTTGCGCTGGGCATTGCGTTCCTGCTCGATGCGTACACCGGGAATGAAGGTGCCGATGCGGTAGGCGATTTCCTCACGGTGACGCAGGAACGAACTTTCAGACGTTCCTCCTTTGGAGGAGAGGAGACTTGCATCCCATTTTACCGTGAGCCTGTTCTGACGAAGTTGCCCTCCCGTTACCTGCATCAGCCCGGTGTATGATTCCCCGCGGAGCAGTGAACGGATACCGTATCTGGCTTCACCGGTCTTTGCATTCCGGATTCCGATCTGCACGTTGGAGAGCCATTCTTTGTCAAATGCATTTTGCCCGGCCAGGTTCCAGTCGCGCGAGTATTCTACCGGACGGTATACCTCCACCGGACGAAACGCAGCGTCGTTTACTTCTGTTTGCAGGGTGAGAAAGTAATTCCAGTTTTCAGGATGTTCGTTGTTGAAGGGATGCGCATGGTCAAAGGTGAGCCGGGCAGCATAGCCATCGTCGTTGGCTTTGTCCTTCGTCGCAAAGCGGTTGACATCGTCTTTCGATGCGGCTACCTCCACGCCGAGTTTGGTGGATGAGGTGAATTCATATCGTGCAAATGCTGTGGCCAGTTGCCGTTGCTTAGGCGAGATGAGCAGCTGCAAGGGCTCATAGCTGCCCTGCGGAACGCCGTTTACCGGTGCTACCCATTGGTAGACCCTGCCATTGGCGGTTCCGTCCGTAGCAATGTAATTTCCTTTGTTGGTACCAACATTGCTGAAGGATACCCGGTAAAAGGCACTGTCGGGACTTGAGGAATACACATAGATTTGCGGATAGGCGATGCTGTTAACTACTGTATCCCGGCGTGCATAAAGGATTTCATTGGCATTGTAGGCAACGCTGTCGGCACCGGAAGTAAAGGCCAGATTGAGACTGTCACCGGCGTTTTTCAGAATCAGTTTATCGTCGCGGGTCAGGTCTTGCTGCAGCGGCTGGTTTTTGCTGTCCTGCTCCGAATACAGGCTGACACCCGTGAACAGTTTGTCCTGCTTCCAGTTCACGAAACCGGTGATAAGGGTACGTGCATAGTTCCGGTCGGCATACTGGAATTCTACCACAATACGCATATCCTTGTTGATGAGACGGCGGGTGGTGAAGGTGATTTCAGCGGTGTTGTAGTCGATAATATAGTCACGGTCCTGCCCTCTTTCCAGCAGCAGTCCGTCGATATATACGCGTTCTGAATTAGACATCACAATGATGAACTGCTCATTTTCGGCACCGCGTAACCGATAGGGTCCCTGATTCGATTCTATGCCGGCGATGGTGTTCCGTGCAAATTTTCCTCTGGAAACTGCGGCCCCGATTCCCGCATTCATCACTCCGGATTTTCCGTTCGCCAGTTCGAGTTTGTCGGTGTACGTATAAAGACCGCCCTGTGCTTTTTTGAAGTATCTCATAAAATAGCCTTCCGGATTCCGTACATCGTAATCGCCGGCAATGAGTTTATGCTTGTCGGTACTGAGCTGGATAAATACCCGGTCGAATTCCTGCAACTGCTGAGTATTCCCGTCGGCCTGTACCGGAATATTCTCGTCGGTGATGGCAGCCAGCACATCGATGTTACCGCCGATTTTTCCGGCCAGCTGCAGGTTTAGACTTGAATTCACCACAGCATCCTGATTGGTGCCGATGGTGAGTCCGCGGGAGATGGATCCCGAACGGGTCAATCCGTCAAGCCCGAACAGACTGCCTTCCCGCGCTATGGCTTTCTCCGTATAGATCGTTCCTCCGGTGGGAGATGCGGGCGCGTCGAGCAGTTTCCGATCGCGGAGAAAACGGGGCGAAGTGAACGAAAGCGGATAGACCCGGTAAAACACGAAGAGAGAATCACCCTCTTTGAGTGAAGGGACTGAATCCCTATAGACGAACAATTTGGCATTCATCTCGTGCAGAGCGTACGCCGATGTTGAAACCGGATTTCCATCCAACTGCAGGATCAGCGATCCCGGAATAATGCTCAGGGTATCGAGGGAAATGGTGTCCCCTTTGAAGGCGACAAAACGCGTGCGCAGATTCCCCTGCTCCTGTGCTGAAACAGAAGCGGAGAAGCATAGGAATATCCCCAATAAGACCGCTGAATGGATTTTTTTCAATCGAGGTTAAAAATAGGAAGACGGATGCAGACTTACAGAACGATGAACAAGAGGTTTTCCGTCTGTGGATTGTGTAAAAGTCGGACCGTAATGCTAATTTCGTCCCCCCATGGCATCACGAAAAATCATCACCTATAACGTCAACGGCATCCGTTCCGCGCTCAGCAAAGGCTGGATGGAATGGCTGCGGACCATCAATCCCGATATTGTTTTATTGCAGGAGATCAAGGCCGAACCCGGACAACTCGACCTTCCCGTTTTCGACAACGACGGCTATTTCAACTACTGGCATCCGGCGCAGAAAAAGGGATACAGTGGCGTGGCCATCTTCAGCAAACAGGAACCCGACCATGTAGAAATCGGCTCCGGCAACCCCGATATCGATGCAGAAGGAAGGATCATCCGTGCGGATTATGGAAAGATGTCGGTCATGAGCGTGTACGTACCCAGCGGCAGCAGTGGCGAAGAACGGCAGGACTACAAGATGGAATGGCTGGCTTGGTTCGACGAATACATCGCGACGCTGAAGAAAAAACGCAGCAAGCTGATCATCGGCGGCGACATTAATATTTGCCATAAACCCATCGACATACATAACCCGGTGAGCAATGCCAAAAGCAGCGGCTTTTTACCCGAAGAACGCGAATGGATGGAACAGTTTTTCAAAGGCGGGTTCATCGACAGCTTCCGCCATTTCAATCAGGAACCACATCAGTACACCTGGTGGAGCTTCCGTTTCAATGCCCGCGCCAAAAACTTAGGCTGGCGTATCGATTACCTCATGGCCAGTAAAAACCTCGCGAAGAATTTAAAACGCTGCGTAATCCTGCCCGAAGCCAAACACTCGGATCATTGTCCGGTATTGCTGGAGATTGATTTTGACGCAAAATAGATTGTCAGATTGGAACGCGGATAAAGCGGATCATGCTGATGATCGCGGATTTAATTTGTCTTCATGCCGGTCGCGAACAGCCACTACCAATGCTACTCTGTTCCTCTGCGCCTCTGCTCCCGATAGCTATCAGGATTTGCGAGAAACTAATAAGGCCTAAAGGGAACGCGGATAAAGCGGATCATGCTGATGATCGCGGATTTAATTTGTCTTCATGCCGGTTGCGACCAGCCACTACCAATGCTACTCTGTTCCTCTGCGCCTCTGCTTCCGATAGCTATCGGGATTTGCGAGAAACTAATAAGGCCTAAAGGGAACGCGGATAAAGCGGATCATGCTGATGATCGCGGATTTAATTTGTCTTCATGCCGGTCGCGACCGGCCACTACCAATTTTGTAAGGGCAGGTCGAGACCTGCCCTGCGTGTGACTTCTAATCGCATTTTAATTCTCATAGCTAATCGCGACCAGCCACTACCATCTCTTGCCCCTCTTCCCCTCTTGTTCCTCTTGCTCCTCTTCCCCTCTCGCCTCTCGCCTCTTTCAAAAACAATTCATGCCAACCCCTAATCGACAATATTCGCTTTAAAGAAATAAAATCAATCCGCTCTGATATATTCTTCATCATCCTTCGCATAAAAGAAGCTGAGTGCTTTATGCTTATCGAAGAAAGCTTTGAGATCAGCCGAAGCGGTGAAGGTTTCCTTGATATTTTCGGTAACTGGAGAGAGTACCAGTTTTGATCCGCTGGGAGTGAGTTCCATTTTATAGAAATAGTAGGTGCGTGTACCTTCGTTGCTCGCGTCCCAAACATTCAGAAAACGTACGCCGTTCACATTCGACAGAAAGCCGTAATACGTCGTGGATGATTCGCTTTCATTTTTCGGTTGCTTTACAATCTGATACGTTGCATCGTCGAATTTGGTCACGATATAATTGTAATCGTTACC
Organism: Bacteroidia bacterium; assembly: GCA_046330075.1. Classification (GTDB taxonomy): domain Bacteria; phylum Bacteroidota; class Bacteroidia; order AKYH767-A; family OLB10; genus JAJTFW01. Next base: position 170,147 of record JAXLTL010000008.1, on the reverse strand, counting down.
GCTTTTCGGCTCCCATTTGCCGAGGAGTTTTTCATCCACTTTCGCTTCACCACCATCAATGGCTACTTCTGAACTGTACGGACAACCGGAAAATAAAACGGCAAGAAATAATAAACAGAGGGTTAGGTAATTTTTCATGGTAAATTTTTTTGCTGGTGGCTTCGGCTCCGCTCAGCCACCGGTTGGAGTATCTTACATTACACTCAGCCACCGGTTATTTTTTTTCTTTCGGTGGCTGAGCGGAGTCGAAGCCACCGCAGCTAGCCCCGGTGAACGGAGAAATAAAAGTAATAAAAAGCGCAATATGGGGATTGGCCGTCCGTTTTTTACATTTGCCGAAACAAAAGGCCTGATTTGAGCCAACTACGCGCCCTGGCCGGGCAAACAGCCATTTACGGACTCAGCAGCATCGTGGGGAGGTTATTGAATTATCTCCTCGTTCCGCTGTACACCCGTATTTTTAGTCCGGGCGATTATGGCATCGTTTCCGAGTTCTATGCTTACATTACCTTCCTGATGGTGTTGTATTCGCTGGGTATGGAAACCGCCTTTTTCCATTTTTCCAATAAAAAGCTGAAGCAGGAGAACGTGTACGGCAACGCACAGATGGCGATGACCGTGGTATCCGTGGTGATGACGATTTTCCTCCTGCTGATCTCCGGTCCCCTTTCAGGAGAGATGGGCTATGCCAAGCACCCGGAATTTCTCCGTTACATGGCGCTGATACTGCTGTTCGATACGCTGAGCAACCTGCCTTTTGCCCGTCTTCGCCAGCAAAACAAAGCCTTGCGGTTTGCCCTCATCAAGCTGTTTGGCATCTTCATCAACATCGGACTCAACCTCTTTCTCCTGCTTGTATGGCCGAAGTTTCACACAGTGAGTACCGGCGAAACCGTGGGATATGTGTTCCTGGCCAATCTGGCGGCGAGCGGACTCACCCTCCTCCTCCTTTATCCCGAGTTGAAACAGATGCAGGGTCCCTACGATAAAAAACTGATCCGTGAAATGCTGGTATATGGTTTTCCGCTGCTGATAGCGGGTTTCGCGGGGATGATCAACGAAACCCTCGACCGTGCCATCCTGAAATACCTCGTGACCGATAAATCACAGGCCATGGCTCAACTCGGGATTTACAGCGCCTGTTATAAACTTAGTATCCTCATGACCCTTTTCGTACAGACGTTCCGTTATGCCGCTGATCCGTTTTACTTCTCACAACAAAACAAAGAAAACGCACGCCCGCTCTTTGCCAAAGTCATGAATTATTTCGTGCTGGCAGGATGCATCATTTTCCTCGGCGTGATGCTCTATCTCGACATCATCAAACTCTTCATCGGCGAGAAATACTACGACGGGCTCAAAGTCGTACCCGTATTATTGGCCGCGAATCTCTTCCTGGGTATTTATCTCAACCTGAGCATCTGTTATAAACTCACCGGCAAGACCTACTACGGAGCCTGGCTCTCTATCTTCGGTGCACTCATCACCATCGTATTCAACATCTGGCTAATCCCGGTGATGGGCTACATGGGTGCAGCCTGGGCAACGCTGATCTGCTATGCATCAATGATGCTGCTCTCCTGGATAAAAGGACGTGAGATTTTTCCGGTACCCTATGATACCAAACGACTGCTCGTGATGATGGGTTTAGCCGGAATGAGCTGGATGCTGTTTGAACTCCTCAAGGGCTGGACACATTTCACCGGAATGAAAAGCTGGCTGATTGCCTTTCTGCTGTTAGCCGTTTACACCGGCGGCATGTGGAAATACATCGGTGGCATGACCGAATTACCACTACTCAAACGCAAGAGCAATACGTGATGGAATATTTTACAGCACCACTGAATGAAACACAGTTTACCGAAAAGATGCAAGGGAATACTCCTGTGCTCGTAGATTTTTTCGCCACCTGGTGCGAGCCCTGCAGTTACCTCGATGAAATTCTGACAGAGCTGGAAAAGAAGATGGGCGATACGATCCGCATCGTTAAAATCGACGTTGACCAGCAACCGGATTTATCCCGTGCATTAAGAGTGATGAGTGTACCCACCTTGATGATTTACAAAAACGGTGAATTCAAATGGCGCATGGCCGGCTTCAAGCTCGCACATGAAATGGAAGAAGAGTTGCGGCAATATATAGACTGATCAAAGCGCTTTCAATCCGTTATGTGCGGAAGCACGAATCATTTCCCTTTTACCGGGAGGGCCGGGCACTTTCTGTACTTCGAATCCGACCGCTTTCAATGCCCGCTGCACATCGCTCTTTGCAGAATACGTGACCAGCACACCGTTAGGGGCCATTGCCGCCATGATGTTGCGAAACACCTCTTCCGTCCAGAGCTCAGGTTGAATACGCGGAGCAAAAGCATCGAAATAAACAAGATGATAACGGTAAGGGCTATCCGAAAACTCGCGGACATCCGTCAGCCTTTTTTCCAGTACAAAATCCTCGCTGATCTCCGCAGCTACATTAAACGGAGTATCGTGCATGCGTTCAAAAAAAACATCGTCTGACGGATAACCGGTGGTAATCCCGTAGTTCAGAGGTTTCAGCAGGTCGGGTGACACCGGATGCGTTTCGAGCGCGGTGTACCATACTTGCAGTTTATGTTTACGGGCTTCCTGAAACGTGAGCAATGCATTCAACCCTGTACCGAAACCTATCTCCAGAATATTTAACTTCAATCCAAACCGCACAAAGGCCTCTTTCAATCCCGCCTCAATGAATACATGCTTTGATTCCGTTAAAGCCCCGTGACGAGAGTGATAACTCTCCTTCAGATCGGCCATATAGATCGTGACCGATCCGTCGCCTGTAATGAAGGTTTCTTTCATAAAAACGAGGTTTGGTTAGGGTAAATGTAATTTCAAAATCGATACTTCCTACCAAATCGGGTAATATTTTTTTGAAATGAACAGATTTTCTTCGGAAATGCGGCTGTAATTGGTTTAACTGGAGGATTTGATGGACTTTTAGCTCAGAAAAATATTATATCCCGACAAACCGAAATCTGCATTTTTTAAATAATGACACTCCTTTGTTAATTGGTGACGTAATGCTTCGCCACGGGGAATTGATGTTATAGAAAATCAATACTGAAGTTAAAACAAGAAATCAATTACATTTCGTTGAATCAGCTGGTAAATAATTGGATTTTACTAAATAGATTTCGAATCTATCTATCAATGGAAAGTAAACGGTATCCCCAGGATTATAAATTACCCCTTTAATGGTATCTAAAGTTGATGTAAAACTCCAGGTAGTAACAGATGCCATATTTGGGAAATACGAAGAATCTATTTGAGAAGGTAACAAACAATAATTATGAGGTAATGTAGCAGAATTTGCATCACAGACCACTACACACCGAAGTATAAGATGATTAAAATAATAATAGGTCCCGTTAGAGTCGATTGGCAGAAATAGCTCTCCCAGTTTATTATTGTTAATATCATAAGCTTCAGTCTTAATATGTAGATATTGTACAGAAGTTAGATTAATTTGTTCTTTAGAATCCTTATTACAACTGATAAAAAACAAAACTACAATCTTCAGCATTAAATCTATCTTTCTGGTTATATTATTTTCCAACCGTTTCATAATTTCAATAAATTTCTTTTCAAAATCTCCGTGAATCCAGTTCAAAATAAATCAATACTAATTGCTTATAAGTTCTTCATTGTATTAGTCAGTCTGGAGAACGATGACAACCTGGGGCATGGAAATTTATTCCAAGGTTTCAGAATGTTCAAACATCTCATTTTTGAAGTATTTCCCAATATAATTTTTTTATGTGTCTTGTTGAGATACTATACGAATAACGAAAACTTCTCTCACCGTTTCAACATCTTCTCATAACGTGCGATCCAGTCTTCCGGTGTCATCCTTGCGGCCAGCTCGCCGATGAGTTCAAAGGGAATCTGCTCGGGTTTCTTAAACCGCAGACAACTTTTTCCCATATCCGGTTTTCCGGGAACCACCTTAGCATATGCATCCATAAACCATTTCATCAGCTTCTCATCCGCATACAATCCCATGTGATAAACAGCGATGAAATTTTTCTGCGAAGCTACATTCATAAACGGCAACGGAAGTTGTGGGTTGCAATGATAACCGTTGGGATAAATTTTATGCGGCACCACATAACCGATCATTCCATAGCTCATCTCTTCCTTAAAACCTTTTGGAAGATTTTTCTTGATGACTTTCCGCAATTTATTAATCGCTTCCTGACGGTCTTCCGGAAGTTCATCCACGTACGCTTCGGGAGTAGAGGCTTTGCTTTGCATAATTCAACTTTGGATGACTAAGGTATGTGTTTTTGCGAAATGAAGGTGCAAAGGAGCAGAGTTGCAGAGATGCAGAGGTGCAGGGTTGCAGAGCGCTTGCGCCCTGTCCCGCAATTTGTACTCCGTGCAATTTGCGGGAGCAGCCTCAGGGTTGCGGAGCGCTTGCGTCCCGAGCGCAGCCTCGGGAGGAGACAATGGTAGTGGCCGGTCGCGACGGGCTATGAAGACAAATTTAATCCGCGCCCATCAGCTCAATCAGCTTCATCCGCGTTCCCATTAGCCATCTCGCCCTGTTGGACCTAAAATAAAAAGAGGAATCAAGTTTCCTTGACTCCTCTTTGTTATGGTTGATCCTTCGGCTATGCGCTTGTTTTTTTATGGTGCTCAGGAACCGCCCTTCGGCTATGCGCTTGTTTTCAATGGTGCTCAGGGACCGCCCTTCGGCTATGCGCTTGTTTTCAATGGTGCTCAGGAACCACCGACCAGGGCTTCCCGAGGCTTCGCTCGGGATAAATCCTTCGGCTATGTTTTAGTTTTCATCGGTGCTCAGGAACCACCCTTCGGCTATGCGCTTGTTTTCAAAGGGGCTCAGGGACCACTTCTCGCCCTGTTGGACATAAAATAAAAAGAGGAATCAAGTTTCCTTGACTCCTCTTTGTTATGGTTGACCGACCAGGGCTCGAACCTGGACTTTTCTGAATCAAAATCAGATGTGTTGCCAGTTACACCATCGGTCAATCCGTACTTGGCGGTGCAAAAATACATAATTTCTCAATTTAAAAAAGAGGAAATGAACAGGGAAATCTCACAAAGGCATAAAAAAAATGCCCCTGCTAAGCAGAGGCATTATGGTTTGATTTTCAATTTATTAGCTATTTACAATAACCTTCAGCTTGGTGCCTGGCTTGATGTCGGCGTTCCGTAAATTGTTGATGTCCTTGATCATTTCAACGGTGACCCCATCGTACCGCTTCGCGATGTTCCATAAGGTATCACCCGGTTGAACTACATGGTAGATAAACTTGGGCTTAGCCATATTTGTAGCCAGATCATTGGATTCATCGGAAGCTTTCACCTGTTCGCTGTCTCGTGAAGCAGTATCGCTGTTGTTCGCCTGTGCCAGGGTAGCCGTATCCTTCATACCCGAATCTTTCTTAACCGCTACATTTTCCGGAGCCGGTACCTTCACCGCTACTTTCGATTTCACATAGGCATACACGCTCAGTTTCTGTCCGGCACGTAATGTTGTAGACCGTAAATGGTTGAGTTTTTTCACTTCAGATACCGTCATGTCATACTTATCGGCAATGGCACTGAGGTGTTCACCACGACGAACCGTATGCGTTTTCTTTATCCGCCTGGTTACCGTTTCGTATTTAACGGTAGAACTGTTGTCGTTAGAAGCTGTTACATCGCTATCCTCATCATCGTTGCGGTAACGGTTATACACCGGCATCACCGGTCGTGCAGGAGGAACTGACTCAGCAAAAATCTGCTCTTCCATGGCCATGTACTGCGCCATTTTGTTTGTGGGTAACCGGAGTACATAATCTCCGCCAACATCCGGAATCATTTTACGCTTGTAAATCGGATTGAGATAACAGATAACTTCTATCGGCAAATCGAGTGAACGGGCCAGCACATTGAAGTTTACCGGACGATCCACTTTAACAGTATCTACTTCGAAATAAGAATACGCAGGTGTTACGGGATATAAATTATGCTCACGCGAATAATTCATCACATAGGCTACAGCTATGAATGCCGGAACATAACCTCGCGTTTCCTTCGGAAGATATTGCATGATCTCCCAGAAATTTGTTTTCCCGCCTGAACGTTTAATCGCCCGGTTCACGTTTCCTGCACCGCAGTTGTAGGCTGCAATCACCAACAGCCAGTCGCCGTAAATCGCGTACATGTCTTTGAAATACTGACAGGCCGCATGCGTAGCCTTAACCGGATCACGACGATCATCGGTATAACTTGTCACCTTCAGATTATAAAGAATGCCGGTGTTGTACATAAACTGCCAGAGTCCGGTTGCGCCAACACGGGAAACTGCAATCGGATTCAATGCAGATTCAACGATGGAGAGATATTTGAATTCAAGTGGCAGTCCTTCCTTGTCAAGAATCTCTTCGTAGAGCGGGAAATAAAGATTCGAGAGCCCCATTGCACGCTGTGTGAGTCCGCGTTTACGAACAGCATAGAGATCAATGAATTCTTTTACGTAACGGTTATACGAGAGGGGAATTGGTGAGTGAATGGCGTTCATACGCTCAGTATAAACCATATCACTGAACGAAGGAACAGATCCCGGAACCACTGCATTCGGATCGAAGCAGTTTGCTTCCAGCTGATTGTACCGCACAACGTGGTTGAGGGTTACCAGACTGTCAAGCATGTCAACAATGGGATCGTATGTTTCCTCCGTGGAATTGGCCGGAACGATTTCACGGCTTTCCTGCGCAGGTGCTACCTGGGTGAAGCCCAGTACGGCAGCAAGGGCAAGAAGTCTGAATTTACGGTTCAATTTCATTAGGTTTTCTGGGTCTTAAGGAATCATAGGGTGACTCCAGGTAAGATCGATTAAAATTATCCGAAAGGCAGGTTAGTTCCCCGACTTTCTTTCACAACTTTTAAGACATGTAGTATTGATAACTCACTGTTACCGAATACCTAACTAAGCTAAAAAGTCGCAGAGTTTCCGCACGGAATAAGAATAAGGGTGAATTCTTACCCCGATACAATAAATGTCTGAATGGACATTTTATTGCCCGGAACCCACAAAGTTAAAAAGTTAGGGTGAATTGAGGTGAATGTTGGGTGAAATTATCCAAAACGTAGCCGATGCCCGGATTCCACCCGAACTGTTTTTAATATGAGAAAGGGGTCAGATAAGCCCTATTTAGCAACCGCGTCGATGGCTGTTTTAGCCCGATACGTCTTGATAAAGTAGGGTACTGTACTGAAAATAATGCCCATTACCACCAGAATATTCAGTAATAAAAGGCTGGAAATATTCCTGAGAACCAATGCTGTAAGGATAAAACCAATGTTTACCAGGTACAGGGTCAGGGCTGCTTCGCGATGGGTCAGACCCAAATCCAGCAGTTGGTGGTGGATGTGGTTACGGTCGGCCTGGAAGGGTGATTTTCCATTCATCAGGCGGATAGAGAAAATCCGTGCTGTATCAGCCAGGGGAATGATGAGGATAGCGATGGCCATGGCCGGACTTGAACGGAAGGGGAACGCATACGGCAATGAAAGGAAGCTCATCTCGACAAAGTTGATGCAGAGGATGGCCAGAATGAGTCCCACAATCAGCGAACCGGTATCTCCCATAAAGATATTGGCAGGAGAGAAGTTGTAAACCAGAAACGCAAGCAATGAGCTGAAGAGTGCGAACGCCAGCAGGCAAAGCCCCATCTCGTTATAGTTATAGAACCAAAGTCCGAAAGTGAAAGACGCGATTGCACCGATACCTCCTGCCAGACCATCAATTCCATCGATCAGGTTGTAGGCATTAATGATGGTGAGGATCGTAAAGATGGATACTAATACGCTGAGCCAGTAAGGGATCTGGTAGATTCCAAGAATACCATATAAGCTGGTGATTCGGATATCAGCAAAGAAGACAATGATCAGCGCCGCAAACAACTGCCCATATAGTTTTTTATGCGCAGTAAGTTCCACAATATCGTCCTTGATACCTATGAAGAACATCACGATAATGGAAGCTATAATATACTGTGCAGAAGCGCTTTCGAGTCCGGTGGAGAAGAAAGTGTAGCTGAACACCACGCCGGCAAAGATCGCCAGTCCGCCCAGGGTGGGAATGCTGGAGGCATGCGCCTTACGTTCAGTAGGTTCATCGAAAAGATTCTTGATCACCGATACCCTTATGATCGATGGGATCGCCATAAAGGTGATGATGAAAGCAGTTAAACAAGCGAATGTGATACTTAGCATAGAAATTCAGATCGTGACAAAAGTAATGGTCAGGTGGACAGATAGTGAAATTATATGGTGAATGGTGGTTTTAGATGAGGGAATGAAGTTATTTCAGAGGTTGAATCCGCGTTATACGTTCATCACTAATCGTAGGGGCAAAGCTATGGCAGAAAACCAATACAGGTCAAGTTAATTTTATCCTCGAATAAGGGGATTTTTCGGGGGGTAGAAATAACCTTCATTTAATGTATAGACAACAGTCTGTTTGCAGCCTGCGGCCGCGGGCTTCAGTGCTTCAATGGTTCAGGCCGCAGGCTTCAGTGCTTCAGTCCCGCAGCGAGCTGCGGGATCAGGCTACAGGCTTCAAGCATAAGTCTTGCAGCTTGCAGCTTGCAGCCTGAAGCATGCAGCGTCATTAGAAATCGTAATATCGGTTAAAGAGGTAAGTACGTATTCCGCCGTACACCATAAGTGTGTTATCAGAAACCGAAGGTTGATCAAAACCGCGATAACCGATGTTGGCGAAGGCACTGAAGCGGGTATGCGGATTGAAGAGATAACTGATATTGAGCTCCGCCCACATAATCGTAGTTTTTAACCCCTGGCCCACTTCGTTGCCGTATTCCTGTTCACGCGTATCATAGCTGAGAAGAACATTTTGTCCCCAGTTGCTGCCGGAAGTATCATATCCAACAACAGCATAATTAAGGCGTGCATCTACATTCCATCGTTTGTAGTTGTAACGTACTATACCAACCGCCTCCCAGAAATTAGCACCAAGGGGATGTGCCAGCGGTGCACGGTGGTGACTATAGGTGCCCAGCGATTCACGATGCTGATAGGTATAAGGACGCACATAATTCAACTCTCCCTGCAGATACAGGTTCTTTACACCAAACACATCAAAGCTTTTGAAACCGGCCTGCAAGCCTTGTTTATTGGCCCACCATCCTTTGCCCGCTTTCACATTGGCGAGCAGGAATTCGTCGAGCATGATCTGACCATATAGAAGATTGCGGCTGTTGATGAGAATTTTTGCGTTCAACCCGAGCAGTACATTGTCAGGCGATCCGATGCTGAACTCAACAGGTCGCATAAAGATGAACGGATTCATATACCCGAGATCGAAACCGCGGGCACCGGTCACCGAATCGGCATGCCATACTACTGCTTCGAAAATGCCGACACTTCCGTGTTTGCCAATGTTGACATCGAGGTAATGAATGGAAGTGTATTTCTTGAGAAATGGCGCTTCGTCGTTGTTATCGATTCGGGTGAGGTCACGCATTTCTGTAAACAAATTGGTGTAGCGTACTTTCCATACATCTGTTACAATTTTTACATATGGATAGTGAAATGCATTATCGGATAATAGCAGTGAGCGATACCCATCACCAATGAAGTGTTTGTCTTGTCCGAATTCAAAAGTGAAGTGCCGGTTCAGCTGGAAGTTGATGCTTCCGGTGGCAAAGGCATAATCGAAGTCGGAGGTGCCGAATCGCTTGACTCTGCCTTGTCCGGGAACGACACGTGATTTACGTACGGCCGAGTCAAGATAGGTCGGAAATTTACTGAGGTTTTCATAAAAGGTGGCATTGAAGCCGAAGCGTTTACCGATGCTTCCGTTGACCCATACGCCACGGGTGTTATAATAGAAACTGCTGTCATGTCCCTGATCGCTTCCACCGGCGAATTCAAACACCGGATCTACGTAGATGCGATAGTCTTTCTGATCAACCTGCAGGAGGTGTTCGCTGTAGATTTTTCGTCCAACGAGTGAATGATAAAATTTACAGGATGAGGTCACCGGTACACGAATCAGTGAATCGTAGAGGTGCCCCCAGTCGCCATCGGGCCGGTCTTCCGGTTGCAGTGAATCATTCAGAAAGAGTGCAGCATCGACAATATCCCTGCGCATAAACGGCTTCATGGAGGTGTGCACGCCGTTGCCTACGTGATTGAGGTCTTTGACAAATTGTTGTTCTACCTGATTGCTGAGGGGTATAAAATTGCTTTGTGCGGCTGCGATGGTACAGTTTATCAGGATAACGGCAAGGGATAGACGAAGTTTATTCATGCGAATGGAAGATGGCAGGTTGAGAGTATTAATAAGACTTTCCCTTATACCAGATTTTTGATGATCCGTCGGGTAAATCGTAGCGAAGCGTATTTCCGTTGAGGTCGTAGGAAGTTATTTTCTCCATCGACACTTCATATGATTTTCCTTCTGTAAAAACGTGGAGACGGCCATTGAGATCAATCCAGGCGATGTTGTTTTCACTGAGCTGATAGTTCTGCGGGAGAAACTCATCGAGTTCGTAGCGGACACCGTCCACAAGTGCCTGCAACCGGTTATTGATGTAAAACAAAACGGTATTGTCTCGCACGTAGTAAAAATCCGGCGCATAGGCTTCAGCCCGCACCAGCTTGCCATTGCTGAACACCTTAAAGGTATTGTCATCTGCCAGATAGGCAACGAGGTCGTTACCGCATTTGTAGGATTGTGGTTGTATCTTCTCCAGCACCAGAATCTTCCCTCTGTAAAATACTTTCAGGTAGTTGTACTGACCGTCAACAAAGGCAACAAGGTTTCCGCCTGGTTCATAGGATAACGGAACAATATTGTCGATCTCAAAGGTCTCTCCCCCATAAAATATTTTGAAAAAGCCGGCCTGGTTTGAATAGGCGACGGTATTCTCTCCAACTTTGAAATCGCGAAGGCTTCCGGTCAGTGTCGTTTCCAGTTCCTGCACTTCGCCATTGCGAAATACGCGCAGCATATCAACATTGCGGTCGCGGAAAACCAACAGGCTATCACTCACGCGGTAATCGCGGATGAAATACGTTAGAGGAGTGGTTTGTCCACCGGCAAATACCGTGAGTGCCTGCTCCCGCTGAAAGTACATAAAACTCTGCGTTACATCGAATGAAGTTGCGGTCATATCGCCCAGATTGAACTTCTCTCCTTTGTAATACACCATCAGGTTGTTGCCATTGTTGGCATATGCCAGTATCGGGCCTTTTACCTTGAAGGATCGTACCGGCTGCTGCTCGAGAATCCTTGGCACACCGTTTTCAAAAACATAAAGGTACTGGCGAAAATCACGGTAGGCATGTACGAAAACAGGGACACTGTCGCCGGCCATCACCGGGAAGGCCAGCAGCAGAAAAAAGAGAAAATATCTGTTAATGTGTTTCAAGCAGTTTCAGAATTTCGTCGAGGCGGGGAGTAAGGATGATTTCAATGCGGCGGTTCTTCTTACGGGCCTCAGCAGTATTGACTTTATCAACGGGGACAAATTCTCCGCGGCCTGCCGCAGTTAATCTCAGCGGACTCACCTTCGATTGTGTCAGCAGAATTTTCACTACGGAAGTGGCGCGCATGACACTAAGGTCCCAGTTATCCTTGATTTCACCAGCGCCCTTCATCGGAACATTATCGGTATGTCCTTCAATGAGAATGCTGATATCCGGGTTTTTCTCCAGCACAGTACCCAGGTCGCGCAGAGCTTCCACGCCTTTCGGATCCACTACAATACTGCCCGTTGCAAACAATAATCGTTCCTCCATCATCACATATACCTTTCCGTTCTTCATCTCCACACTCAATCCTTTGTCTTTATAACCCAACAGCGCATTCGAAACTGAATTCCGTAACGCATTGGCTGCAGAATCCTTCGCTGCCAGAATACGCTCCAATTCAGCCAGACGGCGGTTCTTCGCATCCAGCTCTCCCGACATCGACTGCAGGTTGGCTTCCTTCTCTGCCAGAGACTTAGCCTTCTTGCCGAGTTCATCTTCCTTACGCTGGAGCTCCTCCTGTGTTTTCTGGAGATCACGGATCAGCTTTTTAGTGGCTTCAGTATTTGAAACAGCATTTGGACCATCCTTCAGAAGTGCCTGATATTGCGCATTCAGTTTATCATAAGCATCCCTGGTCTCCCGGTAATCGGTACCCAGCCGCGACGTGTCCGCTTCAAGACCACTCACCCGTGACTTAAGTTCTTCGACGGTCGCCTGAAGCTCACTCAGCTTCGTATTTAATTGAAGATTAGCTGCTTTCAGCTCTTCATTTTCTTTATCACAGGCCGCTTTTTTGGCTTTAAGTTCATTGTGCATCCGGGAAGGAACGCAGGAAACCACTGCGATGCAAACCGGGATCAGGAGGAGAAACAGACGCTTCATTCGTTTGATTATGAATGGCCTAAATTAGGAGCTACCAAGGCATAATTGGTAGACCAAACGGGTACTAATCAACATAATCCTGTTAAATACAGATGGTACAGGATAGTGTTTGACACGGGGCGCAGATGGGATGATATGGATTGTACAATTCAGCAAGAATCCCGGGTGGAAAGTTTACAGATTAATCGTACAGATAAACGGATGGATTGCCACATTACGGATGCAGAGATGAAATTTAAAAAACTCGAGCCCGGGGCTGGAGAAACGTAAGAAATTTTCATTATTCACGTTTTTGAAAAAACGATGTTCCGTAAATTAGTTGCACCAACTATGCCTGATTGAATCTTCAGAACAAACTATCCGAAGCATATGGAAAAAAAACTGAGTGATAACTGGATCACAGAAAATCATATCGATTTCGAATACAAAAAGTATCTGTTACTGGCCTATCTGCAGCATGTAAGTGAATGTTTTGACGAAACCCGGCTCTATCCGGCCTTGAGCGAGCTGGTGAAACATTACCGGAATGTTGTTGCGCTCCGTGACCAGAAAAAAACGCTGTTTGACGCTTTCCCCGAAAAACTGACGCAAACCGATCTGCATCATTTTCGCCTGGTGTATGAAAAACTTTGCAGCGACGATCAGCTAATGAAGGAAATTGAGAATATTATCGCGTTTTCTATTCCACAGTTTGAATTTCATCTGGCAGAAGGAAAAAAAATCTACGATCTTATCGAATCAAAAATGAATATTTCCCCTGTGGGCATTGTGCCGTTACATACCGACGCCGGCTACTTCTTCATCAGCAATGGTGATCTCCCGCAGACGCTGGTTTACGAGTACCAGATAACGATTTTTGATCAGCCGACAGAACGCTACAGAGCGATTGGAGTCCAGTATCTCATGGCCTACGAAAAAACACTACGCAATACCTACGAAAACATCAAGCATGATCTGCTGGATTACAATCGCGCCTTGCCCAATCCCGCCACCTATGTGATTGAATCAGAAATCACCTTACCGGTAGAAGACACGTTATTACCGCTGGCTAAACGATCCCTGGTAAAATATCTGCATACCGTAAACTGATCATCGGCGGATAACAAATCCTTCATAACGGATATGACTATCCGTCAATGAAAATTCAACACCGGTTACGCTGGCCAGTACCGGACCTCTTTCGCACCATACCGATAACTGCCGAAGGCTGGCTTCCTCTCCTTCTGCTTCGATGTACACGGATCCATCATCCAGATTCATAACAAAACCTTTCAGACCGAGTTTCAAAGCCTGTTCACGCGTAGATTGCCGGAAATAAACGCCCTGCACTTTACCCGTCACGATGATCTTACAGGATGGCATTACTTCAGTCCTTCAAAAAGCCGGAGGGCTTCCTTGCTCTGTGGATTATACTGCAGTGCTCTCATGGCTGCATTACGGGCTTCCCGTATATTACCAAGAGAGGTTTGTATGGTGGCGGCCAGAAAGTTGGCATCAAAATCAAACGGATAATATTTCAGCACTTTATTGATGTATACCATCGCCGTAGCATTGTCCTTATTGATATAGTGCAGTATATAGGCCATCCGGTAATTGGCGATTGAATTTTCAGGATCGATCGTTAGTATTTCCTTATAGGTTGCAGCTACATCCGTCCAGTTCTCGAGCGCTGCCGCCGGATACACATATCCTAACCGTGCTTCCACGGACTTCGGTTCTACCGTGATGGCGTTTTTGTAATAAATCTGCGATTTGGCGTAGTCACCCTTCAGGTACCACAACCAACCCAGCCGAAGATTTACCGGATAGGCATTAGCGTTATATACGGTCATCAATGCTTCAATGGCTTTGACATAATCTTTATTCGCTTCATGATTATAGCTTTTTGAGAAGATGGCCACTGTATCGGTTTGAGAAAATCCGCTAAAAGCAGAAAGCTGGAAGATGATCAGCCACAAGAGTTTCCTTTTCATAGTATCAGAGTTTTATGTATGCACCTATATAGAATGAATTCAGTTTATAGGATGAGCCGGTGAAGGCATCGGTTATTTTGTCTTTTTGTCCGGTCAGGTAGATACTTGCATTCCATACCAAAGGGAAGCCAAGAGTGAATGAAACGCGTGAGTCTATTTTATCCTGGTTGTTGTACACCTGCGATCCACCCAACATGCTGACCGGAAAAAAGCCTTTGCTGAAATAATAGCCGCTGAGTGCGAATTTACCCCTCTTTGCCACTTCAAGTCCGGGGAGCCATAAAAATTCTGAAACCTGATCCGATTGCACCCATTGAAAATCAAGAGACGGACGTATCTGCCACATGTCCGGAAGCCTGAATGTATATTCTACACCTCCACCCAGCTGCCAGGTTTTCACTGAATAACTGATGTCGTTCCGGACTGAATCGTTTACTACCCTGTCGATGATATTTACAATGCCATCAGGCTGATGAATAACCGTTCTTCTGTTTTCCATATGAATACTGTCCAGTAAGGGCTGTATATGCTCAGAGTATATGCCCAGCTGAAAGTTTAATGAAAGGTTATTTATTTTTCTCCGGGCAGTAAGATGCGCCAATGCAGCATACACAGCGACGTTTCCCCGTTGCTGAATATTTTCCACCTGCAGACTATCCACTACTGTTATTCCTCCCGGCCCCTGAATCTCCCGATGTTGCAGCAGAGTTTCTGTATTCAGTACTGAATATACATCTCTGCGAAAAGACAATATACCGGCCGTTAATTCAGTTTCCCATCCTTTCGCGAAATAAAAAGAAGGATTTACGGTATACTGGAATTGTTTGTAATCACTCCAGTTGAGTGGCTGTTCAATAAACATCGCGGTCTGATGGATCTGAAACCGGGGACTTACCCGATGCATTAATGTTACATCATAATAATTGGCGGCTCCGGCGATCTCCGTCCGGTCAGATACTCTTCTTCCACCCTCAAGATACACGCCATACAACCATTTCCGTGGGGAATATCCCATACGCGGCGCCGTTATCTCATCGAGCATCCTGTACATACTGTCAGCTTCTGTTCTGTATCCTTGTGCATTGTATATGCGAAAAAGATAGTCAGGTGCAACCTGACCGGCAGGATTCTTTACAAGCGCTTTCAGAAAGTACTGTTTAGCCTTTCCCCATTGCCCGCGCTCATACAAGGCAATTCCGAGCCGAAGATCGATGTAATAATAACTAAGACTATCCTTCTCTATCGTGCTCCGCATCGCAGCCAGCGCCTTCCAGTTTTGTTCATTGTAAAGCCGGTAGGTCAGGCTATCAGCTGAGGGATAATCCAGTTGGGCCTTCACATACGATGAGGTCATAACAAACAAAAGAGATAGTATCAGGATACGGGCTCGCATGTTAATACCTCCTGTTGCTCACCGGTACCGGCTTCTATGGTAAGTCCGTTCGATTTCACGGTAGTTCTGAAATACATTTTACTGCTGAACTGCCCGAACAGACTTTGATTTTGTTCTGAAACAAAAGTGATTTTCTCAGGGTCATGTTCGTTATCAATGCTTACGTATCTGAAATTATACTGAGCTTTCAGATAATGGAAGAAAGGCGCTGTGAAATCGTGAATGAATCGTGCAAAGTAATTGCTCACATTCAATATGCTGATATGATCACTCAGTGAAAGACGCGGATAATATCCCAGCGGAACTTTGTAAACTGCCAGGAAGAAGGTATAGAGAAAGCTGGTCCTGTCGCCCTCAAAGCTGCTGCAATAAAATACAGATCCATTGTTTACATACCAAACGATAGACCGTGTTTCAGCACACCAGATATAGGTCTGGTTATAGGGAGACACCTGTATTTCCCATACTTCTGTCTTTCCCTTTCCGTTACTGACACGGAAACGCTGACCGGGAATAAATCCGAAGAAATAAGTCAATAACCTTGTTGTCCGGAGGTTACTGATACGATCACCCTTGGCAGGAATCTCATAGGAATGAAACTTATAGGCATGATTCTGTTTCGAAATGTAAAAGCTGAACGGATATTGCATTGTCTGGGATCCGATGTAGGGCGTTGACTGAAACTGAAAATGAAGATGCGGTTCCGGAGAACGTCCGCTGCTGCCACAGAAGCCGATAACGTCTCCCTTTCGTACTGAGTCCCCCACCTTAACCTTGAAGCTGCCCATTTTAAAATGCGACAGTTTGCTATACAGGTAATCCGCATGCTTGATAACAATGGCATTACCCCAGTTTCGCTCAAGGTTTACCTGTCCGATTTCATTGTCTTCAATTCCATCTTCCAGCTCCACTACCACACCATCAGCAGGCGACAACACAGGCAAACCGAAGCAATAATAATCTTCTTTTCGTGTACCATCGCCCTGAAACGTCTGGTTCATATCATCACGCACATCAAAATCCCAGGCATGCTGCCAGCCTTTTTTATGCGTAATAGCTCCATCGTGGCCCTGAGAGATATACCACTCCCCCATCACCGGAAGAGCGACCTGCACCCAGGTATCACGCTGATAACGGACTGAATTGCTGTAAAAATTATAATGATGTTTCTCCGGTGAAAACTGCTGAAACAGCACCAGGTTAAGACCAGATGTACGTACTCTGCTCTGCATGGCCGCCACGAACAGCAGCACGACAAGGTTAAATGGCAGAGAATAAAGTGGCAGACCAAACTTATTATAAATGAATGAATGGAATGCAGAGATCAGTAAGGCAATAACAGGAATGGTAAACAATAAATTGACAAATGATCTTCTGGACGGCACCACAAAGAATCCACCGAGCGCGATAGCTGTCAGTATGAAATTAAATCCGATATACGTATAGATCAGCTGAGAGAAATCTCCTTCCATAAACTGGTAAAAAGCATACCCTACCACAAAGCCAAATACTGACAATACAAAGGAAATTCTTGAATTCAACACCAGGCCGATTGCTATAATCATGCCGGCGACATCATTGTACTGAAAGAGAATGGCCCCTAAAGAACGGAAATAAAGATAGAGCACATTGGAGAAAGGCAACTGAGCTATGAATTCAGTAGCGAAATGAAATATTCCTGGCAGTAATTCCTGCAAGCCAGCGGTAGATTCATAACGGGCATGCAGTGCCGTAAAATTGGAAGCTCCCAGCAAAATTACCCAAACCGTAGCCAGAAACGGAATGGTGAGCACCGGCAGGTTTTTCTTACCCAAGGCATTCAGATACCATAAAGTAAACAGAAAGGCAAGGACAGATGAGGCTACCAGCAGAACAAGAAAAGAAATATTGAGTTGGTAGAATGAGCCAACTGCCACTCCGGTAAGCATGGCATTATATGTGTACGTTCCATCGCGTACCAGGTCACGGCTGAAATTAAAGAACCAGGCCATTGCCTGAACAATGATAATGGCTGCAAGTCCGGAAAGTCCGGCAGTGAAACTGAAGAAGGTCACCAGCATCAGGAAAAACCCGAAATACCGGTTCTGCGAAAAGAATACCTGGGCGTAACTGTTCAGTACGCCTTCGGACATCAGCCGGAGATATTCTTTAATACGATTCATTCCTAAACTTTAAAATCTCTGAGGTGGGCGGGCATTTCTTCATCGGTTTCGAGTGTTGCCAGCGATTCCTTTTTACGGATCACATGCGCCTCTCCTTTCAGATCAATCATCACAACCGCAGGGCGCAGGGTAATAAACTGCATAGACTGTGTGATATTATAAGCACCAACATGATGGACCACCACGTGCTCACCCGGACTCAAGGGAGGCAAGGTAATGTTTTCACGCACTACATCAATATTCATGCATAGCGGACCGTAAAGTACACAATCTTCCGTGTGATGTCCAAATGGCTGTGCAGGAGAAATTTTATGATCATACCAGAAGGACGTAAACAGAATGTTAACCCCAAAATCCATAATGGTCGCCCTTCTTCCATCGCTCAGGCGTTTATTGGAAATAACGGACCCGAGCAGGAAGCCGGCATCATCAATCAATGCACGACCGGTTTCAAGATAGAGATAGGGCAAATCATCAGCGTTGAATCCGGCATTCAGCAGGGTACCGGTGATGGCTTCTGCAAACTGGCTGATTTCAGGAACGATATCCGCGCCAACATGGAAAGAACCTTTCAGGGTATTTTTAGAGGCAAATCCACCACCCATATCGATATAGGTCAGGTTTTTATTGTAACGGTTACGGATACTGAGCGCGAGATCTGCCATTTTGGTTGCTGCCACAGCATAGGCAGAAGGAGTCATCATATACGTTCCGATATGGCAATGAAGTCCCACCAGATTCAGCTTACCTCCTGCCATAATTTTATTGATGGCATCCCAGGCCTGACCATTTTCGTAATTGAACCCGAATCGATCCCACATCGGGTAGATTCCGGTATCCATATTTACCCGTATTGCCACACGGGGCTTTGTATTGCTCTCCCCAGTAATCTCCGTTAAACGGTATAATTCATCGAGATGGTCAATATGAATGGGCGAGTTGTTCCGGACAGCAAGGCGTAAATCATCATCGCTTTTATCGGGGCCATTGAACAAAATTTTATCTCCCGGAACACCATTCTTCAGTGCTTTCTCATATTCAAACCTCGATACAACTTCTGCCCATGAGCCTTCCTGATGAAACACATTACATACAGCATTCAGGTAATTGGTTTTATAGCTCCAGGCAAATTGCACTTTCGGATACCGGGTTTCGAACATGCGTTTTGCATTTCTATAGTTCTCCCGGATTTTTCTCTCCGAAAGCACGAACAACGGCGAACCGTACTGTTCAAGGAGGTCAGCTACTTTCAGTCCATCAATATGAGTCATGGGTGCATACTCTGTCCGGGTCCCGAACTTATTCATCATGCCACTGTTGAGTTTTACAATTACAGGGCGTTCATATAGTGCTTCAGTCATTGCTTTCTTTTTAATCGTTTCTAAAAAATGTATTATAATTCTCCCATTGTGGAAATTTTCTCAAACTCTGCCAGATCTACAATCTGATCAAAGCTGTACCGTACAAAAAGTTTTCCGCGGGTATAATCTTTAAATGGCTCTACCTTCTCACCAAGCGCCATCCTTACCAATGCTTCCGGATGATTTTGTCCGCAACCAACGGCCAGATAAACCCAGGCCGGAAAACGGGGGTTCATCTCCAGCAGATAATATGTACCATTGGCCGATTTGATAAACTCCAGTTCACAGCCGCCTCTCCATTTTGAATTTGAAATAACACGGTTGGCAATCCTGATGAGCTCTTCATCCTCCAGGCTGATACCGCTCCATGCTTTGCCTTTATCTGTAATATACAGCTTTCGCATCGGAACAGCTCCGATACACTGCCCGTTGCCGTCACCGATGGCGGTCACATTGACTTCGTTTCCGGTCACGAATTCCTGTACAATGATCGGCAACCCCCACTTACCGGCAATCTTATGGAAATAACTTACAGCCTGCTCCGGTGTTGCAGCAATAGATGCATCATAGAATTTTCCCTTAATCACCAGAGGATAAGTAAACTCTTCACCTAGATGATAAATTTCAGAGGCATTATAAATCATCCGGCTGTATGGAACCGTTACATCATTCTCCCTTCCGAATTCCTGCAATACGCTTTTATGACGGGCCTCGAACTGATGAAGATCCGGCAAAAAAGTCGCCATGTTAAATTCCTTCTTAAGCCGTTCAGCCAGGATAATGAAGCTATGCAGTTCCGCATCGAAATTGGGAATGATCACATCGGGATGCTCACGGTCATGGATATACGCCAATCGTTCCATAAGACTTTCAGTACCCGCTGACGGAATCGGAATAGCATAACTTTTATCCACCAGCTCGTGCATATACAGTCCCGGCTCAAGTGATTCATAACTCAGCCCGATAATGCGCACATCAAAACAGGTGCTTTCCCGCAACGCCCTGATTACCGGAATGCCCGGACCGGGAGAATCGATATTATTCAATCCGGTTACTGCTACGGTGATTTTACGCCTGCTCATCTTCCTGAATAAGTTGATAGGTTTTCAGCATCAGCATAAAATCATACAGATCTTTTTCAGCCACTGCAGGTTCCACTTTATACTTCTTTTTCAGCTGCTGAATAATTTCCTCTTCAGATTGTTCTTCGCGCATCCACTGAAGAATATCTTTTCCTACCGGATTGGCAGAAAAAGAATCGCCCGTCATCGGGTTAAAAACAAAGCCCGATTCACTGATTGCAATGTTTTTATTTAATAGCATAAAGTATTGTTTTCGGGTATGAGTACAAAGATCAGCCAGAGTTTAAACGCAAACCAACATTATAGGAGTTTGGCTGCAATGTATCGGAGTTTATACCCCTCCCTTCTCCCAGGCTTCAAAAAACTCCTTTTCATAGTTTTTCCCGATGGGAATACCGGTGTCGCCCAGAAAAATCATTTTCCCGCGTACGCCGGTGATTCTTTTCATTGGAACTACAAATGAACGATGCACCCGTATGAACTCACCGGCGGGAAGTTTTTCCATCACCTTTTTAAGGCTCATGATGGTGAGCACCATTTTCCGCCCTTCCTGATGAATCTTGATGTAATCATCGAGTGTTTCGATATATAAGATCTCAGCATACGGTATTTTCACCAATGAATACTCCGATCTTACCATCAGATAACGGTTCTCACTCTGAGGGCTGTTCTGAGAGATGCTGAAAGTTTCCTTTGCTTTCTTCACAGCCTGCTCGAACCTGGAAAAGGAAATCGGTTTCAAAAGAAAATCCACTGCATTTATATTAAATCCTTCAACAGCAAATTCAGCATATGCTGTTGTCAGTATCAGCAAGGGAGCTGTTTCGAGCCCCTTGTAGAAATCGATACCATTGATATCCGGCATCTGAATATCTAGAAAGATAAGATCAACCGGATGCTTCCGTATCCAGGATGCAGCTTCAGCGGCACTCGTAAAGGTCTTGTTGAGTTCAATACCCCCGATCCGGCTGCAAAACGATTCGATGACCTCCAATGCGAGCGGTTCATCGTCAAGAGCTATACACGAGATCATACCAGGTCAAACTTCAAATCCACGATAAAATTAGTTGGATTATCTGAAATAGACAAAGTATATCTGTTGGGATAGAAGTGATCAAGTAATTGACGGGCTGTTTCGATTCCCAAACCTCCCCCTTCCCGTCTGGCCTGCATCGACACTTTGGTGTTCTCTACTCTCAGGTGTAACTGATCCCCACGGATATCAATAAACACATCAATGACAGAGTCTACTTCTGTACTGACACCGTATTTAAACGCATTCTCTACAAATGAAATAAGGAGCAGAGGCACAATCTTTTTGCCGGCGGTAATCCCTTCATTACGATACACCACACGGGTCTTTCCTGTAAGCCGCAATTTCTGAAGCTCAATAAAATCACTGATATACTCCAGCTCTTTCTCCAGATATACACGGTCGGACCCGGATTCTGTAATGACATATCTCATGATGGAAGAAAGCCGCGATACAGCATCTGCGGTCAGTTCCGAACGGCGAACCGACAAGGCATAAATCGCGTTCAGGGTATTGAAGAGGAAGTGGGGATTGAGACGTGCCTTTACATAGGACAGTTCAATCTCTGTTTTCTGCATCTCGGCGCGTTTCAGTCCGGTATATAGGAAAATACCAAAAGCCACACCGATACCCAGCATCAGGATTATCAGGTTTGCAAGAATAAAAGCCGGCAAGGCGCGCGGCGATCCACCAACGTTAGATATCAGTCCCATCGAGTTGGCCACGTACCTCGACAATATCAATATCGTTGCCAGCACAATAATGTTCATGAGAAAGAATGCCCATTGCTTTTTATGGAAGAGAAAATTGGGAACCAGCCAGCTATAATTCAGATAGAAGATGATGGCGAGAAAGGAGGTGCGGATGACATGTCCGAAGATGAACAACTGCATTTCGCCGGACGCCAGCAAGCCGCTCGCCCTTAAAAACAATACAGGCAAAATGAGAAACAAAATCCACGAAAGGACATGGATCAGCACAACGCGCATTTTGCGGGACATACTTCAAATGTAAACCGAATATCGGAGCCGGACCCGATTTATCGGACTTTGACAGAAATCTAACGGAGTTTGGAAGATCTGATTACTTACCGGTGAACGCCGCCTTGCGTTTGTTCAGGAATGCATCTGTACCTTCTTTAAAATCATCCGTAGTGAAGCAGGCACCAAAACGCTCCACTTCTTCACGGAAACCATCCTTCTCTTTATCATAATGCGCATTTACCGTACGCACAATTTCAGCAACGGCAACAGGTGCCTGGGCACTGATCTTGTTCAGTATCTCCCGGCATTTATCCATCAGCTGATCTGCAGGCACCACATAATTTACCAGTCCTAAACGATACGCTTCACCTGCATCAATCATATCTGCCGACATCAGCAATTCCATTGCTTTTCCTTTGCCGATGAGCTGTGGAAGACGTTGTGTACCTCCGTACCCCGGAATAAGCCCCAGCTTTACTTCCGGTTGCCCGAACTTCGCATTTTCAGCTGCCACACGCAAATGACATGCCATCGCCAGCTCGCATCCTCCGCCAAGGGCGAAACCATTCACTGCAGCGATGACAGGTTTACGGCATTGTTCCACGCTATTGAAAACATGGTGGCCGTGCGCACTCAGTTCCATCCCCTGCGCGAGATTAAACGAGCTGAATTCTGCAATATCAGCACCTGCAATAAACGCCTTGGATCCTGCACCTGTTAAAATAACTCCACGCACCTGATCATCCTGCTGGGCTGCAGCGATAGCCTGTCCAACTTCAGCGATGGTCTCCTTGTTCAGAGCATTGAGTTTATCGGGGCGGTTGATGGTGATGATGCAGATCTGCTGCTCAACAGTATAGAGAATGTTATTGTATGTCATAATGGGAGTACGATGTAATATACAATCAGATGTTACGAAGACGTTTTACTTCAGTGGTCATATAGGAAATAATCTCCTGCGTTTCTGTACCGGGTGCAAAAAGGCGGCCGCATCCCATGGCTTCCAGTTTTTTCATGTCCTCATCCGGAATAATTCCGCCGCCGGTGAGCAAAACATCCTCCAGCTGTTTCTCTTTCATCAGCTGTAGAATGCGTGGAAACACCGTCATATGGGCACCGCTCAGGATACTGACACCAATAGCATCAACATCTTCCTGCAAAGCAGCATTCACCACCATTTCTGGTGTCTGGCGTAAACCGGTATAGATGACTTCCATTCCCGCATCACGAAGGAAGGAAGCAATAACTTTTGCGCCTCGGTCATGGCCATCAAGGCCTACTTTGGCAATCAGGACGCGGATGGGGCGTTGCATGCTTCAAAAATCGTAAAAAAACAGACTTGTCACCTTGGATTCAGGTCAATATTCCTCAGAAATCAGACCTCCGTCATTCCGGAACTGTGTTTCCATCAGCACTATACCAATCCGGAAATTACTCGTTTCCAGACCTATTCAGCATACGGAAATACCGGTTTGTAACAAAAAGTACACGATGGGTCGTTAATTAAGATTATCTTCGTGGCTGTTGTG
Organism: Bacteroidia bacterium; assembly: GCA_046330075.1. GTDB lineage: Bacteria > Bacteroidota > Bacteroidia > AKYH767-A > OLB10 > JAJTFW01. The sequence continues at coordinate 146,200 of JAXLTL010000008.1, read as the reverse complement.
AGAAAAATTCTCGGTTACATACTCTTATTCGCAATGATCTCCTCCGGCACTGAATTTTATCAGCTGGCCAAGGTGCCCGTTATGTTCAGTCATTTCCGCGAACATCAGGCCGAGAATCCCAAAATCACCTTTTCAGAATTCCTGAAGGTTCATTTTTTTGATCCGGTAAAAGTTGACCATGACTACGAACGGGATGTGCAGCTTCCATTCAAGAATCACGAATGTGCCCAGCATACCGATTTCCTCAAAATATATACGCGCCGTAGCGTGACTGATCAATACCAGATTTTTTTAAGTTCTATACGGGACTATTGTATTCCTTCCTCTGCGGAACTTCCGCTCCGTTCCTATTTTACGGATATCTGGAATCCGCCGAAGGCTTAACCGGTTTTTAACGGCTTTTAATTCAATCCACGGGAATTCCGTGGCTATCTCTATTATTTAATTACTTCCTATGTTAAATTCTATCATCAGGTTCTCTGTGAAGAACAAACTGGTGATCGGGTTAATGACGGTAGCGCTGATGCTGACAGGTATCTATCAGATACAGCATTTGCCCATTGATGCCGTTCCCGATATCACCGACAATCAGGTGCAGGTAATTACTGTATCGCCTGCCCTTGGTGCTCCCGATGTGGAGCGCCTGATTACTTATCCGATTGAACAGATTAACAGTAATATTCCCGGCATTAAAGAGATCAGGAGTTTCTCCCGTTTTGGCCTCTCATTGGTCACCATCGTATTTACCGATGAAACCGACGTGTATTGGGCACGTCAGCAAGTGACAGAAAGGCTGCAACAGGTACGCAGCCAGATACCAGAAGGTTTAGGCACTCCTGAGCTGGCGCCTGTTACAACAGGTCTCGGTGAAATATATCAATATGTATTGCGACCTGCCGAAGGTTACGGAGAAAAATATGGTGCGCAGGAATTGAGAACGATTCAGGACTGGATTGTTCGGCGTCAGTTGCTCGGTGTGAAAGGAATCGCCGATATCTCCAGTTTCGGCGGAAAACTCAAGCAATATGAAATTGCTGTGGACAGCAGAAAACTGCAGTCGTACGGACTCAGCATCAGCGATATTTTCACCGCACTGTCAGAAAACAACGCCAATACCGGCGGAGCATATATTGAAAAAGGTCCGATGGTGTTATTCATCCGGTCTGAAGGACTCGTGAATAATCTGCACGATATTGAACAGATTGCCGTTCGGCAGCTGCCGTCAGGTATCCCTGTGATGATGAAAGATGTTGCCGAAATTCGTTTCGGATATGCCAACCGTTATGGTGCGATGATCTATAATGATCAGGGCGAAGTTGCGGGTGGTGTTGTGATGATGCTGAAAGGAGCGAACTCATCGGAGGTGATCCTGCATGTAAAAGAACGTATTGAACAGATCCGGAAAACACTTCCACAAGGAGTCATCCTCGAACCTTTCCTCGACCGGACCAAAATGGTAAACAATGCCATCGGTACCGTTGAGAAAAACCTGCTGGAAGGCTCTTTGATCGTTGTCTTCATTCTGGTGTTATTCCTCGGGCATCTCCGGGCCGGACTTATTGTTGCATCTGTCATTCCCTTGTCGATGCTGTTTGCGGTGATCCTGATGAACATTTTCGGCGTAAGCGGAAATCTGATGAGCCTGGGTGCACTCGATTTCGGACTAATCGTTGACGGAGCGGTGATCATTGTTGAGGCGGTCATGCACCGGCTGATGCACAACCGCAAGCTGGGAGAAGGAAGAGTGCTGGTGCAGGAAGAAATGGATCACGAAGTGCAATCATCAGCCAGCAGAATGATGAACAGCGCCGTATTCGGGCAGATCATCATCCTCATCGTTTATCTTCCGATTTTCATGCTGGAAGGTATTGAAGGGAAGATGTTCAAACCCATGGCGCAAACTGTTGCATTTGCCTTGTTGGGTGCCTTTATCCTTTCTCTCACTTATATCCCGATGATGAGCAGTTTGTTCTTATCGAAAAAGATCAGTCACAAAAAAACCATCTCCGATAAAATGATGGAAGGTATCGAGGCCACGTTCTCCAAAACGCTCGACTTCTTTATACGCAAACCGGTTTGGGTTTTGGCAGGAACGGTCATCGCCTTTTTTCTGAGCATCGTGCTGCTTATTAATATGGGTGGTGAATTTATTCCCAAACTGGAAGAAGGAGATCTCGCTGTAGATACACGGGTGATGACCGGCAGTAATCTCCAGACCACCATTCAAGCCACCACACAGGCAGCGAAACTGTTGCGTGAGAAATTCCCGGAGGTGCAGAAAGTAGTAACAAAAATTGGCAGCGGAGAAATTCCTACCGACCCAATGCCGATTGAGGCCAGTGACATGATGGTAATTCTCAAAGACAAATCTGAATGGACATCTGCAAAAAGTTTTGATGAACTTACTGAAAAGATGAGCCATGAACTTCAACAGATTCCGGGCATCACTGCAGGCTTTCAATATCCCGTGCAGATGCGCTTCAATGAGCTCATGACCGGTGCACGACAGGATGTGGTATGCAAAATCTTCGGTGAAGACCTCGATACACTTACTCATTATGCTGAAAAACTCGGTGCTGTGGTTCAAAAGGTAGAAGGTGCACGCGACTTATACGTAGAAAGCATGACCGGGATGCCGCAGATTGTGATCCGTTACAATCGTCAGGCTCTTGCGCAGTATGGTGTTCCAGTAGACGAAGTAAATAAAGTGGTGAATACAGCCTTCGCAGGTCAGGCAAGCGGTCTGGTATTTGAAGGAGAGCGGCGTTTTGATCTGGTAGTACGTCTGGCAGGAGAACTGCGGAAAGACCCGGATGACGTAAGGAACCTGCTCATTACAACTCCCACAGGCTTACAGATTCCACTTTATCAGATTGCAGAGATCGAGGTGAAAGACGGGCCCAATCAGATTCAGCGTGAAGATGCCAAACGAAGAATCATTGTTGGATTTAACGTAAGAGGAAAAGACATCCAGTCGGTGGTAAAAGAACTCGAAGGGATGGTACAACAGCAGATAAAACTTCCTGCCGGTTATTATGTCACCTATGGTGGCGCATTTGAAAACCTCGTTGAAGCAAAAAAACGCTTAGGCATTGCTGTTCCCATTGCGCTGGCACTGATCTTCCTGATGTTATACTTCGCCTTTGGTTCTTTCGGTCAGGGGCTGCTCATCTTTACAGCCATTCCGCTCTCTGCCATCGGCGGAATTATCGCCTTAAGCATGCGTGGTCTTCCCTTCAGCATCAGTGCCGGAATCGGGTTTATCGCACTCTTTGGTGTAGCCGTACTGAATGGAATCGTATTGCTCACTGAGTTCAACAGAATACGGAAGGATGGAGAACTGGATCCGGTTCAGATAGTAAAACGCGGGACACAGACACGACTGCGTCCGGTATTGATGACGGCAGCGGTCGCATCACTGGGCTTTCTTCCGATGGCTTTAAGTACCGGAGCAGGGGCAGAAGTACAGAAGCCGCTGGCCACTGTAGTCATTGGCGGACTTGTATCTGCCACCTTCCTCACCCTGGTGCTGATTCCAGTACTCTATATCAACAGACAGCGATGGATAACCCGAAACATCTCCCCAAAAGCGATGCTACTGATGATCCTGATGGGCGCCGTCGGAACATTACAGGCGCAGACCAGGATTCCGGTTGAAACAGCGATAGACAGTGCTATGCATCATCCCTCCTACCTGGCACGCCGGTTTGAAACCGAAAAACGGAAGGCTATGCGTCAATCAGCCTGGGATCCCGGGCCCCTGTCGGTAACCGGAGAATTCGGTCAGGTAAACAGTAATGCAAATGATCAGAAACTCGTAATCAGTCAGGATTTCAGTCTACCGTTGGTGTATATACGTAAATCGCAGGCCGGGCGTGCAGAAACATCATCAGCCCGTTACCAGCAGGACCAGGCGGCACTGGAGCTTCGTCGTGAAATACTGATTCTGTACACCTCCATGGCAACTTCCGAAGCAAAGCTGCAACTGCTGGCATCAGCGGATTCATTGTTTCATGTTTTTGTCACCAAAAGTGAACAGCAGTTGCAGGCGGGTCTCCTGAATACTACAGAACAGGCGTATGCCGGACTGGCGGGTGCAGGATGGGCGAATTCACGGAGAGAAGAAGAAGGGCGTTACCGTCAGCTGGCTGAACAATTCCGGAAGCTTACAGGGTTCGGAGAGGATGCGCTGCCACTCACTGAAGGATTTGACCCGGTGAAGGCCTATGGAATGCCAGACACAACAGCCAATGTGCTACAGCATCCCGCTATGAAAGCCGCGAACGAAAGTATAACGGCCACGCATGCCCGCCTTCGGTATGAACAATCTCAGAACTGGCCGGGTTTCAATATCGGATACTTCCGGCAAACCATCAAAGGATGGCAATCTGACGGAAACGGTGAAACATACTATGGTGGTCAGGACTACTTCACCGGAGTGATGGCAGGAGTAAAAATACCGCTCTACCGCAATCTTCAACACGGGACCGTTAAGGCAGCACGGATGGATGAAGCCATCGCCCGGGAAACAGCAAGAGAAACCGCAATACAACTCGAATTGATGCTGACAGAAGCCAAAACCCGGATGCAGACAAACAGCGGATTATTGCAATGGTATCAGCAAAAAGGCCTCCGCTATGCCGAGACGATCAGCACAGATGCTGCAAAGCGGCTTCGGAATGGAGATATTGATTATCTGCAATGGACACTGCTCATGGCAAAGTCGATAGAAACGCAGCAACAGTATCTTGAAACCTTACGCGCTTACCGCGAAGCTTATATTCTTTATCAATCCCTTACAGGAAAACTATAATTTAATAATCATGAGACTCATCTCCCTCCTTACTATACTCCTTCTGCTATCAGCCTGCGGAAGTGAACAGGAAAAAAAGGCTGAAACAATAAGCGCACAGCAAAGTATGTCAGCCATCCTTACACCTGCACAGATCAAAACTGCGGGCATTGTTTCCGGCGGTATTGAACACAGGAACATATCGTCTTTGCTACACGTGAATGGAGTCATTGATGTGCCGCCACAAAATATGATTGCTGTCACTTTCCCACCCGGCGGATACCTCAAATCGACCAAATTACTACCGGGCATGCACATCCGAAAAGGAGAAGAGCTTGCCGTACTTGAAGATCCCGGACTGATCCGGTTGCAACAGGAATATCTGACAGCGCTCATCAACGGCCGGCAGCTGGAAGCAGAATACCGCCGCCAACAGGAACTCAACCAAAGTAAAACCAGCAGCGACAAGCAGTTTCAGGAAGCAGAATCGTTATGGAGAAAGAATCAGGTCAGTATCCGCTCACTCAGCGAACAGCTGCAGCTGGCCGGTATTAACCCTGATCAACTCAATGAAAACAACATCTCCCGCAGTGTTACTTTGCGTTCACCGATTGACGGATATGTAACGACCGTCAAGGTCAACATCGGCACCTTTGTCAATCCATCCGACATTCTCTTTGAGCTCGTTGATCCCCGCGACATCCATCTAAACATGACCGTCTTTGAAAAAGACATCCGCTACCTGGCCATCGGGCAGAAGGTACTGGCGTGGACGAACTCTGAACCAGAAAGCAAACACAAATGTGAGATCATTCTGGTAGGAAAAGAACTGGACGAACACCGGAGTGTAGAGGTTCACTGCCATTTTGAGGATTACGATAAGGAATTATTACCCGGCATGTTTATGAATGCCAGCATACAGGTAAATCAGCAACAGGTAACTGCAGTACCTGAAGAAGCCATCGTAACCTGGCAGAACAAATCATGGGTATTTGAAGAACAACACGGAAACGTCTACACAATGATACCGGTGAGAACAGGCATGAAAGAATCAGGGTACATAGAAGTGCAGCCGGAAGAAGGTAAAATGTTGCCTGAAAGGATCGCGATAAAAGGAGCCTACACGCTGCTTATGCAACTGATGAACAAATCAGAAGAGTAAATAGAAAAAAGGAGCGCGGTGCCGGAAACGTGTACCGCGCTCTTTCTGTCAGCGTTTGATTACGTTAATCTGATCCCAGGTAAGACCAGAGTCGTTGAAGACCTGCTCCTCCGGTTTCTTATCTGAAGAATAACGCTTCGCTTTTTCTACCGGAGTAGGAGAACCGATGTCAATTTTATTTACGACGAGCAAGCCGAAGATTTTAAAATTAGAATGATCATTGGCAGAAAACATTCGCTTCTTTTCCACGTTCAGATCGAGGTTAAACTGCATATTCTTGGGGTACCAACGGTCTCTCACCTGCTGGAATTCAATTACGCTGTTAAACTTGGGGTTTTCTGCTCCGATACCCATCACAAACAATACCGGCCGTATCAGTGTTGGGATCACCACAGTACCACGGGTTTCAATTTTCACGATAGCATTTGAAGCGATGTCGAGATACACTTTTCCTTCTTCACGGTTTCCATCCACTTTCCCTCGCGATTTAAAGTTAATCACCATCAGCTCAGCGTTATTAAACGATGACGACTTCGCGAATGAATATGTGTACTCATCGAACATGGTCGTATCGATACAATTGTCGGGACTCCGGACGATGTCAGCCAGCCGGAGGAGATTATCCGGTCCACCAAACATCTCTCCGATTTTAAGGCTATCGTTGCTCTCTGATTTTTCCTTTTCCACCGTCCTGCCTTTTTTAACAGCCTTCTCCTCTCTCTTTTTATCCCTTGCTTCCGACTTTTCACGTTCCTTTTTCATAAAGGCAAGTTCTGACAACGACTCTGCTTTGTGAAACAGCAACAACTGATTTTGATTTTTCAGCGTATCCTGAAATCCGGGATAATAGGTTCTGAAAACACCCTCGGCGCTGCGCAGAAATCCATCGTTTTCGGTGATATTCTCTCTGTAATAAGCCTGTGTTTCAAAAGGCTTATCGGGATAATTCAATTTCATCGAACGTGCTGCCAGCAATAAATAATATGTAGGAGGCTGAGGTTTGATCTGCACTTCTTTCATTTCAACAATATCGGGCTGTAAACGCACATTCAATGGAACGGGAAGGGCACTCAGGGAAAATGATTGCATTTTATATCCGATCATGGTAATGATCAGATCATCCTGACGAATACTATCGGGCAAAACCAGATCAAATCCGCCTTCCTCATTCGTTACAGTGCCAATCAGGGTTGACTTAGTAGTAACTGTCACGAAAGGCACCGGTTGATTGGTTGAAGCATCCGCTACTTTACCACTGATTACACGCGTACTTTGGGCTTTGGCTGTGGTAAAGAAACTAAAGATAAGCAGCGAGCATACCACCCACTGTATCAGGAAATCGATTTTGCTTTTCATGTGAAGAAGATTGGTTCAACGAATATACTAAAAACGGGCAGCTTCAGCGAGAAATAACAGATGTTCCGGCCGGTGAATGCTCCGCTTCGGTCAAAAAAAAGGCTGCCAAATCCGGCAGCCTCAATTTGCTTAGCGTATTTCCTTGCTTATACCAGCGTAATATCAAACTGAACCAGGTCCACAAACTGCTGTACACGCTCTTCCACCTCACGGTCGGTAAGAGCCACAACACGCTCCAGACCGAATTTCTCGACACAGAATGAAGCCATTGCTGATCCGAAAATCACACCGCGTTTCATCGCTTCGAATGAGATATCACCCACGCTGGCGAGGTAACCGATAAAGCCACCTGCAAACGTATCACCGGCACCGGTGGGATCGAACACATCCTCTAACGGCAAGGCAGGTGCGAAAAACACATTGTTCTCATGAAACAGGAGAGCGCCGTGTTCACCCTTTTTGATGATCAGGTACCTGGGACCCATGGCAAGAATTTTACGTGCAGCTTTCACGAGTGAGTATTCACCGGTCAGCTGACGTGCTTCCGCATCGTTCACGGTGAGCACATCCACCATGGAGATCATCTTCAGCAGATCAGCCATAGCTACTTCCATCCAGAAGTTCATGGTATCCATGACCACCAGTTTAGGACGGTTTTTCAGGCGCTGCAACACACTCATCTGAATACTGGGCATCAGATTGCCCAACATCAGAAATTCACAATCCTGATAAGAATCGGGGATAATCGGATCGAAAGTACTGAGTACGTTCAACTGAGTATCGAGTGTATCACGTGAATTCATATCCTCATGGTACTTACCTGACCAGAAGAATGTTTTCTCTCCCTTTTTGATCTGCAACCCTTCGGTATTGATACCACGCTTTTCAAGCATCTGGATGGCATCCTGCGGGAAGTCTTCACCCACTACCGAAACAAGGTTTATCTTTTTCTTAAAAAATGAAGCGGACATCGACGCATAGGTTGCGGCACCGCCAATAATTTTATCCGTTTTACCGAAAGGTGTTTCGATTGCATCAAAGGCAACCGTTCCGATCATTAAGAGGCTCATAGCTTTTATAGAATTTCCGGATGCGAAGGTAAATAAACAGCTTACACCTCTGACCGAAACTATTGAACAGCAACAGATCAACCCTAAAACAATGCACCTGTATAGCATTGATATAGCGTTATTTGCAATTCTCTCAAGAATGGTCCAGCCAGGATTTATCCACGAATTATGGTCAGCCCATGAATCGAGGGAAATCATATCCGGTAAATCCCGAAAAATCAGGATTAATGTCCAAATACTCAAGGATGCAGCCGAATGCTAAAAAAAGGCGTTTCCTGGTCCGGGAAACTTCCCCGTGCATTAACTTTAGGAACTGAATGCAAAAGAAACTCAACATTCCAGGGAAACAGCAATTTGCCAACAATGCGCATCCGGTCAGCTATCGTTCACTGGCAGTGATACTGCTTATCCTGTTTTCATTCAAGGCAAGCAGCCAGACTGAAAACTGGGCAGACACGCTTACTTCCATCCGTAACTCCGGCCTTGCAGATTCCCTGAAAGCAAATAAAATCGGCGATAAAACGTACATACTGATCACTTCCCGAAAACTGAAAGAAGGCGATGAGTTTCTTACCGAACAAAAGAAATATGCAGTAAAAAGCGGTAATCCCTCATCGTTAGCTTATGTGAGTTACAATACTGCGATCCGATATTACGGAAAGCTGCCTATGGATTCTATCATTTCCATTCTGCAAGGCGGAGCAAAATACATTGAACAGGGAGGAAATCATTTATACAGATCCAAAATTTTCAGAACGCTGGCGCAGGCTTACGAAGTAAGTAATCAGCTGGAACAGGCAAATGAAAACATAATAAAATCGGAATACTCTGCCCGCTTCATCGGGGATGTCAATGAAATTGCCAAAACAAACCTCGCATTTGGAATTATTCTCGCACGGCTTGAACGACCAAGAGAAGCATTGCAGAAATATTATGCTGCAATTGAAATTCTTGAAAAAATCAAAGACAACCGAAGTCTGGCTGTTGCCTACAATGCTGTTGGGAACATACTGCTGAAAGAACAAAATTATGAGCGTTGTTTTGAATATTACAACCGTAATCTTTCGCACTGCAGGGATAAATTTCCTCCCTATCTGCCCACAGCCTATTTAGGTGTTGCTACATACTACTACACTATCAATAAACCGGATGAAGCACTTCCCTATTATGATTCCGCAGAAGTATCGATGGGACAGAACATTGATTATACCCGTCTGCACGTTGTGTATTCCAATAAAGCCACCATCTATCAGGAAAAAAACATGCCTGACTCTGCAGAGCTTTATCAGCGCAAAACGATTGCTCTTGCCGAATCGATGACAAAAATGGGGTATCTGGGCCGCCTGTACATGAACTTTGCCTCGTACCTGCAGACTGTAAAGAAACTGGATTCCGCCGAATTCTACATTAACAAGGCCATCGGAATCAGTCAGGAAGAAGGCGACGAAGACGGAATCAAGGATGCCTACCGGATGAAAGGAAGTATATTGTTTGATCGCGGAGATTTTGTTGCTGCAAAAGCTGCCTACGAACGGTCTATTATTGTACGTGACAGCATCGCTCTGGAATCCAGAAAGAAGGAAATAAACCGTTTATCAGAAGAATATGAATCGAGTAAAAAACTGGAAGAAATTCATCGTCTGGAAAACGAACGGAAAATACAGCAACTGCAGCTCGAAAAAAAGAATGCCATCATCGCCGGCAATCTCGAAGAAGCAAGGAGAAGGCAATCTGAAATTGATGTATTAAACAAAGAGAATATCATTCAGCAATTACGCCTGACAGAACAACAACAGAAATTAAAGCAAAAAATGCTGGAAGCAGAAGCGAAAGAACAGGCTCTTGCGCTGAGCAAAAAACAGGAAGAGCTGAAGGAGCAGGAAATTGCGCAGCAAAAAAATTCAAAAAACCTGATCATTATTGGCGGAATTGCCTTATTGCTCTTTCTACTTCTCGGTTTCAATCAATACAGGATCAGTCAGCACCGGAAAAACGAGAGTGAACGTTACCAGCTTCAGCATCAGCTCAGCGAGTTAAAAATTGAGGCGTTACGTGCGCAGATGAATCCACATTTTATTTTCAATGCGCTCAACTCAATCAACCGGTATATCATCCGCAGCGACCGGGAAACCGCGAGCGACTACCTTGTTAAATTCTCCAAACTGATGCGTCTGGTGCTGGAAAATTCAAAATCAAGCCTTGTTACACTCAACAATGAAACTGATGCCTTACGTTTATATATCGAGATGGAACAACTGCGTTTTGATCATAAGTTTGAATATTCCATCACGATCGATCCTGCCATCGACCGCGAAAGAACAATGATTCCACCTCTGGTGTTACAACCATATGTAGAAAACGCAATCTGGCATGGTTTACTGAATAAAGGTGCGGCCGGAACGGTACGTATTTCCATTACAAATAAAAACAACAACAGCTTGTTCTGTACCGTTGAAGATGACGGCATCGGAAGAGAAAAAGCAGCGGAGATGAAAAGTAAAACGCTTGGTTCGAATAAATCCTTTGGCACCGAAATCACCCGAGAGCGTATCAAGCTGCTGAATGGTGACGACCGGAATTTCAGGATCATCGATTTATACGATGCGAATCAACAACCTGCCGGTACGAGAGTAGAGATCACTTTACAAACCGAAGTAGCTACGGCAGCTTAAAGGGCCGGAGAATACTCTCCCCGACCCTTTCAGGTTTCTTTACTGATTGCTATTCAACAACGATCAGTTTACGGAAGGTTCCTGTCGTCAGTATGTAGAGTCCGTGTGCACCGTCAGCGAAATCCAGTCTGAGTTTTCCGGTTTTATCCGTCTGTACCTGCACGGTAATAAGTCGGCCGCTGCAGTCATATAAGCGCACATCTTCCGGTTTCAGATTCACACCGTTGGTACTTTCGAGATAAATAATTCCGTTAGCAGGATTCGGATAAACGATGATTTCCTCTGCTGCATTTTCCGAAAGTCCCGCGGTGGTAACACAATAATCCGACGACATCGTAGCACAATCCGGGTCACTATCCCAGGCGCTATAGGAATAACATCCATTTACGATCGCTACGAATGTATCGGCTGTTGCACCGGCGATGGCGACACCATTCAGATACCATTGATGAAACGCGGCGGTATCGTTTATCCAGAGTGTATTGCCATTGTATCCGGGTTGGAGCGGTCCGGGAATAACGGGATTGAAATGTAAATGAAAAGTATCCGACCAGGTCTGACAATAGGTCGATATTTCACGAACAGCAATACCGATATACTGATCGGGAATATTATTGTACCAGAGAAACACCGTATCCTGGTTCAATCCCGGCCAACCGTTGGTGATAAACTGGCTCACCACCACATTTCCCGGTGCTGACCAAACCACTTTAAAGAATTCCCCTTCGCAGAGGGTATCATCGGTTACGGGAGTAAACGATAAAGGAGCGGGAGAAGGAACGATGGTCCAGGAATACACCGGATCCGGACAATGCTGCCAAACGATACCGGCAGAATCAATACAGGTTAACGAAACAGAAAAGGTGGTCGCACTATCGGCCACGAGGGTAATCGTTTGCGTAGTATCTCCGGTACTCCAGATATACTGTGCCATATTGGGTACAGCCGTTAACGTTAGTGTGGAACCTGAGCAAAGCCAACTGCCATTGTTTGAATTATTATTCGTGGTAATGGTTGCCATGGGGAAATTCGTGTTTCCGGTTGGCTGTGCATAAAACACGAGCGTATCGGTATCATAGCCGGCTCCGTTGAACACCCGCTGCACGACCGTATGGTATCCGGCGGTGGGGAACGACATATTGATACTATCGGAACCTGAATCGAACACACCATCCGCATTAAAATCCCATTCCACATACTCGGCGCCGGTTCCCGTATAGGTGAATGAATAGCCAAAGCAGGCATTCGCCGAGATACCGATTCCGGCAACAGGAGGAGCCATGGAGGGAGCAGGTCCGCCGCAGGAAGCAGCATCCAACAGTTCATTTCTCACCAGCGACAGAAACGAGTACATCCTTTCAGCCTGTCCCGGCGTAAACACCATATCACAGGGAGGAATCGGCAGCATCACATTTGAAATATCGATGGTATCGATGGTAAACGGATTAAAGCCGGAAGTATCATCCATATCTGTACTGCAACTGCTCCCGGCACAATCGATGGGTTGATATTCCGGAGGCGTATCACAAACCTGATCTCCATCGAGCAGGCAGTTAAAGTTCACACAAGATGAATTGTAGTCGTTGTGATACAAGCCGAGGTAATGTCCTATTTCGTGCGCGAGTAACCAATTGGGTCCACCGAGCGAGAGCGCTTCAATCACCACGCCATCCCAAGGAGCACCTTTCGACCAGGGATAGCTGCCGTAGGCGTTTGTGCCCATGGCCAGAATCGTTTGTTTCGGCAACCAGACATTCAGGTAGCGGATCGGGTTCCAGCGATTCACATTCTTCATCATCTCATCGGCACCAGAGCCCCAACCTTGCGGCAAAACGGCCCAATAAGAAGAGTCGCGGGTGATACCGGTAGTTGGATTACCTAATGGATCAACAGAAGCCATACACAACTGAATGTTCACCGAGGCGCCATTGGGGAAATTAAACGGTGCCTGTTGTGCGAAGCGCAGGTTCACATCATTCAGTGCGGCGGTGATGATGGAATCAGGAATGTTTTCGGGTCCGCCCTGATGAATCACATGAAACACCACCGGAACGGTTAACACCGGCGGGTTCATCCGTGCATTTACATTTTCGGATATCCGTAACCGATAGATATCGCGGTTCATGGACGCTTCCTGAAGCAGGATCTCCGGATGAGCGTTTAAAACAGAATCAGTCAGGTAAGGGGTGCACTGGCGCGCCTGTGCGAAAGCGGCTGTGGTCCACCACAGGTGGAGCAACAGTAAGGATAGTTTTTTCATTGGATGTCATTGCGTGGTGGAGTAAAGATAGGGAAAGTGCGGGGCGCTTGCGGTTTCATGCCCAAGGGTATCCTGGCGGCAATTATGCTCAAATCTGGCCCGGTAGCCCGAACGACCCATTTAATTTTATTGAGGGGATTTCGCAGATCAATGAGTTTTCCTTACAAACAATTGTATTTAAGCTACTTACGATTTTTCGCCTGGTTATTGGGATCTGCCAAGGCCATAAAAAACCCTATAATTTAACCCGGATTATTTTGAAAATTATCAGTTGCTTCACTATTTTTGCAACCCCGAAACGAAAATTCCGTTACGCGGGTAGTTCTTATCCCTAACGACCTCAACACGTGTTTTAGTCATGACGTAGGCGCTTCGCTTCACTTCATGGTGGCATGAGCCGGAATACATGATCCTCTCCCTGTAAGGCAGAGAGAGGATTATTCCTCCTTAGCTCAGCTGGTTAGAGCACATGACTGTTAATCATGGGGTCCCTGGTTCGAGCCCAGGAGGGGGAGCGGTGCAGCAGAGGCCATCATTATTGGTGGCCTCTTTCTTTTTTCAAAAATTAATTTCAAAATGATATTTTACGTTTACATCTTATTCTCTGAAAAATTAAATCGGTTTTATGTGGGAACTACTGACGACCCCGACAGACGGTTGTTTGAACACAATTCCGGCACTTTCGATGATGCTTTTACAAGAAAAGGTATTCCATGGACTTTATTCTTAATTATTGATGGGCTTGAAAGCAATCAAGCTTATAAAATCGAACAGCACATTAAAAAAATGAAGTCCAGAAAGTACTTTCAGAACCTCTTACATTTTCCTGAAATCATTGATAAACTAAAATTAAAATATCGTTAGGCCCTGGTTCGACCCCGATAGCTATCGGGGCAGGAGGGGGAGCGGTGCAGCAGAGGCCATCATTATTGGTGGCCTCTTTCTTTTTTCAAAAATTAATTTCAAAATGATATTTTACGTTTACATCTTATTCTCTGAAAAATTAAATCGGTTTTATGTGGGAACTACTGACGACCCCGACAGACGGTTGTTTGAACACAATTCCGGCACTTTCGATGATGCTTTTACAAGAAAAGGTATTCCATGGACTTTATTCTTAATTATTGATGGGCTTGAAAGCAATCAAGCTTATAAAATCGAACAGCACATTAAAAAAATGAAGTCCAGAAAGTACTTTCAGAACCTCTTACATTTTCCTGAAATCATTGATAAACTAAAATTAAAATATCGTTAGGCCCTGGTTCGACCCCGATAGCTATCGCATTAGCGTTAAGCTAAAATCCTCAGTTTATCTGCCATCGTGTCCCGGTTCCTAACTTCATAAAGAGTAAAGTTGGCCAATTTAGAGGCAACATTTAAGTCAAATTGTATTCGATTGTTAATGATCATCATTAAGATGATTTTAACTGATTTCAAGAGGCTTACTCTATCTTCGGGCCTACGTATAAGTGATTTCAAGGTGTTGTATATGGGCGTAATCATAAGTACAATCAGTAACAAATGAAGATAGATAACTGTTACCGCTAAGTGATCATAATTCAGTTGACCCGGAATGGACTTCTCTAAACTCAAACCACTTTTCCAAGACTTAAAAATGATCTCTATTTGCCAACGAGCTGCATAATAATCTTGAACGTCTTTTACGTCCAGATCATGTGAAGAACTCAGATAAATATCCCATCCAAGCAATATTTTTTTATCCTGGGTATACCTTAGTCGCTTATCACGATCTTTCATGGCTTTTCTTCGTCTTGCCTCCGCCAAACATGGAGCTACCTTAACCGCTATCAACGTGCATTCAAGCTGTTCTTTTGCACCAAGAATAACTTTTCGTTTCAAAACCGTTTTTCCTCTCAATAATTGTATTATTGACACCGCCTGCTTACTCTTTAAATCAATTATGGCCACATCTTTTTTATATCGACTGATGAAGTCTGCCTTACGTTGTACGATTTGTCTAAAGGTGGGCATTACAAAATATCCCATATCGCGTATGACCAAATCTCCCTTCTTTAGTAACGGCAATATGTCGGATGAGGCTGTCTGGTCATTTCTTGTGAAAGGAGTTAGCAGAATAGATTTAAAATTTCGTTTACTGGCATTATAAATTACTTGCAATTTCGCTACCGCTTTTATCTTGCCGCGCGAGTAATTTCCTTTGTATTTTGTACTTAAATTGTCCGGCAACTTAATTGCCATTCCATCCTGGATATATACATTTTTAAATCTGCTATTCTGTGAAGTCTGGCTCGGCTTTATCTGTGCAACGAGTGCATTGTTGAGCAGTCTTTCCAATAATTTAGTTAATGAACTATTGACCCTGTAAAAGACAGCTTGCTTGCTAATGCAGAGTCCTTCCTGAGCCGACAACTGAAAAGCCCAGCTTGACAATGAAAATTTACTCCGAAAACATGACTTATAAAAACTTTCAACAAGTGCTTGCAATCTGATCTTGCCTGTACGTCGTTTTCTAAAACCCAATTCTCTCTCCAGTTTTGTGATACCTAGCAACTTTAACTTTGAATTCAAGTCATGTTGCATATATTTGTTTTGGCTTCCCGTGCGCATGTTAGAGTTTGTTAGCGCAACATAATTATGCAAAGGGGAAGCCTTTTTTATTCTAATACCAAGCTAATTATCAAGAAGTTTGAGTTGAAAAGTAATCGGCTTAGCTTAACGCCAATGCGATAGCTATCGGGGCAGGAGGGGGAGCGGTGCAGCAGAGGCCATCATTATTGGTGGCCTCTTTCTTTTTTCAAAAATTAATTTCAAAATGATATTTTACGTTTACATATTATTCTCTGAAAAATTAAATCGGTTTTATGTGGGAACTACTGACGACCCCGACAGACGGTTGGTTGAACACAATTCCGGCACTTTCCATGATGCTTTTACAAGAAAAGGTATTCCATGGACTTTATTCTTAATTATTGATGGGCTTGAAAGCAATCAAGCTTATAAAATCGAACAGCACATTAAAAAAATGAAGTCCAGATGTCAGCTTCTTCAAAACTGGTCCCTTAAAAAAAACTGCTTTGTTGGGGGAGATCACAGGAAATCGCGCATGATTCAAAGGTAGGGAATTATGTTGTAGCGGTGGCTTCGGCATGCTCGTTTACTGGTGGCTTCGTCCGATAGCTATCGGACCGATAGCTATCGGACTCCGCTCCCCGATGCTACGATCGGGGCAGGCAGCCACCGGCGTGTTTGTTCGTTGACCCGTACGCGACCGTGGTGCCGCCCCTACGGGGCTAGGATGATGGTAATTGAAAAATGTTTCTCCATTATTTACATTTTGGTTGACTGAAATGCCAGCCCCGTAGGGGCGACAGCATCGATGACAATTCCGATGAGGGTAATTCCCTATTTTCGCGAAATGAAATATCTCCTGCCCTTTCTTGTTACTCTATGCTTCCTGACTTCAGCTTCTGCTCAATGGGTGACGATTCCTTCCGGTACAACCACGATGCTGCAATCGGTGTATTTTACGGATTCACTCAACGGTTATGTGACCGGAAACGGGGGACTCATTCGTAAAACGATCAACGGCGGACAAACCTGGACAACGCAGGCAAGTGGAGTGACTGATGATTTGTTTGAAGTCCATTTTCCGGCGCCGGATACCGGGTATGCGGTGGGCTGGAACGGCAAAGCGGTAAAGACCACCAATGGCGGACAAACATGGGATACACTCTCCACCGGAACTACCCTGGCGTTTAATTCTGTTTTCTTTACGGATGTAAATACCGGTTATGCAGTTGGAGGATCAGGTTCGCTCAGTATCGAACTCATCAAGAAGACTACAGACGGTGGTCAGTCATGGGTGCAGCAAACCAATGGCCAGTATAAGCAACTCTCCGGCGTACACTTTCCTGCAGCTGATACCGGCTGGGCAGTAGGTAACCAGGGCGTGATTCTTCGCACCACCAACGGAGGTGTAAACTGGGCTCCTCAAACCAGCGGAACAGGACAACTTCTGCGATCCGTTTATTTTACCTCCACCACTTCGGGTATAGCCGTAGGCGGTAGTGGCACCATCATCCGTACGACGGATGGCGGGCAAACCTGGACATCTGTCACCAGTGGTACAGCCAATACCTTGTTTTCTGTCACTTTCAACGATGCACTCAATGGCTGGATCGTTGGTGGTAGCGGATATATTTTACGCACCACCAACGGCGGACAAAGCTGGTCACCTCAAACGAGTGCAACTTCAGATATTTTACTGTATGTCAACTTCACTTCAGGTAATGCAGGCTACGCTGCAGGGTTTAACGGAACGATCATAAAAACAACAGTAATCACCGGCGTGCAGGAAGTTCAAGCCAACAAACCGTTAGTATTTCCTAATCCTGCCAACGATAAAATCTATTTCCAAGTTCCCGGCACAAACAACGAAGAAGCGGTGCTCAACATTTTCAACATCACCGGACAATGTCTCCAATCAGAAAGATTGCTTCCGGATTTCAGTGCGTCAATAGATGTGAGCCATCTCCCGAGCGGTGTTTATTTCCTTGAAATCTTCACCGATGGAAGGTTGTATAGAGAAAAGGTAGTGGTGAATTAAGATCAGGAATCATCAACACTCAATAATCTATTTCATCATACCAATCGATCTAACGTCCTGATATTTTCAGAAAATTGCTTCTGAACAGATGTCCTTTTGCATCTTTACCTTGTATCAGGTATGAACCATTAGACAGCAGTGAAAGATCGCAATGAGAACCCAAGGTATTCCCTTCTGAAGCATAACAAAGTTTTCCATATACATCAAACACTTCTACTTTAACAAAAGTCAGCATCTCATTCCAGAAAATTTGTCCTGTGCCGGGATTCGGATATACGATAAATGATGATCCGAAGTTTTCTTCTTCCTGAATTCCCACATGAACAGTACTGTTCATCACATTCAACAAAATCTGATGCTCACTTTTATCGATCTGTTTAAGGTCGGCGATGCTAAGATCCAGAAAGCCACCGGTGGCGGAAGTGATGAAATGCAAGGCAGCTACTTCACCCCATCCGCTTACATTCTGATGATCTGTCCGTACAAGTGCGAACACTACAATGCCTGCTGCATGATCACAGCGCATCATCTTTAACTGGACTGCAGTATCCGCGAGCCATGAATTCAGTGCATCCATATACAAGGATCCGGGTTGTATGGCTGCCGGATTAAAATGCAAGGTTACCACCATGCCGTACACATCCTGTTGCGGATAAGTAGAAGTTCCGATATGCATGGGAAGGCTAACCATTGATGACAAAGGGAGATTTCCCTGCGGCAGTACGAAAAAGGCCGGCGTTCCCGCTGAAACAACCACCGGTACTGTTGGTGCAGGTCGCTGATGTACTTGTCCATAATTTACAGTGATCGCCAATGTATCATCATCATCTACCACACCATTTCCATCGGTATCTGCATTGTGTACATTGCTGCCGTTTGCATACACCATTGGCCAGTTTATGCAGGGCTGTGCTATCCAGTTCAGTGAGGCATTGGGTCGTTGGCTACCGGTATCTCCGTAAGCAATGCCAAGGTACAGCAGATCCATCAGACTCACCTGCAGATCATCATCCACATCGCCCGGCCAGACGGAAGAAGTATCCAGATCACACCCGCTCATGATCCAACCGGTGCAGGTTCCAATCTGGTAACTATTATTTCCTGCATAGTACATACCGCCACCGCCAATATTTACATGGTCAATGGCAAGATTTTCTAAGCAAATAGTATCTGCCGGTAAACCTAAATTTGCCACTGAACCTGGGGCGGAAGTTATTTGTGTAAAGTTTTTCAGGTTATTAGATTTTGAGAAATATTTATATATACCAATTCCTCCCCATCCTGTACCTAAAGAAAATTTCCTTATATCGGAACCAATAATCAAGCTATCGATGCTGAAATTATTTCCATCAAGAGCCAAATTCTTATCAACGTTCAATTTCGAAATATGAGTAGAACTTGCCGTGAAACCTCCGTCACTGATCAATCTCACTGTTTGAAAATAACAGTCATTGACGTGAACAGTTTTAAGGTCACCCCATTCCACTATATTATTATTTCCCTGAAAACTCCCTGCTTGTAGATACCTGAATGTGGTACTATCAGTCTCCACACCACCGGTACAAATTAATTCATTTATGGCCAAAGGCTTTAAACTGTTATAGAATTGATCACAAAATAAATGTGCACTATCGGCATCAACCTGATTAACAGATCCTATCCAACCATGGCCAAAGAATAAATAATCTGAATGAATGGATCCCTCTCCTATGTTGATAGTTGTAGTGTCCGGACCACTATCAAAATAAAGTTCAGATGTATAAGTATTGTGTGAATTATAATTTAAAGTGCCATTTCTAAATCTTAACTTGCCGATATGAAAATCTGATAATAAATTCCAAGTTGCATTCTTATCATTCTCCAATCCTGAGGATATCCAGCTTTGTGATGAATCGGTCAGATCCAGGCCTGCAAAATCCAGTTCGTAAACACCGGTTTCTGCTTCTAATTGGATTCTGCCCGCGAGTAAATATTCCATATCCGCCATTAAGTGAACAGAACCAAATACACGTTGAACTCCAATCATCTTCAAAACCGGGTGATTAACAACATTGCGGCAATCCATGTAACTAAGAGCCGTTCCTTGTGAAGCAAAGAGTGTATCACCAGCACTACTAAAAGACAACTGATCCAGAATTACCGAGTCCTGTTGAGTAGGACTACATTCACCACCGGCACCTCCGCTCATAAGCGACCAATGTTGCGGGTCGTTCCATGAACCGCCTCCATTTACCCAATACAACTTCCGGGACGGGTTTGAAGAAATTGCTACACCGCTATTTCCGCCCAGATCGATCGATTGAGTTGCACTAACGGTACCAGCAAATTTTGCATCTTTAAAAACCATCCGCGTCAATTGATGAGATCCGGGAGGCATCTGAAATAAAGTACCTGCCTCTCCTGTAAAATATAGAATATTGCTACAGCTTCCACTCAATTTTATAAAGTCAGATACGCCAAGATAGGAGTTTGACATCATCTGAAAACCGGAAAGAGCAGTGTCAATAACCAGTGTGTCCGTCCACAAACTATCGTAGGGTCCCTGTAAGCCAAAAATAAAATTGGAAGTCAGCGATGAAATTTCCAGATATGAAAATGTGTTATGTTCACCCGAAATCATCGAATAATTAGCATAGCTATTCGTTTGGTATTTACCTAATCGGCAATATCCTGTTATGTTGCCATTACCTGCGAAATTATGCACATCAACAGAATCAAACTGACAATTATAGGCAGCAATAGAACTAGCATTCACTCTGTGTAGATGCAGGCTTGCCAGTGAAAATACCAATTCACCGATCATAGAAGCGCTGTCAGCATCTATATTAACATTGGTACTGTCTGATATTTGTAGCGTCCCATAAATGACCGAAGTATCCAGCTGAACTGTTTTTGCATAATCATTATCAGGGAGAACCATCCCGCTATAAACAGGAAATCCATGTGTATTGAGTGTACCACCTTCGAGAGTCAATGACCCTACATTAAAGGGTGCGGTAAGATTCCAGATTCCGCTTCCATGAATTATCATACTGGCACTGCCTGTATACGAAGTTCCGGGATGCAGTGGAGTTTGTAAACTGATATTATTTCCAGGATCATTGCTATATAGCTGAACATTGAAATATCCAAACAAAGTCACCATTGTATCTAATTCGAAGGATCCATTTACGATGAACTGTACTCCGTAATAATTGCTTTGAAAAACGACAGGAGTAGACACCTGCGATCCGGAGATAACTGCAGCATAAATGATCTCCTGATCCAGAAACACGGTGTCGGACGGAGTTGAGAAAGAATTCGCATCAAATACAATTGTGTCAACTGCTAAAGGGACGCAGGCACCACCGGCTCCACCTGAAGCCAGTGACCAATGGGCATTATCGTTCCAGCGACCTGAACCTCCCACCCAATAAACAACGCGAGACGATGAAGGCTGAAATACGATGCCGGTATTTGCTCCGTTATCCTTACAGTCAACAGCAACGGCAGAAGCCGCTCCAACAAGTTTTATTCCTGTGAAATCAACTCTTTCAAAGCTATAATTTTCAGGCGGAACAATGCATACCGCTGGCCCTGTCGTTGTATCTTCTGCTTCAAATTTCAGCATTCTGTCGCAGGCACCATTTATAGCCATATATTCATTTATAAACAAAGTGTCCTGAATAGTCAATTTTCTGACATTGGGTCCAACCAATACAGTATCTGCAGTGATACTGTTTATGGAAACCCTGTCGATATTCAGATTCAGCTCATGCACGAACAGTGAATCCGCATCAATTATACCCCAACCGTCATACGACCCGACAAAAAGACTATTTGGTTCAATAAACAACTTATTAATAGTGGTTGAATTTCCACCAAGGTAAACAACATGAAGCTCCTCTATTGTACAATTTGTAAATCCTCCATTAACCACATGAACCACATTGAAATGATTTGGAGCTGAAGAGGATAAAAGCCCGGAGAACACTGCACTATCCACATCTGCCGTTACTCCAAGCATAGTATAACCTGTAATAGAAGATGTGTCAAGATCAACGAAACCGATGTTACCAGGAAAATTATGTCCACTTGCATCCAAATAACCGTCTATGGAATAACCATTTGTCTGCAAACTGCCTGCATTCAGTACCAGTGCGCCAGAAAACTGACTGTTTAATGACCACACGCAGCCCGGACGATCCAGATAAAAGGTAAAGAGATAAGGTGGCACTAAAGGATTAACTCCATATTGCGCAATCACATGTGCATTGCCGGAACCAAACATATAAATACTGCTATATCCCTTCCAGATGACATTAGGAGCCAACACAAAATCACCATACACATAGAGGTTCGTCATCCCGTATATCTCATTTGAATAAATGACCGGCTCATGCATAACTCCCGTCCAGTTCATAGATCTGCAGTACACGGTCCTTTCATCAATAATGAGTGTATCATGCAAATTGCTGAACGAATTCGCATCAAAGTACACATCATCATCCGGTCCCGGAGGAGAGGTGTGATATATATTTCCACCGCTGGAAGTTGCCCAATGCTGGCTGAAGTCATACCAGTTCCCCTGGCCGTTGACCCAGTAATAGTCGGCGGCCTTGGCAAATTCAAAAATGAGCAATAATCCGATTAATAATTTACTTCTCATCCGGGCAGTTTTAATCCTTGACGTAATCTATGTCAACAGGGTTGCATCTCTAAGTAGAAATTACTGAAAAGATGTATTCGCCAGGCTGGAAAGCTGAAGTGTTAGTGTCCGTGGAGACTATGACCTACATCCGAAATCATTCAATCGATATAGCAATTCCATATCTTTCAACAACTATTATAGTCAGGGATGGCATGCAGGCTCCATTCCTGCCTAGCTTCAGGTGAAGGCCGGACATTCTTAAGAATGGATAACACTTCAACAATAGTTAATATCAGCGGCCAATATATAGCAATTATTCAAAACCCTGAAACGCTACTTTCATCAAGGCAGGGTCTGTATTCTGAAAACTTTTGTGTTTGTAAATAAGAGAGCTTTGCAATCAGCACACCATACCAGTCCGGATCCAGGTTCACTTTTTTATCTAATCACGTCCGGAAAACTCTCTGCTATGCAATTCAGTTCCGCATTAAACAAATTTCATACGTCAATATGTAGTGAAATCATAGTTTGTAACTGCGCCGAAAGTCACCGGCAGCTTGCTCCATGTCTCAATGGAATTCCGGTGTCGCAGCACGATGTAAAAAGTACCATTTGAGTACGCTGCAGGAAACTGAATATCGGCAGATCCATCCGTTTTGAGTATTCCTGTTGCAGAAGTTATCAATGCAAAGGGGCTGGCATCATCATGCAGTTCGATGGTTACTGAGTCGCAGGAGGTCACCGGAAAATCCATTGGGAAATTGGTATTCAGCACAGCCTGCAGTTGTCCGCTGCCGAGATAGGCGCCTTCAATGAACGCATTCAGGTGCAGTAACCGGAGCAGTATATACGGTTGTTGTTGTCCCTGTGTGAGGACTACGTTACCATTCTGAAACGTGGTATGCACAGGTTCCCCGATTGTTCCGCTGAGCGAATAGCCGCCACCGGTGAGGTACTTCCCGGCAGCAGGCAACACCACCGGACTCAGCGATTGTGATGATGCTGACAAAGAAAATAACATCATGGCACCAGCGAAGTATGTAAGGGATACATTCCTTATCATCCACTCACGGAAGGGATATCCGAATACTTTCCTTTCAACAATTCTTCTCATAACCATCCTTCTTTACTGAACGCGAATAATAAAGTTCAATGTGAGGAAAGGCGGCATCACATTAAACGGTGTTCCGGATCCTGCGCTGGCCGTATTTCCGGTGATGGCACTGGAGTTATACAAATTGGCATCGGCACCGTCCTGATTCGATTGATTGCCTGTATTCGTTGATGACTTATATGGGAACGAAGTGGTTAATGTTCCTGCGCCATGCGTATGCGGCACCAGTTCGTTCAAGGTCATGGTATGTGTTTCTTCTCCGCCGGTGCTGGCCAATGCATGAACCGGTGCCGACGCTGAAACACCGAGCGGGAACTTACCGGTCATATTGGGCAAATTAAATGTTGTTGATCCGTCGCCGGCACCATAAGTAGTACCAATAAATGCGAACAGCGCAGCGTAGGTCGTTCTGCTGATGGCAGCGCCATTGCAAATCATCCAGCTGGCATTAGGCGCGGTAGCTGCAGCATATATCTGAATACTTCCCAAAGGCATGATGGCAGCTGCTGTTGACGTACTTCCATCGGCCATCAGGTATTGGGAAGAAGTCCCTCCGGTTTTAATGAGGTTGGCTGCCTGAACATTTCCGGCAAACGTTTTATTCCCGCCTACCGATTGCGCTGAAGAAAGATCGACATAGGTTGCAGAAAGAGATGGAATATCACTTGCCGACAACACTGCGCCGTTGGTCACTCTGCCTTTAGCATCTACTGTTACTTTCGGATACGTTCCTGCAGAAACACCTGAATTTACGAGCGAAGGATTAGGATAGGTACCCGAGAGATCTCCGCCCATTGTTGTATTCAATACGCTTCCATTCGCCATGAGAAACTGCGAGCCGGTACCTCCTGTCTGGATAAATCCACCTGAAGTGATAACACCACTTGTTCTGACCGCTGTTACGAACGTATTTCCAAGCTGGATACTATTGCTGGAGGTGGCAACAGCTCCAAATCCAAGCGCAGTAGCGTTGGTCAGACTCCCGGTATTTACGTCAGCATTGGTTCCTATGGCAGTGTTTTCTGATCCGCTCAACAGACTTGCCAATGCATTAAGTCCAACTGCCGTATTGTTACTCCCGGTTGTGTTGATCAACGAAAGTGCGCCAACAGCAGTATTCCCTGAAGAGGAAGATGCTGCGTTCAAAACGCTATGACCGATTGCCGTATTATAAGTCCCCGTGGTATTTGAAACCATCGACGTATTTCCAAACAGCGTATTGCTTCCAAATGAACCCGGGCCTCGTCCGGCCTTCAACCCGTTTATGATTACATCCTGATTGAATGTCAGAAGTCCGGTAAACGTTTTATTACCAGCTGCTGTTTGAGTAGTACTGAGATCAACATAAGCACCGGAAAGCGATGGAATATCTGCGAACGACAATCCAGATCCTGCTGTCACTCTTCCTTTTGCATCAACGGTCACTTTTGGGTATATGCCTGCCGTTACTCCCGAATTTGCGAGTGAAGGATTCGGGTAGGTCCCGGAGAGATCTCCGCCGGCACTGCCGTTGGGTGGCAAAGCAGACGGAAGAGATTGCAGTGAGGCAGCAGTTATCCGGCCTTTTGCATCTACAGCAAGCACAGGGAATGAAGTACTGCTTCCGTAAGTTCCTGCCGTAACACCGGAAACAGCAAGTGACGGATTCGGATAAGTGCCTGATAAATCACCTCCGGCAGTACCGGATGGCGGTAACGATGTAAGCGTAGAAACACTGCCATCCGCCATCAGGTATTGAGAAGGCGACCCACCTAACTTTATAAATCCACCGGCAGTGATGATACCGCTTGTATTTACTGCAGTAACGCTGCTGTTCCCCAATTGAATTTTATTACTCGCATCCACGGTGGCACCATAACCGATGACCGTAGCATTGGTAAGGTTACCTGTCGAAACATTGGCCAAGGCTCCAATTGCAGTGTTGTTATTCCCGATTCCGTTCTGGACTAATGCAAAAGTCCCGACTGCAGTATTGTAAGAACCGATCGTATTATTGAACAATGTCTGATGACCAAAACCGGAATTGCCATTTCCCTGTGAATTAGATGTCAATGCCTGGTATCCCATCACTGTATTTTGTTGTCCTCCGGTATTGGAAATAAAAGAACTCTCGCCTACTACAGAATTCGTAATGATTGAATTTGCTCCTCGACCAATTCTGAGGCTATTGATATATGCGTCCTGTGCGAATGTTGAAATTCCACTGAATGTTTTGTTTCCATTGACCGTTTGAGTACCGGTGAGATCAACATAAGAACCGGAGAGCGATGGAATATCCAAAGCATTTAAAGTGGTTGCCGAAGTAACACGTCCCTTTGTGTCCACCGTAAGTTTGGTATAGGTGCCCGGAACAACACCGGTTGACGAAAGTGTGGTAGTTAATGAACTTCCTGTTGTAACGACATCACCATTTAGTGACGCAGGTGTATTCAGCACTCCTCCGTTTACTGTAACGATGCCGGTTCCTGATGGAGCTGGACCAGCCGGTCCTGCAGGTCCCGTTGCACCGGCAGGACCTTGAAGTCCGACACTTCCTGTTGCACCTTTCTCACCGGTTACACCGAGCACCCAATTTGAATAGGTTCCTGCACCAGTAATATTGTCAATATTTACAACCATCGTGGTAGCTGTATAGCTCGTGACAGTACCTTCGACAAAATAATTAAAGACCCCGGGTGAAATACGTACCCGTTGATTCGGCACGTAGGCGAGTCCGCTTTGTGTGATAAAGGTTTTACTACCTGTACTGATGGAATGTGTAGAAGTAGATGTTGCATAATAACCCGGTCCCGGCACACCCGGCACATTGGCAGTCTCCGCATACAATGCATAGGGAACACTCAACATTTGCTGTGTACCCATATCAATGTAAGAAGTGCCACCGGAAGGATCCATCTCCACCTGAATAAACTTTGTGCCCAGTCCCCAGTTGATCGCAGAGAAACTACCGCTTACGGGACTACCCAATCCAATACTCACTGAAAACAAACCCAGAGGACTTGTAACTGCGGATTGTGTTTCCTGATAGACAATGGTACCGCTTGCAGAAGATTCGTGAATACTGAAACGCAATGCGATATTCTGATTAGAAACCGGATTTCCGGAGCTATCCCGCGCCACCGCCTGATAAGCGATAGACTGAGGAGTTTGGGCGTACGATAGGCTACCCCAACCGAGAAGAAGGAGAAGGCAATACAAGGTTAGATTTTTCATTAGTCAGATCAGGGGCAATTGACCAAACAAATTACGAAAAATTACGATCCCGGGCAATACAAAAATGATAAACGGCTCATTTAGACTGGGGAAAGTGCCAATAATTCAAACCAAAATATAATTTACCTTTAAATTAAGACATTTTAATGAATGATCTACCGTCCGGTTTCAGCACTGATGAAAATAACGAAAATAGTAACTGAAATAAAAAAAGGACCAGTGGTTACTGGCCCTTCAACTTAAAACTAACTGTACTATTCAATACTACACACGCTACCTGTCCCGACGCAGGTCTTCATTTTTATCTAATCAACTTCGGGAAACCATTTGCATTACATTTCAGTTTCTTCTTAAACAAATATCAAGCGTCAATTTGTAGTGAAATCAAAATTTGTAACTGCACCGAATGTCACCGGCAGCTTGCTCCATGTTTCGATGGAATTCCGGTGGCGAAGTACGATGTAATAATCTCCATTTCCCAGACTTGCCGGAAATCTGATTTCGGCTGTACCATCTGCTTGCAGGATGGCATATGAACTGGCTACGGTTGCAAACGGACTCTGCGCTGCATGTAATTCAATAAGAACGGAATCACAGTCAGTACTGGTATAATCATTCGGGAAGTTACTGTATAAAGCTGCCTGCATCTGACCATTGCCAAGATAAAATCCCTCGATGTAGGTTTTAAGATTTAGCAACTTCAACAATATATAGGGTTGTTGTTCTCCTTGCGTCAACATTATACCACCATTTTGAAAAGTGGCGGTTACCGGTTCTCCTACCGTAAAGCTGAGGTCTGTACCACCGGCCGACGTGTGTCCCCCGGAAGCAGGGAGAACACGTGGCGACAATGTTTGTGAAGATGCATGCTCTGACATAAACAACAAGCAGCATTGCAAAGCCAGCAAGCAGGTAATGCGGATATGATTCATCATAACTTGATTTCTATTTAAAGGTAATTGCGCGTGAACTTTATCAGTAATCATGTCAGTTCTTTTGCATCGCTTTCAGAATGGCTTCCATCTGCTGCATCAATTTTTCATTCTGTGCTTTTAAAGCTTCTATTTCCTCCTGTTGCTCCTGCACAGACTTAATCAACAGTGGAGTAAGCTTACTGTAATCCACCATCCAGGGATTAACAAGATTTCCGTTTTCGTCTCTCTCATCGGTTCCTTTGGTTACTGCCTGCGGGTATACTTCGTAGAGCTGCTGTGCCAGGAATCCCTGAACAACCTCATCTCCTCTTCTGATATACTGATAGTCTTTGATCTGAATTTTCTTCAATACATCCATTCCGGTCTTAGAGTCGGTAATGTTCTTTTTCAGTCTCATATCAGAGGTCGTGTTATAACTTATTCCTGTACTGGTAAATGAAATGCTACCGTAAGTAGTTCCATTACCACTCTGAAAAGTCTGGAGTAAGCTTCCACTGGTACCATTCGCATCACATCCACGCACTACCAAGGCCGTTGAAGTTGTGGTATTTCCTGAGTTGTAAATACGAGCTGCAAAGCTGCCGGTTTTGGAAGTAGTGACATCAAATGTATAGGCCGGAGAGGCTGTTCCAATTCCCACTTTTCCGCCGGCATCGTTCATGATAATATCACGCGCCTGACTGGTGAAATAATCCCAGCCCTGGATGGTAGATTGTCCCGGTGCGATGGAGTTATTGAAGATCCGGATTCCTGCTTCGGCTGTGCCGGGAGTAAACAGATTGCCATTGTCGTTACCGCCGATCCACATTGATGATCCGTGTTGTCCGATCGGTGCTGTCTTACTGGTACGGATAACACCGTCAACTTTCGTATCTCCGTTGAGGTTAGATGTTCCCGCCACTTCAAGTTTCGTGGTTGGTGTAGCAGTGCCGATACCAACATTACCACCGTTGTTGTACACATTGCTGTTGTTGGTCACCCAGGCAGTTCCGTTCCAGTAAGGAGTATTTCCGGCGGCTGCGCCTGAGGGTAATCCTGTAGGTGTAGTCCAGGTAGCTAATCCGTTTGCATCACTGGTTAATACTTTACCGCTGCCTTGAGTTCCATCTGTAATTTTTACGGTTCCTGCTACTTCCAGTTTTGCAGTAGGTGTTGTTGTGCCAATACCTACATTTCCGCTGCTTCTTAAAATGTAAAACGGAAAATCTATGCCTGATCGGCTGATGGCATATCCTGTATTATCTCCAAAGATGTCCCATTTGGGAACTCCGGTGACGAAGAAACGCTGATAGGAGTCGTCCAATGCAATGCCTCCTGATTTAATGTGCAGTTTTTCCTGAGGAGATGTTGTTCCGATACCAATTCTTATTCCGGTATTGGTCAGTAAACTATCCGATAACCAGGAAGTGCCGTTCCAGCGAACTGTATTTCCTGTTGAAATACCTAATGGTAATGTCATGGGAGTTGTCCAGGTGGCTAATCCGTTTGCATCGCTGGTTAATACTTTACCAGCACCTTGTGTGCCATCGGCGATTTTGATATTACCGTTAATATCCACTTTCGCTGCAGGAGAGGAGGTACCGATACCCAGTTTTCCACCTGCATCGTTCAGTACAATGTCGCGGGCCTGATTGGTAAGATAATCCCAGCCCTGAATGGTTGATTGTCCCGGGGCGATGGAGTTGTTGAAGATCCGGATTCCTACTTCGGCTGTGCCGGGAGTAAACAGATTGCCATTGTCGTTACCGCCGATCCACATTGATGATCCGTGTTGTCCGATCGGGGCTGTCTTACTGGTACGGATAACACCGTCAACTTTCGTATCTCCGTTAAGGTTAGATGTTCCCGCCACTTCAAGTTTCGTGGTTGGTGTAGCAGTGCCGATACCAACATTACCACCGTTGTTGTACACATTGCTGTTGTTGGTCACCCAGGCTGTTCCGTTCCAGTAAGGAGTATTTCCGGCTGCTGCGCCTGAAGGTAATCCTGTTGGTGTAGTCCAGGTAGCTAATCCGTTGGCATCGCTGGTTAATACTTTACCGCTGCCTTGTGTGCCATCGGCGATTTTGATATTTCCATTAATATCCACTTTCGCTGCAGGAGAGGAGGTGCCGATACCCACTTTTCCACCGGCATCATTCATGATAATGTCCCGGGCCTGATTATTGAAATAATCCCAGGCCTGGATGGTAGATTGTCCCGGTGCGATGGAATTGTTGAAGATCCGGATGCCTGCTTCTGCTGTGCCGGGAGTAAACAGATTGCCATTGTCGTTACCGCCAACCCATATTGATGATCCTTGCTGACCGATTGGCGCTGTTTTACTCGTGCGGATGGTTCCGTTTACATCAAGCTTGGTGGTTGGTGTCGTTGTGCCTACACCTACATTGCCGCCATTGTTGTATACGTTGCTGTTGTTGGTAACCCAGGCTGTACCGTTCCAGTACGGCGTGTTTCCGGCTGCTGCACCTGAAGGTAATCCGGTTGGAGTTGTCCAGGTGGCTAATCCGTTTGCATCACTGGTTAATACTTTACCTGCTCCCTGTGTACCATCGGCGATTTTTACCGTTCCTGCTACATCAAGTTTTGCTGATGGTGTTGTGGTGCCGATTCCGATATTACCACTGCTTCTTAAAATATAAAATGGAAAATCAATGCCTGAACGGCTGATGGCATATCCTGTATTATCGCCAAAGATGTCCCATTTAGGTACTCCGGTGGTAAAGAAACGTTGATATGCGTCGTCTAATACGATGCCGCCCGACTTAATGTGTAGTTTCTCCTGCGGTGATGTTGTGCCGATTCCGATTCTCACCCCGGTATTGGTCAGTAAGCTATCCGCTACCCACGATGTTCCGTTCCAGCGTACTGTATTTCCTGTTGAAATACCTAATGGTAATGTCATGGGAGTTGTCCAGGTGGCTAATCCGTTTGCATCGCTGGTTAATACTTTACCAGCACCCTGTGTACCATCGGCGATTTTGATATTACCGTTAATATCCACTTTCGCTGCAGGAGAGGAGGTACCGATACCCACTTTTCCTCCGGCATCATTCATGATAATATCCCGGGCCTGATTATTGGAATAATCCCAGGCCTGAATAGTAGATTGGCCCGGTGCGATGGAGTTGTTGAAGATCCGGATTCCCAACTCAGGAGTTCCGGGAGTAAACAGATTGCCGTTATCGTTACCGCCGATCCACATCGATGACCCGTGTTGTCCGATCGGAGCTGTTTTACTGGTGCGGACGACACCGTCTACTTTCGTATCCCCGTTTACATCCAGCTTGGTAGCCGGAGTGGTGGTGCCCACACCAACATTACCACCGTTATTGTAGATATTGCTGTTGTTGGTCACCCAGGTGGTGCCATTCCAGTACGGTGTATTTCCAGTTGCAGAGCCATCACCCAGATTTCCACTTTTAGCAGAAAAAAGAGCATATGGAACACTATTCAGTTGTGTAGTACCCATTGAGATAAACGAAGAACCTCCGGTTGTATCCAATTCAACCTCAAGAAACTTTGCGCCATTCGCCCAATTCACTCCCGCAAGTGTACCGGTAACAGGAATACCTTGCCCGATATTTGCTGTAAAGAGTCCCAACGTATTCGTGGTGGCACTGTGCGTCTCCCGATATACTATAGTTCCTGATGGCGTGCCGGTATGGATACTGAATCGCAAAGAGAGCGTGTGATTGGCAAGAAAGTTCCCGGCAGTATCTCTGGCCACAGCCTGATAAGGAATAGAGGCAGGTGCCTGCGACATACCTTGCATCGAAATCAATAAAAGAAATACGAAGAGGAATGCTGTTTGAATGGAGGTGTAGGTGTTTTTCATATAGCTACTTAGGATTTATCGATTTATAGTATGAATGGCAAAACCGGGTCATATAGACTGATTACAGAAGGAGGTAAACGAATTACTTCATCCTGCAGATTCCGGTTTAATCATTTCACTAAACTCAGTCAGTAATGTTGTCAGCAAAGTTCCCTGCCAAAGGAAAACAGGGCAATCATTAAATTATATGATATGTTTATTGCCCCCTTTGATCCGATGATTGGGATGTCATATATTTATATGATCAGAAATTTTACACGGAACAAATGCAGAAATTTGTAATTTAACATCAAAATTCAGGCGCGTACTTTATAACCCATTCCGGTTATTCAACATCCTGATAACGAAGATCGGGCCGGCATATATGAATAAATATAGATATATCATCTTACTTCTGGTATCCCTTATACCGGTCATTGGCTCTTCTTCAGTATCCCCGGATACTTTGGTTCTTCCATCAGAACTTTTCGGAACAAAGGAAGGACTTTCGCAAGGATTTGTATTAAGCATTATTCAGGATCGGGAGGGTTATATGTGGTTCACCAGCAAGGATGGATTGAACCGTTGGGACGGCTATCATATGACTGTGTTCCGGAATATCCCCGGTGATGAAACTTCACTACAGGATAACAATGTGACATCGCTTGTTGAAGATGACCGTGGAAGATTTTGGGTAGGCACGGCTACAAAAGGAGTATTTCTCTTTGATAAAAAATCGAATCGGTTTTATCCGTTTTGCAATCAGAATACCAAAGAAGCCTCCATTTCGAAACTACAATACAGAAACAATAAATTACTCGTCATTGCCCACGAAAATGTAATTCTTCTGGATGTAAGCAGCATCAAGGCTGGTGATTTCAATCAAAAAAACCTTGCGAATTACAAACAAATGCTAAATGCCAACCAGTATCTGAAAAAGTACAATTATGCCATTACTTTAAACAAATACTCCAACACGATCTGGTTAAATGATGATCGTATACTCTTTAATATGTCTGAGGTAATTTTTGTCTGTACACCATATAACCAATTTACACAATGGAATTTTACTCAAATACAGACAACGGAATGGGGAATTCAGAAAAACAAGTATTACTGCACGTGTTTATCATCTACCGGGAAAGAGCTTGTTGTTACCTCCGGCAATCAGGTGCACCTCATTTCAACCAGGACACTACGAAAATTTAAAACCTTTACCATTAACACAACTCCTGACCTGGAACTACGTTGTGCAATACTGACGAAGAATTTTATTATTGTTGACAATCATACAGACATGTATTTGCTGAATCTGGCCGACACCACAATTCAGCCATCTAAATTTTTCCGGCAAGGGTCTGTATTCCCACTGAACGATGCTTTAATTGACAGAAATAATGTATCCTGGATTGGAACAGCCGATGCTATCGGTGTTATCCGATATGATCCTTTCAAGTCGGCTTTTCACAATTATCCTTATGAAGCAAACCACTATACGTTTATCAATGACACCAGCCTCATGGCACCCCATGTTTACGAGCCTTATCTGATCAATGCACGCACTGGATCAAGACAAGGGTTTCCGGATGCCAACCCATTTCTCCTCTGCAGTGGAATTTCAACCGCTACAGAAGATGGCAAAACCATCTATGCAATAAATTATATTTTCAAAAAACAACATCAGGTACTGGTGAAGCATAATACAATTACGCTTGCACGGCTTATAACAGATATCGATAGTTCTGAGGTTATTCTAAGTGTATTCTTTGATCCGTATCACCGGCTCTGGAGTGTAGTTACCCGGCCTGACAATTCCCGATGGATGGTAGAATATGATAAAACTAACCTGAAAGAGAAAAGGAGATTTCAATTTCCTGGTATCCGGAATAACAATCCCTTCACATTTGTTTCCGCGTGGTTAGCTGCCGGTCAAGGTAAACTATGGCTTGGGACCTTGCAGGGGTTATTTCTGTTTAATCCCGATGCCGGCACATCGAACCAGGTATGGAAGCATTGGCAAGCAAAGAAAAATGATGATTTCTCCTTATCCGAAAATATGATTTTTTCACTCAGTACTGACCCGCTTCAGCCAAATGAAAGAATCTGGGTCGGCACCAATGGCGGAGGATTGAATTGCTTCAATCTATCAAGCGGTACCTTTAAATGGTATTCCACTGCTGATGGTTTGCCAAACAACGTTATCTATGGAATTTTACCGGACAATCAAGAAAATATCTGGCTCAGCACCAACAATGGTCTCTGTCGCTTCAATGTAACAGATCATTCAGTACGGAATTACACAGAAGAAGACGGATTGCCGGGCAATGAGTTCAATCGTTATCAATACTGCAAGGTATCAGAAAGTCAGTTTGTATTTGGAGGAGTTAAAGGAATGACCATCTTTAATCCCGCAGAAATAAATCAGAAAAAAGAGGCTGCCAATATCCTGATTACCGGCCTTTCACTATTTAATAAACCAGTTGATTTCAGAAAAGAACCGAATATTATTCCCGTTCCTGTTCAGTATGCCTCTACCATCCATATACCGGCGGGTGTAAGTATGTTCAGTCTTGAATTTGCAGTAATGGATATCCTTGCCGCGAATCAAAAAACTTATAAATACAAACTCGAAGGTTTTGATAAAGACTGGATCAGCAGTGGCTCAGGGAATGTGGCCACGTATACCAATATTGCGCCGGGCACTTATAGATTTTTAGTTACCGGTACAAACAGTGATGGAGTCGCTTGTTTAACCCCATCCAGCATTAAAATAATTATTCTTCCCGAATGGTGGCAAACCTGGATGTTCAAATTAATAGTGGTGGCAACCATGATAGGATTGATTTATGTGCTCTACAGATACAGATTAAGGCAAATCTTAAAAATGCAGACTATGCGGAACAATATTGCCAACGATCTGCACGATGAAATCGGATCAACGCTCAGCAGCATCTCACTGTTTGGCGAATCGGCTAAAAAATTAATTCCGGAAGATAATCCCGCCCAGAATATTCTAACCAAGATCAGCACAAACACCACATCAATGCTTGAATCGATGAGTGATATCGTTTGGGCTATCAATACAAGAAATGATCAATTTGACAATCTGACCAACCGGATGAATGCTTTTGTATATGAGTTAATGGAACCACTTGGCATAAAAGTGCACTTTAAGATCTCTGCCGGAGAACGGATGAAATCCTTTCAAATGGAAGACCGTAAAAACATTTATCTGCTGTTCAAAGAAATAGTAACCAATGCTGCAAAGCATTCGCAATGCACCAACATCTGGATTGAAATGGGTACTGAAAATGGCATCTTTACTCTAAAAATTAAAGATGATGGGATTGGCTTCCGCATCAGTACCGATGGTTCGTCCCATTCAAAAGCTATGGGCGGAAATGGGTTGAATAACATTAATAAAAGGGCAAAAGCACTGAATGCCAGACTTATAGTAAAATCCGAATTAAACCAGGGCACAGAATACCGGTTGACATTGAAAAAATAAAAATCATATGTTTCTACGATTGTTACTTCAACAGGATCTCCAAACCTTTGCAGTATGAAAACCAGAGTTGTTGTTTTTGATGATAACGATAATCGCCGCGATGGATTAAAATTATTGATCGATCTCACAGCGAATATGGAATGTGTTGGCGCATTTAATGACTGCAGGGAAGTGATCAAGCGAATTGAAGTCACGCAGCCTGACGTGGTTCTCATGGACATCGACATGCCCAATGTAAATGGAATTGAAGGGCTGAAAATTCTACGATCTCAATTTCCTGAACTGAAAATTCTCATGCAAACAGTTTTCGAAGACGATGAAAAAATATTTTCATGCATTCAGGCAGGAGCAGATGGTTATATTCTTAAAAAAGCTCCGCCGCAGGACCTCATCAAAGGAATTGAGGATATCGTGAACGGAGGTGCTGCTATGACTCCCAGTGTGGCACGTCAGGTTCTTCGCTATGTGAATAATAAAGACAATAAACATTCGCAGCGACATGAAGAGTTTAAATTAACAGAAAGAGAAACCGAAATTCTGGGACATCTTGTAAAAGGGATGAGCTATAAAATGATTGCCGACCAGTGCAATGTGTCGCTTGCAACGATTAACACCCATATTCGTCATATCTACGAAAAACTACAGGTAAATTCAGGAACAGAGGCGGTTGCCAAAGCAATCGAACATCAGATCGTGAATTCCAAAAAATAGCATCCCGGTCCCACCCACCATATCCGGGAAATACCACCAAATACTTCTGTTGACCTGTCAGTTTTCTTGTACAGGAGAAGCGATCATGGTGCTTTTCTGCTTATTTTTACAGAAATCTAATTTCATTGACCTTCGACGATTTCTCCTTCACACCCGACCTCCAGCAGGGACTGGATGCCATGGGCTTTAACCAGCCTACCCCTATCCAGGAAATGGCTATCCCCCTGATCCTGCAAGGCCACGACCTCATTGCCTGTGCACAAACCGGTACCGGCAAAACAGCAGCTTTTGTGTTGCCCATCCTTGACCGTATTTCAAAATCAGACCATAGCCATCTCAATACGCTGATCATTGCTCCTACTCGTGAACTTGCTCAACAAATTGACCAGCAGATTGAGGGTTTCAGTTATTTCACCAGGGTAAGCTCAAT
Source organism: Bacteroidia bacterium (assembly GCA_046330075.1). Classification (GTDB taxonomy): domain Bacteria; phylum Bacteroidota; class Bacteroidia; order AKYH767-A; family OLB10; genus JAJTFW01. The sequence goes on along the minus strand of JAXLTL010000008.1, from coordinate 109,942 downwards.
ACCCATTTTCGGCGGCGGAGATGGAATGGCCTGGGAACAGCAAAAACGGGCACTTCAACATGGGGCTGATATCATTATTGCTACTCCCGGCCGGTTACTTTCCTTGCTGGGTGGTGGTGAAGTCGATTTCTCTCATCTCAAACATCTGATCCTTGATGAAGCCGATCGCATGCTGGACATGGGCTTCTACGAAGATATCATCCGTATCATCCGCATGTTGCCAGAAACCCGCCAAACGCTTCTTTTCTCTGCTACTATGCCTCCGCGGATCAAGACACTTGCTGAAAAAATTCTACGGAATCCTAAAGAAGTAAGTATTGCCGTTTCAAAGCCTGCCGAAAAGATCAAACAAATCTTTTATCAGGTACCGGATGATAAAAAAGTTGCACTCACCGGAGAGATTCTGAAAGACCCTGTGTATTCTTCTGTAATTATTTTTTGCTCGACGAAAGAAAGCGTAAAGACGCTGAACCGTGCACTTAATAAAACAGGCATCAAAACATCCGCCTTTCACTCGGATCTTGAGCAGAAAGAACGTGATGAGCTAATGCGGAATTTCAAAAATAAGTCGCTACAGGTTTTAGTGGGGACAGATGTCCTTTCGCGCGGTATTGATGTGGACGGTATCAGTCTTGTTTTGAATTACGACGTACCACCTGATGCGGAAGATTATATTCACCGTATTGGTCGTACGGCCCGCGCAGATGAAACCGGAACTGCCATCACTTTTGTGAATGGAAAAGACATGCACCGTTTTCGCCGTATTGAAAAATTACTGGGACATAGAATCGAAGTCACGAAGCTGGATGGAATTTCGGTAGAGATGGAAGAGTTTAAAAGCTCGGAGAGAAAATCTTCCGGAGCAAAAAAGTCTTTCAAGCTGGTAAGAAAAGCGACGCAAGAAAACAGTACCCGGCCTGCAACACCATCACCATCTCCTCCACCTCCAAAACCTGGAGAGAACAATTCTGTTGAGGGTAAGAGACCCAAACGTATAATCCCCAATAAAACCAATTCATAGAATTCTCTAAATGAAGACCCTGTTCAATGAAAATAGAGGGTCTTCTTTTTATGAAACAATCTGTTCCTAAGGTCGTATAAGATTAGTTAAAGTTGTAATCTTATGAAACTGTTGACCTATTTATCAATAATATTGCTAACTATAAACTGCAACTTTTCATATGCTCAAGCCAATTATACATTCAACTCGTGGGGTTTATACTTTGGACCACAATCAGATACAGCGATCATTTTGACTGATAAAGCTTACTATCCAAACGATAGCGCTACAGTAGTTTTGAATTGGAACAATGGTTATCCTACTTTACCATTTGCTGTGCCAACAGAAATGTATGTTGGGGTGGACTGGGGCACCACAGCCATCCAGTGGAATGGAGTTTTTAACCACGGGAATTCACCAGCCTGCGTTTTTTCTGATACCATTAAAATTTCAGCATCAGAGATCGCTGACAACTTAGACTGGACAAGTAATTTTCCACTAAGAAATTTGCACTTCAGAATTAGAGGAAGATATTGGATTGGCCCAATGTGTTCTCAAATGCCCATTAATAATTTTGAAATATACTACTCTCAAATGAAGCCTGATTTCAGTATCGATTCTTCAGACTACTGTGAAGGTGACACAATACAATTTCATGATTTAAACACTCATCCTTCTGTTCAGCGACTATGGCGCTTCCCAGGGGGAATTCCTGCAATGTCAACTGACTCAAATCCATCTATCTACTATCCGGTAGCAGGTTATTATGGAGTTACTCTGATAGTGAGTAACCCGTACGGCACTGATTCAATTGTCTCGGCAAACCGCATACATATTTCTGAGGGAGGTGCTGTAGATGCCGGAACCGATTTGTCGATATGCCAGGGAGATTCAATTCAACTAAATGCAGCAGCCATGGGTACCAGTTTTGTCTGGATGTCAGATTCAACTATCAGCAGCCCGTTTTCACTGAATACATTCGTCCATCCTTTTCAAACTACTAATTATATCCTGTGGTCGGGAGGATGGCAAACCTGTAGTTTTTATGACACCGTGCAAGTTACGGTGCTTCCGGTTGTAACACCAACTATCCAATTAAACGGTAGTTTACTCACATCATCTCCCGCAGTTTCATATCAATGGTTCCGGAATGATACGTTGATTGCAGGTGCTATCTTGCAAACTTATCAGACAACAAGCAATGGTAACTATAGCGTCGAAACAACTGACAACAACGGATGTCAAAGCCGGTCTGCCACTGTTTCGTTTTCTTCAACCGGGATTTCAGATGCGCTCACTCAGTCACATTTTCTGGTGAATGACTATCGTGATTATCTCGAAATAAATGCAATTACAGAACCTGTAAGTTGTGTTCAGTTATTCGCAATTTCCGGAGCTGAAATATTTAAAATTGAGGCTAAAGAAAACCAAACAAAAGTGATTTTGCCGGTTGATCAGCTTAAAAACGGCATCTATATTATTAGTATTTCCGGACAGCAAGGTTCAAAAGGAAGATTTAAGTACATTCATTAGTACTTAATCTTTTTTGAAAGCTTTAACGCCACTTTTTCAATGCTCAGATAATAAATTGCTGCGAATGCAATTCCAACTATCATGCAGAGCGTGAACCGCAACCAGTTGTTCATGCCTATCGTGAATAATGCCGTAGCACCGCAAGCGAGTCCGTGGGAGAGGTAAAGTGAATAAGAGATCTCTCCGAAAAAATCAGCAACTCTGTTTTTAATGTTCAGCAGATAAAGCAAAATGATCGTGCAGAGTGAACTGATGGCTCCTGCAGGGAACTCGGCGAACCAGGTAAAGAGCAGTGCTATCGCAAGGCTGACTATAAGCTCCCTGAACCGAATCAGCTTCACCTGATAAAGAAAAAGCTGAAAACCGATGATAAAGTAGATATAATTATTGAAAACGGTCAGATAGTCTTCGGGAATCATCAGGCCTAACGCCAGGGCTGTAACGAAAATCCCATATCTCCACCAAATGTTTTTCATCAACAGATCGTACAATAATCCAACCAGCATATAAAACTGGAATTCGATAGCCAGCGTCCAGAATATAATCACAATCCATTTCTCTTTGAAGAAGGGCACCAAATACGTGGCATTTAAAATAAATCCCCTCACATCAAATAACCATGGTTTTCCCCATCCTTTCCACTGATAGATGAAATAAGTCCATCCCAGCAATACAAATAACATAATGATATAGGGCGGCTGAATACGGACGAGACGTTTGTCCAGGAACCTGAAAAATTTCTTTATCGTATATGCGTTCTGATACATGGAGTACGGAATTACAAATCCCGAAACGATGAAAAACACATACACTCCTAAAAAACCCTGTGTAAATGCAGTAGTGAAAATATCCGGTGTGTTTTCCGACCATATATATTTCTTTACGTGAAACACACAGACCATCATCGCCGCAATTCCGCGTAGCCAGGCAAAACTGTGAATTGGTTTTGCCGGCGGCGGCTGTTGAATGCTATCTGAAACCGGTGTTATACGCTCTTCCATGGCTCGGTTTTTCGGAATAACCGGGGTCCGATTTCGCTTTTACTACCCCGAGCCATTTGCAAGAAATTGGACGAAAAATGGGCGCTAATTTCAGACTTTGAGGTGTTTATCATTGTTTATCAGGAACTTACAAAATAATACCGGTGTTCAACGCCTGTCATACTCACTAACATTTGTTACCGAAAATATGGCTGGAGGGTGGTATATTTGGTTAGTTGAACAAAAGTAACCCTTCGGCTGCAATAACACTTCAGGAGCAATAAAATTCCTGTTGCTGTATGCTGCCGTTCACAGACCCCAAACAATCTGATGATTCTACTCTTCATCAACTTCTTCTTCAGCATTACCACCCTGTTTGCCGGAGAAGGATCCACTCCTCTTGTCAAAACTGAAACTCCGAAAGCGGTTCTGCTCCCGGAAGTTGAACGCATGTACGATGGTTTGAATGTATGTATGAATCATGCTGCTTTCGCTCAGGCCTGGCAAGTCTATCATGAAAGAGGATTCACTTCCGGACTCATGGCCATTGCTGATTTTACCTTGCCTTCTGATCAGCAACGATTTTATGTTATCGATGTAAATTCCGGAACCGTGTTGTTACAGACATGGGTGGCACATGGAAAAAATTCAGGTGAGAACGAAGCGACACAGTTTTCAAATAAAGAAGGATCATTTATGAGCAGTCCGGGATCATACCGTATTGGCGAAGAAATAATCTCTCCTAAACACGGAGCCGCACTGATGCTTGACGGACTCGACAATGGAATCAATGATAATGCACGCAACCGGGAAATAATTATCCACGGTGCCGATTATGTGAGTGCGGATTTTATCAAAACTCATGGACGTTGCGGACGCAGCCATGGTTGTCCTGCATTGCCACGGGAAGAAATGGAAGCGGTAATCAAACTGCTCAAACCGGGTAGCTTATTGTACATCCACACAACTTCCAGCTGATTTTACGGAATCGCCGGTGTGAAAGTACGCTCGGCCTTACGTGGAGATTTTACCTCGGAAAGAATGGCTTCCAGCAAGGGCAGCATTTTATTAAGTCCTCCGGTTTTGATCATGAAATTCCACATCGGTTCAAACTTCTTCCAGCCACCGGTATAAGCAAAGTGCTTTAACTGATGGTGAAGTGATTCATGCCGGAGACTCGCTTTCGCTATATTACTCCAACTATAAAAGGAACGATACGCCCAGTCGTATCCTTCTTTCAATTCCTCTGCCGATAACCGCGTTGTCTGATAAACCACATTTCGCGTATCGTACAGATCCCAGTTCCGTGTGAGTATTCTCCCCTGCTGATCCATCTCTTTGTAAAGACGCGTGCCCGGATACGGTGTCAGAATGTGATAAGTGGATGTTGTGATACCATTACTGACGCCCCAATCAACAGTGCGTTTAAACACATCGCCATCGTCATCATCCAGGCCGAATACAAAACTCCCGTTGATCATGATACCGAGGTCATGCAAGCGGTTGACAGCACTCACATAATCGCGCTCGAGATTTTGCTTCTTATTGCTCTGCTTTAAATTTTGTGGCGAAAAGGTTTCGAAGCCTACAAACACACTGCGCAACCCCGCTGCTGCGGCTTTCTCTATCAGATCTCCCCGCAAAATAGAATCGATGGTTGCAGCTCCCTGAAATACTCTTCCCATTCCCTTCATACCATCGAACAATGCCGAAGCAAATCGTTCATTGCCCAGCAAATGATCATCAAGAAAATAAAGATGCCGCCCCGGCAAACGGTCGATCTCGGACAAAGCATCATCTACTATCTGCGTATAAAAAGAACGTCCACCTTCAAAGAACGCATCCTTATAACAAAAATCACAATGGTGCGGACAACCACGGGAAACCACAATAGAGTTTGGGACGAGGTATTTATACCGCTTTATGAGATCTCGGCGAACAGGTGGTAATTTTTCTAGCGTGCGAATGGTGGAAGTATATATTTTTTGCGGATGTTTATTTCTGAAATCCTCCAGAAACCTCGGGAACGTATCTTCTCCCGGACCGATAAAAATAGTATCAGCATGAACGGCTGCTTCTTCCGGAAGAGAAGTAACATGCAATCCTCCGAGCAATACATATGCACCTTTTTTCCGGTAATGATCAGCGATTCGATAAGCACGATAGGCGTTGGTGATATACACCTGAATTAAAACAAGATCCGGTTCATCGTCCAGGCTCAGCTCCTCCACATGCTGATCCTGTAAATCGACTTCGTCTTCAGGGGAGAGATAGGCCGCTAAGGTGGCCAGTCCCAACGGTGGAAAAAGAGAATATTTTATTGGACGCCAGAACGGACTTTCGGCTTCCGCCAGTGCGGGTAAAATGAGTTTAACTTTCATATCACCTAAACGCCTGTACTCGCAAAAGCAATACACGTTAAGGAATATTTAACGGTTGAAAAACGAAAACTGGTTGAGGCCGGTCTAGATTGGCGATGCGTAGAATAGCCTCAGGCAGAGCAGGTCACCAAGTCATCTCACGCAGGACAGGTCACCAAGTCATAATACGCAGGGCAGGTCACGACCTGCCCGTACACAATCTATTCTTATGGATTATAATTTCGAGGATTATCAATGGTGTATTGTATGTAACTTCTAAGTTCTTTATCTGAATCAATAATCTTATCGAAGAATGACCTTTGCCATTGAAATTCTCTTGCACCAGCAAGATGAATTTCTTTTGAGGATCTCATTTTAAAAGCTCCAATTATCTCAGACAATGATTTAATTTTAGAACCAATTTGATTTTCGAAATGAATTTCAATAACGGCATGAACATGATCCGGCATTATAACAAAGGCATGAGATTTTAAATATGGATATTGATTAATCAACCATTCCCATTGAGACCTAATAATTTCACCATATTTATTAAGATACATATTTCCATCAACTATTTCTCCAAATGAAAAATGTCTCCATTTCACATTTGTTGTAACAAAATACTTTCGAGAAGACGAATAGTCAAACTTTTGCATACGAATTCTCTTCCTTGAATAAAATGCACCTTGGAACATGATAAAATGAATTAATTAATCTTTCCACAAAATTATTCTACAAATATTCTATATAAAATTATTATCCGTTAATAAGCATTTATTTTAGGGAAAGAATGCTAACGCAATCCTAATCCTTAAAACAGGTCACATAATCATATCACGCAGGGCAGGTTACATAATCATATCACGCAGGGCAGGTCACGACCTGCCCGTACACATTTCGTAGTGGCCGGTCGGGACCGGCCATGAGTTAAGATGTTTCACGCAGGGCAGGTTACATAATCATATCACGCAGGGCAGGTCACGACCTGCCCGTACACATTTCGTAGTGACCGGTCGGGACCGGCCATGAGTTAAGATGTTTCACTTAATGATCAAAAGTAAAAGCTGGCGAACAAACCATACCCCAATCATTTGCTTCATTATTCAGATTTGCTGACCATTTTAATGATTGACCCTCAACTTGCAGCTCAAGCAAAATAATCAAAATGGAGAAAACAAGAAATAAATATTTCATTGCGGAATATACAGTCTTAAAGAAATTATCGCTTCGATCAATGAATTTGAAAGTCAGATGACGCATTATCAATAACAACATCGACCATAAAAGAACATCCGCCAACAGACCCATCAAATAATAATCATGAGCCATAGAAGTGGCCAGCGATGTGGAACGATAAATAAAAGGGCTGGCAGTATAAACGGGAAATACTTCTCCTCCTGCACAATTATACTGTAATGCAGGTAAACCAAAAGGTGCAAGCAGGAAACCTGCTGATATCACTACTGCAATAAAATAAATTCCAGGTCTATTCAATTTAATTCTCGTGTATAACAACAAACTTCCTTTTCCACCGCGTCTCTGCATTCCGGATAGAAATAATATAGCAGCCATTCGCCCAGGTTGCAGTGTTCAGCACTTTCGCATTATCTTCTTCAAGACAGCCTTCTGTCATACATTTTCCGGAAAGATCCAAAACCTGATAGTTTATGGACGATGCCGGTGCATCAGGTCCAATAATTATAAGCTGCTGATCGGCCGGAACAGGGCGAAGACTCCAATCATTTTCATTCAGTTCATTTATGCCAATCGTCGCTGGTTGTAGCAGTATTGCTTTCTGTGCATCTACACTATCACCAAGTGTGTTAATGAGTGTTAATTTTAGTGTGTAGTTTCCTGCTGCCAATCCTATGGTATTCCAGTTGGCAAGCACGCCGTGCCGAATTTCCAGAGAACTGTCAACAACTATCGGGTACCATATAGTATCACCCGTTTGCTGGTAATATAAACTGTAAGCCTGAAAGTCCATCCATGAGCCTTGAGGACCCTGATCAATAAATGCAGTTCCCTGAATAGCGACAGAGGTATTTATAAAGGAACTGGCCGGGCCATTAATATTCGCATACCAGGCTACGGCACTTTCTTCCGCAACAGGATCCTGCGGAACCGAACTCTGAACTACAATCATAACACTGGACCCTAATGCTGTTGGGGGATTGGTATTACAGGTTCCATAACCAAAAACAAAAATGCCATTTCGCTCGCTGCGTACTATAGACATCGCACTGCTGAGCGAACTAATGATAAAACTGGTATCCGTTGCCCAGAAATATCCTCCTGAACCGTCCATCAGGAAATTCTCCGCAAAGCAAACAGACTTGTATTGCGTACCCACTTCTCCCAGGATACAACCGGTGATATGCAAATAGGAAGTATCAAATACATAGAGGCTCCAGGTTTGCACGTTACAGGAATTGAAATGCAGATTCCGGTCGGGTAATGGGGCTGTAAAGCTGCTGTAGACAGCGTTATTTACAAGACCGGAGGCATTCACCGAATCTCCGTTTTGAAACCAGGCACCTACAGCTCTGATGGTCGAATTGCTGATGGTTACATCGGACCCGTTAACAGGCATTAATGCCCACCATACACTTCCGCAAGTATCCAGCTGCACAGAATATCCGATTCCGTCAATACCCGGCTGAGTATTGTTGCAGGTATAACTATTCACTTGAACACCGGAAGGATATGAAGTATTGACCACTGCCGAATCGGGGTAATGATGCCAAAGGAGAAGTGAATCCGAATGGCTTACATGAAAGTTGGCGTTCTCTGTGACAATGTATTCTCCCATCAGGTTACAATAGCTGATATTTACCTGCGGCTGACCCCAGAGTCCGGCCGTTGTCCAGTCATTCTGATGAATATGATGCATGTTGATCACCGGCGATCCTACTGCCAGAAAATTATGCGATAAACCGCTGAATTCGAAAGAGCATTGATCAAGTGTAAGGTTTCCGGAATCAACAACCATGATGGATCGCTGATAAAACCAGGCTTGAGGAAGATGAAAAGATGTTGAATCACCGGTTAAAGTACCGTGACCCCAGATATAGATATCTCCCAGAATAGTAGCATTGGCATTGTCAAATATCAACACACCATCATTAAACACATATACGGGACCGTTACACGTCCAATTGCCTGTAACCACGAGTGTATCGTGAGGAACTATGCCCACATAAGCTGTATCAATCTGTGAGGGACTCAGCAACGTCACCTGCGGTTGTCGGGCGGCAGGTATGACTGGAGGAATAAAAGTATGGTCAAACGCGCTCACCGGATTTGCAGTACACACCGGAGAGGGCGCCGTATAAGCAGGCAAGGCAGTTGCAGGTTTGTTTGCAGCCTTTCGTAACGCCTCAACACCAGACTGAATGCGGTGGATTGGTAATACAGGATCCTTACCCGGTTGGGCGAAAGAAGATCCGCAGATTGATATCAGCAGCGTGAAGACAATACAATAAATTTTCATGGACGTTTATTGATACAGCTAATGTAAGGATTTCCCAATCCCTGACTACAGCACCTGTTAACTGATATTAATCAACAGCAGTTCATTCGGGCATACTGCTGCATTCAGCCAATCCGGCGCAATATTTCAGCAAGTTCAGCTTCATCGGCCAGTTCTGATCCATCTGTTTTCAGGGCTGCAGTATGCAACTCCGTCGGATGGCAGGCGCTTATCAGCTCTTGTACATTTGATGAACGGATTCCTCCGCCCGGTAAAATAGTGAGTGCTGTCCCTGCCTGTTTTATCATCTCCGCCAGTCTGTAACGGCCTTCATATGCGCCCTTTCCATCGCCACTCGTCAGCAAACGGGAAACACCGGATTGTATCAGCATATCCAAACCTTGCTGCCAGTTTATAATCGCATCAAACGAACGATGAAAGGTTACAGGACGACCGTCACACGCGTCGATAAACTTCCGCAATTGCGTCACATGTATTTCCTGCTCCGATTTAAAAAACCCACAGACAAATCCATCCGCACCTCTGCTGACAAACTCTTTAACAGTGGCTATCATTTTTCCCAGTTCATCCTCTGAAAAAATATAACCACCGGTTCGCGGGCGGATCATCACGAATATTTTTCCTGGAAACAGATCCCTTGCAGTTTCAAAATATGAAATCGATGGAGTTAATCCTCCGCAGGAATAGTCCTCACATAATTCAAGACGTTCAACTCCGCAATGTATCGCGGCTGGTATGGAATCCGGATGAAATGTTGCGAGCTCCAGGAGCACAGGAAGGAGATTATTTAATTAAAAACTCGGAATTCATAACAATATCCTTGCCATCGCCTTCACGGTAGGCATAGTTAAATCCCTCGCGCAATGCAAAGGCGCCGATTTCTCCGCCTTTATTCACAGCAATAAATCCAATCTGCTTATCTTCAATTTTACCTTTACGCAAATTATACATCCGCTCAACAGCTAGCATGCAGGCTTCTTTAGGCGACTTGCCATAACGCATGGCCTCTACCACCGTATGTGATCCGCAAATACGAACCACTTCCTCTCCTACGCCAGTGGCAGTAGCAGCACCAATTTCATTGTCTACATAAAGCCCCGCTCCGATGATCGGTGAATCACCTACACGACCATGCATTTTAAAAGCCATTCCGCTGGTAGTACAAGCCCCTCCCAGATTACCATATGAATCTATAGCCAGCATACCAATGGTATCGTGATTATCCTTTGAACCTGGGCCGCCTGCTCCTTTCATGTATTTCAAAGTATCCATTGGATCGTAATGAGATTTCTGGAGCCATTCCTTCCAGATCTTCTCTGCATTTTCAGTCAACAGATTTTCTCTATTAAATCCATTTTCCAGCGCAAACTGCAGCGCTCCATCACCTGCAAGCATTACATGCGGAGTTTTTTCCATCACCAGACGCGCAACAGATACAGCATGCATGATATGTTCAAGCGCAAGCACAGCACCACAATTTCCGAACTCATCCATGATGCACGAATCCAATGTAACTTTTCCGTCACGATCAGGCAATCCTCCATAACCAACAGAAGTATCTTCCGGATCAGCTTCAGGAACCATTACGCCTTTCTCAACCGCATCTACTGCACGGGCTCCATTCATTAAAACATCCCACGCTTTCGCGTTGGCTTTCACATTGGGGGCCCAGGTGGATATAACCAGTGGACCGGACTTGTCATTCCGAAGATAAGAGGAGGCTTCAAGTCCTGTTGCTGCCAGTACTGCTCCGGCAGAATACAACGAATTTCTGAGAAATTTACGTCTATTGATCATGCGTGGTCAGGGTTCAAACGAAAAGTAGAAGTCGAATATAGTGAATTCAACATTTCCAGGATGAAGATAACGCTAACAATTCACATTTTATGGTGTCAGCTGATGGAAACTCCTTCTTTACAAACCTGAACCACGGCTTCCGTTTTCCCTCCGTTTCAGGAACAACGATACACTTATTGTGGCTGGCCGTATGTTATAGAAAATCCACAACCTTCTCACAATCTGTTGTTTATGAACCAAATCAGGACAGAGAATAAACGCTGCCGGGATGATGCAGAGCCAAGGATACCATGTGCACGCACTCATTAAACCGGGGGCCCGAATGCACTAACCAAATTCGGGGATATTCATAAACGTTAGTGACCAGGCTACTTTTCTGAGTAGTCTGAATCAACATTTAACTAGTGAATAATGATTTCATCCGTGAAAATGTAAGCATCATCACCTGCCCCCAAATGCCAGGCAGGCAACTTTCCATAATTGACAGCCTTCACGCGTACATACTTTGCCTTCATCCCCTTAAAAGTAACTTTTAACGTTTGTACTTGAGGATTCATATCTGAATCAGGCACTTTATTGCTGACGCGGCCGGCTTCCGTCCAATTGCTTCCATCCACAGATACTTCTACGATCATTTCCTTTGGCATCAGAATCCACGCGCGTGTATCCTGAAGGAATCCGGCATCCACCTCTGTAATCTCCCTTATTCTATCCATGCATACCTCAACGTCCATATCCCTACTCTGATAGCCATGCCAGTCACCTTTACGCCAGCTTTCTGTGCCACGGATTCCATCGATCATAGAGACAGGGCCTTCAGCCATATACTGGCGGCTGGGCGTAGTGTGCAGTATCACCTTCCAGTCAGTTGGAATCTTGTAGAATGAAGCGCCGGTTACTCCGCTCTTGCCTTTCTGATCCATCGTCTGAGCATAAAGAGTTGTGGATTCATGTATAACGAATGGTCCGCGATAGGGCTCACCCATCATCATGAGGTTAGGATACATTCCCGTGAGAATCTGTCCTCCATCAGGAGATACCACCTCCACCACCAGACTATCGCTGAATAACCTTCCTGTAGACTTTATCACCGGTGCTCTGTAGAAAAAGGGAGGACTCATTGCCGTTCGCAGCTCTGGTCCGGTTCCTCTTGTTTCAACAGGTGATGCACTCATCTCGAAAATAATTTCACGGGCATTCGTGAGCTGATCATGTGTAATCAGGTTTTCTTCCAAAGGCTTCCCATCGACCAGCAAGCGTTTCACATAAACTTCGGATAGGCCCAACCGTTGTACTTTAACATGAACTGTTTTTCCATTCTCCAGATGAATGTTCAGCGAATCGAACAACGGACTTCCAATGGCATAATACGGGCTTCCGGGTGTTACCGGATAAAATCCCATTGCACTCCAAACAAACCAGGCCGACATCTGGCCGCAATCTTCGTTACCCGGCAGTCCTTCTGGTCCCTTATGATACAGACTATCCATAATCTGACGAACCAGGCGCTGTGTTTTCCAGGGTTTACCTATATAATCATACAGATATGCCATATGATGACTGGGCTCATTTCCGTGTGCATACTGTCCGATCATCCCGGTGATATCCGCTTGTGTGCGCCCGGTCGTCTTGCTGCTCTCGGAGAACAATCCGTCGAGTTTAGCCTCTGCCTGTTGCGCTCCACCCATCAGCTTAACGAGCCCCGGAATATCCTGCGGCACAAAGAATGAATACTGCCATGAATTGGCTTCGGTGTAATGGTTGTTAACTTCACGGGGGTCGAAATTGGGAATAAAATCACCATTGCGGCGTGGGCGCATAAAACCCGTGGAAGGATCGTACACGTTTCTGTAGCTGGCAGCACGCTGAAGATAGTTCCGCTCATCTGCCGGTTTTCCAAGCATGGCTGCCACACGGGAGATGCACCAGTCATCGTAAGCATATTCCAGTGTTTTGGAAACAGATTCTGACTCATCCTCTACTGCTACATAACCATTACGCATATACGCAGGAAGCCCGAGGTGATTCCAGGTGGCACTCTTCTTCATGGCCTCTAACGCCAGTGTGGTATCAAAATTACTCACGCCTTTTACAAGAGCATCTGTGATAACAGGTATACTATGGTAGCCAATCATACAATCTGTTTCATTGGCACCTAACTCCCATACCGGAAGACGTCCTCCTTCTTTGTACTGGGCCAGAAATGTCCGCACATAGTCAAGAGTACGCTTACGGTCGATCAGTGTGTATAGGGGATGAGCAGCTCGGAATGTATCCCACAAACTAAATACGGTGTATTGCGTATATCCATCAGCGGTATGAATCTTATTATCGCGACCGCGGTAACGGCCATCTACATCCGAAATTACATTCGGCACCACCATGGCATGGTACAGGGAGGTATAGAAATTTGTCAGCTCTTTTGCAGTAGCTCCATACGCGGATAACTTTGACAATTCCGCATCCCAGGCTGCATCCGCATCCTGCTGTACCTTTTTAAAATCCCAATGTGTGATCTCTGCTTCCAGGTTTTTCACAGCACCTTCTGTATCGACGGTAGATATTGCTGTACGTATGAGCAATGTATACTCCTTGGCAGAAGGGGTAAATTTATGATCGAAGTCGATGAAAACCGCTACGCTGTCGTTCTCTATCGTCTCTCCCATGGATAAGCTGCGCCCGCTGTTGGTACGTATGCCGGCAACAGGCAGATCGAACTCCATCACGAAATAAATATACTGATCCTTCGCCCAGGCTTCACTGTGACGATAGCCTGTGATCCGGTTGCGGCTGACCCATTGCAGTGATGATCCAAGTGTACGGTCACGATGACGCAAGTCAACCAGTACAGAAGGCTGCACACCTGAACGCATGGTATAAGCATGCATGCCGGAATGTACTGTTGTTGTCATTTCAGCGCGGATATGGTCTTTCGTTAAAGTCACCGCATAATATCCGGGGCGTGCTATTTCAGCTTCATGATCATAGGTCGAAACGAAATCTCTTGGATTAAATGATGATGCATTCACCACCGGCATGACCAGTACATCACCATAATCAGAACAACCGGTTCCGCTCAGGTGCGTATGGCTGAACCCAAAAATCAGAGAATCATTATAGTAATATCCCCCACAACCTTCCCAGCTGTTATCCCGGCGTGTATCCGGACTCAGTTGCATCATACCATACGGCACCGTAGCCCCCGGAAAGGTATGCCCGAAACCTCCTGTTCCTGTCATGGGATCTACATATTGAGTGAAGCGCTGAGCATAAGAAAAAGAGCTCAGGAGGATAGTCGTCACCAGGGTGATGAGAAGGCGTAGATTTTGCATCCGATAAAAATAGTAAAGAAGGGAAAAACTTCCACTACCGGCCGGCATCATCCGGGACTCAGAAACTGAAATTCATGTTTTAGTACACGTTATTCAGGCATTTAATATGTATCATGTCTGCTTTTCCACCCCAAAATCGCACCTGCTTCGGTTCGCCGGGTACCAGATTGAACCCGTTATCGTCAAACTGTATTTCCCCATTTTCATCGTAGAGATATACTCCATAGGCAAAAACATCACTGGTAATAACGAGAACACCGGGAGTGAATTCTGAGAAGTTGAAATTTGCCGTATCGAGTTTTAGTTCGTTAGGTTTGCAACGGAGCAGGTAATTTCTACTGAGGACAGTTCCGCCTGAAGGTTCAAAGGCTTCCGTCACAATGATGGTTTCCTTCGGATAAAGAAAAGTGAGCTGGGATGCAGGATAAAACATCGCCTCCGGAATAACTGTATCCGGTTTCAACAATATATCTTTCTCATTGATCAGCATAGGCTGAGACGGTTTGTTTGTGAATAGAAAATACGTGCGCAGGTTAACTTTAACGGGTCGTGTACCATCATACTGCAAGGCCGTGATCAGGCCCTTTCCGGTTTCGCGGGTGCTGCAGTATACGGTATCAAACAGCTGTCTGGCCTGATAATAAAACAACTTCCGGTGATTACGGTGATCCATCGCACTCCATGAAACAACCGGCCAGCAATCATTTAACTGCCAGAATAAAGTCCCCCGACAGTACGGATAACTGCTGCGATGAGCATCAATGGCCATTTTCATACCATAGCTCTGCTGCAACTGACTGAGATAGGTATAGTCGCCAAAGTCAGCAGGAACCCGGTAATATGTTTCCAGTGCCTTATTGATAATCTCAAACCCTCTGGGATGTTTCTGATGATTTCGGAAAGCCGTTGACGTTAGCGTCGTTTTGCTTACTGTATTCTTCCATACGCCGGTTTCCGGCAGCGACTGAAACCCGTATTCCGACATAAAACGCGGCACTTTCTCTTTATATTTCTCAAAAGGCTCCATGCCCCACCATACACCCCAATAATGGCTGTCTCCCGTGGCCATGCTTTCTTTCCGTCCCCAGCCATACATCGGTGAAGAAGAAACGTAGGCGGTTTCTTGCCCGAAAGAGTCCACGAGAGCGGGAAGGAGTTGCTGAAATATCTTTTGATAATCCTGCCAGATGATAGCCGAATCATGCGGAGAATAATGAAATTGTTGTTGCCAGCCCCAGTTATGCCAACCTTCATCACTCTCGTTATTGCCGCACCAAAGTACAATACAGGGATGCGAAGATAACCGTTCCAGCTGCTGGCGCGCTTCTGTTTCCACACTGCGGACAAACTTTTCATCGCCAGGAACCATACTGCAGGCGAACATAAAATCCTGCCAGATCATTATTCCATATTTATCACAAAGCGAATAGAACACATCCGGCAGGTAGACTCCTCCTCCCCAAACGCGCAACATATTACAATTCGCTTCAGCCGCTCTACGTAACAAGGTGTCATAATCAGCAGGCGTAAGTGAAGGAAGAAACACATGCGGAGGAATCAGATTTGCACCACGGGCGAAAATGTCCTTGCCGTTGATACGGAAACCGAAACTTTCACCGATACTGTCACGTTCCCGGATGAGTTCAGCAGAACGAAATCCGGTGGAACACCGAACAGCAGTGGTATCTCCCGCAACAGAAATGCTGTAATCATATAGTACCTGATCGCCGCGGTGCAGTGGATTCCAATTGCGGATAACAGGCTGCGTAAACGGAATCTTTACCACTTGTTCTCCGGCTTGCAGGGTGCATTCATGTAAAAGGTCAACTTTTCCGGATTCAGATTTCAGATGCAGCGCTGTTTTAGAAGTACGTGCAGCAAACACTTTGCAGGAAGCCTGTAACCCTGTTGCGGTTTCTGAAACTTTTACGGATAGCGGCTGTACATCACTGTTATATTGCAGATATACAGGTTGCCAGATGCCACAGGTTAATATTTTCGGACCCCAGTCCCATCCATAATGATACTGAGCTTTTCGCGTAAAGGACCGCAACCCTTCCGGTAATGTATATTTCAGCTTCGCAGCTTCTGCCTTTGCTTTTGCTTCCGGCGCATAAAAAACAATACGGATGGTATTCTCCGTCTTCAGCAATCCTGCTACATTGATCGTGTAGCGGACAAACATATTTTCAGCCGACAACACCAGCGAATCATTCAGAAACACATCTGCATAGGTATCCAGGCCCCCGAAAACCAGTTGGACAGTGGACGCTGTTCTGATTTCCTGCGGATAGGAGAACACGGTCTGGTATTCCCAGTTCTTTGTGCCCACCCACTGGACCTTCTGCTCATTGTTCTCTGCAAATGGGTCCGGAATCTTTTTCAGGCGCAGCAAATCTGTATGTACTGTACCCGGAACAGTGGCAACCATCCAGCGTCTTGAACCCGACTCACGGAACTTCCAGTTATCCAGCGGAACAATACCGGCAGAGACTGCCAACGGGAAGATAAACACCAGGATGAATAGCCGGAGCGCGGAGTATTTCATACGGCCAAAGGTAAAAATTGCAGGGAAAAGCTCTGGCAAACCAGGAACGTTTCAGAATGGAAACATATAAAAATCACACCTATTGATTCTCCAACCTATCCCGGATCGCCATTTCCAGTACCTTCAGGTCAATATCAGTCAGCTTTTTAAACTTGATACAATAACCGGTTACAGTAGCTTTACCGATCGTTTTTCCATACGTAGTAGCTAAATAACCTTTATCGGCATGGCCCATGATGTACACAGAAATTCCGGTAGTGTTGGCGCTGAGTCCTACCTGATAAAACTCCTTTGTTGAACCATCCGCATATTTTATCGAGTATGACCCAAAGCCAATATTCGGATTCGTCACTACTTTTCCCTCTTCGTTCTTTCCGTCCAAAAACCAAACTTTACTTTTCGGAGAAATCTTTAGCACCAGCTTCCGTAGTGCTTCCAGTTCACTTTGTTTAGCTTCCGGCAGCGAGGCGATATAGCCTGTGATCTGTTCCTTAACGTTCATAACTGCGAAGGTAACAGGTTCTCCTGATAGAAACAGGCAGACAGCCGATTGATCCGGGAAAAATTACAATACATATTCGCAATTAACCTCCAAATTGTCGCAAATGATGGTCGGCGTGCTTATACACCAATACTCCAATCTGTTCCTTTGTCATTTTACCAAAAAATGCATGTATAAATTCTGGTGCTTCATAGTTTTCGTATTGCCGGATGGAAGCTATCCAGGCTTCCTGCTGTGACGTAAAATCCCCGTATTCACCGGTGGTTACGAATGCCGGTAAGGTAGGTGAATTTTTACGCAAAGGAGCTTCGTCCTTCATCACTTTCTTCAGCATCAACTTGCCCAATATCTTCCCAATAAAAAGTTGCCGGCTGCCTCCGCTTCGCTGTATCCATTCATCCCAAAGGGTACAGTGCTTCATCATCTGATACAGCGACATCTTGCCCCATACCGCGCTGTTTTTTTCATTCAGGTTCCTGATGCGCCTCAGGATTTCGTCTCTGGCAGTACTATCGAAAATGGATTTCATAATAACTGAATCAGGCAATTTGAGCTAAAGAAAACCAATTCCCTGAATCATCCAGAAAGAGGGCTTCGTAACCATAGAATTCCTTTGTAGGCGGCTTCTTGAATACAACCCCTTTCGCTTTCAGTTCTTCATAGGTGGCCAGCAGGTCTTTACAGGTAAATACAGCTGCGCCGAACGTGCCTTTCCGGATTAATTTCGTCATTGTTTCCGCTGTTTCTTTGTCAAACATCGGCCCTTCAGCAACAAGGAATAGTGTTATTTCCAGTTCCGGCTGATCCGGCGGCGTTACGGTAAGCCAGCGTGCACCGGGACCCATCGGCGCATCAGTATGCACCTTAAAGCCAAGTTTATTGACGTAGAAATCAAAGGCACTGTCCTGATTGAGGACATAAATGCAAGTATGCGTGATTTTTGAAATCATATGCAGTGGTGTTTATGCAAAGATGAAAGAAAAGTCCTTCATACACCTCTCGAAAATTGCTATTTTACCCAGCCATGCGTTTCTGCGAAGCAATTAGGAACAAAGGCCAGTGGATTTTGCAGGAGATGAACTTTCTTCATCTCCTGTTTCTGCTGAAATGCAGAAGGACTATGTCCTACATATTTCTTAAACAAACCGGCGAAGGATGTCGTGCTTTCGAATCCTACCGCCATCGTGACATCCTGCACTGAATGGCCTCCGGCCAACAGCAATTGCGCACGATCAATCCTTACTTTGATCAGATATTGATTGGGGGTTTTACCGTAGATCGATTTAAACAGCCGGATAAAATGGAATTTCGAAAAACAGGATTGCCCCGAGATCTCCTCAAGGTTCAGCCTATCAGCATAGTGCTCATCAATGAAAAGTTTTGCTTTCACGATGCGGCGATACAGGTAGATGCTTTCGTATGATTCCATGCTTTACAGACTGTAGGATGTGAACAACCAGCAATAGTTATCAAACACAATCCTTATTCTATAAGAGTCCTAAGCTAGTAATTTAAATTCAATATCTGCAATAAATATTGAATGTCAGGCCTGTTCCGGCATGAAGAATATGAAAATTTCTGCACAATCATGTTCTCAACTAGCTCTTCCGCTTCATCAATTTTATGAGTAACAACAATATTGCGGTGCCGGCAATAATCACTATAAAAATCCACATCCATTGACGATCTGCTTCCGGTTTTAACTTCGCATCCGGTATGACATCTATATTTGTCATTCGGGGACGAATGTACTTTCTCAGTTCCGAGATTTCGTATTCAGCCGCTGTCAGGAGTTTCGTCCGGTCACACTTACTGGTGCTGTACAAAGGTATATTGCCATGCGTACTTTTCAAGGCAAAAATCAAATAAACAGAATCTTTAATAAAAGTTACCTTCTCCGCATGCGGAGGTTCATTATAGAAAGTTACCAAGTGTACCGAAGTATCCAGTTGACTCCAAATTGTCAAAACCTGAATATTAACAACATCCAATCCTCTTCCATCAAAGTCAAATACATCATTGGATCTACCAACAGAAACAACCTTACCAGTAAAAACCGAGTACCTGCTGTCACTTGCATACTGCATCACCGGCAATGAGTCAAAACATGATCCAATGCATGCCACATTTGAATTTAGCATGCCCAATAATAAAATTATCCGGGCAACAATCTTTCTATAAGCAGATTTCACTGTAAGTACCCCCATTTTCGAACAGTTTAAAAATAGAGTTTTTCATTTTTACTTGTTGTTGACCTGTTGAACTGTGGTCAGGTTGAGGGTAGTTTGCGGGCCGGCAAGCTGTCCACATTTCAACAGGTATTCTCGTGGAGTCATGTTATTGAGCGCTTGGTGAGGTCTTTGGTTATTGTATTCTTCTATATACTCTTCAGTAAGCACTTTTACTTGCCATAGATCCTCGAAGAGATAAGCATCGAGTATATCCCTTCGGTAGGTACCATTAAATCGCTCAACCCTTCCGTTTTGCATGGGTTTGCCAGGTTGAGTATATTGCAATTCAATTCCATTCTCTTTACACCAAAGTTCAAATTTGCTGCTAATGAACTCGGGGCCATTGTCCATTCTTATTTTGTTTGGCTTGCCTCGAAGCTCAACCACTTGTGTCAATGTTCTTATGACTCTTGCAGCGGGAAGTGAAGTATCAATTTCTATTGCCAGTACTTCTCGGTTAAAGTCATCTATCGCATTAAATGTTCTGAACTTTCTTCCGTTCAATAATGTGTCTTGCATAAAATCTATAGACCAGATCTCATTTGGCAGATTAGCTTGTTCCAGTGGTTGTTTGATTCGAGCGGGCAAGCGACGCTTTCCTTTTCGTCTTAGGTTTAGTTTTAATAGTTTATAGACTCGATGAACTCGTTTGGGGTTCCATGGCTTACCGGCTCTTCGTAAGTATGCAAAGGTCTTAGGGAAGCCATGTGTTGGGTGCTTGTCTACATGCTCCTGAAGGGCAGTTATAACCGGCTGGTCATCTCTTTTTGACGCATAGTAGTAAACACTTCGAGGTATTCCCAATGCTTTACAGGCCCTGTGAACGGTCTTTTTGTATTCCGCCACCACTGTCTTTACGAGTTCCTTTTGCTCGCAGGGCCCCAGCCTTTTTTTGTTATGACATCTTTTAAGATCTGATTGTCTAAGCTGACATCTGCATACATCTTCTTCAGACGGCTATTTTCTTCCTCAAGCTCACGTAAACGCTTTAACTCGTTTACTTCAAGCCCGCCGTACTTACTCTTCCAATTGAAGAATGTTGCTGTGCTAATCCCGTTTTCACGGGCAATGTCTGAGACTTTCTTTCCACTCTCATGCTCCTTGAGCATGGAGATGATTTGGGATTCTGTAAACCGACTTTTTTTCATATTGACAATTTAAAGTTAGAGTTTTTTCTCTACTTTTAGATTGTCCGGATTTTGGGGGTACTTACATCACAATCATTTTTACTATTAGTCACTCTATTTAGCGTTATCGTCGGATTTATAATCAGAATTATTCCTGCCCAGCTCTATAATACGCTCCAGGTATTTCATTGAAGTCTGACAGTTTTCAACATTTCATAGCTATCAGCTATAAATGAAGTGTCTTTAAATAATCCAGAAGACTTAGTGAAAACAAAATGAATAAAATGCTCTTTAAAATAAACTGTTGATTTCAATTCCTGCTTAATCAGCTGGTCGTTGGTTGTATCAATTATAGCATAGGTAACAAATGACAATCCATTTATTTTTGTTATTTCGTATATACTGAATCGAGGCTCCTTTCCATATTTTAAATGTTTCATAAAAGTGTAAATCTTTTTTAATGCTGAATCCGGGAGATCATCCATCCTTGACTTGTCACATTCAGGAGCGAAACGATGCGAAATTGTTAAACCGTACATACTATCCGGTTGATCTGATAATTCAAATGAATCTTCCACCATTGGGTAAACCGAAGATTGAAACCGGTATTTCCTTAAATCACCACAGTTATAGTCTGAACGATGTATCCAATTATGCAATGTGTCAAAATCATTCGTAAGTTCAATTGACACTGAACAAAAAGGTCGGTTTGAACTTATCAGATCAAGCTTGCGGATAGAAGTGGTTGATGGCCGGCATGAGGTAATACAGGAAACGATAACAATTGGAAACAATACGAATCTTATCATTAGATTACCTGGAAAAAATACAGCGGTTGTCATCAGATAAATGGTTAAATCAGGTGAAATATTCAGGCTAATGATTCAATATTGTCAATGATTGGTATTTCGCTAATATAGTGTGAAATTCAATGGTCGATATAATAAGAAATAATCATCGTACAAGAATGGTGAATTTTTAATCCAGGCGACGTTTACCAGGATGTCAAATAACCTGATATTGGCACCGGCATGACATTTCATAAGGGCATTTCTGAATTCATCGGAAACATAGTTACCGACAAATGAAAATACCGTATCCATACCTGCAAGAGTATCACGAATAGATGCCTTGAATGATATAATTCTGCTTAATGTATCCAGCCTGAATTTTCCTGAGTTATATCCAAAATCGAATTCCAGATATCGAAAGTTCATAAGCACGGGTTCTCCATCCATTCCCCTGCCATTTAACTTAACTTGAGGGATTCCAATTTCCTTTAATATGAATCTCAGCTCAGAAATAAAAACGCCTGTTCGCGCATTGAAAATTCTCAACCACGGGTCAATATCAGACTTAATCGCCGGTGTCCATATATATTGAGCTCCATTCAGGACTATACTTCCATTGTTCGTTTCAATGCACAAATCTTTCAAAGGCACATCAAATGAGCCAACGTCAATTACATTGGGCAGGTTCAGATAGATGTCTTTAGGTAAATTGGTGGCAATAACAGTTTGAGCCATTGCATTAAACGGCAGAAAAAACAGAAGTAACCAAAGTGGATTTCTCATTTCTGTTTAATTAAACTCAATTACACTCTTGATTATTGCTCTAAACAGGCGGGCTAATCTCAACAATTCGCTCGAGTTCATTCATCTCTCTCTCTCTGAAAAGCCTGCATTTCTCTTCTCATACTTTCAGATCAACTGTCATCAGTTGTCCGAAAAACCATATTTCCCCTTTTGATAATAACTTCAAGCGAACAGCACAATAAACTTTCCGACATTTTCAATTCAAAGGCCAACCTTCTCCTAAAAAAACACCTGTAACAATTGAATCACCTGTAGAAGACCAAGTAGCCACTTTAAATTCATACCATCTCCAGTTTCCCGCTCATCTTGAAGAAGGATATGTTTTCCCTGTTGAGCGAGGCTGAAATCTTGTAGCCATCTTCTTCTTTTACTGATTTAACCTGCAATTTGAGATCAGGGGTTTCGCGGGGATCGATGATACGCAGGAATTTTAACTGATCGGCTTTGCGTACACGGAGCTTTGTGTTGAATTCCTGTTCGAGGGCCTCTTTAACGATGTGCATCATGCAGACACCGGGTAAAATGGGATTATCCGGAAAATGTCCCTTGAAGATCTTATGTCCTGCTTCCAGGTGCAGACTCCAGCTGAGCTGGCCTTCTGCCTCCTGACGGTCGCTAAGGGTGAAGAGTTGTCCGAGTAAAATCACTGTTCGAGTTTTTTTAAGGCAATGGTAAAGTTAAAGGTTTTATGATTAATCCAGACAGAGTCGGGTGTTGCGGCATCCGAAGGATAGCGGAACAACTCTACCATCTCCTTCCGTTTCGAACTGCGCAGTACTTTGATCAGCTTGGTACAGCTTTGATCGGTGACGAGCCAGATCTTTTCATCTCCGCGACGGTAAGGAGTATAACGGTTTCCTTCGAACTGATAGGAATGTTCCTGTCCGAAAAGTTCATGTTGCTGTAGCAGCAACAATTCAAAATCTTTCCGTAAGGCCGTAATGACAGGTTTGTGATTGAATTTCTTCTGAACGTAATATACCTTAAACGTTCCGTCTGGTCCAAACCCGAAATCAAAAATACTCTGACCGGTTTCGAGGAGGAAGGCAATGCGTTGGGTAGAGTCCTCCATGGTTTTAAAAAGCAAGAGTCCGCTGAGATGATGTCCGGTGATTTCTACTTCCGCTTTATAAAGTGCTTTGCCCAACGATGGTGCAAACGAGTCGATATCACATAGCGTTTCATGCTGCTCGCCCAGCGTAGATTCATAGGTTTTGCAGCCTGCAGCAGCGAGCAGTAAACTACAAATGAAAAAGAGAATCGCTGAGCGGAACATTTGTTTTTCGGTTTTGGAAGCGCAGGATACTGTAATCGCCGGAGGGCTCGAAGAGCTCTACCTTGTCCACCTGCAATGATTTCCGGTCAGCATATACCACGATGCGGCTAAAAAATTCTTTCAGGGCTTTGCCAACAGGAATCATTTCTATGAGATAACCTGCAGGTGCTTCGTAGATTTTTACCTTGAAATCAGGATTCGGTACAACTGTACCACGCACACAATCCGAAATGATACGACTGAGTTGCTTAAAGAGGCGGTTGCCGCCGGTAGAGACGGATGTTTCTTTCTTGCCGCTTCGGATGGAAACCTTGTCAGCATCCATGATGACCAGATACGGACTCGGTGTGACATATTCCATTCTCACTTTCTGCTCGCGCTGGAACCAGAATTTACCTTTGGAGATGATCTTTTCACTCAGCAGACTCATGTGCTTCTCCTGTTCAAAATCACTTTCGAGTGATTTGGTAAGCGCAGCCTGTTCGCTGAACTTTTTTCGAAACCCTTCGGCATCTTTCACCGGCGAATATCCCGGATATTGCGCTGAAGCAATTACCGGCAACATCAGAATCAGAAAGAAAGAAAGTAATTTATGCATAAGGAGTAAGCTGTAATAAACGATCCGCTCGTTCAAAGGAATAACCTTCCCGGCGGATTTCATGAATGATTTGTCGTAATGCCGCTACCGTTAGTTCGCAGCGGTCGTGGAGCAAAATTACGGCTCCCGGATGAAGTTTACGGATCACCCTCTGTGTCAATGCTTCCGAGCTGGTGGCCCGGGTATCGAAGGAGCGAATACTCCAGCCCACCGGCTGGTAACCACCGCGTTTAATCGCCTTCGTGAGGGCTGGATTAATCACTCCATACGGCGGACGAAACAGTTTTGGCCGGAGTCCGGTAGCAGTGTAAATCATATCATCGGCCTGGTGGATATCATCCAGCATGGCTCTACTGCTCTTCATGTCGAACAGGAATCCATGACTGTAACTATGATTGGCAACTATATGTCCTTCTTCCACCATGCGTTTTACCACAGGCTCACTTCCCCTGATATGTTTTCCAATGCAGAAAAAAACAGCCGGTACATTTTCTTCCTTTAATATATCAAGTACTGTTGGTGTCTGTCCGTCATAAGGTCCATCGTCAAACGTGAGTGCCACACTTTTCTGCTTGCTACTTCCTCTGCAACTCACCCGCATAAAAAAACCGGAACTCAGTACACTGCATCCATAAATGATTACGCCCACAACAATATGCACAATAAGAATCGCCAACACCCATCCGATTATACCTTTCAATGCCAGCACGACAGAAAGGGTGGCCAGCGAAATCAACAGGATCATATTGACGGGATACTTCAGCATCGGCGTAGAACAAGGAAGGAGCAATATCCGCGGGGATCACGGTTTACGATCACGGCTGTTTGAGACAGGTTTTCCAGTAGTGCTTTCCATGCTGTCCACACGGCAAATCCACTGGAAACAGGATACTCTCCGCAGTATTGCTTGAATGCCACAATCGTTGATGGTCGTATAAAATTAACTGCCTCCGTATAGAATCCATTGTATGCTGCGCCGGTTTCACCACTCAGCAAAATGCTGTTTTCATTCCTGCTCAACGATTGTTCTGCCCAGCGTTGCAGGGACTCAACAACTTTCTCCTCATCATCGGGAGTATAGATGGTTTCACAGGCATCAATGGTAATTGTACTGTTGCCTTTCTCAGTACTCACTATTAGAGACACAGCCCCTTCGCCGGTGGTAATGCCGTCCGCAACTTCTTCACCACCCGCTAAACCGAAACGCTTTAACACCTGAAGGCTATAATTTGTTACTTCATCTGCAGCAGTTAACAGCACATATTGCCCGGGATGCTCACTTGCCCATAGTGCTGCATCATCAAGTGCACACTCGAACGATATACCACCTTGTACCCAGGTATGATTATAACCATGATTCTGCATCGAAAGGGCTATCTGCGCAGCAACGGCATTGTGCGTACTCTGAATAAAAGCTGTCGGACTTAACATTTCTTCCCGGTTATTGATGAGCTTTTCAATAAAGACACCGGTATCCTCCAGACATCCCAGTCCGGTAGCACTGATGATCGCACCCGGACGAATATCTCCCGCTGCCTCCAGGCTTTCCAATGCTGTATAAAAGCCCATGCGGATAATCCGGCTCATGCGGCGGATCATCTTCGCATCGATGCGGGTTTTATAATCGGGTTCAATGCAGGAAAGGGTCGCAATGCCTGGTCCGGTTAGCGGGGTAAACTCACGGACAGGCTTATCCGAAGATTGCGGGGAGATGCTGGAGGCGCTATGGATATACAATCGCTTCATTCCGCTTTTGAAAAAATTAAAGAGGTACAGTTTCCTCCGAAACCGAAGGAGTTCGACATCACATGACGAAGTTCCGGCTGTATGTCATAGGCAGTTACAGGCACCAGTTCAAACTCCTTCATCGCTCTGCTAAACCGCAGGGAAGGGAAAAGTTCACCCCGCTGCACGGCAACCGTACTGTACACCGCTTCAATCCCTCCACAGGCGCCGAGGGTATGTCCGGTAAACGATTTGGTAGAACTTATGGCCGGCGTATATTCACCAAAGAGCCTGGTTATTGCTGTACCTTCAGAGAGATCATTATTAGGAGTGCCGGTACCGTGAAGGTTGATATAGCCAATAGCTGCAGGTGGAAGTCCCGCCATTTTCATAGCCCCTTCCATCGCCAATGCGGAGCCGGTACCTTCTGCTGACGAAGCCGTTTGATGAAAAGCATCGTTGGCATTGCAATAGCCGGTAAGTTCCGCATAAACAGTGTTGACTTTATCTTTCAGGCGATCTGACACCAGCACCAGATAGCCTGCTCCTTCACCGAGGTTGAGGCCTTTGCGTTCTTCATCAAAAGGTTTACAAGGTGCAGCATCGAGGATCATCAGCGTATTGAATCCGTTCAGGGTAAAACGGCATAAGGCATCTGCACCTCCGGCGATGGCCAGGTCAACCTGACCGGCCTTGATCATCCGTGCTGCGTGCATGATCGCGTTTGCAGAAGACGAACAGGCGGTGCTGATGGTGCGGATATGCTGAGTAATGCCCAGCGATGATGCAACGAGTGCCGTAACAGCTCCACCATCGTGGTATTTCACGTCTTCCAATCGGGGGATATCCGTACCCGTTAGCAGGTTTTGCATATAGTATTCTGTACGGTCCATCCCGCCGATAGTATTGGCTGAGACAAAGGCAGCAGCAGCAAGAGAATCCTCCGGCAAACCACTCGAAGCAAATGCTTCCTGCGCTGCAATCATGCTGAGGAAAACGGTACGCGGAAACTGCGGATCCAGTCCGGATAATTCGGCCAGCGCCATATTGGAGAGATTCACTTCCCCGCAGGGAAAGACATCACGGTGTACGGTGCTGAGATGATGCAGTGGGCCAATACCGGATCGCCCCGATCGTAAGGCGTCGAAATTTTCAGTGGCATTTCTTCCGATGGCCGAAATCACGCCGATGCCTGCAACCCAGACCCTGGTACTCATCTTCTGAATTATGCGCCGCGATGTGCTGTGATATACTCTGCCATAGTACGTACCGATTTAAAAACTTTCGGACCTTCTTCAGCGTTAGCGAGTTTGATATTGTAATGCTGTTGGAGCAGGACAATGAGCTCCAGAGCGTCGATTGAATCGAGTCCGAGCCCATCCACAAAGAGCGGTTGATCATCGCCGATATCTTCAGGCTTCAAATCATTCAGGTTGAGCTGAGCAATGATCTGTGCTTTCAGATCTGCCATCAGTTTATCCATGATTATTCAGGTATTGTGTTTTACAGTTTTCAGTTGTGAATGCTTTATCGGCTGATGCGTTATTCGTTTCACCAACGAGCCAGAGGATGCATTCATGTTGTTGTGCGGTGGCTTCGCACCAGCCGCAGAGGCATACTTTCACCGTGCCTTCGTTGAAGAGTTGCGTCACTGTTTGGGTGAGCAGCTCCGCATCAAACGATTCACGTACAAGGAATACATTCTCCCCTTTGAAACCATAGCGGATACAGATTTCACCGATAAGGATATTCGGCAGGGTATACACAAACAAGGCCGGACTCGGGATGTTGTGGACAGTGGCCTGATATTTCAGATCAGCATCGAGGCTTCCGCTGCGGTTCATCAGAACGACCGCAATTTCTTCCGGACGATAATGGTCCGGCAAGGATTGATTCCGCAGGAGTACATGTGCAGTTAACATCCCGGCTTTACAATGAAGATCTTCCTTGTAAAACTTCGGATAGTCCATCTGCACCTGACCATAGAGGTCATCTGCTATTTCGCCGGTGACCGTATGATTACTTTCCGCCACAACATGGCCGTCCACCTGCAGGCGTCCGCCACTGAAGACAGCCGATGTGATGACAGAAAGTACGGAAGAAGCGGTTCCTGTTGTCATCAGCTTTTTGCCGGCTCGTTGATTTCGATCACTTTCACCAGCGTCTTGAGCATTT
The DNA here is from genome assembly GCA_046330075.1 of Bacteroidia bacterium. Taxonomy (GTDB): domain Bacteria; phylum Bacteroidota; class Bacteroidia; order AKYH767-A; family OLB10; genus JAJTFW01. The sequence goes on along the minus strand of JAXLTL010000008.1, from coordinate 81,667 downwards.
TCTCATGCTGACGTACGAACGGATTGGATTCATCCCATACATATTCGGCGAGTACAGAACAGATCTGATTCATGAACTGTTCTTCTTTCTGCTCTGCGAAGAATACCTTATGCAACGTGCCGTCGTACCAACCATTCACATAAGTACGGAAGGTATCTACACCTTGCTGCATTTTTTCCTGATATTCTTTCTGCCAGTCAACCTTTTCACCATTCAGTGTGCGGATAACCATGTGCGCTGCGAGTTGTGATGATACAGAAGCCAGCGTTACGCCGGAGCTGAACACAGGGTCAAGGAACTCGGTAACGTTGCCGGTGAGCACGAAACCATCACCGTAGAATTTATCAGTAGTTTTCGACCACGACTGCAAGGTCATGGGCGGGAACATCATTTTTGAGTCAGCAAACCTTTCAGCAATTTCCGGTTCAGAAGCAATGAGTGCACGCAGCATTTCTTCCGGTGTACCAGATACCGAATCGAAAAATTCCGGTTCACCAACAAAGCCAACGGAGGTAACACCATTGGAGAACGGAATCACCCAGATCCAGATCGCAGGCTTATGTACCACGATGGTAATCCGGTTAGGTTCATGCGCCATGGAACGGCGCGTATCTTCCATATGGGTGAAGAGGGTCTTGCGCGAAGGCAGGCTGGAAGGACGATCCAGATTAAACAGTGATGGAATGACACGACCGTAGCCACTGCCATCGATGATAAACCGTGCCTGTATCTCTTCCTTGTTTCCGTCTTTATCTTCCACTGTAGTGACTGAATCCGTGCCATCAAAGCGGATAGCCGTCACCGTAGTTTCATAGTTCACCGGCACACCCATCGTTTCAAGTGTATCGGCCAGCGTCTTGTCGAACTCTCCGCGCGGCACCTGCCAGGTCCAGTTCCAGCCCGGCGTGTACTGACTCGAGAAATTGAAATCACAGATCTCTCCGTCCCGTACAAACTTGGCACCAAATTTTTCCTGAAATCCCTTTGCCTTTACAGCCTCCAGAAACTTTGCCTCTTCGAGGGCTTCCATACAACGGGGCAAGAGGCTTTCTCCGATGACAAAGCGGGGAAATTTTAACTTCTCCACTACGCGGACGTTATATCCCGCCTGGCGGACAATAGAGGCTGCAATAGATCCCGCAGGACCGGCACCAATGACCAAAACATCTGTAGATGAGGTTTTCATAAACTATCGTTTTATTTTATTATTCTGATTAACGAGTGACTCAATCCGATATCATCATGGATAGCTGCAATCCTGTATCCGGCTTTCTCAATACAGCGGAAGAACGTTTCGCTTCGGTACATCTGACTGTTGCCGTTTGCCATGGCTGTGAAGTACAAGGATGTTTGCTGCAGGCAGAACGATGCATTGCGGAAACGCTGACGATCCCAGAGTGTCTCGAGGATGAATACGCTTCCGCCGGACACCAGTGCCGGTTCACATTTACGCAATATACTCACAATTTCGTCTTCTGAAAAACAATCGAGAAACTGACTCATCCAGATGGCGTCAAATCCTTCGGGAAGGCGGCTTTCCGGATCGAGGAGATTACAGGCGTGGTAGCTGACACGATCACTGAAGCCTGCAGCACTGATCTGCTGTTTCGCCATCTCCAGTTGTCCGGGAAGGTCTACCATGGTCACTGTCACTTCAGCCGAAGCAGTTACACAGGCCAGTGCCCATTTACCGGTGTTGCCACCTATATCCATCAGCTTACGGGGAGCATAGCCGAAAACCAGCTGCAACGCTTCGTTGAAAGCATTGTCAGAGTAAAAGTGGTCGAAGTTCAGCCAGCTTGTACGGACATGTTGCGGTAGCTGTGAAAGTGCTTCGTACACTGTTTTCCAGGTCCCAAAAACCTTTAATCCTTCCGGCTTCCCGGTGCGGATACTGCTTTCCAGCTGATCCATGCCTGTATAACAGACATCTTTCACAAAGTCAGCATTCACCGTGGTCATATCATCGTGCAGGAAGAAGGTGCCGGTTTTGGTGAGCCGGAAATATTCACCATCCCAGATCATAAGCCCAATACCCAGAGCGGCTTCCATAAGCACACGGGCCCCGTATTCACTAAGCTTCAGGGATGCGGCTGTCTGTTGAATCGTCGCGCCATCATCACCCTGCTCCTCCACAAATTTCAGGATACCAAGGTTGCGCAACGCCATTGATGCCTGAAAAATAAAAGGACCGAAGGCAATCTCCTGTGCTTTTTCTTTTGCGGCAATGGCACTGAGGTGATCCTCAGAAAAATGATTAATAACGTTTGTAGTCTTCACGGCTGGTGTTCTTCGTACCTGACAATCAGGCTTTGCTGAACACGATGGCAGCGTTGCATCCTCCGAACCCACTCCCGGTTTTCAGTGTATGCTGAAGGCTGGTTGTGGTGAGTTGCCTGCAGACATTGATCTTTCCGCTTACGCCCATCGATTCGAACCCAAAAGTAGGAAAGATCAGGTTTCGTGACATCGATTGCAGGAGGACAACTGACTCTAAAATGCCTGCTGCTCCTAGGGTATGACCAAATCTCGATTTCAGGCTATGCAGCGGTACTTCGCTGAGCTGAGCCCGTTCGAAAGCTTTCGACTCCATCTCATCATTATACAAGGTGGCAGTGCCGTGAGCCGAGATAAAATCTATCTGCTCCGGTGTCAGCCCCGACTTCCGGATGGCGCCCGATACTGCCATGGCAAGCTCCTCTCCCGTTCTGGAAGGTCCCGAAAGATGATTTGCGTCATTCGCAGAAGCGCCGCCTTTTACCAGAAGGGTTCCCGGTTCAGGACGATCTGTCTTTTTCAGGACGAGGGCGGCTCCGGCTTCTCCGAGGTTGATCCCGTTACGGCGTTTATCATAGGGCCTGCAGATGGTTTCACTCAATGCCATAAACGACTGAAATCCACTTTGCACAAACAACGATATTTCATCGGCTCCTGCAACAACAGCAGTATCATAAAGTCCGGCCCGGATCATCCGTGCAGCATGAATCATGGCTGAAATTCCCGAGATACAGGCATTCGAAACGACATGCGGAACCGAAGGATGTCCGAAAAAAGCAGCTACGCGTTTCGCCGAAGCTCCCAGAGTAATCTCTTCCTGACGAACGGACCGGGTGTCACGGGAATCAAGCCGTCCGATATTTCCCTTGGTACTGGCGATCACGATCAGTGTACGCGCATGGCGGATATCAATATCGGAAGAAGCTACCGCCTGTTCGATTGCGCGTATCAGCAGGCTTTCAAAAAATGAATGGCCTGCCACGTGTATCGCCTGTTTTATATCTTCCGAAAAAAGCGCGGCATACACTTCTTTCCCCTCCAGAATATGTGGACGAATACCGGTAGCTCCGGATTCCAGCGCTTCCATCACATCGGCTGTTTCCAGTCCGAGAGAACACAACATGCTATCGCCGGCTACTGCTATCTCCATCCGTTTCTAGCGTTGTACCAGAGTAGCCTTCCACTCCTCATAAAACGGAGGGTTGATCAGCTGGAGCTGCTGCGAATCTTTATCGAGGAAAACCTGTACTGAATACCCCGTAGCAACAAGGTCGCCGGTAGCGGCATTGGTGAGCGTATATTCGAACCGGATTTTGGCAGCTTTCTGTGGGATGAAACGGGTTTCAATAATAACGGTATCGCCATACCGAAGTGATCGTTTGAAATCACAGTGCACGCTCACCACCGGAATGACATATCCCTTTTTGTATACATCGAGATAAGCCAGTCCGTACTGTTTTCCGAATGATTCACGGCCATCCTCAAAATAGCGGATATAATGTCCATGCCATACAATACCCAGCGGGTCGGCTTCGTTAAAACGGACGGCCATTTCAATACGGTGAATGATAGAATCAGGCATAGCGTAAGGTTAGGTTCAGTAAATCAACACAGAGAAGAGGGATAAAGTTTTTGGCTGACAGACAATTTACTGCACCTCTATCACTTATCCTGAAACCGCGGAGCATCGTTCGCTGATTAGCTGAACGATTTCTTCCAGGCAGCGTATTGCTTTTTATCAATATCCTTCAGGATTTCATATACAGACCGTGCCCAGTAATTGCGGAAACCGAAACCACTCGCTTTACCACCCATACGTTTGGTGAACAGTACTTTTCCATTGGACATATCCACGATGGTCACCCAAAAATATCCGGTGGTCTCCGATTTGTTTAATCCTTCGGCGATGAAGAGAATTCCATAACCCTTTTCATTTTTGAATTTGTAGCGATCCACCACCTGTTGAACCATCTTTTCATCCATTCTGTTCATATCGTTTGAACTGAATGTTTTGATTTTATCAGGATCCAGATAAGCATTGGCTTCCATTACATATTTCAGATTCTGGGCCAGCGGTGTTTTACGGAAGCTTTTGCTGATGGTGTATTTCTCAGGTTCGCTCACCACCACATTGTTGATTCCCGGGATATATCTCTCCTTGATATCAGAACCGCTCACTTCCATATCACCAAACAATCTCACCTCAGTAAAATCAATACCCAGCCAGGTCACTTCGCCGGTTTGTGTATTAAAGAATTCAGCCGCTGTTTGCGCTGCTGCGTTTTTAAACGGAAACAATATGCTGCCTGCAAGAAGCAGCACCAGAATGAACAATCTTTTCATGGCTTTCATTTTAATTTTTTTGAATTACAATTTTCATTTCACACTCAGCCAGCACCTGGTTACCGAGTGATACTGTACCGCGCACCAAAGTAACATCAAATACCTGTGTTACGATGGTCACTTCGGTGTTTATTTCCGAGTGTACAGGCGGAAGATTCTTCACTTCGAAATTCTTCACCGCGCCAATGAAGCCCAGTGGAACCTCAGCACCTTGTTTTGATGATTCATAACCGAGCCGTGCAGCAGCAGTTTGTGCAATATTCTCAAGCAATCCGGCTTCACCGAAAAGCCCGTCTTCTACAAAGATATTATCTTCCTGTATATGGAATGAAGTCCGCGTGGTGGTATCATCCGAATGAAGTATATGATCTACCATCACAAAGGGAGGCTTCTGCGGAATAAGGATCGTAGCGTCTGTTTTCATTTTAGTGTTTCCAGAAAGGATAATAATTAAACCATTGTGCAGGATATCGTCGTAGTTGTTTTTCGAGGACATCCACATACTTGCTGAGCGCCTGCATCATCCCCGCTTTACGGTCAGTCAGGTGATAATTCACAGGCTTCGTTGCCGAGAAATGATAATGCATCGCAGACTCTTTCACGGCAAATACAAAGGTAACCGGAACATCCAGACGGGAGGCCAGCAGGAAAGGTCCCTGTGGAAAAGCGGCTGCTTCCCCCATGAAAGTATGCACAAGGTTTCTGTTGCCGTCCAGAAACCGGTCGGCATGCATGCACACCAGTTCATTGCGGCTGAGTGCTGCGGAGATTGCATAGATATGCGACAGATCTTCTTTTACCAGAATCACATTCATGTTGCGCTTTCCGGTTACGCCTTCGAGATAATTTTTAATTTTTTCGTGTTCCGCATCATACATTACGATATTGATAGCAGCAGGAATCCGCTTGAGTAAAAATCCGGCAATCTCCCAGTTGCCGAGATGCGCACTGATCAGCATTCCGCCCTTGCCGGCCTTCACCATCTCATGCAGGTAATCCTCGCCTTCAAACTCAAAGGTGAAACGATTGCGTACACCTGACATCATCACAATTTTATCAATCATGGATTGACCGAAGAGCCGATAATTTTTCCAGAGGAGAAAACGCGATCGCAGCACCCCGAATTTCAGGTGCTTTCGATACACTTCAAGGATGGCGTGGTTGCTGTCGCGGGAGAAAAGCAGGTAATAAAACGAAACAAACCAAAGCAGATAATAAGCAGGACGGACACCCAGGGTTTTCAATACCACCACGAAGATGCGGTAACCCAGCGGTGTTCCTTTTGATTTACCCTGCCACGATGGCATTGGATCTATTGATTCTGCAAATCAACTTTGCTGATGACGTAATCGTAAAAATTCTGGAAGGTAACGATCCCAACAAAATCTTCAGGCTGTACCTTGAAATGAAAATTACTTTCGATGACCACTACCAGATCAATATAATCCAGACTGTCGAATCCCAGTGTGTCTTTCAACACAGCATCTGGGGTGATCTTCTCCGGCTCTACTTCAAATTCCTCAACAAGAAACTCGTTGATCTTTTCTATGATTTCTTCTTTATTCATTTTCTGTTATTTCCATTTCCTGACGATCAGGGAGGAGTTGGTGCCTCCGAAGCCGAATGAGTTCGACAAAAATACGTCGATATTTTTATCCAGCGTACGGGTAGCGATGTTCAGCTTCGCAGAACTTTCGTCAGGGTTTTCAAAGTTAATATTAGGGGCTATAAAAGAGTGCTCCATCATGAGCATCGAGTACACGATTTCACTGGCTCCGGCCATCCAGCATTCGTGTCCGGTCATTGATTTTGTGGAACTTACGGGTGGTTTGGCTGCTCCAAACACCGTATGGATAGATTCTGCCTCACTGGCATCACCTGCCGGAGTTGAGGTGGCATGGGCATTGATATAATCCACATCTTTCGCCGTAAGTCCGGCATCGTGAAGAGCCATGGAAAGCGCTTTTACCGGTCCTTCCACGGTAGGATTGGAGATATGCGCGCCGTTTGAGGAAAACCCATATCCGATCACTTCGCCCAGGATTTTAGCACCCCGGCGCATCGCCGATTCATAACTTTCGAGTATTACCGTTGCTGCTCCGCCACTGGGAACAAGTCCATCGCGGTCACGGTCGAAGGGGCGGGAAGCACGGGTGGGATCGCTTTCGCGGATGGAGAATGCGCTCAATGCATCAAAAGTGCCCATGGCGTAAGGATTGATTTCCTGAGCTCCTCCGCAAATCACCATCTCCTGTAATCCGTTGCGGATGAAGAAAAAACCGAGTCCGATGGCATGTGATCCGCTGGCACAGGCTGCACTCACGGTGAAGTTGATCCCCTTGAGCCGGAAGATGGTGGCGAGGTTCATGTTCACGGTGGAGTTCATGGTCTGGAAAACAGCCCCTGAACCAACCAGCATTGTATCTTTTTTAACGCGAATAATATCGGTCGATTCAATCACCGGCTTTGCGGTACTGTCGTTACCATAGATGATGCCTGATTCAACTTTATCGAGATAATCCTGTTCAATGCCGGCTTGCTTCAGCGCGTCGAGGGTGGCGAGATAAGCATATTCGCCCTGCTCCGGCAACATCACTCTGGCGCGGCGATCGAGTAATCCTTTTAACTGGGGACGCTCTACCATGCCGGTGAGGGCTGAACGGTAGCCGAACTCTTTGCGGACAGGATCGAGGATAATACCCGACGTACCCGCATAGAGCGAATCACGCACCTGATCGAGTGAGGTGCCGATGCAGGAATAAATCCCAAGTCCGGTAATAACAACCCTGTTCATTTTATTGTAATCTGATTTAGGAGTAGAGTCCGCCATTTACGGAGATCACTTCTCCGGTTACATACGATGCGCCCGGTGATGCGAGGAAGCCCACTACTTCGGCTACTTCTTCGGGTTCACCAAAGCGATGTACGGGGATCATGGCTTTAAGATCTTTTTCACTGAGTCCTTCCGTCATATCGGTGCGGATGAATCCGGGTGCTACAGCATTTACGGTGATTCCTCTGCGACCTACTTCCTGCGCGAGGGCCTTGGTGGCACCAATCACTCCTGCTTTCGCAGCTGAGTAATTGACTTGTCCGGGTAATCCTTTGAGTCCCGACAGCGATACCACATTCACTACGCGGCCGTATTTTTTTATCAGCATATTGTTGATGAGGAAACGGGTGACATAGAAGAACCCGTTGAGACTTGCGCCCAACACATTGTTCCAGTCTTCGTCCTTCATCCACATCAGCAATACGTCGTGTTTGATGCCGGCATTATTGACCAGTACTTCGATGTATTCACCCGGATGTGCTTCCTGCCATTGGCCGAGTACAGCTTCAACAGCCGCTTTGTCCGACACATCGAACTGCATCAATTCCCCATCCCCTCCTTTTTCACGAATCAGGGTCAGCGTTTCTTCCGCAGCTGCCTTGTTGCCCTTAAAGTTAATCAAAATATGATAACCCATGGCAACGAGCTTGAAACATACAGCCCTGCCTATGCCTCTGGATCCTCCTGTAACTAATGCGACTTTCATATGATTCGATCTGCTGTTGTTTTCCTTACAGAGGAAAAGTCAGGAGAGGTTTTGATTTTGTTTGAGATAGTTCTTTACCAGCGCCAGTTCAGCCGCCCTTGACTGATCATCATTAAATACCGGAATGATCGCACGGACAGCATGATAGAACGCTGCTGTTTTCGATGATAACCGTACACTGCACTGGAGGTAATCCACCGCCTGCGCCAGGGCTACAGCCTGCACGGCAAGAATTTCAAAGGCGTTTTCTATCACGCGCCCAGTGAGTCTGGCCGCATTACAGCCCATGCTGACAATGTCCTGATTATCGTTATTGCTGGGAATGCTGTGCAGATACATCGGATAAGAGAGCGTAAGGTTTTCCGCTACTGTGCTCGTTGCCGCGAATTGCATCCCCTGAATACCGAAATTGAATCCGGGTGTGCCGAGATTCAGAAAGGGCGGAAATTTATTGTTGATGCGGTCATTGAGCAGGTAGTTAAGCTGGCGTTCGCTGAGCATACAGAGCTTGCTGATCACAATGCGCATCTTGTCCATCTCGAGGGAAACATAATCGCCGTGAAAGTTTCCGCCGTGAAATACGTTACCTGCGATATGATCGATTACCGGGTTATCGTTGACGCTGTTGAGTTCATCCACAAGAATCTGTTCCGCGTGTACAAGCGTATCATGTACGGGACCCAATACCTGCGAGATGCAACGGAGTGAATAGTATTCCTGTATCTTCTCTTCAAAAACAGGTTTGCCCAGATTCTCGCTGCGGTAGAGATGTTCGGGACGCTTACGCATCATTTTGCTGTCGGCAAGGATACCACGAATATCCCCGGCGATGGCTTGCTGTCCCGGATGATGTTTTACATTGTTGAGCTCTGCGGAGAGATGGTCGTCAAACGCTTCCACCACTTCGTTGGTAAGGGCAGAGAGCAGAATGGCATTGTAGAGTAAAGTGCGTGCCTTACTGAGGTTGAGCATGCCGATGCCGGTCATGGCTGATGTGCCGTTGAGCAGGGCAAGACCTTCGCGCAGGTGCATGGTGAGTGGTTTCAGACCGAGTTGCGCGAATACTTCTCCTGCCTTGCGAAGTTCTCCCTGATAGCTGACTTCTCCTTCGCCAATCAGACCCAGTGCCAAATGGGCAAGTTGCACCAGATCACCGCTGGCTCCGACACCACCATGTTCAGGAATCACAGGATATATACCCTGGTTCAGAAGATCTGTGAGCAGGTGGATAAGATCCGGATGCACACCTGATCGGGCCTGTAAAAGACTATTCAGCCGCGCCAGCATCATGGCCCGTACTTCGATATCCGATAACCGCTGACCCGACCCGGCAGCATGGCTGCGAATCAGGTTGTATTGGAGATGTAAGCGTTGGTCATCATCGACTTTATACTGCGCCATCGGTCCAAAACCGGTGTTGATCCCATAGATGAGCTTATCCGCAGCAAATGATTTCAGAAAAACATGATTCTCCTCCACGTGTTTGCACACGCCAGCATCCGGCTGAATTTTCGCTCCAGCTTCAACGATCTGTTTGAATTTCAACAGGTTCAGCGACTTCTCTGCAATTGAAATCATAGCGGAAAGGTTTCCTCATACCTGTTCCGTATGGTATTTAAACCATCTTACGGTTAGCGTAATTTCTTGCTGGTTAGGTAGTTACAAGAAATCCGACCACAGGTAAAAGGCAAAAATATAACATTCAGTTAAGATGCGAAAAGGAGAATTATCCCTTGTGGGGTTTCCGATGGTCAATAAAACGCTGGATTTTGCGGCTTCCATCGGGGTATTGTAAGAGTCGGATACTGTCGGCACTGTGAATGCGCACATCAGGGATGATCCGTAATCTGGCCTGAAGTTCGGTGCGGATATGCCGGATGACTTCATTGCTTTCGACATCCAACTGGAGATGTACAACCACTTCATCGGTATCGAGTGATCCGGTATTGACTTCGAGCACATATTCCTGCACATGTTCCATCGCCTGTAAAATCTCCTGAAACGACTGAGGGTAAAGGGTGGTTCCACGCAGTTTGATCATCTGTTTCTTTCTTCCGAGCACCGGTGATAAGCGGAAGGTATTTCGTCCACAGGCACAGGGTTCCGGGTGACGTATGCAGATATCGCCTGTTTTGTAACGCAGCAAGGGCATTCCTTCCACGCCGAGCGTGGTGATGGTGACTTCACCGGGTTCTCCGTCAGCCACCGGCAGATCATTTTCGCCGATGAGTTCTGCGATGATGAGATGGGGTTGCAGATGTCCGCCTCTTCCGCAACGGCATTCGGTGAATGCGGTTTGCATCTCGGTCGCCGCATATGTTGAATACAACCGGATAGGCCAGTGATCGGTGATTGCTTTACCAAGTGTGTTGAAAGAGAAATCGGCTCTGCGAATGCTTTCACCAATGCAGATTGCTTTCCTGACGGAGGACTCTTCGAGCGGCAGATTTTTCTGTTTGCAATACTCGATCAGCTTCACCAGCATCGACGGAACTCCTACTATGACCGTAGGCTGGTAGCGGGAGATGTTTTCCCATTGCATGGCAGGGAGTCCGGGACCGAGGCGGATAATTCCGGCACCGAGTTTCCGCAATCCCGAATAATACGCGATGCCGGCCATAAACTGGCGATCGAGTGTGAGATGGAGCTGGTAGATATCGTCCGGACTACCATCGGCAATAAGAAATGAGCCGTATTCATTAAGGGCAAGGCGATCGAGGTCATTTTCGGTAAGGCCTACCGTTACAGGTGTTCCCAGTGTGCCCGAGGTAGATGAATAATCAATGACCAACCGTTTCTCCACACATAAAAATTCATGGCTCCGCAGTTGCAGGTCTTCCTTGGTGGTAAACGGCAACTGCTGCAGATCTTCCGGCTTTTTAATTGCAGCAGGGTTTATTCCGGTCCGGTTGAACTGCTCTTTGTAAAACGGAGAATGAGCCGCTACGTACGCCATTGTTTTCACAAGCGCACGGGATTGTATCTCTTGTATTTCCTGCAGGGAAGGGAACATGCTGCTCATCGTCTCAGATTTCTTCTATCACCACTACGGCGGCGGCTAAACTTTTTAAATGCGTCAGTGAAACATGAATTTTATACGATACCAACCCATCAAACATCTCTGCTGTTTTCCCTGACAACTCAATTTCAGGTTTGCCGAGCTCGGTTTTCACAATTTCAATTTCATGAAAGGCGGCATCTCCGCGCCATCCGGTACCTGCAGCCTTCAGAAAGGCTTCCTTGGCAGCGAAGCGGGCAGCGTAATGTTCATACTTATTGGTGCAGGATTCGCAGAATAAGATTTCAGCAGCAGAAAACACCAGCTCACGAAAACCGGGGGAAGACAGCACCTTCTGTTCCATCCGGTCTGTTTCCATCAAATCAATACCGAGGCCTTTGATCATACGCTACAAATTTAGTTTTTCCCGGCAGGCTGCGATATCCTTTCGGATGGTTTCCACGTCCCATTGAGTGGCGACTTCAAACTGCAGGGCTTTCTCAAAGTACGACATTGCCGAACGATAATCCTCTTTCTTCAAGCATACTTTCCCTGCCAAAACATAACTATGGTAGTAATTCGGGTTAGACCGTACGATGGCCGCAGGGTCGGGGAGTTTTCCGTTGAAGATGTCAAGTTTATACTGATGAAAAGTGATGAAGTCGCGGTAACCCTGTTGCTGAAGAAACGGGTCTTCAGGTATATTCAGGCTGTCGGTGCTGACGGATTGACCATCCCAGTTACCGTGCAAGTCCAATACGCGGCTAAGATCGTAACAAACATACTGGCCGAGCTGCCAGGGATGCGTGGAAACCCAGACTTTCCGATCATACGGAGAAAAGATCACCGAATGATGTGCGATGAGCTGGTTAATGGCCTTTTCATTTCCATTACCGATATCCTTGCCATGAAGTCCATAACGGTTACGGAGTACCGCAGCTGTGGATGAAACGGTATTGACAGGCAAACTGTCGAGTAATTCCTGCACCCGCTGATACCGGTACACCGAAGCACTCATTTTTTCCTGTTCCTTGTTTTCGGGCTGGCTTTCGAGGGATTCCGACTGAAAGTGATTGGAGCACACAATACGTTTGGTGTCGCTGCGGTACATATCAAGCCGATCCGGAGTTTTTTCGATGATCACGGCACAGGAATCATGTGCGGAACCCACGAGGAACGATTCCGACACAAACATCTTCCGGGTGGAAGCAATCCGGTAAGCCTCATCAATGGTAGCGGCGTACTGGAGAATCTCGCGTGCGACGAGCGATACCGGCGTAGCTGCACCGGAAGGAATCCCCGATTTGGCGGCATTGATGGTGATAGAAAGTCCCTTTTCGTTCATTCCGGAGACTGCACCCAGGAAGCCTCCCCAGGTAACCGTCATGAATCCATAGCCACTGTCGGGTTTGAAGAATCCAACAATTTTATCTTCTGCAAATCCATCTCCCACATAAAAATCAAAATTACGGCCGATGATCAGCTGCCGCATTTCACTCAGTGTATCCCAGGTGGCGAAGGAAGTACAACCCACCAATGCGAGGTTTTGCAGCGCGTGTCCTATATCATGGGCCGCATGATAATTAAGGATCCGCTGATAAGGAGAACCGATATAATCGTATTGATGGGATGCGCTCAGTGAAACGCCGTAGATTTCGCGTTTATATTCCTCCGAAACACTCTTCGCAAGATCGCGGTTAAACCAGCCAACGAAATACTTCAGGAAATGCAGGTAAAATTTCGAAGGAATCATTTTCCCGATCTGTGCATTGAATAGTTCCTCCTGCTTCTGCACCAGCTCAACGGTGAGTTTCCCGTTGATTACGCCCCGTTCGAAGTCAGCGCCTTCCACATACAGTTCATAGAGTCCAGATGAAGATTTTCGCAGCCGGCTGGCGCCGATCCTGTAATCACCACCGGAGGTTCGTTCGCGGTTCAGCAATTCAGCACTGCGGTCAGCAATGTCCGGCGGATATTCAATCGCCACGAGCGCAAGGTAAACTGCAAAAGAGAAAAAGAGTAACAGGATCACACCTATGATCCTCACCCACCATCGCCGATACCATTTCTTTTCAGGCATTTCTCACTTCCTCAATAAGATCGTTGCGGTTCAACACTGACATAGTTGTAATCATCGCACTGACGGATACACCCAGAATGCCGTGCAGGTTCAGATTTTGCCCGGTCAGAAAAAGATTCGGCACCTTTGTGCGGGGTGAGATAAAGGTCTTGAGTGGATTTTTATAATCGCGGACAATACCATACAATGCACCATCTTCATTGCCTATGTAATCACGATAGGTAAGCGGGGTGGCTGTATAGTAAGACTTAATGCACGAACGTATATCGGGAAATTTCAATTCCAGTTTATCAATAAGGAGTTCTGCCTTTGCTTTCTTGAATGCTTCATAGGATGGTCCGCGGTCATCTGAACCGGAAACCGTATTAAAAGTCTGTTCCCATTCACGCACATCATCAATCTTCATATAGGCCAGAATCGTCATTCCTTCTGCCCATTGCTCTGATCTGGATGAGGGCTGAAGAAACATTGCCCATTCGGGCGGCCAGTTTTCGTCTGTATACTCGGTACCGGTCCAGACAGAATCACGATCGTGGTAATACAGATTGCATTTGAAATAAGGAAATGTCTCTGGCTTCAGTACAATATTCAGCGTAAAAGTTGAGATGGTATTTTCCAGGCTTTTAATCCGTGATTTATAGGCTTTTTTAATGAGATCAGATTCCAGAATATCAAGTGTCCGTGCCGGATGAATATTACTGATGAAGATGTCGCCGTAAAATTTCCTTCCATCCTTACTTTCCACAAAAGCAATTTTACCTGCTGTTTCAACGATACGGTTAATCTCCACATGCCGGATGATTTCTCCGTTGTACTTTCGGATCTCTTCCACCAGGTACTTCGCAATCTGGGATCCGCCGTCAACACATTTCCATGAACTCTCAATATAACTGTTGATCACCAGCGCGTGTACGTAAAACGGCGATTTATCAGGCAAACCTGCATAAAGCGAAATATTTCCGGCCAGTACTTCCTGCAAGCGCTTATTGGAAGTGACAGATTCAATAAATGCCTTGGTGTCAATTCCAAGTATGTCTGCTTTTTCGGAATAAAAATCTCCTTCTCTCAGATTGTACAACGGGAACTTACTGCACACTTCCCGGATTTTAGCGCAATAAGCCCGAAGACCTTGTTCCTCTTCCGGAAAATATTTCAGCAGTTGCTGAATAAAATTCTCATGTCCCTGTGCCTGAGGATACTCGTTGTCATCGCCGTCGAAGATGATGCGGTCAAATGCGTTTTCATCCATCTTCTGCAGTTTCAATTTATCCAGAATACCGAGGTATTTGAATATCTGATACGTATTTTGTCCGGGTGACAGGCCTCCGATATAATGCACTCCTGAGTCAAATACAACTTTGTCGCGTGCATACGTCTGAAGACACCCTCCTACCTGCTTGTTTTTCTCAAGCAGGCATACCCGATAGCCTTCCTTGCCAAGAAAAACAGCTGTTGCCAGTCCGCCTAACCCGCTTCCAATAATTACAACATCAAATTTTTCCATTCCATTTATACGGGAGCGTCCTCTTTCTTTTCCAATACAAAAATAATATTCGAGGTGAATCTGGTATTATCAATTTCTTTGCAGGAAACCCCTTTCTCCGCTGCGATAGCACGGATATCACGTCCGTAGAGGAATTTCAGTCCTTCAGGCTGGGCTTTATTGAATCGAAATACCTTGGTAGAGAAGAACTCTGTCCACCAGGTGCCTTTCTGCCGGTCTTTCAGTTCGGCATTTCCATCACGGATGATCAGTTTCCCTCCGGGTAGCAGGGCATCAATCGCCTTCCGCATCACCTGTTGTTGATGATCCACATCCAGATAATGGAGCACATCAGAAATGATGATGGCATTGTATTTTCTGAATTGAAAGGTACGCACGTCAGCCGTCTGGAACTGTACGGCTTCCGGACGACCGGCACAATGCTGAGCCACAGCGATCTTTTCTTCATCATAGTCCACACCGGTAATAGTACGGCCGGTACTGCAATAATGCAGCATATAGGCAAGGTAACCATAACCACAACCGGCATCCAGCATAAGACCTTCGCGTGGCAGCAATGCATCAAAGAGTTTATAATTTTCTTCCAGCTTGAGTTTAATTCGGGTGTACCATTCCAGCACCGGCCCCTTGTAAATGTACTGATACATCAGTCGCTCGTAATGATAGTCAGGGGTCTCTGTTTCCTCTACAAGCGTGGCATATTCCGACCGGAACAGCCTTCCAGACAATTTTGCTCTCTCCTGATAGGTGGTCCCATAGGTGCTATCATCATATCGGATACGAGGCAGGAATTTCACAGTCAATGTAGCATCTTTCAGAAGAAAATCTCCCTTGGTCATTGCATAACTTGTACCATGTAAAACGATGGGCTGCAGATCCAGCTTCAGTTTCTCTGCCAGATAGAACGCCCCTTTGTGAAAACGCGCAATCTTTCCGTCTACACTCCGTGTTCCTTCCGGAAACACAACAATCGAGTAGCCTTCATCGGTAATTTTGCGAAGGTGCTCAATCCCATCTTCCATCCCTTCTACCACCGGATAATAATCCGCCATCTTCACCACAGCACCGAAAACGGGAGAATTCCATACCCATTTATTGGTGAGCAGAATGACCTTGGGATGCAACATTACCGTACACAGAATATCAAGAAAACCCTGGTGATTACAGATAATGACTGACGGCTTGCTGAAATCCGCGTATTCCCGGTTGATCAAACGCTTTTTCACATTCGCCATAATATATACCAGCGAACCGGTGAACTTACTCAGGATAAAATGATAGACGTATTTGCAGCGTTTTCCTGCAAGCGGGTTCAGTTTAAGCAAGATGAAACCGATCAGCGTTAATAGCAAACAGCCGAAAACAAAATAAACGAATGCAAAAACAGTAATAAGCAATCCCCTGAAGGTTAAAGGGAAGAATCCTTTTGCTGTCCTCCTGGAGATGAGCCATCGGAACAATACCGGGATTAAGATCATGGAATGAATCACCACACTGCTGATACCGATAATGGATATGAGAGCGATGGATTGTAACGCGGGATGCTTCGCGAAGACGAGAACACCCAATCCGGCCAGCGTTGTGATGGCAGAAAGAAATATAGACGACATGTAGGACCCGCTGTTTTTCTTCCCGGTAGCATGTTCACCCAGCAGTCCGTCCATGATAAAAATACTGTAATCATCCCCCAAACCGAAAATGAGTGCTGATACAACCACATTGATGATGTTGAACTTCAAACCAAAGAGTCCCATGATGCCGAGTATCCATACCCAGGTGACCAGCATAGGGATAAAGGCTACCAGCGCAAGTTCAATACGGCCATAGGTGATGAGCAATACGATAAACACAACGATGGAGGTCATCCAGGCGATGGCGCTGTAGTCGTCATTGAGGATAGAAGCAAACTTATTGCTTAAGTACTGACGATCGACGACGGTAACTCCCTGCAAACCTTTGAAGTGCTCAAACACTGCTGTTCTGTTTTCAGGCGATATGGTTAGCAGATGCACTGCAAGCACATGCTCCTTGCCTTCAATGATCAGGTCTGCAGGCAATGCATTACGCATGCCGGCAAGAGCAGTTGTATCCGCTTCTGTGTAACGACCATACAGCAGGTTTTCAAAAGGAGCAAATGCCTGAGATGAAAACCCGCGTTTCACTCCTTCCCTGCGCAGAATCTCCATCACGCGTTCAGATCGTCCGGTTGTCCAGTACGAATTCCACTGCCGGATTCTGGATTCGCGAAGAGAAGCAGATACAACAGCAGGGCTCATTCCGCTGAACCGGCGCACCACTCCGGTTTGCTTCAGCTGTTCAGCACCCCTGGCCACAATTTCATTTTTTTCCAGCGCTTCATCCAGCGTGGTTCCTTCTGCCACCACATACACCGATTGCATGGCCTGTGCATTGAGCCGGCTCAATTGTGCTTCGGCGGCTTTTGTCGCGGGCGACATAAAATTCATCTTCATCATATCAGCATCAAAGCCAACATAACGGGCGGTATATCCGAAAATCAGTGTCAGTATCAGAATTGCGAGGACAGCTTTCTTTCCCGGTTTAAAGGCTGCCATCTTTTTATCGAGCCAGTGCTCCTGCGCCGAAGCAGGATCATCCGGTTTGCCGGCGAGATGCGGAATGATCAGCAAGGCTGACAAAGCCGCTCCGATCAGGCTTAAGGCGGCGAAGAGTCCAAGATCATGCAACAATGGCGACTTGGTCCAGAGCAGACAGAAAAATCCGGTGATGGTAGTAAACGATCCGATGGTCATTGGCACCGACAGTTCATGGATCACCGATTTCATATCGGGATGGTGCCGGTAATGATTGAAAAGATGAATCGAGTAATTTACTGCGATACCAAACACGACAGATCCCATGGCAATGGCGATCACTGAAATATCTCCCTGAATCAGATACATCATGCCCAGGGCGAACACCGAACCGAAAGCAACCGGGATCAGCATTACAAAGGGTACACGTTTACGGCGGAAGAAAAAGAAAAAGAGAAGGAGGAGGAAGGAGATCGTAAAAATCTGTGTCACCCACGAATCTCTTCGCAGCTGATTTGCATTACCTGCTGATACAACGGCTGAGCCAAATACCGAGGATTGTACTTCCGGAAATCCATGAGCAGCCAGTGAATCCGTCACCGCTTTCAACTCATCCAGCATCTCCGTATTTTTCCCGCTGTTGGAAGGAGGAAATGCAGGGGTGATTAAAAACAACAGGTTCTTCCCATCGCGGGTAACAATACAATTATCATACAGGAAAAAATTATCATCCACCTGCATCTGCCGCAGGCGTGCCAACGGTCTCCAGGCGATACCGGCAGGATCAGCAGCAATCATTTTTTTCAAGGCGATACCGGCTGGACCTGTCAGCGTTTGCAGGTGCTCATCCATCTTTGCACTCAGCTTATCTTCTGTCAGCAATGAATCAATGAACGGATAATCGGTACTATCCACAAACACCGGTAACTGTCCTGTAATGGTTTGCAGGATAGCGGTAAACGCCTCGTCGTCGGTGCGCAATCGCGTTTGCTTGATATACGGCGATAAACGGGTATTCACTGTTTTCTCCAGCACCTCACCGTACTCCACGAGGCGGTCGGTGTTCACTTCGTGGGTATCTTTCAGTGAAATAGTAACCGTTACTTTGTCGAGTAATTTTGACTCCGAAAAGATCTCGTTCAGCTTATGGATGGCAGGATCATCGGGCAGTGCACGGGAAAGATCTTCTTCCAGCCGGATTTTCGAAGCCAACCATCCAAAAAAAGCAAAGGCACTTACCACGAACAACACAAATAACCAGCGATGCCGCTGGAAGAGTGTATATAAACCGGTGAAGAATGCGCCCATATCAGTTTACCGGATTCCCGGATTTAAAAAATTTAAGTGCAACCATCGTAAGTAATCCTGCCACTGCGGCTGCTGTAAAGGCCAGGATAAAACTTCCGAACATATACTGTTCCCAATGCAGTTTCACCATGTCGAGCGTGATTGAACGATCGAAATGAAGGCCGTCACCTTTTTGTGTAACAACGAGTCCGCCCATTTTATAACTCAGCCAGATGATGACCGGAATCATTGGTGTGATGCTGATATTGGCCGCGATGATCACCAGCGGCTTGTTCAGCTTAAACAGTATCGCCAGGAATATTGCTGCCATCAGCTGAAATCCCCAGATAGGGATGATGCCCATAAACACACCAAAAGCAACAGACAATGCCTTGAGTGAATCCGGTTCTTCTTTATTCAGCAACTGGTTATGGTAGATATCGTGCCATTTCTCTTTGCTGAATACCATCCGCAGAAAATCGCGGGGTTTGATGTAGAGAAATGCTATTGCCACCAGTATGGTATTGAGGATACTGATACGTGTGAAATCCTTAAAGGGACGGAAATGCGACACTCTTTCACCGGGCGCAGGATAATACACAGCAACCGGAACTTGTGTCACCGGAATTCCGTGCCAGGCAGCGCGCACAATTGATTCTATTTCGAATTCAAATTTGCGGGTGTAAAAATTCATTCCACTCATCGTCTTCACCGGGTAGAGCCGATAGCCGGATTGAGTATCCGGAAGTCTGATACCGGTTTCGATCCAGTACCAGAAGCTTGAGAATTTATTCCCAAAGCTGCTTTTCCCCGGAACACTTTCCTGATCCATATTTCGGGCGCCGATGATCAGACATTCTCCGTGTGTATCGAGGTAGTCGAGAAAGGCAGGAAGGTCTTTTGCAAAATGTTGTCCATCGGAATCGATGGTGATGGCATAGGAATATCCCAGTTCCACCGCTTTCCTGAATCCCGTGCGGAGGGCATACCCTTTACCACGGTTAGGCATATACGCAATTACCGTAACCGGATACCGGGAGAGAATCTCCGGTGTTGAATCTGTGGATCCATCGTTTACCACGATGATGCGTGTGGTATATTCGAGCAGGGCATCGAGCACTGAAGTCAGCGTCTTCGCGTTGTTGTAGGTTGGTACCAGCACGCATACGCCAAGCGCATCGAACTTCTCCTGTAAACGGGCCGGGGTAGATATCATGCAACGGGAATCGGCTAAACAATGGTGCATCCTGCCATCAGGTGCTGCCTTGTTCCTGCAAAAATATCAGAATCAGGCAAATGGATGGAATCGAAAACCGGCTCAGTATTAGCGGATTATCAGAATCATGGAGACAAAATGACCATCCTGACAACCTTACTGCGCTATTTTACCGGTGCTGTAATCTGGGATTTCTGATCCTTTGCGGCCTTCCATTGTTGCCAGGACTGCGTCTTGTATATATCCTGAGAATAGAACGTCATGATTTCACCCAGTATTTTTTCATTGAGGTAGAACGGAATAAAGTCTAAGATCTGGTCATGTTCATCAAGAATAGTGATGCAGGGCAACATGAAATTTCCTTTGGTGAGATCGATGACCAGGGGGTGAAACGGAAACTGGCTGCCTGGAGTCTTCTGGTACAGTTTTCCATTCCAGTACAAAGGCTTATCGGTTTCCGGATTGAAATCAATCAATACAAATTTTTCACGTAAGTCATTCAGTGTTGAATCAGAGAATACGGCTCGTTCCATCACACGGCAGGAATTACACCATTGGGTGTGCATAAAGACAATACGTTTTTTCTTCTCATTAAAATTCCCGTCAAAAACCTGCTCCGGTAATTTCCATTTCACTGCATCTACACGTTTCTGCAGCGTAGAATCATAAAAGGCTGTATTGAAATTACGTGTAAAATCGTCGAGACCCGTAGTACGGAAAACATTTTCGAGTGTGAACACCAGCACCGGTTCAATTTTTTCCTTTTCCATAAATCCGGGTGCCAGGATCTTGATCGGAAACTCGTTTTTCACGCTGTCATAACCGTTCATGAAGAGTGTGGTAGGATACATCATCTTTCCGCCCAGCAATTCGATGGCCAGGGGATGCGATGTTTTCGGAGCCAGCGAGGCGGGCATATATGTCTTTCCCTGAAATTCAACCGTGTCTTTTCCTTCCGCATCAAATTTAACCGGATAGAAAAACTGATTGATATAAGAGCTGAGGTTGGGATCCGCATAGGTAGTCGCCATCATCCGTTTACACCAGCCGCACCAGTCGGTGTAGAAATCCATGATGATGGGTCTGGGTTGCTTTTTAGATGCCTCGACAGCTTCTTTCAGGCTCATCCATTTGACCAGACTCCCGTCGGGGTTCTGAGCAGGGAGCATGGGAGAAAGGAAGCAAAACAATACTATCAGGATAACTTTACGCATGGTATACAGATGTGAGGCAAATATACTGAGCGGGAATCTTTATTTCAAGGTATCGTAATTTGCGCTACCTTGAAATAAACAGAAATTCATCCTGACAATGCAGGATTTTAAAAATTCATCTCACTTCAAACGGCATCTAAAAGAAGAGGCTGTCCCTTTCGTGACAGCCTCTTCAATGTCCTGATGACAGTAGATTTGTTGATCGATTATTTAAAATCAGGCAAACGGCCGGGCGTCCAGGGCGCACGGATATTCTCCAGTCCGTTCTCGAAGGCAGTAAGGTCACCGCTAAGCTGACGCAATTCTGTGATGATTTGCTTCAACTGACGGGTAGCGATATCGAGTGAAGTCCGGTACGTAGTTGTTGGCGCAGCAGTACTGACCCAGAGTCCGCCTTCAATGGTATTGATGCGGTCGTTGACAGATGGCGGCACTTCAAACTCTCGTTTGGCAAGGGAAGCATCCCCGTTGAGACGGAGTGTAATAGCCTGCAGACGCTCATTCATCAGATGCAGCTGGCGGATCAGATCAGCACCGGCTTTGGGAGTTTCGAGCAGTGCCGCTTTCAGGTACTTGATTCGGTTGGCGAGTTCATTACGGTATTCGCTCACGCCTCCGGCCACACGGCGGGCTTCCGCCACTTTCGTGCAAAATTCACTGTACTCTTTTTTGTCTGTTGCAGGAAGGGAAGCATTATTCAGTGACTTCACAACAAACGAGGTGGGACCTGCGAGATGAGTGATAACGCCGTCTTCGAAGGTACTGAGGGAGACATTGTAAGTTCCGGGCAATACCAATTGACCGGTTTCCTTACCGTCATAAGGATTATCCGGATTGGGAGTATAGAAGTTTACAGGACCCGGAGAAGAAGCCCGCAGATCCCATACCATGCGTTTGAGGCCTTTCTTCGCAGGCGCTTTGATTTTTCGTACTACCGCACCGTTAGCATCGGTAATCGTGAAAAGCAAATAGGGCTCCTGTTGATTATCTTCCAGCCGAATACTGTCGGCAGATGGATAATACACCGGTTGGTTATTTTTGATCTTCTCCTTCTCTGCGGCCTGACGTTTTTCCTTGATGGTTTTGATATCGTCTTTCAGATAGTAGGTGAACACGGCACCAACTTTCGGATTCGGGGTTGAGAAGAAACTTTCGCCAAGGAATCCTTTCAATGGATAACCATGGTCCTGTGCTTCTACAAAAAGAAGCGCATCCTTTATAGGATAGATTTTCCCCTGTTCATCGAGGTCGGCCTGGTTGAAAGTACGCAGTGGTGTATAATCATCGAGAATATAAAACCCGCGGCCGAAAGTGGCCAGCACCAGATCATTTTCCCGCTCCTGAATTGCCATATCGCGAACAGCAATGGTAGGTAATCCGCCTTTGAGCTGAATCCATTTATTTCCGCCGTCGATGGTAAAGTACACCCCGAACTCTGTACCGCAGAAAAGCAGTTTGGGATTCACATGGTCTTCCGCAACGCAATAGGTACTGCCACGCTGCGGCAGGTTATTGGAAATGGAGAACCAGGTACGGCCGCCATCCACGCTCTTGTAGATATAGGGTTTGAAATCGGCATAACGGTGATGGTTGAACGTAGCATAGAATACATTTTTATCATGACGGGAAGCGATAATCTGATTCACATAGGTGCGATCCGGTACTCCGGGGAAAGCATCCACTTTGGTCCAGTTTTTACCACCATCGGTGGTCACATGGATCAGGCCGTCATCCGTTCCTACAACGAGATGATTTTCATCGAACCAGGATTCTGCGATGGACACCAGCTGTCCATAGATGTCCGTCGATTGATTCTTCGCAACAGCATCCATACTCCAAACTCTTCCCATCACTTCAAGCTTATTACGGTCGATACCGCGGCTCAGGTCGTTGCTGATCACTTTCCAGGTATCTCCGCGATCATCGGTACGGAATAATTTATTCGCACCGAAATAAAGACGTTTGTTATCGAAGTGAGAGATGATAACCGGGGCATCCCAGTTCCAGCGGTAGGCGGCTTCGTTTTCTCCCTCCATCGGCTTAATATCAAGCACCTCTCCGCTACGTTTATCAAAACGCACCAGGCCTCCATACTGTGATTCGGAATAAATAATATTCGGATCCTTTGTATCGACTACTGTTTCAAATCCATCACCTCCGGTGGTGATATACCAGTTCATGTTATGAATTCCGTTGGCAGAGATGGTACGTGATGGACCGCCGAGGGTATTGTTATCCTGCGTACCTCCGTAAACGTTATAGAAGGGCTCTGCATTATCAACTGCTACTTTATAGAACTGGGTGACGGGGAGATTGGTTTTAAACTCCCAGTTGGCACCATGATCGAAGGTTTCATACAGGCCACCGTCGCAGCCTACGAGCAGATGCCGGGTATCCTTCGAGTCGATCCACAGCGCATGATTATCCACGTGTTTACTGCGTTCGCCGATTTCGCGAAAAGACTTACCGCCATCGATGGAAAAGTTCACCCAGAAATCCATGTAAAACACTTTATCAACATTTTTCGGGTCGCAAAAGATTTCCTGATAATAGTTACCTGCTGTTGCATTGTCGCTGCGTTTTTCCCAGCTTGCGCCACGGTCAACAGAACGGAACACTCCACCTTTTTTATCGCTGGCTTCCACGATACAGTAGAGCACGTCAGGGTTCACCGGAGAAATCGACATTCCGATTCTTCCCATATCCACATCCGGTAGTCCGTTGTGGATTTTATTCCAGGTAGCGCCGGCATCGGTACTTTTATAAATCGCCGAACCGGGACCGCCACTTACATACATGTACAGTTTGCGCTGACGCTGGTGCGCACAGGCATATAACACATTGGAGTTGCGCGGATCAATATGTACTTCATTAAAGCCGGTATGTTCGTTAACTGTCAATACTGCTTTCCACGTTTTGCCGCCATCTGTAGTTTTATAGATGCCGCGTTCGCCACCGGACGTCCAGAGTGGTCCATAGGCAGCCACATACACGATATCGGAATTATTCGGGTCAACGGTAATCATCCCGATATGTTCAGATAATTTCAGCCCCATATTCTTCCAGCTCTTGCCGCCATCTTCTGACTTATACACACCATCACCGTAGGCGACACTGCGCTGGTTGTTGTTCTCGCCTGAGCCTACCCAAACGATATTGGTGTTACCAGGATCTATCGTTACACAACCGACAGAATAAGAACCTTCATTTTGAAAAACGGGCTCATAGGTAATCCCGTTGTTGGTGGTTTTCCAAACGCCACCGGATGCAGCAACCACATAGTATTCACTCGGATTATTCGGGTTCACTTTGATATCAACGATACGACCTGAGGCTACTGCAGGACCGATCGACCGGAAGCTCAGGCTGCTGAATACCGACGACTCCATCGGATCTTTCTTCTCCGGTGTTGAAGAAGGTTTGGTTTTTTGTGCGGTTACAGTCCCGGCGAAGAGACCAACCATCAGGATGAGGGCGTACTTTTTCATTCTTTCTATAGTTCTCCGCATGAAAATAGAAGAAAAAGGCATCAGAATATCCGAAAAACGACTAATTCGGGACAAAAGCCGACAAAAAGGGGGTAGTATCCGATCAGTTATGTGGGCTATACAGCTAAAACGATGTGTCTTGGCGGATCTCCAGATAATGTTCCTGACAGAGGTCCGCTGTTTGGCTACATCAGGTGTTTATACACACGCTTCTCAACAAGCACCCCTGATTTCCAAAATATGACGAATGTTCTATCTGAATTTTCTTACAACAATTCATTAACTTTTACATTTGATCCAACTAACCGATCTAAATTTATCATGTTTAAACCCATTAGCCTCAGCCTGATCTTTGTTTTGCTGATGCATTACTCCGGATTCGGTCAATCGGCCACAACGCGTTCACAGGTGATGACATTACAGCCGGTTGGAGTCTCTAATCCGGTTTCAAAAGATGCTCATTGGCGGCCAATACTGACCAACAAATGCGTGGAACGCGAACCCCGTGTTCCGGATCATGATAAGCTGGAACGGTTGAAAGCAGAAAAAGCGCGACAAAAATATGCGGCCGGAACATCCTCCAGAGAAGTTGGCATGGTGGCTTCTGCACCGGTCGTTGGATCGAACTGGCTGGGGAATACGAATACCGGTTATTCGCCCATGGATAACAGCATCGCTATTTCCGATGGCGGGATCATTGTAAGTGTCGCCAATAATTCACTGTTGGTTACAGACATCACCGGAACCGTCCTTTATTTCAATGATATCGTTACGTTTTTCAACGATCCCGGCATCACCTCCGTATGTGATCCTGTCGTGCTGTATGACCGGCCACAGGATAAATTTATCTTCTTCTTTCAGGAATGCTCAGGTAATAGCTCAAACACGCATATCTGCATCTGCTTTTCGCAAACCAACAATCCTGCCTCCGGGGGTTGGTGGAATTATAAACTGACCGGAGATCCTCAAGGTGCAGGTGTCTGGTTCGATTATCCGAAAATGGCAGTGTCGAATGACGAACTGTTCATCACCGGAAACATGTTCAGCAATGCAGGGGTGTTTAGTCAGGCACTCGTATTCCAGATCGAAAAAAATCCGGGTTATACCGGTGGTAATATTAACTGGAATTACTGGTTTAATATCAATAATAATCCCTTTACACTTTTGCCCGGAGGTAATGGGTTCGGTCAATCACCGGGAACAGGTTGCTGGTTCGTAGCAACATCTGCCGCAGGAGCATCGGATATCAAAGTATATCATATTACCGGGAACATCTCCAGTACTCCGTCCATGACCGACAACCTGGTTTCCACCACCGCCTACTCACCTGCCGCCGACGCTGATCAGCTGGGCACTTCCTGTAAACTGGACAACGGCGACTGTAGAGCGTTGAGTGGATTTGTATTAAACGGGATTTTTCATTTTGTATTTCACAGTGATGCAGGGCAAGGCTGGAATGGTATCAATTATAATCGTCTCAATCTGACTACCCTCACCAATACGTCCTCCATCTTCGGACAAGCGGGGCAATTTGATTTATCCTATCCGGCTGTTGCTTCCCTTAGTACTTCCACCAGTGATAAGTCTGTGATGATCGGATTCGGACGATCTTCATCTACCATCTTTCCGGAGATCAGAGCTGTTAACTGCGATAACAACATGAACTGGTCCACTTCTTCATTGGTACATAGCAGTACCGGATATGTATCGTTTACGAGCAGCAGTACCGAACGGTGGGGCGATTATACCGGCATGTGCAGAAAGCACAATAGTGCAACACCATCTGTATGGATGCTGGGCATGTTTGGCAACTCTTCCCATACCTGGGACAGCTGGGTAGCCGAAGTACATGGCTCAACAACCGGCATCGAAGAAACTAACGGCGAAGCCACTGCTAAAATATTTCCGAATCCGGCAATTGATATTTTTTCCTTCGATGTAGCATTAAATCAACCACAAGTTATCCGGATTATGCTCTCCGATGAAACCGGCAGGCTGGTAAAAGAACTCTATAGCGGGAAAGCCCCCGCCGGAGAAAATAGTTTCAGTTTCAATTCCGGCATGCTTTCTGCCGGCACTTATTTAATTTCGGTCAGCAATGATGAAAAGATATTTATTCGCAAGAAACTCGTTGTTCGTCCTCGTTAGTCTGCTGCTGACTGTAATGTCGTGTAAGAACCGGGACACAGGATCTGCTGCTACCAGAGAATCGCCGGCTGTAGTACAGGACACGACACCGAAGGCGATCCATCATGGCAGCGAAAATCAGGCAACGCTCGATTCCATCAAGGCTGCCAAGGAAAAAACCAAATAAAATATCCGCACCTTCATTACTGAAGATGCGGATATTCAGTTCAGGTAAGGTCAGAATTCCATACCGGGAGGCGGGAACAGAACTTCATCTGTATCGAGATCCTTGACGCGAATGGCACATTGCGGACATTGTTCAGCGGTAGCGATGATCGTTTTCACATCAACACCATCGGTAGAAACTACTTTCGACTGCCCTTCACTGTTGAGCTCAAATACTTCCGGAAGAAACTGTACACAGAGGCGCGATCCAACGCATTTGTTTGGATTCACGGTAACTTTCAGTTTTCCCATATGCTTAACCTTTAGGTGAAACTTTCACGGGAAAGTGCTGAATCGCACGGTGCACAACAGAAGGATAGTACGTCAGATCGCGGGAGCCATTCCACTCGGGAAGATTCATACGATTCACAAGACCTG
This sequence comes from Bacteroidia bacterium, assembly GCA_046330075.1. GTDB lineage: Bacteria > Bacteroidota > Bacteroidia > AKYH767-A > OLB10 > JAJTFW01. The sequence continues at coordinate 54,439 of JAXLTL010000008.1, read as the reverse complement.
CGAATGCTTCTTCCACTTCCATGCGAGCTAGCGATGCACCCAGACAAACATGGATACCATGAGCAAAGGCCACGTGAAGATTCGGATCGCGTGTGATATCCATGCCATCGGGTTCAGCGAACTGTTCCGGATCGCGGTTAGCACCACTCAATGAAACGAGTAAACGATCACCGGCCTTGATTTGCTTTCCACCGATTTCACAATCCACTTTTGCCCAGCGCACGGTGGCTTTTACTGAACCGTCGTAACGCAGCATTTCTTCCACCGCTTTCTTCAGCAAGGTTGGATCTTCCTGTAATTTCTTCCATTGATCCGGGTGGTTCATAAAAGCGAAGGTACCGTTGGCAATCATGTTCATGGTTGTTTCGTGTCCGCCGAAAACCAGGAGGACACAGGTAGCCAGTACATCATTCGCAGTAATACTACCGGCCTCTTCCGCAGCAACCAGCAAACTGATCAGGTCGATACCCGGACGTTCACGGCGTTGCTCAATGAGCGGAGTAATGTATTCCACCAGTGAGTTGATCCCTTCGCAGGCGATTTCACGGCGACGAGGTTCATCAGCCTTAATAAAGAAGAATACACCGAGCTGCTCTGACCATTCTTTGATTTTATCACGATCGAGATCAGGAGCACCAATGAGTTCGAGAATCACCGTCATCGGTACTTCATAGGCGAAATCGCGAATGAAATCCACGTCCTTTTTCTCGAGCATCTTGTCAATCAGGCGTTGAACAATTTTACGCACCATTGGCCGATAGCGTTCAATCGCCATTGGAGTAAAATGCTTGTTCAGCAACATACGGAGGGCAGTATGTCCGGGAGGATCACGGAATACCATCCAGTAAGAAAGAATCCGGAAGATCGGAGCAATAGATTCCTGCTCTTCCTGACTGAGTTCCTGTTGCAGATAACCCATACGATCACTGGAGAAGCGATCCGCGTCGCGGAGTACATCTACCACATTTTTGTAACCGGTGAGTACCCACCCGCCCCAGCGGTCGTTCCAGTAAACCGGGTCGGCCTGACGCAGATGTCGATAATAACTATGAGGATCCGCGATGACATCTTTCGCCATCAGATCATCGTGTACGAGTGTTGATTCCATACAAGGATTTCAGATAAATTTTTTAGGTGGATAAAGAACCTGAGAAAAAGGGATTTTCCCTATTGTAACCCTCCCTAAAATCGGACTGCAATCAAAATTACTAATTTAATTTGATGATGTGCTGTTGATATGTTGGAAACCTTTTTCAGGTTTTCAATATATCAATAGCTTTTAAGCTGTGCCGTATTTTATTGGAGAGTGATTATTTAGTGATTCATGTGGTCTGTGATGGTTATAGTCTTCCAGCCACTCGTCTTTAATATCATTGAATTCGTATAAGTCCTTGAACATATATGCGTCCAGTACATTCTCACGGAATGTTCGATTGAATCTTTCAATGTATCCGTTCTGCATGGGCTTTCCAGGTTGAATGAATTGGATCTTGATATCCATTTTGTTGCACCAGTCAAGGAAGGTTGAACAGGTAAATTCTGGTCCATTATCAACCCTGATACTTTGCGGTTTGCCATATTCATGAATCGCACGTTCCAGCTGGCGAATCACCGCTTCACTGGGAAAGCTATAGTCCCCGTCCACAATCAAGGCCTGCCGATTGTAATCATCAATAATGTTCAATACCCGGAAACGACGTTTGTTCATCAGTGTATCATGCATAAAATCCATTGACCAGCTCATGTTACGAGCTATGGGCACTACCAATGGTTGCTTCTCGCGTTTGGGCACTCTTTTACGGCTTCTCTGACGGTGTTTGAGTCCCATGGCAAGGTAAACTCTTCGGACGCGTTTATAGTTCCATTTGATCCCCTCGGTGCGGATACGCTCGTATAGCTTGTCCTGGCCCGCTTTATGATTAACACGCATAGATACCAGTTCATTGAGTTTATCGATGACCGGTTGGTCGCTTTTGACCGATTGGTAATAATACATGGACTTGGGCATTCCGATTACCTTACAAGCTCTGGTGGTGCTTACCGTAAATGTCTCCATCAGGTAGGCAGCCATGTTTTTGCGATCACCAGGCTTTACCACTTTTTTGAAAGAACATCCTTGAGCATCTTATTGTCCAAAGCCAAATCAGCATACATAGATTTTAGCTTTCGGTTCTCTTCCTCCAGTTCCTTTAAGCGTCGTAACTGCTCTCCGTCAAGGCCAGCATACTTCTTCTTCCAGTTGTACAAAGTGCTTTTGGTTATGCCAAGCTCTCGGCACAAGGCTTCTGCTTTCTTTCCGCCTTCGTACTCTTTTAATGCCTGTACGATCTGGCTTTCTGTGAATCGGGTCGTTTTCATATCCTGATTAAAGTTAAGGTTTTTTCCTTTTTTAACCAGTCCGGATTTTAGGGAGGGTTACACTATGATGGCAGTCAGTTTGGAGCAATCGGGGTCCTGTACGGAGGTGATTTTTGTTAGGAAATCAATAGAAAAAATCAAATGCAGAACCGAATAAAATTAAGACCAGCAAGTCTGATTATGCGCTCATTTTTTCGCCAGAAATCCATCGATCAGCTTTACCATCTCCTGAAAAGTCTCTTCATCGTTGGTGCGCATTGGAAAGCCTTCGATTGACATCAGGATGTTTCCCTTCGCATCCACAATCACTGAAGTAGGATAGTTGGACACTCCGAAAAGTTGTGAAACAGCATGACAGCGAGGTGCTGTTGATGTTTGATTATCTTCCGGACATTCACCGGTCAGTACATAGTTGATGTTTACACCCTGCACTTTTTTCCGCTCTGCAAAAGCCTTTACCTGTGAGGGTGAATGCGGGGCAATGCCGATGATCCGCAATTTCTTTTCGCCATAGTATTGTTGTAAACGTACCAACAGTGGAATCTCCTTCATGCAGGGGGCACAGCCTTCGTAGAAAAAATTAATCCAGGTGATGGTCCCACGGAAATAACTGCTGTCGATCACACTGCCATCTGTGGCCGTAACTTTGAACGCTGGCAAAGGGAAGACAGATTGTGCAATTGAAGTGCGACAAGTAATCAGACCTATCAGCAGTAAAAGAAGTTTTATACGGGACATACTAAGAGTGTTCGCAGGCTATTTCAGTTCAGATTTATAAAGATAGAATTTATCAATGAATTCGTTTATTTCTTTCTCTGCGATCTCCACATTACAGGTCCACGGCCGGTACATGTTTTCCATATAGGTAGTGCCGGATAAAATTTTTCTACCTTTTATATGATAGATCCAGGATTTTACCGGTGGTAACATGCTCCTGTTGTCCACTTCTGCAACATTTATCTCCATCCATAAAGTCTGATCACCCAATTCAAAAAAAAGCAGCCTTGGAACGCATGCCATGCCGGATGTCTGGATGCAAAGTACATTTGATTGTTCATTTCGCTTATACCAAAACTGCGGATAGATGGATGAAGTGGAAGCAGGTCCTTCTCTCCATTCTCCGCTTTTGAACATCTGCTCAAGAGAATCAACGGTTGTAATAAGGCTGTTCGAGGGAGTGATTGCTTCCTGCGCTTGAATATCATGGAAGCAAAACAGCATCAGACAGTAAAGGGAAACAACTGCTTTACCCATGAAGCTTTCACAATTGCTCTCCAACACAAATCGCAGATACATCCGGATTACTCAATCACGAAATTTGTACGAAGCATCCGTTTCCCATCCCGAATTACCTCCAGTATATAGAGTCCGGCCGTCAGATCTCCGCGACTCATGGAGGTTCGATGACCGGTCAGTGCTCCTTTCATCAGTTCCTTTCCGTTTATATCCAGCACATGATAGGCAGCACCGGCTACATTCACCTCTTCATTGAATTGAAGCGTTGTATTCACGGTAACAGGGTTAGGGAATAATTTATAATCATTTTGCGACAAGAGTCCAGTCGTTTCATTCAGGCCAACAGGATCTCCTTCTGCATATTCCCAGAAATCATTCCTGAACAGCGTACCATCCCAACCCGTTCCGAGGTAACCTGAACTTCCAATACTGAAGCTGACGCATTCTACTCTGCCTCCCCCGCCAAAAGCCGCTATGGAGGACCATGTATTAGACACCGGATCGTATTTATAGAAAGAACTGTCGGGGTTTGGAGTATACCCTCCTCCCATAAAACCATAATTACCGATTGAAAAAGCTGTTCCTTCATTACGTGCCGGGCCCGGAAGAGATGCCATTTGTGCCCATGTATTCGTTGCCTGATCCCAGGCCCAGACATCATTCAGATTGGTGCCTGTTACAGCACTGTATCCGGTACCTACGTAACCTTTACCGCCGATGGAAAAACCGGCGGCATAATGACGTGCCACACCCGGAAGGTTGGCTTTCTGCAACCAGGAGTTCGCTACAGGGTCGTACTCCCATAAATCATCAATGGAAGATCCTAAGGTAGCAGAGGCGCCGGTAGTAATGTAACCTAATCCGTTGATCACAAAGGAGACGGCGGCTTGCCTGCCTCCTCCCGGAAAAGCAGTCATCTGCGTCCATGAATTTAAAACAGGATCATATCTCCAGAAATCAGTGTTATTGGGTCCGGGCAAGAGATAAACATAACCACTGATGGCAAAGCAGGAAGATTCCACATTCGGTGATCCGCCGAAATTAGACTTCATCGTCCATGTATTGGATCCGGGGTTGTATTCATACCAGTCAACAGTATAGCCCGTGGTGTATCCGGTGCCGATATAACCTTTTCCCGTTGTTGCTGCGCCAGTGCCATCTGCACGGCCCAAGCCCGGCACATTTGCTTTTTGAGTCCATACACCGCCGGAAGATGTACCGGTGATGAAGAGTGAAACCAGAAGGGCGGTGAAGGGATGGGGAGTCTTGAACATTGTTCAAATATAGAAACATTTTCCATAAATCAAAATACAACTCCCGTCTTCATCATTGTTTATTGCCGATTACTCATTCAATCCTTTACCTTTCAGGATAGATGGTGCGCAACGTTCTATACGTGCAAGGCGGGTAGCTTCCTGTTTTGCCTGAGAAATATGTATCAGGTACCCGCGCTGACGGCCGGGTGTGAGTGCTTTGAAAGCCTTCTCAAGCGCAGGTTGTTTTTTGAAACGCGCCAGCAATTCTTCAGGGACAGGGTGTTCGTCAATTTTTTTGAATTCCACTTTCTTTCCTGCCTTCTCCAGTTCAATTGCCTCTTTAAGAAATGTTCTGATAGCAGTTTTATACTTTATCACTTCCTTTACCGTCGTTAATCGTAACTGACGATACGATTGAGAATCCTCACCGGCGGCAGTCAGCAGTTGTTTAGGATCTTTCAGAAGAACACCCTTAAATAAGTTAAGAGAACAATACTCTTTAAAAGCAGCTATCATCGCCACATTTTTTCCATTGTAGGTATAACAGGGCATGCCCCATTTACAGGACTCCTCGAGTCCCGATTCAAGTACGAGGGTGCGCAAAGCTTCCAGTACTTCCCTCCATGTGTTTACCTTACAGGCCGGAGTTGCGCCCAACTTACATCGCAGACAACCATCCACGAAATAGAGATCAACATTTTTTTGCATTGGATAAAATTATAAATGTTCTATCATTCAGTTGCCGGTTCAATAAGATCCCATTTATTACCGTAGAGATCCTCAAACACTGCGGCTATTCCATACTCATATCGCTCCGGTTCCCTGATGAATGTAACGCCGCGGGATTTATACGCTGCTACATCTCTGTAAATATCGTTGGTATGCAGGAAGAGAAACACTCTTCCACCCGATTGATTCCCTACTGCCTGCCTTTGTTCATCATTTGCAGCACGGGCCAGCAGGAGGCAAGCACCGCCATTTCCTTTTGGAGCAATGCGTACCCAGCGTTTATCCGGACTGAGCCTCGTATCCTCCAGTAGTTCGAATCCAAGAGTATTTGTAAAATACCTGAGCGCCTTGTCGTAGTCATCAACAAGTAATGCAAGTTGAAAGAGTGATTGGGACATATCTTCTTGAAGTTCCGCCGGGATGTATGGTAGTGTGGTCAAATTTAATATAATCTGATCAAAGACTATGAACAACTGCCGTATCGGGCCATCCGTACCAGTACGGATATGATTTAAGGGAAAGTTGGGGTTTTAGAGCCCCGTCAGGCACCGGATTTTTGTTTCATCTAATTCAATAAAAAAACCGACATGAAAAAACAACTTCCATTCAGCCTGCTGGCTGTAATCTCTATGATGCTGTTAAGCATCTCCTGTAAAAAAGAAGAAGCTGATCCGGCGCCTGCCAACAATTCTTCTTGCAATTATACTACTGATGTGGTCGCTGTGGATGGCACCATAAAGAATGTAGTGAGCGATTCCTGCCGAGTATTTGGCACCAACTATTATACAGAACATTTTGCTGATGCCGGAAAGACAGAAGCGGTCACGATCATCTTTGATGGTACTTCTCTTCCGGCAGCCGGTGATTATACTGCCGTTAATACGTTTCCAGCTGTTGGTCCCGGCAAAGTATACGTGGAATATTATACCAATACATCGGCATATCAGCCGGCCTCAGGAACTGTAAGCGTGGCAGTAAGCGGAACCACACGCATCTACACTTTTTGCAATTTGTCCTGTACCGATGGAACTACTACCAAATCTGTATCTCTTCGTTCAACCTGTAATTAATCATCTGCATCATGAAAAAAATATATTCACTGATTTTGCTGTTCTCTTGTATTCAAACTGCGGTTCATGCGCAATGGGCAGCTGTCAACAATGGCGTCGACAATTATGTATGGGGTTCGGCAGTCTACAATAATGAATTGTACGTAAGCGGGAACTTTGAAAACGCAGATGGCAATCAGGCGTTGGGGATAGCAAAGTGGAATGGATCCGCCTGGTCAGCCGTAGGCGGAGGATTCCAGACGAATGCCTTTTCGTATGTTGTAAGAGGGTTGATTGTATATAACAATGAACTTATAGCAGGAGGTTACGTTGATTCTGCAGGCGGGATGGCTATTCATAAGGTGGCCAGATGGAATGGCAGCAGCTGGAGTGCAATGGGCACAAATTGTCCAATCAGTACAATCAACTGCTTTGCCATTCATAACGGGGAATTATATGCCGGTGGACAAGCCGGTGGAGCTGTAAAAGTCTGCGTAGCGAAGTGGAACGGCAGCGGCTGGACAGGTCTTGATACAGAAACAGCAGATCATAATGTATGGTCGCTGGCCTCCTATAACGGTGAGCTCTATGCCGGCGGCAGCTATACTTCGTTTAATGGTTTAACAACGGCACATCTCGTAAAATACAACGGCAGCAGCTGGTCAGCTGTCAATACAGGGTTTGGCATGTTTGATATCATCAGGGCGATGGCAGTATTCAACGGAAAACTCTATATCGGAGGTGGGTTTACTTCGGTTGGTGGGGTTTCTGCCTCCAATATTGCATCCTACGACGGGAGTACATGGTCGGCATTACAGGGAGGCGTTAACAGCACAGTACAATCATTACTTCCATACGGAACTCAACTCTTTGTCGGCGGTGCTTATTGGTCGGTGAACGGGGTTACTGCAAACCGTGCTGCTTCCTGGAACGGAAGCGCATGGACAGTTCTCGGCACCGACCTTGGCGCCGGTGCAAAAACAATCTGCGTATACAATAATGAATTATATTACGGTGGCGAGGGCGCATTTAACGGACAGAATTACGTTGCCCGCTGGAATGGAGGAACCTTTACCGGAATTGAGAAGGCAGTTACACAAAACGGATACACAATCTATCCCAATCCTGCATCAGCCCGGGTAACAATATCCGGAATATCGAAAGCTACGGATATTGAAATTACAGATATCACAGGAAGGCCTCTCCGCTTTTTGTATACAAAACCAGAAGAAGGAACCTTACAGCTCGACGTTGCTGAATGGAAAAAAGGAATGTACCTGATCCGGGATCTGCATTCAGCGGGCCAGGTACAAAAACTGATCGTGGAATAAACTAAATGAGCCGGCAAGAGTAACCTGACTCTTGCCGGCTCATCTATCATTCGCGGATATACCCATGTTCCAAGGCAAAGCGGATCAGCCCAACTATTGTTTTCGTACCTGTTTTGCGAAAGATGTTTTTCCGGTGCGACTCTACGGTACGTTCACTGATGGATAAGGTATCCGCAATCTCCTTATTGGATAATTCCTTCGCAACAAGATTCAACACTTCAAGTTCACGTACGGTCAGGTGAAAATCCGGAGTACCGGCACCTTCCTTCATTCGTATTAATCCTTCGGCCACTTCGCTAGAGAAATATTTTTCACCTTTTCTGATTTTTAGCAAAGCTTTTCTCAATTCATCCCGTCCGGCATTCTTCAGCACGTAACCAGCCACGCCTATGCGCAGCAGTTCATTGATATTATGATCGCCGGCAGACATGGTCAAGACCATCACTTTTATAACCGGAAATTTCTCCTGCACATGACGGGCAAATTCGATTCCATTCATGCCCGGCAAACTGATATCCGACACCACAATATCCGGATTACAAAGTGGAATAGCCCGCAGTGCCTCCTCTGCACTGGTGGCTTCGCCAACAATATTAAACTCAGGATCATTTTTCAGCAATGACCGGATTCCATCCAGCATAATCTGATGATCATCCAGCAGAAACAATTTTATTGCATCCATTCATTAATTCCCCTTTTGCCTGTTCATTGGTGCATACAACGAGAACAAAGTTCCCTTTCCTTCGCCTGAATCCAATTCAAGTTGTCCTTGAATCAGTTTCACCCGCGAATTTATATTATACCAGCCGTTACCCTTGCTTCGATGCAGTAAATCCATGTCGAAGCCGGAACCATTATCTTCTATCATTAAGGTTACCTGCTGTTCATCGGCAGAAAGCTGAATACTGACCTCAGTAGCTCTTGAATGCCGGATAATATTGTTAATCCATTCCTGGATGATTCTGAAAATATGAATTTCTGAATCGGCATTCAGACGGGGAAAATCAGGATCCGCGTTAAAATGAAAACGGACCTGGCCACTTTTATTCAGGCTTTCGGCGATATCTGTAACAGCGGCCGGCAATCCAAACCGGATTAATTGAGCCGGCATCATCCGGTGCGAAATATTCCTGAGTTCGGAAAATGAATTATCGAGAAGCTGCAGCGCAGAAACAAGTAACTGCTCCGACTGGTTACCTTGAATATTTTGCTGAGCTGATTCCACATTGAGGCGCGCTGCTGAAAGCACCTGACCCAGACCATCGTGCAATTCACCTGCAATATGTCTGCGTTCCTCCTCCTGTGCCATAATCATACTCTGATTTCTCAACTGCTCCTGATGCAATCTTTCCGCCTGTTGCAGCTGAATTGTTTTCATTCGATGGCGGTTGAACAGTAAAACTCCGGTAACAAGTATCAGCAGAAAAAGAATGGAGATAAAATACATCCTGGTTCTTTGCTGACTTATTTCCGCCTCCTGCAACATTATTTTATTTTCTTTTTCAGCAGTTTCATATTTGGTCATAAGGTCATTGATGAGGCGAAGATTCTTTTCGTTCAGCAATGAGTCTTTATACTGCAGATAAATTTTAAAATATTTAAGTGCCTCTGCAGGCTGTTTCATGTTTTCATATGTTGCAGAAAAACTCTGGTAGATGTTACGCAAATCCGTTTTTGAATTCGTTTGCCTTGCCATATTCAAAGCGCTATCAAGATAAAGGAGTGAAAGTTGATTATGACCATTCATACTTTCAATATCGGCCAGGTTTCCATACAGTACAGGGAGTCTGTTTAATTCTCCCAGTTCTTTTCTAATGGCTACAGCCTCCTTGAGCATAGCTCTGGCTTTATCGTCTTCTTCAAAATCTACATAAACAGCGGCAATACCATTTAACGTCTGTGCCATACCCGAACGATCACCGATTCGCTTACGGATTTTCAACGACTGCTGATAATAATCAAGCGCAATGGAATCCTCCACCATCGCGAAATAAACTGTGGCAATATTCGAAAGTGAGGCTGCGTATTCTTTTTCCCACCCTTGTGCTTTGCGCAACTGCATTGCCTTCAGATGATACTCTATTGCCTTATCATGTTGTTTGAGCCCAACATATGCTATTGCAATATTATTCAGCACATCAGAAATTACTTTTTTATCATCGATGCGTTCCGCTATTTTCAGCGCACTCATGTAATAACTGATGGATTCCTTCAGATTGCCTCTCAACGACTCCACGTTCCCTCTGTTCTGAGTGGCTTTTGCGAGCAGGTGCAGCTTTCCGGTTTCAATCGATAAGCTGACTGCACGATCGAGATTTTTGATTGCGGTTTCATATTTTCCGGAATCTTCCTGTATCGATGCGAGAATTATTAGTGCGAGAATCTCTCCATCGTGGTATTTGCATTTAGCAGCAGCTTGCAACGACTGCATAACAAGTCCATAGGCCTGGGAATTGTCAATTCCGGCAAATCTCTCAGCTCTGTTATTAAGGGTATCAATAGCAACCCGGGAAGGATCATATCCCTTTTGTCCAAAAAGAGATGAGAAAGAAAAAAAGAAAATTAACAGCAAAGTATGTCTCGTAGTCATTTCCCGGTTATTTGAAGGGATTCTAAAAAAGGAAAAGGTTAGAATTTCCCTGACCTATTGATTATTTTTCATCGCCCTGTGGAGCTTTTGCATTAGCAGGATTGGTTCCATACAAAGATCGGATATAGGCAACCAATGGTGCAACCTCGCTGGTGTCCATGTCGAATTTCCAGGGTTTCATGCCATTGGCAGGCCAGCCATACGCGATGGATGTTACAATATCATGAGTAGAATTTCCATGCAGCCAATAGTTATCTGTTAGATTAGGACCCAGCATCCCTTCACCTGACATCCCATGACAAGCCCCGCAGGAATACTTCCTGTAAATTTCACTCCCGGACTCAATCATCTTCTTATCGGGCTTCATTTGATAAACACTGGATCCCTGGCTGCCTACATATTGATCCCAGCCCTGCTGACGGATCGCCATTTTTGCATTTTCAACCGAAACAAAGGCTTCCAATTCAGGACTCATTGGAATGCTTTCCAGAAATGCAATCAGAGCCAGCAATTCAGACCTGCGCGGTATATTTCCGATGGCCGGTTGAATGACCCCATACAATAATTCTGATTCAGCATTGAGTTTCTCCCAGTCATGGTCGCCAAAGCTGTTCGACAGCTTTAAAAACAAACTCTTATCCATCTCCCGATCGGCCAGTCTTCCAAATGATGGCATTTTAGAATCAATCACCATGGAAGCCGGATCAACAAGGTGGCTATAATGCCATGAAGGAGTGTATTTGTTCGCCATCCCGTCGAGCGACACCAAATCCTCATTTTCAAATTTCTCCAATGTATGACAACGGTTACAATTTTCAATATTGAAAACGTATTCACCGTATTTCACCAGTGGACTCATCCCGGCAGCGGTATCCGGCAGCAAGGCGACTTGCGACAAATCCGAAGATGCAGGTGGTCGCATGGATGCGAAGACAAACAATATGACAGAGAGGAGAATGCAAATCCGGACTTTCATAGCGCTTTAAGATAAATACGAATGTACAACAAAATAAATCAGAATTTATAACATGGCCATAAAATGCAATTATTGTTCCGATTCCATTAACACTTCCGTTTTCACCATGATACCGTTGGCAATAAAATAATCACCGTTGGCAAGCAGGAGTGTAAAGGTATTGAAGGCTCCCTCAACTGGAATCACTTCCAGCAGTTCCAATAACTTGTTTTCAGACACAACACAGACTTCATCTCCGGGTATTAATTGATTCACCTTCGTCTCCTGCTGATATTCCCGATTGGATTTCTCAGGATCAAGAGATGCCCAACCTTTACGGGCAGTCATAAAAGGATGGTCACGTGTAGTTACAATCTTCCGATCTCTGAATGCCAGTGTCACGAGTCCGGTATGGATGGTATTAATCTGTTTTTTCACGATAGCCGGAAATGATGAGTGATGGACAGAATAACCGGATTGGATGACGTCTCCCGCCCGGATATCTTCAATGGGCTTTTCACATCCGTCAGCCATCCTGATCATGGTGCCGGCTGCGAAACAATGAACATCCATGCCTGAAAAGTTTACTTCACTGATGGCCACATCAGGGTATTTATTTCCCGGAAAGGTTTCGATTATCTCCAGCGTTAAAATCAGATCTCTGGTACTGTCGGTAGATTGTTGCGGTGGTATCCTAAAGCTTTGCTTTGCTGCATCGTCCTTCATCTCGAGAAAATATGATGGCTTTCCGTTGATGAGCAGCCGGAAACGTGCAACACGGCCATTCTCCTTCCACAACTGTCTGTTTTTCTGGTATCCATTCCAGACATTGATTTCAGTAACACGCGGAGAAAATGGTTTAAAATGAAAATTTATTTTATCGCCCGGCTTGTGGTTACTACCGGCAGGCACCCATGCAGTAAAGAGATTGAAATCATGGATGTTTTCAGGTAGATAATTTATCCGGCCGTGATCCTCAAGATGCGAACCGGATGTGATCTTATACGGACCGCCACCACAATACCAGCTGCATCCCGCTCCTTCTGTAACTGGTCCATAACCCTGTTCCAGAGAATCAACCAGCTCCTGCCTTTCAGCATTCAGCGATGCATAAGAAAGCTCTCCACTGTTTATCTCCGATAAATCATTCAACGCTTTTTCCCAGATGAGCTGTTCTTCTTTCCCGCATAAAAAAGTTCCGCTTAACTCCGGATGAAGCACCGGTAATTGCTGGGCTTGAACGGGAATCAAAAATTGTAAACAGATGAATAAAATCAGAATCTTTTGCATAGATCACAATTTCAAGGAAAGATACAGATAAAACACCTTTATCAGCAACAAAACAAACTGAATGAACAGGCTGCAGGCTTATTCTTCGGGAAGATCTGCCAGCACCGGTTGCAAGTCCGCAATCTCCTCCGGCCAATCCTCCTGCCAGGGATATACATTATCCACCGTTGGATAAATGCACTGCAGTACCGGGAAATTCTCCGACTGATAATAACCGATAGCAGTTCCCAGCCAGGCTTCATAATTCGTCTTACTTACTTCGAGCATACAGCAGGCATAATCCTCGATGATATCCTCATAAAATTCTCCCGACTCAAATTCGACACCTTCTCTGATTTCATCACCCATCAGGTTGATCAGTTCGTGACCGAGATCAAGATCGAGTCCGATGATGATGATTTCCGGATGTTTGAAGGACTTATAAAGTCCTACCGAAAAACAAAATCCCGGCCCCTTTTCATCCGCCATGACTTTAATAACGTGCCAGCCGTGTTCGGCTATACTCTGATCGAGGGCTTTGTTGAAATCTTCGTATTCTGACATATCGGTAAATTTAAAATGTTAATTCCACATGTGAAATATTTTCCGGAAAATGATAGTGCCGGCAGGTATATCCCAAGTTCAGGGATCAAGTTTTTCTGCCAGATAGAGATAAGGTTCAAACATATGATGAATAAAAACGTTTTCACGGTTATCCGGAAATTTGTTGTAGTATTCATCGTCGGCCAGTAAAACAATTTGTTGCCCTGTACGGACATAATAGGAACTCTTTACATATTCCGGAGCAATGTAACCCGGCAGTTCTTTCTTCACAAATTTTGACACCAGCCGGCCCAAGTACTTCTCATATTTTTTCTGAGCTTTAAACGTTGGCCTGGCCATGCGTTTATAAATATATTTCACAGCAACCCTGGTTTTGAAATCGGCCCGCTTCAGTGCATCATCCATAACGATGAAAGGATTTGTGGTATTATAATCATTTACGGTCTGTACACTTGCCGGAGTCTCAGGAACCCAGTCAGCTGAATTAATTACATTAAAGGCCCAACCGCCGGCCATTGCTTTTTCAAAATCATATGCGAAATACAGATTCCCCGGTTTCGGCGCAGCACTGCAGTACGTTTTTATCTGCAGGTCTGCCGGCAACTTTCCTTGCTTCTTAAGGGATAGCAGATAGGCAGTCATCAGATAACTCAATGCTCCGCCCTGGCTATGACCGGTAACAATCAGATCACGTGTTCCTGCTTTACAGGCTGAATCAATTACCGGAATTATTTCTCTTGAAAGACTCGCCATACCAATCAGCCATCCGATGTGAATCGCTGCGCGGGGATTCTCTGCCAGTTTATAATTGAAGACAAATCCTGAGTCAATCTGTACCGAACCATCTGCCTTTACCATGGCGGCATAAAAATTTTCCATCCAGCTGATGGCATTGCGTGTAGTTCCCCGCAGACTTACCACCATTACTCCATCGCTCCGTTTCCATAAATCCCATCGGTTATCCAATCCGGTTTTACTGCCGCGTAGCATATGCGTGTACCCTTCCGGCGCTGCAGGACGATACCTGAATGATGAATCCATAAACTGTGCTGAAATCTTCAAGAGATCAATGTACTCACGCTTCTCAAATCCAGGTTTAAGAACTGAAGCCTGCAATGGCCCGGTGAACAGAAAGAAGAAAATAAAAGTTCTGCAAAGAGGGTGGACGATTATATTCATTTCTTATTTAAGATGATTGGATCGCAGTGTTAAAGATTCATTTCGCTGAATATCGATGTCTGGTTTCGCATTCGAAATTATCCACGCTGAAATCGCCCTGACAAATTCCGCCAGGCAAGCATCCCACTGATGGCAATCAGTATGGCACCCATCATGAACGGAGCGCCGGGGAAATATACAGGTGCATTTTTCCCGGTGAAAAAAGAAAAGAGGTTCGTCATGAGGGGTGGACCAATAACGGAAGTAAAACTCATCAATGCGGTAAGTGCGCCTTGCAATTCACCTTGTTCATTTGCCGGCACACCCCCCGATATCAATCCCTGCAACGATGGTCCTGCAATTCCGCCCATACAATAGGGTATTAAGAATACAAACATCATCCAGCTCTGGTTTGCAAATGCGAACAATGCAAGTCCTATCGTGTAGAGCATGAACCCTACATAAACGGATCGGTTAGGGCCCAGGCGTGGGTTAATTACCCGAATCAAACCGCCCTGTACAATAGCGATGCAGATGCCGGCCATACCAAGAGAATATCCAATAGTAGCTTCATCCCAGCCAAAACGTTCGATGGTGAAGAAGGTCCACGTACTTTGCACTGCATGCGCAGCAACGTATATCAGCGAAAGGCTTCCGGTGAGTCCGAATACCACTTTGTATTTACGGAGATGCAATAATGCACCTGCAGGGTTAGCCCGTTTCCAATCGAACTTGCGACGGTTTTCCTTCTTCAGTGATTCAGGCAGGATAAAAAATCCGTACAGAAAATTCAGGAGTGTAAGTGCTGCAGATGCATAAAAAGGAACCCGTGTTCCGAAATGTCCAAGTAATCCACCCAGCACCGGACCAATAATAAAACCCAATCCGAATGCCATACCAATCATTCCGAAATTCTGAGCACGCTTTTCCGGCGTGCTGATATCTGCAATGTATGCTGATGCCGTTGTAAAACTTGCACCAAAGATGCCTGCCATAACCCGACCGAAAAACAACCAACCGATCGAAGGCGCAACAGCAAGTAATATATAGTCCAGTCCGAATCCGAGCAACGACATCAGTAATACAGGCCGCCGGCCATAGCGGTCACTGAGCCCACCAATGACCGGCGCAAATAAAAACTGCATGATGGCATAGGCAAACATCAGCCAACCTCCGTATTGAGAAGCCTGACTTATCGTGCAGGAAGTCAATTCCTGAATAAGATGCGGTAATACCGGGATGATAATTCCGAGGCCAATGATATCGATCAGCAGTGTGATAAAAATAAAGCCAAGTGCCGGTGCGTTTCTTTGCGTTTTCATGTTTTGCGAAGATGATAAAATCCATCCAACAAAAAATGGCAGTACATTTGACGTACTGCCATTTTATACGTTGCTCAGGGTATTATCGGATCATTACGATCTCCATGGATTTATATTCTTTACCATCAGGCGGAGTTACATACATCTCAAACATTTGTTCGTTATCAGATTTTAGTGTTAACACTTCACGAACTTTTACTTTCTTTCTCAGCATCGGATCAACCATTTCGCCGGTAAATGTAATGGTCTGTGCTTTTTCATCATATGTTCCTTCGGTATACATTATACCGGTACCCATATTATCATACCAGATAGAAACATATTTCCGGATGGCATTATCATATCCAATAATCCCGTGGCCATAAAATTCCATTCCATCGAAATTCCCGCTGTGAATGGCCTCCTGATAACGTCCGTCCAAAATCATACTGATAACACAATTGGCAGCATATTTTACCGGAGGAGCGTCAGGCGACATCCACATAACTATACTTTCCTTCCATTCACCTGACGTGGCCGCCAGCTTTTGATGATTCGGACCAGGTTTCATATATTCCATCATGACCGCCTGAGTCAAATCCTGATTATTTCCGTCCGGTTTTGCCTGAGAGGGACTTGCAGACTTCGGATCACGTTGTTGCTGCATACTGCCCGGTTTTGCCGGAACGGTTTTTTTCTTTTCCTGAGCAAAAAGAGCAGA
Source organism: Bacteroidia bacterium (assembly GCA_046330075.1). Lineage (GTDB taxonomy): Bacteria > Bacteroidota > Bacteroidia > AKYH767-A > OLB10 > JAJTFW01. The sequence goes on along the minus strand of JAXLTL010000008.1, from coordinate 37,922 downwards.
TGTTGTTACAAGGAGGGCAAGCAGTAGAAGCGTCTTTTTCATGTGTATTTTTTCAGTTCGTCAAATATAAAAAGTAAAATGGAAATAAAAACCCCTGTGTATTCACTTCACACAGGGGTTTTACATGAACTGGTTATCAGGCCTGAGCATTCATCATCTGTTGTAATCGCTGATGTTCACGGCTCTTACGGCGACCTCTGAAGAAGAGGAACAGATTTAAAAACAACATAATGCCGAGGTAGATGGAGAACCCACCGACTTTTAAACTAAGCGCTTCCACAAGGTCCTGACCATCTGATATTCCACGGTGTATCCGGAGAATCAGCAATGCAAATCCGAGATTAAGAAGATAGAACCCCAACTCAAATAATCGGTTGGTGCTGAATGCGATTTCTTCCCTGCCGTGAAAAATATCAAGCATGAAGACTTTCCCGTTCTTAAAAAGAATATGGGCTACATACCAGGTGAGAATGAGTGCTACAGGCAAATAGATCATGTAGGCTTCGAAGATGTAAGATGTGATGTTCATAACGCTGATTTTTTAGCGGTGAATAATGAATTTATTTTATTCCATAACAGGATTACTGTCATGTTGAGGTAATGCATGAAGGCAATAATCAAAACGATCTGCCCGATGTTCATACTTAGGTCTTCTATCAGTTGTGTGATAGTTTCAATACGGTCCCATCCGGCCAGCATGAGTGTAGCATAACCGATGTTCATCAGGTAATATCCGGTGAGCAGCACTTTGTTGACCTGGTCGGTCAGCGCATGATCATTTTGCAGCATGCCAAGGATATAAATGCGTCCGTTGGTATAAAAAGAGTGTCCCACGTGTACCGTGATGGCGTAGGTCAGCACGAGGTAGATGGCATATGCAAGGAGGTTCATAACCGGTTATTTTACGAAGGTGGAGATGAGTTTCAGGAACCAGCTGTTTTCACTTTTGATAAATTTCTCGAGCAATGCGTCAATCTTAGATGCAAAATCATGGATCTCTTTCACCCGCCCTTTGAATTGATTTGCCTCTGCCCCTTTTTGATCCAGCTGCGTCATAATATCATTGAGTATCTGTACAGCGGGTTCCAGCTCCCGTTTTCTGCGTTCTCTTGCAATCTGACGGGATACCTTCCAGATGTCCTTCTCCGCGTAAAAGAATTCGCGGCGCTCACCTGAGCGGAATTCCTTATACACCAGTCCCCAGTCGAGGAGTGCACGGATGTTCATGTTTGCATTACCACGGGAGATCGAAAGATCCTCCATGATTTCTTCGGTGGAGAGGGCTCCATCAGATAGTAAAAGCAAGGCATGAACTTGTGCCATGGTTCGGGAGATCCCCCAGTTGGTGCCGAGCTGGCCCCAGGCCTGCAGGAATTTTTCTTTTGCTTCGTCGAGTTGCATGATGTTCGATGGACAGTACAAATGTACATGTACTTTCTAAACTTTCAATACTTATTGAAAGTTTAGAATACTAAAAAATCATAATAAATTGATTATCTGGTACTAAAAATTTTGTCAGCGAAGGGGATTTCAGGACATTTGGGATCTAATCTTCCGGTTCAAGCCGGTAATTTGCTGCCAGTTTCGCGGGTGCGACCGTGCAATAAGCACTGCGTATGGCATCCACCAGCATTTCTTTGCGGATCTTTTTCAGGTTGATATTCGTCCAGCCATATTTTCCCCAGGCATTCGGCACCCGGTACATAACCTCCGGGTCATACGCACAGAATACATCCTGATCTACCGGATTCAGTCTTACGCATGCGCGTTGAAAAGGAGGATTAAGTGTTGCAAAAATTTTTCCTTTTACCTTAAACGAGATGACTTCGTGGTGTTGCCCCGCAGAGGTTTCGGCAAAGGATAGTGCCAGTTTTGTGAATGTCTCGTGCTTTACCATATCCAAAGATACAGATTGGCAGGCAGGGGATCTTCTGAAAAGTAGTTGGGAAGAATAAATGACGTCAAAGCGCAGTGTAAATTGTTTTCAAAGCGTGGTGTGAAGGCGCGTCATTTTCGTTTTTCGTAGAAGATCCCCAGTAACACTTCCTGCCGGTATTGTAGTTTCAGACTTTGTTCGGGAAGATAGCCGAGGGTGGTTTCAAGGCGTATTTGCAGATATTTGAGAAACCGGAAGCAGATGCGGTTATACAGATCGAACTGCATGTGCCGGGGCGAGATGGCATTGAAGAAGAAATGGGACTGATGACTGAGGAGAATGACATTATCACAGAACGTTTCTTCTATCGACAATACAGCGCTGAATCCATATCGCGAATAAAGATTGGCATGCTTTCCGCGTATAGCAGGAGCTTCCGGTTCATTCGTTACTACAGAAGTTGCCGGCTGTATATTGACCTGCAGTGTTGCGGGATTGAGCATCAGATTACTGTTTTTCAGAAAATCCCAGCTGTAAGCATAACCTGCTTCCAGCTTTGCAGGGTTCATGAATCCGGCTTTCCACGCTCTCGTACCTTCGCTGTATCCCCAGGTGCTGAGCCATTGCGTCTGAAACCGTACCGACCAGGTCTGCATTGCTCCGTATCTGCCTTTCCCCATCCACTTTAATTGTACCCGTACGAGATCTGCGTCCTTGATCCAGACAGAATCCGGATATGCAGCATAGCCAAGCTGTGTATGGAAATAGTGTTCGTGCTGTCGTCCACCGGACAACTTCTTCCTATAGCGCGCTTCGGCCAATCCTTTAAAGGTGATGAACTGCTGTTCATCTCCCCACCAGTTGCGCTCGGTAACATAACTTCCGCTGAGGTCGCCACGCCATACGGTTTTCTTCAGTACAATACTGTCTCCGTTTGCTGCACAAAGGCGGCAAACCGACAACAGGACTGACAACAGAATATAACGGTAATGCATATACGATTTATTTAATTGCGGACATACCTTTCCCACCCGGACTTCTCCGGTGATTTTTTTTGTTTACAGGCAAGCATCGGAAATGCCGTTTCCCTTCCCGGAACGGTACATCGCCATCATGATCATCAGGATTCCGCTATCGCGGTGTGTGTATCTTGCTGCTTCTCATTTTTTGCCGTTTATAGGGTTTCATTGTCCGGCAGAGTAAAACTGGCAGCAGGTAAAAGAAGAAGAGCGTTACGGCGCTCGGTATTGACGGGACTAAAATAGAACGCATATTCCGATTCTGTCCAGCCAGCCGACACAGTTTTTAACAGGTTGATGTTAATCCAAAAAAAGCCCGGAGAAGGATTCCCCGGGCTTTCAGACAACGAATCGTTGTGTTATCGCAATATCTCTTCGATGGTCACTGCACTGACACTGTGATATCCGGATTTCGCTTTGGCAAAAATCTGTCTTGCTCTCTCCTTCCCTTCCGGAGTTTCGATGAGTGCCGCATAGAGCGGACGCAGAAATTTTCGGCGACCCACTGACGTTAGGAAGTGTTCGAGTGCCGGATCCGCTTTTTTATACCCGCTCCGGACAGACAATTCCAGCCACTGACACAGTATTTCCGCGTTCCCGCTTTCCGTGAATTTGAAATGCCGGTCGAGTTCTTCCATCTGCGCCAGCGATAATTTCGATGGCAGCTGACGGAGGAAATATACCCAATGATGCGTGGTCCATCCCTGCGGATCAGTAAGTCCTTTCCCGGAGAGAAAATCGGCTGCTGTTTTTGCAGCTTTCCCGAGCTCTGTACTGTGCACTTGCGGAAAACTGTCGGGCAATCCCGTACCATATACCCATTTGTTATCACGGATCTTTGTATTCCGGAGTTTGCCGTCGCCACGGATCAGATTTTTTTCAAGATAATCCAGAAACTCTTCCGTTGTGATGCTCTGGAATGCATGTTCCGCAAAGTACTTCTTCAGGAATCCATCCCATTCTTCCCGCCCCACCGCATTTTCAATATTGAGGAGAAAGAAACGGCCTTTCTCATAAGCTATATCACTCATGCCATCATCAGGATCACGTCCTTCAAGGCTCAGATACAGGCGGGTGTCAGGATTATCATTCCCGAGTTCTTTCACTGTTTTGCGCAGTTCCCCTTCAGCCAGCACCGTTGCCATATCTTCATAATCCTTCCCGTAGATTTTCTCCATGATCCGTGCTTCAAAGTAAACAGTGAATCCTTCGTTCAGCCAGAAATCATTCCAGGTGGCATTCGTTACCAGATTTCCACTCCAGCTATGTGCCAGCTCATGTGCAATCAATGCAACGAGCGACCGGTCGCCGGCAATAATAGTTGGAGTAGCAAAAGTGAGACGGGGGTTTTCCATACCACCGAAAGGGAAACTTGGAGGCAACACCAGTACATCATATCGTCCCCAGGCATACGGACCATACAACTCTTCAGCGGCCGTGATCATCTTCGGAAGATCAACAAACTCGTAAACGGCTTTATCCAGTGTTACCGGTTCCGCATACACACCGCTGCGGTGATCGTAGGCATGAAATTTCAGATCTCCCACTGAGAGGGCCATCAGATAGGAAGGAATAGCCTGCTTCATCGCGAACGTATATACACCATCGGCATGCAGTACGGTATCGTTCTCTGCACTCATCACGGCCATCAGGTCAGGCGGACAAGTAATCTTCGCATTGTAGGTAAAACGGATCCCCGGAGAATCCTGCAAGGGAATCCAGGTGCGCGCCAGAATAGCCTGACTCTGGGTAAACAGGAATGGCTTTTTACCACCGGCTGTTTGCTCCGGACTCAGCCACTGTAAGGCTGCAGCTTCCGGAGATGTGGAATAGGCAATTTTTACTTTCCGCGTAGCAGGCTTGATATGTATGACCAACTCACTTCCCACGAACGGAGCTGCAGGCATCATATCCCATTTTGTAACGCTGCCATCATCCAGCATCACTGAATCGATGTGCAGATCACGGGTATCAAGGTGAAGCAGGGTACCCTTACTGATGTTTTCAATATTGAGCGTGGCTGTACCCGATAGTTTTTTTGCTGTAAAGTCCACCTTCAAATCAAGATCAAGGTGGCGGACAACAGCCTCATTGGGCCGTGCGAAGGAATGTGGATCGGCAGTTTTCATTTCAGTACCGGATGAGGATTTGTCGGATGATCCGCAGGATGACAGAAATACTGAAATCACTGCGAGAAAGATCAGGCGTTGCATGAGAGCGAAAGTAGGAATTTTTTTCAAGCAATGCAGGAGGAGCTTTCCGCACTTCGTGCGGAAGGAGCAAGAGGCGCAAGAGGTGGTAGTGTCCGGTCGCGACCGGACATACGAACATAAATGCAGTATGCATTCAAATTTGAACAGCGATCATCCGCCCGATCAGTGTTAGCGGTAAGCGGATCTGCGTTCCCTCCGTGTCAGCGAAGCTGTTCGATGAAGGAGCAAGAGGCGCAAGAGGTGGTAGTGGCCGGTCGCGACCGGAATGGACCTTTCCATCGGATACAGGATAGCTTTAAAATAAAAAATCCGCCTGAAGGCGGATTTTTATATAACTTTTCAGAATCAGTATTTAATCTTCATGCTGTCGAGCTCCTCAATGGAGACCGTTGGTGGCATAATTCCTTTTTCGATTTTCATCTTCATCAGATTGCCGGCTTTTTCAGCGTCTTCTTTGGAAGCGAAACCTTTGAGTCCGGGTACCGCCGGAATATGGGGCTGGTGAATCATCGACTTTCCGTCTGACATCAGGTCGTATCCGAATCCTCCGGCTGGTTCGTCCTTTGGATTTTTGTAGGCACTTACCGTGATATACCCTTCGGGAGCCTTCATTGCGGGCGCAGGTTCCTGTTGATGAGGGAGCGTATCTGCATGCAATTGCTGCAGTTCTGCTTCCGTCTTTTTGTCTGCACAGCTGGCATCTCCGGTGCCCGGCTCTTTATGGCTGCAGGCCGACAACAACGCCACGATCATCCCTGTTAAAAGGAGACGATGCCTATACATTGGCGAGTTCGTTTTTCAGGAAGTCAATCACTCGTACTTCCGTAGCATCGATGTTCTTGATTTCAGCAATGTACCAGCTCACCCAGTCGCCCAGGTGAAGGAGATACAATGAACGCTGCAGCTGTGAAGCGCCTTTCGCATGCATCTCTATATAACGAGCACCGTGTTTCTGCACAACGTTGCTGGTGATTTCCATACGCTTCTGAGTTCGGTAATAATCATCCTCGCAGCGGAACATGAGCACTACCGCTTCCGGATGTGGTTCTGTCCAGCCTACCAGTTCGTTATGATTCATTTCCGGTAATACATGATGCCAGCACAACATCTTGCTGTTTTCGTTGATCTGCTGACGGAAACGCACGGCCACACCTTCATATCTTGCTTCGCAATAAAGGATCGGAAGTTTGCCGATGAGTGACTCAGCCAGCGAGAAGGCTTCTTTTTTCACCGCATCTTCTTCCTTGTCAAGCAACGTGATGCTGTCAGCAAGGTCCTTGCGGAAACTGTCGCTGATGAGTCCGTGCGCCTCGAGGATATAAGGAATCTGTGTAAATGAATAACCGAAGCAGGCACGCGGAGGCATACCACCGGGAATGGTTACGAGATCCAGACCTTTTTCTTTGGCGATCGCACCGATTTTACCTCCACTGGTGACGCAGGTAATCTTTGCGCCTTTGGCCATGGCCGCCTCAAGGGCCTGCAAGGTTTCTTCGGTATTCCCCGAATAAGACGAGACGATTACCAGCGTGTGCTGATCTACAAAATTGGGCAGGAAATAATCCTTGTTTACCAGCAAAGGCACCCGCATGTTTTTTTCTGTTACCTGAGCTACAATGGTTCCACCAATGCCGGAACCGCCAAGTCCTGTAACCAGTACATTGCGAATGGGATGTGCAGATGGAGTGTGTTTGGCGTTGCTGCCGATTTCCATGGCCTCCCGCAGATGTTGCGTAAAGGCGGCAACTAAATCTTTCATTAACATATCACGAAGGATTTTCTAATTTTGGTTGAGGCAAATATATACGATCAATCCCCTACAGTGTTTCCTTTCCGCTACGAATTTATGCGCTTCCGGTTGTTAATGTTACTGGGCGCACTCCTTACCCTGAGCTCCTGTACCAGCCGCGATGGTGACCTTAACTTTTTCAGTATCGAAGATGATGAGGGGCTGGGGGCCCGGTTCAACGAGGAAATGCTGAACGACCCCTCCTCCTACCCGATGCTGGATGAAAAAGAATACCCGGAAGTTTACAGCCGGTTGAACAGGATCGTGCAGAAGATTCTGAAAAGTGACGATATCTACCATCGGGAGGAATTCGCCTGGAAAGTTCATGTGCTGCAGGATGATACCATGCTGAATGCCTTTTGTACACCCGGCGGTTATATTTACGTGTATACCGGACTTCTCAGGTACCTTGACAGCGAGGACCAGCTGGCCGGAGTACTTGGTCACGAAATGGCGCACGCCGACCTGCGGCACAGCACCGAACAGATGACGAAAAATACAGGTTTAAAGATTGTACTGCATCTGCTGTTTGGCGACGGATCAGTGCTGGGGGATATGGCAGGTGGAATTGCAGGGCTGAGTTTCAGCCGCAGCGATGAAACCGAAGCTGATCTTCAAAGCGTGAGGTATTTGTACGATACCGACTACGACCCTCGCGGAGTAGCCCGTTTCTTTGAGAAGATGGAACAAAAAGGTGAGACGCTTGGTCCCATGGTCTTTCTGAGCACCCACCCCAATCCCGAAAACCGCGTGAAACGGATCATGGAAGAATGGAAAAAACTGGGAAGCAGGAAAGGGAGAACATTCAAAGATGAATATCAGGTACTCAAGGATGAACTGCCTTAGCACAGGAGGACCGCTCATCCATGGTTAAAAAAAATGCCATTCACGGTGTGTGAATGGCATGAACAGTTTTTGATTTTTCAGTGTCTTCTTGGCTGTCGACGTTCCTTCGCTTCCTTTTTCTTCTGCATATAAAACTCCTTCGTTTTCGCTGCATGCGCAGGATCCGGTGCAACCAGAACACCATCGGGCAGGAAAGGATGCTTACGTATGATTTCCAGTTCAGCACCATATTTCTTCACCAGTTCCTTTTCCACATCAGTGTCGTCATATCCTCTGAAACTGATCGAAACCCCTTCGCGTCCTGCACGTCCAGTACGGCCGATACGGTGCACATAGGTTTCAGCTTCATCGGGCATGTCGTAGTTGATCACCAGATCGAGTTCCTTCACATCGATACCACGTGAAGCAAGATCCGTAGCTACCAGTATTTTCAGTTTTCCTCCACGGAACGACTGCAATGCTTTTTCACGTTGTCCCTGTGATTTATCTCCATGAATAGCCTGTGCGGGATGTCCTCCTTTGCTAAGCACTCTGGCTAATCGATCTGCCCCGCGTTTTGTACGGGTAAAGATCAAGGCCTGAGCAGCCGGTTCCCGGTCGAGTACGTCCAGCAACAAAGCCTGTCGCTTATCACGGTTCACCCAGTACATGCGCTGGCGGATCTTCGGCAGATTGCTTTCATCCGTAATAATTTTGATCCTAACGGGATCGGACATGTGCTTTTCTGCAATAGATGCAATTTCATCCGGCATCGTGGCACTGAAGAGCAGGGTCTGGCGTTCTTCCGGCAAGAGGCCGATGATTTTGTTCAGATCGCGGGAGAAACCCATATCCAGCATACGGTCACATTCATCCAGCACCAGTATATCGATCGTATCGAGTCGCAGATGACCCTGACTATATAAATCGAGCAGGCGGCCTGGTGTGGCGATGATAATTGCAGGATGTTTTTTCAATGCATTTTCCTGTGCCTGCTGACCAACGCCTCCGTATAACAATGCCAGTTTAAACGGCAGTGTTTTTCCATAGGCAGTGAAGTTATCATTGATCTGAATGGCCAGTTCGCGGGTAGGAGCCAGCACCAGTACGCGGGGACCTTTTACAGGTGGAGTGGATGCCAGCAGATGCAGAATCGGCAATGCAAATGCCGCTGTTTTACCGGTACCGGTTTGTGCAAGCGAAAGCACATCTTTCCCGGCAAGTACAGCAGGAATCGTTTTCTGTTGTACGGGTGTAGGCTGTACATAGCCTTTTTGCTGCAATGCCTCTTCAATCTGCGGCAGCAGCTGCAATTCTTTAAATGTCATGATGTAGTGCCCGCAAGGGATAAAACGACAACAACAGGTTGACGTCTGTGTTACAGGCGAACCGGGCAATTTCTATTAAAACCGCGGAAGGGTTTGCGTGGATGAACCGACGATAGAAATCACGCTGATGCGGCAAAGATACGATAATAAAGGGCTAAAAACAAGAAAATAAGAGCAATACATCGGAATATGAAACCTGAGGGGCTGTTTTGCGTAGAAATAAGTCCCCATTAGTGCCCTTTCGTCCCCACCCCATGAAAACACCCCGTAGAAAAAGACTACGTCAGGTGCAACGACAGTCGTTGTCCTTACGTAAGGTTGCTTTCGCTGTCAGCTTAGCAGCCATTGCCGGTTCCGCTCTCTTTATTCTTAACAATCTTGGGCCCTCTGAAGAGGCCTCTGCAAGCCCTGGAAAAGACGGTTCAAAAACCATCACATCGGTTAATACCATTGTTAATGAGTATACCTATCTGACCAATGATGTCAGTGCAGGTGCTACCCAGATTAAGTGCAATTCGAATACCCTGAATGCCAATAGCCGTTTTTCAGGAAATCTCGCTGCCGGTGATCTGCTTCTCATCATTCAGATGCAAGGTGCTACCATCACCACTTCCGACAATTCGTCTTATGGTAACGTTTCCTCCTATAACAATTGCGGACTTCATGAGTTTGCAAAAGTTTCTTCGATCGGTTCCTCAGGTCGTATTAACCTCTCCGATGCTTTAAAAAACAGTTATACATCTGCAAGAAAAGTTCAGGTGGTACGCGTACCCCGATACACCACGCTTACTATCAACAGCGGCAAGAGCATCACCTGTCCCGACTGGGACGGTTCAACCGGTGGCATTGTAGCTGTGGAAGCAGCGCAGGAAGTAATCATCAATGGCAGTATATCTGTAACCGGAAAAGGATTCAGAGGTGGCGCTTTGGAACAAGGTTCAAACCTTCCCGGTAATGCCAGCACCCGACGTTCATCCTCCGGCAATGACGGAGGAGAAAAAGGGGAGAGCATCGCGGGACTTGCTTCCGGATTAAGCGGAGGACAATACTGCCGGAACGCTCCGGCCAATGGCGGCGGCGGTGGTAATGCACACAACTGTGCAGGCGGTGGAGGTGCGAATGCAGGTACTCCGGCTTCCTGGACAGGTAACGGAAACCCTGACAATTCCAATTCGAACTGGACAACAGCCTGGAACCTTGAAAGCACCGGATTTGCATCTACAACATCTTCCGGTGGAGGACGCGGAGGATACTCTTATTCAGCCAATGATGGCAACGAATTAACCCGTGCTCCCGGACACTCTGACTGGGGTGGCGATAACCGTCTCAACGGCGGAGGATACGGTGGACGTCCGCTGGATTATTCAGGCGGAAGAGTTTTCTTCGGTGGTGGAGGTGGAGCAGGTGATTCCAACAACAGCACAGGAACTGCCGGAGGTGATGGCGGTGGGATCGTATTTATTCTAGCCAAAAACAATGTCAGTGGTTCCGGCGCTATCTATGCCAACGGCGATGATGTTTCCACCCAGAGCGGAAATGATGGTTCAGGTGGTGGCGGTGGCGGTGGCGTTGTGATTATTTTTAATCAGTCCGGCTCAACCAGCGGTATCAGTGTACAGGCGAAAGGCGGGTATGGCGGCAGCCAGAATCTCGCCTGGGCTGAAGCAGAAGGCGCAGGTGGCGGTGGCGGCGGAGGCTATGTTGCGATTACCAATCTCCCGGCTATCTCCATTAATGTAGATGGTGGCGCAAACGGGACCTCCAATTCTCCATCGGTGACCAACTTCACTCCCAACGGTGCAACCAAAGGTGGTGCAGGTGCAACGGCTTCTCTAAGCGGATCCTACAACCCCTACAGTGCATCTAACAATCCATTGCCGGTAACCCTCACCTATTTTCTGGTGAAACCGGATGGTGAATCAGCACTCACAGAATGGGAAACAGCATCAGAAAAGAACAACGACTACTTCCTGCTGGAGCGCAGTCAGGATAATATCAACTTTGAAGTCATCGGCAGAGTAACCGGACATGGATCCACCGCACTGCCGAATATCTATCAATACAAGGATGATGCACCGCTCATTGGTATCAGTTATTACCGTCTTAAACAGGTTGACTTCGATGGGCAGACAGAAATCTTTAAAGTAATCCCCTACGAACATAACAGTTCCATCAGCGAACTGAAGATTGTTGAATGCAGTCCAAACCCGTTCACATCGTCTATCCGACTGATTACGGATGTTCCAGCTCCCGGTATCATCAACACCCAGATACTAACGCTGGGTGGTGCCAAAGTATGGGAAAAAACCGACGATGTTCAGGAAGGCCGGCAGATTATGAATTTCTACCCCGAAATCAATTCACCCGGTATCTACCTGCTACGCATCACAGATGCTGACGGACACGCAACTGTTATGAAAATCATGAAAAAATGATCATGTATTCATTTATCTGATATAAGACCCCATCTCTCCCCTCCCCAAAAGGTTACTCCGGTAATCACCATCTCCGGCCTTGCCGGCACATATCACCCCTGACTGCTTTCCATAAAGCATACAACACAGGAATGCGAAGGCTGTTCCCCAACGATCGCCCGATGAACCCCTGATTTGTAAGATTTATGCAAGAGTATGTATGAAAAAGGACGAAACATCCCTTAAGGGAAATCGTATTACCTGTTCGTATATATCGTCAGTTTTATGGCCAGATTAAAGAGGGGGAGCATGAGGCAGGTGCAGCGCCAGTCAACGACCCTACGTAAAGTAGCTTTCGCAGTAAGCTTTGCCGCAATCGCGGGAGCTGTACTGTTTGTCATGAATAATGTAGGGACATCGGAAGAGGCCCTGGCAAATCCCGGCAAGGATGGTGCAAAAACCATTTCTACGGCAAATGCCATTGTAAATGAGTATACCTATCTCATCAGCAATGCAAGTGCCGGCGGAACTCAGATTCAATGCAACTCGAATACCATTAATGCCAATGGCAGGTTCTCAGGGAATCTCGCCGCCGGAGATTTATTGCTGATCATTCAGATGCAGGGTGCTTCTGTTAATACAGGAAATACCAGCAGTTATGGGTCGGTGAGCGCTTATAACAGTGCCGGACTCTATGAATTCGCAAAAGTTTCTTCCATCGGTTCATCCGGAAAAATCAATCTGGCCAACGGACTAAAAAACAGTTATGCTTCTACAGGAAAGGTACAGGTAGTGAGGGTTCCACGCTATACTACTTTAACCATCAACAGTTCAAAAAGTATCACTTGTCCTGATTGGGATGGAGTAACCGGAGGAATTGTAGCAGTAGAAGCTTCACAAACGGTAACCATCAACGGCAGTATCAATGTGAACGGAAAAGGTTTCCGGGGCGGAGTAAAAGAAGAAAACACCACTACTCCCGGAACTCCAACAACATATCGATCAACCAGTGATGCTGATGGAGCCGAGAAAGGTGAAAGCATTGCAGGACCTGCTTCCACTTTAGGCAATGGTGCCTACGGACGTGGTGCACCTGCAAATGGTGGCGGTGGTGGAAATGCCCATAACGCAGGTGGTGGTGGTGGTGCCAATGTAGGTTCAGGAACCTGGACCGGCAACGGTACACCTGATACTTCCAGCACCAACTGGAAAACTGCATGGAACCTGGAGAGTGCAGGCTTCGCATCTACTTCCTCACCAGGAGGTGGTCGCGGAGGATACTCCTGGTCATCGAATTCAAAAAATCCATTGACCACTGCACCCGGCAACGCACTGTGGAGCGGTGATAACCGACAGATCAGTGGAGGATTTGGTGGACGTATTCTGGATAACAGCTCCAACACAAGAGTATTTTTTGGAGGAGGTGGTGGTGCCGGTGATTCCAACAACGGCACAGGAACCAACGGAGGCGATGGTGGTGGAATCGTTTTCATCCTCGCTAAAGGAGACATAGGCGGATCAGGCAGTATTACTGCTAACGGCGATACACCTCCGAATACAGCCAGCTGCTCTACATGTTATGGTGATGCAGCAGGTGGTGGAGGCGGTGGCGGCTCTATTGTTTTACATTCACTTACCGGCACCATCAGTTCACTCACCCTGAACGCTAATGGTGGTAACGGCGGAACACAAAATATCATTACCTCTACCGGTGAATGTGAAAGTCCGGGTGGCGGTGGCGGTGGCGGATACATCGCTACTACTTCTACCAGCGGCGTTACCAGATCCGTAGCAGGTGGAAACAATGGTTCTACTGACTCACCTCCTATGGTGAACTTTACTCCCAACGGTGCTACAAAAGGAGCGGCAGGACTAACAGCAACATTGCTTACAACATTTAATCCTTACAGTGCAACAAACAACCCGCTTCCGGTTACCCTGGTTTCGTTCATTATTAATACGAAGAACAGTAATGCGCTGGCTGAATGGGAAACAGCATCAGAAAAAAATAACGATTATTTCCTGCTGGAAAGAAGCGAGGATGGCGAGAACTTTGAAGTGATCGGCCGTATCATGGGCAGTGGCACAACCTCTGCTCCGCATAAATATCAATACGAAGACAATATGCCGCTGTCCGGCACCAGTTATTACCGTCTGAAACAGGTAGACTATGACGGAAAAACAGAAACTTTTAAAACCATACCTTTCGAGTTTAACCGCACGGTTTCTGAACTGCGAATACTGGAATGCAGTCCGAATCCATTTACGACCTCCATTCGTCTGACTGCTGATATTCCGGCGGAAGGGATCCTCAACACTGAACTTCTCACAATTGGCGGAACTAAAGTATGGGATGGCATTGCTGTTGTTCGTGCAGGACGCCAGATCATGAATTTTTATCCGGAAGTTAATTCCCCCGGCATCTATCTGCTCCGCATTACCGACGGTGAAGGGCATACAACCGTGATTAAGGTCATGAAGAAATAATTGCTGGTTTACAGGAATCCCGCCCCTGAATCAGGGGCGGGGAATTCTCCTGTATTTAAAAACACGGGAATTCCTTGTAAAGGGAGTTTGAGTATGCATTTACCTGAAAAAAGAGAGTATCAGGAGGTGGGTTGGGAGATACTATCCGACAGATAAATTACATTAAAATCAATTTTCGCGTGGTTGTTTATGCAACTGGGATTGTTGCATCCGGTCACAGGTAAGACGCTGATGTTCGGGACGGGGTTGCATCCTGCATGAAATTTTCTGAAAATAAAAAAGGGGCAGAAGATCCACCCCTTTATTCCTCCTTCAGGAAAAACCTAACCTACTTAACTTTAACCGAAGGAGGTATGAGTTTATAAATGACCGGAGTGACCACCCGCGAAAGCAGGGTTGAACTGATAAGTCCGCCAATCATGACAATTGCCAGGGGTGAAATTAATGGATTTACCGATATGGCGATGGGCAACAGCCCTCCAATTGCGGTGAGCGAAGTGAGTACGATGGGTAAAAACCGAACTTCACCGGCTTCCCGAATAGCTTCATCCAGTGAATGACCTTGTTCCCGCAGCTGATTGGTGAAGTCCACCAGCAGAATGGTATTTTTCACTTCTATTCCCGCCAGTGCGATGATGCCTATAGTAGCCACAAAGGAGAGTGAATTACCGGTTACAAACAAAGCAATGACCGCGCCTACTATTCCCAAAGGAATCACGGATAATACAATCAGGGTGCTTTTGAAGGTGCGGAATTCAAGAATGAGGACCGCGATAAACAGGAAGATGGTAACGATAATGATGGAGCCGAATCCACCGAATGATTCATTCCGGCTTTCAACTTCTCCGCCCATATTGTAATAATAGCCGGCCGGCAGTTTCAGGGTGTTCATTTTTTTTACGACGTCCTGTATGACTTCGTCATTCAGATAACCTTTCTGCACAAATGCACTGACCGACACGGTTCTGGTTTTGTTAAAATGATTGATTCTGACCGGCGATCCTTCGAATTCCAGCTGTGCAATCTGGTTTAACGGTACTGCATTACCGTTATAACTGTTGACATATAACCTGTCGAACACATGCATATCGGGTGTAGCCGGACCCGGTCGTGTGACCAGAATTTTATATTCATCTCCGGCTTCATTGGTAAAGGATCCTGCTTCCAGTCCTGCTACCGCCAGTCGTACGGTTTTGTCAATACTTACTGCCGGAACGCCATATTGCAGTGCTTTCTCCTTGTTAATGTTTACCCGTATATCCGTCTTACGGTGAGTAACCGGATTGTTCACATACATGGTTCCTTTGGTATTCCGGATCACGGCTTCTGCACGGGCAGCCAGCACACTCAGTGTGTCGAGGTTCTCGCCATATAAACGTACCTCCACAGGAGCTACAACAGGCGGGCCCTGTTCAAAGTTCTTTACTTCCACTTTGGCACCGGGATATGGTGTCCAGCGCTTCCGCAGGTCTTCAATAATCGCCAGTTTCCGTCGTGGAGACGTTGAAGTTTTCAGCTGCACAAACAACTGCGCGTAATCGCTGCGTTCATTTTCGGGTATAATGTTATAGTAAACCCGTGGATTACCATGACCCACATTGGCTGCTACAAACTCAACCTCCGGCAAATTCCGCAATTCCGTTTCTATATGTTTCGAAACGGAGTCCGTATAGACCAGACTGCTTTGCTGGGGCGTGATCACCTCCACCATGAACTGTGGTTTTTCAGATGCAGGGAATAGGCTGAAACCCACCACCGGGAATAACGCCAGTGAGCCTCCGAAAAGAACCACGGCGATAAGAATCGTGAGAACAGGACGGTTGAGTGCCTTGTCGAGTAACCGGCTGTAGCTTCCGGAAATTACTTTTTTCAGTGCACGCATGAAAATATTTCCATCCGGATGACCGCTGTGTTCTTTCAGCAAACGGCTCGACAAAAACGGCACGATGGTCAGCGATACCAGCATCGAAGCGATGACAGCAGTAATTACAGCCATCGGTAATGACCGGATGAAATCACCGGCAGCTTCGGGTAAGAAGACCAAAGGAAGAAAGGCGATGATGAGCGTGGCTGTACATCCGATCACGGCGAGACCTATCTGCTGTGTGGCCTTCAGCGTAGCCTCCAGCCGGCTATGGCCTTCACGTAGCCAACGTTCTATATTTTCCACCACTACAATACTGTCGTCTACCAGCAAGCCGAGTGCTACAACGAGCCCTACAATACTTAACTGATTCAGATTATATCCCAGCACATTCAACAACACGATACCAATGGCCAGCGATAATGGAATGGAAATCATCACGACTGTTGCAGCTCTCATACCCAGTGGCAGCAAGGTGATCGACACGAGCAGGATAGCGATCAGAAAGTCGAAACTCAGGCCGCTGAGGCGCTGGTTTACATTTTCCGCCTGGTCAAAATGAAACACCATATCAATGTTAGCAGGCAATGATGCTTTGAATGCTTCTATTACCGGCAGATAAGATTGCTGCGTCTGTGTGATATTTTCGCCGGCTTTCTGTGCGGCCACCACCGAAACGCAACGGTGACCGTTGATGCGGGTAATGTGCTTATTGAGTTCAAAGCCGGCATACACATGTGCTACTTCTTTCAACAGCACGTTATGTCCGTTTCTTGAGGCTACAATGGTGTTGGCTACTTCATCAGCATTCCGGTAATTTCCATTCGTTTTGATATTAAACGTACGTGCTCCAACGCTGATACTGCCTCCCGGAATATTGGCCATCTCACTCTGCAAAGTACTCATCACCTGATCCACCGGAATCTGCATCTGCGCCATTTTCCCAAGCTGTAGTTCAACACGCACCACTTCATCCGGCAAACCGAAAATTTCAACCTTCTTCAGAGCAGGTAATTTCTCCAGCTGTTCCTGCAGCCGTTCTGCTTCCTTCTTCAACTGTAGCATCGGGGCATTTTCTGAAACCAGTGCCAGCTGAATCACATTTACATCACTGGGCTGAACTTTCCTTACCTCGAGTAATGCTATTTCCTTCGGAAGGTCCGCCCGGATTGAATTCACTTCCCGCACCAGTTCCTGGTACTTCTCATCTACATCACTGTTATACTTATACTCCACAAACAAAACAGCCTGTCCGTCACTGATATTGGTTTTGATGCGTTTAATGTTTTCAAGCCCAAACAAACGCTTTTCAAGTTTATCCACTACCATTTCTTCCATGTCTGCAGGACTGGTTCCCGGATAAACCACTACCACCGGGAATTGGGGTGCGTGGATTTCCGGATCTTCAGAGCGTGGCATGGCGAGGATGGTCACCACGCCCAGAATAGCGACCATGAGGAAGATGATAAGGGTAAACTGGTAATTTTTTACCGAGTAATCTGATATTTTCATGTCAAAACAATTAACGGTTTACACGAATGGGTGACTGATCGGTAAGGTATGCACTGCCGGAAACGATAAGTGCGCGGGCATTCTCGAGTCCTGCTGTTACCCATGCCTCACCGGAAGCGATGGTGTGAATTTTCACCGTACGGATCTCTGCCTTGCTGTTGTCATTGGTGATAAATACGCTGCCGGTTTGCTGATCGCCGTCCAGTATGGCAGCATAGGGAATTCTCCAGGCCTGGACTTTTCCGGAGGCATGGATCACTCCCTTTCCGAAAAGTCCGGAGGCGATTCCCTGCGGACGACCGTCTGCGGCCAGATAGACGGTGAAGGTGCCGCTATAAGGGTCCACACCTTCGGAGCGACGTATAACGGTTGCGGTGATCCGTTGATCAGCATCCGTTATTATTTCCGCCTTATCTCCTGCAGCAATGGTGTTTCTTTCCGTGTCGCTGATTCCGGCTTTGAACACCCAGTGTCCGTTGCCGGCTCCGTTTACCTGCAGAACAGGTTGTCCGGGGCCAATGAGCTGACCTTCTTCGGCCATTCTCAAAAGCAC
The DNA here is from genome assembly GCA_046330075.1 of Bacteroidia bacterium. Lineage (GTDB taxonomy): Bacteria > Bacteroidota > Bacteroidia > AKYH767-A > OLB10 > JAJTFW01. The sequence goes on along the minus strand of JAXLTL010000008.1, from coordinate 20,042 downwards.
ATATCCGTCGGCGTTAGCCCGGATCACGGAATACTGATTGTTAAACCGCGCGGCCCGGGCCTGTTCAGTCGCTACGTCTAAACCGGTGCGGGCATTTTCATATTGCTCGCGGGTAGCAACACTGTCGTGATACAAACGTTCAGCACGATCGAAGTCACGACGGGCTTTCTCCAGACCAAGTTCGGCCTGTTGCACGAGGGCATTGATTTCTGTGAGATCAAGGGTTGCCAGCACCTGACCGGCACGCACATAATCTCCCTCATCCACCATGATCTTACGGATAACGCCGCCGGTTTTGAATGAAAGCATGGTTTCATCATCGGTGGTAAACTTACCGGACACCGGGATGTCGGTGGCGATTTCTTCGCGTGTAAGTGCGATGGTTTTAACAGGAATCACTTCCTGTGTATTCACCGTATCCTCCGGTTTTCCGGATTTACAGGAAGCCAGCAGGAGCATCGCTGCCGGCAACATAAAGAAGAAAGAATATTTCATCATCGTATATTTCAGAGGTTAAGGCAGTGGTGCTGCTGCCATTTCACGTTCGAGTTCAGCCCGCGCAACCAGCACTTTGCAGGCCAGCATATTTTCCTGTAACTGCGCGGTCATCCGCTGATTGCGGGCATCCAGCATTTCGATGAAGCTGAAAACACCTTCCCGGTAGCCTTTTTCCACCAGCCGGTGATAACTTTCAGCGGCATCCAGTTGCCGGGAGGAAGCCTGCCAGGAGCGAAGCGCGGATGAAAGTCGGTTATTCGCTACCGTTATACTCATCTGCAGAGCATTTTTTGTTTCTTCCTGCTTCAATTGGAGCAACCTGATATCCAGCCGGGTTTGTGCGATTTTACGCTGATTGCCGAGTCCCCGGAACAAAGGAACGTTCAGCTGAACACCCACCAGGTAATAATCCGATTGCGCGTTGAATTTCATGTTGTCGGCCTGATAACCTACGTCGGCGAAAGCACCCAGTTGCGGAAAGCTGAATCCGCGGTTCATCTTCAAAACGGTTTCGCGTATACCGACAGCCTGCATCAGAGATTGAATCTCCTCACGGCGGGAAGGATCAGCATTGGGGTTTCCGGCATCAGCGGCAATATTCTCTATGGTGATGACAGCGGGCATTACCGGTGCATCCGGTGCTACATTCAGGAGGAAATTAAGATACAGCCGGGCATTGTCAGCGTTACGAATCGCTTCTTCCAGCATCGCGGTGACGGAAGCTACTTCCGCATTTGAACGGATCACCGTTGCCGGTAAGGCCTTGCCGTTAGTCTGTAGTGATGTGTTTACGCGTTCTCCTTCACGGGCCAGCTCCAATGCATTCCGGTAAATCTCCACTGCATTAACTGCCATGGAATAATTGTAAAAGGCAGTTTTAACGTCCTTCACCAGCTCTCGCTTATAGGTCTGTACTTCCAGTTCACTCAGGTGTATTTTCTGTGATTCTATCTGCCGGTTGTAGATCAGATCTGCGTTGAACAGGGGCAGCGTGGTGTGCAGCTTTACGTCGTAAAAGTTTTTGGGTAAAAAACTCTGCTCTACATTTTCCACCTGAGGAAATGCTGATGATCCGGTCAGCTGATTGAGTGTGTTGTACACGGGATTGAGCAAATCACCAATGGGAAGATTGATATAGCGTCCGCCATCGCCGGTTTGATAGGCAGCCGTCGCATCTACCGAAGGAAGGAAGAGTGCATTGGCCGATTTCAAGGCAAGAATTGCTTTCTCAAGCCCGATGTTTTTTTGTTGCAGTACAAGATTGTTCTGCACTGCAGTTTCAATATATCGCTGTAACAAGGTGTCTTCATGCTGCTGCGCCCTGGTGGTAGATACAGTGAGCAGCAGGATAAAAATCCCACTTCCCATTTTTCTGATTAATGCTGTACTCATTATTAACAGTGTTAAGTGTATGGGTAAAAAATTTTATACTTTATTCGTTTGATCGAGTGAATTGACTAGCCAGTTGAGTGATTGCTCCATCATTTTATGTGTTTGTCCTTCCGGTACCAGTTTATCCAGACGCTGACGGATACATAATGAAACGAGTCCATGCACCATTCCCCAAATGGCCAATGCGACTGCATTCACGTCATAAACTGCAATGAGTTTCTTATCCATACATTCCTGCAGGATTGCTTTCAGCCCGTCGAGAGCACGGTCACCTTCTTCCCATTCACAGCTTTCGCTGATACACTGAATGGTTTCCATCGGTGCTTTCGCAAGAAACATCAGATCATAAAACTCCGGGTTCTCCATGCCGAATCGCAGATAATTCTCTCCCATTTTATGCAAACGCAATAAGGGATTGGCGATAGTGAGAAGATTGACATTGTATTCCTGCATGCGCCGGAAACCTTCCTGATGCAGATGAAAAAGTATTTCATTTTTATCTTTAAAATACAGATAAACCGTCGTGGGACTATATTCAATGATATCGGCGATACGCCGGATGCTCACCTTTTCGAATCCTTCTTCCACAAAGAGTTTCATGGAAGCATCCAGGATCATTTTCCGGAGCTCCGTTTTCTGTTTCTCTTTACGTTCAGCGATTCCCATTGGATTGAATTAACAGGGCAAATATACTTAACACTGTTAATTAAATGCAAATAAATTTAACGCATTGAGTCTATCTTGCTGTAAGTCAGTATGATAAAACTAATAATGCGATTTAGGCAATTTCCGGTTCTTGCCAGCCAAACCGTTGAAGGGTACGAACATGTGATCTGAATGCCTGCCAAAAAGTGTCATTATAGAGATAAGGAATTCCAAATTCCCTTGCTGTTTCCTCAACGATAGGGGCGATTTTGGGATAATGTATATGGCAGATGCGCGGGAAAAGATGATGTTCAACCTGATAATTCAATCCGCCTATATAAAAGGAAAGCAACTTATTTTTTCTTGCAAAATCAACAGTCGTGCAGAGTTGGTGAACGGCCCAACTGTTTTCCATGTTCCCCTCAACAGAAGCCAAAGGATGCTGTGTACCTTCAACCGTATGAGCCAGCTGAAAGATAACAGTGAGTACAAATCCGGCGATCAGATGCATCAGGAAGAAGCCTGCAATCCACCACCCAAAGCCGGAAGGTGATAGAAAATAGGGAATAACCAGCATATAGCTGAAGTAGAAAATTTTTGCTCCGATAATACGAAACAGTGTGATCCTGTTACTCTTTGCCTGCTGAGGATTCACACCTTTCACGATGTGATTGCGGAACTGCAGAAAATCCTTGAGCAGCGCCCAGTAAATGGTAATTAATCCGTACAACAGAAAAGCATACAGGTACTGAAACTGATGTGTCTTCTTTACTTGTGTATGAGGCGACATCCGCAGAATAAGTTTATCCGCAATGTCCTCATCATAATGCACAACATTGGTATAGGTGTGATGCATTATGTTGTGTTGGTTTTTCCAGTTGAATACGCTTCCGCCTATCAGATTCAGAGAATAACCCAACAGATTGTTTACATATGAATTTGCAGAATAAGCGCCATGATTTGCATCGTGCATTATGCTCATGCCAATACCTGCCAGTCCGAAACCCATCAGCGACCAGCAAAGCATCATCATACCCGGATGCATCGATAAAGTCAATAATAAAATATACGGAATGAAATAAAGTGCAAGAATGACTATGGTTTTAAAAATCATTTTGCCATTGGCATATTTGCTGATTTGATGATCAATAAAATGCTGATCTACCCTCTTGCGAAGCACCTTGAAAAAATCGCGATGATCACTGCTGTTGAATTTTATACTGCCTTTAATGTTTTCCATTTCCTGCGAGATTAAATGTCGAATGGTATTTGATTCCTGTATGGGATATTCGGTTGCCCTTACAGGATTTAAGAATGAAATAACGTTCCTGTTAAACAGGAACTCCATCCTTTCGCTGAATCTACAGTTCTGCAGTTTTCCGGCTTAGCGTGTTACAACGAGCTTCTGCATTTGTTTATTGTTGCCTGCCCGCAGTACAACATAATATACACCTTCGGAGAGTGTACTGATGTCTACCGGAACTCTGTTGATGTTTTCGGCAGCATATACCTGCTGTTGCTGCATTACCTGCCCGAGTACATTCACAATTTCCAGTGTAGCATTTGATCCGAGGCTCATCGAGAAATACACACTTATTTCGCTGGCAGCAGGGTTCGGTGCAACTACGAGATTACTGATATTCTCAGCAATTTCATTAACTGGTAATGTGTAGTTGATTGTAAATTCCTGGTGAATATTATCTCCAAAGTCAGAGTTGAACTGCTTAATGATAGCTCCGGATACTGCATTTTTTATTCTGAAATATCCGGTACCCTGACTGGTATTGGCCCACCAGGAAAGTCCGTCATCATCAGCATCATTCAGGTGAACAACATAACAATCTGCCTGCAGGTTTACTGTGTCACGATAGGTGGTATTGCTGGCCAAACCGCTTCGGTTGATGATGGTATTGCCCTGACTGTCTTTGAGCGTATAACTGGTATATCCTCCCAGTGCATTCGTCTTCAGTTCAAAAACAATATGCTGAGGATATACTGCAGGATAATTGAAGGTGGTCAGCATCGTATCATTCAATCCATACTGATCTGCCTGTCCGTTGGGATTGCTCACTATCGCAATAAACTGATTGCTGTTCGAACTAAGCCATGCCGGTTGTGGAAGCGTTACTTCTGCTGACTGCAGGAAGGCCAGGGAGCCGGTCCAGGTATAGGTAGACATTGTTCCACCGAGGCGTCCATAGGTAATATCGAGTGATGTTAATGTATTGGATCCGGTATTTTTGATGGCAACGATTGGCTGATTACAGATCGGATTGGTACGTTCAAACTCTACATAGTCAGTTGGATTTTTAACGTATCCAACTGCCGCATCATTGGTAAAGTTAGGAGCGCCATATGATACCAGCTGATTGTTCACACGGTAACGTGAATCGCCGTAATTGGCGGCGGTTGGCAAAGTATAATCGAGATTGATCGTTTGCCCGGGCGTCACATAACTGGTCAGTTCCCATTCTTTAAGAATAACGCTTGCACCGGGACACCATCCTGCACGATCGTATACCCAGGTTCCGCCCTGCGGATAAATCGGGTTGGTGGCGCATTCAGTCCATACCGAACGGGTGAAGTTGGTGGTATTATTGAGGCGGATAGTATGATTGCGGGCAATGAACTCTCCTTCCTGTCCGTGCCCGCTGATCTGCGAGCGGATCTTAAACTGAGATGCTGCTGATGAAAGCGTAACATTACGCGGTTCAAATACTGTATTGTTCAGAATCTGTGTTGAATTCACTTCCTGACGTGAGCCATTGGGCCAGATCTGCTGAATACTCTTTACATCACGCGGTGGTGTTCCTTTGTAAAAAACAAAAGTGATGTCATTATCTTCCTGATGATTTCCTCCTTCCATCGACAAGAATTTATCACCTCTTAAAACCGGAGCAAAATCCGTGACATCAAATGCCCAGGTTTTGCCGATCAGTCCGTTCATGTTCAGATTGATCCCATACGGTGTAATAAAGTTTATCAGCTCTATACGTGAAGGATATTTATTGAAGTAGTTCAGGGTGGTCAGCTGGATCGTGTCCATCGCACTGACATACTGAGAATCGATGGGTGTGCCCGACGCATCATAGGTATACGTGTAACCGTTAGCCGGCCAGTAAAAACTGGTATCAACCACCTGCAATGTATTATTTACTACTGCATAAGACACCACAGAGTTGGCCGGTACCGCTACCGAATCCAAAACCGGAAAAGTGTTCACCTGCGTCACGTACGTGCCATTGTAAAATGTTGCATCGGGACGATCATAGGTTTCGGTGAACTGATGGAAAAGATCCGCTGAACGGCGTAATCTTGGTATCACATTAAATTGCGTAGCATCGTTACCGTTAGAGGAAAAATCCTGAACCGAAGATCCGTTGATCTGATCAAAGGGATACCAGGCAATCAGGTTTCCGTAAGATGGCATGGAAGGCTGTACAGAATACGCCATGAGCTGATTGATCTCTGCCGAGTCAAGCGCTGTATTCCAGATTGAAAAATCATCTATGCCGCCATAATAGAGATATCCTCCGTTTATGCTCGTTGAAATTTTCATCCGGTCAATGGAAATGAGTTTCGTTTTACCGGTACCGCTGTGCCAGGGGTGTCCGTTGAGAAATATTTTCATCTCTCCTGTAGTGGCATCTTTTGTTACAGCCCAGAAGTTCCACTGACCTTCGATTTCAGAAGTGGTGGCAGCTTTGTTGATACGGTCATAACCGGTACCATCGTTTCCGCAATCCCAGTAAATACTTCCATCGCTCCACGGGAGATGCAGGTTCAGCTGACGGACATTGTTGGCATCTACCGCTTCGAAGATGCTCGTGTTGGCCGGTAATTTATTGGGGTTTCCATATACCCAGAAAGCCAGCGTAATTTTGTTGCTGATAAAGGTGCCCACGGATGAAGGCAGGTCAATCGTAGTCGTTCCGCCGTTTACTTCAATGTAATTATCTTCTGTATTGTTAATCAGGCTCGATACAAAGGGAGTCGTACTGCTGACAACATCATTGTCGGAAGTGGGTGCCGGATTGTCGAAAAGAAACTCTACAATCAGATTATCAATGCCGTTCCAGGAGAAGTTGGTGTGGAAATTAAAACGGTGTTGCCCGTTTCCGTTAAAGGCGGTACTGAGATAATAAACCTCGGTAAATCCGGTAAGTTCTGGTTGAACACCGGATAAGGATGATGCGGTTGTCGTCTTCATCCGGATACGGAGATTGGTGAGATTCCCGCCAAAACTGTTCAGATCCAAAGCCATCCCGCTGATGTCGCCGGCGGCCATGCCAAGTGACGACAGTTCGCCAGCTGTATAGAGGAACTGATGACGTGCCGTTTTTTGTGAACCGTTTAAGGGAGTAACTGCGACCGTAGAAGCATTACCGGTAGCATAGCTGCTCTCTGATAAGGTAGAGGTGTACAACACCTCCTGCTGATTGGTTTGAATATAATTCCAGAGCGGAAGGGTGGTATAACCGTAGGAGGTTCCCGTAAAATTGCTGATGTCATGACTGCTGTGAGTCGCCGCCAGAGAATCTGTTTGTGCTGAATCGATGAGGTAGGTATAGCAGTTATAATCCCATTCCCCGCAACCCAGATTGGTATTGGAGGAAGAGGAAACCAGGCCGTTCTTACAACGCATAGAATACAGCATGATGATTTTTTCATACGATACCGTTGTATCGTCGGGAAAATGAAACATCCCGTTGCGGACCTGACTGCTATAATTGAAGGTATTCACAACAGTAGTGTCGCCATGCGGATTAGCCATTGCAGCATTGGCCAGCAGGAGTGTTATTACGATTGACAGCAGCCGGGGAAGGATACGATTGGTTTTCATTCGGTTGATAATGATTCGCGATGGATTAAGTGAATAAATGTACGAAAAACAGTATTCATTCCCCTTAGCACCCCCTATTCTTAGTGGTGAAGCATTGAGGATCAGTATGTGCCAAAAAAAAGCCGCCTTTCAGAAGGCGGCTTTTTATGATGAAGGGGGATCAGTTTACTGACGCACCAGACGTACAGCCTTGCGTCCTCCCTCGGTTGTAATCGTCAACTGATATACTCCGCGGGATACTGCACTCATGTCCAGGGTGCAACGATTCACATGATTCAGCCGCTGTAATTGCATTGTGCGGCCACTTACATCCGTCAGCTGAATCTCAACTCCGGCATAGGTAACACCCAGATCGATATTCACAGTTTCTGAAGTAACGGTCGGGAATACTTTCACAGAGGCAGAGAACAGTTCGTCATTGAGTCCGATTGCTGTTACGGCGTGGCAACCCGAAGTATCATAACAGTTGCTCTGCTGAACAATGACCGCATAGCTGCCGATTGCTGTGGCATTATATACTTTGGATGTTGCTCCTGCAATAGGTGCATAGTTGTTATTGCAATCCAGCCACTGATAGTAGATGCCTGTGTGGTTGGCTGTCAGCTGTGATCCGTTTTGAGTTACCCCTGTATCCACAACAATTGCATTTAAAGTCAGTTGAACGATAGAATCACAACCGAACTGATTGGCAAGTGTATCGTAATAAACACCGGGTACGGAATAGCTATTCCCGTTCCAGGTGTACGGTACATCCGGACATTTAAATCCTGCGGTGGCCGTTATCTGAGCTGCGCCGGCAACGAAGTTAGAGGCGCTTCCACTCATGGAAAATCCGGTAAGCGTTCCGTTGATATTTCCTGCTGCATCATTGAGCGTGGTGATTCCTGTATTGGCGCCGCCTGCTGTTCCCTGATTACAGCGATAATACAATTGCAATCCTGTTGCAGTGGCGGTATCGATACCATTACTGGGCATGCAGGCCAGTTCGGTGGCGGTTAGCGCGCGATTCCATAAACTCACCTCATCTACACGTCCTGTAAGATAGAAGTTGGTTCCCTGAAAGAGAAGATCACCAATCAGAAAGTCTTCTGTCGTGGACGTTATCACATCCACTGCAGCAATCGAATCCACCAGAATTCCGTTCTTATACAGTCGGAGCATCGACGCATCATAGGTCAATGCCAGATGTACCCATTGGTTAATGGTGAGTACCGGTGTTACCAGATCATACGCCTGTCCATTTGACCCCCGGAACCGTGCTTCAACGGAGGTGGAAGTTAATTGCAGAAGATAAAAATCCGCATCTGCATTGTTGCGGAATCCGGCAAATCCATCGTAATTGGGGTACGTTGGTGCAGCATTGGTGGGATATACCCACATTGTAAGGGACAATGCCGTGGAATTGGCGATCAGTGAAGATGCAGCCGTAGCGGTAACTTTGTCATCAACACCATCGAACGCGAGGGCGTTGTTGGACTGAGCATTTGACCGGTTCAGGGTAAAAATACTCAGGAGAAAGAGTAGAGTAAGGGTTCTTTTCATCATGCGCGTGTTTAGACCGTAAAACTACAAAAATTTCAAAATTGCAGAACGGCCTGCGTGCACCGATCAGCGCATTTACCCGGCTGCAACATCCCTAAGATGAGTGATCAGTCAATATTTAGAGAGGAGCTTCATGAATTCCTCTTCGTAGGAGTTCCCAATGGGAATTTCATGTTCTCCGATGTAAATGATCCGGTTACGTACCTTATTGACCCTTTTCATCGGCACTATGAACGATTTATGTACACGCACAAACTCAGCATGGGCCAGTTCATGGAGCATATTTTTCATGGTCATCCGGGTCACCACCGTTTTCTGGTCAGCGATATGAATTTTCAGATAATCATCGAGTCCTTCAATGTAGAGGATATCATCTACCTTGATCCGATGCAGACTATAATCTGCTCTGATCAGCAGAAATGCTTCGGATGGATCTGTGGATTTCTGCTGAAGCTCAAATTGCTCTTTTGCCTTTTGAACGGCCTGATCAAACCTTTCCCTACGGATGGGTTTCAGCAGATAATCAAGGGCATTAATATTGAACCCTTCCACGGCAAATTCAGCATGCGCAGTAGTGAAAATGACCATCAGTTTCCGGTCAAGTCCTTTGTAGAATTCAATGCCATTGGCAGTGGGCATATTGATATCCAGAAATATCAGATCCACCGGATAGCGGGTGATGTAACGCTCTGCTTCACTGGGACGCGTGAAGGTTCGCACCAGTGAAATCCCTTCTGTCATTTCGCAATAGGTTTCAATTACCTTGAGCGCAGGTGGTTCGTCGTCGAGGGCGATGGCTTTGATCATTGGAGTCGGATGTTTAATACTACTGTAAAATTTTCATTGCTGTCGATGATATGCAGCAGATGACGCTGCGGATAATAGTGGTCGAGGCGGCGCCGTATATTTTCGATATTATGGCTGCCGATGAAATTATTGCTCTTCCAGAGTAACATTTTACGGTTCACGGCCCGGAATTCAAGCACTCCCCCGGAAATATCTGCTGTGAACCGGACTTCTGAGGGCTCTTCCGGACTTACACCATGACGAAAAGCATTCTCCACGAGCGTAATCAGTATCAATGGTGCAATTACAAGATCGCCCGGGTTACCGTTCACTTCAAACCAAACACTAACGGTTTCGCCTAACCGTGTTTTTTGAAGATCAATGTAATCTTTGATAAAGGATAGTTCGCGCTCCAGTGGAATATAGTCAGCCTTATCGTCATTGAGGACATACCGGAGAATACCAGAGAGCCTCATGACGGCCGTTGCGGTTTGTGGTGACTTTTCCTCCAGAGCTGTCCCGTAAATACTGTTAAGGGTATTGAACAGAAAGTGCGGATGTACCTGTGCCTTGAGCATCATGAGCTCGGCATTGAGCTTGTCGCGCTGCATGGCCCGCCAGCGGATCAGCATATACAATGAGAAAGAAAAGAAAACGAGCACCAGAAAAATCCAGAAATTATGACCGATATGCTGGAACACTTTCCTTCCGTCCGGTCGTGAATGATGGTGGTCAGGCGGAGGAGGCATTGCCGGTATGGCAGGAGCCTGGTGAAAATGCATCCGATGTTCATCCGGATGATCTCCCGGAGAAATTTCAGGAAGAATAAGATTGGGAATAATGGTGATGAGTACGAGGGCCAGCAATACCACGGGAATATACCAGCCTAAACCGGGACGATTCACCAGACGCGGCAAAAGCAGGTAATAATTGATATAGAAAAACACAATCATCAGCAGATGTCCGAACACGTCGCGTTGTTCGTGCGGATTGTGCATTAAATTATCCAGTGTAAGCGGAAACGGGGAGAACAGCAATGGCAGAAACAGGAAGGTACAACAGCCTGCCACATGCATCAGTATGGTTTGATATTTCCGGTTCACCGCATGAAATTACGGCGCAGCCGGATGGAAAGTATTCAGGTAACGCTGAAAAAAGGCGTGTGCGTGAATTGTATCGGTTTATAACAGCTTTCGGAGTCGGTTACTACCGGATGGAATACCGCAATCCGGCATGTAACCCGTAGGTCCGGTAGTTCTTGGAGGCTCCGTTTTCTTCTTCAACCGGGGTGAGGAAATACCGTACGGTAGGCCTCAGGAGAATGGAGAACCGTTCGCCGAAGAGATAGCTGAATTCAATTCCTCCACCTGCATTGAGCATGAAGGTTCCGCGTGCATCGCGGTTGATCTCTCTGACTCCGCTTTCATCTTTCAACAGATATTTCCCTTCAGAACTCAGAATAAATCCGGGCGCAATACCTCCGCTGATGCCGATGCCAAATCGCCCACGGATAACCGGATAACTAAGTTCAATAGGAAACTGCACCAGATACCACCGATTGGTGCCATTGGCTGATAAAATAGAGGCATCATAATGCATGCCGTTAAGGGTATCGGTTTTGGTCACCTGAATACTGTCGTTGATCGTTTGTGAACTGGTCTGGAGAAACAACATTCCGAAGATCCAGGCACTGTCTGTATCTGTTACTGTATATGTATAGGGATCCCAGTCGATATAAGAATTATAATAGGTGCCGTTTTTATAGGGAGAGTATTTTACTTTCTCACCTAAAACCGAAAATTCTGCTCCCAGCCTGACTTCCAGTCTGGAGGTGCTGCGGGCTATCTGTAAACCGCCATAAGGCAGGAACGTGGCGGATTCTTCCTGTTCACGACGCTGCATATAGATGGTATTTCCGGGACTGTTGATCACCTTGTCAACATACGACAATCCGCCGTAGGCAATAAGGCTGAGTTTCGACTTTTGTTTCGGGGCCGCCTTGACCTCTTGCTTGCCTGAAACAGAAGGATCTTCCGTATTTTCTATGCGTATAGCCGACGCCGTTAGAAAATGCAAGGGCTCGAGTATGGCCGGAAGCGAAAGTTCATCAGGGCTGCCGGATGACGTTTCGGCGTTCATCGACAGGGAAAGGTGTTCCGTTTGAAGTGACGCGGCAGCAGGTGGAGCGGAAGTTTGAACCGGTGAAGGTGTGTTCACCGCAACAACAGGTTCCACTCTGGCAGGAGCTGAATTTTTTACTGCAGGAAGATTCCCGGAAGAAGTCTTTGAAACGGTGTGTTGAACGGCGGTCTCGCTTTTCTCCGGTGCTAAGGGAACAGGTGCCTTATCCATTACCTGGTGCGTTGCTTCTTTCGGAGCAGACACTCCGGCCGGTTGCGTATGCTCCGGTAATTCAGCAGCAGGTTCACGTATCACTGTTTGGGTAGCAGGAACATCAGCAGAAAGCGGCTGTTGCGCGGGTGAGGAGTGTTCCGCGGAAACAGGCTGGTCATTGTTTTGTGAAAAGAACAAAACAGCAGACAGGGAAATTAATAATGCAGAAAGCAGGATCGCTGCACGGCGGCGGCGTTTTGCCTTAAAATGCCCGTTGAGCATCTTCTCTGCGTCCGGCCAGAACTCCTCGGGATCCGGCAGGTTGTTCATGTGTTCAGTCATTGTACTACTGTTTTATTCAGGTCTTTTTTTTTCAGCTGTTGCAGCATCTCCTGCAGCTTTTTACGTGCATGAAAGAGATGCGCCTTGGAAGTTCCACTGGAGATACCAAGCATTCCGGCAATCTCTTCGTGCTTATAACCATCCACCGCATAGAGATTGAAAACCGTTCTGCTCATCGCCGGCAGGCTTTCAATGGCTTTGGTAATTTCTTCTTTATCGTATCGGGCATCGAGATCACTGTGCACCGGCTGATGATGTTCCATGGCGGCATCGCCCAGGTTAATCAGTTCACGGTAACGCTTTTCTCTGCGGAATTCATCGATGATATAATTGATACTGACCCGTCGCATCCATTGTTCAAACGGAATATCGGCCTGACGCTTCAGGTAATCGCCCATGTGTTGAATGAGCTTCACGAAAATCATGTTGAGCGATGACATACGGTCTTCCTTGTTCACATGATAACGTGAACAAACGGAATACAAAACCGGAAAGCACATCACGTATAATTCGTGATGCGCCTTCCGGTTATCGTACCGGCATTGCTCGAGGAGTTCAATTGCAGGCTTCATACCCGCCGGTGCTGGCAATCAGCTTAACAAGGGATTATTGTTTAACAAAGTATTTACTGTCGCGTTGGCCATCTGAAGTAATCACTTCCAACAAATAGATACCTTGCTGTAAATCTGCTATGTGAATGGTTCCGGTTTTCGCGTTGAACATGCCGTTCATTACTTTGCGGCCTTCCATGCTCATCACGTTGTAAGTAACTTCCTCCTTCACGTTGTCGCTCAGTCGTACATTGATGTCTGCTGAAGCCGGTACCGGGAAGATACTGCCGATCGCTGCGACTTGTTCGTTAACTCCGAGCGTGTTGGGCGGAACGATGTTCAGCGTGAAGCCGGATGATGTAGCTCCTTTGTATACCACATTTCCAAGTGAGTCAACGGTGAGTGTATCACAGTATGTGGACGAACAACCGTTGGCATCCGATACAGTGAGACAAACCATATAGGTTCCAGTACTGCTGTACTGATGAATCGGGTACGGCACATTGGAAGTACCGCCATCACCGAAGTTCCAGCTGAAGTTGAGGTTGATGCCGCTGCTGAGGTTTACTCCTACAACATTGTACGGACTGGTTTGTGTAAATACGAAGTACGCATTGCAGGTAGTGGGGTTATTGATGATGGTGTCAATCACAACCGTGTCGCAGTAAGTGGCCGTACAGCCTACAGTACTGCCGGTAAGGCAAACCATATAAGTACCCGGCGTTGCATACTGGTGATTCGGGAACTGGAGTGAGCTGGTAGAACCATCACCGAAGTCCCAGAGGTAATTTACAGGAGGAGGAAGTGGTGGTACGTTGATCGGAATGATGGTAGACTGGTTGATGAAGTATGCATTCAGGCCAAGACTAACAGATGTGAATGCAGCCTGACACCAGCTGTTCGCGGCAATAACAATGGTCTGACAACCGGTGCATACGATTGCTCCACCTACTCCGATACTCAGACAAACTGTATAAGTACCAGGTTGAGCGTAGGTATGTGTAATTGATTGCCCGTTTCCTGTTGTTCCGTCACCGAAATCCCAAATGAAGCTCGTTCCAACCAACGATCCGGCGATGAAATCAACAACAAACGGATTACCCGGATTTGATGAGATCGAAAAATTGCAGTTACCACCCGAGGTAATGGTTACGTTCTGGCAGAACTGGCAAACGGTATTACCCATTGAATCAACCTCTGTCATACATACATAGTAAGTACCGGGTGCAGCATAAGTATGTGTTATGAACGGACCAACTGAGGTTGTGCTATCTCCGAAATGCCATACCAGTGTGGTTCCTGCAGAAGAAGCTGTGCCGAAGAAATAGACGGTTGATGGATTGATGGAATCAGGAATAAAAGTAAAACCGCAGTTGTTGGAGGTTCCAACAGTAATAGCATAACAGCAGGTATCAACTACACCACCACCCATCACCGTGAGGCATACATTGTATATTCCGGGAGCATTGTAGATGCAGGTGGTGCTGCTGCCGGCGGTGATGGTTTGTCCGTTACCAAAATCCCAGGTATAAGTGGTATTGGGGTAGTACTGCGCATTGAAAGAGATGACAAATGGATTACCCGGAGATTGCGCTGTTGCTGAGAACAGACAACTGGGGACACCACTGCCGCTAACCGTAACCGACTGACAGGTTTGACAGAGAACAACTCCGAGGAAGGAAACTTCGGTCATACATACCTGATAGGTACCGGGCTGAGAATAGATATGTGAAACATTCGTTCCGGTGCCTGATGTGTTGTCGCCGAAATCCCATGTGAGCACAGAACTTGTTCCGGAAGGCGTTCCATAGAAATAATACTGACTGGCATTCATGGAGTCAGGAACAGCAAAGAAATTACACGTAGATGAACTGCCTGCAACAGGAATCACCTGACAATAGCTGCAGGAATCAACGCCATCCCATACATACACACAAACATTATAAGAACCGGCTGATCCGTAGCCATGCTGAGGATTGGCACCGGTTACCAATGGAGTGCCATCACCAAAATCCCATGTATAAGTGGGATTGGTCATGTTTGAAGCACCCTGAAAAGTAATTACAGAGCTGGGAGAAGGTGGAACGCCAGGTGTATAAGCGAAACTGCAGGAAGTACCTGAGGTATTGGACACGGTTACTGCCAGCGTGCTGCTGCAGATGACGTTACCCATTGAATCCTGTTCATACATGGTTACAGTGTATGTACCCACGGAACCATACGTATGGGTTACCGAAGTTCCCTGACCGGAAGTACCATCACCAAAACTCCAGTAAGCATACGAACCAAATGGCCATTGCAAAGAAGCATTGAAGGTGAATTGGTACGGACTGTTCGGGTTTTGTGAAGCAGTAACAGAACAACCGTTAATCAACAATGAATCGCAATACGTGCAAATCACGCTGCTGTTGCTGCTGTCATACACACTCATGCAAACATTATAAACGCCTGCCGTTACATACGTGTGAGTGATTGGGCCATTGGGAGCTGTAATCGTTGCTCCGTTGCCAAAATTCCAGAATATAGGTCCGGCTGAAATGGGCGGAGAAATGTTGGGAATAAAAGTGACGACATTGCCGTTTGCAACCGTCGCTGTGTACATACAGTTCTGAGCCTCAAGCGATAAGGCGCTCAACAGGACTGCAAGAAACAGATAGAGCTTTTTCATGTGGGTGGTGAGTTAATGTGTTCTTTCTAACCTGATCACGAAGATCAGAGGTATTTGGTTTAGTTGATGGTCGATTTTTTGTTGTAACTCATTAAAAATAAACAAAAAAGGGAGAGCCGGAGCCCTCCCTAACATTTCTTCATTCGTGATCAATTGAACTGGCAGATGATGCCACCCATGATCATGGCGCAAAGGGTCCAGAATCCGGTATTGATGAAGATATATTTGGCGCTTTTGCGTTCGAACAGTCCGTTAACGGCTACAATTGGCAGAAAAAGGAACAATCCGGCAATAAATCCATGGAACATACCATGTTTGAACGTTCGGAATTTAGTACCATATAGATCCATTGCACTCTTGAGCCAGGCACCTTCCGGTGTTGAAGTATCACCGGGTTCACGTACAATATCAGCAACAACAGAAAAAAGAGAGAACTGGTGAATCACTAACACCATCAATAACATGGCAAGCATGAGCGATAGGATGAATGTAAGACCGAACACTTTCAACATATTCATCTCCTTTTTATCATCGGGAATCACGCCGGCAGCCTGCATCCAGGCAGTGCCAAATACTTTTGGATGATACCAGATAAATCCGATCAGCAACGGAACGATGGCGGCCAGCACCAGAATGGGGAAGTTTACTTCTAACATAATGATAAGGTTTGGTGTGCGAAAAATAGACTCAATTGTCTGTTAAAACAAGAAAAATCGTTCATATATCTGATCATCAACGGTAACAATAGCTGGTTTTCAACGTAGAAACGGGGATAAAAGCTATACGTATTCCAAAATGAATCAGCCAAACAACACCACACCGCAACGGCCTCGCCAGGGAACGAAGACGACCACACGCATGAGCCAGCGACAACGCCTGATGCTCGTGGGAGGAGCGATTTCAACCCTTATCATCGTGCTCATCGTTTTATTCTATAACTCGATGAAGACTACGCCCGGGAAAGCGGCCGTAACAGACGATTACCGTTCAAAAACAACAGGTAACTGGAGCAGTGCTTCCACTTGGGAACGATACAACGGAACCACCTGGGTAAACGCCGTATCGGCACCAAGTTCAACCAATAATGTGATCACCATTCAAAACGGTCATACTGTTACCCTTACAAGTAACGTTACTGCGGATCAGCTTGTAGTAGATGCGGGAGGACGTATCAATATCAATAGCGGTCAAACACTCACCATTGCCAATGGCGCCGGTACCGATGTTGCCAACAGTGGTATCATAGCTACTACCGGTACTTTTACTATGAATGCAAGTGCTACGATGAACAACCTGGCTGGTTCTGAATACATACATTCGCGTAACGGTGGCACCATTCCTACCGCCACCTGGGCAGCAACTTCAACCTGTAACATCACCGGAGTAACCGGTACAATGCCAGGTGGCTTCCCTCAGAATTTTGGTAATCTGACCTGGAATTGCACCGGACAAACAGGGGTGTTTGTCTTTAATACCAATATCTCTATTCAGGGTGATTTCAATCTGCAAAGCACCTCCGCCAATCGCCTTATCTTAAACGATGGACTTACAGCAAGAACATTCACTGTTGGCGGGAACTACAACCAAACCGGAGGAAACTTGCGTTTATCGGATGGATTTACAGCCGGTACACTTAATGTTGGTGGGGATTGCAATATTTCTGCAGGAGAGCTAATGGGGAATAACAATTTCGGATCAAGCACCATTAGTATTACCGGTAACCTCAACCTAAGCGGAACAGGTGCATTGAAACCCAATAGCACATCTGTGAGCAGCACATTAAATATAAGTGGTTCTGCTAATGTAACAGGTGGTACACTCACCGTTCTCGAATCATCCGGCAACTGCACCATGAACGTTGCAGGAGATTTCTCCGCTACCGGCGGTACCATTACAGAAACAGGTACAGGTACAGCACTTATTAATTTCAATGGATCTTCCATGCAGACCTATACTTCGGGAAGCACCATCAGCAATAGTGTAAACTTTAACGTAAATGCAAATGCATACCTGCAAATGGCAGATGCATCGACTACCGTTAGCGGTGGCGGATACTTCACCCTGACAAACGGAGGCAAACTGGGTATCACTTCAACTGCAGGTATCACTTCTTCCGGAGCAACAGGCAATATCCGTGTGACCGGTACACGCACCTTCAATACCGGTGCGGATTATATCTATAACGGCACCTCGGCACAAACAACCGGCAACGGTTTACCTGCCACCAACCGTAACCTCGCCATCAACAATGCAGCCGGTGTTACACTCACATCGTCAACCAACTCAACCGGAACGATTACATTTACTTCAGGTAATGTAACAACCAACGGTAATACATTAACGTTAGGAACCAGCACCGCTTCAACGGGTACACTCAGCCGCACATCCGGACATGTCATCGGTAACTTCCGTCGCTGGGTGGCTTCGGCAATTGCTTCCAATATTCTCTTCCCGCTGGGGACCTCTACTGATTACAATGGTTACACGATCAGCTTCACTTCCGCTCCAACCGGAGGAACAATTACCGGAACCTTTACAACCGGATTCCCGGGTGTATATGGGTTGCCGATCAACGATGCCGGCGATGAATGCAGCACCATTGGCTCCGGCTGGTGGACCTTCACCGGTGCGAACGGATTTACAGGTGGCACCATGACGATGGCTGCACAGGCAGATGGTTTCACCGGCATCAACGATTACACCATTCTGCACCTCTTCCAGCGCATCGACAATGCCAATACATGGACAGCCAACGGAACACATCAGGCACCAACCGGAAGTGCTTCCTCTCCAATTGTAAATCGCACAGGTGTTACAGCTCTCGGACAGTTTGGCATCACTTCCAACAGTTCAAATCCATTGCCGGTGAAACTGACCCGATTTGATGTGAAAGAATCGAAAGGTCAGGCAGTGATTAACTGGTCTACAGCTTCTGAAGTCAACAATGATTATTTCATGGTACAGAAATCAACAAACGGTCAGGATTTTACAGACCTGAAGAAAGTTAACGGTGCAGGTACCAGCAATACAGTTCATAATTACAGCGTAACTGATCCACAGCCTGCACAAGGGATCAACTATTATCGATTACGTCAGGTTGATATGAACGGACAAACTGAGATCTTCGGACCGAAGTCCGTGACCATTGGCAGTAAAACAAGCACTTCTTCCTTTTCACATCTTACCGCCTCACCCAATCCGTTCCAGAGCAACCTGAGTATTCAGTTTGAATCAGCAAGAGAAGGAACCACCACGATGCAGATTTACAATGCAGCCGGTAAAGAAATTTATACCGGAAGCCTTGAGGTTACTGCAGGCAACAACAATATTTATCTGCCGCTGGCGGATAAAATGCGTCCCGGTTCGTACATCATCCGAATTGGTGAAGGAACAGATGCTGTAAAAGTAAATGTGATCAAACAATAATACAGAGTTTATTAAATGCACAAAGGCCGGAACGCAATGTCCGGCCTTTTTATTTACATCAGGTTTACCACATCAGTATTCCAATGGTAATTCCGGTAGACAGCACCATTGGAAAATTTCTTCCAAGGAACAAATGACTATAAGCATAATATGCAAATGGCGAATCCAGTGTGCCATAATAATTTGATGTGTTTTCAGGAGCATTGGTAAACTGTGTGCCATACCCTACTCCGAAATACCAGTCGAAGGTCATGATATCTGCGAGTAATATCTGCCGGCCGAAGCAAATATCCAAAGCGAGGCTTGTATAGGTATATCTGCCGGAGATGTTATTTCCTGTGGCATAATTATACCAGGTTTCATCCTGTTTAAACTGGCTGAAGATGAGTTCCGGTTTTACATACCAGCCTCTGAGTGGATGCGACATACGCATACCACGGACATAATAATCGCTGCCGGTCCAGAATTTAGGCCCCAGCTTTCCGAAGAGACCGGAAGGATGCTTATTCGATTCCGTCACCCCGATTCCGATGAGTCCCAGTTTTCCCTCCATGTTTACCGAAGGACGAATAACACGTTCGTAGCAAATCGTAAAATCGTTGGTGAGTGGCGCCAGAAATTCAACCTTCAGTGCACTGTTCTTTCCCGTTGCCCTGGATTGTATATTGGAAACAAGTAAAGGATCCGGTTTAAATTCCATCTTCTCCCCATTGGCAAAAACAATCGACAACACATCCTTCTTTTCCACCACCACGAGTGGCGCCTCATCCATACCCCAGGGTTTGTATTTGATTATATCGAGTCCCACCTCCAGCACTTTCACCGTCAGCACCGACTGATTCACCAGTTTCAATGTATCCTGACCGTTTGCCCGAACAGACACCTGCAACAGGATTAAAAACAAGATTCGTTTCATTATTCAAATGTAAGAAAAAAAGTTACAGGGTCACAGAGTTACAGAGTTTCGAAGTTGCGAGGTTTCGAAGTTGTAATGGGATATATGTTTTTACCCGCT
>JAXLTL010000007.1:0-194561 GCA_046330075.1 Bacteroidia bacterium | reverse complement strand
AATGTAGAGATAATTCCCTTCCTGGTGAAATTCCATGTTGGTAGAGCTCAATTGCTCTTGCAGTGGCACCGACAACGAAGTGAGTGGCATACTCCACGATTGCTGCGTTACGGGTTCTACCACCAATAGCTGGTTATTGTTTCCGGCCACATCAAATGATGCAAAAGGTTGACGACGATGCAGACCATCGAGGCGACCACCCACAATCAGCCATTTGCCGTTATCCTGTCCGAAGGCAAAAGCCTGAAGTCCACCTACACCCGGCACGGTTACCGGTTCGAGATAAACACTAAACGGTGCATTCTGCGCGAAGGTGAAGCTACTCAATAGAACCAGCGATACGATGGAGAAGTATTTTCTAATCATGACAACAGCCATTTATGGCGAATCAAAAGTAGATAGTGTAAAAGCTGGAAACGGTGATAAATGTTACTGAGAGGGAAGAAGATGAGCAAGAAGGGAAGAGGTGCAAGGGTGGAAGAGATACAGAGCGCTTGCGCCCCGAGCGCAGCCTCGGGGTTGCAGAGATACAGAGTTACAAAAGTAGTGGCCAGCCGGGACCGGACATGCGAAGATAATTGCAGCACGCAGACAAATTTTATCCGCGATCATCCGCTCAATCAGCGTTAGCCGAAGGCGAATCCGCGTTCCATTCTTAGCCGCTGATGACACTGATGATTAAGATTTATTATGATCTGAGTTTATCAGAACATGCATAACAAATCTGCGGCTAAAATCCGCGTTCCTCCGTTGCGATCTGCGTCATCCGCGTTCCTTCCTGGCAGATGGAGGACCATTTAGCCGCTGATGGCACTGATGATTAAGATTTATTATGATTTGAGTTTATCATAACTAATCATCACATGCATAACAAATCTGCGGCCTGATTCCGTGTTCATCCACCAAGGACGAATTCACTTTACAATACGTGCAGTTTCTATTTCCCGCTCGCCGATCAACTTCATGACGTACACGCCTTGCGGAAGTGTCGAAAGGTCGACAGAAGAAGAAGTGTGTGTCCAGGTTTGCTGATATACAACTTCGCCGGTGATCGTATAAATGAACAGATCGCCGGATAATTTGGTGTCGATAAATATATTCTCCGCAAACGGATTGGGATATACGCGCATTGGATGAAGCACAGGCGAATCTGAAAGTCCGGTATATCCGCTGTTGGGATACACTTTCCAGTAGGGAATCGTTCCCGCGAAAAATTGCCGCGCATCGCCATAGGAATTCAGGTAAACTGACGTAACAACAAGATCAGGAATATGGTCGCCGTCCATATCTTTCAGATTCCAGTTTTGTGAGTTATTTATATGCGCATAAGATTGCTTCAATACACAATATCCAATATTTGCTCCGGAAACCGATATCTCTCCGCCAACCGGCGTGGACCAATTGACAGGAGATCCGGAAAAACCGTTTCCATTGTTCAGATGCACCTTCCAATACGGTGACGTGCCTGCATTAAACTGTTGGTTAAATCCGCTTGAAGCTTGAAAATCGGCCAGAATCACCAGATCGGGTTTATTATCACCATTCAGATCTTCCACATCCCAGTTTTCTGTACCGGGTGCTTGTAATATATTAAAACGAAGATCAAAATACCCAAATTGATTTCCACCGGATGGTGTTGACCAGATGACCGGTGTGGAAGCAAACCCCGTATCTGTATTCAGGAAAATTTTCCAGTAAGGAGCAGTGGGTGATCCGAATTGCATTAATCCATTGTTAGCAAAGAGGTATTCTGACGTTATGACCAGATCTGGTTTATTATCTCCGTTCATATCTCTGGTACTCCATACCTGTGCACTGTCCATATTCGTCATGTAGTTAAATAACTCCATAAATCCATGATTAACCCCTGGAGCTGAATAATAACCACCGACGGGAGTGGTCCAATTGGTGACCGCTGAGGAAAACCCCGTACCGGTATTGAGATATACCTTCCAATGCGGAGACTGACCGACACCATACTGGTAGACCCCCGACGACGCCAGATTATATTCTGAAGGAAAAACAAGATCAGGCATTGCATCGCCATTTATATCCGACAGATGCCAGATTTGTACACTGTCCTGGAACGCAAAATAGTTGTTACTATAGAACAATCCACAATTGACTCCCCACGAATCTAAAAAAACTCCATTCGGTGTAGGCCATTGTATAGCTGATGTCGAAAAGCCGGAGCCGGTGTTAAGATATACTTTCCAGTAAGGAGCGCTGCCGAGACCAAACTGTACGCCATAGTTGACAGGTGACTTATACCGGGAAGTCACCACCAGATCGGGTTTTGCGTCGCCGTTCATATCGATCAATGTCCAGTTCTCTGAACTATCTATTGAGGCTTCATTAAAGCTTCCCGCATTATAACCAAGTTTCAACATCGGGTATGCATATTTCCCGCCAACCGGAGTATGCCAATTAACTGCGTTCGTTGCAATACCGGAGCCGGTATTGAAATACACTTTCCAATATGGATTTGCACTACCTGCACCAAACTGTACATGATCGCTCACAAATGCACTAAAGGCTGAAAACACCACAAGGTCGGGGCGTGCATCACCATCTATATCCATCATCTGCCAGTTTTGTGAATTCGGCAACGGACAATTACTAAAATCGAAAACATTATAGCCAAGAAGTTGTCCGGTAATAGAATACTGGCCTCCTGCCGGAGTGTGCCAATTGGCAGCCGAAGGACCAAACCCCTGTGCGTTCACTTTACAAGAGAATGCGAGCATCAGTATGAGTAAATATTTACGCATATCGTAAAGAGTTTTAAAGGTTAACGGATACCATAAAAGTAATAGGATTTTTGAAATAAACAAGAAAATCAGATTTTCTATACCAAACGTCAAAGAGGTGCAAGTTGAGGCCGATCCCGAGTGCACGAAGGACACCTCGGGAAGGGGCAAGGGTGAATAGTGTCCGGTCGCGACCGGACATGCGAAGGTTGACAAATTAAATCCGCGATCATCCGCTCAATCAGCGTTAGCCGAAGGCGAATCCGCGTTCCGTCTTCCGGTGCTTCCTATTAGCCACTGATTACACTGATGTTTATGATTTGTTGTTGCCTGCAGAATAAATCTGCGGCCTGATTCCGTGTTCATCCACCAAGGACGAATTCACTTTACAATACGTGCAGTTTCTATTTCCCGCTCGCCGATCAACTTCATGACGTATACGCCTTGCGGAAGTGTCGAAAGGTCGATAGAAGAAGAAGTAGGTGTCCAGGTTTGCTGATATACCACTTCGCCGGTGATCGTATAAATGAACAGGTCGCCGGATAATTTTGTGTCGATAAAAATAGTCTCCGCAAACGGATTGGGATATACACTTAGTGAATTGTAAACGGACTGTTCCGCAAGACCGACAAAGCCGTTGTTGATATACACAATCCAGTAGGGAGAAGTTCCGACTCCATATTGCAACTGTCCGTTGAAAGCCGACTGATACTCGGAAGGAATTACCAGGTCAGTCATTCCATCTCCATTCATATCAGCCAGTGTCCAGTTCTCGGAATCATCAAATGACGATCCGTAATACGTCGTAAGAAAATAACCAAGGTTAGCACCACTCATCGTATAATAACCACCTATAGGTGTTGTCCATACGACGTTCGTATTGGCATAGCCGGCACCGGTATTCCTGTAAACTTTCCAATAAGGAGCAGTACCTGCTCCAAACTGCATTTGTCCGGTATTTACATTTTGGCAATCAGCAGAAACGATGAGCTCCGGTCTTGCGTCGCCATCTAAATCCTGCACGATCCAATTCTGAGAATTGATATTCGGGTAGCCGTATGCACTAAGCTCATAGTATCCAGTGTTGACCCCGGTACTACTATAAAATCCGCCTACGGGAGTTGTCCATGTAGCGACGCTGGTTAAAAATCCATTACCATTGTTCAGATACACTTTCCAATAGGGTGAACTACCTACGCCGAATTGCTGAACACCATTATTTACAGTTTTATATTCCGAAGGAACTACAAGGTCCGGTTTTGAATCACCATCCATATCTTTCAACGACCAATTCTGTGAGTTGTTGTAAGATGCGCCGCTGAAAAAGGCTGTAAAATATCCGATGTTAGTTCCGGTACTATTAAAATAGCCACCAACGGGTGTGGACCAGTTCGTTGCTGTAGAAGCAAATCCAGACCCTGTATTCAGATACACCTTCCAGAATGGAGAGCTACCAGCACCGTACTGTAAAACACCATTAGTGGCAGACTGATATTCTGCAAACACCAACAAATCGGGCATCGCATCTCCGTTCATGTCAGCCAGCGACCAGTTCTGCGAATTATTATAAGATGCTCCCTGAAAAGAAACATCATAATAACCAATGTTCACACCAGCGTTTTGATAATATCCACCGATTGGTGTCGTCCAGTTGGTAGCAGTGGTTGAAAAACCCGATCCATTATTCAGATATACTTTCCAATAAGGAGAACTGCCCGCACCAAACTGCAGGACCCCGCCGGCAGAGGATTGGTATTCGGCCGTCACCACCAAATCCGGTTTATTATCGCCATTCATGTCCAACAGATTCCAGTTCTCAGAATTATTATAGGAAGCACCTACAAAACTGATATGATAATATCCGATGTTCACACCCGTACTACTAAAGAAACCACCCGTTGGTGTAGACCAGGTTGTGGCATTGGTTGAAATGTCGGAGCCGGTATTCAGATACACTTTCCAATAGGGAGTAGTTCCGGCACCAAATTGCTTCAACCCATTTGTAGAGGAATGATATTCCGAGGTAACAATCAGATCCGGTTTTGCATCGCCATTGATATCAGATACGGTCCAGTTTTGTGAATTCTCATCCGATGCTCCGCTATTGAAGAAATGAAAATATCCTATATTATTCCCAGAATTGGTAAAATAGCCACCTGTTGGTGTACTCCAGTTGGTTGAAGCTGGACCAAACCCCTGTGCACTTGCCTCGAAATAAAATAGCGATAAGAGTAGAAGAAGATTTTTCATCATTAAATCGGTCAGAATTATAACAATAAAGGTATAAACAAATTTTTAAAGAACCCAGATATTTCATCGGGATTTATATCAGCAAATAAAAGATGGCGCTTCAGAAGGGAAGAGGAGAAGAGGGGCAAGAGTAGAAGAGATACAGAGCGCTTGCGCCACGAGCGCAGCCTCGGGGTTGCAGAGTTACAATGGTAGTGGCCGGTCGCGACCGGCCTGAAGACAGATTCAATCCGCGACCATCCGCCCGATCAGCGTTAGCCGAAGGCGAATCCGCGTTCCATTCTTAGCCGCTGATGGCACTAAAGATTATAGTTTGTTATTACCTGCCCTCCTTGACGGGATCAGAAACATAATAAATAATAACATGCAAATTAAATCAGTGGCCCTCTCCGCGTTCCATGTGCGTTAAGGTGAAGACAATTGCTATGCCTCATTCGTACAACCGTCCGCGTTGGGTACTACGATCGAAGTCGAATAATCGCTTCTCGACCTGGCGGGCGGTTAGGTTAAGTTCACGCGCCAGTTTCCGAATCACTGTTAGGAACTCGCCGCATTGTTTTAGTGAGAAATTTTGTCCCCGCGGGTTTATATTCACCAACTTTGCCGCATACAATTGTTTCCAGACACGGATATCCAGCACCGGGTACTTCTTCGGATCGTAAAACATCAGTATCGACGACGCAGCAGGATAGTTCACGCCATTAAGTGCAGTCAGGATATGCAGCTTCAGCACATCATTCTTCGCAGCGAATGCCAGCTTAGTGATCTCACGGACCATCTTCTCCTCGTTAGACTCATATTGCTTCAGCGGACGAGGAGATTTCCAGCGAAGGATATCAAGGAGTTCTTTCTTTGTTAGATACCCTTGTTTTTTCAGATGGCGGAATTGCTTATAAAGTTCGTATGTACGTTCATCGTCGGTAGCGGGGAGGGATTTGAGGAGGGGGAGGAGAGACTTTTTATTCATAATCGAATAAACTCACACTACTTAACTTTAACCTTAGACACAAACTTCAACCCTTTACCATCAAATGTTACAGTTGTATTGTATTCAAGAGAAGGACAACATTGCGCATCTTCAGGAGTCCAACAAGTAGAGGTGCCAACTATTTGACCGTTCGCAATTTTTATTGGTTTAAAGGTTCCAGTTGAACAACCACATATATCTGGACATCGAGACATTCCATTCAGTATATATCTGCCCTCTTGAAAGATAAAAATAAATATTTCATCCCATGCGGCACTACCACCACTTGTAACCATTACAGTTACTATTAAATCATCAATTCCATCATTATTGATATCGCCCTTCACTTGATCGTGAATGAATTTTGAAAAATCGACAGTTTGCGAAATTCCTCCTACATCCGATGGGTAGTCAGATTGGAATTCAACTTCACCAGAATTAACAACATTTGAATCTCCAAGTTGATAATTCCAGGAAGTATCAGTATTTGTGTCCATAATACCCTCCTCACCTTCCAATTCTGAAGTATAAAACCAAACCACCGACACAGTAGAATCAGTATTATCGGCTTTCATTGTGTTGGAAGTATCATTGTAATGTTTAATTATCTGGTCAATGACATCTGCTGGTAATGTTAATGAATCAGAATTTAATTTCAGGGAGTCAATAGTTACTCCAATTCCTTCGTCTGCATTAATTTTTGAGGGCTGGCTACAAGAAGTTAAGAATAACAAAAATATCAATAGTTGTTTCATGGTAATAAACAGTTTTAAGTTAGTTTCTAGAAGCATATTTCCAAAATTACTATTTATTTACAAAATATCCATTTGAGATTTCAACACATTAAACTCCACCTTCTCAATTCCCAATCGAGTCAAGGAGGAAAGGCTTAATGTCTTCTGATCCGGAAATCTCTCTTCCAACACCTTCGTTGGAACCACGTAAAATGTCCATTGATCGAGGTTCATTGGATTGATGGTGGCTTGATCTTTATGGTGCAAGAGGCAGAAAATATAAACATCAGCCGGGCGGAATTTTTCGTTGGTGTAGTTATTCTCGGGCAGGAGTATTCTTTTCGGTGAGATATCGAAACTGATGGTAGAATAACGAGTCTGCTTCCAGGATTGAACATATGCCGCAGACTTCACCTCTATCCTGATTCCCTTGTCTGTTACCAGATCGACTTCATCCCACTCTAATCTTGTTGGTTGCTGTATCCCCAGTGCTTTCATCACCAGAAACTCCGCAAGAATGCCACGGTTTCTATTCTCAACAAGGTCCGACTGACTCCATGCCCAGAAATCAACGATGCTGAAATCGAGTGTTTGACCTGATGATTGAAAGGGGGTGTCGGGAGGAAGAGGGGTGGTTTTTATGGTTGGGAGATGGGGCATGGATGAGTAATTAATGTTTGAATTGGGATTGTATCCGAGTTCAATTGGTTTAATTTAGAATATCATTAAGTATCATCTTAATTCTTGAAAACATCAATTCATCTGCAATTGAAATTCGTTCAAAAATGATATCAACATCAGTAACCTTTACCTGAATTTCACTATCAAGCATTTTTGATTCAACAACAAAATCAGTTGCGGCATTAACTCTATTCTTAACCGAAGGATAAAGCAAAAGCACCCTTTTACAATCACGTCTTAAGGCATAGCTAATCATCTGATAAATGTCAGACTGAACTACTCCAGCCTTAAGGTCCTTTATATTTGAACGTATTTTATACTTGGTATCAATGATCAGCTTATCAGGAATGTAAATATCATTCCTGATCTGAAAGACCTGAGAACCTTGACTTGTTGCAAGATATTGAGTACTTTGACCTCTAATATTCAGTGTAGGCCATTTATTGGATATAAAGCCGAAAATAAAATCTTCAAAAATGTACTCCATCGGCAGCAGAAAGCAGAAATTGTTACTATCCTCATCTTCTAAATCAATTACCTGATTCGACAGATACAACCCGCACAGATCCAATACGTGCTTATGATCCGCAAACAAAGGATTCAGTTTAACTTTATCACAATCACTTGCCGAGCAAGAAATATCCGAAACGTCATTCAGTATAAATAGAATCTCGTTCAACCTTTCCTGATTCAGAATGTTTTCACTGACTGCAAGCAGGCGACTTGTTACGTATTTTACTATCCGATTAAAAAGATTATCGTAAACAAACGGTTCATTGTAACAATAGAAATTTTGCCATTTACCGGTTGTCAGATTATTCTTGGTGTACTCTACAAATGAAATACGCCCCTTTAAAAATGGGGTTTCCTCCCCTAAAGTTTGATAGGCCTGAAATGGCTGATTGGAAATAACATCCTGGGTAAAATTGGCAAAAATGTAGATGAGCAGTTCCAAGAAGTCATCGAATTGCAGCTTAGAAACATCTGCAATTGAAAAGGGAAACTTCACCTTTCGGCAATAAGAAAGCCAATACAACATGTTAAGTTGCCACAGCTTTGTATTTTTCGCTTCATCATCTGCAAATATTTTAGGGTACACTTCAATACGGATACCATCATATTGCACTACGCCCACATAGTTTCTTGCAGAGATTTTACCATCTATCGTAAAATCAAAAAAACGTTGTCGTTGTATTCTCTCCTCCTGCTGTTCTTCCTCTGATAGTTCTTCGCTTGATTCGACATACCGATTCCTGTTTTGCCAAACACCAGACAGGTAATTGACAAATCCCGGTAGCTTTGATTGATGACCGGCAAATGAATCGCTATGCCACTCGAATAACCTCACTCAGCAATAATTTGAAAATTTTCTTTGATGCCTGTTGATTTTAAAGCTACACCTGCCTCGCTTAAAATATTTTTCACTGTAGCCGCATTACTTTGGCAGTATTCATAAAGCAGGGGGATAATCTTTGTGTTCAATATATTGGCTCGGTCTGCCTCTGGTTTGTTTATAAAGAAGGCATGGCCAATAAAGAAATCAGGGTTCTTCTTCCAATTATAAATAGCCTGATTCAAGGCTTCCAGCAGTGATGCCCACCATTCGGATTCTATGTATTCAGGGTAGAGTGACTTAAACTCAAACCTTCTTCTCAAAGCAATATCTAACAAAGCAATTGACCGGTCGGCTGTGTTCATGGTGCCAATAACATACAAATTCCCAGGTACACTGAATTTCTCATTTGAATACGGCAATTCTAACCACATTTCATTATCTGCCCCAATACGTTTGTCATCTTCAAGCAGGGTAATGAGTTCACCAAATACTGCCGAAATATTTGCCCTGTTTATTTCATCAATGAACAAAGCAAACTGCATGGATGGATTTGATTTTGCCGTTTCAAACATTGCAATCCGGTTTTCCGCTGTATCTTGATAGCAGGCTTCAAATGAATCATAACCCACTAAACGCAATGCCTCCAGACAACTGTTGTAAAAGATGCCTTTCTTTAATTCAAACTGCAATTCACCTGACTGTTCCTCTGCATATTCACTGCTAAGCAACGGCTTAATACCTTCGATAAAATCTTCGTAGCTGTATTTCTGGTGGAACGTAATGAAATTGTACCTGCTAGAAAACTGAGAAATTTGAATTGGTGCAGCATCAATACTTTCGCCCTTGGTGAGATTAAGTAAATCCTCTCCAATAATCGTTTTTAATTCTTCTTTCACTGAATCAATAACAGACCATTCCGCATTCTCATTTTTTGTAAAAAACCTATCCTTTCTCTTTCGCTTGTAGTCACTTGAATCATCATCGCTATATGCCATCAAACTATTTCGAACTAAATAATAGGATCTAGTAGCTTTCTTAGGATCTTTTTTCAATTTAATCAAATCTGATTCACAAATTTCAGAAACCGAAGTAAATTTATCTTTAATAATTAGAACTGCTGCCACAATTTCCCACAGTGAATATTCCTTAATCTTTTTAAGAAGGATCTCTTCTTTTGTAGCTTTCTTATTATAATCAATGAAAAATCGTTTCATATAGCTATGTAACTGATATGTTTTACCTGTCCCAGGAGGTCCGTAAATAATAGTGTTCAAGTTCAACTTGGTAATTTCTTCTTTCATTAAATTACAATCTTTAATATCGTTTAATAATTCCAATAATCTGTCTATAGCTGCAGGTTGACTTGATAAAAGAAAACTGATAATTTTTTCTAATCCGAAACTGTATTTCTCAATTTCAGCAAAGGTTGCCGGGTTATTATGAGTTACCAAATTATGCGATATAGGATTTTCAAGTTTATAGATATACTTAACTCTAATTGCAGGCTTTACTCCATATCCTGATAGCGTCAAAGTAGGCCCATTAAAATCGTACTCAGTTTCAGCGATACAAATACCATCAAACGTATTTTTCCCCATCACAAATATCAAGTCACCGACAGACAGTTCATTAACCCATGGATAAATTGCTCTTGAGCCACTTTTAATTGTGCTAAAATCTATATCTAAGTAGTTAACACTATTGTCAAGCCATGCAAATGTTAAAAGCCCAGAGCCTTTCATTTCATTCCACCGGCCAGAATCTGCACAACGCCAAACATTTGAAAATCGTTTTCTTAATTTAAATACAATTTCCTTAAGTGCTAATTTCCTCTGCTTTACCTCAAACCCAAACTCCGTA
Organism: Bacteroidia bacterium; assembly: GCA_046330075.1. GTDB lineage: Bacteria > Bacteroidota > Bacteroidia > AKYH767-A > OLB10 > JAJTFW01. The sequence continues at coordinate 183,983 of JAXLTL010000007.1, read as the reverse complement.
AGATAATCGTTTGTGCGATTACCTCCTCTTTCTGTCCAATCCTTAGTGCCGTTGGCAATTAGGTTGGCATACCGCATTATCTCTTTGGGCGGATATGCTTTGCCATTAATAATTACATCGTAATCCGTCGATGCACGGAGCTTTATTCCTTCCCGTTCTATTTTGTCAACCGCATCAAATACATGTTGCTCTGTGATTTTAACTTTGCTCATAAAAATCTCCTCTGCCTATTTATTGAGTTGATTATTCTGATTTTGTTTCCAGATTTTATCAAACACAAAATCGAGGTACTGTCGCTTGAAGTCGGCGTCATCTGTAAACTTCTTGTATAAATCTGTATAGGTGAAAATGACATCCTGCATGAGGTCTTCCACCTTTTTATCGCTGGTGATTTTGGCATTTTGCTTATCTGAATTAATGACGGCATTTACCGTAGCCTGGTCTCTGGCTAAGTCTGCTGGTAATTGAACAAAAAGGAATCGTTTGACTTTATCATCATCCGTCCAGTTATCAATACCAAACCGGGTATTGAATTCATTAATGATTACCTCCAGTTCATCAAACTCATTCTCGCCCCTTTTTCCTTTCATAATAGGCGGAGTTGGATCTAATTCTTCTCCTCCTTCTAGTTTGATGTTGTCGGTTGTTGTTTTACTGAGTCTGTAACTGTCAAGGTCAATTGCTTCCAGGATGCCTTTTGCTAAATCTTCGTTCTCCTGTGGCTTGATTTTGGGCATCAGGAATTTCAGAAACCAATATAATCTTTCCCAATATGGATTATTGAAGGATAAAATTTTTGATAGAAATGAGTAGGTTCGATTAAATGATTTTGCTTTTACATAAAAATCTACCTGTGCATCTGCATTGAGTTCCGTTCTATAATGATGAACACAGTTGTCAATAATGGGATCTAATTCAGCACGGTCTGCATTTTTGAAATATAGGTTGGTAAATTTTACTACGTCTTCTTTGCTATATACTTGTGCATTGTCTAAAGCATCTTGCAAATCATTTAACTTGTTGGCATCAGTTTCTTCACTCAGTACTGTTGTAGTGTAGAAAGGCTCAAACGATTCTTTAATGTCATCTACAGAGTTGAAAAAATCAAGTACAAAGGTGTCTTCCTTATCGGGTTTGTAAGCTCTGTTCAACCGTGAAAGTGTTTGTACCGCCTGTACATCACTTAGCTTCTTATCTACATACATGGTATGTAATAATGGTTGATCGAAACCGGTTTGGAATTTATTGGCTACTATAAGAAAACGATATTCGTTCTTCTTGAACATTTTTGGTATGTCACCACTTGGGAAATTATTGAGGCCGGCTTCATCATATTCTACACCATCGATGGTGCGTTTACCGGAGAAGGCAACGATGGCCTTGTAGGGTGAATGAATTTCTTTGAGATAAGCATTAAATGCCCGGTAGTACTGAATGGCATTGTTGATGGATTTGGTGACTACCATCGCTTTTGCCTTTCCCTTAATCTGCTTTTTTACTTCACTGTGGAAATGGTCCACCATCACTTTCGACTTTTCCCGGATGGAAAAGGCATGATTCTCTACATAAGCTCTCAACTTCTTCTGTGCCTGATGGGTTTCAAACTCCGGGTTCTCTTCCACCGCTTTATTGAGCTTGTAATAGCTTTGGTAAGTGGTATAGTTTTTCAGTACATCGAGAATAAACTCCTCCTCGATGGCTTGTTTCATGCTGTACAGGTGGAATGGATAAAACTTGCCGGGTTCTCCTGCGGTATCATCAGGTAATATGCCTTTGCGGCCAAAGGTTTCCAGTGTTTTGTTTTTGGGTGTTGCCGTGAACGCAAAGTAACTGGCATTTTTCAGCATCTTGCGTTGCTGAATCATTTGGTTGATCTGGTCTTCGGTGTCTTCCGGTTCTTCATCGGGAATTTTGTCTTCATCGCCATAAGGTTCGCTGCGATCGCTGAGTACCCAGTTCATTTTGGATGCGGTTTCTCCGCTTTGGCTGCTGTGGGCTTCGTCGATGATGATGGCGAAACGCTTTCCGGTGAGCTCGCCAATTTCATCCATCACAAAGGGAAATTTCTGTACGGTGGTAATGATGATTTTCTTGCCATCTTCCAACGCCTGTTTCAATTGCTTGCTGCCTTTATCAATGGCTTCTACCACTTTGGCTACCTGCGCAAACTGTTTGATGTTGTCACGTATTTGCTTGTCCAGCACTTTACGGTCGGTTACTACAATCACACTGTCAAAGACAGGTTGTGTGTTGGCTGTATCGTGCAGACTTACCAACTGATGCGCCAGCCATGTAATGGAGTTGGATTTGCCTGAACCTGCGGAATGTTGAATTAAGTATCGCTTCCCAACACCATTTCCTTTTGCATCTGCCAATAACTTTTGCACCACGTTGAGCTGGTGATAACGGGGGAATACCAGTTTGCGTTTTACCTTGCCGGTATCTTCATCGGTTTCCTCTACTATCTGGGCGTAGTTTTCAATGATGTCGCTGAGGCTTTGTTTGGTCAGTATCGCTTTCCATAAATAATCACTCTTCAGCCCGTTGGGGTTTACCGGATTTCCGGCTCCATCGTTTACACCTTTATTGAAAGGAAGGAAATAGGTGGAGAAGCCCGACAACGTAGTCGCCATATACACTAAGTCGGGGTCCACAGCAAAGTGAACCATGCAGCGGCCAAAGGCAAACAATGGCTCTTTGGGGTCACGGTCGGTTTGGTACTGGCGAATGGCATGTTTTACATTCTGCCCTGTCCAGGGATTTTTCAGTTCAAACGTGATAACCGGAAGGCCGTTGATGAACAAGACCATGTCCAGCGAATTGTTGTTGCTGAGGCTGTAATGCAGTTGACGGGTAATGGAAAAAATATTAGACTGATACAGTTTGGTGGCTTTGGCATTGAGGGTGGAGGCAGGGCTTTTGAAATACAGCCATACATTCAGGTCGAGGTCTTTAATGCCTTTACGCAATACATCAATAATGCCCCGTTGTTTGATTTGCTCGGCAAGACGCTTCAGGAATTTTTCTTCGCCCCGCTTTTGGATGGTGTCCCATGCATCGGGCTGGGTGCTTTGCAAAAACTCAAACAAGATTTTTTTATTCAGGCATAAATCCCTGTCGAAATCCGTTGGGTACGAAACACGAAATGCCTGCTCGGCTACCAGACTTTTTTCGATGAGGGCTTCTAACCCTTTTTCTGATGTATCTGTACTCATACTTTGTTTTTCATCTAATTAATTCAAAATCTTAAATAGCCTTATTAGATATATAATAAGTTTATTATCAATACTTTACAACCACTGTTCGTCTAATGTTCGTCTAATTTTCATCTAATGTTTATCTAATTCCCGATGTTTCTAACCCATTTCGGATAGCGGGATGTTCCTGAATTTTTGATCGTTTTATCCCGCTTTGACATGGCGTAAATAAGGTTCCTCACTTTATTGCTGCGTTGACCTTCATCTAAGACTTTTGGCAAAAGGTCAAGAACAAGTTTATTTATATCCTCTTTGGAAGCTGAGCCATATTTGTCAATAAACTCCAGAATCATTGCCTTGTAGTGTTCGTCTTTAAAGCCTCTTGCCTTAATGTAATCGGCTTTCTGCTCCGTTTTTTCCGCCACCGAAACCGAGATGTGAAAATTGGGTTTACGCCCTTCTATTAAGTGCTTGCCTTTTAAAAGCCTTACCTCTGCATCCGTTAAGTCCTTTTTCTTTTGCACTTTATCCAAGAGTATTATTTCCTCCAAACTCAGCTCAGGATTACGAGCAAGCACTCTGGCATAATCCATATCCAGCACCTTACCGGTAAGCGTAAGTTTTACTTTGTTTCCGCTGAAATCATAATCAGGCATAGGGAAATAGCGTTCCTGCTGCACCCGGTACATGCGTTTGATACCACTGCCAATGGAATCAATCATATTGAAAGATTCCATGGTTTTGGCCAATAAGGAATTGCGGTAAAATGAGGGAGGCTCTTCGCTCTTCAATACTTCTTCCACACTGCCTGGCAAAAACGTACCCGGATTGGTAAAAGAAATATACCCGTCCTCATTCTCTGCCACGGATATGCGACCAGCCAATGTATAATCCATGTGGGCGATGCAGTTGCTCAATGCCTCCTTGATGTTTTTGACATCATACTGGTCAATTTCTTCCGGAAACAAAGTGCCATCTTTCATGTAACGGTATTTGAGGTTGCGGATTTTGGCATACACTTCATCTACCGCCAAAATATAAGGCGGCTCAAAATGCTGATAGTCTCTTTCCACTTTCTCCTTGTTGTACAATACCCAACTGATTTGTGGCTGCAAGGGGTTGAGGTGCACTACGGCTTCAGGCTTACCTAACAACAAAAGAGCTGTCCGGGTAAGTTGACCATTTACCAGTAGTTTGGTTTTGGTGAGAAAAGTGGTGGTATCCCAGTGCTCTATTTCATCGGCCAGGCGTGGGTTTTTAACCTTGAAGTTTTGACGGGCTTTGGCAATGGCAGTTTCATCCAATTCCTGAATGGTAGCTGCCGGACAAGCCGCGGCACTCCAATCGTCAACGGTATGCAGTGGCTCTATTAAGATAGCAGCTTTGCGGCTGGCGGTTAACTCGATCAGGCTATCGCCACTGCGTTGCCAGGCTTTGCGGTGAGCAATTACCGGCTGTCGGGCTGCATGTTTGGGTATGTGAAGTACCCAAACTGTTTTGTGGGTATCAGTTGTAGTAAAGGATTCCACCTTTAACCCCTCGCTGGGCAAATGCGTACAGTTTCCTAAAATACGGAAGGGAAAATTTTCCGGGGTATAATCATTCACTTGCTGAATACCCAATACTGCCAGCGTTTTATCCTCAACACCCATTACCAAATGGCCGCCTTCCATATTAGCAATGGCCGACACATAAGAAATTACATCATCACCGGCGCGGCCTGAAACATCAGCCTTCAAATTGCTGAATGCCTTCCATTCGCATTGCTCATTCTCTTTCGGAAAATGTGCTTTCAGGTATAGATGTAACTCCTGTTCTGTCATGCTATGCTACTTTAATTTTACCTGTTACTACTTCAGCAATCAGGCTATTTTTAAACTCTTCTAATTTTCTTTTTTCTTTTTCAAACACAATCACCAACCTTTCATAACGATTAAAGTCTTCAACCATTAGTTTAAGATGTTCTACTGACGGGATAGGTAACGGTAGTTCTGCGAAGTCTACCCAATTCACATTCTTTCCATCTCTTATTCCTGTTATTGCTGTGTTTAACAATGATATAAATTGAGGAGTCTTAAATAAATACTTATAGTATTGGATTAGTAAAGGATTATTGTAATCTTCTTTTAGCCGAATGATGGTGTATGCTGGGCTGATAATTCCTCTGTAAGGTGAATATTCAATGCCACCTTGGAAAGAACGTAAGCTAATGACATAATCATCTTCACATACCAATTTTAGACCCAACAAGTCACCTGAAGGAGACACAAAGTTTTCCATACATAAATCTTTAGGAAGTACACCCCGGTCTTGAGTTGCTGCCAATAGAGGCTCAGTTGGCTGGTTTTTAATTTTGATTTCAGAGAATATTCTCTTTGCCTTTTCAATTCTCCATGTCTGCGGTATTGTAGGCCAGAATTTAGACTCATTTAACGGTTCACTCTCAATTGACTGAACAATTACATCAATTTTCTCCCTTAGGTTTCTGATCAGCTTTTCCTTTTTCTCAATAAAGCGGTTGATTTGTTCGGTTTTGGCATCGAGGTAGTTGGCAATGGCGGTTTGTTCGGGGAGTGGTGGGAATGGTGAAAACAAGCCTGCAAATGTTTCGTAGCTAACCGAGTTGCGAAGATTAGTAACGTGAGTTAACAGCATCTTTCTTTCATCCAACATCAGAAACCAGTAATAATAATATTTCAGATCAATCTTTTCGATAGGATACATACTGGTGTATGCCGGTGAAACGATACCCTTTTCATTTACCATTCCAACAGTTCTTGGTGTAACGTCATAGTCAAACAAACAGAACAACAATGTATTATCCTGTATCAGCTGGTAATCGGCAAATGTGGCAGGCATTTTCCCCATAGGATTATCTAAGTCTCTGCGTATTACGCCATGCATTGTCAATGAAAGGACAGGATACTTTTCAAAGTCTTTGCCAACAAGACTTTTGGACCGCCTGAACAAATACTTATTCTTTCTTTGCTCCCAATGCTCAGGCATTTCAGGCAGCCAGGGAATAGAGGTTGATTTATATGTAGGGTATGTTGCTCTCATTATTTTTTAAGTACGAATGTGATGATGATGGCTACCACCACCAATGCCCAGGTGATATAGGTATGTGTTTGCTGTTTTTTGGCAGCGGTATCTACAGCAGTTTGCAAGGTTGTTTTCGATTGTTCCAATTCACTTTGCAGAGTGACTCGGGTTTCTTTTTGGTAATCTAAAACATCCCGTAAGCGGTCTGTAATATTTCGTTCTAAACCTTCAATACGGCTTAGTACCGAATGTATGCCAGCTATAATACCTGCTACATTTGCATCCAGTTTATCTAACCTTTCAGGAAAATTGATTTTCTCTACCCGTTCGTGAAAGGACTGCACTGTTTCTTTCAACTTAGCAAGGGCTTCCTGCTCCAGCTTCACCTGTTGCTGAATTTCGGTGGTTGTTTTTTGCAGTTTTTTGTTTTCCTCCGTAAAGCCGGAAAGCTCCTTTGCAAACAGGTTCTTTAATTCATCTTTATGTTTCGCATCGTTGCTTTTTACCTCCTGCAACAACTCCACATGCTTTTGCGGAATTGCTTTTACGGTTTGGGTAACCTGCTGTGCCGTTTCTACATGCTTAATAGCAGGTTCTAATTTTTCAATTTCCCTGTGCAGTGATTCCAGTGCTGTTAGTACTTCCTGTGATGCCATATATTATGATGGTTGAGTCAAAAAATGTTTATTGAAATTGCCTGTCCATGTGGCGTAGTACAAAGCGTAATAGTGATCTTCTATGTCGCTAAATGCTTCTTCTACATCATAGTTCAGCACATGGCCGGCAACGGTGTTTTTAAAATGAATGATGAACGCCTGTACATTCAAATCAGGGTCTTCATTATGTTTCCAATCTATTAAGCCCCTTACCAGTTCCTGCTTTGCTTCATTGATTAATTCCCTTACCGTATCGGCCAGTATGAACAATGCAAATGATTTCAGTATTCTGAATTGAGGTTTATCGGGGTTGCTGCGAAGCATTCGCATGGCAGAACCACGCAGGTGTTTGATGTTACTGATAAACTCCCCTGTTTCTTCATTGCTAACGAGTGCAATGTATTTTTCAATGGTTTCATCTACCGGCAATTCATCATCCAAATCATCGGGCATGGAAGCATCCAAATCACCACTTCGGGTACGTTCTATGAATTTGCGTCTGGAATACTTTGCATTGAAGTAGTAATAGATTTCATCTTTTACATACTTGTTTTGCTCTAATGGGTCTGTAATATTGATGGATGTTTGGCATAGCCTTACCATATCATCAATGGCTTGTAAACGCTTTTCTTTGATTTTGCCGTAGATAAAATCGGTAAGATATTCCAGGCACTTACTGATGACCGTTGCTTTCCCCGCTTTTATCTCTTTGTTTGCAGCCTTCTTCAGTTTTTCAATTTCCCTTTTAGCCACATTCTTAGAAGTGTATCGGGAAATCAGTTCTTCGAGTGAACGGTAATAATCCTGGTCTGTCTTCTTGGTGAATTGGATGGTGTATAGCTTATTCTGATAGTCGATGGTATATGAACCAATGATGCCAATAGATACCAAGCGGTAAATGGCTTTGGCGGTATCGTCCTGACTGCGGGGAATAAAATAAGCCCGTTGTAGTTCCAAAGATTGCTCATCTTCCAAATTCAGGAGCTTCTGCTTTACCTGTTCATTTGGTATGTTCAACGATTCAACAAAGTCGGGATAATCCAAGCCATCAAAAACTGCATCCTTCAACAATCCGCCTACAGAAGCGGGTGAAGTAAGGTTTGCAGCAATCAGTTGCTGAATAGCGGCTGTAGCCAACACTTTTTGTAAATGTTCCTGATTGAGGTTGAAGTACATTTTAGACTTTGCCCTCTTGGAATAGAAACGGTTGGTAAAAGGAACAGGCAATGATTTTGTATCTCCTGTAGCCATTTCAGCCAACATTCTTTCCAAACCCATTTGGTGCTGTGTATTCACTACCACCTGGTCGAGCCATGATCTAAGATTATCAACACCAACTATTGCGGTGAAAGGCAGATTTGTCTTTAACCAATCTACCAGTTGGTAACAGAATGCATCGTTTCCGAAATCGTGGTATATGCCTGTGTTTTGATTATCGAGAAAAACATAGCCGATGCTTGTGCCGGTGATTGTATTAATGAAAATGCGGTTGTGATGCTTTGGCCCTCCTAATTTGATGGCAAATTGCACATCATCTGTTCCAAACAGGTCATTGAGCTGGTCAATGAGCATTTGGAGGTTATTGGTATTCGGGTAAGTTATTCGGCTTCTCAGTTCATGAATCATTACCCTTTCTTTCACCTGGCCTTTAAAGGAGTTTTTATGGAAGTACATGAGTACATCCTTATCCAAATGATAGGGTTCTTTAGGCTTGGATGCAATGCGTAACTGGTCATTGTTGAACAGAATAACGGAGGCTGAAACTTTTCCATCACGACCGGCACGGCCTGCTTCCTGAACAAATGATTCAATGGACTGTGGGATATTGATGTGGATGGTCATTCGCACATTTGGCTTGTCTATACCCATGCCAAACGCTTTTGTAGCTACCATTATCGATTCCTCATTATCCTTGAATAGTTCGAGGTGATGGAATGATTCTTCATCCAACTTGTCGGCATTATCATCATCACCACTTCCCATGAAGTAGCCTAAGGTTTCAGAATTGTAAAAGTGTATTGTCTTTTGATCGTCCTGTTCAATCAGTACATATCTCGGATTATCAAATACACCATGCGAATTGTAGCCATTACGTATGCCTAACCAACCTTGTCTGTGTGGCATGAATACAATCAGCCCATATTGATATAGGGTTGTATCATCTTTCTTTTGCACAGCAAAAGCATCTGTGGAAATATGGAGTTTATTAAACAGTATGCCTTCATATTGTTTCAGGGCTTCTGTTTCGCTACCTGTCTTTTGCAGCCATTCCTGCCTTGTAGTAATAGGCAAATAATTTTTGAAAGAATGTTCAATTATTTCTTGAATAGCTGGCGGCTGATTAAAGGTTTGCAGCACCGTTTGCTTGTCGCCTATTAAGCCAAAGATGGCATCCTGCTTCTTTTTACCAATACTCTCCCTGATGGCTTTCTCGGTCAGATTATCCAAGCCTTCGTAGGTGTTGGGTACTTCCTTTACAAGGTAGTTGATTTCATCTCTTACACTGTTTTCAAAACGAACCACCGCATTGCCATCATCTTCCTTTATGTTCAACTCTCTCTCAATATCAGCCAACACATCAAAAGATGCAGTTGCGGTTAACCCAAACAGCGGAATTGAATTACCGCTGTAGGTAAGGCAATATTCCTGAGCATTGTCACCCAGGTTTAAGTATGGTGTTCTGAAATCATGCCCCCACTCTGAAACACAATGCACTTCATCAATCACAGCGTACGCAAAACAATGTCCGTCTTTCCGTGCATTATCCAGTGCTTTTCTGAAATCATCAATTACAAAACGTTCAGGCGAAACGAATAAAAACTGTAACTGGCCTTTCGCCAATAATTCATGTTGATTGAAATTTCTTTCGGCAGTAGTAAGGGTAGAGTTTATAAACTCACACTTATCTATGCTTAGTTCTTTCAAGCCATTGTACTGGTCAATCATCAATGAACGAATCGGATCAATGACAATAGTAGTACCCGGTTGCAGCATGGCTGCCAACTGATAGGTAAGCGATTTACCGCCACCCGTTGGTAACAAACCAATGACAGATTTTAGTTGCACTGCCCGATTGAGGATAGGAAGCTGACCTACCCGGAAATCGAGTTTGCGGAAGATGTCCTGCAATAGTTTTTTAAGCAGTTCAGATGTTTCAGCAATAGGCTCAAAAACTTCATTCTGCAATTGGTTTACCAATGGCCTGTACAACACTGAAGGTGCTGATATGACTCCTGTGTTGGTTTTGTAGTGTATGTAATGAGCATTGCGAATGACAACCGTATTGTGTGCAGGAGGAAAATCATCCTTGAATACCGACATTCTACGCAATACCGAAATATCAATAACAACATCAAAATCCGCAGCGTTCAAAGTAGTAAGCGGAGCTACTGATTTGCCATTATGCAATGTATGGTCCCTAAATTCAGGCGAAGCGAAAACTTGCACCTCGAATGCAGGGATATGAATTTGAGTTTGAGCTAAATCATTGAGGGTATGGAGTAATAACGAAAGGTCATCAAATGCAGCCATTGCACATGGAAGGTCTCTTTCTGCAACAGCAATTTTTATCTTTTGCTTTGTGATTGCAGCATCATAATGAGCCATTAGGTATTGAAGTACCACCTTTTGAAGCCTTGCCATACCGAATGGGGCAAGGCACAAGGCCGTAAATTTGCTCAATAAATATTCTTCATTGCTGTAGTTGTCCTGTGCTTGCTGTATAAATTCTTCTGCTTCAATTGTGCGAATAAATTCTTCTACATCTTTATAAACTCTATCTTCTGTGATGTGGCTGATGTTTCGAGACAGCTGAGCAATTTCAAAATCTTTCAGGTCGTCTAATAAATCCGTATGGTACTTTTTACCATCCACCTCAATAACATAAGTTTTGTGGTGCTTAATCTGCACCTGACTGTTATAACGGTTGGTTCTGCTCTTAGTAAAATCGTAAGGTATTTCAAGGCTGAAATCTACCCTTCCCTGATTGTTGTCACGGGTGAAAGAACTACGTGTTCTTTGCTTTTCTAAAAGTTGGGCCAGGTATGCCTGTTTTTCAGGCAAAAGTTTTAGGAGAAAGCTGCGTTCAAAACTGCTGTCAACATCATTTACTTTGAGGTACTGGCTTCTGTTCTTTGCTCTTGGGTCAATTGTGTGTAATGTTTTGAAAAGCGACTGGCCGTGTTCACTATCTTCATCCACATTCACGAAAGGAAAAGCAACCTTACCTCTGGCTATATTATCCTGCCTCTGTGTAACTGCTAATTTATCAGCAAAGTACTCTTCCAGATTCACACTTGCCAAAGTGGGCAAGCCTCGTGTAATAATATTAGATGCAACAGCAAATATGGATGGAGGATTTGCCGGTGTTTCAAGATTAAGTCCGGTTTGCACTTCAAATGTGCTTAGTGACCTTAACAAGCCATGCAATGCAGGTGACTTCTCATTCCGCTTTGCATAAGCGTTGAGTGCATCTCGAACTGATTCTAATATGTAGCCAGCTTGTAATTGCATGAAACACTTATTACATTTTTTTTAAATCAAGCAAATTCACATAATTCAATATTTGGCCAAATTTACCTTTACGCGCAGCTATCTCGAACTCAAATGAAATTTTATCATTGTTTGTTAAATTATTCTTTTCAATAAGATCCTTCCAGTCTGTAGCTAGTATTAACTTTCCATTCTTAGTTTCTATTAAAACATTTCTCTTCTTCCATGCCCGCTTATTAAATATTCCTCTATTACTATCGAATATTTGCTTCACAATACCAGAATACATAAATTTGTCTTTGGAATCGTTTTTTATACCAACTTTCTGTGCTGTCTTCTTAATGCTCCATGAGTAACTACTGTTAGATTCAAAAATATCTGTATACTTATATAGTATTAGGTTAATTTCACTTTTTTTACATGTTATTCCAAACTTGTTTTTAATGGCATAATTTATATCCTTGGCCTTTAATTGTTTGTTATCTGACAATATTTCAATTATAATCGGCAAAAGCTCCATATTTAATAATCTATTATTTTGTTTAACAATCCATCTGTATCTTTCTCTAATTCTATAATTTCATTTAGAATATCATAGACGCTTCGCAGAGGCAAATATTTATAAAATATTTTTGTAAATGATACTTCATAGCCTTTAACTGTTTTAGAATGGTCAATCCATGCATCAGGCACAAAGGGCCACACTTCCTTTTCAAAATAGGCCTGCACATTTTGCTTTACCGGAACACTCTCGTAATCCCGTAATTCAGGGTCGGCTTCATACACCACTTCTTTCTTGTCCTGCTTTTTAATTATTGGTTCCGCTTCTTCATCGCGCCAGGATATCGCATCTAAAAATGTCTTCTTCTCTTTTGGCTTCCACTTCAATGTCAACTTCTTTAGCTGTGTATCCAGTGCAGACAATAGTTGATTGAAGTCGTTTTGTACAGCAGAGCCAAACTGCTTTTGCAATGCTTTGAGGACCGGCAAACAGTAATCGGTATCCTCTATGGCAGATAGCCTTTCTTCTGATAGCTGCCATGCCAAACGCAAAGGACGTTCAACGGTTATACTCCAATAGGCAAAATCATCGTTATCAAATATTCTGCTGATTTCATTATCCTGAAAATCTTTATAGGCCACTGCAATCTGTTGAATATGCGATTCCGTCAATTCATTTGATTTACTGCCTAAGCCCTTTCGCATTTTGCTGTAGATACCGGAGGCATCAATCAATTGAACTTTCCCTTTTCTTCTCTTCTCCTTTTTATTGCTCAGCACCCAGATATACGTGGCTATGCCGGTGTTATAAAACATATCATTGGGCAACTGAATGATGGCTTCGAGCAAATCGTTTTCAATGATGTACTTTCTTATTTCGCTTTCACCACCGCCCGCTTCTCCTGTAAACAAGGAAGAGCCATTATGTACTGAAGCAATACGGCTGCCTATTTCACTATCGGCCTTCATCTTGGAAACCATGTTCATCAGGAACAGCAACTGGCCATCACTTACCCTGGGCACTCCAACACTAAAGCGACTATCAAGAATTTCCTTTGTTTTTGGATCAACGATGCTGTCCTGGTCCACCTTCCATGTTTTGCCATACGGAGGATTAGACAACATAAAGTCAAATTTAAGTTTGGGGAATCCATCATTTGACAATGTTGAACCAAAAGCAACTTTCTCAGGATCTTCCTCTTTGATCAGCATATCTGCTTTGCAGATTGCAAATGTTTCGGGATTCACTTCCTGCCCGTATAAATGGTAGGTTGCTTTAGGATTTATTTCCAGTGCAAAGTGTTCGGCTTCCGTTAACATACCACCACTGCCACAGGCAGGGTCATAAATGAGATAAGTACCTTCTTTGATCTTGTTCTTGACAGGTTCAAAAATGAGATGGGTCATCAGCTTGATGATTTCCCTTGGTGTGAAGTGTTCACCCGCTTCTTCGTTGTTTTCTTCATTGAACTTACGAATAAGTTCCTCAAAAACATAGCCCATTCCCAGATTACTCAATCCTTCATGCACAATATTTCCATCCTTATCTTTCACCGCTACCGGACTAAGGTTGATTTGAGAAGAACAAAATTTTTCAATCAATGGGAAGGTGATATTACCTTCTTCAAGGGTATCCAACTGATTCCGCAATTTGAATTTGCTGATGATGTCTTGCACATCTGAACTAAAGCCATCCAGATAATTTTCAAGGTTCTGCCGGATATTCGCCGGGTCGTTCAACAATAATTTAAACGTGAACTTTGACGTGTTGTAAAAAACGTAACCGGACACCTTTCGAAGCTGCGGTGACTGATTTTCGATTTTCATCTTATTGAGCTGCTCATGCATTTCAATCACCTTATTCTTTGAAGGCTCCAGCAAGGCATCCAATCTGCGTAAAACGGTAAATGGAAGTATGATGTCTCTATATTTACCTCTCGTATAAACATCCCGAAGTACGTCATCAGCAATACCCCAGATGAAATTGACAATTTGATTATGTTGGATATGGTTCATGTCTATTCGTATTACTATTGCCTGTGTCCGTTAAAAATTTGTTGAATTCGTTCCTGCCTCAAAACAATTCCAAAAACTCATAACGGCGCAATAAACTTTGATAATCAATGCATTAATATCTATACCTGCTAATATAACAATTCAGATCAATGCCATACAAATGTAATTGTGTTTCATTCATAAAGTATATTTCAATGATAAAATTTGCAGCATTGGGTGTGTTTACGTTGCCATGTGGTAAATTGGGCTCGGAAAATGGAAATTCGAAGTTTATTCATTAGAAAACATCATAACCCCGGATTCAATCACAGTCGAGTTTGTTTCTCCCCAACAAATTTCGTTGTTTAATCCAACACCGCTATCACTCCTTCTAAAATCTCCCCCCCCCATGCCCACCCAATCTCTCAATCCCCGCCAACTCTCCGCTATTACCGATGAGGCGAAACGCATTCTGGTGGTGGCCGGTGCGGGTTCGGGGAAAACAAAGTCGCTGCTGCAGAAGATTGAGTACCTGGTGAAGGAGAAGGGTGTGCCGGCCGATAAAATTCTGGCGATTACGTTTACGCGCAATGCGGCGAATGAAATGATCAACCGCCTCATCGTACAGAATGATGCTTCGGGTTTTTATCAGCATACACTGGAAACTGCGGGATATAACGAGGAAACCCTACGTGAGTTTCGAAAGAATTTTACGCAGCGAATTCCGTGGATTTCGCAACTCACCATGACCACCTTCCATGGACTCGGGTATCAGCTCATGCGGGCGATGGGCTCCAAGGTGTATGATAACCGCTTTCATCTGATCATCGATACGAAGGAGGAAAAACCGGAAGATGCAGATACGGCGAAGGAAACAACGCTAGAGGTGGTGCGTCGTGCGGCAGAGGAGTGCGCTGCTGCTGATTACGACTGGCTCTTGCTGCTGCGTCAGTATCTCGTCGATTATTATCACAAGCCGGAGAAGAAACCGGTTCCTACTAACCCTCCTACTCCCGCCGAGTATTATTATACTACCTTGAAAGGTGATCGTGTACGGTCGAAGTCGGAAGTGTACATTGCAGATTGGCTGTACCGTCATAAAATTGATTACGTGTACGAGCGTCCGGTGAAGGGAGAAAATATGTTGGTGTATCCGGACTTTTATATTCCGGAAGCGCGTATCTATATCGAACATGTCAGTGATTACAGTAAAGGCACTTCGAAGAAAGAGGAGTTGTTGCGCATGCGGGGAGAACGGATGTCGAAAACGTTTGAGCAGGAGATGTACGAGAGCGGACAAATCAGCCGGAAGCTGGATATGATTCTGCGAAAGCGGTTGAGCAATTACCTCGCTGGACCCGTCATCCTGGCTGTGCAGGAAGCGATTGCTCCGTACGATAAGGCCTTCCAACAGTTTTGCCGCGATATCAAACGTACAATTGATTTTATCAAGGTGTCGGCGTTAAATGCCGAAGAGTGTTTTGTAAAAGGAAAAGCGGAACCTCATGAACGGGTAAGTCATTATTATCTGCTGCTGGAGAAAATCTGGGAAGCTTATCACCGTAACTGCAAGGCAAAGTCCTACATGGACTTCAACGATCTCATGCTGCTCTCGAATCAGCTACTCGAAAAACACGAAGATGTACGTTCGGCACTGCAGCAACGTTATGATTATATTCTGGTGGACGAGTTTCAGGATGTGAACGTGCCGCAGGTGGAGATGATCAAGAAGTTACTCAAGCCCTCTACACAGTTGTTTTGCGTTGGCGACGATTGGCAAAGTATTTATGGATTCCGTGGATCAGAAGTGAAATATTTCATTGATTTTCGGAAATATTTCGATGATGCAGTGCTGCACTTTCTGAATACCAATTATCGCAGTACGCATAGTATCGTTGAAGCCGGAAATGAAGTCATCCGGCAGAACAAGAAGAAAATTGAAAAGGAAGTTGAAGCCTTCAACAAGAATGAAACCGATATTCTGCTCTATCTCGCCAGTTCTCCCGGCGAAGATGATGTAGAGTTTCTCATCCGGAAAATCGCCGAACTCAACAAGGCCGGGTATTCGAAAGAAGAAATTTTAATTCTCTACCGCCGTACGGGTATGTACGATCCTTTCCGGTACGAATTGCGCAATAGCGGAGTAGAATTCACGGCGAGAACCATCCACGCAGCCAAAGGACTCGAAGCACGTGCGGTGTTCATCCTCGGACTTTACAAAGGCAACGGAGGATTTCCTGACACCTGGCTGGGCGACCGCATCTATCAGGTGATTCGTCCGCAAAATATCGAAGACCTCAAGGAAGAAGAACGCCGGCTCTTTTATGTTGCCCTCACCCGCGCCCGCGAACATCTCTTCCTTATTTCTGCAGCAAGCGCCGAAAGTGAATTCATCGCTGAACTCCCAACCGCTTTTGTCAAGCGTATCAGTATACAGATCGAAGTGCCCGGATCCATCAAAACCTGCAACAACTGCGGCAAAGTTTCCTATGGCGATGATCGGTTTTGTGCGGGGTGCGGAGAGAAGTTAGGCTGATTTTAAAAACTCAGCCACCAATTATATAGCTGAACAAATTTTGAAGAAAAAATATCGCTTTTATCGTTCCAAGTATAGCCGAACCATCCCTTCCATACAACTTCCCGCTTAAACTAAAGACCTTTGGGTATTATTGATCATCGTCATCACTTTGTACTCTGAAAACTCAAAAACCCGGAACCCCTTAAACTCCGCAACTTAGAAACTTCGTAACCTCGTAACCCAGTAACCCCCGAGGCTTCCCTCAGAGTACAACCGCTCCGAACCTCCTCACCTTTGCCTCCCCTCTTGCCCCTTCCCGAGGTGACCTTTGGTCACTCGGGATTTCGGCCTATGGCCTCAACTTGCCCCTCTTGCCCCTCTTTGTCCCTTCTGCATCTCTGCCACTTCACCCTAAATTTCTCCGTTACCAGCAACCCCTACATTCGGGGATTTTTCGTACCTTCGTTCCATGTCAATTCGTGTTACTGTATTCGATGATAGCGACCTGTTCCGGGATTCGATGTCGTCGTTGATTCAAAATGCGCCGGGGTTCGAGCTGGCGGGTTCGTATGCCGATGGTACCGGACTGGAGGAGAAGATCGCCGAGAGTCAGCCTGATGTGGTGATGATGGATATCCAGATGCCGCATATCAACGGGATCGAACTGGTGAAAATGATCAAAAAAGCACGCCCTACGCTGAATGTGCTGATGCAAACGGCTTACGAGGACGATGATAAGGTCTTTAACGCGATCTGCGCCGGGGCTTCGGGTTATATCCTGAAGAATACGTCCCCGAACCGTATCCTGGAGTCGATCGTGGAGGTGTATCAGGGCGGCTCGCCGATGAGTCCGAGCGTGGCCCGCAAGGTGCTGGGCTTCCTGCAGGCGCCGGCTCCCGTGCCGAAACAGGAGGAAATTCCCAACTACGGCCTCTCTAACCGCGAAAAGGATGTGCTCAGCTGCCTGGTGAAGGGGATGAGCTATAAAATGATCGCCGATTCCTGCCATATCTCGTACGAGACCGTGCGTTCGCACATGAAAAACATCTACGAGAAACTCCACGTGGCTTCCATGACCGAAGCGGTCGCCAAAGCGATCAATCAGCGACTTGTCTGACGACAATTGCCGCTTATTCTCTGCTGTTCCCGATTTTCGCAGCCCAAGGGGGCTTTGCCCCCAAACCCCCAGTTACTTTTTCTCTTGATAGAAAAAGTAACCAAAAAGATCAAGGCCTGCACCACCGCCTTTCCGCTATCGCGGAATTTTTTTCGCTTGTATACAGCGGGCCGTCGGGTGATCGCCTCATTCCAATCGGCGCTTCCCTCCGTCTATTCCGCCGTACACTACGCTTCAAAAACCAGCGGTGCTGAGGGCCGGGTTTTCTGGTAGGATACCCTGCGTTCGAATTGTATCCCCACGGCTGTCTGCCCTTATAGCAATTAGTACTCGTGCAGATTACGTTATATGGCCGTCAGAAACCAGTAATTGAAAACTGACAACTGCCCGGTGGCTGAGCGGAGCCGAAGCCACAGGATTACCTCCTCGCCAGCCAAAGCTTCGGATCGAGCTTCGCAGAGCTTTTCCAGATCTCTAAGTGAATCTGTCCGCGTCCGCCTTCGTCGGCGTCGCCAATGGTGCCGATCTTCTGCTTGGTGGTGACTTTGTCGCCGGTACCCACTGTTACCGTGCTGAGGTTGGAGTATACGGTGAGGTAATCCCCGTGACGGATGATCACCGCTTTGCCGGCACCGGGAATGCTGACTACACCACTGACCGTTCCGTCAAAAACAGCACGGGCTGCCGCGCCCTTGCCGGATTGTATGTCGATACCGTTGTTCTTTACAATGATGCCTTTGAGTTCTTTGTGCGGGTGTTCGCCGAAGGTCTCGGTGATGGTGCCCGACTCTACCGGCCAGGGTAATGATCCTTTGTTGCCGCTGAAACTGTTGCTGAGCCTGGCCGCCTCGGGAGTCAGCGTGAAGACATTGGCGTTTGTTACGTTTTTCTTTCCTTCTGCTGTCGCCTTTTTCTTCGCCGCTTCTATCTCCTTGCGGATGATGTTCTCAATGGCATTGTCGAGTTTTTTCTTGGCAGCCTGCTTGTCGGCGAGCTCTTTCCTTAACCGCTTCTCCCTGTCCGTGAGGTTCTGCAGGAGCTTGTCTTGCTCTTTGCGCTCTTTCTCAAGCGTGCTTTTCTGCTGTTGCTCGGAATTCCGGAGCGAGGTCTTTTCGTTCTTGCGTTGCTCGAGTTCGGTTTTCTTTCCGTTGAGCTGGTTCTGCGTATTGGTAATCTGATCGGCCTGCTGACGGCGGTACATTCCGTATTGCTGCAGGTATTTCATGCGTTTGTAGGCCTGGTTGAAATCGCTGGCCGCAAATACAAACATCATCTGCTGGTATACGTTCCTGTTTTTGTACGCGTATCTTATCATCGCAGCATATTCGTTGCGCAACTTCTGCAACTGCGATTCGAGGTTTCCGATTTCTTTGGAAGTGGTCTCGATTTCTCCTCCTAAACTGCGGATCTCTCCGTTGATGGTGCCAATCAGCGCTTCTCTCAGCTGGATCTTCTTCCTTAACGCGCCGAGCTGTTCAGCGGTGGCGTTTTTGTTTTTCTCTACGATCTTGAGCTGCTTGTTCGTGAAGTCAATCTCTTTCTGAATGCGTGCTTTCTTCGCTTCGAGGTCTTTCTTTGTTTGCGCGCTGAGCTGGCCGATGGAAATCATCAGCATCGCTATCATCCATAGTATTCGCTTACCGTTCACGCTCATAGTTGTTGGGGACACTGAATGGGAATTCCTGCGGCTCGCCGGTGCTGACTTTTCCGTATTCAATGCGTATTTCAAAATTTTTCTCTGCTGTTATGCGGGTGACCGACTTAAACGGAAATTGCCCGGCTTCCGTGACACGGAAATCATCGTATTCGGTCTCTAATGATTTGCCAATGCGTTGGTCCTCCACCGCCATCTTGAGGATGCGGAAGTATACGTGGTTGATGTAGACGTCCTGAATGATGGGCTTGTTGGGGTCTTTTTCTTCCAGCGAGCGTTTGAGCTTGTGCTTGGTGAGCGAACTGAGGATGTAGTATTTGTCTTCGAGGTAGACACTGTTGAACCGGTTTTCGTTTTTCTTGTAGGCGAAGAAGTTGCCGTAGAGCAGCGATTGCACGATCTCGAAGTTGACTTTCAGCTGCAGCAGTTTGTTGATGGTCTCGAACGTGTTGACCTGATATTTTCCGTGGAGCCGGTCGAGGAATTTGACGGTGTCGGGGGTGATGAGCACACGGGCTACTTCAATGCCGAGCAGCGGAGAGATGGAGATCCATATAACGCTGTCTTTCTTCGCGCGCATGCTGATATTGAAACTGGTTTCGTTTCCGTCGTCGATGGTGGTGACGCTGGCCTTGGCATTGATCCACTCGGCTTTGAAACTGGCGGAGTCGAGACGGCTGAGGAGGTCCTGTACCGATTCGTTTTCCATGGGCTTTACCGAGGTCACCGGTGGTACGGGTGGTGCCTTTTGCCGTGTTTTACAGCCCGCCAACGCAGCGAGGAGTATAACGGCAATGGCAGTACGAAAAAATCGCAGATTACTCATACAGCTTTTTCTCGTTCAGTTTCTTTTCAAGGAGTTCGGAATATTCGCCGGTAGCTTTGGCTTTCTGCCACCAGGTGAGGGCTTCGCTGACACGGCCAAGTTTGTAGAGGACATCGCCGTAGTGTTCAAGGACAGTACCGTTGTTGTCGCCTCCGGCCAGCCGTGCCTTGTCGAGCCAGGTAAGGGCGTCCTGGAATTTGCCCTGCCGGTAGAGAATCCAGGCGTAAGTGTCGAGGAAATTGGCATTGTCCGGACTCAATTCGTTGCTTTTCTTCGACATCTCTGCAGCTTTCTCCAGCTGTTCGTTGCGTACACTGAGGTAGTAGGCCCAGTTGTTGAGTACATACACATTACTGCCATCGATGTTAAGCGCTTTCTGATAGTATTTATCGGAGTCTTCGAACTTCTTCAGCTTGTCATAGACATCACCGAGGTTGGAGTAGAATTCCATGAGCTGCTGATCGTTGTCGACCACCAGTTTGCTGCCGCTGAGTAAGGTGCGCGCAGCGTCATCGTATTTCTTATTCTGAATCTTGGCAATGCCGTTGAAGAGATAGATCACGCTCTGATCGGGAAATAATCCCTGTGCTTCTTCGGCTTCGCTTTCCATCGCCGTATAGTCGCGCAGCTCTGATTCTACCAGCAGCAGCTGTTGCCAGGCTTGTATGCTTTTCTTATCGATGGCGAGTCCGGCGCGGTATTGTGTGCGGGCTTCGCTGTATTGCTTGTTGATGGTGAGAAAATCGCCATACACCGTTTGCGGTGCGGCTTCGGCTGGATGGGCCTGACTCATACGCTTGCTGAGTTCGAGCGACTGATCGAGCATCTCGGAACTGTTTTCCACAAGGGGAAGATAGCTGGTAAGGATGCGGATCTTGACTTCGCTGGGGAGTTGCGGAGAGGCGAATGCTTTCTTCAGCTCTTCAAAAGATTCAGCACGTTTGCCTTCACTGCGGTATTGTTCGGCGAGGGCGAGGGCAATGGAGGGGTTTTCAGGATCGATGGCCTGCATGCGGCGAATCGTTTCCATCGCTTTGTCGTTCTTTCCGTTTACCTGCCAGAGCTCTACCAGTAATGAGTAGTTGTCGAGGTTATCGGGTTCGGTCTTGATGAGCTTCTCCAGTTCGGCTGCCGCTTCGTTCACCTTGCCCATCTTGAGATAGAGCCGTTGTTTCTGCTGTGTCATCTCCCGGCTCACCCCGATGTGCTTCTCGATTTCATCGTATACCTTGATCGCTTCCTGCAGCTTTCCCTGCATGAGCAGTGCGTCCGATTCGCTGAAGAGATATTCCACGCGGTCAGGATATTTTTTGTAGAGCTGCTGGTAGATGGTGATGGCTTCGCTGAACTTGCCGCCTTTCTCGTATGTATTGGCGAGGAGGAGCTGGTACCATTCGTTCTTCGGGTCGAGGTCAGCAGCACCCTTTGCAAAGAAAAGCGCGTCGTTCACCTTGCCTTTCTGATTGTAGATGGAGGCCATCTCGTACATGGCAGCATGGTTCTTCGTATCAATGCGCAGGCATTGGGCGAAGAGTTCGAGGGCGCGCTGATCGTTGCCCGATACTTTTTCTTTCTGCGCATCAAAAAACGCGTAGGTGGCATCGATGTGCTGCTTTTCGGTAAGCCCTGATCCGCCCTTAGGAGCAGAGGGTCCGGCTGCCGTGGGTTTGGTACCGGAGCAGGCCGCGAAGAGCCAGAGCGCGCAGAAAACCGACGCGTGAAGCGATTTGGTATAGTTCATCATTTATGATTCGGTGCTGTAATCACCTGTACTGAGGTCGCGGAATCCGCCTTTGTAGTGAACGTAGCTGCCCACGAGTGAATTGTCAATCATGGCTTCTTTTAATACGCTGTGATCGCGGAGGATACTGTTCTTCACCACACAGTGGTTGAGTTTGGTATTGGCTCCTACACTTACGTGGGGACCAACTACCGAAGCTTCTATCACCGCTCCGTCGCCGATGTAACAGGGTGGAATAATCACACTGTTGTTCACTTTGGCCGTGGATGCGATGTGGTTGTTGGGATATTTGATTTCAAGTACACGGAGATTGGTGTACACGGTGGCGTCTTTGTTACCACAGTCGAGCCATTCGTCTACTTTTCCGGCTTTGAGGCGCTTGCCCTTGGCTTTCATGTTTTCAAGGGCGTTGGTGAGCTGGAATTCGCCTTTGTCCTTGATGTTGTTGTCGATGAGATACTGCAGTTCGCTGCGGAGGTTCTCTCCATCTTTGAGATAGTAGATGCCGATGATGGCAAGGTCGCTCACAAATTCCTGTGGCTTCTCTACGAAGTCGGTGATCACACCATCAGCTCCGGTCTTTACTACTCCGAACTGGCGGGGATCTTCAATCTGTTTTACCCAGATTACACCATCGCAGTCGTCGTCCATGCGGAAGTCGGCACTGAAGAGGGTATCGGCAAACGCCACTACCACCGGACCTCTCAACGCGCTCTCAGCACAAAGGATGGCGTGTGCGGTACCGAGCGGCGTATCCTGATAGTGGATGGTTCCCTTCGCACCGAGGTTCTCGGCAATTTTGACCAGATTCTTCTCGGCTTCCTCACCAAAACGCCCTACAACATAGGCGATCTCCTCTACCTTCTGGTTGCACATGCGGATGATGTCCTCCACAAGGTGCTGAACAATCGGTTTACCCGCTACCGGAACCAATGGTTTCGGAGTGGTGAGTGTGTGAGGCCGCATGCGCTTTCCCATGCCGGCCATTGGAACGATGATTCTCATAAAATTATATTTTCAGTTATCAGTTTGCAGTTGACGGTGGCTTCAGCTCCGGTGGCTGAGCGGAGTCCGATAGCTATCGGACGAAGCCAGCGGGATCGCCCCCCTTATTTCCCCGTCGAACCGAACCCTCCGGTTCCACGGGCGGTTTCTTCGAGGGTATTGGTCTCGGCCCATTCCACGCGTTCGTGGCGGGCAATGACCAGCTGCGCGATGCGTTCGCCGTTGTTGATGATGAAG
Organism: Bacteroidia bacterium; assembly: GCA_046330075.1. Taxonomy (GTDB): domain Bacteria; phylum Bacteroidota; class Bacteroidia; order AKYH767-A; family OLB10; genus JAJTFW01. Next base: position 161,003 of record JAXLTL010000007.1, on the reverse strand, counting down.
GCTTCTTGTCCGTGGTTGATGAGGATGACCTTGATTTCTCCACGGTAGTCGGCATCGATGGTGCCGGGACTATTGAGCACGGTGATGCCGTACTTGGCGGCAAGTCCGCTGCGGGGCCGCACTTGCGCTTCGAAGCCGATGGGAAGGGCGATGAAGAGTCCGGTGGGAACCAGCAAACGTTGTCCGGGATGTATGGTGATGGGGTTTTCCAGACAGGCACGAAGGTCCATGCCCGCCGAGGCAGCGGTTTCATAGGCCGGTAAGGCGTGTCCGGATCGGTTGATGATGTGTACCTGCATGTGAATGGACACGAAAGTAGCCAATTTGGATGGGGGATTTAGGCTTTGCGATACGGCTTTTCAGGAGGTGAATGTTAACAAAAAAGGGCGGCAGACCAGCCCAATCCCTTTCTTCTGATAAGAAACATCTTTCATTATCGGGTGTATTCACCGATCTTTGCACTTGAAAATCTCCCCTACATGAAAAAACACCTACTCTCATTGTTCTTCGCTCTTCCAATGGCCGCGCTGGCGCAGATTCCCAATGCCGGCATGGAAACATGGCTGAACGGAACTCCTGACCAATGGTCAACCAATAATATTCCCACCATCGCAACTCCGGTTACACAAACAGCTAACGCACACGGTGGCTCCTCAGCGGTGCGGCTGGAGGTGGTTAGTTCGTTTGCAGGTGATATTCCCGGACTCATCTCCAGTACGGGCACCAGCGGTACCGGTTTCCCGGTAACCTCTAACTATTCCAGTTTTTCTTTTTACTACAAAACAAACCTTCTGGGTGGCGATGAGTTAAATGCTTCCATTATCATCAGCGATTTCAACACCCAGCCAACTGCAGGTGGCAGCGATGTCTATACCAGCAATTTAAACGTCTACACGCAGGCAGTGGTGCCCATCAATGTGTTCGCCCCGAATCCGGTATCTGCCATCATCTATTTTGCCATCAGCAACACCAATTCGGCGCATGTAGGCTCCTATGCTCAGATTGACGACATCGCGTTTGGTGCCGCTGTCGGTATTGAGGAATTGATCGGTGATCATAACAGTATCTCTTCTCCCACCCCTAACCCGGCCAGCGGCATTTGTCTGGTCCCGTTCACACTCATTCATCCAACGGTGGCGGATATCCGCATTTATGATCTCAACGGCCGATTGGTGCAGAATGTGTTGAATCAGGAGTTGAACGCCGGCAACTACAAAGCCGAAGTGAATGCCGATGCCCTCGCTGCCGGAGTATACACCATTGTGATGCGCGCCGGTGATCAGGTGCTGCAATCGAAGCTGGTGGTGCGGTAAACAGCTATCGCAAGGGTTCAGGACTTGTCCCGGGCAAAGCCTCGGGATCCTAAGCCCTAGCTGTAAAATCCCCCATTGGTGTTGTCATTGATGGGGGATTTTATTTATTATTCGGCCGAAGTATTTTACCTATATTGTCTCCTGAAAACTAAGCTCTAATCCTGTTACATTCAATCAAACTGAATCAATGAAGAAACGTTTACTTTCAATCGTTGCAATTCTTCCAATGAGTCTCCTGGCACAGATTCCCAACGCCGGCATGGAAAACTGGTCCAATGGTGCGCCCGATCTATGGTCCACCAATAACATCTCCGGAGTTGTGACTCCGATCACACAAACAAGCGATTCCTATATTGGCTCATCAGCAGTGCGGATGGAAGTGGTTTCTACCGGAACAGGAGTCCTACAGGGCTTGCTTACAAGTGCCGGTTCTGGAGGTAATGGGTTTCCGGTAACGCAAAATTATGGCAGCGTTTCGTTTTACTACAAGGCAGGCTTCCTGGGTAATGATGCGGTGCAGGCGATTGTCTACTTTTCAGATGCTAACAATCAAAGCACGGCCGGTGGCAGCATTATGTTTGCTAACAACCAATCTGTTTATACACAAGCGGTTGTTCCAATTTTTGGCAATGGCCCGAACCCGGTTTCCTGTGTCATCTATCTGACTTTCTACAACTCCGTCGGGGTAAATGCAGGCAGCTGGGCGCAATTTGATGATTTCGCTTTAGGAGGCCCGGTTGGCGTTGACGAGTTTAGCTATTCCGGTATTACCCTCTCTTCGCCAAACCCAAATCCTGCTGCCGGTATCGCCCTCGTTCCCTTCACCCTCGATCGTACAACGGTAACGGATATCCGCATTTATGATCTCAACGGCCGATTGGTGCAGAATGTGTTGAATCAGGAGTTGAACGCCGGCAACTACAAAGCCGAAGTGAATGCCGATGCCCTCGCAGCCGGAGTATACACCATTGTGATGCGCGCCGGTGATCAGGTGCTGCAATCGAAGCTGGTGGTGCGGTAAACAACCATTATCATAACAATCCCCCATCGGTAAGATCACTGGTGGGGGATTTTTTTATATACAGCAAGGGATCAGAATCCTGAGGCTTTGCCCGGGGCAAGTCCTGAACCCTTGCTATAAAATCATCTCGCAGCAGTTTAGAACTGAAAAAGCGGACACACTATTCTCCGCAAAAGTTGCGGCGAATGCACTTCTTTTTCTCCGCAACCGCGTAGGAGGAGGTTTGGATTTTGTAAGAATTCCCCTCATTTTTCTTTCAAACAACCGTAACCTTTCGACGAAAATATCGTATTTTATAGCATTGGTTTTGTAACGAAAACTCGTGTTTAACGACTCTTTTTCAGTGCTTTATGATAAAATACGCTACAAAAATATTTTTCAGCCGATAACAGATTTTTCAGGAATGTGTAACCCTTTCAACCAGGATGCAGTTTAATTGCTATACGTGAAGGAGCCTCCGTGCGGAAGTCAACACCAAAACCGCCATGAAAGTTAAAACCGAATTTTTACTGAAAGCAGCGATACTGTTCGTATCCGGCATGATCATCATGCTGCTCTTCAGTTCCTGCAACCGGTACACCTTGTACCAGACACAGGCCGCCAAAGGATCGGCGCCTGCTAATGCTGAAATGCCCGAAAAAATGCTGGAAGCCGGCGATAAGATATCGCTGAGCATCTGGGGACATGATGAGCTGAGCATTGGTTCTATCCATACTGTATATAATTCACCCGACGAGTCTGCTTCCGGTAAATGGGTCATGATTGATGCCAACGGAGAGGTGAACCTCCCGCAAATCGGTAAAGTGAAGCTCGAAGGACTTACGGTTGCCAATGCAGAAAAGCAACTGAAGGAAATGTACAGTAAACAGATTCAGAATCCTATTCTTAGTCTGCGGGTCCTGAACAATCAGGTAACGGTACTGGGAGAAGTGCAGCGTCCGGGCACCTACGTTTTTCATACTGATTATGTACGCCTCGTTGATATGATCGGAAAAGCAAATGGCTTTACAGATTATGCCAAAACCACCGAAATCAAAATCATCCGCGGTACCGAAACCATCAAAGTAGATCTTACTTCTGCTGCTTCCAATGAGATGACGGTGCTGCCCCATGATGTGATCTATATTCCGCCGGGTCGCAACAAAGCCTTCGACCGCTTTGCAGCAAAAATGATTCCCCTTGCCAGCCTTTTAACCGCTCTGGCACTCGTTTATAACGTATCCAAAGATTGACCTGACCTATGCGTACCCCTGGATCCATCCAATCCCTCCTGTACCCCCTCAAGAAACGATGGTATATCGTCGTGATCTGCGTGATGTTGTCAGGCATAGCGGCTACCCGCTATCTCTACATGGCCACACCGGAGTATCAGGCCACAGCCACGCTCAAAATTGAAAGCGCTCAGGATGGCGCGGCAGGTACCAACCTGTACCGCGACTTCGACGTGTTTAAGGCTAACGCCAAGGTGCAAACCGAAGTGGAGGTGCTGAAATCACGTTCACTGTTTGAGAAAGCACTCGATAAACTCGACTTCTATGTTGAATATTACGAGCAGGATGAACTGCGCGAGAAAGAGGTCTATCGTGAAACACCCATCCGTGTGGATCATTCCATCACCGATTCTTCGTTCAGCCATCAGCGTTATGAATTTGCCTGGAAGGATGGTGATACTTTCACACTCCGCTATAACGCCGGCGGAACCACCATTGAAAAAGAGGGAAAATTCGGTGAAGAGCTCTGCGACCGCGGGGTCTGTATCCGCGTTAATAAAAACGATGAGTACCTGAAATATCACCGCAGCAGCCTGAGTAAGCCCATGAGTTTTGAAGTGTACTCACGCCCCGCTCTGGCCGCGAAGCTGATGAACAAGGATTACATTGTGAAGGCGGTGGACAAGGATGTGAACATCGTGAAGCTCTATTATACACACAATGTTCCTGAAAAAGCGTCGCAGCTCGTGAATGCCATCGCGCAGGCGTATATTGATCAGGGCATTGAAGAAAAGCAGGATCTTGCCGGAAATACCGTTGACTTCATCAATCAGCAGATTGCGATTGTAGGCCGTGAGCTGGAAGCCGCACGCGATGCGATCAAGTCTTACCGCGTTAAAAACGATATCGTCAACATCCCACAGGAAACCGAAGCGACCTATAAAACACTCGGAGAACTCGAAATCCAGAAAGTGGATGTGAACATGCAGCTCAGTGTACTCGAGAACATGAGCGATTACCTGCGCCGCAACAAAGAAATCAAATTCTCAGGCCCTGAATACGGAACCGTTATCGACCAGCTTTTCTCAGAGAGTGTCAGCCGCCTCAACGGAAAAATCCGCGAACGTGAAGAGCTGATGCGCAAATACACTGCTGAAAACGACCGTGTGAAAGCAGTAGATACTGAAATCGCACAGCAGAAAGCGTATCTCGTTGAGAGTATCAACAATACCCGCCGTAAACTCCTGCTGAAACAGGATGAACTGATTCTCGCTATTGATGATCAGAAAGCTTCGTTTAAAGGTCTCCCCGAAAAAGAAAGTACGCTGCAGGAACTCAACAGGAATTATTACCTCTTCGAAAAAGTATACAACTTCCTGATCGAAAAACGCACAGAAGCCATCATCACCCGTCAGGTGAATGTATCATTCAACCGCGTCCTTGAATCCGCTTCCACACCGGCTGTTCCGGTAGCACCACGGGAAGATGTGATCTGGGGTATTGCCCTCTTCCTGGGGCTCATCACCGGCATCGCACTGGCCTACTTCCGTCATTATATGAAGCCTAGTGTGCATACGCCTGAAGATTTCGGTCCGGATTCCAATATTCCGGTGATCGGACAGGTGCAGCAGTTCAAAAAAGATGAACCGGCTTACAAGGCATTCACAGCACTCAGCACGCGTATCCTGATGAACAAGCCCGAGCAGAAATCGCTGGTGATAACGGTGACGAGTACCCGCAAAGGAGAAGGAAAGTCGTTCATCGCCGCACAGCTGGCACGTACACTGGCTGCACAGGATAAAAAAGTCATCCTCCTCGACCTGAACACCTATCATCCCCGTCTCGGTGAATGGTTTGAAACCCGCAACGATAACGGCATGAAGGAGATTTATACGCATCAGAGCACACTGCAGGATGCCATTCAGCTGACTTCTATTCCGAATCTGGATGTAATCCCGGCCGGATCTTCGGAACAGCCGATCGGTCACCTCGTTGCCACACAGCGTACACGCGATATCATCGAAGAGTTGCGCGGACAATACGACGCGGTGATCATCGACACACCCGAAGTGGGTGAATACACCGACGCCATTCCATTCATGAAATGGAGCGACCTTAACCTGTATGTGGTTCGTGCCGACAGCGGCCGCACCGAACTCGTGGCCAACGCCGAGATGGTGAAAGAAGAATACCGCCTCGAAGAAGTGTATTATGTACTGAATGCGATGAAAGAAAAACGTAACCACACCGGTTACATTACTCCCGGAAAGCTAAAATCAACATCTGCCAAGAAACTCCAACCCCGGCTTACCAACCTCTTTATGTGGTAAGCAGTTCATATGTTAATCAGCCTTGCGCGACCGAAAGCGTTTATTAAAAGCGGAACAGCTATCATCTATGCCGATCAGGCGGTAGTCAGCGGATTCAGCTTTTTGTCCAGTGTGGTGTTGGCCCGTTATCTCGGGATCCAGGGTTTTGGTGTGTACAGCATCGCCTGGTTGGGAGTGATGGTCGCCAGCAGCATCAATCAGCCTTTCATTATTTCTCCTATGCAAACTCTCAGCGGGAAGAAATCACTGGAAGAGCAGAAAGAATATTTGCAGGCCCTCGTCTTTAAGCAATTGTTTTTCGCCGGCATCATGGGATTCCTGTCCTTCATCGCCGTTGTGGTGATGAGTTTCTTCCTCCACGAATGGAAAGTGCAGAGTATCATTCTGGCCTTTCCGCTGGCGGTATTTTCATTTGTCCTGCAGGATTTCTTCCGCCGTTATTTCTTTGTTATCGGCAAACCTTTCAAATCGCTGATCATCGATGTGATTGCCTATGGAGGAGTCTTGCTGAGTTCCTTTGCCATCCACTTCGTACGCACGATGGATGCACAGTTCGTGCTGCTGCTCACCGCAGTGTTCTTCCTGTATGCTTCACTTACCGGACTCTGGTCGATGGAGCAACTGCGTTTCAATCCGAAAAAAATCAAAGCCGTTATTCTCGAACACTGGGATTTCAGCAAGTGGCTCACCGCAACAGCCTTGCTGCAATGGTTCAGCGGCAATCTCTTTATCATCGCGGCGGGCGCAATTCTGGGTCCGCGTGCGGTTGGAGCCACACGCATGGCTCAAAACATTGTAGGCATCACCCATGTGCTCTTCCTTGCCATGGAAAACATCATTCCCGTACGGGCTGCAGGATTTCAGCGCGACGGCGGAAATGAGAAGATGTTCGGTTATCTCTGGAAATTTACGTTACAGATGGGCATGATCACCCTGACCTTGCTCGCGCTGATTTCGATCTTCAGCAAACAGATTATCATGGCTTTCTACGGCAGTGAGTTCGTGGAATATCAATACCTGCTGGTGGCATTCTGTATTCTGTATGTCATCATCTTTATCGGCTATCCGCTCCGTTATGCCATCCGTACCCTTGAGCGTACCCGTCTGATTTTTGTATCGTTCATTGCCAGCAGTATCTTCAGTGTGCTTACAGCATATCCTATCATCAAGGCTTTCGGTCTCACCGGTGTAATTATCGGGCTGATGCTTACGCAGCTGATCACCCTCGGTATTTACCTGTTTTCTCTCCGGAACGATATCCGCAAGCTCTGATTTTCGGGGTTCTCCTGAAATGGCTATCTTTGGTTACATAACCAATCGCCATGAAATTACATCGCCTGCTCTTCGTCCTGCTGCTGCTCAGCCGTCTCTCTCTCTTCGCTCAATCCGGTGTTGATAAACCGATGTACGAAGTGATCACGTACCGCGACTCTGTCTATCTGGGCACGTTCACCATTGAACTGTTTCCCTCTGTGGCGCCATTGCATGTCAACAATTTTGATAGTCTCACGGCACAACATTTCTTCGATAGTACGGCCTTTCACCGGGTGGTTCCGGGTTTCGTGATTCAGGGTGGTGATCCCAATTCGATCAGCGGCCCTGTGAGTACCTGGGGGCAAGGTCAGCCCTGGCAGCCTACGGTTCCTGCTGAGTTTACGCCGGCACGTCATTACCGCGGCATCATCGGGGCTGCACGTGATACCAATATCAACAGTGCCAACTCTCAGTTTTATATTTGTGTGGCAAACGCTTTCTTTCTCGATAATAACTATACCGTATTCGGAAAGGTAGTGAGCGGGATGGATATTGTGGATACGATTGTGGCTGAGCCGGCAGATGTGAATGAGGTGCCATTGAGAAAGATAACCATGTTTGTGAGTGCGAACGGAGTGGATGATACCATTCCGGCCACTCCTACACTGATAGGTCCTGCCAATAACTCCGTGAACATCGGTATGACGAATGTGTTCTCCTGGACCGCCGTTCCCGGTGCTGTGCTGTACAATGTGCAGATAGCAAGCGACTCGCTCTTTACGACGATCGTCGACAGTAAAAACGCAGGACTTCCTCAGATGGGTACGTTTCACTTTCCGGGTTCAGCGGATTATTACTGGCGGGTGCGGACCAATAACGGTGGTCATTTCAGCCCCTGGTCCAGCTTCTGGAAATTCACCGCGCTCACCGATTCAGCTGATCTGATCAGTCCCGCCGACAGTGCCACCAACATGATCCTTAACCCCGTGTTCACCTGGCATCCGGTTGTGAATGCTGATAAATATTTGCTGCAGATCAGCAAGTCGCCCAACTTCGCTCCCAACGTGATCAACTATACCGGACTCACCGATACTGTTTATCAGGCAGCCCCTTTGCAGGCCAATACTGTATACTATTGGAGGGTACGTTCCTACAACGGACTTATCGGTGGATTCAACTCAGCCACCCGCACCTTTACCACCGGTACCACACTCGGGCTGCATGAAACAGATGGCGGAAAAACATTCTCCGGATATCCCAATCCGGCCAGGGATCTGGTAACCCTGCAGTTCGCAAAAATGCCGGCGGCAGATGCAACGCTTGAGATCACTGACGTGAGCGGTAAAAAAATGTTCAGCTCCGGAGTGGAAAATATTCAGGATTTACGGATACACGTTGACGTTAGTAAGTGGCCATCCGGGTCCTATTCGGTGCTGATTCATGAAGGCACTGCTGTCTCCTCTTCCTCCTTTATTGTCCGCTGAAGAGGCCGATGTCCGGCATACGCGAAATCCATTCACGGAAAGAACTGGGCACGTTCATCCGTCTTCCTCTCTCGCTGTACCGCGACTATCCGGATTATGTACCGCCTGTTTTCCATGACGAATGGCACCTCCACGATGGAAGCGGTGAAGCCACGAAACATTGCCGCACCATTCATTTTCTGGCAGAAGAAAACGGAAAAGTTACCGGGCGTATCATGGGTATCATCCGTGATGACTTCAATGAACGATTCGGTTTAAAGACCGCCCGCTTCTTCAACTTTGATTGCGTCAACGACTTCGCAACGGCGAAAGCATTGCTGGATGCTGTTGCTGAATGGGCAAAGCGGGAAGGCATGCAACAGCTCATCGGGCCCTTTGGTTTCTCCGATAAAGATCCACAGGGATTTCAGGTCGAGGGTTATCAGCACCGCGCTGTCATCTCTGCTCCTTCACATCCTCCGTGGATGCCGGCACTGGTTGAACAGCTGGGATACACCAAACATGTTGACTGTCTCAGTTATCAGCTCTCAATACCGGAAGAGATCCCCGGGCCGGTGCAGGAAATCAGCAAACGAATTCTCTCCTCCGGAAATTACAGACTGATCCGGTTCAGAAAACGCAGCGAGATGAAAGGCTGGATATTGCCGGTATTTGAGCTGGTGAATACCACTTACAGTCACCTGTTCGGTTTTATGCCGATGAGTGATGCCGAGATGCAGGAGATGGCGAAACAGTTTCTTCCCGTACTCGACCCCGCATTCACGGTACTGGTGGCCGACAGGGAAAACAAGCCCATTGCTTTCGTAATTGCCATGCCGGATATCAGCATCGGATTACAAAAAGCAAAAGGAGCTCTTTTCCCATTCGGATTCATCCACATTCTGAAAGCGATGAAAACGGCAACACAACTCAACCTGTTGCTGGGTGCGGTGCATCCGCAATGCAGACAGTCCGGAATTACGGCTATACTGGCCGTTAGTATTCTTGAAGAGACCAGGCGGCGGAACATGAACATCATCGACAGCCATCTGGTACTGGAAGAAAATCCACAGGTAAGGAAAGTCCTCGAACGCTTTGGCGGAAAGATTGTAAAGAGATTCCGGATATATGAACATCGGTTCAAATAGTTCCGTCTCTGTTTGAAAACCGGTTTTTTAGTTGAAATATTAGCATAAGACTGCCTAATCTTAGTTATATCCATGTTGCTACGTTTACGTTTTAATCCAATCCCTTAATTTTGGTAGCGGAAGGATATTCCGGCAGGCCACCGGAAGTGATTTTTACAGTGTAAACCCCCGGCCGGGTTTGAAAGCTATGTTAATAGATAGTCAATCGTACGACCAACAGAACGATGAAATGTCGCGGCTGGATGAGACCCGCTGGCAGCATTATGTCGCCTTGAAGCGGTTCCTGACGGAGTTTTCACTACCGTTGGAACTGGGCGCTGTATATGCCAAGTTCAAAGCTGACCATGAACAGAACCCTGTTGTGGAGCTGAAAGTGGTAGATCAGTTTCCTGATCATCTGGCGAAATCCGCTTATCGCCTGATACATCGGCAACTGGGTGAATCCCATCCTTTCCTGAAATTTATCGAGTCGCCCGAGGGAATCTGACCTCTGTTTAACTTTTCCCGCTGCTGTTGGTTATACATCTTCATGCAGCATCTTCACCTCCGTGATCTTACACAATGGGACCGTATCCGGCGTGCGAACTTTGTGAATTCGCTTAGTGGATTCAAGAGTGCCAGCCTGATCGGCAGCATTGATGTAAAAGGACATCACAATCTGTCACTGATCTCCAACATCGTTCATCTTGGCGCCGACCCGGCACTCATCGGATATATCAACCGTCCGAGAGCGGCTACTCCGCATACGCTCGGAAATATTGAGGCTACGGGTGTATATACCGTCAATCATATTCACCCTGCAATGGTCGCTGCTGCTCATCAAACCAGCGCAAAATATCCGGAAGGGGTAAGTGAATTCGATACCTGCTCCCTTACGCCGGTTTTCGAAGAGGGGTGCGTGGCACCATTCGTGGAAGAAAGCATTGTCGGTTATGCGTTACAGTTAGAAGAGATTGTGCCTATCCGTCAGAACGATACTTTCCTGGTTGTCGGCAAACTGCTCTTTGCCCGCTTCCCCGAAAACCTTCTTTTGCCGGATGGTTTTCTGGATCTCGAACAAGCCGGCAGTATCGCCTCCCTCGGACTGGATGCCTACTACAGCTGCAGCCAGATTGGTCGTTTTCCGTACGCCCGCCCTTGAATGCTGAACATGAAGAAATATTAATTCAGGCACTATCGTCTGTTTATCAATGGTTTAGGTTAACAACAGTGATTAGGAGCACGCCTTCCTAAAATGTAATTTTGTAGTCCCAAACACCACTCATGCTGATTCATCTTGGTGCCGATCATGCCGGCTATGAAATGAAGGAGCTGCTGAAGCAGTATCTCCTCACCAGGGGCTTTGAAGTTAAGGATCATGGCACCTATTCATCCGATAGCGTTGACTACCCCGACTTCGCGCATCCTACCGCAGCTGCCGTAGAACAGGAAGAAGGTGGTATGGGTATGCTCCTCTGTGGCAGTGCCAACGGCGTTTGTATGACCGCCAACAAACATGCAGGCATTCGTGCTGCATTGTGCTGGACACCCGAAATTGCTACACTTGCACGACAACACAACAACGCCAATATTCTGTGTATTCCGGCGCGGTTTGTGAGTCTGGAGGCCGCAAAAGAAATGACCGATCGCTTCTTTGGCACCTCCTTCGAAGGTGGTCGTCATCAAACACGAGTATCAAAAATTTCCTGCTGATTCATTACCTGCAATACCATGTCTTTTAAAGTAAATAATGCTGCTGTACGCTTCTGTCTTTCCGCGACAGCCGTTCTTTTGTTCACTATTCTGTTCTTCGCGTCCTGCCGAAAAACAGCAGAGCCGATTAGTCGTGCCAATTATAATATTCAGAACCTTACTACGCTGGAACTGCGCGTGGAAGCTATGCAGGGAACTGCGGCAGTACCTTTATTGAAAGATACCATCGGCGCCAATAAAGTGGAGAAAATTTTTGAAGCTGTAGACGGCACAGGCGGACACCCGTATCCATCTAATTTTTTCACTGAGTTCAGAGTGTTTGCGCTTACCGCCAACGGTGATTCACTCGTTTATGAAGGGGTGAAAAACAGTGATTGGCAACAAGAGAATAATGACAAGGATGTCATCGATCTTGTGCTGAAGATTGATTTGTAATCATCCTCTGCCAGCTGTTCCTTGTGCTTATAGTCCGTATTCGCTGATGATCCATGCCAGGGCGGCCATTGATGCTGCACCGAGTTCGAGTTCGCGCTTATTCACCTGATCAAAAGTATCTGTCTCCGCATGGTGCACATCAAAATAGCGCTGTGAATCCGGACTGAATCCAATCAGCATTGTACCCTGCTTTTCCATATGATTGATATCGGCTCCACCATAGCCCTGACGCCAGTCGCGCAGCAGATACGGGTAGAATAGTTGCTGATGTTGCATCACTTTTTGCATCGCTACGCTGTCGCCTTTGAAGGTAAACCCGCGTGGAGTAAATCCGCCGGCATCACTTTCAATGGCAGCAATATGCTTCTTTCCGGAAGCAGCTGCAACCTGCGCATATTTCTCTCCTCCACGACCTCCGTTTTCTTCATTCATAAACGCTACACATCGGATGGTCCTCCTGGGTTTTATGTTGAGTGCTTTTAGCAATCGTATCACTTCCATCGATTGTACCACTCCGGCACCATCGTCATGCGAACCATCACCGGTATCCCATGCATCCAGGTGTCCGCCCACTACTATCACTTCATCCGGAAACTCACTGCCTCTGATTTCACCAATGACGTTGTAGGATAATGTATCAGGAAGGGTAGAACAATATTGTTTTATAACCAGCGTCAGATGCGGATCCCGGCGCAATGATTTGCTGAGTAGTTCTGCACCTTTTGTACTGATCGCACACCCGGGAATTTTCGGAATAGAATCGTCGTATCCCATCGCTCCTGTATGCGGATGATCGTCGAGGGCGAGCGTCATTGAACGGACCACCACACCGGCCGCACCCAGCTTTGCTGCTTTCATGGCTGTACTATACCGGTATTTGGCGGCTTCACCATAGGCTTCAAACGTATTCACAAATTCCGGTTTCATGGGGTGATTCATAAATACAATCTTCCCGCTGATCCGTTCTTTTCCCATCTTTTCCATTTCTTCCCAATCGCGGACTTCCACTACTTCGGCTACGAGTCCCCCTTTGGGCGTGGCAATACTCCCACCTAAAGCCGTAATGTTCACAGAAACTTTTTTACCGTCCGTATTGATCCAGGCTTCTTCCTTTCCCCCGCGTACCCAGTGGGGTACCATCACTTCCTGAAGTATAACGGTATCAGCCCCCGTCTTTTTAAGTTCGAGGTTAACATACTGAACAGCCTTCGCCGCTTCCGGAGATCCGCTGACGCGTCCGCCAATCTGATTACTGAGATAATCGAGCCAGGCATAACAATGGCCATGCGTCAGCACTTCATCGTAAATTTTACGGATGACAAGGGAGTCGTTGCTTTGAGCGAATGAAAAGGCGGGAAGAATTCCCAGGAGAAGGAGTACGATACGTTTCATGGAGCAGATTTGGTCGGCTCCAAAAATAAAAGGTTTCGCGGGATATCAGGCTTTTACGGCACGATCGTAGAGGCGGCCGCCCATGCGTCCGTACATCAGTGCGAGCCACGACATGGTGAGCGTATTCATAGTAAGCATACCGAGGCAGACAGAGAGTATGAGAAAGCTGTTAATGCCCATATTCGGGAAGAACATGGCAATACCTACATACATGAGGTTAAAACCTGCGATCATGAGGGTGGTGATGCGTTGCCCGAATCCCTGGCCTACAATCATATGATGCACGTGGTTGCGGTCGGGATGGAAGGGTGAATAACCGGTGATGATGCGGATAACCGATACACGCAGCACATCATACATCGGCACAAACAGTACCGCCGCGATCAGTGCGGGTGTCAGTGCGGGTACATCAGGACTTCCCTGTGTATAGAGCTGGAAGAGTGAAATAGCCTGCACAGATAAAAGAAACCCAAGCACGAGTGAACCGGTATCACCCATAAAGATGCGTGCCGGATGAAAGTTGTAGATGAGGAATCCAAAAACGGCTCCGCTGATGCTGAAGCTGAGCATTGCCATCGGCAGATGTCCGGCTTGCAGAAAGAGAATGCCGAAGATGATGCTGGAAACCAGAGTGAGACTTCCCGCCAGTCCGTCCAGTCCGTCAATGAGATTGAGGGCATTGGTTACGGCGATGATGAAGAAGATGGTAGCACCCCAGCTGACAACGAGCGGCAGATGCTGAATACCCAGAAAACCATATAAGCTTTCAATGCGGAAACCCGCGAGAATTGCCAGCACAGATGCCACCAGCTGGAACATTACTTTACGGGAGGGTTTGAGATCGGTGAGATCGTCAAAGAAGCCGGTGAAGAACGTGATGATCACCGCCGCTATCAGCTGTCCGCCATTATAGCCGGAGAGTCCGCCCGAGAAGGACAGAAAACTGATGCAGATCCCTGCAAAAATGGCAATACCACCCATCGTAGGAATCGATTCTTTATGTCGTTTCCGGTCGTCGGTTTTCTCAAATAAATTCCATTTCGTGCATACTTTTATCCAGCACGGAATCAGGATTGTTGATATCAACATCGCTGTAACACTACTCACAATAATCAACAAGTATTCAGAAAGCATATACAATTATTTTATTTCTTTTTCATTAAATGAATTTCCACTCTTCTGTTGCGCTGACGTCCATCGTCACTCAGGTTGTCTCTGATCGGCATGTTCTCACCATAGGCTACCGTGGTGATACGGTTTTCTTCGAGTCCTTTGCGGATGAAGATGTTTTTCACCACATCGGCACGCGCCTGGGAGAGGTTCATGTTGAATGGAGCATCCCCTTCACTGTCGGTATGGCCGGTGATGACCAGTACCAGATTCGGATCGTCGAGCAGGGAATCAAGCGCCGGCTCTATAATGTCGAGCTTGTATAATCCGTGTACTTCCGTACTTCCGGTTTTGAATTCAATATTTCCTACGTGTTTGGTCGCGTTGTTGAGGGTGATCTCCGCCGTTTTCACAGCGCAGCCGTTGGTGGCCCTTGTTCCCGGTTCCAGCGGACACATATCTTCCATATCGGTGATGCCATCTCCGTCCGTGTCGGGACAACCGCCGGTAGCAGCTCCGCCCTTCATGTACGGACACTTATCTTTTGCATCTTCAATACCATCACCATCTGCATCGGTGGTTACCGGTTGTTCAACCTTCGGCGATTCCGTCACTTCCACAATCGTTACCGGAGCAAGCTTTGCAGCCGATTTTGCAGCCACACGTTTGGGTTCGGGCTGTTTGAGGGTGGAGGGTATCACCAACAGGTGGTTTCGTACTATCATCGGAGTGATCAGGTCGGCGTCGCCTTCGGTGACAACCGGTGTCAGCTGTGATGACTGCAGCGGGGCAGTAGTGACGGGTTCCGGATAGGATATATTTACAGGAATCTGTGCGGAAATGTTTCGTATAGGCGCACCTGTTATTATCTCTTTCGGTGCTTCATTTGCTGCCGGTGCCGCTTTTGTCACTGCAGGTTTGGCTGTGACCGGCCTGGTGACAGGTTTCGTAACAGGCTTGGCTTTCGCTTCCACCGGTTTCTTTTCTGGTGTAGCAGTCCCCTTATTCTTTTCAGGAGTCGCCTTCGGAACCGGATTTGAAACAGTCTTTGATTTGGTTTCGGTAACCGGTGGCTTCGCGGGCTTGTCCTTCTCCTTGCTTTCTTTCTCTACCTTCGGAGGTGTCTTCTGCTTTTTCTTCGTTTCTTCTTTCTTCGCTTTCGCCTTGGGTATATACGTTAACGTGAGTTCAAAGGCACCACTGCCGCCGGTTGCTCCGGAGATATTGATGTCATAACTCATGCCGGCCATAAAGCTGTTCCATTGATATCCGGCATAAAGTGCCAGGGCGTCGTTGTTCCGGAAGATGATTCCGCCTTCAACCTGATTGCGGTCTTCCATCGGAAGGCGCACCATCACACTGCCCAGGAGTTCTTTTGCAAACTGCTGCTGTGAGTATTGTAGGGTGGGGGTGAGGAACCATGATTCGTTGATCCAGATGCCGAGTCCGGCATTCAGAGTGTACTTTCGCGGAATGATGTTGTCCTGTTCAATGAAGGATTCTTTGGGCTGGTTAAGGTGCTGCAAAGAGAGTCCGGCGAAGGGATAGAAATGGTCCTTACCTGTTTTGCCGTAGGTCCACAACAGGCCGAGCCCAAAATCAGGGCGCGTGAGTTTTGTATAGCTGAATGTTTCTGATGTGGGGTTGTTCGGGTTGTATCCCTGATCTACCGTGTACTGATCGTCGAAGGTCATCTTCGAGGGATCAAAGCTTTTCTGGATGAATCCAACCTGTACCCCGGAAACGAGTGCATGTCGTCCGAATTTAAGCCGGTAAGATAGCTGCCCGTTCAGATAGAGCTGTCGGAAACCGGATTCGCCGGCAGAGTTATTGACGATGTTGGCCCCAAACCCTACTTTGCTGACCTGTTTGTCGAAGAAGATGCCTTCGGTCCTGAACGGGCTGGTAGCTCCGGCCCATTGATTTCTGTAGAGTAAGGTGAGACGTATATGTTCTACCGCGTGTCCGGAAGTAGCAGGGTTATACCAGGTCGGAATCCGTGTGAACTGGGTAAAATGCGGATCCTGCGCGTAACCGGCAGTTACAGCCAGCAATGCGAGCGACACGAGAAGAATATGTCTGATCCGTTGTATCATTTGATGACCGTGATGGGTCCGGTAATTTCTTTAAGGGTTTGGTTTTTGTCGGTAATGCGTATCCGATAGAAGTAGGTACCGTTTTGCACTGTCGAGCCGTTTACTGTGCCGTCCCATTCCGGTTTAGCACTGTTGGTACTGTATACAAGTGTGCCCCACTGATCGTAGATGCGCATGTCTTCGGTGATGATATTGTCTCCACGCACCCGGAAGAGGTCGTTCTTGCCATCGCCATTGGGTGTGAAGGTGGTCGGCACGAAGAGGTTTCTCTCAACACCGATAAACAATGTTTTGTAGAGTGTATCGGCGCAACCGAAAGCATTATAAGTGATGAGTACAACGGTATAATTGCCTTCAGAGGCATACGTGAATTCCGGCTGTAACAGTGAGGACATATTTCCGGCAACGGCTGTATCTCCGAAAATCCAGAGGACTGATTCAGGATTGAGAGAAGTACAGTTGAATGTGGCTGTATACGTTCCGTTCTGTGAATTGACGGAGTAGGTGAAAGCGGGTACAGGAACAGAGAGGACTGCGACGTCTACATCCATCCGCGCCGGAGAAATACAGCCATTGGCATTGCGCGCTTCAACATAATAAGTGGTGGGCGCTGTGAGTACCGGAGTTAATAAGGCAGGCCCGCTGCCGAGGAGTGTTCCGGATGCGAAATCATCGTACCATTTGTAGGTGAGTCCCGGCTCCTGAACAACGCTCAGCAATACCTTATCACCTTTGCAGGCAGCGGTATCGTTCGCAATGGGTACATCAGGATTCTGATAAACACGTACGAGCACAGAGTCGGAGTGCAGCCAGGTGCCGTTGATATAGACTGAGAGGGCATACCAGCCGCTGTCGGTAACCGTATACTGGTTGCCGGTAGCACCGGTAATGGGTGTCCCTTCGAAATACCATTGGTTGCCGGATGAAAACGCGCTGCTGAGTATAACACTGCCGCCATCACAGAAGCTGGTAGCACCAAGCGCTGAAAACATATTTGCACTGCTGACCAATGTTACTGTTACACCTGTAGAGGTGGAAGTACATCCCTGTGCACTGGTGGTGGTGACGGTATAGGTGCCACCCGAATGCACCCAGATCGCTGTTGTCGTAGCGCCGTTACTCCAGGCAAATGTGCCGGAACCTGTAGCCTGCAGTTGAACGGAGTCGCCCTGCAGGATGGTGATAGAGCCGGAAGGACTGATAACTGGTGCCGTCACAGAATAACTGGCAATCGTTTGTGTGGTGGAGGCTGTGCATCCGCCCGGACCTGTTACGGTTACCGAATAATTTCCGGCACCGGCAGTGATAGATTGCGTGGTGGCACCGTTACTCCAGGCATAGGCATTGGCAGCCGCGGCGGTAAGCGTTGTGGTTTTACCCGGACAAACCGTATCGCTGGCAACAGTGATGGTGGCTACCGGAGAAGTTTGTACGGTGATATTAATAGCTGATGAGGTACCGGTACATCCGTTGGAGTTGGTGACGGTGACAGAAAACGCGCCGGCCGTTGTCACGGTGATTGCCGGTGTGGTAGCTCCGTTGCTCCAGGCATAGGCTGTTCCTGCTTGCGCTGTCAGCGTGAGGGACTGGCCATTACAGATGGCTGTTCCGCCGCTGCTGGAAACCGTAGGTGTAAATGACGGATATACGGTAACGTTAATATTGTTTGAGAAGGCAGTAGCTCCCTGTGCGTCGAATGCTATGGCTGTGAAGGTATGGGCGCCGGCAGAAAGATTGTTTACCGTGATAGTACCATTCACCGAAGTTCCGAGTGTAATTCCGTTTTCAATGAGCGTATACCCGCTGAGACCAGATGGTGTAATAGTAAAGGTGGCAGGGTTACCTGCACATACGGAAGCGGAGCCTGCCACAGCCAGCGTAAGCGCTGTTGGCGAAACCATGGTGATTTTACGCAGCAGGTGATTGTCAAGATCGGCAACGTAAATATTCCTGCGGGCACGGTTGTAAGCAACACCACTGGGATGATTAAACCGCGCTGCTGCGCCGGTACCATCGGTGGATCCGGTGAGTCCGGCTGTTCCCGCATAGGTAGAGACCTGTCCGGACAGCGTACTGAATTTGCGGATGGTAGAATTCAGCGCATCGGCTACGAAAATGTTTCCAAGTGTATCCGCTGTTACTGATGCCGGATAATTGAAGGACGCTGATGCAGCAGCACCATCCGCGCTGCCGGGAGTTCCGGTACCTGCCAAAGTAGATACAACTCCGGCGGGAGTCATCTGACGAAGTTTACAGTTCCATTCGTCCGCAATGACAAGATTGCCGTTGCTCAGAAGAGTGATACCATACGGATGATCGAATGACGCCGCAGTGCCGGTGCCATCCGTTGATCCGGTGATGTACACCGTTCCGGCCACAACCGATACTGTTCCTCCGCTGATGCGGCGAATGACGTGTGTATTGTATTCGGAAATATAGATCGTTTGGCCGTCTTTAGTAACCGCTATACCTGCAGGTGAAGAAAACGAAGCAGTGTTCACCGGTCCGTTGGTAGTACCGAAAACGCCTGTTCCGGCAATCGTGGTTACGTTTCCGGCCGGATCTATCTTCCGGATTTTATAGCTGCGGTTATCTGCAACATATAAATATCCAAGTGTATCGATGGCAATGCCCCAGGGCTGATTAAAAGTGGCGGTATTTCCCGGACCATCGGTGCTGCCAGCTACTCCTGTTCCCGCAAACGTAGATACGGTACCGTTAGGTTCTGTCTTCCGGATTTTATTGTTGAGACGATCGGCAATATAGATGTTGCCGTTTTTATCCGCAACAACGGCATGTGGTTCATTGAACCGTGCTGATGTTCCTGTGCCATCGCCGGTACCGGCAACGCCGGCCAGCCCCGCTACTGTTACTACCTGTTGGGCGGGTAACAGAAACGGTAAGAGGAAGAGAAACAGAAAGCCGGTTAACCTGTTCATGCGCGGTGTACGGTTTCGGAGTTGAGATCAGCCTGAATATTTTCAGGTTGGTGCGACTTGATTTCGTTGAGGAGCTGGTCGTATGCAGGTGCTTCCCCTTTAAATGCAGAAGCATACAATGAAGTAATGCGCTGCCAGGTATAGCGCTGCAATCCGTATTGTTCCATTTCACGACCGATGGTTTTCTTCTCGGCGTCGGTGAGTCCCTGCAGTACCTCCAGCAACTCTTCACCATTGTTGAAATAGCGGGCACGGTGGTTGGTCGTTTCGCGGTTGTAGCTTACACCATAGCTGATGATGGGTAAACCCAGACACATAGCTTCAACCAGACTCGGATTGGTGCCACCGGCACTGTGGCCGTGCACATAGACGTCAGCGTTAGAACGGATCTCGTTCAGTTTGTCCTGATCGTAGATCGGGTCGAGCAGATGGATGTTTGGATAATGTCCGAAGCGCTCTTTCAGATCCATTCCGTATTGTCCGTGATTCCAGAGACCTACTATCACCAGATTACGATCCGGGCAACGCTTGAATGCGTCGAGGATCATATGGATATTATTTTCCGGTTCAATGCGGCTCACGTTGAACGCGTAAGGCTGTTGTAAAAAGGGATATTGGGCAAGCGTATCGTTGCTCAGCGGAATCCGCTTCACGTGATCGCCGCCATATTCAATCAGCAACGTTTTCTCACGATGGTATTCGCGTTCTACATACGACTGAATGACTTTGTTGTCGGTGATGAGCTGATCGGCAAAAGCCACTGCCAGCTTTTCACTGAATCCAAGTACTTTCTTTGCGATCCAGTTCCATTTATCACGTTTCCATTCCTGTCCGTCGATATTCACGAGGATGGGTTTGTTGGTGAACATCTTCAGAAACGGAAGCATCATCGCACCTGAAACACCAAGCACCAGCAGTACATCGTTGTTCTTCGCCGCATGCAACATGCTGCGGATATCGTAAGGAATGCTCTGATAACCGTTTGCATTCAGGTTGATATAATGGAGTTTTGCGCCCTTGTAGGATTCCAGGCGTTTTCCGGGCTTCCCGAAATACTTGCTGCTGCAATAAACGGTCATGTCAAACTGCGATGCAAGTGTGCTGACGAGGTGTTCGGCAAGTGTTTCAAAACCGCCATATCGCGCGGGTAAACCGGTAGTGCCAATGATGGCCACACGTAATTTCTTCATGCTCAGGTTCAGGGTTTCTTTGTCCATCAGAATTTACAGCCCACAGAGGGGGCCTGCACAGAAAATTTGTACGAGTGCTTACAGTGTAAGGTTCTGAGTGAAATCGACTCGAATTGATGCCGATTCTTGCATTGAAAATTTCTCCCGAAACAGGAGGCCACTTACGCTGAAAGGCTAAAATCAGCCGTTTAACAAAAATCAGACGCTGTTCCTTTTACAATCGCTTTTAAAAAGGGACAAAATGAAGAGAAACCTTACAGGAAACCTTACAACGTGCAACCTGCTGGAAATTCACTGAGTTAGCCGCTGCATGGCTTCGGATGGCCGGACCTATATACTGAAGGATAGAACCATCCTGCAGCTGGATTTTATAAAGCTATTATTGACAGTACCGTCATTGCGCCTGTTGAAAGCAAGGTTTTCAGATCCGATTTTCAGATCACGGTTAACAACACCTAAAAATTCCGGATGATTTCTTTGTTGAATTGTCCGGCTGTAAAACGTTCAGCAGTTTTACGGGCACCTTCGCTGAGCTGCTCCATGAACTCCGGATTTTCGGCCAAATACTGTAAACGAAAATCAAGTGTAGCTTCGTCGCGCACGTCGATGGTAAATCCGTTTTGCTGTTCCTGTACAAGCTCTGTCGGGCCTCCTACCGGCGGGGCAATCACCGGAATGCCATAACACATGGCTTCGAGTATGGTCATGCCAAAGGTTTCTATGCACTGGTCAGGATTGGTGAGGTTCACCACCAGGCTCGCTCGCCGGTAAAAAGTGTCGAGGTTGCGCTGTACGGGATGCCAAACGAAGTTTTGCGGCACCGTATGCTTTGAAAAATATTGACGGATGTCCGTATCCGTTGCATTGATCACCATCTCAAATTTGAGTTGTGGATGACGTGCTGCCAGTCGTAAAAATTCGGGAATACCTTTGTAATCCTTGAGTGAACATACCATCAGCACCATGAAGGTTTTCTCCGGTTGTTGACTGTATTGATGCGCTGCAGCCTGATGGATGAACTCGTCGGATACGGCGTTGTACACCACGGTGCCGTCAACACCGTTGATGCGTTCTTCTCTTTCCAAATAACCTGAAACGTAGAGGATCTTGTCGGCAGTCTTCGCAGCAATAAAACGCAGGAAGCCCTTTAATGCAGCCGGACGTATATAGCTCTCGTGGAGATGATACACTACTTTCTTTCCCATCACCGCTCCCGCCAATGCTGCGCCAAAGGGCAACATGGTGTTTACGTAGATCACCGCATCGGTTTTCCGGTAGTGTAACAACTGAAAGAACAAATAAACCTGACTGAACAGGAAGGCCGTTAACCGCATTAGTGTATTGGAATAAAAGCGGTAAGGAAAACCTACAAAACGCGCAGGTACTTTATTCAGGAAACCCTCTTTCCAGCGGCTGGTGTGAATAATGACTTCGTGTCCCTCTTTCTGCAGCGCACGCAGGGCCTGAGAAAAAACGAGCGGGCTCCCGCTGAAATCATTCAGCAGATGCACCGCAACAATTGTTTTTCTCCCCGGTGTCGACATCTTATCCGGCTTTACGGGTCAGGTGATCGTACAGGTTTTTCAGACGCTCACCTTTCAGGTTCCAGTCGAACTGCTCTTTGAACGTGCGACGGGCGCCTTCGGAAAGTTTATAGTACAGGCGGGTATTGTCGTGAAGCAAGCGCAAGGCTTCGGAAAAACGGGTCACGGAGGTGTTATATCGGCTATACGGAACCGTTATACCACAGTCCTTGTTGACAAACTCTCCCGGACCTTCGTTTCTGAAGCAGACAACCGGCAGTCCATACGACAATGCTTCGGCTACTACCATTCCCGCGCCTTCGTGACTGGGGAACAGGAATACATCCGATTCACTGTAGAGTTTTTTATAATCCGAACGATGCAGCCAGGCTATGAAGGTCACGCGATCAGCGATCTCCATCTCTTCCGCTAAGCGTTCGAGGTATTTTTTATACGGACCATCTCCTACCAGCACAAGACGAACAAAGGGACGCGCAGCAATGGGCAGCTGATGATAAAATCGTGCAAACGAACGAATCGTAATGTCGAAGCCTTTTAACGGTACAAATCTTCCGGAGGAAAGAACGGTAAACCCTTCTCCCTTGCGCACTTCTTTTATCTCTGTTGGGGCCTCAGTACTTACGCTGGGCATGTGCAGCACTTTACCATGATCGACATCCAGCACGCGTTCTACTCCGGAGTTCATGGCGATAACCGTATCCGCATGCGAAACAGTTTGACGCAGCAGCGGATCTACTTTCCAGAAATATTTCTTGGTCATCCACTTCAGCTCTTCCATTACATAGGTTTTCCATCCGTAAACGTGGAGCACATAATCTTTCGGAATACGCGGATGGTGGCCGATAGGACCCCATACAAAGGGTTTGCGTAACCTCCACAACATTGACGGTGTCCAGTCGTTGTGGAAATTGAGGTTATGCACAATGTCGAACTCTAGTTTTTTCTTCCTCACAAAGCCGGGAAGGAAAATCTGCCAGAGATAATAATACAGCAACGCGCCACGGCTTCCTTTTTTCCAGAAGCGGGCCCATTGTGGCAGATCATAATATACGAAGCGGATATTGGCATACACATCACTGGGATGTTCGGCCATGTATCGTTCGATGGGACCGCGTGTGTTTTCACGGGTCACCGCAATCACTTTATTAAAACGTGCAATCTGCTGAATAAAATTCCAGCCCATGCCGTCTTCCGACCCATGGTAAGGATTTACGGCATATGCACTCACCAGTACGGTGTTTTCTTTCTTCTGCTCCATGTGTCAGGCGGTCATCCCGCTAAACGTTTCTTTGTCTGAATTTGTTGCTCTGTAGCGGATCACTCTGGCTGGCATTCCGCCGATCACCGCATTGGCGGGCATGCTTTTGGTGACGACGGCGCCTGCCGCAATCACACAATTTTCGCCGATGGTGACGCCATCAAGAATGGTCACTTTAGCGCCGATCCAGCAGTTTCTGCCAATGGTGATGCCTTTGCGTTCTGTGCCCTGGAGGCGAATCAATTGCTGTTCGTCGAGAAAACGATGGTTTTCAGGGTGGCAGCTCAGATAAGGACCGATGATACAATCATCGCCGATGGTGAGTCCGCCTGCACCGCCGAGGTGCGCATATTCCCCGAGTCCGACATGATGTCCGATACGGATAAATTTACCGGGGTCGTTAAACGAGAAGGATACCTTGAGATAAGAATGACTGCCAATCCAGGAGTAATCCCCAATGGATAACCCGGCTTTTCCCCAGGCGGTGATCTGTACACCATCTCCTAACTGTACCGCCTTACCGAAATGTGCCTGTGAAGTTCCGCGGATGCGGGTACCCCGGCCGGCAAAGAGCAGAAGACCGCGTTGCGCACGGAAATATTTCAGTCCGCGCAGCCAGGCGATCGCCTTATCAGTCATAAAGCCGAAAAGGACGCCTTCACTGACGGAGGGGTCCAGTTCGAACGAAGGATTTTTCTTCTTTCCAAGTGTTAATACGAGTCGTCGCAGTAACATTACATTTTCCAGAAAGTAGTTTGACAAACGAAGAGTCCCATGGGAGCAAAGCCGCTGAAGCGATGCATCTCCTTTCCTTCGAGGTATTCAGCACCCACCCAGTTGACGGGGTTGTCGCTGTTATCGAGTACCAGCCAGCCACCGGGCTTAACTTTATTCATGAGTACGCGGATGCAATCATTACGACGTGTATAATCGTTCATGCAGTCTACCAGAATGATATCCACAGAGTGGTCAGGGATCAGTTCCATATCCCCTACGGCGGCTTCGCCCTGCATTACTTTCATACGGCTGTTGCTTTCATGATAGCGCATTGGCTTTTCGTGCATGGTGCACTGAATATATTTGGCCCAGTCGGCACTGTGTTCATAGGTGGTCACTTTCGCCCCTTTTTCAAGAAACCAAAGCGTGGAATTACCTCCACCGGCTTCTACCACCGACATTCCCGGCTGTACGATCTTATCGAGGAATTTAATAGCATCCAACACGATAAACGGTACCGGCTTCGGAAGAATCGGTGATTTGCGTGTCTGAAACCATGTCTTTACAACATAAGGAAGGCGCATCAGGCTATACGCTGAAGGAAAGTTTCCTTCGTAGTCCGTAAAACGTAATGAGGCACTAAGGCTTTCTTTTTCTCCCTCATCGGTTGTCCATTCAAGTGTGGTTCGGCCGAGGAGCTGATCTACTACTGGAGTGCGGTAATGTGCCGTTACATTGGAGGTATTCGGCGCGGTGTGTTGTTGACGAATCATGGTGATATGGTACGGTGAATTTTTTTAAATAGCGGCTGAAACACATTCGTTCATTACACGGCGGAGTGTTTCGTCCAGGTTTACATTATTAATGACTAAATATTGTTCTCTTTTATTGTCTTTGCCGAGTTCATCAAAAAGTTCTTTGTACTCAGTTGTAAGCGCAGAGATGTCGGTGATGGACATTTCCTGTTTGCGGCTGTAGATCACTTCTGCAGGAGCAAAAAGAAATACATTGACCTGTGGTTTGAAGATAAAGGCATAGCAGAATTTCAGGAATCCCTTCGGCAATACGATATTGGAGCGGCGGGAGTCGATGATGAAATCGAAATAATAGCGGTCGTATAAAACGGTATATCCCCTGAGGGTATAGCGGAAGTACACATAATACTGCCCCAGCAGATAATCGTGATAATAGTAGAGGAATCGGAAAAACGAACTGATGCTGCTTTTGTTGGTGCCTTGCCGCGGAAGTTTTTCGCGCGTACGCTTTTCTGCCTCTGCCTTTCCGTAACGGAAAGTGGAGAGAATGGGCAACAGGGACGGACGATGCCGCAGCACAACTATTTTCTGTCGATATTTCTCCTGAAGTGATTGACGTATTTCTTCTATTACCGTTGATTTGCCGGCTCCGTCAACACCACTGAAAGTAACAGTGATGCCCCGGTGATGAATCGCGTCGTGAGTGAGGTCGCGTAAATACCGCAGTTTATGAAAGAGGAGCTGTATATTTCTATTGGCTTTACGGTGATGGACGTAGGACCTGATTTTGGCTGTGAAACGTGACTGGAAATCATACAGCTCATCCAGGACATTTATATTTACCTTATACCGGCCTGTGATGTGTGTGAAAATTTCCGAACGCTGTTCAAACGTAAATGTGGAGAAATAATCTCTGTAGCGCTGCGGTACGGACGCGCTATTCAGCAGGTAAAACAACAGGACATATTCAAAATTATGGTAGACTGACGCTGTTTTAATTCCGCCGGGAAGGTCAATGGCATGATCCAGGATTTCCTGAGGATCCAGATAAAGAATGCCTTTCCGGTCGAAACGGAAGAGTAAGTCGATTTCCAGATAGGAGCCGTCGTTGAAGAGAAGGCTTACATATGTGGCAAATGATTTCTTTGAGAGGTGGATGCGTTTTATATCCGGCCCTTTACCGATGATTTCCAGAAATTCGCGACGCGCATTCTGGTCAATCAGCATATCGATATCGGACGATTCCGGAATATCAGCAACCGACTCATGTGTAAATTTCAGGAGCGCATAACGAAGTCCGGAAATTTCCCGGAAGTAATATTCGATATAGCGTCTTCGCTGGTTCATATCTTGTTCCTGTCGGTCTTCGCTATTTGCAGACCATCGCGAATGGCGGCTGTCCATGCGTCGATCATCCAGTGACTTTGCATCAGCAGCTCTTTCTCGCCAAGATATTGACGCAGATAGTGGCTTGCTGTGAACAGCAGGTAGAGTTGTTGGTGCATGGCGAGGTTGACGTGGTACTTTTGTATCAACTTCTGCGCCATAGGTTGTTGGCTCCATTGGTCGATTTGGTTTTTTACGGCAGGGTAATTTCTGCGTTGGCGAAGGATAGTACTCTGATAGGTGAAATGAAACAGGTCGAAGAACATGGGAATGCCGTTGCGTGCCATTTCCCAGTCGTATACATACAATCGTTGTTCGTCGCAGTACATATTCCACGGTGTGAAGTCACCGTGTGATACGGATAATGCGATGGGGGTATGGATGTCAATGTGGTTGTAGAGTTCTTTCAGCAGTGCGATAAGATCTGCGGTTTTCTCGCGGCTCAGTTCGTTGATGAAATAAATTTCATTGCCGAGAAAACGGAGATTGTTTTCGATGGCTTCCCATACCGGCGTAGCTCCGATTTTCCTTACTTCATGGCTGATGGCTACCAGTTCGGCTGTGGCGGCAAGATGGATGTTGGTGATCCTGTCGGCCGGAATTACAATGGCCGGTTTCACATTGGATAAACGGGCATGCCCATTGATCCGCGGAGAAATTTTCGGCAGACTCAACGTGGTGAAGTCGTATTTGCTGAGTGATTTGACCATTTCGTATTCGTTTTCTGTGAGGTCTTTCGCCGCTGTGGTCAGTGGTACCTTGATGAATCCCGTTGTTTGTTCTTCGTCGTGTAATTCAATCACCAGCTTGCGGGTGGCACCTCTCGTTCCGGTAAAGAAGGAGGCCGCCTCGCGGAAGGTGATTCCGTACCTCATTTGTACTGATTCGTACAGCTTTTGTTGCACTCTGAACGTACCTGAGGCCATACGGTGATGCTGACCAAGCTTCCATGCTATGCGGGTGAGTGTTTTGTAGAGCCTGGCTTTTACAGATACAGCATTGTAGAGGCTGAGGTGTCCGGCGTGGACTCCCGCAGAGGGATAAAACCAGCGGATGGTGCCGTCGGGGTTGTTGATATAGTCAAAACTGAGCCAGCGCTCGTCGCCACAGGAGGAACTGTAAAGAACAATTTCTCCGTTGCGGAGATCGGCAACAAAGGATGGCTGCTCGTCGTGGTCCGACGATTTACGGAGGGGTGAGGGTATTTCTTCTCGCTCTCCTCTCACACGCCCTGCGGGATCGATCACATAAAAATCTTCACCGGGGGCGAAGAGTTCACGAAGAATAAGCAGGTCGGTAAGGTATACCGGGCTTGGTTTCATGGTGGGTTGTCTCCCTTATACGGCGGCTTTCGCTAAGGGTTTCTCCCGAAACACTGAAAACAATCATGAGATAAAACAGAATTCCATAGTTGGTTTCTCCGAAAATACCGAACTCGGTGAAGGAGTTTACAACAAGCGGAATCAGCAGCAGCCAGGCGATGCGGCGCGTCGGAAAGTCGGCCACACGGCGTAGTGTCCAGAGAAATACGCTGAGCTGTACCAAAACCACCATCAGTCCGGTAAGGCCGAGACCCAGCAATACCTGCAGGAAGGTGTTATGGGTCATCGCTCCGGCATAGGCGTTGATGGATTCAAATTTATCGGCATAGTCAATGCGCATGTAGCCATATCCCAACCAGGGTTCCTGCGGAAAGTTGTACGTGAGGAGGTCGTGCCAGAAGGGTAAACGACCCGTGAGGGTGAAGAGCTCGGTGATCTGATCCTGCTTTACGAAGAACGACCAGCCCGCCAAGGGCACTAACGCCAGAGCACTACCGAAAACGATAGTTCGCTGTAAGCGGCTTTGTCCCGTGAGGGCATATACGATGAGTACCATCACCAGTCCGATGAACGATGACCTGGATCCGGTGAGCAGTAAAAGGTGGGTCAGAAAACCGATATACAGGAGAATGCTGACACGGATTTTACCGTCTTTCTGAATCAGCGGAAGGAAACAGGCGATGCCGGCTACAAGTAACATCCCCAGCTCATTGGGATTGATGATGAATCCGCCCAAACGGCTGACCGCTCCTCCGTGGGTAAGACGGTAGAAATGGTCGGGGTCGATGTAAAGTCCGATAAAGAAACCGAGTCCGTTGAGCAACACAGCCGGTGCAATGATCTTATGCAAAGCGAAATACCCGCCGGGGTGACGGCGGTTGTACATTCCAAGCAATCCTACATAAAGCGCAGCGAAGGCGAATCCTTCGGCATCCATGAGCCATTGCAGAACGCTCGACATAAATCCGGTGGTCCATAGCAAAGACGCAGCTCCGAGTCCGAGGTATAAGCCATAGAGCCAAACCGGCAAAGGGTTTTTAATGTGCCCGAAGAACCTGTTTTTAGGCCTTGACTCAACAAATATGGCGATAGCAACAGTAACGGTAAGGGCTATACGAAGACCGGCCTTGATGGTTTGTACGACCACCACCGAATCGCCCAGCATATAGTATGAAACGATACGCAGTGCCAGCAGGATCACCAGAAAGGTCCGGTATCCTTTGGCCGGCTCACGCGTGAGCAGTCCGGGTCGTTGTTGGTTTTCAGGCCGCATACAGGTCAATCATTCGTTTGGCAATGGCCGTCCAGTTGAACTCTTCGGCAACCATGGTCCGGGCGTTGTCACCCAGTTTTTTGTGTTTATCCTGACGGAAGATCTCTTCGAATTCTGTCATGGCTTTCGCAATGCTGCGCGCGCTGTTCTGACGCAGATGGATCCCGCATTTCCGTTGCTCTACCTGCACCCCTACATTGGTAGCTGTGCTGACTATAAGCGGTAGGCCCAATGCGCCGGCTTCGAGCACAGCGGTGGGCGAACCTTCGGACCGGGAGGGATGGCAAAACACATCCATATTGGCGATGCGGTTCAGCTTATCTTTTCCGTAACGAGCACCCATAAAATGAACACGGTCGGTAATCTTCAGTTTTTTACATTGTGCTTCGAGTGCAGGCCGGTCGCTGCCATCTCCGATCAGCCATAATTCACCGGAACCGCCATGTGAAACATAAGATGCAAAACCGTCGAGCATCATGTCAAGCCCTTTATAATAGGTATCCAGTCGGCCACAAAAGCCAAACACCGGTGTATGTTTCCGCTGCATGGTATGGAATTCAAACTCCAGTTCTGTAAAATCCTGTCCGTTGGGAACTACAATTTTATTCTGGAGGCGAACGATGGTACCAATGTGATCAAACTCACTTTGCCCGAGAAACTGCACCTTTTTCGCATCGCGCAGGATCGTTTTTTCGTAACGGTTGATGTACACCTTTTTCACCCATTTATTTTTCTCCAGTGCCACTTTGTTAAATGCACCATGAGGCGTATAGATATAGGGGATTTTAAGGTCGACAAGAAGGCGGGAAATTTTATAGAAATCAGAAATAAAGGCACCGTGAATATGTACCACAGCATCTTTTTTAAGACGTGAAAACGCATGCAGCAGCTTGGGGTCGAGGTCGCGGAAAAAAGGCTGGGCACGGTACAGCAACGTTGGAAAGGGACGCGGGTAAACAGCAGTATCCGGGGTTTTGGTAATGCCCCAGATCTCCACTTCCATTCCGAGATCGTGCTGGCTCATCGAAAGATGATGTGCCACCTTATTCACTCCATTCATCCGCTCCGGATTCGCTTTCCCTAACACCAGGTGTATGATCTTCATAGATGACCTTTCTACGTGTAAGATCGATGTAAGGTTTCGGGAAAAAACGATGGGTTTTTTCAGGTGGACCAACCCGAAATGGTTTCCGATAACCGGCAAATTATCACTGGTTTGTCAAAAAATGGCATAAACAACCGGCCGAAACGCTCTTTTCTTACTTTTATTGTATAAATCTCCTGTTTATGAAAAAATACATTTGTTCTCTGTTGGTTCTTTTTAATGTATGGGTAGCCCATGCACAAACCTCCCCCCAGCTGTATCGCAAAGTAATTCCCGGAAATGCATCGGTCCATCAGGTATTTGCCTGGCCCGACCGCAGCCTCTTGCATGTTGGCGAAGGCATTTTCGGAGAGGGCATGATCATGCTCACTGACTCGGATGCGAATGTACAATATCATACTTCATTTAATGTGGGGGATCCTTTTGTATCTCCTCAAACGGCCTTCTTCGATGCGTTGCCGTTGAACGATACGATGTTTTACGCGGTCGGTGAAGCATATGATACCACCACATCAACACTGGGTGGCTTAGTAATGAAGGCCAATAAACAGGCACAACCGGTTTGGTCCAGGAGGCTTGATATCAGCGGATATCATTTAAATTTTTTCGCCTGTGACCAAACGGCTGATTCAGG
Organism: Bacteroidia bacterium; assembly: GCA_046330075.1. GTDB lineage: Bacteria > Bacteroidota > Bacteroidia > AKYH767-A > OLB10 > JAJTFW01. Next base: position 130,415 of record JAXLTL010000007.1, on the reverse strand, counting down.
TATTGTAGCGGCCGGCAGACGAATTCCGTTTTCCGGAGGAACCATCGGCGAAGTGGTGGTAGCACGGTATGATGTTACCGGCACCTTGCTATGGTCTTATGTGTATACAGGAGGAAACAGTTATAACTTCTGTCATGATATTAAGTCAACGCCCGACGGAGGATGCGTGGTGACCGGATATTATGAAGATTTTCCACCCTTCAGCTCCTATGCTTTTCTGATGAAGCTGGACGCAAACGGAGTATTACAATGGGCTAAAAAGTACAATGAACTACCTACGGGAAATTTCACCAGCGGCAGTGAAGTGGATGTGCTGGCAGATGGATATTTGATTTATGGAGTAAGCGGATTTCAGAATATTTTTATCAGAACAGATCAGAGTGGAGGAATACTCTGGACCAAGGGTCTAAATTTAAATGGAGGTGGTTCCGGTTTTGGTCAGATTGAATTTAACGGAAACAGATTGGTGAACGCATCTTCCGGAGGATATCTGGTTACCAGTCTTACGGACTATTATTCCTCTGTAGCCAGAGTAGATACCGGAGGAAATCCGTTGTGGACATTTACGGCCTTCCTGCGATTATATGATGCACTGGAGACCGCTAATCATGAATGGCATTTAACCGGCGGAGGTCCGATCTTTGGTGTGCTTCCTCCTCCACCGGATCCTCAAAAAAACACAGGATTTGGGTTCGATTCAGAAATCGGGGTTATTCAGACAGATTCAAACGGCTATTTACCGACCTTCTGTTATTTTGCTTCCAGCTCACTTGTTAGTCCGATAAACATCTCTGAACAATCTTATACACCTACATCCAGTGCCGCAGGAACAGATCACGCAGCCTCGCTCTTATCAAGCACATTACAGCTTATACCGGTTGATACCTGTATTAGTGTTTACGGAAGCGTAAGTGAGTTGGGCGAACCTGTTCCCTTAAAAGTATATCCCAATCCTGCAGCAGAATCATGTACCATTGAAGCACCTGTGTTTTCTGATTATCAACTCACCCTGTTCGATGTGAATGGGCGGAAACAATTACAAAAAATATTCAGCGGAACGTCCTGCCAGATAAATCTGCAGACGCTTGCCCCCGGGTTTTATTATTGTCTCCTCTTTGATAAATTTGGAAATGCGTATCAGGGACGGATCAATGTAGTCCGTTAGTTGATATCGTTTGGTATACAACGAAAAAAGCCGGGTAATTCCCGGCTCTTTCGTGACTGGTTAGGTTGATTAGTTAATCGTCACAAGTTTGGTAGCTGCGGCTTCATTCACGAAGTAAAATTTCTTGCCGCTGATGGTGGTAGATTCCCAGTTATAAGGTACAACCTCCACTACTCCGGAACCGGATCCGATTGTGCCCATCTCGGTGGCGCTGAACGTATGTGATGTTGTTCCGGCAGGACGTGTCACCATTAATGTGGCACTTGGTCCGGCCACAACGAAGATCACAGAATCGGAATTTGAAATAGATCCCATTACACTAAGAGTATAAGCGTTGCTTTTATTGATTGTGGTTCCGTTGCTGATCGAATCAACAGAAGGAATAACACCGCTGGTAGTATAGTTGATCACCGGTACGGATGCGTTTCCTGCTACATCCCAGGAAACATTTCCGCCGAGCGAAAGTCCGTACGGATTGTACATAGAGGGATTGAAGTAATAAGCGTTGCTGGAATTTTTGGTAAGTGTACTATCCTCACATTTCACAACACCAGCATCAACATACGTTGATCCGCCGGTTGTAGAACTGAAGGCTGCAACAGCAGTACCAATCGGCATATTCATCGTACCCACAAATGGCATGGTAATCCAGTTGTTGGTATACACCGCCGCTAAAACGCCGTCTGCATCGCTATAGGTAGGAGTTGTGTTTACTGTTGGGGTCGTTGATCCGCCTCCGCCATTGTCAGTTGTTTCGTCGTCTTTTTTACAGGAAGTAATGCCTGCCAGCAAGGCCAGCATGAGTACATAGCTAAGTTTTTTCATAATGAAGTTAGATTTTCTGGATGTTGGCACAAAGGTCGGGCGGCAGGCGGGGCGACTCAATGCCGTGGAGTTGGCATTTTGTATACCCACTGGCACGGATCCCGCTGCGTGCAGCGGGATAAATTCAGAATGCAGAATTAAGAATTAAGAATTAAGGATGACGTATCGCTCCGCGCAGCGGGGTTAATTCAGAACGTGGAATGGTGGTGAAGAATGAGGTTGGGCAGGTTAAAAGACCTATAGTTAGAAAAGCAGGAATGAATGGGGTAAGGCTGATATCTGATCGGGTTAGCCCATCATCATTATAAGCCGTTCTGAGGGTGGCAACGGCCGGAGGCTCCCATTCCATAGCTTGACCGGATATACTGGCTGAGATGGGCGGAAAAGCATGTCTGCGGCGACTGAGTGGCTTAGGTTTCCCGGCCATTGAACAACCTGAAGTACTTTTATGGGGAAAATCCGCAACAAGGGGCTTTTTTGTAATTGAAAACCGCTTTTCTGTTTAAAATCGTCTTTTTATCTTCGGGAATGATCGTTCGCGGTTTTTTAAAACTCCCTATTAATTATATATCTCTTTTAAATAATATATATGTTAATATATGCCTGTTAGTTCTGTGTATTCTTTTTCGGCTGAACTATTGATAGGATTAGTTATCCGACTTTATTCACAAAAAAGTTCAGGATATGAACGATGTAAATGATTGAAGAACACCAATCGTTCAGGTTTATTCACAGTTGTTAATATCAATGAGTGTTGATCGATTTCTGTTGAAATAGTAGTGAAACCGGTGAATTAAAAAGTGCATAAAGATCATTAGTTCAGGGATCAGAAATTTGGTTTACTGTTGGTTTTAATTAAGCCGGTCAGCTTTTCCAATTCCAAATAAAATTACCTCCTAAATTTGAACAGGTTTTTACGTTATTAACATAGCTGTTAACAGGGTTGTGAGCATCCTTCTTTTTGAAACGGTAGGATCGGTGTATGCTTTTCTGTTTAGGTTGTTATTTCTTGATAATTAACCTGATATGCACAATCTGTGTTGTTGTTAATTCTCTCACTTCATTGAATATGTTACTTTTACAAAATGCTGTTATTAACGCCAGAAAAATTCAGCGATTACGAACTGATCGATTGCGGTGATTTTGAGAAACTTGAGCGTTTCGGTAAGTACATTACTATTCGCCCCGAACCCCAGGCGGTTTGGTCGAAACGATTGACTGTGAAGGAGTGGGATAAAAAAGCCCATGTCCGCTTTGTTCCGAAAAGCAGTTCGGCCGGCACCTGGCAGAAGCTGAAGGAGATGCCGGATCAATGGCGGATCCAATATAAATTCAACCCGAAGGATGAACTGGTGTTCCGTCTCGGACTCACCTCCTTTAAACACGTGGGCATTTTTCCTGAACAGGCTACCAACTGGGAATTCATTCATGAACAGATTCGTGCCATCAGGAAAAACGTGGAACAACCACGGGTACTGAATCTCTTTGCTTATACCGGTGGTGCTTCCATCGCTGCAAAAAGTGCCGGTGCTGATATCACTCATCTCGATTCTATCAAGCAGGTGGTGACCTGGGCGAAGGAAAACATGGAACTCAGCGGGCTCGATGGTATCCGCTGGCTGGTAGAAGATGCGTTGACATTTGTGAAGCGCGAAGTGAAACGCGGTCGAAAGTACCATGGTATCATCCTTGATCCTCCTGCTTATGGCCATGGTCCGAATGGTGAAAGCTGGAAACTGGAAGATATGATCAGTGAAATGATGAAAGGCGTTTCTGAAATTCTTGAACCTGAAAATTCATTCCTGGTGCTGAATACCTATTCTTTAGGTTTTTCTTCTCTCATCATCCGTAATCTGCTCGAAGAACATTTCCCGAAGCGGAAAGCACAGTCGGAGTACGGAGAGATTTATCTGCAAGCTACCTCTGGGGTTGTGCTGCCTTTAGGAGTAGTAGGCCGGATTTCATCTTAACAACGGATTAACATTTTCCATTGGGAAAATACAATCTGTAATACCGAACTTTACCTGTGGAATTACGTACAATTTAACATCTATACCCCCGTTATACCTATTCCCGTCATATCCTCCCTATCTTTGTAACATGTCCACCGCTGAGAATAATTACCGTGAGTTGCTGAATAAGCTGGACGCTTTCATCAGAAAGTATTATACCAACCAGCTCATACGTGGAGGTATTTATGCTTTCGCTCTTTTACTTGGTTTCTATCTGGCCGTTACCCTACTGGAGTCATATGCCTGGTTTAATCCTGCTATACGTTCGGTTCTTTTCTATGTATATCTCACTTCTACAGCGATCGTCCTCTGGAAGCTGGTGCTCACTCCTCTCTTCAAGCTCTATAAACTCGGGAAAACCATTTCCCATACAGATGCTGCAAAAATCGTAGGTGATCATTTCAGTCCGATCAAGGATAAACTGCTCAACACGCTGCAGCTTCACGAACAGGCTGCTGCCGAAACCGACCATCTCGACCTTATCTACGCTTCCATCAACCAGAAGAGCGCGGAACTGCGTCCTATACCTTTTACCTCCGCCATCGATCTGCGGAATAACCGTAAATATCTGCCCTGGGCTGCTTTCCCGTTACTTGCGTTAATCGTCATACTGTTTTCTGCACCCAGTCTCATTACCGATTCCACCAAACGCCTCCTCGAGCATAGTAAGCCATTCTCAAAACCCGCCCCTTTTAAATTCATTGTTGACAAAGCGGATCAGCTGCAGGTTATTCAATACGATGACTTCACTATCGACGTGAAGATGGAAGGAAAGGAAATTCCGGCAGAAGTATATGTTGAAATCGGCAACAATACATTTCGTCTCGAAAAAGAAAATCTAACCGGTTTTAAGTACACTTTCCGCAATGTTCAGGGTAATACGGAATTCCGCCTGATGGCTGATGGTTTTTACTCTGATGACTATACGCTGAAAGCTGTACCAAACCCGGTACTCGTTGATTTCAGCGTCACCCTCGACTATCCCGCTTATCTCGGCCGCAAACAGGAAGTGATCCGCAACACCGGTGATTTACTTGTACCCTCAGGAACAAAAGCTACGTGGAACATCGGCACAAAAAACACCACTGAACTCAAGATACGGTTTAACGACAGTACCTACGTACTGAAAGATGCCGAAGACAATCATTTCAGTATTCACCGCCGTTTGATGAACAATGGCGGATATGCCATCAGTACCGGAAACTCCTTCCTCCGCTCAAAAGATTCGGTGGCATATACCATCAACGTAACTCCTGATCAGTTTCCAATGATTCAGGTGGAGGAACAACGCGATTCAGCCTCCTATCAACGTATCTATTTCAGAGGTTTAATACAGGACGACTACGGCCTGAGTAAACTCCAGTTCCGTTACCGGTTCCTGAAACGGGAGGCACAGGATGTGAACGAAGAAGTGATTGCTGCCGGTCTTCCGCTTAACAAAGGTATAACGCAGGATCAGTTCTTCCACTTCTGGGATCTGGCTGCCATCGGACTCAAAGCCGGCGACGAAATTGAATACTATTTTGAAGTATGGGATAACGACGGTGTAACCGGAGCCAAGAGTGCCCGGTCTGTTTCTGCTGTTTATAAAGCACCAAGTCTGCAGGAACTCGCCAAAGAAAACGAAGAACGAAACAAAGCACTGAAAGACGATCTCAACCAAAGCATCCGCAAGGCGAAAGAACTGCAGAAAGATCTCAACGCGCTCAATAAAGATCTGCTCAACAAAAAGAATCTCGATTACGAAGACAAGAAGAAAGTTGACGATATTCTCAAGCAGCAAAAAGAACTGGAGAAGCAGGTAGAAGAAATCACCAAACAGCAACAGCAGAACACACAGCAGCAAAACGAACTCCGCAATACCGATCCTGAGCTGGCGCAGAAACAAAAGCAGCTCGAAGAACTCTTCAATCAGCTCATGTCGCCCGAAATGAAAAAGATGATGGAAGAACTGGAGAAGCTGATGGCACAGGTGGATAAACAAAAGCTGCAGGAGATGATGAATCAAATGAAGCTCGACAACAAAGACCTCGAAAAGCAACTCGACCGCACGCTGGAACTTTTCAAGCAGATGGAGCTGGAGCAGAAGATGAAAGAGACAGCTGAGAATCTTGAAAAGCTCGCCGATGACCAGGAAAAGCTGGCCGATAAGTCGAAGCAGAAAGACAGCAAGAGCGACAAACTTCAGGAAGAACAGAAAGAACTGAATAAGGAGTTCAACGATTTACAGAAGCAGCTGGACGATATTGAAAAGAAAAACGAAGAACTCGAATACTCCGAAGACCTGAAAGACTTCAACCAGGAGCAGGAATCGATCGAGGAAGATATGCAGCAATCCGATCAGCAGTTAGGTCAGGGCAAGAAGAAAGACGCCATGAAAAAGCAGAAGCAGGCGGCGCAGAAGATGAAAGACCTCAGTGCAAAGATCAAGCAGCAGCAAAAGGAAAAGGAGGAAGAACAGCAGGAAGAAGACATGCAGGCCATGCGTGCACTGCTGGAAAACCTGTTACGGTTCAGCTTCGATCAGGAAAAACTGATGGAAGACATCAAGAGTGTTGATGTAAACAATCCACGGTATCTGAAGATGGCCCAGGAACAACGCAAGCTGAAAGACGATGCGAAGATCATAGAAGACTCCCTGCTGGCACTCAGCAAACGTGTTATCCAGATCAGTTCCATGATCAACGAACAGATCACGGATATCAATGACTACACCGAAAAAGCGCTATTAAATCTCCAGGACCGTCAAGTACCGCAAGCCCGGGGAAACCAGCAATACATCCTTACTGCTGTTAATAATCTTGCCCTTATGCTCAGTGAAAGTCTGGATCAGGCACAGCAGCAGATGGCGCAAGACAAACCCAGTAATTCGAATTGCAAGAAACCGGGACAAGGTAAACCCAAACCCGGGCAAGGCAAGCCGAAAAGCGGTCCGAGCGCCGGCGATATCAAGAAGATGCAGGAAAAGCTCAGTCAGCAGCTAAAGGACATGAAAGAAAAGATGGAGAAAGGGATGAAGGAAGGCAAGAAGCCTGGACAAGGGATGCCGGGATTCAGCGAAGAACTCGCACGGATGGCAGCCCAGCAGGAAGCCTTGCGCAACGCCCTCAACCAGCTTAACCAACAGGAAAATAAAGATGGTCAGGGTAAACTGGGCGATTTGGGTAAGATTGCTGAGCAGATGGAGCAAAACGAAAAAGACATCGTTAATAAGCGAATCACCGAGCTCACCCTGAAGCGTCAGCAAGACATCCTCACCCGACTCCTCGAATCGGAAAAAGCTGAACGCGAGCGGGAGCAGGAGCAGCGCCGGGAATCGAACGAAGCCAGGGATATTTTTAAAGCTCCCGGGGAGTTTGAGGAATTTAAGAAGATGAAGATGCGCGAAACCGAGCTGTTAAAGACTGTTCCGCCCGGGTTTACCACTTTTTACAGGAATCTGGTCAATTCTTACTTCCAAAACCTTTCAAACTAAGGCGTTATCCTATCAACGCTGCATAGTTAGTAAGTTTATACCCCCGAATGGGTTAAGCAGTCAGAACTTTGTAGTTTCGTATCCTTGAAGGTATCATGGCGTCATATATTTGTGATGTCAGGTACGGGAACTCAGAAAGTTTCTGACTCATGATCCACATGAACACTGAAAAGCAGACCTCAGCTATGCAAATTGCCTCACAGCCGGAAAGTATCAATCTGGTGGAGAAACTCATCGACGATATAAAGACGGAATACAATGTGCATGAAGAGTGTTATGGAAATATGTTGGTAGCGGTAACTGAAGCCGTGAACAACGCCATGCAACATGGTAACAAATTTGATCCGGATAAAAAAGTAAATATTGCTTACGAAGTAGATGGTGAGCAAATAGCTTTTACCATTACTGACGAAGGTCCCGGATTTGATTATCTCAATCTCCCCGATCCTACCGATCCTGACAATCTGGAAAAGCCAACCGGCCGCGGCGTGTTTCTCATGAAACATCTCGCCGACCAGATTATTTTCTCAGAGAACGGTCGTGTGGTGGAGTTATATTTCAAGACCGGCGGACACATCGCCTGATTCCCATGATTTCTTTTTTTACCTCGGACCTCTCCTACCAGTTACGGTCCCGCCTTGGTTTGCGCAGCTGGCTGCAATCGGTTGCAAAAACAGAAGGCAAGACCGTGGAGGAGCTGAATATTATTCTTTGCAGTGACGAGTACTTATATAAAATGAATGTGCAGTATTTACAGCACAAGACTTACACGGACATCATCACTTTTGATCAGGGTACCACGCAGAAGGTGATTAACGGCGAGCTTTATATTAGTCTGGATCGTGTTCGCGATAATGCGAAAACGCTGAATATTTCGCTGAAGGATGAACTTCATCGTGTCATGGTCCACGGATTGCTGCATCTATGTGGTTACGGAGATAAAAATCCTGCCGCAAAAAAGAAGATGACCTCGAAAGAAGATTATTATCTCGGAAAGCGGAGATTTTAGAACAGAGTCGGTGTTCTCGATACGTCCATAATAAAGAAAACCATGTTTTCTTTATTATGGACACTCGAACACCTTCAACATTCATTGTACTCGATTCATGGACACTCGAACACCGTTTTCATTAGTCGTTTATTTTATTCGACATTTTCAATTCAGATTACTGGAATTGGTTAACTTTTAGTCTATTATCTTATTCATTTTTAGATACTTGATGTTACGATTATAAGGTCTTCGAGTGATCCTGACAAACAAACGTAGTTTGTTTGGTCTGGATCGTATCGAGAAGACCGTTGTTATCGTATCGAGAAGACCGGTATCCGTATTTCGATAAAGTTTCTACTTTCGTCTCAACATCATTTTTCACGTGGAACTTTAATACTCTTAATTTATGCATGGATACATGTACATTCTTGAATGCTGCGACGGCACTTATTATACCGGAAGCACAGTTGATTTAAAGAGAAGAATTTTGCAACACCAGTTAGGTGAAGGTGCTAATTACACTAGCAAACGTTTGCCTGTTAAGTTGGTTTACTATGAGGAATATGCTCATGTGTCTTCTGCATTTTACAGAGAGAAGCAGGTTCAGAAATGGAGCCAGGCTAAGAAGCAGGCTTTAATATATGGTATAAAGGATGCTTTGCCTGTATTGGCGTTGAAGGTGTTTCGAAAGGATGAGTAGTGGTATTAGATAGATTAGTCTCGATACATCGTCGGTGTTCTCGATACGTCCATAATAAAGAAAACACGGTTTTCTTTATTATGGACACTCGAACACCTTAAACGGTTGTGGTTTTGATTCAAGGACACTCGAACACCTTAAACGGTTGTGGTTTTGATTCAAGGACACTCGAACACCTTAAACGGTTATGGTTTTGATTCAAGGACACTCGAACACCTTAGATATTGACTATTTTCCATTCATGTTCACTGGAAAATCAGCAGTATTAGTTGTTTAATCCTATCGTCCTTTTCAATTCTAAATAACCCCACTGGTTTAGTCAGCCGTTGATTATCTTATTCATTTCTAGATACTTGAAATTATGATTTTAAGGTCTTCGAGTGATTCTGCCAAAACAAACATTGTTTGTTTTGGCAGAATCGTATCGAGAAGACCGATGTTATAATATTGAGAAGATCGATGATATTGTATCAGGAAGTCGGTTGTTTTTATAGAGATAATGCAATCGTTTTAATTACAATACTCCACCTTCTTTTCGGTAATCCTTCCCCCTTCTCCATCCACATTTCTCTGTTTAAAACTTGGTTTGTTTCTTGTTATTATTCATTTATAAAGAATTGAGGCACAGTATATTTGATAGATATACACAGTGTGTTAATATCAGAAAATCAATATAACGTTTCACGTGGAACTATGAACTATCCGGAGTATGATGTAATTGTGGTTGGAGCAGGACATGCAGGGTGTGAAGCTGCTGCTGCTGCCGCCAATATGGGTTCAAAGGTGCTTTTGATCACCATGAACATGCAAACTATAGCACAAATGAGCTGTAATCCCGCCATGGGCGGTATTGCCAAGGGTCAAATAGTCAGAGAAATTGATGCTCTGGGAGGGTATTCGGGCATAGTAAGTGACCGAAGTGCGATACAATTCAGAATGTTGAATCGCTCGAAGGGGCCTGCAATGTGGAGTCCACGGACACAGAATGACCGTATGTTGTTTGCGGCAGAGTGGAGAAAGATGCTTGAACAGACCCCTAACGTAGACTTTTGGCAAGATATGGTGAATGGAATTACCCTGGATGGTGGCCGTGTTTCTGGGGTTACTACCCCGATGGGAATTACGTTTAAAGCAAAGTCTGTGGTCCTTACTAACGGGACATTCCTGAACGGCATAATTCATATTGGAGAAAAGCAATTTGGAGGCGGTAGGACGGGCGAAAAGGCATCCACAGGTATAACAGAGCAATTGGTGCAGATCGGCTTCCAGAGCGGCCGTATGAAGACAGGAACACCACCTCGCATTGATGGCCGTTCTCTCGATTTTTCAAAAATGGAAGTTCAAGAGGGAGATTCGGAGCCAGGGAAATTCAGCTTTACCGATACACCGAAGATGATTAAGCAGCGCCCTTGCCATATAACTTATACCAATGAACAGGTGCACGATATTTTACGATCTGGTTTTGAGAAATCGCCCATGTTTAATGGACGAATCCAGGGTCTCGGTCCAAGGTATTGCCCAAGTATTGAAGACAAGATTAACCGATTTTCAGACCGGGATCGGCACCAGCTTTTTGTGGAGCCGGAGGGTTGGGACACGGTTGAGATTTATGTTAACGGATTCAGTTCCTCCCTTCCGGAGGATGTTCAATATCGGGCACTGCGATTAATTCCTGGATTCGAGAACTGTAAAATGTTCCGTCCCGGATATGCTATTGAGTACGATTATTTCCCCCCTATTCAGCTGAATCATTCCCTGGAAACAAAACTTGTGGAGGGATTATTTTTTGCCGGTCAGATTAATGGGACGACCGGATATGAGGAAGCAGCATGCCAGGGTTTGATGGCTGGTATTAATGCCCATCGAAAAGTCAACAATTTACCGTCTGTGGTATTGAATCGAGCAGATGCTTATATCGGAGTTTTAATAGACGATTTGATCACAAAGGGTACTGACGAACCATATCGTATGTTCACCAGCCGCGCGGAATTCCGAACATTATTGCGTCAGGACAATGCAGATGTTAGATTAACACCACTTGGATACGAAATTGGATTGGCTAGTGAGGAGAGATTTAATGCCGTAAAATCAAAAGTATCTGATTATCAATTAGTTACAAAAAGGCTTCGTGAAACTTCAATTTCTCCAGATGAAGCAAATTCGTGGTTACAATCAATTTCTACGGATCCCATTCGACAAAAATTGAGAATCGCAAATATTCTCACCCGACCGCAAGTTTCTCTGGAAGACATGATGGAAAGCCTCGCTTCTGTACATAGCCTCGTTACTGAGATCACCAGCGATTGGGAAACCCTAGAACAAGTTGAGATCAATATTAAATATGAGGGTTATCTTGAAAAGGAAATTGAACTTGCTGAGAAGATGAAAAGACTGGAGGATGTACCGATTTATGATAAAATCGATTATTCCCTGGTTCCCAGTTTAAGCGCCGAGGCCAGGCAAAAGCTTGCGGAAATTCGTCCCGCTACCCTTGGTCAGGCGTCCAGGATATCAGGCATAAATCCAGCCGATATTTCCATTCTGATGGTTTATCTGGGTCGTTAAGCTATAGTTGTTCCACGTGAAACCTAGACCGTTAGAAAAGTGTCGGATGAGTGCAAAATGACAAGTTAACTTAGTTCTTGCGTTATGATCGATTAAATAGCGGTGTAAAATAATGGGTCGGTATTTTCGATACGTTATAAGATCGGTAGTCTCGGTTTCCGCACGTATAACACACGAACACCGTTAGATTTTACACTTAAAATGGATTGTTGGAGTAGTATTGTGAAAATGATAGGTAGCGAAATTGAAGATTTAATACCGTTTCGGCTCATAAATGGACGCTAATTGCATTGAAATTGGACCGTTAGAAAAGTGGCGGATGGAGTGGAAATTGAAAAATGTGAGGCTTAAGTAAACGACCAAACGGATGGCGATGCATCATACTGGGCGGTGTTCTCGGTACATTTTGAGACAGGAAAACAGCGTTTTCCTGCCTCAAAACACTCGAACACCTTAACATAAAATAAGTGGAAAAACGACTGCTTCACTCTGAAACACCCGAACACCTTAACATGAAATAAGTGGAAAAACGACTGCTTCACCCTGAAACACCCGAACACCTTAACATGAAATAAGTGGAAAACGACTGCTTCACTCTGAAACACTCGAACACCTTAACATAAAATAAGTGGAAAAACGACTGCTTCACTCTGAAACACTCGAATACCTTAACATAAAATAAGTGGAAAAACGACTGCTTCACTCTGAAACACTCGAACACCTGTTGAAAATGATGAGGCCCGGAAATGGTATCATCTTGGCGAAAGAAACCCCGATTTCGGACGAACAAAGCTGGTTTGGAAAGGGTTGAAAGGCGGATAATAGAGGAATTGAAGTGGATTTGGAGGCGTTTGATGTGCTTGAAGTAGTGCAAGATCAGGAATAACGTGCGGAATGATGTATTTAAGGAGTACTGGGGCGAAAGAAGCCGGAATCATCAGATAAAAATCATAAGGAAAACACAATATATACGCCGAAAATTATTAGTTTTATACTCTGAAAACATCTAACGTTAACGCATATACGAAATGCCTGAAATTCTGAATCAATGTCCGGTTTGTACGGGTACCGTTTTCACCTCTTTTATGGAGTGTGAAGATTTTACCGTATCGCATGAGAAGTTCAAGCTGGTAGAGTGTTCAGCCTGTAGTTTCGTATTTACGAACCCGCGTCCCTTGCCGGCTGAAATTGGCCGTTATTACCAATCCGAAGAGTACATCAGCCATACGAATTCAAGTGCCGGTATCATGAACAAGGTGTACCAGATTGCTAGGAAGCGGGCTATCGCCGGTAAGTTGAAGATTGTCGAGTCTGCGGCAGCATCTCCGCGGACATTACTGGATTATGGTTGTGGCACAGGCGAATTTTTATCAGCAGCAAAGCAAGCCGGCTGGGTTTGTGCAGGCCTGGAACCGGATGCCGGAGCCCGACAGCAGGCCATTCAGAACCATGGACTTAATGTGCAGGACCCCTCTTACCTGAATTCATTACCAGATGGGCAGTTTGGGGCGGTAACACTGTGGCATGTATTGGAACACGTTCATAATCTGCAGGAAACGGTCGGGCATTTACACCGTATTCTCAGTAGCAATGGCGTATTGATCATTGCGGTGCCAAACCGGACATCCTGGGATGCAGAAAAATATGGTGCTTATTGGGCAGCCTATGATGTGCCGCGCCACCTCTACCATTTCAGCCGGAAGCCAATGGTTCAACTGATGCAAGCGGCAGGTTTTAGCCTTGAAACAATCAAACCACTCTTCCTGGATCCGTTTTATATTTCATTGCTGAGTGGCAAATACAAAAATGGCAGCATGAACCCTGTCTCTGCCTTTATCACGGGCCTGCAAACCACTCAAAAAGGTAAAACTGATATTGAAAAGAATTCTTCACTTATGTACATCTTCCGTCCGGGAAAATAAAATAGTCACCATGAAAAAAACGCTCCTGTTCCTCGCCGCACTTGCCGCCAGTGGACTCCTCCAGGCCCAGATAACAGTTACAACTGCTCAGCTCCCTTATGCAGGTCTTGGGTATGTAAATGCAGTTGATACATCGTTCACGGGACCGATTCCATCTGGTGGTGTATCGCAAAGCTGGAATTTTAGCACGCTCCTTACGCAGGACGATACGGATACATTGGGATGGACAACAGCCTCCTCCACTCCCTATACCTCCGATTTCCCTTCGTCAAACCTAGCTTCACATTCAGCAAACGACAGTATCTATGTTTATTTTACTTCCAATGCGAATGGCTTCTATATGAACGGAGTGCGTTACTACGGACAATCAGCACCTTTTGGTGTAAGCAAAGTGGTGTTCAATCCTGCGAACCTCTATCTTCCCGTTCCTTTTACCTACGGCAGCAGCCAGAGCTCGTATTACCGATTTGTGGTAGATGTTGATACGGCGCTACCCTATTTCAGGCTAATTCACCGTGTAAACCAAACGCACAACGGTGATGGCTGGGGATCTCTGGCCTTACCGAATGCAACCTACCCCAATACACTCCGGGTAAAAAATGTGCAAACCACCTACGACAGTCTTTTGACCGATGTTTTGGGTTTAGGCTTTTACATTCCCGTAAGTTCTACGGCCTCTCAAACCACCAATTATTACTGGCTCCGGACACAGCAACCGGCCATGATCCTTTCTGTAATAGCAGATAGTTTGGGCAATAACGGAGTTTCGGCTGATTATTTCGAAGGGTCGGCGGTTACCGGTATTGAAACTCCGGGTAACGGGACTGTTACTAACGTTGATGTATATCCGAATCCCGCAACAGACCTTGTTACGGTATCTCTTCCCCGCACCGGTACAGCTGCATCGCTGTTCAGGCTTACCGATGTTGCCGGTCGTGTGGTACGTGAAACAATGCTCGAGGGGATTCAGCAATACGGTTTTTATGTAAATCATTTACAACCCGGATTGTATCTCTGGAATGTAGAGGGCTGCAGCGGCAGATTGATGGTTAAGTGATTTTTGGTTTCACGTGAAGGATGACGTTATTAACACATCACCTTGGGTAACTGACCAAAATTTGCATTAAACAAAAGCCCGGCTCCGATACCTTTGGGATATGGGACGCCTGGTTCGCATACTTCTGCTTCTGATCTTTACCGGAACGGCATCGGCACAAATACCGGTACCCGCACTGGTAGGGTATTTTCAAAACTGGTCATCGGCCAGTACGCCATATGTTTCCCTCAGCCAGATAGATCCCCGGTATAATGTGATCGACATTGCTTTTGCACTACCGGTCAATGGTACGGATTACAGGATGGATTTTGTACCTGATCAGGTTTCACCGGCTGTATTTATGAGCCAGATGCAAACCTTGCAGCAGGCAGGTAAGAAAATAATTTTGAGTATTGGTGGTGCAACAGCACCGGTCACGTTAAACAGCTCCCTGGAACGCGATAGCTTTGCTGCTTCCGTGACAAGGGTTCTTTTAAATTACAATTTTGACGGAATCGATATCGACCTGGAAGGAGGGTCTCTGTCGGTTACCGGAGGTACAATTGCAAATCCATCTGATCCTGCCATTATCAGGATGCGGGATGCCATTCAAACGATCATGGTCAACTACTATGCTGCGAAAGGGAAAAAACTGTTGTTGACCTTTGCCCCTGAAACCGCCTTTGTTCAGGGAGGGCAGTCATCCTATGGAGGCATTTGGGGTGCTTATTTACCCTTGCTGGATGCATTGCGCGATTCTATCGATCTGCTCCACGTGCAACTTTACAACAGTGGTACCATGTATGGAATTGACGGAAATGTATACACTCAGGGTACTGCCGATTTCATTGTAGCGATGACCGAAGCGGTTATTCAGGGTTTCCAGACGCAAGGCGGATATTTTGCCGGATTCCCGCCGGAGAAAGTAGCCATCGGCTTACCTGCCTGTTCACAGGCTGCCGGCAGCGGTTATACCGATACGGTATCGGTATCGCAGGCAGTGAATTATCTGCGAGGAACAGGACCCAAGCCAGGATCCTATACACTTACTAACGGTAACGGATATCCGAATATTGCCGGTATGATGACCTGGAGTATCAACTGGGATGCAAAAAATGCCTGCGGTGGTACCTATACCTTTGCTACCAACTTTGAAGATCTTTTTGTGTTTCCCGTGGAAATTCCCGAACCTGCGATGGCTGAGCTGAGTCAGCCGGTGTTGTTTCCAAATCCCAACAAAGGGAACTTTATTCTGCGGTTACCCGGCGAGATGGTCACCTCGGCGTTTTTCAGACTATATGATACGGAAGGCAGGCTTGTACTGGAAACGCAGTTGCAGGGTGCCAGCGAATACAGTCTGAATGCAGGTGTACTGCGTCCGGGTACTTACATCTGGAGAGTAGATGATTTTTCAGGCACAATGCTGCTGAACTGACTAGGGGCGCTGATAAAGTGAAGCCCTGTTTCGTCGGATGCCGTAGTGACGATCTGTTTCTTTGCGATTAGAAAATTTTTCATGGCGGAATCCGGGCATTCACAATGCATAATAAAGGACACCCACCCCTTTTATATGCAGCGCTTTAAATGATCATTATCAGTTTTTGAAAAATCCCCCCGATAGGGGATTGATGGTATTTTGCAGGCTGTCTAACATTGCATCAACTAAATAATCAACAACCATGAAAAAGTTTATTCTCTCCATGCTGGCTATTGGCAGCTTGTCAATGTGCCAGGTTACGAATGCGCAAAACTGGTTACTCACGGGTAACGCAGGTACTAGTTCTACTACAGATTTTTTAGGCACCACTGACAGCAAGCCGATGCGAATCAAAACAAATAACCTGGTGCGCATGTATATTAAATCCAGCGGAGATGTAGGTATTGGAACACAAACACCAACGTCGAAGCTGCATGTAAACGGAGTGATCACTGCAACCGGAGGAACATCGAACGACTGGAACACGGCATACGCCTGGGGTAACCACGCACTTGCCGGTTACTTAACTTCTGAATCAGATCCACAAGTAGGCACCAACACCACCGGATATATTCCTCGCTGGAACGGATCTGCGCTGGTTTCCGGAAATCTTTATTCATCCGGCAGCTTTCTTGGATTAAACAGCACAACATCTATTGGTTCCGCACAATTTGTAGTAACAGATTCAACCGGAGGATATGGTGGTATATCCGTCAATTCCATCGCAACAACCGGCGGACAACCATTTTATGGTTATGCAATAAACGGATTAACATCTTGCTGGACATACTATAAACAAAGCAATAGTGATTTTGTAATTTATAACAGCGGAGATCGTTTTGCAGTGGAAAGTGATGGTGATGTACGTATCGGGCAGGGAGCAGCCACAACATCACGTCTGGAAGTACAGGGCAGCACAACTTCTACCTCGCCAACGCATCTCGTAAACACGAACTACAGCGGCACGTCCGATGTCAGAGGTGTTGATGCCATATCCATCTGCAATCCCGGTTACGGAATCGGTGTTTATGGAACAGGTGGTTATATGGGTTTGCGTGGCGTTGCAGATGCAACAACATATACTGGTTTCGCCTATGGTGTTTATGGCAGCTCAAGCGGCACTACAGGAACCCGTATTGGTGTTTATGGCGCTGCTAGCGGCGGTACAGATAACTGGGGTGGCTATTTCACTACGAAATCATACATGAATGAACTGCGTGTTGGTACCACTTTAGGTGCTACCGGATATCTGCTGAGTGTTGGAGGTAAAATCATGTGTACTGAATTACGCGTACAAAACACAGCTTCATGGCCTGATTATGTATTTGCAGACAACTACAATCTGAAACCCATCGATGAACTGGAGCAACATATTAAAACTGAAAAGCACTTACCCGGAGTACCCTCTGCCTGTGAGGTTGAAGAAAACGGGATTGCAGTAGGTGAAATGCAGAAAGTGATGATGGAAAAAATCGAAGAACTGACCTTATACATCATCGAACTGAAAAAGGAAAACGAAAAACTGAATAACCGCGTTCAGCAATTGGAGAAAAACTGATCTTTTCTGTTTGTGACTAACATTTAAAATTCAGAAACATGAAAAAGAAAAGAAATCTTCTCTTCCTGATACTGGCAATGACCGGAATCCTGAGGGTAAGCGCACAGCAGAATAACCGCACGCTGAATCCCAAGATGGATCTGATTGCCAAACCCGGAAGTACTCCCGAGTGGATTGACTTCAGGGACGATGTAGAATTGAATCCGGCGTCGTTATTCATCGATTATTCCACCTATTTCAATCTCACTTCGAATGAAGAGATGAGGGTTAAGAAAATCCTTGACGATGAATTGGGGTATAAGCACTACCGTTATCAGCAATATGCCTTTGGTTACCGTGTTGAAGCAGGTGAATTTATAGTGCACGTAAACGCTTCTAATCATACCTATGCGGCGAATGGAAAAATGGTGGTTGGATTACAGGCTCCGCGAGCAGCAGCCCTTTCAGCTTCCGCAGCCCAACAAAAGGCGATGCAGGCAATGGGTGCTACTGCCTGGTGCTGGGATTCGGAATACTGGCAGAAGGAAATAAAAGACCGCACCGGCGATCTTACCGCCAGTTATGCTCCGAAACCTGAACTGGTATGGTTCAACGACCGTGAGATGAAAAACTGGAATCCGCAGGCATTCAGACTTGCCTGGACCATGGATCTTTATGCTGCTTCTCCACATAGATCAGAGCGATATTATATCGATGCGATGACCGGAGAAGTGCTTGCGGTGGTTGCGCTCGAATCGAATTGTTCCAGCGCTACCGTGAATACTGTGTTCAACGGCAACAGAACCATGTATACCTACTATTTACCAGTGCTCAACCGGTATTATATGCAGGATGATTGTCAGACTGCAGGTTGGATAGTTAAAGACTGGGGCAGCACGACCTCTACGGCCAATCCGTTTGATATCTTCAATACAACAAACACATGGACCACCAACGATCAGCGATTTGCAGGAACGGTGAACTGGGAAATTAAGAAGGCATATTTGTATTATCTGAATGTGCACAGCAGGGCTTCCTATGACAATGCAAACGGTGCTGTAACTGCATACATCAATGCTGTGTTTAATAACGGCTCAGTGGATTATACCGATAATGCTTCGATGTCCTTTACCGGCGGAACGATGAAGGTAGGTCTCGGCAGCTCCGGAACACTCGCCAATTCCTGGTGTCCGCTCGATGTGATCGGACATGAATATACGCATGCCGTTACAGGAGCGACAGCCGCGTTGACGTATAGTTATGAGTCAGGTGCCTTAAACGAAAGTTTCAGTGACATCTTTGGTGAAGTCATTGAAAGCTATACGCTCGGAACGAACGACTGGCTGATGGGTAATGATCGCACCAGCGGAGCTATCCGCAGTATGGCCAATCCCGGATTGTACAATGACCCGGATACTTATCTTGGTACAAATTGGTATAGCGGTACCGGCGATGCGGGCGGTGTGCATACGAACTCTGGAGTTCAGAATTATTGGTTCTATCTGCTTGCTGCAGGAGGATCGGGCACGAACGATAATGGTCAGTCTTTTTCGGTTAGCGGTATCGGTCTTGGCGCAGCCCGGGCCATTGCTTACCGCAACCTGACATATTATCTCGGAAGCGGATCACAATATGTTGATGCGCGGGAAGGTGCGATCCGTTCTGCTGTTGATATTTATGGTTCATGCAGTAATCAGGCAATACAAACAGGAGCTGCATGGTTTGCTGTTGGTGTGGGTAATTCGTTACCACAATTCAATTACACCATTACCTGCGGCAGTACAGTGGTTGGCGGAACCTCTTCCGGTATCAATACACTTGTTACTGCAACCGGCACGGGATGTTCAACAGGTGCAACGCCTTCGTTCTCGAACGTAGTTTTCCGTGCTACTGATTATATAGATTTAAGAACAGGTTTCACGGGCTCTGCCTATAACACCAACTACTTTTCGGCTGTAATTGACCCTTGTTCATACACCACTTACCGCGTTACGGCTCCTGAGTATGATGCGGAAGCAGCGGAGGATGGTTCTGCGGCGATAGCGAATGATAAATCCATTGTTGATGAATCGTTGCAGCTTAACGTATGGCCCAACCCTTGTCGTGAACAATCGGAATTATCGTTTGTAATAACACAGGAGCAGCAGGTCGTGATCAGACTCTATGATCAGAAGGGTGCGTTGGTGAATGATATTGATGCGGGAAGAGTGCTTCCGGCAGGTATCCACCGGTACCATATGGAGACTTCCGCGCTGTTACCCGGTAATTATCAGATTGTTATAGACCTTGGCGACAAAAAACTAACCCGCCAGCTGATTAAAAACGAGTAACCAACATTGTTATTTTCTTAGAAAGGGCGATTCCGTAAAGGGTCGCCCTTTTTTGGTTAAAATATTTGGTAATCTGACCCAACTTCATATCTTAGAGCACCTTATACGCCGATACATTTTCGAATTGGATAAAATGTGATGCAACTGTTGAACCAAAACCAAAACCCATGAAAAAACTGTTACTGTTTACCTGCCTGCTGATTTTTCTTTATTCTACAATCGCAACAGCACAAGCCGTATTACAAAATGAATCCTTTGAAAGCTCCGGCATCTTCCCTGCTCCCGGCTGGCGCTCACTGCGCACCACAACACTTGTGAGTGGCGCGTTTACACTTCAGCCTGCAGCATCCGCAGTCAACCCTGCTTGCGGATCAAGCCCCGGAGGTGGAGCAAATTTGATGATGTTTAATTCATACTCTGCATCACTTAACGATACGGCATTGATGGTGACCAAACCGTTTGATTTCAGTAATAACGGTGGTAATAATCCTACATTCAGTTTTTACATGTATCGTGATAACGCCTGGCTGGCCAACGATGATAAGATCCAGGTATGGATCAACACCGTTCCGAATATGGCCGGAGCAACGTTACTGAGCAATACGTTAGGGACTACGGAGATTCTTCGCCGGTTCAATGGTGCTCCGGTTGCTGTTGCCAATACATGGAACCTCTATTCATATTCACTTCCGGCAGCAACTTACAACGGCAAACGGTATTACTTCATCATCTCCGGTATATGCGGAGACGGAAACAATATTTATATTGATCAGGTTCAGACTACCACATTTCCTTCGGCTACCAATGCAACAGATGTACACATGAATCTGGTTTATCAAAATGCGGGAGTCGCTCCCGGTAATGTGAATCAGATGGTAGTGGGTATTCGATGTGTGATCGGCGGAACAAGCGGCTGCGGTTATATTGATGCGGTCACCCCTGCATTGACCACCGCCTGTAAACTCGATTCATTAATTATGAATACCAATGGCACCACGAATCTTGCAAATATCAGTAATGCGAAGTTGTACTATAGTGGAGGTTGTGCACGATTTGATACAACCTATGTTTCACCATTTCCGGTTACAGCAGGATCAGGAGATTATCCCTCGAAGCGCTTTGGTCAGACGATTGCAACACCCGGATCTGTTCTGGATTTTGTTTCATCCTCGTCCAGTTGTTTTTATCTTGAATATGATACAACCTATTTCTGGCTTACCTATGATATCAACATTTCTGCTGCCACGGGAAATCTGGCGGATGCTGATCTGGTCGCCTGTTCAGTAGGTGGTTCCAGCTCAGGCTGCCCCTCACCATTTGGAAGCGGAAACTATGTGCAACCCGATCCGGGCGGTTTTACACTCGCCGGAGGAGCATTGATCGGAATTCCATATTGTATCCCGCAATATACGTTTGGTACAAGCGGAAACATGTATCAGTACACGAACAACGACTACATTCAATCGGTTATACTGGCAGGCGCAAATGGATCCTCAATAAACACCAATTCACAGGGAGGAATGTCTTACCCCTCCAATAACAATAGCGGACTGCCCAATAATTTACCTTGCCTTGTTTCAAACGGTGGGCCCGGTTGTGATTTCACCGTTGCACCGTATTCCTATGAATTCTGGCCAGCAGTATCAGGCCGAACGGCTGCACTTACATTGGGTACAGGGTATACCGTTACCGTTCAGGCGGGTGCATGGAACAGTTTTAATAATATTGCTGTTTTTATTGACTTCAATAAGGATGGTGATTTTCTGGATGCCGGAGAGAAACTTGGGCAGGTAAGTCTTGCAGCCAATTCATCATCAAGTATACCATTTGTTGTCCCTGCGATCGCATTTACCGGAACGACCGTAATGCGGGTAAGGGAAGCATGGGCTGTAACTAATATTACACCTTGCGACCAGTTTAACTATGGTGAGACAGAAGACTTTTATGTCACCATCATTCCGAATTGCCCGCCGGGTGCTAAAACATGGTTAGGTTATAATGATAACTGGGACGATGCCATCAACTGGTGTGGAGGATTGCCGACGATTACCAACGACGTTCAGATTGACAGGTCTATAGTGTTTCCTCCTGCCGGAACCCCCACTCGTAATTATTATCATCCGGTAGTTAAATCCGCAGTAGCGGCCAATGCGAATAACCTGACCATTTCCAATCTGGATACACTTGAAATAAATGCACCAACACCGGCAACGAATGCGTTGAAAGTACGAAGTGACCTGACCAATAACGGGACCATGCTGGTTAACAGTACGCAAGGGGGTAATAAAGTGATGGGAAATGGTTCATCAACCAGCCTCACAATTTCTCCGTTCAAGGCCAATTCATCAGATGCCCGTACACAGATTATGTACATGGCATCAGAGCTGTACACGGCCGGTTTAATAGCGGGCGATCAGATCACCGCCCTGCAGTATCAACTGGTATCGAAAGCGAGTACCGGCGCTTATCCCGGCTTCACGATCGGGTACGCGTTGGTTCCCAACGGTACAACATTTACTTCCAACGTTCCTAACGGTGCCGCATTAACGAACGTATACGGTCCTGTAGCCTATTCCAATGTTTCAGGGGCAAATACCATCACCTTGTCCACCCCGATTATATGGGATGGTTCCAGCAATATTCTCATTCAGTTTTGTTTTGACGGCACTACCAGTTTCGGAGCGAATGTGGATGTGATGAATTATACGCAGACCACCGGTTTAGGTACGGTGCTTTGCCTTTCGAGTACAATTGGATCACCGGCCGGATGTAGTCTTACTCCCGGCGCCAACGTATCGGACAATTTCTTCGTTGGCACAAAGACCTATCGTCCCAACTTCACCTTTGTGCTGAACCGTCCGTATGCGAAGGCGACCATCAGAGCGCAGAAGAACTGGATCAACAATGGGGTGTTTACTCCTGCATACAGCAGAGTGATATTTGATTCAACCGTCACCAACATCATTGGCGGGACGCAGCCCACTACATTCAATGAACTGGAAATTAACAAAGGCAGTACGGTTCAGCAATGTCTTTTGCAGCAGCCTGTACTGATTGATACCTCACTGGTATTAACTCAGGGAATTTTCTATCTGAATTCCCAAACACTCACCATGAAAAATCCTGCTGTTACAGGTGGCTCTCTCACGGCTCCTGCCGGACCTTTCACACGTACCTCAGGATTTCTGGTCAGTGAAAATGAGTCTGCAGCTGTCATCTGGAAAGATATTTCAATCAACGGTTATCGTGTGATACCTTTCGGAAGCAACACCACCAATCCGGTATACATACCGTATTCATTCAACAAAACTGCAGGGGCACAGGGTGATTTCAGTGTTTCTACCTATTATGCTGCATCCAATCTGCCTTTCCCTGCCGGAGTTGCTCATCTGAACAATGCATCTACAGGACTGAATAATGCTGCCGCTGTGGCTGACCGGTTTTGGATCGTTTCAAAAACCGGTACGGGTCTGGTCACCGACATGACATTCCGGTTTTCCAATACAGGCACATCTGAACGACCCGCCGGGATGAGTGCCTTAAATGCGGGCAAGCTACAGCCGTATGTTCAATTCAGCAATGCGCAGGGCTGGTTAAGGCTGATCACCCCCTATACCTCCAGCAATTATGCCCAGACCTACGGTCAAATACCAGCCGGTTATGATTCAGTAAAAGTTTTATCCTTCAACTGGCCTGTATTACCCGCCGGTACTGCTCCGTATACTTATCCTTCGCAGGCTATGAGCAATACACAAGCCTGGAGTGTTTCATTGAATAACACGCCCAGCGGACTCGCGAATATTACACCACTTCAGATCACCGTTGTTAACGCGCAGGACGAAACCTGTCAGGGCAGTGGTGATGGAAACATTGATATAGCGGTTAGCGGTGGCACTCCTCCCTATACTTACACGTGGAACACAGGGTCAACGATGGAAGATCAGTCTGGATTATCGACTGGAGTATATATTGTCATCGTTACAGATGCCAACGGAGCTACTGCTACAGATACCATTGTAATCGGATTCCAGAATTCACCTCCGGTTACGCCGGGAACGCTGACCGGTAAAGCGCAGGGGGTATGTTCCAGCATTCAGACGTATAGTGTACCGGCTATAGCAGGTGCTAATTTTGTATGGTCATCACCTGGCGGATCTGCCATCATTAGCGGACAGGGAACCAACACTATCGATGTACAATTCTCTAATCTGTTCACCAGTGGTAATATCACGGTTTATACTACGAATCCCTGTGGAAACAGTAATACGGTATCGAAATCCGTATATGGAAAGCCGGCAAAACCAACCGTAATCAACGGTCCTGTGGTGATGTGTACGAGAGATACTGTTGTTTTCAGCACGCCCGTTATCTATGGAGCCACCGGATATACCTGGACAGTTCCATCGGGTATGACAATAATTTCAGGACAGGGAACCAATTCGATTACGCTGAAGACCGGGGTCAACGCAGTAACTAACGGTAACGTATGTGTGAAAACGTTAAATTCATGTGGAACAACAACCAATTACTGTATTACGGTAAATAGTTATGCTGTTCCCAACAACTTCACCAGCATTACCGGTAATACTTCCGGTGCCTGTAACATTCAGTTCACCTATTCTGTTCCGGCACAGGCCGGCATAACCTATACGTGGACTGTACCGGCCGGAGCAACAATCGTTTCCGGTCAGGGAACGAATAGTGTTGTTATTGGTTTCGGATCCGGATTCGGAACGGGCGTAATTTCAGTAGTGGCAGCAAGCCAGTGCGGAGCAACAGTAACGGCCTCTAAATCTGTAAAAGGTTTGCCTTCTATACCCACTTCCATCACGGGTCCCACAACCCCATGTTACAACGGAACCGGAATAACGTACTCTTGTCCTGCAGTAACGGGTGCCACAACATATACATGGACTGTGCCAGCAGGAACAACGATTGTGAGTGGTCAGGGCACCAATACACTGGTAGTGGATTTCAATGCGGTGATAGGAGGAACAGGCAGTTTAAAAGTGAAATCGGGAAACACTTGCGGAAGCAGCAGCAACCGGACAGTAACCATAAGCTGGCCATTTTGTCCGCGTATGAGCGAAAGCAAGCCCGGCCAACAGGCAGAACTGATACCCAATCCTGCACAGGCCTACACCATGTTATACTGGTATAGCGAACAAGAGGAACAGGTAAGTATAGAGATCATCAATGCGATCGGACAACGCGTACAACATCTCCTGGGCGGAGTTGGAAGCGGCGAACAGGAATACCGCATAGAAACGGGAGATCGGGCTCCCGGTGTATACTTTGTCACGTTATGTCATGAAGACGGTAAACGAGAAACCATGCGATTGGTTATAACCAGATAAGGAATAAAGAAAAGTGTAACGCCGGCTTCTGAACAGGGGCCGGCGTTTTTGTTGAGTCCAAATGACCCTGTATGCATTCAGACCATACGTACAAAGACGTTGTATTTAAATGTGTGGCGCTCTGTTAATGGATCCGGGTGTTAGCCGGGCAGTAAGTGAATAAATATTCAAGAGATTTTTATATATTCGATCACCCGAAGCTTCCGATCTGTTTAGTCTGGCTTTAATACTCTACACCTAAAATTTATCCATATATCTAAATCACACTCTATGAGAAAAATTATTACCATTTATCTGTTGGCATTAATACCCTTTATAAGCAGAGCACAGGAAGACGATTCCCTGTTTATTTCGGCGTATGATTCTATCGAAAACACCTTCCACTATCAGCATGGCGAGGTCGCTTTACCAAACGGTGTGGCAAAAGTAATTGTCCCGGATGGGTATAAATTCCTTGACGGAACACAAGCCGAACGTGTGCTGGTCGAATTATGGGGAAATCCGAAAGGCGAAGGTCTTTCGCTCGGATTTCTGGTCCCGGAAAATCAGGGCATCATGGATGAAAGCGGATATGTTTTCAATATTCAGTATGATGAAATGGGATACGTGAAGGACGATGATGCTGAAGAGATTAACTATGACGAACTGTTAACCGAAATGCAGAAAGGTGCAGAGGAGGAAAATGCTGAAAGGGTAAAAAATGGTTTTGATGCAGTGAAGATTATCGGGTGGGCTTCCCCGCCGTTTTACGACAAGGAAAAGAAAATTCTGCATTGGGCAAAAGAAGTAAGATTCGGTCAGGCAGAAGTGAATACCTTAAACTACAACATCAGAGTCCTGGGCCGCAAAGGAGTATTGGTGATAAATGCAATTTCTGTGATGCCCTCGCTGGCAGCTGTAAAAAAAGATATCCCCTCTGTTCTTACTGCGGTACAGTTCAATGAAGGTTTTCAATACAAGGATTACGATTCTAATGTGGATGAAGTTGCTGCGTGGACAATCGGCGGCCTGGTGGCCGGAAAAATTTTGGCGAAAGTGGGATTTTTTGCGTTGCTGCTTAAATTCTGGAAATTAATCGCCATTGCTGTTGTTGCCTTTTTCGGGACAATCTGGAAGAGAATAAGAGGAAAGAAAGATGAACCTGTAGCCCCGGTAAATGAACCTGCAGAAGAAGCAACTCCTCCTGCTGAACCTGAAAACAATTCAACATCATCAGAAATTCCTCCGTCTCAGGAGTGAAACAAAAAAAGCCCCCGACGATTTCAGCGGGGGCTTTTTTATGGATGGGTTATTCTGTTTTAATCAGCTCTTTTGTGATCGTTATTCCGTTTATGGTAATTTTCAAAAGGTAGACGCCAGGAATATCTGGTTTATAAAACAACGAATGATCTCCTGCGGTCATCGTGGCAGAAGATAATAATGTTTCCAGGTGTCGTCCTGCAATATCTGAAACAGAAACCGTAACAGAAGCCCCCTTTTTAAGTGTGTATTTTATTTCCGTTTGATTGGTAAAGGGGTTGGGAAGAATGTTTAATCCGGCAAGTTCCGCAATCTCCTCCAAACCTACTGCGGAGATATGCACAGTATCTCTCCATGTATAACTGCAGTAAGGAGTTTGAACCACAATAGACACATAAAATGTACCCGCTGAATTATAACTATGGTTATTTTGATTGAAGGACGAATTATATGAATAACCATCTCCAAAGTTCCAGAAGAAATTCCAAAAAACTGTGTTAAGCGGGGGATTAAGGGTAAAATGAATCGGTGATCCGATCAATTGCGAACCAGTATGCGTTAGTTGATAATTGATTAAATCAACTGTGGAAACTATCTGACTGCTACTGTTCGTCCCGGAAGCACTGGATACCGTAAGTGTTACCGTTTTACTTCCGTCGTTCACGTAATAATGTGTCGGATTTTGAAGTGTAGAGGTGTTGCCATCTCCAAAATCCCAAAGCCAGGAAGTGGGGTTATTTATACTGCGATCCGTAAATTGAACAATGCCAAAGCAGGAGGAATCCATGTTTACACGAAACGCTGCACATGGATTATCCAGTACATTCAGGTATGCTGTCAAACTATCTTCCTCCGTACCTGGTGATGTGGAATGAACGATAAAGTTAAATGGATAAGTTCCTTGTGAAATATGGTCGAAATATAAATTGAAATTAATGTACATTGAATCCCCTGGTGCTATGGTATCTGATAGTGGCCAAACATTAAAACCGGGAAGGAAACGCTGATGATTATATTTATTAATAATATTTGTCAGTACCTGTACCATTTCAGAGTTGTATTGGTCGAAATCAAAACCGAGATAATAGGCATTTCCCGTTGGGTAGTTTATCACTTCGAGTATTGATTTATTATACATACTCAGCATCTTGTTATTTGAATATAAACGAACAGGGTAGGTTAGTGTAGCTGCGGCAAAAGAATCACTGATATTATAGGTAAAATAGTCTGATTTGTTCACATTATAAATGGTACCTGTAGAGAAATTAGCAGTGTCGACTCCGGAAATAAAAGTCGGTCCCAGAACACAAATATACATTCCCTGCCCAGTGGTGTTGTGAATAGATGTTCCAAACCCGAGAATGTTTCCGCCGTGAGCTATATAATAGTTTGACCAATTATGATACTGATAGGTTGTATAACTTCCTGTTTCTTGCTTTGGAATAAGTACAATATCCTTGTCAGCGCTGAAATTCATTAGTAACGTATCGGCAATTGAACTGATCGTATCTAATTTTACATTCAGGCCACTTTGCTGGAGGATATTCCGGATATTGGCATATTCATTCACGGTGTCAACACCATATGTAATTATACCAACTCTTCTGGGTAATGAATCCATACCGCCCCTGAGATCAAAGAACAAGGGAAGTTCTCCTGGATTTTTAATCCAGAATCCTCCAGATGCAGAATCACCGCAGGCATTCATTGTTAACACCGGCGATGATGATAATTCGATACCTGCTTCTATCCGGCCTTCTCCATATACGCAATGAGCAAAATCGCCGATATTCGTGTGAAATATTACTGTATCTTCAAAATGTCCACTGGAATCCGGCTGGAAATAGATTTTATAATCACCATTAACTCCCTCGGGTATTGTAACTGTGTCTGTTCCTGCAGAAAAGTATGGGGTATTAAATGATGCTCCGTATATTTCCAGCGGCCCGCAACCAATATTGTTGATTTTAATAAAATTTGATGATTGATATCCAATAGCGGTAGTATCAATCAAAGGGCAGCTACTTTCAAATTCAACTTGTGCAGGGCCATTCACATGAACTGTGAGATGAACAATTTTTAAACTATCCTGATTACTGTTGTTACGGATTTCAATTGTTGTTTCATAGGTGCCTGATTTTATGGAGGAAGTATTAATAGTGTAATGTATAACCGAAGAATCACCAATAGCAATCGTATCACCTTCAATGTCAGAATTAAGATACGAGGGATAGCGATATCGCCCCATGAGTAATGAGTTCCTGTAAATAGTGGAATACAGATCCAGGGTTGTTGGATTCGTGCTAATAGGTGCCGTCACTATGGTGCTTGAGCCTCTTCCGTGTTTTAGCGTTGTTAAAATATCATAACCAGGCGATGATACATAAGTATGTCTGTGTTTATTTAATACCTGTGCATTGGAAGTGTAAAAGGATCCATAATGCATATAGTTGTTCAGGTCTTTACCTAGCGGCGGTGTAGTGTCAGTCACTACAAAGTAGTAAAACCCATAGTAATTAAAAGTGGCGTTCATCAGACCCAATACCCTTGGTCGATTATCCACCAGTTCCAGGTGTAAATTGTTGGACTGATAATAAAAGTTAATATTACCACCCCTGTTTAAAAAGTCATTGGTGATCGGAATTAAGTTTCTGTATTCAGGATCATTGGAGTCGTTTGTAAGTGCAGGAAAAAGGAGTAAATTCTTCCCTTCTAATTTTTGCCGGAACAGCGCTGTGTCGGTTCCTACAAAATCTTCATATTGAAAAGGTGCGGCGAAATTATTACCAACAGTCAGTAGACTATTTAAGTAACCCAAATGAGCATCGTTCTTGTAAACCAAGGCTCGTATGGTGTCCTTCATATCGCTGAATGCAGATAATTTATACAGTAAATCACCGCCACCCTGATTGTAAATGGTTATTGGAAAAGATGCCGTGTCATTACAGTCAATCGTAATGTTTATTGAATCTACCGATACCTGTATTTGTGGCTCAGGTTGAACCACAATAGTTTTAACAGCCGTATCGGAATTGTAACAACCTTCTGCGGTATACACTATATTGAATGAACCCGAATAATCATACTCATGTTGTGCATTTCCCAGCTCTGAATGTGACCCATCACCGAAATCCCAGTAATGTCGGATGGTATCACCGGAGGATAAATTAATCATGTGTACGTTGCTGTTAAGCGGTGGTGTGTAAGAGTCTGGGTTAAAATCGGCAGTTACCGGTAGAGAACTATGCTGAGCCGTAGTCCAGTGCATGGCAAATCCCGGTGGGTTGTAGGATTGTGCAATATTAAAACGCAATCGTACTTTCCCAAGTGTCGCCACGAAGGGCCCGGGAGGAGAAGTGGTGTTTCCATCGAATAGTAAAACTTCAGATCCATTGGGGCCACAATCAAAGATTTTCAGATTGCTGGCGGTTCCGGGTCCAATTTGAAATTGAGTGAACCACATAAAAATAGAGTCTGCGCAATCCGGTTTTATGATAAAGTCACATATTTCATTTTCCATATTACCGTTTGGCCCACCCTGATCATAAAGGACGCCGGAGGGTAAGGTGGCGATATCTTTTTCGTTAGTACAAATCCGGAATGAACTGTCAACCGAAATATAGTTGATCCGGATCATAGTGTCCTGCCCAAATGCATTACTTGCAATCAGAGTAACCGGATATATCCCATAGGTCTGATATTGAACTTTTGGATTGACTTCCGTAGAAATGGCGGGATTTCCTCCGGGGAAGTACCATGTGCTTTGATAGTTATTTGTTCCCGTTGAGTAAAATGAAACGATAGATCCAGCGTGGATATTGGTTTGATCAGCATAAAAATCTGCTACAGGAACAGTATCGGGCGGGAGAAATATAATGGTATGATCCTCACCTTGCCCGTGGAGAATATTCCCACAGCCCATTGTCAGAATATAATCAGAAGAAACAACCCTCATGTGATAGGCCGTATTTGCTATCACAGGTCTGGCTGTAATAAACTGTTCCTTGATCGGACTGGCAACACAGTTAGTGGATATAATTTCTTCGTTGGTGAAATATCCATCCTGATTATAATCAATGAACGCTGTTACACATTCGTTGTATTGTATTCCTGTTACTACACGCAGGTTAAAATTATCCCACTGATGTACAACAAAAGGCTCTTCACAGGTAAAATCCATGTAATTTTCGAATAATGTTCCTTTGGAACGATGTGTGACATTGCCAATTGTTACTTCATAAATTCCGCGGGTGTCTCCTGCTAATGTTCTGTTTATTGTACACAAGGGTGATGGAGTGTTGTTGTAAGACTGAATACTTACTGTATATTCGATGGTATCCGTTGTTTTACAACCGGCAGGTCCGCTGGCAATAAGTTGTATTGTATAATTACCGGGAAGTGAATAAAGATGGGTTGGTGATGCAGTGGTGTCCGTTCCTCCATCACCAAATGTCCATTGATATGAAGTAGCGCCAATGCAATTATCAGAGCAGATTAGCGTATTACCCAGACACAGCGACGTGTGGTTGAAACCGGCTGCGGCCACTACACCGGATGAATATTCTGCCCCGACTCCTACTGCATACCATGCACGGGTAACAGCAATTTCTTCCGGCGAACAGGAGCCATACAGATCAATCGCCGCCTGTATGGTTGCTGTGCGTGATTGTGCGAATCCGGAAGATGGGCCAAGATAAACTGTCAATGCCCTGTACACTATATTCGCAGCCTTTTCAATTCCAATCGGTTCAACGTTGTATACATTGCCCAGATCGTTGGTATCGTTACCCCCATCGCAAAGCAGATAAAACCAATAATCCTGAACGGATGCCCTGCTGTATACATCTAATCCATAATTCGCTCCATTATACGTGTTGGCATAATTGTATAATTCAGGTATTCTCATCGATCGTATCGGCGATTGGGTTGACGAACATTGTTCGCCGATATCAAAACTGACCGGACCTGATTTTATATAATGTTCGGCAGACACAGCCAGAATATCTGCGAATGATTCGTTGAGTGCATAGGGTTCATATCCATTCCCCAACGCAGCACTGTAAGCAATTACACCGTGTACATATTCGTGTGCAACAACATCAAAAGCTGTGAATGATTGATTGGTGCCCGAGGGAAGACCAAATGCAAACGAACTGCCGGTGTAATAACTGAATCCGGGAACGCCGAAATTTATTAAGCCTGTAAGATGCATTCCGGCATTATCGATAGAATTTCTTCCGTGGACAGTAGAAAAATAGTCATATGTGCTTTCAAGCGCATACATTACGTCGGTTGACCCGTCGGTTGCATGTTTCAGCCAGGCTGATGAAGTATCTGTCAGGGCATAAGAGGGTGAAGTGCCCGTGATGGTGTTGAGATTTCTTACCTCAATGCCATTCCCTCTTGTTGAGTCAACCAATGTAAATACTCCGGTTGCTGAACTGTCGCTTGTAATAGATACCAATCCGTTGTACAGTGTATTCACCTGCGATGTAACGGCACTGTTTCGTTGTTCGGAATACGTTTTAATGAGATGTCCGGAACCTGCATCAATATAATATGAAACAGGAGCGATTCCCTCCTTAGCCCCCTGTATGGTGTATTTATATGCCGGAAGAAAGGTAGAGCTGTCGCGATAATAGAGCAGTTTACCGGGCTGGTTGTATCCGGCCGGTAAGGAACGTCGCGCTCTGGCTTCGCTCAGAAAAACCTTGCCCGTTGTAGGGGGGATGTTAAAAAATGCACCGTTCACCATCACGATACGGTGATTGAACAAATGCACAAAAAGGTAACTGTCCTCTACTTCAAGACCCCTTACTTTTTCTTTATAACGGTAGTGCGTATACCCTAATTGATCGGTCTCCTGTTTTTCAAGAATGAGTTCATGGTCTGCGGGTGCATGCAATATTTCCTTCAGAATATAGGCCCGATGACCTTCCTCCGGCAGCCCGCCTCCCGGAAAGCGGATAAAACAGAAGCCCGGCGCGTTTTCTTTGTTTTCGAAAGGTTCCGTTGTTTGTGTTTGCGACAGGAGGGTTGTTGATAACAGTATACCCAGAAATAAAAGAAAGACAGATTTTATTTTCATAACAAAACAATTGGTTGTGACAGGCTGGTGGTTGGTGTTCAGCAACCCCTACGTAAAAGTAAACTAATTATCGGAATAAAAAAATGTCCGCACCGGATAACTGGACGGACATGATGTTCATCAGCAGATGTGTTTTATTCTCTGGTAAAGCTTGCAGTTTTCATGCCGGTTAAGGTGATAGCTTTGATCAGATACCTTCCTGAGGCAAGATGGTGTACATCGATTACCCCGGTATATCCGGATATCCGGCTCTCGGTGGACAACAGTTTGCCTTCTATGTTATAAATAGAAATTTGTTTAAGCGGATCGGTGCAGGAAATATTCAGAAATGCAGATGCCGGGTTGGGATACAGCTGAAGGCCGGAGGATTGTTCACCCATTTCCTCAATGCCGGAGAAAGCACAGAGGGTCGTGTCGCTTCCGATTGCTGTGGAGGTAATCGTGACGGATTGCGCGTTCCCTTCAGCGGATTGAGTCAGAAGATAGCCGGTACGGTAAAGAGTTGTTTGAGATGCGCTAAAGCCGTTGGCGATAGAATTGCAACCTGCCTCACCATCGGCGTCTGTTTTTAAAACATAGGTGCTCCGATTAAGAGCTGTAGAGAAACTATTCAGACTGGTGGCTTGAACAAGAAAACCTCCATCAGTAGTTTTATCAAGGCAGTTTTGAAGGACCAGATCAAGACCGCTTCCGCCGTATTGACGGCACCAGATGATGTTTCCGGTGATACCAACTTTCATCAAAATCACATCACGGCTGCTGTTTCCGCCTGAGGAGGAATCTGAAGATCCTGCCATCACGACTGACTGATCAGGGTTTTGATATAAGGAGAAGCCATAGTCAAGGCCGGGACTTCCGTAATCAAAATTCCAATTGATCAAACCGTTTGTTGTATCCAGTTGGGTCAATGAAATGTTTGTATTTAAGTAAACGGGCTCGTTATATCCTACAACCAGCAGTTTCCCGCCGGATGAATACATTATTTCATTGGCAAACTCACGAAAGCCGGCCGCATCATATTTACAGGCCCATAATGCGGTACCATTTCCATTTATTTTCATTACGAGGGCATCAGCGCTCGTGGTGCTGAACTGTATGTTTCCGCTGATATAGTAGGAACCGTTTGCTTCAATCACGGAGCTGGTAATATCTGCTACCTGGGAAGCAGATGCATAACGGTTTGCCCATAGAAGATTTCCGGCCGAGTCAGTTCTGATCGCATAAACATCCATCAAAGTAGCCACAGATCCAATAGTACCTGACATGATGTATCCGCCATCGGCTGTTTGTTCCAAATCCGTCGCCGAAGAATTCGCTGTATCGCCATAAATCTTACTCCACTGAATGGCTCCGGTCGGACTAAAT
Organism: Bacteroidia bacterium; assembly: GCA_046330075.1. GTDB lineage: Bacteria > Bacteroidota > Bacteroidia > AKYH767-A > OLB10 > JAJTFW01. The sequence continues at coordinate 96,331 of JAXLTL010000007.1, read as the reverse complement.
TTTACCAGCATAGCCTGTGTCTTTCCGGCTCCGTTGGATCCATGTCCGCAACCGGCAAATCCGCCATCCGCAGTTTGTCGAATTGAAAAGATGCGATAAGCGTTGGTAAGGTTCTTTGCCCATTGAACGGCACCATCATGATCTGCTTTTATCACCCAGTATCCGGAGCTGCTGCCACCGGAAGAAATAAATCCGCCGTCATTCGTATGTTTAATACTTGAAGTCTGACTTCCGTTTACTGTAACATAAAGTTTCTGATAGGTATTTTGAGCGGAAGCAAACAGCGAAAGAAAGAGAAGAGACAGTGTCAGGGTTCGTTGCATAGGTGGATGGTTGAGAAGGATAAATGTAGACGGATTTTTCAATAGTTTAACCACCTGTCCACAAGAATTTACACAAAAGGAGCAAAAAAAGGGGGTAAAATGAACTTCCGGAGGGCATTTTAATATGATATCATAGTTTTTTTATATTTGTTATCTAACCAACAAGATCAGGCAGTATGAAAAAACTATTACAAATCGTGAGCATGTTTATATTCCTCACAGGAATGTGTCGTGCACAGAACTATATTCCGATGGGATTGCCTGCGCAGTCTTCGACCTTCGGAACTAACGTGAGAGGATACTGGTTTCAGTCGCCCAGCTGTTTTACCATAACCGGACTCGAAGTTCCGACGGATGCTTCAACAGGAACCCAGAATATTGCAGTGATCCGGTTTGATGACGCCCCACCTGCATACCCCGACACGGCTCCGCTTTATACGGTGCTGTATCTGACTCAGAACGATACAGCCTCCGGAATGATACCGGTAAACATCGAGGTTAATGTTGGTGAATATATCGGCATTCTCGGTAACCGTGCCGACCTGAATTCCTACGGCACATCACCCTTTACCACAGCCATCGGTAGTTTCCCGGTAACGATTTCACGTCTCGGAATGCAGTATCCGCTATCCTCAACAGCGCCCAAGGAAATGTGGACGGAGACTGGTGGCTCAGTTTCACGTGTAATCATGTATTATGATACCGTAACGACCATTAATCTGACGTATAACTGGCAAGGAGGATTTAACTATTCATTTACCAACGGAGCGAGTCCCACTTCTTTATCTATCTACGACTATGGTGACGGATCTCCGCTTGATACCACATATAATCCCACACATACATTTCCTACCTGGGGTACCTATACTATTTGCAGTTATGTAACCGGAAATTGTGTCAGCGATACCTCCTGTACCACAATTACTATCTGCCCCACCCCTGCTCTTGCTTCCTTCTCTTATCTGCTCAGTTATCCTAATGTAGCATTCACGGATCAGTCACAAAATGCGGTGGCCTGGAGCTGGGATTTCGGTGATGGCAATACCTCTACCCAGCAGAGCCCAACCCATAACTATGGCGCACAAGGATTATATCACGTTTGTTTAACGGTGACGGATTCCTGCGGAGGACAACATACCAAGTGCAGAAATGTTTCCTTCTGCCCTTCGATGATTACGGTAAATGCGGGGAACGATGTAACAGCATGCGGAACTGCGAATCTCACGCTGCCGGGCTACATTACGTACGAGTGGAGTACCGGTGATACCACCATGAACACTTCCGTTTCGGCTACCGGCGATTACAGTGTTATTGTTACTGATCTTTCCGGTTGCAGCGGAACAGATACTATCCACGTAGATATACTCCCGCTGCCAAACGCTAACCTGGGTCCGGATACCGCCATCTGTGGTGGTGTTCTTCAGATCGGTGTGCCTCCGGTTGCCGGGAACACCTATCTCTGGAGCATCGGTGCCACCTCTACCTATATTACAATTGGAACCGGCGCCTTTACGTTAACTGTTACCGATCCTTTAGGATGTGTGAATGTTGATGTAATTAATGTAGTGGTACATCAGGTGCCGGTAGTCAGTTATTTTGAGTCGCAGACCTCCACCTGTCTCTATGGAGGAGCGGTGACGCTGACGGCAGGCACACCCGCCGGTGGTGTTTACAGTGGTCCCGGTGTAACCGGAAATTCATTTGATCCGCTGGCGGTAGGACTTGGTAGTTCTACCATCCAATACACCTATACGGCGCCCACCGGATGTTCGGCTTCCGACACTTCATCTATTATGGTCGATATCTGTTCCGGAGTACAGGAGTTTTCAGGCACTAACGTTCAGGTATATCCGAATCCCGGAAGCGGCTTGTTTACGGTGAAGATGCAGGTGCGGCCTGATCTGGTTTATGTCACAGATATTGCAGGACGTGAAGTGTACCGCTACGTTCCTTCTGAAAAGAATTTCACCATTGATCTTTCCACTCATCCGGCCGGATCCTATACACTGGGGTTGAAGCAGGGTGGTGCAGAAAAAACAATGCCGCTGATGATTGTTAAGTAATACCATCCGATAGATGGAAAGAAGGGGAGCAGATTTCTGTTCCCCTTTTGTATTAAATAGAACGTTCGTTCTATTTACCGGTTACTGTTTATTCTCTCCTTTTGTATCGTGTCAGCAGCGATGGTTAAAGTGCCGGCATCCGATATGAGAAAGTTATTTGCAATTCTTCTTCTGGTAAGCAGCTGGATCCTGCTGTTTCCCTTCCTGCTTCGGGGACAATGTACGAGCGGGTTTCAGTATCAGTCTTACACTCCTGTTTGTACGGGTAACGTCGAAACGATCTGTTCCGATGGTTATGCAGGTGAGTTTGATGCCGTTAATCTTACGGCGGGGATCTGGTACCGCTTCGACAGTTCAAATCAGACTGACATTGTCACCATAACGGATAATGCCGGTATTGTTAAAACCTGGGGCATCGCAACGGCCATGCTGAAGCCGGCCTTATCCGGTGTATACCGCTTTTATACGCATTTCGCCAATTGCGGATCAGATGTGAACAACCGGTTCCGGTGGATCAGTTGCGGGTTTACACCTCAGCCCTGCACTACAGCTGTATATAATCAGTATCCGGCCGGAACATTCACGCCGGCCTGCGTTTCCACCGATCAGGTAATTACCACGGCAGGGTTTGCTTCAGAGTATAGTGTGGTATTTCTGAAAGCCGGACAAATTGTAACCTTCAAGAGTTCTGTTGCCAGTGATGTACTCACCATCACCGATGCGGCGGGCACCACGGTTTATGGGTGCTTTACCGGACAGCTGACACTAACAATACCCATAACCGCCAATTACAGGTTCTATCTTCATACTACAGGATGTGGATCAAGCCTCACCACACGATCAAGGATTATTAAACTTCCTGCACCCGTTACACCGGCCATCAGCATTGTTGCCGGTAATACCACAGCCTGCGCAGGCGCCACGGTCACCTTTACAGCCGCCATTACTAACGGTGGTCCCTCTCCGTCATATCAATGGAAAGTCAACGGAAACAATGTGGGCGCCAATCAGAATTTTCTAACCATCAATACGCTGCAACAGGGAGATGTTGTTTCCTGTGTACTGACGCCTAACAATGCCTGTCAGACAGCCTCTACAGTTACTTCGAATAGTATCACCATGACGATTCAGCCCACCTTTACTCCTGCAGTGGGCATCACTACGGCTCAAAGCACCAGTTGTCAGGGATCAACGGTCAGTTTTCAGGCAAACCCGGTGAATGGAGGACCTTCTCCATCGTATCAATGGAAAGTGAATGGCGTGAATGTCGGCACTAATAGCCCAAATTTTTCTTCAAACACTCTCGCAACCGGTTCAGTTGTGCAATGTGTCATGACGGCGAATAATACCTGTCAGACCGGCTCTTTTTTCACCTCAAATACAATACCTGTTACTGTTCTTCCCTATGTTACTCCAACAGTTTCTATTACATCAGCTAACAATGCCGCCTGTGCCGGTCCACAATTGTTTTTCAGGTCCATTGCTGCAAATGGGGGTTCGTCTCCAGTGTATCAATGGAAGAAGAACGGAATAAACATCGGTATAAATGATTCCGTCTTTTCTTCTATGGCATTGGTTAACGGAGACGTAATCCGTTGTGATCTGACAGCGAATAATCAATGTCAGACGGCGAGTCTGGTTTCTTCTAACAACATAACCATTGGGACATACGTGCAAACCCTTCAGTCGACCGGATCATGTACTGGTGACACCATTAAAATTTCAAACGTTGGTACATTCAGCGACGATCTTTATCGTATTTGGTATAAAGACGGAAACGTGATTGATACCATTTGGCCATCTGGATATGGAGGAGATCATTATGGAGGCAATGTGCTTAATTCGGTAGCAGGACTTGCGTTTGATGCTTCCAATGCGATGTATGTTGTTGACAGAGGCATGCACAGGGTGTATCGATTTACACAAAATGTGTACACAATGGTATATGTTTTAGGCAGTTCGATTGGTAATTCAGATTCTACATTCAATCAACCTGTCGATATACAGTTTGATATGGCCGGCAATGTATATGTGTTAGATAAAATGAATGACCGGGTTTTGAGATTCGTACCCGGGTCCAAGCATGGCATCACCGTAGCCGGAGGAAATGGATATGGTGCTTCGTTAAATCAGCTAGGGCACCCACAGGGATTCTGGGTACAGCCGGATGGCACCATCTATATTGCTGATCAGGAAAATCACAGAGTGGTTAAGTGGGCCCGAGGCGCAACAACCGGAGTGCTTGTAGCAGGAGGTAACGGCGCCGGCAATGCAGCGAATCAGTTGAACAACCCTTATGATGTTGCAGTAGATGGTTTCGGAAATGTAATTGTTTCTGATCCTGCGAACAATCGTGTTCAACGTTGGGCACCTGGAGCTTTATCAGGAATAACAATTGCAGGAAACGGAGTCGCTGGTAATGGGTTAAATCAATTGAACAACCCTAAGGGGATCACACTGGATAACATTGGAAATTTATTTGTAGCTGACCATGGAAATGTACGAACGATGCGTTGGACACCGGGTAATTCAGCAGGTAAGCAGGTGGAGAGTACATTGGAAGCTCCTGTTCAATTAGCTTTTAATGCCGCTGGAGATCTTTGCAAAACAGAATCAATGTTCAATTCAGCGGTGATGATGTATTACAGAATGTGGAGGAATTACCATATTCCGCAAAGTCCGGGAGTTTATAGTGTGCTGCGTTATGATACAAAAGGCTGCGAGATCTTTTCACAATCAGTCACTATCCAACAAAAGGCTCCCACATCAGTATTGCTTACGCTTAACCGACTAAACAGTTGTACAGGCACCCCCGCACAGTTTGTTGCAACTCCTGCGTTCGAGGGAACTGCACCTGTATACACGTGGCGGAAGAACGGTGCTATTGTACAGAATGGAGGAATCACGTATAGTCCCACTATGTTAAACAATGGTGATCTGATCAACTGTACCCTTGTGTCGAACTATGTTTGTTCCACAAATAACACCGATACAGCTGCCGTAGGTCCGGTTACAGTATTGCCAACAACTAACCCTTCTCTTTCGATAGTACAATCAACAACCGGATACACTTGTCCGGGTGATCTGATTTCATTTGTTGCTGCACCCGTTAGTGCGACTTCGCTTGATACCGTCAGGTGGTATGTTAACGCAGTGTACACCGGTATAAAGGGAAACTACTTTTCATCCACAACATTGGTTCAGGGAGATATTGTTTATGCATTTCTGGAAGTGAACTATCCCTGCTCCTCGCTGAATGGATTTAACTCAAATGATATTACCGTTTTCCATGCCGGTTATTGCAATCCCGGATTGCAGGTAAATGTGAAAATGTTTCTGGAAGGTCTTTATACAGGAAATCAGCAAATGATGCCCTTACTGTATCTAAACGGATTATCATCAGATCCTTTGGCGGCAGATTCTGTGACCGTAGAATTTCATAAGGCAGCTTCTCCATTTAATGTATTGTATAGTACGGGATCCATCGTTAAAACCAATGGCTGGATTCATCTTGATCCGCCTTCTGTATTCACCGGAGAAACCGTTTATCTGGTGCTGAAACCCAGGAACGGTGTTGAAACCTGGAGCAAAAATCCGGTGCTGATTCAGAGCACAACCGTTTTTGATTTTACGCAGTAGAACATTGTTTCTATTTATGAGTGTTTACCTCCGGAAAAGCAAATGAATATAGAATTTATATTCTATTGAACAATCCTTGATTTTCGCTCAGTTTTGTGACCGGAAAAAAAACTACTTTTCATGAAAACATGTCTATACCCGAATGGAAACTCCAATGCCCGTTCTGCATCTGTTGCCTTGCGGATCGTTGCTGTTGGTTTAGCACTCCTTTTTCACGGAGTAATCACCGGAGGTGGAACGGCCATCGCTCAGGACCTCAGAAACAACATACTTTATAGCCGGAAAACAGCGCCGTATGGTAAAATCTGGGCCAACGATCTGAACGGAAATGATTCGGTGTTAGTTGCATCGGGTGCATTTGCGAATATGAATGCTGCCGGCACGCATTTACTTTACCTCGATAATACAGATGTAATCAATCCTGCCGCCGCTTATTTTAATTCGAAGCTATATCGCTATGATGTAGTAACAGATAGCTCTTATCTGTTATATGATGCCACAGGAACGTATATTGTAGGAAATGATTTTCTGGATATCGACAGCAGTTATGTGTATTCTTTTTATTGCGGCATCTATAAGAGTCCCTTTAACGGATCTTCTTCCACAGTAATAAGTATGGCGGATTGCTTCGATGACGGACCCGATCTGCGTCAGCAGGATTCAATGGTAGTGGTGCACAATGTATCGGCGGCACGTCTCTTTGTATTCAAGTATGATGGAAGTGCACGATATCCGGTCCCGAATGTTTATGGTCGCGCTGTTTTTCCGATGTGGTCGAATGACGGGAACTGGATTCTGTATGGCATGCAGCATCCCTCCGGCTCCGGAATGTTTAACTTTTATAAAATCAAGGCAAACGGCGACAGCCTTACAAAACTGACATTTCAGGACAGTATAATTACACCGGCCTTCAGTTCTAATGCTGCATGGTCGCCGGATGGAGATTATATTGTAGCAGCCGGAAATTATCAGGGCCGCAGCGGCTTGCTTCGCATCGCAGCAGATGGCTCAGGGCAGATGGATACGCTGGCAACAGTGCCTGGAGATGATATTAACTGGATTTCAGTTGGAACCAATGTTAATCTGCATGCGGTTACAGGATTGACATCACCTGAAACGGTTCCATTGCAGTTCTACCCCAATCCGGCCGGCGATCGTATTTACTTTACTGGTTTATCGGCAGTCGTTGATGTTTATGATATTACCGGAGCCAGGGTCTGTACAGTATATCCGGATAAGATGAACAGCTGGGATGTAAGTACCCTTCCGGCTGGATTGTATTTACTCCGCTCAACTGGTATCAGGGACAGCATTGCCACTGCACGGGTGCTGATTGTACATTAATTGATCAGCGGTAAACACCAGCACGCGAAGACACTTTTGTCTTCGCGTTTTTTTATGCCTTCATTTTATTGCTATAACTTTTATTCTACTATCTATTGTACAGAATTTGCTTTGCGGATTTTATTCGATAAACGTTCTATTGTTGTAGGGCAACCTGCCGGCTGAAATTTGTCACCGGATAGAAAAAACTAAAGCCACCATTATGAAAAAACAAAGACTTCTCCACCTGATGGCCGGTACGGTCGTCGCTGCAAATTGTTTGCTGAGTACTGATCTGCACGCTCAAAATACCTTCCCTGCCAATGGATCAGTTGGCATCGGAACCACCACAACAAATACGACAAGTATACTTGAGTTAAACAGTGTGAATAAAGTGATTTCTTGCGCCACGGATGACCAAAACACAACGCGATGCAATTGTGAATCCTGCGGTTGGATTTGATGATTATCAAACCAATGGTACAACAGGTTATTATTTCTGGAACGGAACAGTATGGCCGGCGATGCGCCAACTGACGCAGCAAAAGATCTCAGCAACTTAACAGCACCTACTGCGATCAATACCAGTTTAATTCCTGCCACCAGCAACCTTTCTGATCTCGGAAGTGCAGCGATCAGCTGGAAAGATCTCTACCTGTCCGGCACAATTTATAAAAACGGAGTCAGCTGGATCAGCAATACCGGCACCAATAATTTCTGGGCCGGAGAACAGGCAGGAGCATCACAAAGCAATTCAAGTGGAAACACCGGTGTCGGAAAACAAGCACTGGGAGGCATCCTCAGCGGCGGCAACAATGCAGCGCTCGGCTATCAGGCATTGATGTTAGATGCAGGAGGATTGGGAAATACTGCAGTCGGATCACAGGCCTTGCGGCAAAATGTGAGCGGGAATAACAATGTTGGTATAGGATATTATGCCACCTTCGGAACCAGCAGTGGCAGCAATAACGTCGGTGTAGGATATGCAGCGCTATACGGAAACCAAACAGGATACAGTAATGTAGCAATTGGATCGTACGCCTTCTTTGGCAATAGTGCCAGTAAGAACTGTGTGGCCATTGGTGACTCAGCGTTGATGAGTCATAATAATCCGGATCCGCTCTTCAACGGTGGATTTGTATTGAACCCTCCGAGCACAGCAGTAGGTTCGAAAGCATTAATGCACGATATCACAGGAGTAGGAAATACAGCAGTTGGATCATGGACCTTGTATAATAATCAATCCGGAGGATACAATACCTGTATGGGTGCAATGGCGATGCAAAGCGTTACTTCCTCCAACAACACGGGCATCGGCGCATTTGCGTTGAATAATCTGATCAGCGGATCAAACAACACAGCCGTTGGAACAAATGCAGGCTACAACGTTGACCCTGCAGGAATCGAGAATGTAGCGGTAGGATCCAATTCACTGGTTGCGGGCCGCAGCTATAACGTAGCCGTTGGATATAATACCGGAGCGTCTACTGTTACTCTGGACAATACCACTACCATCGGTACCGATGCCCGTGCAACAGCTACCGATATGGTTCGATTGGGTAATGTGTTTGTGAATTCTATCGGTGGGCAGGTGACCTGGACATCGCTCAGTGATGGTCGGTTTAAAGAAAATATCAAAGAGAATGTACCGGGACTTGCCTTCATCAACAAGCTGCGCCCTGTTACGTATGTTGTCAATCGTGCGCGGTTGAATGATTATCTTGAAATCGACAAGCACCTTCCGGAAGGGGCCACCTCTTATAAAGGAGCATCACTCAGTGAAACAACCACCGGATTCATCGCTCAGGAAGTGGAAGCAGCAGCGAAAGAACTGAATTTCGATTTCAGTGGTGTAGACAAGCCCGACAATGAAAAAGATCTGTATGGATTACGCTATAGCGAATTTGTTGTACCGGTGGTGAAGGCCATTCAGGAGCTGGATGCCGCATCGAAGGAGAAAGATGCAAAGATTAATCAGCTGGAAAACGAGCTGGCCATCAGGAAGGCACAGGAAGAACAACTCGCTAAAGCCATCGATGTTCTTACTCAACGTCTTGATGCCCTTCAGCTGGACATGAACGCCTGCTGTACAAATCATGATGCAATTAAAGCGTCAGTGAATAACATTTCTGCGCCATCCTTAACCTCCACGCCAAACCCTGCAACAACACACAGTACATTACAATTTACCAATGTTTCGGCCAGCGGTATAATCCGGATCACTTCAGCCAGCGGAGAGATCGTTCTTGAGCAGATTACCGGAGCCACCAGTGGCACCATTGATGTGGATTGTTCAACGTTTGCTGCAGGAGTATATACCTGTGCTGTGATAGCAGAAAATAAAACAATCGCAGTAACCCGTATAATGGTATCGAAATAACCAACACTTTTTTTCCTTCCCAGGGCCGTTCTGATTTCAGGGCGGCCCTTTTCAACAGATTCCGGTGCGGCAAAAAAGCGGTATTCAATACCGGTTCTGCTGAATTCTAAAACAGTTACCGTCCGTAGGCTTTGTTGATCGCTTCGGTACGGTTTTGCACCTGTAGTTTTTTATAGATGTTGTGGATATGCTGTCTTACAGTACCGATAGAAATGAATAGACGCTCGCCAATTTCTTTATAGAGCAAACCGTCGGCGAGTAATTCGAGTACATCTTTTTCTCTTTCGGATAAAATAGAAAGGTCGATGGCGCCTGATTTATCTTTTGCATTGAAGGAGCGAATAACCATGCGTGCAATCTGGGCCGACATCGGGGAGCCGCCTTCATAAATTTCACGTTTGGCATCAAAGAGTTTATTCACCGGCGTGTTTTTCAGGATATATCCTGTTGCTCCGGCTTTCAGCGATTCAAAAATGGAATCATGATCTTCGAATACTGTACACATCAGAAACTGTATCTCCGGAAATTTTTCTGCTGCTTTACGTACAGTTTCAATACCATTCATCTGTGGCATCTGAATGTCCATCAGCACTACATCAGGGCGGTTTTTTTCAAGCGCTTCCAGAAACTGTTTTCCGTTTTCATATATACCGGTGAGTTCAAAGCCGGTTTCTGTTTTTAAAATCAGAGAAGTGGTTTGACGGATTTCACTGTCGTCTTCAACTAAAGCAATGCGAATGGGTTTCATAGTGTGTAAAGGTGAGCCTATTGAACGGATAACTCAATATGATTTTTGTTCTAATTTTCGAAGACTCCCAACGGCTGAAACGATTGTTCCACTTCCGGGTTTTGTTTCGAGGTTAAATGCAATGCCCAGCTCTTCGCATCGGGTTCGCATATTACTGAGACCATTACTGAACGGACGGATTTCAGCAGGATCAAAGCCTTTGCCTGCATCACTCAGTATGATCGAGAAATGGTCTTTCCCCCGGTCTGCTTCGATGCGCAGGTCAATCACTTTGGTTTCTGAATATTTTACGGCGTTATTACTGGCTTCTTTCAGAAACAGGAAAAGATTACGCTGGGCCTTTGGAAGAAGGAGCAGATCAGTTCCCGAATCCGGAAGTTGTGTCCGGATTTCTATATCATGTTCTTCTCCCAGTTCCTGCAGATACTGCCGTGCAAACAGCAGAAAATTTTCCAGTTTATCCTGCCGTGGATTCACTGCCCATACTATTTCGCTGAGCGATTTCCCCAGTGATTTGCTTAGATCTCCGAGCCGCAGAAGCTGAGCTTCCATCTCTGCCCGGTTCTCATGCTGGCGTAATAATAATTCCGTTGATCTGGTAATTCGGGTAATGCTGCTGCCTAGCTCATCGTGTATATCTTTTGAAATGGACTGACGCATCACTTCGAGCTCTTTTTGTTTTTGCAGTTCTCCTAATCGTATCCGGTATTTGCGGCGATTAATATACCATCCTCCGCCAACAGCTATCAGGATCAGGACGATTAACCCAATAATTTTTACAGCTGTTTGCTGATACCAGGCCGGAATCACCTCCAGGCTCATTGTTTTTGTTCCACGTGTCATTCCTGTTTCCGGATCGTAAGCTTCAATGGTGAGAATGTAATCACCCGGAGTCAGATGGGAGTAACTGATATAGGAATTAAATCCAAGGTCAACTGGTAACGGATCCAGCCCATTCAATTTGTAGCGATAGGAAACCCGGTCGGCATAATACACATCTACAGTAGAAAGTTTTAATGAAAAATTATTGTTCAGATGATCCAGAGTAAGTTTATTATTGTGGAAAAAAGGATTTGCCTCTTTACCATTTACCTGTATGTCGCGGAATTCGATTTCACAGGGTGGCAGTTCTTTCTCTTGTTCAGCTGCATTTAACTGTATTAACTGATTTCCGGTGAATAACCAGTTTTCATCCTGCAACGGAATAAAATACGACTGGATCGTTATGTTTTTCAGTTCGCGACGGGCCGGATACCGGTATGCTTTCATTAAAGAAGATATTCTGTATAACCCCTGGTGGCTGATGACCCAGAGTCCGCCGTTATGATCCGATGCTGCATCAAAAAATGATGTGGGTGTATTTTTGCTTTGCTGTAGTCCGCTGATATCAGATGGTTGCCGGAGATTGACGCGTAAAATACCCAGCTGATCAAAAGTTATCCAGAGATAATGCTGTTCATCTTCTACCATTTGGTTGATGATACCATATCTGAATTCTCCCGCTAAACTGCAGATTTTTTCCAGCCGGTTTTTTACCTGATCGTATTCAAAAATATCTTCACCGGCAATATATATCTTTCCGTTCTGCTGTCGATGTACACATTGAATATATCCGGCGTTGATCTTTTGCGCTGAAGTCATTTCCGGGCCTTTGCGGCCTTCTTTAACAGCTATTCTCCACAGACCAGAAGTCAAACTATATATCAGATATTCGCCACGTGCGGTTAATGGATAGATATCATTGATATCGATGCCGGCAAAATCAGTTAGTGATGCAGACATCGCCACCGGATGCATTTTATATAACTGTTTATCGTAGATCAGAATTCCTTTGCGGGTTGCATTCAGGAGATATCGTTCATTCAACGGCGTGGAAGAAAAAACTTCTGTAAAATGCTGATCGAGAAATGGGATATGGTGATTTTCTACGAGCTGGTCATTTCGGATATTGTACAGATAGTATGAACGGTGATCATACCAGGTGAAGACCTCGAAATGTTCAGCCGTCGATCCTGAAATTACTGTGATATTGTTGTTTTTATTGTTCCAGGGATATACAATAAACTCCGGACTCTTTTGTGATATTCTCCCTACTTCATGTTCTGAAAACACCCAGCGCTCTCCGGACGGAGTTGTATAAATTCCCTTGATCATACTTCCCTGAGGACCCTTTACTTCATTCCACGGTGAAACGGTAAACATTCCATTTGTCAGATGGTACTCATAGAACGTATTCTTATTATTGATCAGTATTGTTGTATCATTTAGCCAGAACTGATCGGCTACGATGTTATGGAGATTCTGAGGAAGCTTTCTGTCTTCAAAGTAAACGGAAGACCATTGTCCTGTACGCAGGTCGAGTTGCTTGATTCCGCCACCCCAGGTACCCACCCATAATTTATCCGGATTACCCGGATCCTGACTGATGTTCAGATACTGATTATCGAAGGGCAATGAATTGCTGTCGGTCTTTATCGTTTGATAAGTATTCAGTATTTGCAATTGCTCGTTGAGGATGAAAACAAGACCCATCGCTGCCCCTGCAATCCTTCCGTCATGTAAGCGAATCAGCTTTTGGAAATACCGGAGGTTTCCCGGGAATGCCGTACGGTCGATGTAGGTTGCTTTCCATGTGTTGAGATTTAACCGGTATAGCCCATAATACATGTACGACAAAATCACGATGCTATCGTTTGCCAGAACAATATCATTGAAAATTTTTAAACCTGATTTCTTTTCATTACCCGGACCGCCTACAAAGTTCTTCCAGGTGTTGTCTTTAATATTATAAACACTGAATCCTCCGGAAGATGCAACTAACAACGTGTTCTTGTCCTTCTCGATAAGCCGGTTAATCGTATTGTGCGGAAGGGTATTGGGGTTGTGCACATCGTGATGAAACTGATCCATTTCTTTCCCGTTCCATCTGAACAGCCCGTCTACGGTACCCAGCCATATAGCTCCGGACGAGTCCTTTATCATGGAGTTAATAATGGGACCAGAAACACCTTGTTTTTCGGTGATCCATTCAATGTGCTGCTGCAGGTTCTGGCCCCTGCCGGATAGCGGAACGAAGAACAGCAACAACAGGATGCGGATCGAAACGGACATGCATGCTAAAATTAGCGCTTATTGTAATTGTTTCCGCTAATCAGCCCCTCTGATAATTGAAAAATAGAATGAATGTTCTATTGGATGGACAGGAAACAATGTATAGCGGAATAACGGGACCTTTCGCCGGAAATTATTTTGGCAGCGGTATTCAGCACGGAGATGATGTTAAAACAGAAAACCCTGTCACGGTAGTAACAGGGTTTTGTATAATGAAGACGATTAAACGATTTGTGAGTTTATCGTACGCTCAACCGGGCTGTGCTTGCTTTTCCGGAAACAGTATCTGTTATGCGTACCAGGTAGAGTCCTGCATTCCAGCTATGCGTATCCAGCAGAGTACTTCCGTTACGTAGTTCTCCTGATTGTATTTCTGCACCATTGATCGAATACACATTGAAGCGTAATTCCTGTCCGGCATATTTTTCAAACATCACCAGTGTATAGTTTTCCGCTGGATTCGGCATGAGTGTAATCCCATTCTCGGTCACCGAAGGTTCTTCCACGGAGATAGCGGCATTGGAGAGCGTATTGAACACCGCATTGGTAAGAACCGGCGGATTCGAATCGAAGACAATCGCTGCTGAATTGGTTACAACGGTCGGATCCGGATTAGATGAGTTTCCGAAGCAACGGAAGAGAATATAACCGTGACTGGCATCTTCATCCGTTGTACTGTCGGGGAGATAGATATTGTCGAAATAGACTTTGAGGATATTGCCTCCATCTTTCAGGAAATAGGCCGGGTGTGAGGTGGCGATTACATACACGGTATTCAGATCGATACCCGGATCAATGGTGTCAGCCACCATGATATTGTAGGCTGTATCATTTCCGGTATTCTGAAAACGGATCAGATAACGCAGCTCGGTATTCATTGGCACGAGATGACCGGGGCCCTCGCCAACAGGATCTACTTGTTTGTCATTAGGGTCGTAGGAACATAAGACAACATCATATCCTGACGATGAACTGGAGTCGAGGATCGTTCCGCCGGCATCAATAAGATAACCGACCGTATTTTTCATAAGTGTATCGTTGGGTCCGGGTAAAATAAAAGAGGTAGCCAGCGTTCTCGTTTCCGTCGGGGCTAACCCGAAGAAAGGATAAGTGATGGTTTTTCCATTTACAATTCCGCCGGACGACCATGCTGCAGGTGAAAGAACGGAATCAAAAGCAAAGGTCACATTTCCGGAGTCAATATAAGTTCCGTTATTGGTAATAACAGTGTAATAGGTTCTGAGTGTACTGCATCTCGGAGAAGGAATGAAGGTATAAACGGAGAGGTCGTGATACATACTGTCGGGTTGCAGGGGGAAGTCAAAGCCGGACTGATTAGCTCCGGTTATCGTAACCTGATGCTGATAATTGGGTGTAACCGTGTGATAATATCCTGCAGGAACATAGGATAACTGATAGGAGCCGGCTGTATCGGCGAAGGTATAATAGCCATTCGCATCTGTATATGTTATCTGTCCGGACGGTTGTTTCATGATCTGTTGATAGTTCAGGGGCGCGTCGGGATAGTTATAGAAGCCATCACCATTTATATCGTAAAACGCTCTTCCGCTGATCAGGTACAGTGGAAGACCCCCATAATTTATACTAACGGTATCTGTATCCGAACATCCGTTGGCATCCATAACATACAGGTAATAGATACCGGTACCGAGTCCGTTAATGACCGGTGTATTTGCCCCGTTGCTCCACCAATAGGTATATGGGGGTGTACCGCCTGTTACATAGGCCGTGGCGGAACCATCGGTACAGGTTGGGCAGGTTGGGTTCACACTAAGGATCGAAGCTGATAACGGATTTCCCTGCGTAGAAATCGAAATTGTCAGTAATCCGGTGCAGAGCGTTCCCATTGCATCGGTTACGCTGAAAGAATACGTTCCCGGACAAAGATTGGGAATGTTGAGTGAACTGGTGCTGGTTCCCGTCGGGATACCGTTGAAATTGACGGCATAAGGAGGAGTACCTCCTGAAAAGGCAAGAGATACTGTTCCGTTGCAAAGTCCACAGATGGAGTTATTGACAACGGTGGCAGTAACATAGCATTGCGCCTGCAGGCCAACGGAGTAACAAAGAAATAACAGGAAGATCAGGGTAGATTTTAATTTCATGGGATTCCGGTTTTCGCACATTAAAAGTAGACAAAATATCAACACCACACAATAAAAAAGCCGTTCCTGTTACAGAACGGCTGATGACGGGGGCCCCGTGAGGGGAATTAGTTGCGAACTACACGCTGTACAGCCACATCGCTGCCAGAGCTGATGCGTACAAAGTAAACACCCTGGGGTAATCCGCTCAGGTTTACAGTGGCAGGATTTGACCAGCGGGCATAATTCTGTGAGCTTATGATATTTCCGAGCACGTCAACGATGCTGACCGTTACATTGTTTTTGAAGTTTTTGCTTGTTTCAAGGAATACAATGTCACGGGAGGGGTTCGGATAAGCATTCACACTGAGGTCTACTGTGTTTTCATTAACTCCCGCCGGGCCGGCAATCCAGCGGTAGATACCGTCAGTAAACTGATCCACAGCGAAACCACCGGCCCAGCCAACTGTTGGGCTGATGAAATCGAGTGACACGAATCCATCAACAGTGGTAACACCTGCAGTGTCGAGGGTAACCCAGGAGGAACCGTCATCAATTGATTGAGAACAGCCACGACCGTTTGTGTTTGCACCTACGGATAACATTGCAGAAGTTCCCGGAATGTACATGAAGTCTGAACGGAACATGGTTCCGGTTGGCGCCACAGTTGACCAGGTAGCTCCGGCATTGGTAGTACGGTAGGTCGTATATGCACCGGCAGAAGTTGCACGCTGAGCGAATCCATTCAGGCTGTCACGGAAAGTAACCCCGGTAACACCGTTGGAAGTGTTGGCTACTCCCATGGTTGAAGCCGCCCATGTATAACCACGGTCATAACTGCGGAAGATACGGCCGTTATTGGTGCCGAAGTAAATGAAATCACCCGTTGCGCCGTACACGTTGATAATGCCATATTCAGAAGCATTGAGCGGAGCCGGAATGTTGGCAGAGGGGACACGGGTCCAGGTGGCACCGCTATCGGTTGTGGTGTAGATTTCATAGTATCCACCCAGCGGATCTCCTAAAAGGAAACCATTGGCGGCATCAAAGAAGTGAACAACATCCGGGAAGGACGATGCAGTGAGGAAAACCTGTCCTGTAGAAACAGTATCCCAGGTAGTTCCACCGTCAGAGGTTTTGAAGAGATATCCTCCGGAACCTACAGAGCTGTTGTAAGTAAGGATATAGCACGTGTTGGAATCAACACCGGAAATGTTGCTGACGTGGTAGTTGGTGTCCAGCGTGAAACTGCCGGAAGTCCAGGTGGTACCACCGTCAATGGTACGGCTCCAGAGCTGTGTGCCAACGCCGGTTCCATCACCTATATTGCTGGTTGCTGTCCATACTACATTGGAGTCAACAATATCGATATCTGAAGGATAAGCAGCAGCTACAGTATAACCGATGTTTTGCATCTGCCAGTTCTGTGCCTGAGTTTGAACGGTAAGTCCTACCACCAGAAGGAAGAGTGTGTAGAGTTTTTTCATGTTTATGATGTTGATTTAAGAGGTTCAAATGTAAGTAAAATAATCCAATCCTATTCCAATTGAAAAAACGACAAAGCATTGAATACAAGCACATTAACAAGAGCTAAGTTTACTCTTACCGTTGGTCCGCCCAGGTGATGGAGGAGCCTGTTTTCATCAGGGACAATTCCCCGGTTTTTCGGGTCCCGGCAAACAAAATCAGTGAAATCGGGCCATCCGGCCAATCATGTTCGTTCAGATTAAAGCTCCAGCGTCCGGAGGTTCTGAAACTGTAGGGAAGAACTGAGCGAAACAGGTCCTGCTGCTGCGCATTCCTTACCGTCAGATAGGTTTGTCCGACGTTAGGCAGGATGTTTTTCCCGGGCAGCAGAAACTCAATTTCGAGATGAATAGATCCGGGTTTCATCGGCCGTGCATCTTTCAGCTCTATACTAACGGTACCTGTATACGAAGTATCGCCGGAAGTAAGCGATGCATAGTTGCCGGCAGGCAGACGGAAATATACGGGATTAAGAGATTGAACAGGAAGGTTTAGTTCTGCCCATTTGATCCATTCATCCGGTTTTGCAATGGTTTCTTTTTGCCGGTTTTTACCG
This sequence comes from Bacteroidia bacterium, assembly GCA_046330075.1. Classification (GTDB taxonomy): domain Bacteria; phylum Bacteroidota; class Bacteroidia; order AKYH767-A; family OLB10; genus JAJTFW01. The sequence goes on along the minus strand of JAXLTL010000007.1, from coordinate 78,556 downwards.
ATATGTTCTTTCTCCAGCGCTATGGTAACGGAATGATCAGGGCCTTCGCAGGAGGAGAACAGAAGCGTTTCAATCGGATAACACCATCCGGTCATGGCATAGCTGTTTTGTTCCAGCAGTTCTTCCGAAACAATACCTTTTCTGATCTGAAGGGATTGGGCTGCACTGCAGAGATCCTGAATCAGGCCCACCCGTGCAGTATAGGGTTGTGAGATGATGCGCAGCACATCAAAATGCATCAGGAGAATCAGCACCAGTCCAACGTAAGCAACAAGCCTGCTTAAAAATGTACGGGTTATGGTAATGATTGAGGCTGATACCAGTGCCAGCATCATGGGGATGGGTAGCAGCATCCGTTCAAAGTAATTGCTGAGGTGATCGAACCGATGGGTCAGACTCATAATCAGGATAAATCCTGCAACTGCACTGAGGAGATACAGCGCCTGCCACCAGCGCCGGAACCAAAGCATAACCCCGATAGCGGTAATGAACAGGATGGAGACAATGGGATAGCCCAGTGCAACCACTTTCACATGCTGAAAAAACACACCGGCCTGAAATGTGTGGAGGTAACCATAGTCTTCATACACGACAGGATAAAATGTTTTGTCATAGTCGTATTTATCCAGCAGCAGCAGTTTCAGAACGGTCAGCGTGGCAAGCACCGTCATCAGCATAGCGATGAAATATTTTCTTCCGTTGCCAATGTAAAGTCCGGGACGTGATTGCTGAAAGGCCCACCAGAACAAAGAAAAGAACAGCGGATAAAAAAGAAGGGGATGAGAAAAGATAATGAGCGCCGCCAGCAGCATCAGTGCTACATAGCGGAAACGAAAGGAACGGTCGAGGAGACAGAGCCAAACCGGAATCAAGGCTCCCGCCTGCAGGAGTTCCGTTACCGGACAGAAAAAACTGTACTGTACGGTGAGCGATAATATCAGCAGCAGCGATACAATTCCTTTCCGTGATTCGAAGCCATAGGCCAACAGGAGAAACACCAGGTAATACCAGAGGATATCTCCAAGACTGTAAAGAACGGCCACGAAACTCAACGGCAGTTTCAGCCAGATACCTATCAAGGGAAGAACCTGAGATACTACTCCGATCGGACGCTGATGGGCGATAAAGAAAAATTTTCTGTCGATCAGTTCGAAGAGATAGTGAGCAGCATCAAAGGCCTGACGCTCTTTCCAGAATACTACAGAGATCAATGCCAGCCCAAGAAAAAACAAATGCCCGGAGATCTGAAGCACGATCAGGTCACGTCGGATATCCGGATGGCGGCGTTGCAAGGGATTAATTTTTCTAAGTTCAACTAATAAGTGCAATTTTTTCTGAGAAGACTTGGTTAGGTGTTTTATAGTTGAATTTTCTGACTGGACGATTGTTAATTATATCTTCTACTTCCTTTACTCTTTCTGTTGTCACCTTAGTTAGATCTGTCTTTTTTGGAAAGAATCTCCTGATAACTCCGATTCTGTTTTCTACTGTCCCTTTGTCTTGTGAGGTGTATGGTCGAGTGAAGTAGGTTGATGCATTGAGATGCTTGCCTATCGCCGAATGTTGACTGAAGGCTTGATCATTATCAAAGGTAAGTGTTTTTATGATGCGACGAATTGGCCTTAATCGTTTTTTAACGCCATGCGTTACTAGTTCGCTCTCTTTGGAAGATAGTAGTTGTAATCGAGTGTGTAAAGAAGCCCTGTCCGTCATTACCAGTAGAGCTCCTTGGTGATTTTTCCCCATCATCAAATCGATCTCAAAATCGCCTAATCGCTTTCGTTTAGCCACTACTGCTGGTCTTTCTTCTATGGATACTCTATTTAGAATCAAGCCTCGGCTATCTCGCCTTAACCCCCTTTTTCTTCGCCGTTTTCCGTGTGCCAAGTGCCGATACAGACCTTGAAATTTAATATCCTTACGGTGGTGACTTTGTTTGCAATGCCAGATCCATTTGTATATAGTCTCATGGCTTACAAATTCCCCGAATTGTCGTTTCCCTTCTACATGGATGAGCTCTGGGCTAAACTTATATTGAATTAGCCACTCTTGTGCCTTTAGCTTATGTTCTTCCGTCAATCTTATATGTTTGGGTTTATGCCGGTGTCGGAATAAGGTCTTTCGCTGCGCATTCTTGGCAGAGTAGGTTTTGGCTCCACGCCCACGAAGAGCTGTATTGCGTTTTATCTCCCGGCTTATCGTGGATGGTGATTTACCGATGATTATGGCTATTTCCTTTTGTTTGGCACCATTTCGAAGTAATGCTTCTATCTGATACCTTTGTTCCTGGCTGAGTTGATTGTAGTTTTTAGACATAGACACTCCAAAGATTACGCTTCTCAGCCAAATTTTCGCCCCAGACCCCTCAAAAGGTTAAGGGGCGAAAATTTTTATCTTTGGAATTGCACTTATTACTTGAACACGGCTTTTGTTAAAAGTAATAAATAAAATATATTCCGGTTTTTCTGCAGATAATGGAAGAAAACCACAAGCAGCACTTGCAGGAAGAAAAGTGAAATATCAAACCCATTTATCAAACTACGCAGTTTCAGAATAAATGTGAAAACCGTTTTATTCCCGTTGAAAAGCCCGGTCTACCATTTCGGAAGGCGTTTGTTGTAATTTGCCCCACATATGGCCTTACTTTAATATAGCAAAACCCAAACAGTATGAAAACGATTCAGAAACTTATCGTAATCTTAGGCCTCTGTACACTGGCACTGGCTTCGTGTAAAAAAGATGACAACAGTACGCCTTCCGGCAGTACAACGATAACGGGCAACTGGCGCGTTACCTACTATACAGAGAATGGAGTGGATCATCTCTCCTGTTTTAACGGATACACTTTTACCTTTAACAGTGGGGGTGTATTAACAGCAACGAACAGCGGTTCAACCTTAACAGGCACCTGGACGACGGGGTCGGATGACAGTCATAATAAGTTAATACTGCAGTTCAGCAGCTCTTCCTGCTTTCTGGAGATCAGCGACGACTGGCAGATCCTTGAACAGACATCTTCGAAAATCCGACTCGAAAACGTAAGTGGTAGTGGTGGAACCGATTTACTTACGTTCGAAAAAAACTGAAGTGTGGGGCAGGAATAAGGAAAGCAGCATTAATGCTGCGGGTAAGAACTGGTTTTCTTACACAGTTAATCGCTAAAAATTATAATTAACAAAAGGGACAGGTCTCAACCTGTTCCTTCAACATCAATCTTCTTTTCCGCCTACCATACAAACGATCTCTCCCTTGGGCGCCTTATCGGTAAAATACTGTCTGAGCTCGGCCAGTGTTCCCCGTTGTGTTTCCTGAAACATCTTGGATACCTCTCTGCTGACAGCGGCCTGCCGGTCCTCACCAAATATGGCAATACACTCTTCAAGCAGCTTCACCAGCCTGAAGGGTGATTCATAAAACACAATGGTTCTGTCTTCTTCTTTCAGGCTCAGCAAACGGGTCTGCCGTCCCTTTTTCTGAGGTAAAAAGCCTTCAAACACGAACCGGTCGCAGGGAAGCCCGCTCATCACCAGCGCAGGGACAAACGCGGTGGCTCCGGGCAGGCAATTGATTTCAAGGCCTTCGCGGATGCATTCCCGTACAAGCAAAAAACCCGGATCACTGATACCCGGCGTTCCTGCATCACTTACCAGTGCAATCTGCTGACCTTCCTGCAGCATACGGATAATTTCCTTCACCGCCGCATGTTCGTTATGCTGGTGGTGGGCCAGTACCCGCTTCTCGATGCCGAAATGCTGGAGCAATACCCGCGTGGTACGGGTATCTTCGGCCAGAATAATATCAACCGATTTCAACACCTCCAGTGCCCGCAGGGTAATATCCTGCAGGTTGCCGATAGGAGTAGGGACCAGGGTAAGCATACTAATGAATGGGTCAAAGTTCCTTTTTTCGGGTGGATTATAAAAATCCCGGCCCATTTTCGGGTAAATCATCTGCAGACCGCCAGAATCATTGTGTGGAATAGCTGTTTTTCATATCTTGTGTTGGTGACAGGTATCCTTCCTGTATTATACCTTAAATCCCATACTTATGAATACCCGGCGACTAAATTGCTGGCTGCTCTTAACACTGATGTTGCTGAACCTGCAATGGGCGGTTGCGCAACAACAAAAAATCCTCCTGCAGAGCGGCATTGTAACTACAACCAATAACCTGAACGAGTTTATATCCGGCCCTCAGCCGGGAGATGTGGTGGCCGGATATTATTACCGGTTTTTACAGTTTACATCATTGCCGGATCAGTCATTGCTGGACGAAATGTCGAGGAGCGGTCTGGTGATCATGGATTATATTCCTTCCAATACCTATTTGACGGCTATCCCTATCCGTTATGACCGCACCCGGTTGAAGCGCTTCGGTGTGTTTGCAGTGGAGATTCAAACCCCGGTTCAGAAGGTTAGTCGTGTGATTTTGGGCGGCTTTCCCGATTGGGCTTTCAAGGAGCCTGGTATGGTGGAGCTGGATGTGAAATATCACGCCAATCTGCCCTTACCTCTGGTGCTCGAACTGGCGGGAAAGCTGGGACGGGTAACCGCCATGCATCCGGAGAATGCCGTCATCACCATGCGCATGAGTGAATTCTCCATGATGCAGGTGGCCGCACAGCCCTGGGTGTTTTTTATCAATGCTGTTTCAGCTCCGGATATTAAAGATGATACCAAGGGCCGAAGCCTCCACCGCTCGAATGTGATCAATACCGATTTCGTGACCGGCCGTCATTACGATGGATCGAATGTAACGGTGGCGATTGCCGATGATGGATTTGTAGGTCCGCACATCGACTTCGCCGGCCGTCTGACCAATTTCGCGACCGGAACAGGACAAACCCACGGTGATATGACCAGCGGCATCTGCGTTGGCGCAGGTAACCTTAATCCGGTGATTCGCGGCATGGCGACCGGAGCGTATCTCTATACCTATAACATTAGCGGCTATCCGCAAATTATTAATGCCGTGGCCAACTTCAATACCTATGGCATTGTTATCACGTCTACATCCTATTCGCAGGGTTGTAATGCCTACACAACGGATACACAATTCGGGGATAACCTGCTCTACAATAACCGTCAGCTGATGTTTGTGTTTTCAGGCGGGAACTCGAACGGATCGGATTGTGGTTATGGCGCCGGTACGCAATGGGGAAATATTACAGGGGGCTATAAACAGGGTAAGAATGTAATCGCCTGCGGAAACCTCGATGAACTCGAAGTACTGGACCCGACCAGCAGTAAAGGACCATCATCTGACGGCCGTATCAAACCTGACATCTGCGCAAATGGGCGGAATCAGCTGAGCACTGATGAAAACAACACCTATCAGGTAGGTGGAGGAACTTCGGCTGCATCGCCGGGGGTCGCCGGCGTGACGGCACAATTGTACCAGGCATATAAACAACTGAACGGCGTGTCTAATCCTCCGGGTGCATTGATCAAAGCCTGCCTGTTGAATTCAGCGGAAGATATCGGCAATGCCGGTCCCGATTTTACCTACGGCTGGGGCCGTATCAATGCCATCCGCGCGTTACAGGTGCTGGAGAATAACCGGTACCTGACGGACAGTGTGACACAAGGAAATACCAAAACGCACACCATCAGTGTTCCTGCCGGTACCCGCGAATTTCGGGTGATGGTGTACTGGGCCGATGTGGCAGCATCTCCCGCAGCAGCTCCTGCACTGGTGAATAATATCAATATGAGTGTGACAGATCCTTCGGCAGTATCCTGGAACCCCTGGATTCTGGACAAAACCCCAAATGCAACAGCCTTGAATAGTCCTGCTGTACGCGGTATCGACAGCCTCAACAATATGGAGCAGGTAACTCTGGCCAACCCCGCTGCAGGAAACTACACGGTGAATATTAACGGATACGCCTTACCGTCAACCGGCGTTCGGTATTATCTGGTTTGGGAATTCAGAACAGATGCAGTTACCATCACGTATCCCAACGGCGGTGAAGGTTTTGTACCGGGAGAAACGGAGGTAATCCGTTGGGATGGACAACGCAATCTCGGCACCTATACACTCGATTATACCACCAATAATGGCGCTACGTGGACGACCATCGCCACCTCTATTGCGCAGAATGTGCAGCAATACAGCTGGCTCGTGCCTTCCGTGAACTCCGGCCAGGTAAAACTGCGCATCACCCGTGGTGTGAATTCCGATATGTCGGATACTTCGCTGGCCATTATCGGTGTACCCACCGGACTCGCCATCGCCTGGGCTTGTCCGGATAGTTTGAGATTAACGTGGAATGCAGTGAGCGGTGCAGCCGGTTATACTGTTTATAAACTCGGTAATAAATACATGGAGCCCATCGGCACAACCACTTCAACAGCGTTCGTTGTAACGGGAGTTAATCCCACTTCTGAATTCTGGTTCAGCGTATGTGCCAATACTACCGCCGGTAACAAAGGAAGAAGAGCCTATGCGATTAAGAAGTCTGCCGGCGTTTTCTCCTGTCCGATGCCGTTAGATGTGGCCCTCGACACCATCAACAGCCCCAATCACGGAAACCTGAATAATTGCCAGAACACCGCAGCGGTTCCGGTTACGGTGACGATTGAAAATACCGGCCAGAATGCGGTCAGTAATATTCCAGTTAGCTACCGAATCAACGGAGGCACGATCATAACAGAGAACTATCCGGGAACCATCAATCCCGGTACCACGGTTACCCATACGTTCAGCGGACTGCTGAATCTATCTGCTGCCGGCAGCTATTCAGTACAGGCCTGGGTCACGTATCCCGGCGACATGAACATTTATAACGACAGTGATGCGGTAGTTTCTGTTTCAAGTCCTGTACTCAATACACCAGCAGCAGAAAATTTTGAATTAGCCATGTATCCCCCTTCCGGATGGAGCCTTGTTAACCCTGATGCCTCCTATACCTGGGAACGAAGAACCGGCATCACCGGTGCAACAGGAACAACCACGGCGGCCAATTATATAAACAACTATACCTATAATGCACCGGCGGCGGAAGACTATCTCGTTACCCCTGTTGTCAATCTTATTTCAGCCGCTTCAGCGCAACTGACATTTGATGTGGCTTACGCCCGTTACGGTGTAGGTTATGAAGACGGGCTGCGGGTAGATATCTCCACCGACTGCGGGCAGACCTGGACCACCACCGGTTACCTGAAGACCGGCCTTACGCTGGCAACCGCAGGGACCTTGACAAGTTTGTTTACACCCACGTCAGCTGCGCAATGGCGAAAGGATACCGTTAACCTTACTCCCTGGGTAGGAAATAAGGTGATGTTGCGCTTTGCCAATATCAATGATTACGGGAATAGTCTGTACATCGACAACACAAATATCACCAGCATCGCCGGAAATGTATCCCTTACGGTCGGTTTGGTACTGGAAGGATTCCACATAGCCGGCGGACAAATGACTCCGGTTCGAATGAATGCCGGGTTGAGCTCCGACCCTCTGGCGGTTGACTCCATCACGATAAGACTGCATCAGACAGTAGCGCCTTTTGCTGTTGTAGCCACTTCAAAGGCGATGCTCAGCACCTCCGGGCAAGCTGTTTTCAGCTTCCCTGCCGCTTATCTCAACAACAGCTATTACATCTCCCTGATTTATCGCAATACCATCGAAACCTGGAGTAAAACGCCGGTAATGATGAGCCCGGTTACCACCTACAACTTCAAGAGCATGTCGCCCCTGTTGCCCTTGCCACCCGCAACCCCGGGGATCAGGCCACAGGAGGATTAAGGCCGGCAAAGAATAATGAAGTCAACGGGGGCTGTCTGTACTGTTCAGGCAGCCCCCGTTGGTGTAATTGCGGGGGATTTTATAAAGATTATACAGGATAAATACCCATAAAACCCGACAGAAGGGTTGGTTATCGTTGTTTTTTATACCTTCGGATGTCGGGAAGAAGCCAACAACACATCTCCCGGATAAAACCAAACCAATCCATGAAACATTTACGCATTCTCTTTACTACCGCATGCATGGCATTTGCGCTGCATGCGACAGCTCAAACGATACAGCCCCTGTATCTGCAAAGCGGAACTGTGAACCCGCCGGCTAACCTTACCGAATTCATCGGATCGCCGTTGCCGGCTGACCGCTTCGGTGACTGGTATTACCGGGTGTTACAGTTTGAACAGCTTCCTACCACACAACAAAAAGAAGCATTGCGGCAAAGCGGAGTGCTGTTGCTGAACTATCTTCCAAAAAACGCCTTCCTTGCGGCTATCCCTGTACGTTATGACCGCGCCCGTCTGAACGAATACAACGTGACGGCTGTTTATGCACTCTCTCCCCAACAGAAGGTGAGTAAACTGATCCTGGGCGGATTCCAGGCATGGGCTATCAATGCTCCCGGTACTGTAGATCTGAATGTACAGTATCAGGCCAACCTTCCGTTGAACATGATTCTCACCGCTGCCAGAAAACACGGACAGGTGCTGGGTACCTTCGAAGAAGCCCGCACCGTTCAATTGCGCGTCAGCGATTTCAGCCTGCTTACACTGGCGGCTGAACCCTGGGTGAACTATGTAAATACTATTCCGGCCCCCGGTGAAAAAGAAGATACAAAGGGCCGTTCCCTGCATCGTTCTAACTATATCAATAGTGACTGGGCCAACGGACGTCATTACGATGGCAGCGGAGTAACGGTAACCATTGCCGATGATGGCTTTGTAGGACCACATATTGACTTCACCGGACGCCTTACCAATCTGGCCACCGGTGTGGGTGCTACCCATGGTGATATGACCAGCGGCATCTGTGTTGGAGCCGGAAACCTAGATCCAACGATCCGCGGAATGGCCACGGGTGCGTATCTGTATGCCGTGAACTGGAGCAGCTCGTATGATTGGATTACGGATGCCGTTCAGCGACATAATGATTACGGAATTGTTATCGCCTCCACTTCTTACTCACAAGGTTGTAATGAATACACAACTGAAACACAGCTGGGCGACAACCTGCTTTACGACAATCAATATCTTCAATTTGTTTTCTCTGCAGGGAACAGCGCGCAGTCCGATTGCGGTTATGGTGCCGGAGCTCCGTGGGGAACAATCACCGGCGGGTACAAGCAAGGGAAAAATGTAATCGCCTGTGGCAACGTTGATGCACTGGAAGTATTGGATATTTACAGTAGTCATGGTCCTTCTGCCGACGGACGTATCAAGCCGGATATCTGCTCAAATGGTCTCGACCAGATGAGTACCAATGAAAATAATACGTATCAGGTGGGTGGAGGAACCTCTGCCGCATCTCCGGGTATTGCAGGCGTATTTGCACAACTCTATCAGGCCTGGAAAGAAACTCATGGCGATTCTCTTGCTCCTGCACCATTGATCAAAGCAGCGATGCTGAACTCTGCCGAAGACATCGGGAATCCCGGCCCCGATTTCACGTATGGCTGGGGACGTGTGAATGCTTACCGTGCCATCAAAGTCATCGAGAATAACACCTGGACCTCCGGTACCATTGTCAATGGAGTTACAAATTTGCATAGCATTAATGTGCCTTCCGGGACAACTCAGCTGAGGGCCATGGTATATTGGGCTGATCCGGGCGGAACGCCTCTTTCAGCACCTGAACTTGTGAACAATATCAATATTCAGGTAACAGATCCCTCTTCCGTTAACTGGAATCCATGGATTCTGGATCCAACTCCCAATGTTGCGAATCTCACAGCACCCGCAGTTCGTGGAGTGGATAGCCTTAACAACGTAGAACAGGTTACCATCGATAACCCGGCTGCCGGTACATATGTAGTGTCGGTTAATGGTTATGCCATACCGACAGCAGGTGTTAATTACTATGTGGTTTGGGAATTCAGGAACAACGAAGTCACCTGGACATATCCGAACGGAGGAGAAGGTTTTGTTCCCGGAGAAACGGAGGTGTTACGTTGGGATGGTGAACGCAATCTGGGTACATATACGCTCGAATACACTACCAATAACGGATCAACCTGGAACCTTATTAATGCTGCTGCTCCGCAAACGCTGCAGCAACTCAGCTGGGTAGTACCGAATACCGTTTCAGGAGCAGTGAAGTTTCGTGTGAGCCGCAATGGATTCTCAGATGAGTCCGATACCACAATGGCAATTATCAGTGTTCCCACCGGCATTACCGTGAACTGGGCATGTGTTGACAGTATGAATGTATCCTGGAATAACGTGACCGGAGCAGCAGGGTACGAAGTATATGCGCTGGGGGCAAAATACATGGATGCTGTGGGAACATCGGCTACCAATAGTCTGACGTTCTCAGGTGTGAATCCTTACAATGATAACTGGATCAGCGTTGCAGCCATTACTTCCGACGGAAATAAAGGCCGGAGAGCATATGCTGTAAATAAATCACCCGGATTACTGAACTGTACCTATGCAGTGGATGCCACAGCACTTTCTATCGCAAGTCCGGGCAGTACATTGCTGGGTTGTCATGATAACTCAGCCGTTCCGGTTGGAATAACGATACAGAACAGCGGAGCAACACCCATCAATTCCATAGATGTAAACTATCAGATCGATAATGGTCCGGTAGTAACGGAAACGTACAGTGGTACTATCGTACAGGGCAATAATCAGTTGTTCACGTTCAATGCAACTGCCGACTTCTCCGTGATTGCAACCTATCAGCTGAAAGTGTGGACTTCGCTCAGCGGCGACCAGAATCCGCTCAACGACACGGTATCTATCAGTGTGGATGTATTACCGGGAATCGCTCAGGTAATTCCGCTGATTGAAGATTTTGAATCCTCCGGATTGTGCAGCGATGCAACCAACTGCGAAGTAACAGTTTGTCCGCTCGCAAATGGCTGGATCAATGCAGCCAATGGTGATGCAGATGATATCGACTTCCGTGTGCAGGATGGCTCCACTCCATCGGCCAATACCGGACCGGATGTAGACCATACGCTAGGGACCGCTACCGGACATTATGTTTATCTCGAAGCAAGTACCTGTTTCAATAAGCGCGCAGAATTACTGAGTCCATGCATCAACCTCAGCGGTTCTACAAGTCCGCATCTCACTTTCTGGTATCATATGTATGGAGCCGACATGGGAGAGCTACACGTTGACATTCTCTCGCAGGGAGCCTGGGTGAACGATGTGATGACACCCATTTCAGGCAATCAGGGCAATGCCTGGTTACAGGAAGATGTGGATCTTACGCCGTGGATTGGCGATGTGATCACCATTCGTTTCAGAGGAATCACAGGAGCGAATTTTGCATCGGATCTGGCGCTTGATGATATCAACATTATTGAAAACACTGCAGCTCCGATCCCCGTTTTCACAGCCGACAAATTATCTGTTTGTCAGGGCGAGGTAATAACGTTAACGGATATGAGTATTAATTCACCGGCCAGCTGGCAGTGGAACATCACCCCTGCTACATTCTCTTTCGTGAACGGTACCTCAGCAACGTCACAGAATCCGCAGATCGTACTCAACGCATACGGAAGCTATGATGTGGAATTAGTCATTACGAATTCGTTTGGTTCCAATTCACTTACAAAAGCCGCCTATCTCGTTGCTTCCACTCCTGCAGCTACTCCGCTTATTGAAGATTTCGATGGCGGCGTCTTTCCTCCGGTAGCATGGCGCGTTGACGATTCCGGAAACGGAAATACATGGGCAGCGGCACTCGCCATAAACGGTGCTAGCGGAACATCCACCGATGCAGCTTCATTCGATAACTTTAACCTGAATGCTCCAGGAGCGGAAGATCATCTTCGCACCATGGAGTTTGACCTGACCACGGCTGTTAGTGCCATACTGACCTTTGATGTAGCCTATGCTCAATACAACGACACTACGTATGTGGATCAGCTGCGGGTGGATGTGTCAACCGATTGCGGTGCTACCTGGAATCAGGAATACCTCAAGGGAGGATCAACGCTTGCTACAGCAGCACCTACTCAAAATCAATGGGCACCCACACAGGCCGCCGATTGGAGAAAGGATAGTGTTCTGCTCAATACTTATGTTGGTACGAGCGTACAGGTTCGTTTCACCAACATCAACGACTATGGTAACGTATTATTCATCGACAATGTGAACATAGATGTGACCACCGGCCTGGGAGATCCGGCCTCGGTGGGTAACGTTAGCGTATATCCGAACCCAAGCTCCGGGGTTTATAATCTCGAGTTGAAAAACAGCAAGAGTGAACGCCTCAGCTATGAAGTGACTGACCCCGAAGGCCGCCTTATCCGTACTGAGGTCATCAACGGTAAATACGGTTACAGCGGACGCATCGATCTTACTAAATCAGCTCCCGGCGTATATCTCTTAAAGATCAACGGCGACAACGGAAGCAAAACGATCAAGCTGATCCGTTATTAATTCTTTACATCTTTTAGCGGGGCGGATGATTCGACAGAATTGTCCGCCCCGTTTGTTTTTAATGGGAGCGTGCCGCACGAAGTGCGGGAGTTGCAGAGATGCAGAGTTACAGGGGTACAACGGTGCAGAGTGCTTGCGCTTCGGAATATGGTAATGTAATGGTAGTGGCAGGGTGGGACCGGCCATGCGAAGAAGAGGGGGTAAGAGTGGAAAGAGGTGCAAGAGTTGATAGTGGCCGATTGCAATTGGCCATTCGAAGAACTTTGATGTTCGCAGTAACTGCGTTTAAAATGTAATTGTAGTTCGTCGCAGAAAACTGAGTTTTTATTTACTCCAGAAATGAACCCGCAAATCCTGATAAATTTTTATCTCAAATCCCAGTGCAACCTGAATACTAAAAATTAACTTTAAACCTTAAACTTCAAACAGCCCTCCGGGCGCATTTCATTCTTCTGCCGGTGGAATATGTAAATTTTTAAACACACCTTCCATCTTTTCTACATAGTCAAGGCTATCGTCGATGAAAAATTCGAGTTCGGGAACGATGCGCGCCTGCTTGCCGATGCGTTTGCCTAAGGCCAGACGGATTTCGGCATGATGCTTCTTCAGCGCTTTGAGGATTTCGTTGGGCTTGGGTGCTTTGAAAACGCTGAGGTAGACGCGGGCCAGTCCCAGATCAGGTGTCACCTTGGCGCCGGTAATGGTTACAAAATGCGGCCCGTACCAGTTACGGCCTTCTTTCTGGAAGAGGTCGCCCAGTTCTTTCTGAATGAGTTTGGCGTATTTCTGCTGACGTACGGAATCCATTCCGCAAAGATAGGCATTTCAGAGGCCTTTGCGACGGGGATATGCCCTTTTTACTACCTTCGCAGGCTATGCAATACGATCCGATTAAACGTAGTCTGGGCAATGTTTTCAATAAGTCGCCCTTCCTGCGGAAACTCTTCTACCGTCTGCTCGATCTCCTCCTGTTGCGTGCCTGGCATGTACATAAGGAGCTGAAAACGTGGATAAAACAGGGGCCGAAGAACGCACAGATCCTCGACGCGGGCGCGGGCTATGGTCAGCATTCGTTCTGGCTGAGTCAGCGGTTGCCGCAGTCGCAGATTCTGGCGGTGGACGTGAAAGAGGAGCAGGTGGCGGATTGCAATCAGTTTTTTCAGAACATCGGCGCCGGTAACCGTGTGAAGTTTGTGGTGGGAGATCTCACCATTTTCACCGATCCCGGAAAGTACGACCTCGCGATTTCGGTGGATGTGATGGAGCATATCCTGGAAGATGTGCAGGTGTTCAAAAACATCCATGCTTCGCTGAAACCGGGTGGCATGCTGCTCATCTCTACACCGAGCGATCAGGGTGGTTCCGATGTGCATGGCGATGAAGAATCATCGTTTATCGAGGAACACGTACGCGACGGTTATAACATTAAGGAGATTGAAGATAAGTTACGCTCCGCCGGATTTACCAAGGTGGAGGCACGCTATCAATACGGAGCACCCGGAAAAATTTCGTGGAGACTCTCGATGAAATACCCGATCCTCATGCTCGGTGCTACCAAACTCTTCTTCATTATTCTTCCGTTTTATTACATCATCGCGTATCCGGTCTCCTGGGCGCTGAACTGGATGGATGTGTCGATGAAACACCCAACAGGCACCGGACTGATCGTGAAAGCCTGGAAATAATTCCCCATGAAGCTGGCCTGGACCATCGCCCGCCGCTATCTCTTCGCGAAGAAATCGCACCACCTGATCAATGTGATCAGCTGGGTGAGTGTAACGGGTGTGGCTGTAGGTACATTTGGCCTGATTGTAGTGCTGTCAGTTTTCAATGGCTTCGGTGATCTGGTGATGTCGCTCTACAATTCCTTCGATCCCGATATCCGCATTACTGCTGCCGAAGGCAAAACCTTTCAGTTTTCGGATAGCCTTCAGCGTGAGTTTGCGGCGGAGAAGGGTATCTCCGAAACCACCCTTGTGCTGGAAGACAATGCCCTGCTCCGCTACATGGATCGCCAGTATGTGGTGACCGTGAAAGGCGTCAGCGAATCGTTTTTCAAAACCAGCGACCTCCGCGAAAAAGTCATCGATGGAGAAGCGCTGCTTCAGCAAGGAGATGCTGATTTCATGCTGGCCGGCGCACAGATTGCCTATTCGCTCGGACTACGTCCCAATGATCCGCTGCATCATGTCACCGTGTACATGCCACGAAAAGGCATCGATCCCTCCTATGCCTTACTCGATCCCTCCGAAGCCTTCTCGCAGGAGAGCATCAATACCGGTGGGATCTTTGGCGTGCAGCAGGAGTTCGACGGTAAATACGTGATTGTTCCACTCCGGTTCATGCGGCGGCTGACAGGAGAGGAAACCGCGATTTCTGCCCTCGAGATCAAAGCAGGAAATCCGGAAGAAGCAGAGGCGCTCACGGCACGTCTATCCGAAAAACTTGGAAACCGTTTTCAGGTGAAAGACCGTTTGCAGCAGCATGAGTTCCTGTACCGTATCATTCTCTCGGAGAAAGTAGCGGTATACGCCATCCTTGGCTTTATACTCCTCATCGCAGCGTTTAACCTCTTCGGCACCCTCACGATGCTCATCCTCGATAAACGCGATGACCTGCAAACCCTCTACACCCTCGGTGCCGACCTGCCACTCGCGAAGAAGATATTCCTCCTTGAAGGTCTGCTGATCTCCGTTGGCGGAGCCTTTGCCGGCATGGTGCTGGGTGCCATTGTGTGTGGCATACAACAGGCGTTTGGGGTCATCAAGATCGGCGGCGGAGAAGGCTTTCTCACCGAAGCGTATCCGGTGGCCATGCGACCGATGGACTTCGTAATCGTAGCATTGGTGGTCTTTGTGATCGGCTATGCTGCAGCCAGATATACTTCCGGAGTCATTGTAAAACGTCAGAGCGACGAACGGCTCAGTGCTGCCTGATGGCGGATATTCATCACCGTTAGATGTCGAAAACAGGACCTTATCTCGCGCTGGTCGCCCTTTGTTTCCTCTGGGGCACTACCTATCTCGGTATCAAGATCGGGGTGGAGGCCAGCTTTCCGCCGTTTCTGTTTTCGGGGTTGAGGTTCATCATTGCCGGCATGCTGATATTATCTGTAGCCCGGTTGATGGGGATAAATATCTACCCTACAAAACGGGAGTTCATCCGTATCCTCGTGGCCGGACTCTTCATCTTCACAGGTGGTAATCTCTTTCTTGTGTTGGCCGAACGCAGTGTCACCAGCGGACTTGCGGCGCTTGTGAATGCAGCATTTCCACTTTGGATTGTCATCATCACCCGCATCTGGAATCCGCAGGAAAAAACGGGATGGCTTACGCTCTCCGGCATCTTTGTCGGCATGATCGGACAATGGATGATCTTCCACGACCATCTGCAGGAAATCGGTGATCATGTTAACTACCTTGGACTCATTCTCCTTGTTTGGGGTTTGGTAAACGGCGCCATTGGCAGCATTCACATGAAAAGATATCCGGTGCAATTGAATTCAGCAGTCACGGGTGCCTGGCAGATGCTGATTGCCGGAACGATTACCACCATCATCGGCCTTTCACAAAATGAATTATCAGCCTTTAATACCATGCATAGCAACGGCTGGTGGGCGATGGCTTATCTGGTGGTTGCAGGATCGATACTCGGCTACAGCTTCTTCGTATATGCTATGCGTTACCTCCCGGCGCAGCAGGTATCGGTATATGCTTATGTCAATCCGATTGTCGCGGTTTTACTTGGGCATTTCCTCCTCAAAGAACCCATTGCACCCATGGCGGTGTATGCAATGATGGTAACGATGTTTGGGGTGTATCTGGTGAGTAGGGGGGAGAGGAAAAATGCAAACGCGTAGGGCCGTAGCATGCTACGACCCTACGCGTTTGCATTTTTCAGTGCTTCCCGAAAATATTTAAACGGCACAATCAGCATTCCAAAACATTCACCTTCTTCTTTGCCAAGATGTTTATGATGAACTTTGTGTGCTTTGCGGATGGCGCGGAGATAAATATTGTTTGAACGGCGGAAGAGATTAAAGCGCTGGTGAATGAAGATATCATGCACGAGAAAATAGGCGAATCCATAAATGGCGATTCCGAGTCCGATGTAGAAACGGAAATCCATTTCGTTCATCACGCCGAGATAAATCAGGATCATACTCGGGATAGCGAAGATCAGAAAGAAGGCATCGTTCTTTTCAAAGAAACCGGGTTCAGGTTGATGATGATCCTTATGGAAATACCAGCCGAGACCATGCATCACGTACTTATGGGTAAACCAGGCCACGAATTCCATGATGCAGAAGGTGGTCAGAACGATGGCGATATTGATCAATTGTGGTGACATGAACTGAAGTGTACAAGGAGATAACAATCGTTCCGGCATTTTGTTTAACCCCCGGTAAAAGAAATTATCCCTTGTCAAATTTGCAAGGTCCGGTTGTAAATAATAGTAAATCAACATGATACAATCGTTGAAAATTAAAATGTGTTCTGTATTTTTACGGATATAAATCCCCTTCTCTGATGAAAAAACTTCTCTTTACATTGATTTGTTTAACCGGCGTTCAGCTGGCGATGGCACAGGTTCAGTTTAACCCGAAGATTGGCGCCAGCTTTCTCAAGCTTACCGGCAGCACCGCCACCATTAAGAACACCAGCTCTACTGTCGAAACCGACTTTTCGGCCGACATGGGCGTTTTAGCCGGAGCAGATGTGCGGATTGGCCATGAATTTCTCTTCACACCCGGACTCTTCTTCGCACGCAATGCCACCATCACCAAGTTCAAAGGAGACTCCATTTATACCGGCACCGAACTCGAAGATAAGCTCATTCGCACTTCGATGAAACTGCGTACTACGGTAGGATATAAAATCATTAATCAGAAAAACCTAAAGCTGTTGGTGAATGCCGGACCCTCCTACGATTTTATTCTTAGTGTTGACAACAGTGAAGATAAGATCGACTTTGAGGAAAATGATTTCAACGGAGGTTCATTCAACCTCGATGCGAGTGTTGGCGTAGATATCTGGTTTCTTACTGCTGAACTCGGCTACAGCTATGGACTTACCCAGGCCTTTAAAGACGATGCCGATCTGCAATTCGATTCAAAATACAATACCCTTTATCTCACGCTCGGAATTGTATTCGGCAAAGGAGTAAAAGAATAAAATGTTGGTCATCGAGTGACCCTGACAAACAAACATGGTTTGTTTCGTCAGGGTTGTATCGAGATGACCTTCGACTATTTTCCGAAAAATCCTTTCACCGAATTCAACAGGTCGCCGGCATTTCCACCACCGAGTGATGAAAGCACATCATCCATGTGAAAACTGTTATCGTTCGGGTCGTTTGTTTTGCTCACGAGTTTATTCATCACCACGGGAATCATCTGCTGAACGATAGTTCCGGCTTGTCCGGCATCAAGGTTAAATTTCCCGGCCAGTTGTTCCTGCACTACTGCGCTGATTTTCGTAACCACCGCACTGCTGTTTCCGCTCCCTTGGAAGAGTCCGGTGATAGCCTCGAGGCTGCCGCCCTTCATCTGGTCCTGTAAGGCACTCATGATACCACCTGCTGTTTCAGAGATGGCAGCGTCATTTTTTTCATTCGGAATAGCAGGATTATTGATGATTGCATCGCCGGCGTGTTCTTTTACGAGATTGATCAGTTGATCGAGCATGATATTGTTTTTTGAAATGTGAAACGCAAAGGTACATGCATATTCTTTGAAATAGAATGAAGGACCATTGACTCCGATGCACTTTTTTCCGAACTTTGACGTTCATTTATAACCTATGCGTATCCTCTCCCTCCTCATACTGGTAGCTGTTCTTGCCGGCAGCTCCTGCAAAACGAAGAAACCTGTGACAGAAAAACCATTTGGTAAAGATCCCGCCCTCGAAAATGTTCGCTGGCAGCTCACCGAAATCAATGGGGCTGCACCGAAGGGATTACCGGCAGGGAAGGCGATTGATCTCGTTTTTGAAGGTGCATCCAATACGTTTGGCGGATCAGCGGGATGCAATCAATGCAACGGCATGTACACCACACAAGACGATCTCATCAAACTCCAGATGATGGCTGTGACGAAGATGGCTTGTGAAGACATGCAAGCAGAACAGACCTGGCTGGCGTTGATGGAAAAGATCGACCACTATGTATTGGAGAAGAAGAAGGAGAAAGGCGTGGAAGTACACTATCTTATTTTGAAAGCAGGAGATCAGGTGGTGGCGAAGATGAAAGCCGGGGCGATGTAAGGCATATTCCGGTATTCCCGATATGACTCTGACGATACAAACGGTGTTTGTCAGTCAGGATCAGCGGGACTCCGAAGAGACCAGAGGAACTATTCCAGAGCAGTGAATGTAGGATCCACGGTATTGTATTTAGTAAACCGAGGTTTATTTTGGGATTTTATTAATATTGTAAGTGAAACGTAATAGAACTCTTTCCAGAGTAGAAAGCTTCGAATTCGCACCATTATTTGTCGGAGCTCCGGCAATACGTTACCTCGTTAACTTGTGAATTTTATTAAACAGAAACCGATGAAAATCAAATCAGCCCTTGTAGTTGTATGTATGCTGATCATGCAGCCAATATTTGCACAAAACAATCCCGAAGCCTCCGGAAAGGCAAAAGACGCTATTCGTCTGATGGATCAGGGTAAATTGGAAGAAGGATTAAAACTTATGGAAGAAGCGCATAAGCTGGATCCGGATTTTCTGACTTATGAATATGAAATCGGCTATGCGTACTATTCTATGAAAGAGTATAAGAAAGCTATAAAAACGCTGGAAAAGCTCACGAGGAGGGAGGATGTCGTTGACAATGTTTTTCAACTGATAGGGAACTCCTACGATAATCTGGGCGAAAAAGAGAAAGCAAGAAAGGCGTATGAAGACGGATTAGAGAAATTCCCAAATTCGGGTGCATTGTATCTTGAGTACGGGATTCTGGAGCTGTCATTAAAGCAATATGATAACGCCATTTCCAGGTTTGAAAAGGGGGTGGAGGTAGAACCGAAATTCTCATCGAATTATTATTGGCTGGCCAGATTGTTTTGTTCATCAACTGAAGAAGTCTGGGGAATGATATATGGCGAGATTTTTCTGAATCTTGAACCAGAGGGCCGGCGAAATTCCGAGATAAGCAAGTTGCTGTACGATAAATATAAAAGCGAAATAAAGTTCACATCCGATACATCGATGACAGTAAGCTTCAGCAAGAACAGTTCCATTTCGCTGGAGTCACTTAAGGATCCTTCAAAGATGAAGTTACCATACGGAATGAGTGTTTACGAACCGGGAATTATGGTTTCCCTGATTAATATTAAGTCCATTAATCTTACCACGTTGAATACGGTTCGGCAGAATTTCGTAGATAATTATTTTTCGGGAACTACAGCGAGAGATTATCCCAATTCCCTGTTTACGTATCAGAAAAAAGTCAAAGACGCGGGACATATGGAGGCTTATAATTACTGGATTCTTAGAAAGGGAGAAACAGTATCATTTGATAGCTGGCAGTATAGCCATAAGGAACTTTGGACCAACTTTATGAGTTGGTTGGAGCAGAACAGATATTCACCTACAGCAGAGGATAAATTTGTTCGTACTCAATACAACTGATGTTAAACAGGCAATACGGATACTGTTGGAATAAAAAATGAATCATAGTAATCAACAAAATCCGGTTATTCGCTGCATCCTTATCTTGCGATGAATAGCTATACGGGGTTGTTGGTTTGGATCAGCATGGCGCTAAGCGTTCTCATGATATCTACTGATTCCTGCTGTGGACAGGCGCGAAAGATCCTTTTTGAAAATGAGCGCTACGGGCTATCAGATGGTATTTGGACATTTTTCCTAGCCGAAGATTCAAGTCTGGATGCAATTCATTTATTCAGGCAGGACACTTCCATTATTGATATAAATGGTTTGTATATGGAACCTATAACATTTTCTGAAGTGTATCAGCTGATCTCAAATATGAATTATGATGAAAGTTGCACATTGGGAGTTCGAGATAGTTTTATTGTGCGATATTATGAATGTGACAGCAAAACCAAACTGATCGGCTGTATTTGCTTTGCCTCTTCAGTTGATTATTTCACCTTACTCAATGATAAAATTTCAAAGAATAAGAACTGGAGTCCGTTGTCTGAGTTTTTCAAGATATGCGTAGATATCATGAAAGACGCTGAAGAATTACGGGCCATTAACAGAAGATAGATGTGAAGGATTTTTATCCCCAACTTCAACCTTGATGAGGATATTCATTCTTCAAAATAGTTATCATCCTATCCACACGTTCAGCATCTGTAACGCTGTTAATACAGCAGCAAAATTCCGATTCGCCCCTTTATTGTCACCTTTCTCAACCATCGTCTGTTTGAAATTGGTATATTGGCAAGAATGAGTCATCCTCGGGAAACAGAGCATTATATATTGGAATATCAGTCAAGAATGTTTAACTTAGACCAATTTTCCAGATATGAGCACTTAATTTAGATTGAATAATAGAAATGAAAAACATATTGATAGGTGTGTTACTCTTATTAAGTGTTTCTTGTCGTCCCAAAATGTCTGACCAATGGCAAGATGGGTTCTATTCAATTTGGCAAGAGAATAATTGCTTTCATGTTAAATTATGGGAAGGTGAGGTCCACATTCACAATATTCATCAATATCGATATATAAAATTGCAATTAATTGATTGTGATTTAATGAACTTGTCAGATTCCTCTATATTACCACGGGTTACTGAATATGCCAATCTTGTGTATGTTAATATGATTGAAAAAGATCGCTACAAATACATTGAAGTAATATTAACTAAAGATGTTGATAATTTTCCTGGTAATTCATTTTGGTTTGCAATAAAAAAGGAGGGTATTGAATATTATGGGAAAGCACTCCCATAGTGGAATTTCAGCCACAACACAGGAGCCATTAACACGAAGCTGTAACGGACTGAATTGTAAAAACGGAGGTGGTAGACAATGCAATATCATACTATGAAGACAGGTTGGATTAAATTATTTGTAGTATTGCATTTAACATTAATAATGTTGAGCTGTAATCACGGCGACTACATTCAAGTAACGATTAGCCAAATCGACACTCACATTGTCAATACTACTCATTTTTCAAGGACAGGCAAATTAAAATCAATAACAACATATAAGGGGAAAGTAATTGAAGGCATTTGGTATAACACTGATAATACAATACATGTCTACAAGTTTACCAGCTATTTTGACGATTGTAGTTATCAGTTGTGGTATTATACTCCCGATTCTTCTGTACAAATAGGTCATCCTTTTATTTGGGGCATAACAACCGATTATATTGATTCATTGTCAAGAATAGATTCAGAGGATTCTACTACACTTCTCTTGTTTACCCCTAATCCACCCGGCAGTATTAAACAACTTTACATAGATGACGACACGACTACCAGCCAAAATATTTTTATCGAAGAAAACATTCCTTGCTGTAATTATGTGAAAAGATTACCACTTTCCCCAGGAGTTTATAAAACCTGTTTTAATATGCAGTTTCAGGAAAAGGCCAATACTCCAGTCAATTATACGCAATCCTGTATAACATTCAACGTAGACAGCACGAATTCATCGACTGATCAAATTCGAAGGAAGATAAGGTCTTTAAAAAATGATTCCTTGATGAATTTTCAGGCTGAATGGAGAGAAGGGTATGCCCTTTATTTTCGTTATTATTGTAATAATGCAGAATATAAAATGGATCTATCCGGTCTGGTGAAAAGAAATTCAAACAATCAGTTCCAAATAAAGTTAAGTGATAAATGGTATCAGATTGAGCAGATTGTTTCAATGAGTAATTTTTGCAATGGTGAGCTTACGGCGGGTAAATTAAGATATTGTTATAATTTCATGAGGGAGAATAGAATAATGAAACTTGATTTTAGCAGAGCCCATGGGAGTTATATTATAGATTTGGACACCATGATATATTATTATAAAAAACCACATTGGATCAATAAGAACGTTATTAAATATATCGGAAACGGCTGGTGGGAGGCTGAGTTTTAAATATACTTAATGAGTGTGAATAATGAAATATGTCAGTTTAAAAGCTTGTTTAAAATATCCTAATGACCCACCATTAAAGGTGGAACAAAAAATATTGATGAAATAATTGCACCCATTATTACTGATTATAATTCAAATAAATCTACTAAGAGAAGCGAATATGTCACAAAAATTGACCCATAGGCGAGTACTCCTTTTTATAGCTATTATTGTGTTGTAAGTACCCCCATTTTCGAACAGTTTAAAAATAGAGTTTTTCATTGTTACTTGTTGTTGACCTGTTGAACTGTGGTCAGGTTGAGGGTAGTTTGCGGGCCGGCAAGCTGTCCACATTTCAACAGGTATTCTCGTGGAGTCATGTTATTGAGCGCCTGGTGAGGTCTTTGGTTATTGTATTCTTCTATATACTCTTCAGTAAGCACTTTTACTTGCCATAGATCCTCGAAGAGATAAGCATCGAGTATATCCCTTCGGTAGGTACCATTAAATCGCTCAACCCTTCCGTTTTGCATGGGTTTGCCAGGTTGAGTATATTGCAATTCAATTCCATTCTCTTTACACCAAAGTTCAAATTTGCTGCTAATGAACTCGGGGCCATTGTCCATTCTTATTTTGTTTGGCTTGCCTCGAAGCTCAACCACTTGTGTCAATGTTCTTATGACTCTTGCAGCGGGAAGTGAAGTATCAATTTCTATTGCCAGTACTTCTCGGTTAAAGTCATCTATCGCATTAAATGTTCTGAACTTTCTTCCGTTCAATAATGTGTCTTGCATAAAATCTATAGACCAGATCTCATTTGGCAGATTAGCTTGTTCCAGTGGTTGTTTGATTCGAGCGGGCAAGCGACGCTTTCCTTTTCGTCTTAGGTTTAGTTTTAATAGTTTATAGACTCGATGAACTCGTTTGGGGTTCCATGGCTTACCGGCTCTTCGTAAGTATGCAAAGGTCTTAGGGAAGCCATGTGTTGGGTGCTTGTCTACATGCTCCTGAAGGGCAGTTATAACCGGCTGGTCATCTCTTTTTGACGCATAGTAGTAAACACTTCGAGGTATTCCCAATGCTTTACAGGCCCTGTGAACGGTCTTTTTGTATTCCGCCACCACTGTCTTTACGAGTTCCTTTTGCTCGCAGGGCCCCAGCCTTTTTTTGTTATGACATCTTTTAAGATCTGATTGTCTAAGCTGACATCTGCATACATCTTCTTCAGACGGCTATTTTCTTCCTCAAGCTCACGTAAACGCTTTAACTCGTTTACTTCAAGCCCGCCGTACTTACTCTTCCAATTGAAGAATGTTGCTGTGCTAATCCCGTTTTCACGGGCAATGTCTGAGACTTTCTTTCCACTCTCATGCTCCTTGAGCATGGAGATGATTTGGGATTCTGTAAACCGACTTTTTTTCATATTGACAATTTAAAGTTAGAGTTTTTTCTCTACTTTTAGATTGTCCGGATTTTGGGGGTACTTACAAAAACACTAACTTTAAACTGTCTGAAAAAATCAGCCATGTACCGCTCAATCCAAAATCCTAAAGGAACTTAACCTCCGAAGTGTGAATATTGTGGACAAGAAGCCTTGCCAAGTGATACCGGAAAAATTATGAATGAGGAACTAGCTCACAGTTTTAAAAAGAAAAATTGATATGAATTTCATTTTGAAAAACACTGTATTCTTTTCAATATTATTTGGCCTCACTGCTTGTGAGCAAAAACGAATTGGCAACAATAGTTTTGTAGTAATTGAAGATGGAGAAGGCAATCTTAAATCAGAAATACACTATATTAATGATACTGTGATGCACGGACTGGCAAAATATTACTATTATCCCAACCCTAAGAATGTATTAAAAGATGAAATCGAATATCAAAATGGCAGAAAAGAAGGATGGAATAAGCATTATAATAAGGATGGAAAATTGGAAAGTAAAACTCATTGGAAAAATGACCTACCCGATGGAGCGAATTATTGGTATTATGAAGACGGGAAATTAAAGGAGGAAACATTTTGGATAAAAGGGCAGCAATATGGAAGTGGGAAATGGTTTTATAAAAATGGGCAATTGGAAACGTTTGCTGTAACTGATTTCTATGGTAAATGCTTATACCTACTTAATTATGATTCATTAGGTAAAAAGATAAACGAAGAAGGTGTTGTATTTAGTCCGAAATTCGTAACTGTACATACAAGTGATACAACACAAACCCCCATTTTAGATGATGGGGTAAAAGCTAAAAAAGAAATAACTATAAAAATTACTGTCGCCCAACCACCCCAAACAAAAACAACCATCAGAATGGGCGAGTTGAATAAAAAGTTAATTGTATTACCTGTTGAAAATTCTACTGCAACCTATACCCAAACATTTAACGAGACAGGGAAACACACGCTTGTAATATTGGGAGAAATCAAAGATCAGCAAGGTAACATAAAGAAGCACGACAGTACGACGGTAGATCTTAATGTTATCGAGTAATATTGGTTTTCTTAACATTTCCTATAGTCATTAGTTTGAAAGAATCTCCTTGATTTTCTTTTCCCTAACCTTCTTTTGTCTTGATTTTGAATGAGTCATATAATTCACAAGTGTCAATTCCGCTAAGCGAAGCAACAACGAGCGCCCAATTTCTGCATTTGCCTATCGAGGCAAGCTGCTGAGGCGTTGCTCAGCACAAGTCGAGGCCTTCGGCAATTAATCCCCGGAGTACGTCCACTAACCATAGTTTTCTGCCGCATGCAAATCCGTGCATTCCGCACATTTCGTGCGGAACCGCCAAATCCATCTTATCCGCGTTCCCGTCAGTAGTTTCTCGCAGAGAGCGCAAAGGCGCAGAGTAATGTGAAAACTAAGAAACCTGGAAACTCACTCTGTGACACGTTTATCAGTCGGGGCCTGCGGTAATTTCCCACTCTTCCATCTCCCCCAACAGCTCCTATTGCAGAAATCTGAGCTAAATAAATTTGAATTGATTGGTTTCGAATGGGCCGATTAAGAGTTGAATTATTACTAACATTGGCACATCAGCTAATTATCAAATTAGCACATTCACTCCTCCATCTCTCCCAACAGCCCTTCCACTTCTTTCTCGGTGCTGCGCAGCTTTTCACGGCAGAGGCGGATGAGTTCGCCGGCGCGCTTAACGTGTTTGGCAAGGGTGTCAACGCTGGTGTCGCCGCGTTCGAGTTCTTCGAGGATATTTTCAAGTTCCGCTTTCGCTTTTTCGTAGTTGAATTTTTCAGCCATGGTGTGTTTCGTTAATGGTGGCGTCGGCGCTTCCTGTGTGGAAAACAGTGCGGACCGAGTCGCCGGGTTTTAATTGCGCCGCATCGGTCACGATGGTTACGTTGTGCAGCGTATAACTGTATCCGCGCTTCAGGACTTCCGCGGGATCTAACATGCGTAATTGTTTTTCGGCGAGCTGGAGTTGTTCTTCGTGCCGGACCAGCAACGCCGGAGCTTTGCGCAACAGCTGTTCACTGAACTGGTCATGTTCACTGTGCGCGAGGTGGAAGAACTGCCGCGTTTCTCTGCGTAGTTGCTGTATCGCCTGTTGTAAGTCGTTTTGTTCGCGTAGGAGGACACTTTGCAGCAGATGCCGCAAGGCAAACGATTGCTGGTCGGTGCGGCGTTGTTCATCGCTGATGCCTTGTCGCACTTCCCGCTGCAAGGTTAACACAGCTAATTGCAGAAAATCTTTCTGCAACGACAAGGTCTCTACACTCAGTTCGCGGATCTGCTCCCAAAGCGATTCCATCTCACTTTCGAAGGTGGTCTGGTGTTCGATGAGGAAATTAGCGACATCCGTTGGCGTCATCCTGTCGGTATGTGCTACTTCGTCGGCAACGCTTTTATTGGCCTGGTGTCCAATGCCGGTAATCACCGGAAGAGGAAGCGTAGCAATCGCTTCGGCGAGGAAGTAATTATTAAAACACTCCAGACTCGATGCGCCGCCACCACCACGTACAATGGCAACGGAATCGTATCGTTTCGTGAGCGTATCGGCCTTGATGCGCTGCAGTTTGGCTACGATATCTCCAGCGGCGAGGTCGCCCTGTAATAATGAGGTGTAGAGGGTTACATGGAACGTATAGCCGTAAGCGTTAGTGTTCAGCCGGGTGATGAAATCTTCATAGCCCTTGCTGTCTTCCGCCGAGATCACCGCAATGCGTTGCAGGGATGCTGGAAGATCCAGTTGTTTGTTGCGGTCGTAGATGCCGGCCTTGCGCAGCTTCTCGATGGTCTGCCGGCGTTCCATCTCCAATTGACCAAGGGTGTACGCCGGATCGATATCATGCACGAGCAGACTCAATCCATACCGTTCGTGGTACTGTACTTCCACCTGAATCAGCACCTGCATCTGTTCGCGCAGGGGACTCCCGGTGCTTCGGAAAAAGCGGTTGGAGATACGCTCGAAATTAAAGGCCCAGATGATGCCTCTGAACTCCGCTTTCGGTGTACTGCCTTGTTCGTCCTTCTCGGCCAGTTGCAGGTAACAATGTCCGCGACTCACCTTTAGTCCGATGATCTCCGCACTCACCCAATAGCGCTCGCCGCTGAAATGCATCGAAAACACCCCCGCCACAATTGCCGACAACTCCGAAAGCCGCAAAACACCCGTTTCGTCACTCATCTCACAAAACTAACTAATGATATTCAATCTCCGTTAACCAGAGCATTTAACCGCAATCTAATTATTTTATCCTTTCCAGCTAAATTTTATCACCTTCACGATATCTTCCATCTCAATAGAGAGCAAATAGGTGCCACTGGCGAGTCCTGCCGATTCAATTTGTAAAATATTGTTTCCTTCCTGAATGCTGCCTTTAAATACTTCAGCGACGAGTTGCCCGCTTATATCTATCAATTGTACAACGCCACTACGGTTACGTGTGCTCGAAATCAGGCAAACCGGAATTCCATCTTGTTGTAAAATTTTGACCTCATCTGATTTTACATTTTCACCAAGTCCTGTACTGGCAATGGTAACGGTGTCTTGTTTGTTAGATAGCGAGGCCGAACAGCTATTGGGTCCGCCGGACACACTCAGTGCGCATATATATGTACCCGGATTGGCATAGGTCACCACCGGATTCTGCTGACTGGAAGTAAGCGGTGTGCCACCATTGAAAAACCACGACCAGGCTGTAGGATTGGAAGGACTCGATCCGAAATATGATACCTGATTACCACTGATGAGATGGGTAATGAATACAGGACAAACCTGTGCACGTACTGCGAAGCTTTCTGTAAACAGAAGCAGAGCGATAAAGAGGCCTTTTTTCATGGTGCAGAATTTAGGATAAAAATAAGAAGATTCCGTTTTCGGCAGGATAAGATATTGCAAGGTTCCATAGCCTCATGGACGAGTCATATGAAATCCCGGGCGTGTTGACGAAGCTTATTTCAACAGTGCCAGGTATTTCTCTCTGTTCTCATAGAGAATCCAACCCAATATCCCCCAGATTACCAGTGCCATTGGAATACCGGAAGGAGCCACCGTGAAGTGCGTGAGGAACACTCCGGTCATCACTGGAATATCAGCAGAGCTCCAAGAGCTCTGGTTCGTGGAGGAATAATAAGTAATCCTCCGATGATTTCAATGGTACCAATCAACGGCATGAGCCAGGCTATTTCCATGAAGGCGGCGCTGTCCTTCATTAATTCCGAAGGAAGATCTTTCGGAACCGGCATGTAATGAAAGTGTTTATCCAACCCTCCATTAATCAGCAGGAGACCAAACAGCGTGCAGAGCACATTATAAACTTTATATTTCATTTAATTTGCGATGTAGAGATTATGTGTTTATTGTTTTGTTTGAAAATTCACCATCCAGTTGATACCATATTTATCCGTGAAGCTGCCGAAGTATGCACCCCAGAACATGTCCTGCATAGGCATACTGACGATGCCACCTGCAGATAATTCGTTGAACAATCTGTCGGCTTCTGCTTTTGAATCCGGTTCAAGGTTGATGTGCATGTTATTGCCTTGTGTAACGGTGAAGCCCATTTCCTTCGGAGCATCGGTGCCCATGAGGATGTGTCCACCGGGGAGAGGGAGTTCAACGTGAATTACCATTTTCTTCAGCGAATCCGACATCGGCGGTTGATTGGGATCTGCGGGTAGTTCACCGAAGCGGTGGATGCCATCTACGAATTCTGTTCTGAATACTGATTTATAAAACAGGAATGCTTCTTCTGTATTTCCCGGGAAATTCACATAGGTAGATACACGCGCTTTGTTGTTAGGCTTGCTGCGCTGACGCAGATAAAATTGTGTTGAGATATAATGATCGAGGTTTTCGAGTCCTGCGGTGAAACCTTCTTTGAAGCCCATCTGAATGATCATCTCCAGATCTTCAAGTGACTTAAACTGCAAAACGATATTCACCAATGTCGATTCACCCTGATCGTTGAATGTACTTCCCCAGTGAACGATGGGTTTTGATGTATTGGCGTTTCCGTTTTCATCACAGAAAGAATCGTGTCCACCGAAATAGGTCATCGGTACAATCTTTTCATAGATAAAATAACACCAGTGTTTGTCTCCCGTCGGACCCTGCATATAATAGAGCCATTTTCCTCCTTCACGGAAGTCCTGCGATTTGGTGATCGCCTGATACGGTTTAGGTGCCCACCATTGGTCGAGGAGTTCAGCTTCGGTCCATGCAGCCCATACGAGATCGAGCGGTGCATTAAAAGAGCGGTCAACAGTGATTTGATTCTTTTCCTTATCTACAAGGAAGTTGAAGAGAATAGCCTTGTTCATTTGCGTTTGGATTTTAGTTTTTCAAGTACGGTATCCAGCTGATCGAAGCGTTTCGCCAGCATCTGTTTAAATTGTTCAAGCCACTTTTCTACCTCTTTCATTTTATCGGTATTGAGATGGTAATAGATTTCGCGGCCTTGCTGATCCGGCATTACGATTTCACATTCGGTGAGCACCTGCAGATGCTTTGATATAGCCTGACGACTACTGTCGAAGTGTTCGGCCATGGCGTTGGGTGTAAGTGAGCCAGCAGCCAGCAGGAGGATCATCGCACGCCGGGTCGGATCAGCCAGGGCACTGAAGACGTCTCTTCTTGTTTCCATAATATGCGCAACAATGTGGTTGCAAATATATATGCAATTAGGTGGTTGCGCAAGGGAAGTTAAATTGGTATCAACTAATGATTTGATTATCAGTCTTATATTTTCTTTTAGCTCAGATCCTAATTTGGACTCCTGAAGTGAAAACCATTACCTACTTAATAAATCACTTAACTGGATTCTTTCTGTGGGATTAAACTTGAATTATTCGAGAGTTGGAATCAGCATTTGAATTTATTGGATTAAAAAAGTACTCTAATCTGTAGGCCAACAGGGAAAAAAAATTTAAATTTACATCACAGTATATTTACTAGTCATTTATGTATGGTTTCCTGGGTAATGAAAATTAAAATCACTCTTTGTTTAACGATTGCAAATTTCCTGATTTCAGGATTATTTTCATTTGACTGTAATGCGCAACAGGGAGAATGGGTTTGGATTAGTGGTAAAAGTACTAGTGGAAGTGTAGGAAATTTTGGAGTTCAGGGTGTTCCTAATCCTACCAATGAACCACCTGCATTATACGAACCTTGCGAATGGATTGACTTAGATGGAAATCTATGGCTTTTTGGTGGGAAGAATGTTAACCAATATTTCTGTTGTGATTTATGGAAATATAATATCAATACGAATATTTGGACGTGGATGAAAGGTTCAGGAGTAATGACTCAATATGATCCCGGTGTATATGGAACAATTGGGGTGCCTGCTCCGAATAATCATCCGCCAT
Organism: Bacteroidia bacterium; assembly: GCA_046330075.1. Classification (GTDB taxonomy): domain Bacteria; phylum Bacteroidota; class Bacteroidia; order AKYH767-A; family OLB10; genus JAJTFW01. Next base: position 48,308 of record JAXLTL010000007.1, on the reverse strand, counting down.
CATGCGGATTTGGAGTACCATGCTGGGTCGATAAACAAGGTAATTTGTGGCTGTACAGTGTATATAATGATATGTGGAAGTATGATATTTCCATTAATATGTGGACATGTGTAAATACCTATCCAACGTTGGCTCCTGTATTTGGTACGCTGGGTGTTGCCGATAGTTTAAGTAATCCCGGATCCGGAGCGGAGAGAACATGCACATGGACCGATAACCTTGGATACTTATGGCTTTTTGGAGGAGATTGTTATAACATTGGAAATTCAGACGCATTGTGGCGTTACGATATACAGAAAAAGCAATGGACCTGGATGAAAGGATCCTCAAATGGTTATACCCCGATAGTATACGGAACACAAGGAGTGGAAAGCTCTGCAAATACTCCGGGTGCAAGATGGGCGTATTCTCACTGGGTTGATAATAACGGTTACTTTTGGTTTTTTGGTGGAAATGCGTCGATGACTGGTGTCCACGCCAGAAACGATTTATGGAGATTTAATCCTTTTACAAACAATTGGACGTGGATGGGTGGAGGTACAATGATTAATTCACCAGGTAATTATGGTGTAAAGTGCATCACTTCTCCGGCAAATTCTCCTGCTGCAAGATTTGAGAACAAGGCTGTAGCAACAGATGAAAATGGTAATTTCTGGATGTTTGGCGGGGCGAAATATGTTACAGTGCCTTCCACAAGAAATGACTTATGGATGTATAATCCCAATAACTATCAGTGGGTTTGGGTAAGTGGAGATAGTATATTAAACCCGCTTGGGTCGTGGGGAATAAAGGGGGTTACAAGCCCCACAAACCACCCGGATGGCAGAATGGGTTCGATAATGTGGAGTGATAAAAATGGCCACTTGTATTTATTCGGAGGCACTATCGATTCTCATATTACCTTACCAATGAATGACCTGTGGAAGTACACAATTGATACTGCCTGCCTGAGTACTGTAGGAATTGATCCTATCCAGGGAATGATCGAATGGACAGTCCATCCAAATCCAACAACCGGGGAAATTAACATTAAAGTAAATGGTAGTAATTTCAATAATGTAGAAATTAATATTTATAACATTAATAGCGAGTTAATTTTTAATGAGAAAGAAAAAGTATGGGACAGTGGATTCATCAGGACAATTGATTTGAGTAAATTTAATGATGGTGTGTACAGTCTGATTGTAACTACTGAAAAAGGACAATTAACAAAAAAAATCGTAAAATATTGATTGTTGTTCAACATCAAAAAGAGCTAGAAATTGATAATTCTGAAATATCGGGAAAGCAATATATAAATGAAAAATGTATCTGATCATTTTGTGATAAGTCAAGCTAAAGGTGGATTTTGTTTAATAATCAATACACAATTTTGCAGAGGCAACTCATTTCTGAAAATTTATTAATTTGAATAATAAAAGTGATGAAGTTTTGAATGATTAAATTGAATTAAAGATAGCACATGAAAAAATTGACGATAATGTTACTTCTTTTTTACCCATTGCTAAGCTATACCCAAACCTGGCAATGGGCAAAGAAAGCAATCGGAACAGGCCTTGATTCAGGCGAAGACATTATTTCGGATATGAACGGTAATGTGTATATTGCAGGGCGATACTCAGGCACATCCTTGAACTTCGGGAACACAACAATTTCAAATGTAAGCGGGTTGGATTTTGATTTTTACCTTGCAAAATTTGATGCAAATGGAAATAATCTTTGGGCAGTAGGAGGTGGAGGACAAAGCAGGGATGAAGCTTATAGTGTTTCAACAGATGCTTCGGGTAATGTTTATATGGCCGGCAATTTTAAAAGTCAAACTATTTTGATTGGGAATACAACGCTTGTGAGAAGCCAATTATATGACATTTTCATTGCAAAATTCAGTAGTAGCGGAACTTTGATGTGGGCGAAATCATTTGGTGGAACCGGTAATGACTATATTGGCGGCATATGCACAGATAAAAATAATAACGTCTATTTAACAGGAAATTTTGGTAGTGACACTATTGCATTCGGAAGTTCAACCCTTGTGAATGTAAATTGCTGTTTTGGAGATATTTTTCTTGCCAAACTAGATTCTTCCGGAAATGCGAAGTGGGCTATTTCTGCCGGTGGAACCGTTAGTGATATTGGCACAGCTATTTCATCAGACAATAACGGCAACATCTATCTTGCCTCTGCTTTCGATAGCCCATCAATAGTAGTTGGAAATTCAACATATGTTTGTCAGGGTTTTAGTGATATGTTTGTATCAAAGGTCGACACTTCCGGTAATATTAAGTGGGTGCAATCATTTTCTTCACCCGGTGATGAAATTCCCTTTTCTATTGCATCTGACCAGGCAGGAAATGTTTACCTTACAGGATTCTACTGGATTTCCCCTATAACGTTCGGCACAACAACACTTGCCAACGCTGGAGATCAAGATATGTTTCTTGTTAAAATGGATAGCAGCGGTGGAGTCTTGTGGGCAAACGGTGCCGGAGGTCCAAATCGCGACAGAGGATTTGGGGTAGATGTTGATGCGGCCGGCAATGTATTTGTTGGTGGAGATTTCTTAAGTCAAAACATGAATTTTGGATCAACACAAGTTAATAATTCAAGTGGTTCAGAAGAAATATTTATTGGAAAATATGATAGTGGAGGTGGATTGACATGGGCTAGTACAATCTCAGGAGCGAATGTTGATAATCTCCATGGCCTGGCCACAACCGGCAACGGTAGCTTATTGGTTTCAGGATCATTTGTAAGCCCCAACCTTACTTTTGGATCGCAAACCCTCAATGCTTCTGGATCAATTGACTTGTTTCTTGCGAAACTAAGTGCAAATACCGGCATCAATGAAACCCTTGGGCAGAAGCAATTACGAATCTATCCGAACCCTGTCACCGAAACATTTAAATTGATTTTCGATAACTCTATTCAGGATATTGATATGCTAATAGAAAATGTTCTTGGTCAAATCGTAACAGTAATACCTGATGCAACGCAGGACATGTTTTCTGTTAAAGAAATGAAGCTAGTACCCGGCGTATATTTTTTGACGTTAACTAAAGATAGTGAACAACTGGCTAACTGCAAGTTTATTGTTACTAATGAATGATCGTTTTAAGCACAGTGTAGTGATAAATTAATTAATGTGAATTTGTAATTATTGGTCAAGATCAGGTTCTAATAGAATAAACTCTATTTAGATTAAAAATAGATGCCCGTAAATTTATTCTGGATATTCTGATTTCAGGCGTTAATCAATAGAAGCAAGGTAAGTACAATTCTTCCTGTTGTTTTTTTAACAGCATTCTTCTATTATAGAAACAGTATAATGTTAACCGATAATCTGTGAATTTTGCATACCTGAGATCAGTTCCCAATTATTTCAATTTATATACCTTTGTACTATGGTACGTATAACCTGTATTTTACTTTTGGCGTTTTCTTTTTCTTCATTCGCCCAGACTAACCTCGATACCTTATCGTTTAGTTCTTCGATTGCACTGGATTCCGGCATTCATTTGCCTGTCCTGATCGGCGAAGCTCACGAGGTAAAAGGCACCTATGAAGTGGAAGCGTATATGATTGAGGAACTGGTGAAGCGCGGTAATACACACCTTGTACTCGAATCAGGGGTTTCGGAGATCGCTATTATATCAGAGTATCTGAAAACCGGTAATGAAGATGTGCTGCAGTTTACGCGTGCAAGAGGCCAAAACTACCGCAAGTTTATTCAACGACTTCGGGAGATTTATCTGCTGCATCCGGAAATGACTTTGCAGGGCGTGGATTTCGAACGTCCGGTATGTCTGGAATATGTGTTTAACAAATGGTTCACCGGAATTACTGATCCGGCACTGATGCCGGCCATCAACAGATTAAGAGAGATTAAAGCCAATACATCACCGAAGGAGGTAAAGGAAATTCTCCTTGAAGTCAGTGCGCAGTATCAACAATACGAATCCGGTTTTGAGACTGCATTAAAGGAGAATGCCAGCTACCTGAAGCAGATTGTTTTCAATCCGGTGTTCATGAAGGATTTTATGTTCACTTCCAAAACGCGTGATGAGAACATTGTAAAAAACCTCGCTGGTATTCCCTCTGCGGATCTGAAGAAATCGATAATCATATTCGGCAGCAATCACTTTACGAATAAATCACTCTTCTGGACCGGCTTCGCAAATCTTATCGGCGATAGCACCGATTGCCGGTTGTTTTTATTTGCCTACAAGGATTGCACCAACTTTCTGAAAAAGGGAAAATACAGCTCCGATCAACCGCTGGCTGCATATGTCGCCAATGAATCATCTTCATCGCCCAAAGTTGATTTTATATCCGCGTTCAATAAGGAAATATCCCTCACCAACTCCGACGGAAAATTTGTGGTAGTGAGACTGGTGGGACAATGATCTTTAAACCTTCATGGAATGCGTCAACTTCTATACACGGTAGCTGTTATTAATTCTTCTTTCTCTGCCAATTCCGGTTTTGCCCGATATTTACAGGTGTTTGGAGTAAACTTGTCAATTATCTATATTTGATCTTGAATTGTTTTCGGCAAATATCTGTCCGATAGGGAATAAACCTTTAATGAGGAATCTTTAAGGCTAGTTACAAATATCAGATGTTTGGATTACACTAAATTTATAAACTCAGCAATTAATCAACCGGCATGGCAATAGCATTTACTCCAAAACACGCAAGTACACTTATACCTGAAACTACCTCTCCACAACATTTTCTTGCATTGGTTGTTGAAACTGCAAGGGCATTAAAGCTGGAAATTAGCCATCTGAGTGGACACGGAATAATCGCCTATACTGACAATGGTATGTTCTCATGGAATGCAGAGTTGACAGTCAGAATTGAAAATGACACGGCAGTAGTTCAAAGTAAATCTACAGGTAGTGAAATGGTTGATTGGGGACGGAATAAAAGAAAGGTGAAAGAGTTTATTTCAAAATTTCAGGAGCTCCAGCAATCTATTCCGTCGGAACAGCTGGATACTACTTACCTCAGTCTCCAGGATCAATTGGCTCCTGCAACTGAAGATGTTCTGATTTTACCACCTCCAACCACCCAAGATCAGATCAAGGATTTCTTTTCAGTATTTAAACCGGTAGAGGGATATTTCATTACTCCCGTTCTTTTGAATCTGAATATCCTGCTTTTTGTTTTGATGGTAATTGGTGGTGTTGGATTTTTTGAACCGGAAAGTGATGGTCTGTTGAAGTGGGGCGCAAATTTTAAACCCATGACGATGAACGGCCAGTGGTGGCGGTTAATTACTAATTGTTTTATCCATATCGGTGTATTTCACCTTTTACTGAATATGTACGCATTGTTATACATAGGAGTACTTTTGGAGCCTATACTGGGCAAACCAAGGATGGTCACAGCGTATCTGCTGACGGGTCTTACAGCAAGTATAACCAGTTTAGCATGGCATGAACTCACTATCAGCGCTGGTGCTTCCGGTGCCATATTTGGTTTATACGGGGTTTTCCTTGCACTGTTGACATCTAATTTGATTGAAAAGACCGCAAGAAAGGCATTATTAACAAGCATAGGAATTTTTGTAGCTTATAATCTGTTAAACGGTCTTAAAGGTGGAATAGATAATGCCGCTCATATCGGTGGACTTATTGGCGGTCTACTGATCGGATATGCCTTTATCCCCGGACTCAAAAATAATGATGACCCCAGATGGAAATATGGTACTATATCGATTCTGACGTTATTAATTGTTGTGATAACTGCAGCTGTATATAACAGAATTCCCAATTATTTTGATTTCTATGAGACTAAAATGAAAAAGTTTACCTCCATGGAATCTATGGCGCTGGAAGTATATAACTTGCCAGAGAACACGCCGAAGGAAAAGCTGTTGTATGAAATCAGGGAACGTGGAATCTATTATTGGAATGAGAATATAAAGCTTCTGAATGATTTGAGCCGATATCAATTACCGGAGGAGGTTGTTAACAGAAACAGGATTCTCCTGGAATATTGCAACTTAAGAATCGGCAGTTATGAGTTGCTATACAAAGCTGTGAATGAGGATACGGACAGATATAATGCTCAAATTGAAGAATATAATAAACAAATACAGGAAAAGATAAATGAAATATCGCAGGAATGACCTCAATCAAAACTACATTCCTTCTATGTTGTATAAGTGCTGAGTACTGTATCTACAATGCAGCTTTCTATTCTACGGCTTTAGAAGCAAAGAATAATAAGGTAGGACCTGCATCATTTTGTTATATCCTGCATCGTTTTAAAAATTTTATTTAACGTCTGAATACATTCTAAACTGTTTTTTACGGATAAACTCATTTTTCAAACTTGTATTTCACAAATAAACATTAGTATTATATCTTTAAAAAATTTTATTTAAGGTAAATAGGATTTGTTGATGTATTTGTCACATGAAGTGCCACTTTGCCTCTGAAACCAAGCAGTTAATTTCTATTATCTGATTGTAAAGGGGGCTAAATATACTCCCCTAAAAATGACCTGATGTTTATTTTATATATTATTTTAATTTGAAGGTGATTTGAAATGAGATGTCGAAATTGAACAATTGATTTATTACTCTATACGTGTTATAAACTACTGATCTTTAAGGCAACTCGTGACCTTACTACTAAAAAAAGTAATAAAAGATTTTAAAATTGAACAGTTTAATAAATGTTAACTTGTAATATACCAATTCTATGAAAAAACTTCACTTACTATTGATCTTTATGGTAGTCATTCAAACTTCTCATGCTCAGCAATTGGTTCCTGCTAGTGAACCCGTTAGTATGGAGTTGCTGAATTCAATTAAAGCTAAAAGTGACTCCCTGAAAATTTTAAAGCACAAGATAAAGGAGGAAGAGAGTAATTCTACTCTATTAGGGCAGTTTGAGAAATTGAAGAAGGATCTTGCGAATCTAAGATCTAAGGGATCAAGTGTCTACTTCTATGGCCTGTCTACATTAAGTTCTTCTGAAGATTTAAGTACAGCTTATACTGCTTCGGGACGACTTGCTGTTAAAGTTATGCCTATCCGAGCGCTTAGCTTGACTTTAGGGATAAATGCAATCAACGTTGATCCCCAAAAAGGCGTAGATAAAGATTCGTTGGATGTTAAAGCTCTGCTATTCCCAGAGACCGGAAATTTTGGAATTTTATTTAATCCAAGTTTATTGCTTTATTCAACTACACCAATCGAAACTGACTTAGATGAAAACAGTACAAATGTAGTATATCATAGTTGGTCCTTTGAGGGATCATTTGCGTATAGAAATAATTTGGTCAATTTTAAGGGGAACGATACACTGCCAGAGGAGAAAATCACATTTGAAAATGTGAATTGGACTGCTGGGTTTAAGTATTCTTATTTCAAAAGAATAGATAAGGAAAACAATATTTCTTTTTCCCTTACAGCATATTATTCAGCATTTAATGTACCTCAAGAGGGTGTTGCGAATTTCTATAAAGTACTAAATGATCCAATATTTAAAGAGAAAAACACAAGGGGTGTAATCAATGGTTTTGGTGCCAAGACGGAAGTACAGTATAATAATTTCATTTTATTTGCTGATGTGAGATACAATGTAGGCGGAAAAAATTTCTCTGATAGTAATCCCTTAAAAGGCACCGTTGTTAATGTTGGTTTCGCTACAGCACTTAATTTTGTTAAAAAGTAGTGAAATATGGAATAGGAGAAATCTTAAGTTCAAATCTGTTATTACGAACCAGAAGTCTATAATTCAAATATGTAGATTATCATTGATCGTAATTTCGTGTAACATTGTATTATGCAGCTTCAATTGTTAAACGCATTTATTGCTTAAGTATTGATTACATTGATTAATAATTTAGACTTTTAAATCATTAATAATCACGATAAAAAATAAAGAGATTTTAACAACCGGATCAAGCCCTGGGCTTGATCCGGTAAAACAATTTAACATTTTAACCGCCTCCCGCAAACCTAATTTCTCTTGCGATAACTCATCACCGCCCATACATTCAACACTACGGCGAAAATGCCCATGATACCAAGATGCCGGCTGATGTCGCTGAAGGTGCTGCCTTTTAATACCACCATACGCATCACTTCAATGAAATAGGTGACCGGATTGAACCAGGTGACTACTTGTGCCCAGTACGGCATGCTGTCGATGCTGGTGTAGAGTCCGCCCATGAGGATGAAGATCATCATGAGGAAGAAGGCCATGAGCATGCTTTGTTGCTGTGTTTGCGCGATGTTGGAGATGAGCAGGCCCAGACCCAGAACGGCTAGCAGAAAGACGGCTGCGAAGAGATAGAGTAAACCGATATTTCCCACCGGGATAATGCCATATACAATTCGCGCAACCAGCAAGCCCAGGGTCAGGACCACCATGCCCAGCACCCAGAAGGGAATCAGCTTGCCCAGTACGAATTCCGGTTTGCGGATAGGCGTTACGTTGAGTTGTTCGATGGTACCAACTTCCTTTTCCTTTACAATGTTCAGGGCTGTGAGAAAAGCACCCACCATGGTGAGTAACACCACCAGAATACCCGGGACCATGAATAGTTTGTAGTTCATGTGGACATTGTACCAGTTGAGCCCGGAAATTTCTACTCTCGGCATTTCATCAAAACGAGGGAACTGTATCCACTTTGTCCGGACTTCCTGGTTGTAGTTGCGGAGAATAGTGTTGAGATAAGCGGCACCCAGATTCGCTCTTACACCATTGATTGCGTTGACGGCTACCGCTACCTGTGCTTCGTTTTCCCGCACAAGTGTCCGTTCAAATCCCGCCGGAATCTCCAGCACCAGGTCCACACGGTCGTGTTCTACATCCTGCAACGCATCGCTGTATCGGTCGTAGTAGCCGGCGAGGATAAATGTTCCCGAACTGCTTACCTTGCGGATCATCTCTCTCGAATAACTGCTGTGATCGTGATCGATAATACCAATGTTGACATTGCGGATTTCGTAGTCGGCCACTTGTGGCAGCACGATCAGCTGTACCACCGGCATCATGAAGATCATGCGCAGGATGGCCGGGTTCCGGAAGATCTGCCGGAATTCTTTCTGCAGTAAAAATTTCAGACTTCGCATATCAGGCAGTAGCTAAACGGATTTTGTATTTCTTGACACTCAGCATCAGGAAGAATCCCGTCATGCCGGTGAGGATGAGCGCTTCTTTCCAGATGACATGCAAGCCAACGCCTTTTATCATCACTGCTTTTACAATGAAGAAGTACCATTTGGCGGGGACAATATTCGACATGAGGCGGAGCGGGAGCGGCATGTTCTCAATTGGAAACATAAAGCCGCTGAGCATGAGGGTGGGAAGGAAGAGTCCCATCAGCGAAATGAGCATCGCTACTTGCTGACTCGCGGTTACGGAGCTGATGAACATGCCAAAACTTAAACAGGTTAAGGTAAAGAGCAGGCTCAACGTAACCAGCAACACCAGACTTCCGGCAATGGGTAAGCCAAGCATGAAGACACTCAACAATAATATACTGGCAATATTTACAGCCGATAAAAAGAAATAAGGAACGCTCTTCGCGAAGATCACCAGCAAGGGAGGTAACGGCGAAACGAGCAATACTTCCATCGTTCCGGTTTCTTTTTCTTTTACAATCGCAATGGATGTCATCATCGTACACACCAGCATCAACACCATCGCCATCACACCCGGCACAAAGTTGTAAGCACCTTTTAATTGTGGATTATACAGCATCCGCACTTCCGGTGTGATGGTGTAGGGAAGTTTCTTTCCCTGATTCAGATCGGATTGAAAATCGCCGGTGATGGCCTGCACATAGTTCGTAAGTGTAGTGCCGGTATTGGGGTCGCTTGCATCGGCGATGACTTGTACGGTTGCTTTGTTCTTGTGGCGGATATCGTTTGCGAAATTTTCCGGAATGACCACTACGAGTTTTACTTTTCCACGCTTAAAGGCTGCGTCGGCTTCGTTCGCAGTACTGAGATTTTCTTCAATGTCGAAGTACTGACTGGCTTCGATGCGTTGCAGTAAACGGGCTGAGGCCTCATCGTGCGACATATCAACCACCGCGATGCGGGAGTTCTTGATTTCGTTGGTGAGCGCGAAACCGAAGATGATAATCTGCATGATGGGCATGCCGAACAGTATGAACAGCGTTTTCTTATCACGCCAGATGTGATACCATTCTTTCCGTACAAAGGCTATGAATTGTTCTTTCATGGGGTCGTTTAATCGGCCTGACGTTGCGCGCCTCTTGCGAGTGTCAGGAATACATCGTTCATGTGGTGAGTATCGAATTGCTGGCGCAGATTGGCAGGAGTGTCTAGTGCCGCGATTTTTCCGTCAACCATGATTGAAACACGGTTACAGTATTCGGCTTCATCCATGTAGTGGGTGGTTACGAAGATGGTTGTTCCCTGCGCAGCCGAGGCATACATCATCTCCCAGAATTCGCGACGCGTAAGAGGATCTACCCCACCGGTGGGTTCGTCAAGAAATACAATGGCCGGATCATGGATAATGGCAATAGAGAAGGCGAGCTTCTGTTTCCAGCCTAACGGTAACGACTTTACTAACTTATCTTTCTCAGCATGCAACTGTAAATCGTGTAACAGCTTTTCACTGCGTTCTTTTATTGCTTTATCAGTTAGCCCATAGATACCGGCATAGAAGCGGATGTTCTCAAATACCGTGAGATCATCGTACAATGAAAACTTCTGACTCATGTATCCGATGTTTCTTTTTATATGTTCCGGCTGTGTGTTTACATCAAATCCAGCTACTGTACCTTCGCCGGAAGTGGGTTTGCTGAGTCCGCACAGCATCCGCATAGCCGTCGTCTTGCCTGCACCGTTGGCACCCAGAAATCCAAAGATTTCTCCCTTGCTTACTTCAAAACTGATGGCATCTACCGCGGTAAAGTCGCCGAAACGTTTGGTGAGTTGATGGGCCGTTATTGCAAAATTGTTGTTCATGCGTTGTGTTGTGTCATGGAATAAATAAAACAGTCTTCGATATCGGCAGGAACGGAGAGCATTTCGTGACCAGGTTTCAGATCCAGTAACGAGCGTGCTTCTTCCAGCGTCACTTTCTCCTGCTTCATGACCACATGATGATATTCGCCGAAGGGATAGGCCAGCAATACATCTTCTCTGGCTTTTAACTGGTGCAGCAAGTCATACATGTCTTCACCTTTCACAGCAAACAATGGTTGACGATATTTTGCTGTGATATTCGCCGGTGTATCAACTTCCATAAACATCCCATCCTGCATCAGTGCAACGCGGTCGCAGCGCGAAGCTTCGTCCATGTACGGTGTGCTGACGAGTATTGTAATTCCCTGTTGTTTGAGCCGGCCAAGCATTTCCCAGAATTCTTTGCGCGATACGGCATCTACACCAGTGGTCGGTTCGTCGAGGAACAACACACTTGGTTTATGAATGAGGGCACAGCAAAGTGCGAGTTTCTGTTTCATACCTCCACTTAGCTTTCCTGCAGGACGATCAGCAAAGGGCGCGAGCTGATCGTAAATATCTTTGATCAGGTGATAGTTCGTCTCCACAGTGGTTTTAAAGATGGTAGCGAAGAAATCCAGATTCTCGCGGACACTTAAATCCTGATACAGAGAAAACTTTCCGGGCATATAACCTACCCGCTGACGGATTTCTTTATAGTCATTTACTACATCAAACCCATCTACAGTTGCCGTTCCTTCATCCGCAAGAATCAAGGTCGTCAGCAATCGCATCAGTGTAGTTTTGCCGGCGCCATCGGGACCAATGAGTCCGAAGAGTTCACCCTTGCCGATACTGAATGTAACAGGTTTGAGCGCCTCTACGGTTTCTTTACCGTTGACGTACGATTTACGTAACTGCGTAGCTGTTATAGCGGCCGGCATGATCAGAATTTTACTTCACCGTACATGCCCACTTTCACCGAACCATCGTTCTTAACCCTGATCTTAGCAGCATACACCAGATGTGCGCGTTCATCCTTTGTCTGGATGGTTTTAGGAGTGAATTCTGCTTTGTCGCTGATCCAGGTGAGCGTGCCCGGAATCTCTTTGTAATCGTCTTTCCCGTTATCAATAAATACTTTCACATTTTGACCGATTTTTACTTTCGAAAACTGATCACCGGAAATGTAAGCGCGAAGATCCAGTGTGGTCAGATCAGCAATTTTATAGAGCGCTTTTCCGGGTGCAGTGATTTCGCCGGCTTCAGCATAGGAGGTCAATACGGTTCCGCCTACCGGATTCATCACCTTTGTGCGGTTGAGCTGATCGTCGATTTGCGCTTTCCGTTTGCTCAGCGGTGCCTGCTCACTTAGTACAGAACGGTTTTGTGTGCCGATGGTGGCTTTCTGCTGGTCCAGCTGACGTTGGGTTAGGGCGAGTTGTTCCTTCGCCACTTTGAGCTGCGTTTCGATATCATCGAGCTGCTTGCCGGTTGCCGCATCTTCTTTTACCAAATTGGCGATACGGTTACGCTCACGTTCGAAGGACTGTACCTGTGTCTTCTGAATTTCGATTTGTTGCTCGAGCGTACGGATGTAAGGTGTGAGATCGCTGGTTTTTTCGCCAAGCGCCTGGATGCTTGCCGCTACCTGTTCAGATTGCAATTGCAGGTTGGTGGGATCAATTACTACTGCCACCTGGTTCTTTTCCAGCTTTGTACCTTCTTCGGCGGTGAATTCCAGAATTTTTCCGGCTGTTTCAGCTGATACAATCACCTCATTTGCTTCGAAAGTACCGGAGGCATCGAAGTCGCCGTTCCCGTTTTTACAGGAGATAATCAGCAGCGAAACAAGCGACAGCAGGAGGAAGGAAATATTTTTCATTTTCATTTGTATGACGGTTTATTAATAGAGAGATAGTCGGTCAGATCAAGTTGGGTTTGGAGGAGTTGCAGCTGATGAAGGAGCTGTAGTTGTCGTGCCTGGTCGGCTGCATTTACTTCGCGGAGATAGTCGGAGGAAGTGATAACACCATTGTCGAGCTGCGCTTTCGCCGATTGTTTGATCTCGTCGCGTAAGGATACCAGCTGCGCGTCGTCTTTGAGAAGTGTATTGTATTTTGAGATGTCGTTTCGGTACTGCTCAATCGTTACGTTTGCATTGAGCAGAAAGAGTTCGCGTTGCACATTGATGGTGCTGCGGGTGACGGCATTTACCTGTCGTTCGGCATGAAGGGAGTATAGTGCACCAAGGTTCCAGTTGAGTCGTGCACCGGCAATGTAGAACCAGGAGAAATCATTGTCGAGCATGTTTAATCCCGGACGGCCATAACCTCCCTGCGCAAACAGACTGAGCTTCGGCAGACTTTTTACACCGATCTGCTTTCGTTGAGCCAGCGACAGTTGTTCCTGTTCATCGTACAAGTGGAGTTCGATCCGGGAAACAGCATTGTTTGCAGTAGAAAGTCCGGGATCTGCAATGGGTTTTTCAAAATGAATGGAAGTGGGAAATTCGATACCGGTAAACAATGAAAGTGATTTTAGCAGTGTAAGCCGTGTTTGCTCCAGTTCTGTTTTCCGCTGACGGTTTTTAATTTCTTCAGCCTGCAGGACGGCCAGCTGGGAACGGAATGCTGTTCCGTTTTTTAACGCCGCTTCCATCTTCTTTATTCCGGCACTCAGATCAGAAGCAACGATTTCCGTTTGTTTGATCTGTTCATCCATCATCAGCACACCAAGAAAAAGCTGTCGCACTTTCTCTCGCATCTTCTGCATCTCCACTTCAATTTTCATCTGCTCGACGTTGGCATTGGCGCGCGCTACATTTTTCTGTGCACTGATATTTCCGCCATCGAACAGAATCTGGTTCACATCAGCTGTGGCTTTGTACTGATCCTTATCGAGGCCTTCGATATTGAGCCCGGGGAGATTGATTTTAATCGGTAGCTCTGTCACCTCTGATTGATAGGTAGCCTGACCGTTAATGCTCAGTTGTGGAAGAAAGGCACGGTTTAATGCTGCCAGACTAAAATCTTTACTCTGTTCCACCAGATCACGTTGTTTCGTGAGCGGATAGTGCGTGTTGGCGGCATTGAGTACCTGTTCTAGTGTAGTATTGTCCTGGGCGCAGAGTGCTGCCGACATAAACAACAACAACGCGGATAGCCGCAATGATTTATTTGCTTTCATGGATAAGCAATGAAGATTTAATAAACAATTGAATGGAAGACACACGTTCCCTCAGTAACGTATGATAAGTTTCAGAATCCGTCAAGAGCATACGACTCATCAGTGGTGCTGCCACGAAAGGAAATACCGTCATGCCCATCACATTCATCCAGATATATCGCGGATCAATTTTGCGGATTTTTCCTTCGTTCATCTCCGTCATCAGTTGTCCCATAAACGATGCAAATGGCGGAGGCCCCGGCATCTTACTGAGCAGATTCTGAAAAAAACGGTCAGGATCACGATGAATCTCATGCACTACGAAGATGGGCAGATCAGGTTTCTGCATCAGCAGTTCCACATGCGCTTCTACGTACTTGCACAGCTTATCGACGGCAGTGTCGTTACCGGAAAATATCGCGTGTATTTGCGGAACAAACGAAGCAAAAGCATCTTCAAATACCAGATTGAATAGTGATTCTTTGTTTTTGAAGTAATAGTGCAGCAGAGCTTTGTTAATGCCAGCCACATTCGCAATATCTTGCATTCGTGCACCATTAAAGCCATCGCGGATGAACACCTTGCGCGCTGCTTCCAGAATAAGCTCTTGTGTTTTCTGATCTTGTTCTTTAACCACCTGATTTAACCAATTGGTTAACAAAAGTACATATTAGGTTTGTAGAAGCAAGTAAAATCTGCTAACGCATACATAATGCATTAATATTCAGCATATAAAAATTAACCATCTGGTTAAAATCTGGAGATTTTCGAAATGATTTTGACTGTCCCGATAAGTTGAAGCAGTAGGGTAAATCCTGAAACAGCCGGATGAACGTCGTGGTAGGCTTAATTTGGATAATGGACCTTCTTTTCATTGGTAATAATCGTTCTACCCCGTGAAGCCATCCATCTTAAATATTTGTAATCGTATGTAAATGTTTATTTACCGGTTTCGGATGTTGCACTGGAGAAATGCAAAGACAATTTTGAGCGAGAATTTTATTTCCAAATGTCAATCAGGAACGGCTGGTCAAAGAACCTGCTGATTCATCTGAGAAATTTCTCCTCTATCAGAATAATTTTGAAACAACCATCCCCACCATCAATCCCATCCCCACCATCAATCCCATCTCCTCCATCAATCCCATCCCCTCCATCAATCCCATCCCCACCATCAATCCCATCCCCTCCATCAATCCCATCTCCTCCATCAATCCCATCCCCTCCATCAATCCCCTCCATCAATCACCCCTTGACAGATTCTCCATTAAGACAAATCATCACAAAAAAAAACAGCCCCCATCGGAGGCCGTTTTTTAAAGAAGATAGAGGTTCTTATTTAAGAACGTTTGAGTTTACTACTTTGAACGGAGTGCTACCACCTTTCCAGATAACACCAATTACTTTGAGGTTGTCATAATCCCATGCAGGATTTAAGGCAACAGTATAGGTGCTGTCAAATAACTGATCAGCTGCAATCGGGGCACTGCTGTTCAGCTGAACTCCTGAATAAGAAGAGGCTGTACACTTGCGAACCAGGTTATTGTGTTCATAGTTAGAAACCGCACCTGAAGAAGTTTGCTGTGTTGCAATGATTCCTTCTTCTACAACATACAGTGCCAGACGATAGTCGATGCCTGCAGCCTGCTCTTTGAAGAATTTTACACGGGATACAATTTTCATAGAATCGCCAACAATGGTTTTCGCCATCGCTACACCGGCTATAACTGAGTCAGCAGCGAATGCTGTTGCTCTCATTTTTACCCAGTTGAAATTACTGGCTACGCTTGGATAAACTCCCCCTCCTGGGGCTAATTCATACCCATTTACCCAGAAATCAGGAACTCCTGATACACCATAAGCACTCATCATGCCGTTGGAGATCGAACTATTCATTGTTGAAGGAGAAGAGCTGGCATATACTTTCATCATGGTAAGATCTCCGCCTTCAAGCGACATACAGCTATCAAAGGATGGACCACCGTATGATCCGCAGGGAGGACACCAGGTTTCAGAGAAATCTATGAGGAGTGCTCTGTTTTTCTTTTCTACTACGAGGCCGGCATTTCCACCACCACCATTAGAAGATGAATTGTCATCATCCTTTTTACAGGATCCGAAAGCAATGGCTGCAACGGCCATCAACGCGAGTAATTTTTTCATGTCTAGGGTTATTATTTGCAGACTAAAGATAGGAAATTCCTTTATTCCTCCAAGCTCCTTCAAACAAAAACCCCCTTCCGGTAATCCGGAAGGGGGTTTTTCATTCGTTTTTAGCCTTATTTCTTCACAAAAGTCAAGATTTTCTGAGATTTATCTCCCGTTACTTCCAGCAGATATGATCCGGCTGATAACTGATCGGCAGGGAACTCGTAGCGATAACCGCCCGGGATATTGTTCTCGGTCAGAATCACCCGTCCTGTCATATCCAGGATACGAACACGCACTGCTGCATCGTTCATCCGGGATAAGTCGAGCATCAGCGTATGTCCTACAGGATTCGGATAAACCTGAATAGTCCCTGATGCGGATTCCTGAAGACCTGTCGTCGTGGCATTTTCAATATTGATATCGTCAAGCCAGAGATTGTTTTCGTAATCGTTGATGGCTTTCATTTTTACCTGCACATTGCTGAATCCTGCATATGCCGAAAGGTCAATGCTGTCTCTTCTCCACTGCGTAGATGTGGGAACAAATGCCGTAGTTGAGAATACCGGAGTGGTAGTCGTCAACGCTGAACTGTATTTTTTATAGAGGCTGGTATAACTGTCTCCGCAATCGGTACTCAGCATCACTTCGAGTGTATCTGAGTAATTCGGTGAGGTGGATGGACTCGTGTACAGTTGATAAGCTACATAGAAACTGATTTTCGCGGCCGTTTGTGAGGTGAGATCAACAGCAGGAAGTACGATTTCATCTATGGCTCCACTGCCGTTATAATCATAGTTGTTGATGTATACTGCATGTGTGCCGCTGTGGCTTGAAGAAGTTGTTTGTTCCCAGGTATAGGAATTGTCAGGATTGTTGAGTGCTCCTCCTGCCGGGGGAAATGCCGTTTCAAATCCTTCCTGATAGGGCAGTGCTAATCCGTTGCCAACAACCGTAAAGGATGCTACGGAAGAGTCGTTTACCGTGTTGAGGTCGTTGGAGCCATTGGGCTGAGACGTAAAAACAGTGAAAGTATGAGCGCCCGCTGTAGTAGTAATAGCCGGTAAGGTGATGCCGGTGGAGGTAAGGCTTGGCAAGATGCCGGTCCATGCATAAACGGAAGGGGTGTTATTGTCTACGTAGTAGTTGATGTCAACACTGTAGAGTGTATCAAGACCCATGTTCTTCAGCGTGATCTGCGGAGTGATGGTGCTGTTACATTCGTTGCCTCCCGGATTGGTGATGGAAGCCAGCATGGCATCGTTGGCCACTAATACAGCAGAATTGCACACCGTAGAATTTGCAAGAGCATTGTACGGAGGGTTGTTTACAATCGCCAGCATTCTGTTGACTTGCCCCTGTGTAAACAGATTCATACATCCATCATCAGTATAGTCCATATAGTTCATGAACATCACACCCGGACTTGAAGTGGCACAGGCATCTGTATGAGGAAAGGTCGGACATCCATAGTTTTCCGAACCCTGATTCGGTGTGTCTGAAACCTGATCGGATCCTGAACAGGCGCTGCCGTCATCTCCCCAGATATGATAGAGGTTAAAACAGTGACCGATTTCATGGGTAGCTGTTCTGCCGCCATCAAAGGGCGAAGCCGCCGTACCAATAGTCCCGAAGCAATCGTATCCGATAACCACACCATAGGTATTGGAAAGAGATGCTGTTGGAAATTCAGCATATCCAAGCAATCCACCACCCAGCGGACCAACCCAGATATTGAAATACTGAGAAGGATCCCAGGCATCGAGTCCGCCTGTTGCATAGGATTTGATAGCATCGTTGGTACTGAAAGAATTGGCCGTAGTCTGCCGGCGTTCAATTCCACTGGTAGGATTTCCGGAAGGATCTACCTGTGCCAGACAAAAAGTTACGTTCGCACTGCCTGCAATGCTTTGCCAAACAGCAGGTGTATTGTTGGTGTCAGGATTCAGGCGGTTGAAATCCTGATTCAGGACTTCAATTTGTGAGAATACCTGCGCATCGGAGATATTCTGAATAGCCGTCTTATAGACAACATGCACCACTACCGGAATCGTAATAGCCGGCGTAGCTGTTTTGTTAGCCGCCCTGGCATTCATCCAATCAGTGATTCGCTGATTGTAAGCCTCGCGCTGTTGCTGGCGCTTCGGATTTTTCTGTTCAAGATACTGTTCATGCTCCAGCACAGCACAGCGATGTGTTTGACCGAAAGCCATCCCGGAGAGCAGGATTCCGGCAACAGCCGGCATTAATTTCTTTAAGAAGGAGTTCATCTGTATTTTGGTAATTTTCGGGACGTGAATGTACGATATTTACCTTCCCGATCATGAATATATCGGTCAAGGTGCTGGTTCTGCCGAAATAATTCGAACATCACTCGTGTTAATTTGAACGAAAGCCATATCATGAAGTCAGATTGGATAGATATTTCAGTTCCGGTAAGTAAGGAAACCCCCGTATGGCCCGGCGACCCATCTCCTCAGCTGACCACGTTGTTTTCGCAGGAAAACGGTGATGATTACCGGCTTTCGGAACTTCGGTTTGGACTCCATACCGGCACCCATATTGATGCACCTTTGCATTTTATCCGCGAAGGGAAGGATGTTGCAGCACTTGAGTTATGGAGGATGGTAGGGGAAGTGCAGGTGGTAGATGCAACAGCGGTACAATCCATCACCGCCGCTTATCTGGAAACATTACCAATTGGTTCGGCTAACCGGTTGCTGTTTAAAACGTTTTCCGGATCAGAACCGCGCTCTATGGCAGCACGCCGGCAACCATTTCGGGCATTGGACAATTCTGCGGCTGAATGGCTCGCAAAACGTGGCATTGTGCTCTGTGGCATCGATGGCATGACCATCGCTATAGAAGAAGAACTTTCGGCCGTGCATCGTATCCTGCTCGAAAAAGAAATTGTAATTGTAGAAAATCTTTTTCTGGAACAACTAACGGCCGGTCTATACGAAATGATGGCCTTGCCTGTCCTGATTCCGGGAGCAGAGGCTGCTCCGGCCAGGGTGCTGATAAAAAAATCCCGATCGTATGACCGGGATTAAATCGGGTGGGCAATACTGGATTCGAACCAGTGACCCCTACCTTGTCGAGGTAGTGCTCTAAACCAGCTGAGCTAATTGCCCTGAGCGTGTTAAACTGTTCATTTTGTCAGTCAGCGAAGATAGAAATTTTAACTTCGTCAGAGCGCAGAACAGACGAGACTGTTAAAAATGTTAAGCTTCGCTGTTATAAATGTTGGGCTGCGCGGTTAAAATGTTAAGCTTCGCTGTTATGAATGTTAGGCTGCGCTGTTTTAAATGTTAAGTTACCTGTTATGAATGTTGGGCTTCGCTGTTATGAATGTTAGGCTTCGCTGTTTTAATTGTTGGGCTGCGCTGATAAAATGTTAAGCTGAGCGATTAATTGGGGTGTAAGGGTTATTTGGCAGATGAAATATTCAACACTGAGAATCACTAACTGTTGTTAATGAAGCTAGTTGTTTTTTAAGGAACTCTTTCCCAACACCTGATTTAAGATATTTCTCCCGAACCCTTGCTGATTTCCAATCCGGAAAATTCTCACAATGGATAATTTTCCAGGGTCTTAAACCTTTAGTATATCTGTTTTTCCCCGCATTATGTTCTCTCAGTCTGTTTGTTTCGTCATATGCAATTCCAACATATAATTCACCATTCTTTTCGCTCTTTAGAACATACAATTTCACTTCCCTCATTTTCAACTTCACTTTTTTGTAGTCTCACCAGGAATCCCTGCAGGGAACCCAGATCAAGTGGTCTCAGCGGGAATCCCTGCCTGCCGGCAGGCAGGGAACCCGGATTGAGTGGTCTCAGCGGGAATCGAACCCACATCTAAAGTTTAGGAAACTTCTATTCTATCCGTTGAACTATGAGACCAATAAATTAAGAACTAATAATAGACTTCAATAAAGAAAGCCTATCAATTTCGTGTGGTCTCAGCAGGAATCCCTGCCTGCCGGCAGGCAGGGAACCCACATCTAAAGTTTAGGAAACTTCTATTCTATCCGTTGAACTATGAGACCAATAAATAAAGAACAACCCTTGCCCCTCTTTGACTCCCGCACAAAGAGCAGGATGCCCCTCTTCCACTCTTTCCCGCAAAAATACGATTTACCCGGAAAAGACCTTTTTAAATTGGAAACCTCTGAGCATGGTATGCGTAGAACTGTTGATGTTGAATTGTCTGATCATCGACGACGATCCTGCCGCCAGCACTTTGCTGAAGCATTATGTCGAGAGTACAGAAGGCCTGCAACTGGCAGGGGTTCTGTCTGATGGTATTTCTGCGTCTAATTTTTTACGCAAAAATGAGCAGCCAATAGATGTCGTTTTCATGGATGTAGAGATGCCCGGCATGACCGGTATCGAATTGCTGGAGAGCAGTAAGAATCTTCCCCCTGTTGTATTGGTTACTTCCAAAGAGAAATATGCCGCCAAGGCATTTGAGTTTCGTGTGGCACACTACCTGGTGAAGCCCGTTGATTATACCCGCTTTCTTTCGGCAATAGATCGTATTCAGGACATGAAGAAATCAACGCAAACCGAACCGTCTGCCATTGACCTGGATTATATTTTCGTAAAGGAAAACGGACTTTTGCATAAGATTCCTTACAAAGACCTTTCTTACGTGGAAGCGCTGGGTGATTACATGAAAGTGCATACCAAAGCCAAAACGTTTACAACTTATTCCACCATGAAGAACCTTGAAGAGAAACTTTGCAGCCATCCTTCCTTTGTTCGGGTTCACAGATCGTATATTATCAATATTAGCTTCCTGGAAAATATTGATAATGAGGCGGCAACGATTTGTGGTCATGTGGTTCCCATTGGGAATAAATATCGACCCTCGCTCCAGCAACGCTTGAATATTTTGTGATTTTCAACGGGTAGATGATGGATTCTATCGCCTTTTAGGACCGTTTTAACGAAAAAAAAGCCAAAACCCTTACATCCCGGGGGACATTTGTATCATCAAAACGTAGTTGTGTATTGATGAATGCTTACATATGGGGTTCCGGATGAAGCGGAACTTCCGGGACCCCTGCCTAAGCAGTAAACCTTTAAATAAAAAACAGTCTCTGATTTATACATAAAGATTTGTAAAATGTACGGTATCGTTAATAAAGCAATAGAAGACCTCGTCGTTTCGAATTATGGCGAGGAGAAATGGCAGCAGGTGCGTGAACGCAGTGGAGTGGAAGTGGAATTCTTCATCAGCAATGAACCGTATGATGATCAGATTACTTTTCAACTGGCTACCGCAGTTTCGGAGGTGATGGAAATCCCATTGGAAAAAGTGTTTGAATCATTTGGTGAGTGGTGGGTGCTCAAAACAAGTAAAGAAAAATACGGTGGACTGATGCATGCTGGAGGTCAATCATTGAAGGAATTTCTGCGCAACCTGCCAGTATTTCACAACAGGGTAATGTTGATCTATCCTAAGCTGACGCCTCCAGAATTCAGAGTCACCGATGAAACAGAAAGCAGTATCCATCTGCATTATTATTCTAAACGGGAAGGTCTTCAGGATTTCGTACGCGGGCTGATGATTGGTCTTGGTAAAATGTATGAAACGCCTGTGACGGTTGAACTGATTCATAGCCGTAATGCAGGGAATGATCATGAAGTATTTAAAATAAGCTGGTGATGATATGTCAGTGAATGATGCGATGATCCTGAAGGAAGAACAATTAAACCGGTTGTTCCCCTTTTTCATTCATATGAATGGAGCCGGTATCATACTTCGTGTGGGTTCGAGTCTTAAAAGACTGGTAACAGTCGATACACCTGCCGTTTTCCCGCAAGTGTTCAACATCAAGCGGCCTTTCTGCGAGGATTTAACTCCGGAAACGTTCCGGAAATTATCGGATCAGCTGGTCGTGCTGGAGGCGGCCAGCCATCCGGCGGTCCAGCTACGTGGCCAATTTGAATTCGACGAATCATCCGGCGATGTTTTTTTCTTTGGTTCTCCCTGGTATTATTCCATGGATCAGGTGGTTGAGAGCGGATTGTCGATCAATGATTTTGCAAAGCACGATGCGGTGATCGATTTGCTGCATGTTTTGAAGACACTTGAAATCAATGCCGATGAAATGAAGGAGCTGTTGCTCCGGATGAAAAGTGAAAAGGATAAAGCCCGTCGTTCTGAACAGTCGTACCGGCTGATGATCGAAAACGCTTCTGATATTCTGTATCGCGTAAATGGATCCGGACTTTTTACCTATGTAAATCCAGTCGCTGAACGGATCACAGGTTATACCGAGCAGGAATTGCTTTCAATGACGTTTGATCAGCTGATCCATGAAAAATACAGGGAGCGTACAGTGAAATTTTATACCGAACAGGTAGTAAATGAAATTCCTGCAACCTATTATGAGTTTCCCATTATTACGAAGGAGGGCCGTGAACGATGGATCGGACAAAGTGTACAGTTTCCAAGGGATGAAAACCCTACCTGTGAATTGTTTGCACTGGCGATCGATATCACAGAGAAGAAAGAGTATGAAAAAAATCTGAAACGTCAGGAGGAAAAATACAGGAATATCATTGAGAATATGAATCTGGGATTGCTGGAGGTTGACCGGAATGATGTTGTGCAGTATGCCAATCAGAGTTTTTATCAGCTGTCAGGCTGTTCTCCTCATGACCTCCTCGGAAAAAAGGCATCAGATGTGTTGTTGGATGAGGAAGCCAGGAAAATAATTGAAGAGAAAAATGCCATGCGGGAATCGGGTGGATCTGATATTTATGAGTTGGCTGTGAGAAACCGCAAAGGAGAGCGCAGGTGGTGGATGGTGAGTGGTGCACCCCGTTTTAATGATAATGGAGAGCAGGTCGGATCTGTTGGAATTCATCTGGATGTAACCGATCGTAAACTCCTTGAACTGGAACTGAAGGAAGCAAGGCGAAAAGCTGAGGAATCGTCAAAGGCCAAGGAAACATTCCTGGCAACGATGAGTCATGAAATACGAACCCCTCTGAATGCTATCATTGGAATAACTAATTTGTTGCGTCAGCGTGAAATAAGTGAAGAGCAGTCAGAGCAACTCGATATCCTGAGTTTTTCGGCAAATCACCTGCATTCACTGATTACAGATGTGCTCGATTTCTCAAAAATTGATGCAGGGAAAATTGAGTTTAGCAGGAACGAATTCCGTCCGCTTTCGCTGGTACGTAACATCCTGCATACCTTCCGTCCGAAGTGTGAAGAAAAAGGAGTACAGCTGAGCATGGAGGCGACGTCCGATATTCATGAAGTGCTGTTGGGCGATGAACTGCGTTTGTCTCAGGTTCTGAATAATCTGCTGAGTAATGCTGTAAAGTTTACCTCGGCAGGAAAGATCACAGTGTCATTGTCGGCTGATCCGATTAACGCACGACGTACACGATTGAAATTTGATGTGACGGATACCGGTATTGGTATTAAAAAGGAAAAACTCGACCGGATCTTTGATGATTTCGTGCAGGCTGATTCCAGTATTGTAAGAGAGTATGGCGGCACCGGACTCGGACTGAGCATCACCCGTAAACTGATCCGTTTGCAGGGAGGAGATATCCGTGTTACAAGTAAACCGGGAAAAGGATCCTGCTTTAGTTTCTTTATTGATTTTGATATTCCCGCACCAACATCTGCACCGCATAGATTTACAATGGTGCGCGAATCTGAACAAGTGTTCGACCCTGCATTGAAAATCCTGCTGGTGGAGGATAATACCGCCAATCAAAAAGTGGCCATGTCGTATTTCCGCCACTGGGGATTACAGGCAGATGTGGCCGGCAATGGGGCAGAGGCAATTCGTATGCTGAAGGAGTATCCCTATGATCTGGTGTTAACCGATCTTTTTATGCCGGTGATGGATGGCTTCGAAACCATTCAGAAAATCCGGACTGTTCTTAAACGAAAGGTGTTACCTGTGATTGCACTGACGGCCTCGGCCGAACTGAAGTTGATTGATAAAGCACTCAAGGCTGGTGCAAACAAGTGTATCACCAAGCCTTTTAACCCTGCTGAACTCAAACAGACGATTATCGATTTTACCAATCAACCGCTGAAGGAAAGCAGGAGTGAGTCTGTAAAGTCTTCCATGAAAGTAGTTAAGGAGCTGAAGTCAGTTCATAATTACATTTTTCAGCATATCAACCTGCAACGAATTGAACAGGCTTCACTCGGTAAACCCGCTTTCGTAAAGGAAATGCTGGGGATATGCAGAAGTGAAATACCGGTTTCATTGCGCCAGGCATCCACTCATCTTGAGCAAGGCCAATATGAGTTGTTTTCAAGAGTCATTCATAAACTGAAAAATAACCTGCTTATGGTTGGCCTCGACGACTGGAGTCACCATCTGCAGTTCATGGAGCAAAACAGCCGCGAAGGCACTCAATTGCAGATGGTCAAACTTTTTTTTGAAGAATTGCAGGTGACCGGTCAGGAAGTGGTGCGCGAACTGGATCAGGCGTTACAGGGATATCACCAATGAGAAAATTATTTGTATCTGGTTTACAGCGCGATATGTGGCTGTATAAGCTCAAAATTTGGATCAGCGTGAAATAATATCGTAATATTGCGATATATTATTTCACCCCATGGGCTTGTCTAAAACCGATGAATTTACTGTAAAAGATAACCGCATCGCTGCGTATGCCAAAGCATTGGCACATCCGGCGCGTGTGGCTATTTTGCAGTTGCTGGTGAAAAAACAAGCCTGCATTTGCGGTGATATCGTGGAGGAATTACCACTTTCTCAGTCTACTGTATCCCAGCATCTCAAGGAACTGAAATCGGCCGGACTCATCAAAGGCGAAATCGAAGGGGCCAGTATCTGTTACTGTATAAACGAGGAAGAGTGGGAGCGCGCCAAACAGGAACTCGTTCGTCTCTTTGATGGATATGCCATCAATAAAAATAAGTGTTGCTAAAAAAATTTAATTTAAACTATCGTAAAAATACGATATAAAAAATTCAGCCATGCAAACAAACGAAGAACTAAAGGAAATCGTACGCCGCAAATACAGTGAAATCGCTTTACAGGACAAAACAGAAAACGCTGCTTCCTGTTGCGGAGCTACTTCTTCTTGTTGTGGTGATCAGGTGTACAACATCATGTCGGAGGATTATACGAAACTGGAGGGCTATAACCCGGATGCAGATCTGGCCTTGGGCTGCGGACTTCCCACCGAATTTGCCGGAATTAAAAAGGGCGACGTGGTCATTGATCTGGGCAGTGGTGCAGGCAACGATTGTTTTATTGCCCGTCACGAAACTGGTCCCGAAGGAAAAGTAATCGGTATCGACTTTACCGAGGCGATGATTGATAAGGCAAGAACCAATGCAGAGAAACTTGGATTCAACAATGTGGAGTTCCGCCAGGGTGATATTGAGAAGATGCCGGTCGGCGGAAATGTGGCCGATGTGATCGTGAGTAATTGCGTTTTGAATCTGGTGCCGGATAAAGAGAAAGTCTTTTCGGAGATGTTTCGTGTGTTGAAGAAGGGCGGACATTTTTCTGTGTCGGATATTGTGCTCGTGGGCCATCTTCCCGAAAAATGGAAAGCAACAGCTGAGTTATACGCCGGATGTGTTTCAGGTGCGATCCAGAAAAATGAATACATTGGTTATGCAGAAAAGGCAGGGTTTAAAAACCTGAACGTGCAGAAAGAAAAAATCATCCATGTGCCGGATGAAATTCTGAGGGAGTATTTGAGTCCGGAGGAAATTTCAGCGTACCGTAATTCCGGTGTGGGCATCTTCAGTATCACGTTGTACGGAGAAAAGCCTGTTGCCTGTTGCGATCCGGGTTGTTGTAATTAATCTTCCAAAAAGACTAACGGTATGGCTACCCGCCTAAAATTCCTCGATCGTTTCCTCACACTCTGGATATTTCTGGCGATGGCAGTGGGGGTATTGCTGGGAAATCTCTTCCCCGGTATTCCCGCAGCCATTAACGGACTCTCTTCCGGAAGCACCAATATTCCGCTGGCCATCGGACTCATTCTGATGATGTATCCGCCACTGGCGAAAGTGGATTATAGTCTATTACCTCAGGCCTTCTCTCAGCGTAAACTGATGTCCACTTCGCTCTTGCTGAACTGGGTAATTGGTCCATTGCTGATGTTTGTGCTCGCCATCCTCTTCCTTCACGACCAGCCGGCTTATTTTTCAGGAGTCATTCTAATCGGCATTGCCCGCTGTATCGCCATGGTGATCGTATGGAACGATCTCGCCGGAGGTAATCGCGAACTCGGCGCCTTGCTGGTGGCATTGAACAGTGTTTTCCAGCTGATCACGTACAGTCTCTATGCCTGGTTGTTTCTCTCGGTGTTTCCGCCGTTGTTTGGTCTGCGTAGTCTCGATATTGCGGTGCCAATGAACGAAGTGGCCATGAGTGTACTGATTTATCTGGGTATTCCGTTCTTCGCCGGTTTTCTCAGCCGGAAATGGCTGGTGAAAAGCAAAGGTATCGACTGGTACAACCGCAAGTTCATTCCTAAGATTTCTCCGATCACGCTCATTGCACTATTGTTTACCATCGTGCTGATGTTTAGCCTGAAGGGGGAGATGGTGATGCAGTTGCCGGGTGATGTGCTTACGGTAGCTATTCCGTTAACCGTGTATTTCGTGCTGATGTTCTTCGGCAGTTTCTTCATCGTACGTCGTCTAAACGTGACGTATGACCGCAATATCGCTGTTGCTTTTACCGCGACGGGAAATAACTTCGAACTGGCCATTGCCGTAGCGATTGCCGTGTTCGGACTTGAATCGCCGCAGGCATTCGCTGGTGTGATCGGTCCGCTGGTGGAGGTCCCGGTTTTGATTCTTCTCGTGAAAGCAGCTCAGTATCTTAAAATTAAATATTACAACCAATGAATATTTTAGTGTTGTGCACCGGCAACAGCTGCCGTAGTCAGATGATGCATGGGTTTCTAAAAACGATGCTGGGCGATCGTGCAGTCGTGTATAGCGCCGGTATCGAAACCCATGGAGTAAACCCAAGGGCGGTGAATGTGATGGCGGAGGCAGGGATCGATATCTCGGGTCATACCTCCAACCATGTGGATGAATACCGCAATATTCCGTTCGACTATGTCATCACGGTTTGTGATCATGCCAGCGAAAATTGTCCATGGTTTCCTTCCAATGCCAAACGGTTGCATCATAATTTCTTCGATCCGGCCAAAACGCCGGGCGATGATGAAACGGTGATGCCCTTATTCCGGAAAACCAGAGAGGAAATCCGGCGATGGAGTGAAGAGTTCGTGAAAACTCTCTAAAAGCGATAGATTTCACGTATTTACCGCTCTGTTGCGTGTAACAAAAGGTACATACTTTTAAAACCCTTACTTTTACCTTTGCAAAATGCATACTATGAGAAAAGCTATCTTCAGTTTAAGTCTCCTCTTCTCCTTCCTCTTTGGGGCTTGTCAGCAACCCGGAGGCGGTAAAGCCGTGAATGAAACTGTTGCACTTGAGAAATTCGAAACCTTGTTAAGTGAGAAGTCCAATGCTATCATCCTTGATGTGCGGACACCGCAGGAGTTTGCCGGCGGACACATTACCGGTGCTGTAAATCTCGACATCTACGACAATGGATTCAAAGATGCGCTCGGTAAATTAGATAAATCACGTCCCGTATTGGTGTATTGCAAATCCGGTGGTCGCAGCGGTAATGCGGCGCAGATGATGGGCGAGATGGGTTTCAAAGAAGTATATAACCTGCAGGGGGGTATGCTGGCCTGGAGTAATGCCGGAAAGCCGGTAGATAACGGTAACGCAACCCCGAAAGCAGCCGGAATGACAGAGGCGGATTATCTCAAAAAAGTAGCCGAACACCCATTAACTATCGTTGATTTCAATGCCGTATGGTGTGGCCCTTGCAAAAAGATGATGCCGATTATTGAAAAGATTGTTGCTGATCAGGGAGGAAAACTCACCCTTATCAAAGTGGATGCGGATGAAAATCCGGAGCTGATGCGTGCTAAGAAGATTGACGGTATTCCTTATTTTGAACTTTATAAAGATGGCAAACTCATCTGGTCGCAAATGGGAATGACGGATGAGGCGACGATTGTTGCGCAGTTGAAATAAGAAAACAGGTTATAAAAGGAAACGCCCGGTCTGTTGATCGGGCGTTTTCATTTATTGTGATTCCAGCGCTTTAATGTCTTTTTCAAGCTGAACCAGATACTTCATAAAAGAGAGTTTCATTATTATGCGGGTGGTTACAAAACACAGAGGTACCAGAAACGCAATGGCCATAGAGAAACCAATGATGACAAAAGGTTTCCCCATGAATTCTTCTATCGGTAATCCGCTTTTCCTTAAGCCGCCTGCAATGAAGCCGGTGGCAATAGCTACTGGATAAAAAACTATTCCAGAGTACTCGCTGATGTAGATCCAGCGTCGAACTGCAGCGGCTGTTTTCTGTAATGTTTCCAATAGGGAAAATGTACTGTGCTGGTATTGACTGATATTGTTTCGCAGACTGAAAGTGATCTTTAGTCCCCATACGTGTCCGGCAATGAGAATAAAAAATCCCGCCACTACATAGGGATTGTGAAACTGCATCAGCGCATAGATGTAAATAAAACCTGCCAGTATGGCCAATGCGAGATTTATATCCAGTGCCTTTCTGATTTTCTCTACCGGTTGCTGCAGGCGTTGTCGTTCCGGTATGCGGACTTCTGCCGGTTGCGCAGAACCTTTGCTGCTATTCCAGATTTCTTCGAGTTCCATCAGCTTAATTTTGCTTTTAAATCTGTTTTAATCCGGTGAATTTTTACACCGGTATTGTTTGCCGTTATTCCCGTGATCTCTGCTATTTCCTGATGGCTGTATCCTTCCAGATGTAGTGAAATGATGGCGCGATCAGTTTCCGGCAGTGTGCGGATGGCGGCATATAATGCCTGTAACTGCATCCGTTTTTCATGGTCTTCATCCGACATCATATCTGGTAAAGCATCATCTCCTCTGTAATCGATGCGTTGTTGCTTTCGCTTGATGGTGAAGATGGTGTTGAGTCCGACCCGATACAGCCAGGTACTGAATTTAGCATCGCCTCTGAAACGGCCAATCCCTTTCCATGCATGATAGATGATATCCTGACAAAGATCTTTCATCTCATCACGGTCGGCAGCATATAACATCGCCAGCCGGCGGATCATCGCCTGGTGTTCCTGAATAGCAGCTATGAATTCCTGTTCCTTCAAGAATTAAATGAATCGGGTGATGACACCGGTTAATGTAAGTCCACACAGTACCAACAACCAGGCTTTCTGCCAGATCGGGCGTTCTTTCCACTTCACTTCGTGGTTGAACGGATCGAAGGCCAGTGAAATGCCCAATGAGCCGATGGCCGATGATGTTTCTTCGAACAGTGCGTATTGCATCAGGGCCATGAGGATAAACCCAATGTGCAGGATGCGGTTCACCTGAGTAAATTTTCCGGTTGTTTCCATCTCTTGTTTATGACATAGGATACCGGAGGGAAAAAAGTATTACAGGAGTTTAAAGAAAAAGTTGTAAATAGCTGGTTTACAATTTAAAATCCTGCTGTTTTCACCCATTTACTGCGATAGGTTTCGCCCGTTGCAGCAGTCCATTCGATAAAATAGATTCCCGATTCATGTACGGCATCAATGGATATACAGGAGCCGGAAGTCATATCTCCGTTCTCTATCTGCCGTCCATTGAGATCATACAGCACATAGGTGCCTGGCGCAGCAGCCGGGCTGATACAGAGCCGGTCAGTTGCGGGATTGGGATAAAGCGTATAGGCGTACCTGTTAGATGTTTCGTTGAGTCCGGTCAGACTGATTTGCGCCTTAATGGGAACGCTGACATTGGCGAGCAATCCTGTTCCCTGTGCGATATAGTTCAGCGTACCGGTAAAAAATCCCGGAGGAGCCATGGCGAGTTCAATTTCAACACGTGCCGCCTCGCCGGGTTGAATTGTCGTATTGGAGCCTGTATTGTTGAGGAAGCTGAGTGCGGTATTCGGCGTGAGGGACAAACCGGAGATTGTTAACGGCGCATTTCCATCGTTGGCAATCCAGTAATTGTATTGTGCAGCCCCCGGCGCCAGTATCAGTCCGAAGTTGATCGTGTCGTCCGGTGCATCTGTAGAAGCAGCTACGTTGCCCACGGAGGTATTGCTGATGGAGGTAATCCGGTCAATGAACTGTGGATAATCAATAAACGGATTGCGGTTGTTTTGGAGGAGATAGATACTGTTACAGCGGGTTTGTTCAACTGTGTTCGGGGGAAACTGATCGTGCCATTGTCGCAGAATACCTTCCTGATTCGTCAGAAAATTACTGTAGTTCTGATAGCGGATCACAAAATAAAACATCGCGCGTGCAACACGACCTTTATGTGCATCTCTGGGCTCAAACGTAGTAGAGTTGCCCTTACTGCCTCCCTGACTCCAGCTTGCATTACTTACTGTACCGAACGGTAAACTCGCCCGAATTCCATTGGCTACATCATCGGTAGGAAAGAGATGGAAAAGATCGGCGCGTTCCGGCTCCTGCGAGTTGAAGAAGTTTTGCGGGAAGGTATGTTCGGTATTAAATGCGAAATTGGTCTGGCAATCGGTACGATCGGTATAACCTACGGCTTTTCGTCCGGTATATACACATTCAATGGTGTTGGTGCTTGCTCCGGCTCCGTTTACTTTTTCATTGTCGTACGACATAAACATCGAGTCGCGTGCTACTACATATCCTGCGTTGAAATAATTCCGCCCTAGTAAATCATGCAGCGTATCCTTCAGAACTTCTTCCGCCAGATTCTGCGTATGATCATAGTAGGATTTGCTATAATGCCCCTGGCCAAGTAAATCCACACGAAGTGCACCGCAATGACAATCGCTGAGGATGAAGAGTTCGCTGTTGTGGTAGATGTTATGCCGCGGACTGAACTTTACCCAGATGGCATGAGAGCCTCCTGCAGGAACCGTGAAAACACCACCGCTCGTACTGAATGCCGGTGATCCGTAAAAGGTATAAAAGCGGTAACCCGTAACCGTTATATCATAGGCAGTGCTGTTACTGATGGTCACTTGCTGACTGTCCGGGGAAATCTCGGTAACGGTGCCGAAGTTAAGCTGTGCGGGAGATACGGTAAACTGCTGAGCCTGTAAGAGGGTGGTCGTGAGGACCAGCAGGGTAAGGAGCATATTCTTCATCGGCACAAAGGTAGGGAATCCACCTCTCCCGAACATCACTTTTCATTGCGTATCTTTGATAAAAACCTCCTGAAAATGAATGCTGCCCGCTATCTCTGTGTGCTGTTGCTCTTCGTGCTGTCTTCCTGTACTGCGCAGGACGAGCTGGTGTATAAGGTGGTTAACCCCACTGTGTCCTCCTCTTCTCCGGCACCCATGCTGGTTATGTTGCATGGCTGGGGTAGCGATGAAACCGACCTCATCGGATTATCAAATGCGCTGCCACCAAATTTTATCATCGTATCGGTTCGTGCGCCGTTTACCCGTCCGGAAGGGGGATATGCCTGGTATCAGCTGCAGTTCGGTAACGGAAAATTTACCGAAGCCATCGGACAGGCTGCAGAAAGTGCGAAGAAGCTGAATACACTTCTACCCAAACTGGTGAAAGAGTTGCATGCCGACCCCAAACGTATTTTCCTCGGAGGATTTAGTCAGGGTGCGATCATGTCGTTGCGCATTGGGTTGCAATCACCGTTTCCGGTACGTGGTATTGTCTGTCTCAGCGGACGTTTTCCTCCCGACCTCGACTTGAGTAAAATGCCGGCTACGCAGAAAGCAAGGATTCCTGTGTTTGCAGTCCATGGAACGGAGGATAAAGTTATCTCCATCACCGATGGCCGAACTATCGTGCAGAAATTAAAAGCAGCAGGAATAAATGTTACTTCCTTTGAATATCCGATGGGGCATCAGATCAGCAAGGAAGAGATGATGGAACTGAAATCATGGCTCTCGCAATTCGGGAAATGATGCAGATATCTTAGCCGCAGTTGAACACAGAGGATTATGATAAATCATGATCATAACAAATCATAATTTATCATAATCAATCAGTGGCTAAGCAATCGTGCTACCTTCTATCGTAGAGCGTCCCGGCTGTACGAACACCAGCTTTCCATCTGCATCTTCCGCCATCAATATCATTCCGTTCGATTCGATGCCACGAATTTTTCTCGGCGCCAGATTCGCCAGTAAGGTGACCTGTTGTCCGATGATTTCCTCCGGTTTAAAATGCAGGGCAATACCTGAAACAACGGTGCGGGTATCGATACCGGTGTTGAGCGTGAGTTTAAGAAGCTTATCGGCTTTCTCCACTTTCTCTGCTGCAACAATCGTAGCAACACGCAGATCCATCTTCGAGAAATCGTCGTAGGTAGTGATTTCCTTCATCGGCTTAGTGGTGTTTGTTGTGGCTTCTGCAGCAGGCGCCGTTTGTGCAGCCTTGGTGGCTTCGAGTTTCTGTAATTGTGCAGCGATGGCGTCGTCTTCAATCTTCTCGAATAACAGCGACGCCTCACCGAGAACATGTCCTGCTTCAATTTCTGTATGATGAAACGCATCTTCCCAGGTACGCTCCGGAATGTTCAGCATCTTCCGCAGTTTTACAGCCGTAAAGGGCAGGAAAGGCTCACAGAGATACGCCAGCGCAGCCGTTACTTCGAGGGCTACGTTGAGTACGGTCTCTACATATTTTGGATTCGTTTTCTGATGTTTCCACGGCTCTGTATCGGCGAGGTATTTATTTCCCGCTCGAGCTAGATCCATCAGGTGTCCCAGTGCTTCACGGAAACGGTATTTCTCCAGACTCTCTTTCACCAGACCGGGTGCTGCTGCTACCGCTTCGAGACAAATCTTTTCATTTTCGAGTAATTCTCCTCTGGCCGGTACTTTTCCTTCGTAGTATTTTGATGTCAGCACGAGTGTGCGGTTTACGAAATTTCCGAGTACCGCTACCAGTTCATTGTTGTTGCGGTCCTGAAAATCTTTCCAGGTAAAATCATTGTCCTTGGTTTCCGGAGCCGTAGCACAGAGTGCATAACGCAGCACATCCTGCTTTCCCGGGAAATCGTTCAGGTATTCGTGCAGCCATACCGCCCAGTTGCGGGAGGTAGAAATCTTATCGCCTTCGAGGTTGAGAAATTCGTTGGCGGGTACATTATCCGGCAATACATAATCGCCATGCGCTTTCAGCATCGCAGGGAATATGATACAATGGAAAACGATGTTGTCCTTGCCGATAAAGTGAATCAGTTTGGTGTCTTTGTCTTTCCAGTATTGCTCCCAGTTAGCAGTGAGGGCTTTCGTTGCGGAGATATATCCGATCGGTGCGTCGAACCAAACGTAGAGGACTTTCCCCTTGTTATCTTGTAAAGGAACGGGCACACCCCAATCGAGATCGCGGGTAACGGCACGGGGCTGCAGCCCCTGATCGAGCCAGCTCTTGCACTGACCGTACACATTTTTCTTCCAGCTATCCTCCTTGGTGTTCATCCATGCCTGCAACCATTCCTGCTGCATTTTATCGAGCGGAAGATACCAGTGCTTTGTTTTTTTCAGGATGGGCGCTTTACCACTCAACTGTGAGTGAGGATTGATCAGCTCGCGCGGACTCAGCGACGTACCACACTTCTCACACTGATCGCCATAAGCATTCGGGTTGCCGCATTTCGGACAGGTCCCTGTGATGTAGCGGTCGGCGAGAAACATGCCGGCTTCCTCATCGAAATACTGCTCGGACTCCTCCTCGGTAAAAACGCCTTTTTCGTAGAGGGTTTTGAAGAAATCAGACGCAGTTTCGTGATGGACTTTATCAGAGGTACGGTGGTAGATATCGAAGGAGATACCGAAATCCGAAAACGCATCGCGCATGATGGTATGGTATTTATCCACGATTTGTTGCGGAGTAACGCCCTCCTTGCGTGCGCGCAGGGTAATCGGCACGCCATGCTCATCCGAACCGCAGATAAACTTCACATCGCGACCCATCAACCGCTGATAACGCACAAAAATGTCGGCCGGGAGATAGCATCCGGCTATATGTCCGATATGTAAGGGACCATTGGCGTAAGGCAAGGCAGCGGTAATGAGGTAGCGCATAATCGATTAATGAGGCGCAAAGATACGAAATCCGGTTGTTTTAAGCGGAACTAAACATTTCTCCTGGCTGCTTTCAATACTTCAGCACGCCATTCATAGGATAGTATATTGGCAAGGATTGCCCAATTATTAAAAATTCAGGAAGGTATTACAGATTCCAAGGAAAAATTATAAATTTATCACAGTAGTTATGCAGATCTTATCATGAGAACCTAACGGCATAAGTTCTTTAATTATGAACATCTCCTCAATTCCTTTAGCGATTTCCAGACTTCTTATGTCTGGAATATTAATACTATGTTTAAATCCGGTAATTGCACAAACATGGACATCCATTGGTTTTACGCATTATGGTGGAACGCGAACGCTTGCTATTGATTCTATTACTGGAATCGTTTATGTCGGGGGCAGCTTTTCGCCCACCGGTAATGTTACACAAGGAATTGCCCGACGAATTGGTTCAACATGGGATTCGTTGGGCAGTGGGATGAACGGGGATGTGCTTTCAATCATCATGTTTAACGGGGAGCTATATGCAGGTGGTTATTTTACTACTGCCGGCGGAGATTCAGCCAATTATGTTGCACGCTGGGATGGCTTGGCTTGGCACCCATTAGGTGACGGGATGAATGGAGCTGTTTTTTCATTGACAGTACTCAATAATGAATTATACGCTGCCGGAAATTTTACAACTGCCGATGGCGTTTCTGCAAACTATATAGCAAAATGGAATGGAACCAGTTGGTCAGCACTTGGGTCCGGATGTAATGCTATCATTTGGGATATAATTGCTTATAACGGATCTATTTATGCCGGAGGTTTTTTCACGTCAGCAGGTGGGAGTCCTGCTCTGCGGCTGGCAAAATGGGATGGAGTAAGTTGGAGCGCAATGGGTAGTGGGGCCGACGACTTGGTTCAGACGTTTGGGGTACATGAGGGTTCATTGTATCTAGGTGGCTCTTTTACGCATGTAGATGGAATCAGTGCAAATCATATTGCAAAATGGGATGGGACTGTATTCTCTCCATTGGGTACAGGTGTAGACGACTTTGTTGATGTCATAGCATCTTACAATTGTGAATTGTATGCGGGTGGAAATTTTCTTACTGCAGGAGGCATTCCTGTTGATCGCTTTGCAAAGTACAACGATAAGGGCGGATGGAGTGCTATCCCGTTACCATTTAATGCTTCTGCTTTGTATGTTGATGCAATGATGGTTTATAATAATAATTTATATGCCGCAGGGAATATCCCACTTACAAACGGGAATGTTCAGATTTGGAATCTTGCTGTACCTGCCCCACCTGTTGCTGCTTTTACAGCTTCTCAGACTAATACTCATTATGGTGAGTATTTGCAGTTTAACAGCACCGGAGCGAATGCTGTAAATTATAAATGGAGTTTTCCCGGCGGTATACCCTCCAGCTCTACAGAGAAGAGTCCTAAAATATTTTATCCGGCAGTTGGTGATTTCGATGTCAGCCTGATTGTTTACAATTGTATGGGAATTGACACCATCGATTCTTTAAGTTGTATTCATATCGATTCACTGGCGCATGCTATTCCCGTTGGAAACTCAAGCGATTTTATCACCATCACCTCTCCGCCCAATGCATCCTATTTTTATGGGGATTATAATGTCTTTTATTATAAACCAGCCAACTATGATTCACTTACAAGTCCGATTTTGTTTTATATCCACGGGCAGGGTGGAACGGGAGCAGGGAATACCGATTTACATGCTATTGCGGATCGTCAGAATGCAATGATTGTATCACCTACTATGCGTGCCAATTATGGATATGTACGGGATCTTGCACAAGATAATTTAACCGGTTGCTGGTATCGTGTATTTTTAACTGAAGTATTCAAGCAGATTTACCGGCATGTATTAACCAGAGAACAACGCCCTTCTATTGATGCCTACCTTACTGGTTTTTCGGAGGGCGGTCAATTCACTACACGTTATATGTTGATCAGGCAGTTTTCACCGGATTCTATTCCTATAAAAATGGCGGTTTCGGTAAGTCCCGCAAATTATACATTGATGAAGGATACTTTCAACAATGCTCCGATGGACTGGTTAAATTATAGATGCGGATTAGCGGGATTTGACAGGTTCGTATTCGGTTGCAGTGCTCAGCAGGATGTCCCGGTCAGCACATTTATCTGTAACGAGCACATTATCCAGTATTACAATGAAAATTATGGTATTCTGGTTGGCATGGGTGATACTGTTCATTTTTCTTCTTTCTGTGGATATGCAACCGGAACTGACCGTTTTGATCGTGCCAAAGTATTCCATACATTTTCTACGACTGATGCTATAGCGAGAGGAACTTCTTTGCAATGGGTCTTTGATAGTGTTCCAATAGTTGCACACAGTAATTACTGGATGTACAATGAGAAGAAAAACCAAACAGATACATTTACTATAGCAGAGAATATGTTGTTCAATACACCACTTCATAATGTTCCGCAATTAACGCCAACCTGTATTCCAACAGGAAATTCAAACGTGGAAATCCATAACTTGAAATTGATCGTTTATCCGAACCCAGCGGCAGGAATATTCTATTTTGATTTACCGATTGCAATACATGGTGGAAACTTTAGGGTTTATAATTCACTGGGGCAAGAAGTACACCTGCAAAAGACAAATGCAGGGAGTAATCGAATTGACTTGTCAAATCTACGGGAAGGCGTATATTTTTATGCATTAGACGATAACGAAGAGGTGATTCATCGCGGGAAACTGATTAAGGAGTGACAACTTATCTATCAACATGTTAATTCCTGCATTAACCTTCTGATAATTCCTTCCCACGAAATTGATAGTACTATACCCCCTCCCACAAACATGGGATTTTCATCATCCATATTGCAGGAATCAACCTAATCCCGTAAATTGCCTGCTATCTAATCAACATCAATATGAAAAAACTAAACTTACTCTTGATTTTCGTTTTTTCTGCTGTTATGTCTTATGGGCAAAGCAGCACGATTCCTTACCAGGCAGTTGCCCGTGATGCCTCCGGTGCGCTGATTCAGAATGAAACTGTTTTCGTGCAGTTTAATATCCGGAATAATACACCTGCCGGGCCAATTCTTTATGCGGAGGCACATACGGTCTTTACAAATGAATTTGGATTAATCAATGTAAATATTGGCAGCGGTACGGCCTTGATTGGCACTTTCAGTTCTATTCCCTGGAATTCCGGCTCTGAAAAGTACATGGATATCTATCTGGCGCATAATGGTCCGTATGTTTTAATGGGAACAGTGCCGTTCAGCAGCGTTCCTCTGGCATTACACGCAAATACTGCCACCACAGCCACTACTGCAAATACGGCTACTACCGTCAGCGGATCCGCAGGCGGGGATGTCACCGGGCCTTATTCCAATCTTCAGCTGGGCACGCAGGTAGTGACCAACACAGAACTGGCTGATAACTGTATAACAACAAATAAAGTCGGAGATTTTTCAATCAGTACCCCAAAACTGGGAGATCTGGCCGTTACTACACCAAAGCTTGCAGATAACGCTGTTTCTACTGTTAAGCTGGCTGATAATAGTGTTAGCGGTAGTAAGATCGCTATGGGTGGTGACCTGTTAGGTGACATTATGTACTATGATGGTGCTGATTATGTTCGACTACCCCGAGGAACTACGGGCCAATTTTTAACAGTTGGAGCATCGGGACTTCCGGTCTGGCAAACGATGACGGGACAATTGATCGCATCAAACACGGTGTCTGCGTCTTCTGTTGCCCCAACTGCTAGTCTGGCATTTTTGAGTGGAACGCTAACGGTAAACATTACTTCAGCCACCCAAAAAGTATATCTTATTTCAACTTGTTCATTTGGTGCATTGGCAACTGCTGCTACTGGCCTTAATATTTATCCGGGCTATAAAAGTTCATTAGCGGCTACTCCTAGCCAATTCGGGGGTGGCATATTCGGCCTTACCTGCCCGGCAAATAACAGAATGACTTATACTATATCCGGTATAATTACGGGCTTGGCCCCGGGAACATATCAATTTGGGATGGTCGGAAGTTCTGCAACCCCTGCCAACTGGAACAATAACGAATGGAGCTATACTTCAGTGTTAGTTTACAACTAAGATGATGAGACGAAAATTCTTTCTCATGCTGTGTTGTATTCCTGTATGGAGTATAGCACAGACCATTAGCCCTGCCGGAACAAACGGCGGCGGCGGATTTCTGTCCGCATCGAATGGATCATTATCATATACCATCGGCCAGAGTTTTCAGCAAACGCTGGTGTCCGGAGGAAAAGTAATGACGCAAGGCTTACAACAGCCGGAAATCAACATCAAGTTGTTGTCTGTACCCACAGTGGTTTGTAATGGGGATACCGTGCTTATTCCTTACCAGGCACTCGGGTTCATTGACCCTGCAAATTCGTTTGACTTACGCTTGTCAGATGCAAGCGGCTCATTTGCCAGTCCCACCACATTGGCCAGTTACACCGGAACAGGTTCCGGTTCATTCGGTGCCATTATTCCGTTCAATATTACGCCTTCGCTGAATTACAGGATGCAGATTAAATCCACCAGCTCAACACACAACAGTAAAGTGTCGGATCCGGTAAGAGTGAACATCTGCAGTCTGCGCATTAACCTGCAGGCGTTCATCGAAGGGTTATACCTCGGCACCGGAATTCAAAACAACACCCTCTATCAAAGCGGGCTCAGCACCAACCCCGACGATGCAGATGCCATTCAGGTGGAACTGCACGAGGCGACTTCTCCATTTAACACGGTTTACAGTTTAAACACGATCCTGAAAACGGATGGATTTGCAACAGTAATATTTCCCGGCAGTGTTTATGGAAATAATTATTACGTTGTAATCAAGCACCGCAACAGCATCGAAACGTGGAGCAAGTTACCGGTGATGTTTTCATCTCCGGAGGTTAGTTACGATTTCGCATTTTGATTTACTGTTTCCAACAGCCATGGTTTAAAATCCAAGGCTATTGGAAATGAATCATTGAAATATCCGGCCCGGTGGCATTCCAGCCCCGGGCTGGTGTATTAATAACCCAGCCCCTGGCTTCAACCCTGATAATAAGTATCATTTCCGTTCCTTGTAACATCATAAACGGATACAAGTGTTTAACATACGGATAATGCTATTTTGGATTTTCATCTTTGCCGCATGTTAAAAATGAAAGTTATTCGTGAAGACATCACGTATCGGGTTATTAGTTGTTGCTATAAAATTCACGCTTCAATTGGTGGCGGGCATTTAGAAAGCAGCTATCAGAAGGCACTGGAGATTTCTCTGAAAAATGAAGGATTGAGTTTTATTTCACAGTATAAATCAAAATTATTTTACGAAGGTGAGCATGTCGGCACAAGCATTATCGATTTTCTGATTGAAAAAGATGTAGTGCTGGAAATCAAGAGGAGCGCCCGTTTCTCCCGACTGGATATCCTCCAGGTAGAGCGGTATTTGGATCAGAATAACTTCCCGGTAGCCTTACTGGTTAATTTTGGTTCGGACAAGGTAAATGTCAGGCGAATCCAAAATCCCTCTATTATCCCACGCAACTAAATCCATCCCATCACCTCATCATCCCATCACCTCATCATCCCATCATCCCATCATCCGTTCATCCGTTCATCCCTTAATCCCTTCATCCCTTCATCCCCTTATCCCATCATCCCCTTATTCATTCATCCCCTCATCCCATCATCCCATCACCCCATCATCCCATCATCCCATCATCCCGCGGCTTGCAGCGGGACCATCAATCTCATCCCCACATCACGCTGGATTTTGCGTAGCAAAATCCAGCGTGATAATCATCACCCTCCCCCGTTGTATCAATCAACTTCCCTACCTTCGCTAGTATGAAAACCATCGGTATCTGCGCCCCTGCGCGAAAGGTGTCTCCTGAAGAACTCGCGCCCGGTATCGCCCTTCTCGAAGCCAACGGCTTCAAGGTAAAATTGTCGGATCATCTGTATGGCGCCTTCCACCAGTTTTCGGGAACAGACGCAGAACGTGCGGCAGATGTTCAGCAGCTGCTGGATGATCCCGAAGTGGATGCGATTATCTCTGCACGTGGCGGATATGGCTGTGTACGGATTGTTGACCTGATCGATTTTACGCCCATCTTAAATAAAACAAAACTGTTTATCGGGTTCAGTGATCTTACCGTGTTTCATCAGCATCTGTTCGATTATTTTCTGGCACCTACCCTGCATGCTCAAATGGTTTTCGGTTTGAACGAAGAGCGCAGTACGCCGGAAGCACTGAGCCAGTTTATCGCTGTGCTGAAAGGAGAAATGCCGGAGTATAACGTTCCCGCACATCCGTTAAATCGCTCCGGTGAAACCAGCGGCGTACTTGTAGGTGGAAATCTGAGTGTGCTGTATTCAATTTCCGGCAGTAAATCGGAACTGAATCTGATGGGCAAAATTCTCTTCCTCGAGGATCTGGATGAATATCTGTATCACATCGACCGGATGATGATGCAGTTGAAGCGTGCAAGGAAACTGGAGCATCTGCGTGGGCTCGTTGTGGGTGGAATGACCGATATGAAGGATAATGCAGTGCCCTTTGGTAAAACGGCCGAAGAGATTATTCGCGAAGCTGTGGAAGAGTATGATTATCCGGTGATGTTCAACTTCCCCGCCGGACATATCCGCGATAATCATCCGCTGCTCTTTGGAACGGAGCATAACTTCTCTGTGGGAGAACGCCTGATCCTGGAACCTTTCGAACCATTGAAATTATAGTTGACGACGTTGTTTCTGACCGGCTATTTGAGAAAAAACATTTTTAACCATGACCGACATTCATAATATTGGCCCACGGGGCGAAGCGATCGCTGTGCGTTTTCTGGAGAGCAAGGGCTATCAGATTCTTGAACGCAATTACCGCTACAGGCAGGCTGAAGTGGATATTATTGCTGCCAATGATCTTTTTCTGGTGATCGTGGAGGTGAAAAGCCGTACTTCGCTGTGGTATGGAGCACCGGAAGCGGCCATCAATGCGCAGAAAATCGAGCAGCTTTGCATAGCGGCCGGGCATTATCAGGAATTGCACGATATCCGCAAGGAAATCCGCTTTGATGTGATCACTGTTCATTTCCCAAAGGATAAAACGGCCCGAATCCGGCATATTCCGGATGCTTTTCATGGTTAATTCGGCTTTTTTGCATGATAATGAGGTAGTTCTGTCGGGCGAGTCGCTTTTTTAACGACCTTTGTACCAAGAATTTCTGAATGAAAAAACGAACAAGTACCGGCAGGGCGGGAGCCCGTTCCGGAAAAACAGATCGCCCGGGTGCCGACCGTAGAGGTCCGCGAGCAAAATCCGGTGGCGACAGCCGTAGTGAGCGCGGCAGCAGTGCCCGACCAAAATCTTCAGGTTGGGATGATTTCGACGCAGAGAGCCGTCCGGCCCGTCGATCACGCAATGAAGATGAACCCCGTTCCCGTGGTGCACGTCCTACCTCTGACCGGCCTCGCCGTGATGATGCTGGTCCGCGCCGGGATCGCCCTTCTTCTGATCGCCCTGCTCGCAGTGGTGCCGGAAGTCGCGGAGGCTGGGACGATAAACCGCGTCGCAGTAATGACCGCGAAGAGCGTCCAACTACCCGTCGTTCCTATGGCGACCGTGACGAGAAACCGCGTCGCAGCAGTGATCGCGGAGAAGGATTCCGCAGCAGAGAAAGCCGTGGTGATCGCGAAGAGCGTCCAGCCCGTCGTTCCTATGGCGACCGTGACGAGAAACCGCGTCGCAGCAGTGATCGCGAAGAAGGATTCCGCAGCAGAGAAAGCCGTGGTGACCGCGAAGAGCGTCCAGCCCGTCGTTCCTATGGCGACCGTGACGAGAAACCGCGTCGCAGCAGTGATCGCGGAGAAGGGTTTCGCAGCAGAGAACGCAGTGATGACCGCGAAGAGCGTCCGACTACCCGTCGTTCCTATGGCGACCGTGACGAGAAACCGCGTCGCAGCGGTGATCGCGAAGAAGGATTCCGCAGCAGAGAAAGCCGTGGTGACCGCGAAGAGCGTCCTGCACGCCGTACTTCGGACAGGCCAGACCGTGAGTCAAGAGGAGATACCGGACGCGGACGACGCCCATCGGCAGAAGCCCGTCATGAACACTTTGAAAAAAAATATGCAGGACGTATTGGTGAGAAGAAATCTACACGTCCCCGCAAAGCATCCGATGGTCCTGACCTGAGTGGTGAGGTGAGATTGAATCGCTTTATCGCGATGGCCGGACTCGGTTCACGCCGCGAAGCCGATGACCTTATTACCGCAGGACTCATTATGGTAAACGGCAAACTCGTCACCGAACTCGGCACCAAGGTAAGACCGGGAGATGATGTGCGTTATAACGGTGAGCGTATCCGAAATGAACAGCATGTATATCTCCTGCTCAACAAACCCAAAGATTATATTACTACCGTAGATGACCCAAACGAGCGGAAGACTGTGATGGAACTCGTTGCCGGCGCTTGTCCGGAACGAATCTATCCTGTAGGCCGCCTCGACCGCAATACCACCGGATTACTTTTATTCACCAACGACGGAGATCTGGCGCGTTATCTGACCCATCCCAGTTCACGTGTGAAAAAAATCTATTCTGTGGAATTGGATAAAAATCTCAAAGTTGCCGACTTCCGCCAGCTGATGGAAGGTGTGGAACTGGAAGATGGAATCACCCGTGTGGATGACATTGCCTATGATGGCGATGGATCCAATAAAAAGATTGTTGGTGTGGAATTGCACTCGGGTAAGAACCGCGTTGTACGTCGTTTGTTTGAAGCACTCGGATACGAAGTACTAAAGCTTGATCGTGTTGGTTTTGCGGGACTTACAAAGAAAGATTTACCGCGCGGACGCTGGAGATTTCTGGAGGAAAAAGAGATCGGTTATCTTAAGATGACCGGTACTTCCGGGAAGTCAAAAGTGAAAGCGGATTAATCGAAAGCCTATCGAATCAATCTATTGAACTGAACGGAATCATGTTGGCATGGTTCCGTTTTTTTGTTTTTGGTACGTATAAATCGCTTTTACAGTTTAGTGACCCTGAAAAAATATTTTATGGATTTGTAAGCACTGTTCTCTCTATTTTTGCCCGCGAACAAACCCTTCGTGGATATATTCCACCCATTCATCTTAAAAAAACATGAGAAAAAGTATACTGATTGCAGCGATCCTGCAAAGCGTTCTATTTACCACCTATGCGCAGCTTCCGCAACAATGGCTGCGCACATTTCAGGGTCAAGGAAAATGTTCTGACCGTATCGCTTCTATCATCGTTGATAACAATGGTGATATTATCACCGGTGGTTATGGCGGTGCCCATCACGGTGCTGCAGATGCATTCATTATGAAGCGT
This sequence comes from Bacteroidia bacterium, assembly GCA_046330075.1. Classification (GTDB taxonomy): domain Bacteria; phylum Bacteroidota; class Bacteroidia; order AKYH767-A; family OLB10; genus JAJTFW01. The sequence goes on along the minus strand of JAXLTL010000007.1, from coordinate 4,529 downwards.
AATGTACAGGGAGATACTTTATGGACCTATTATTATGATGCTGGTGGTTACAAGGAAGATTTTGTAGTGGATATGGCAGTCGATGCAAATAACAACATCTATTTTACCGGCAACTCGGAATCGGCTACAGCGTATGTATCGCAATGCATGACCGGCAAGCTTAATTCATCCGGCGTGCAGCAGTGGGTAACCCGCTATGCACTTACCGGTTCCAGTGAATCGTTCGGCACCGGAGTAGCGGTAGATGCTAACGGTAATGTCTATACGTGCGGTTATACTGATCCGTTTCCCGGCAGCAATGACTGGTTCGTGATCAAATACAACAGTACAGGGCAACAGCAATGGATTGACTTGTATGACGGGGGTGCGAATTCAACCGATGAAGCATACGATATTGCTATTGCTCCCAACGGAAATCCAACAGCTTGCGGGATTTCCTATTCAACCGCTGGTGGCGGAGGCTGTAATGGTTATGTTCGGCAGCTGAACCCGCTGGGAACGGTTGTATGGACCGATACCTATACGAATCCTGCCAATGCAAATGGAATCGATGAATTATATGGCCTGCGTTTCATCACCGGCGGAGATTTACTTGTTGGCGGAAGTACTGCAAATCCGGGAGGAAGCAGTAACCGTGATATGTATGCATTGCGCTATAATGCAGCCGGCGTACGTCAATGGGTTTCAATTTATACCGATGCCAACACTCCCAATGCAGATGAATATATCAGAGCGGTTACCGTAGATGATTCAGGGAATGTGTATATAGCGGGAACGGATTATGCAAATGGTGTACTTACACGTATTAATGCAACCGGTACAGGAGGATGGAGAAAACTCTTCAGAGGTTCACTCAGCAATGGTTCAGAAGTTTTTCACGGCGTGGCGGCGGATAATAACGGTGGCGTATATGCTACAGGCAGAAATATATATGCGGGAGAGAATGTGTATGGAAATGGAGGGATGACCAATCAGGTAATTGTGAAGTACAATGCAGTTACCGGCGATTCACTCTGGACGTATCGGGCGCAGGATACCCTTACGTCCTCAATGGGTTTTGCCATTACCACCGCTGGTGATAAAGTGTATGCGGGCGGATTCAGCAACGATACATCCTATATCAATGAAAATTTCTATACGCAGGTTGTTGATACCGCCGGAAATCCGGTCATTGAAATGGAATTCAATGGACAAGGAGATGCCATTACGCATGGACAGGTTGTTCGAACAGATGCACAGGGAAATGTATATTGCGCTGCCACGGTGGATCGCTTATATGCAAACGGGTATGATGTCGCGGTCATAAAATATGATCCGAACGGAACGTTGCTCTGGGAGCGGTACTATTCAACGCCCGGATGGCGGAATGATTCATTGACGCACATGGAAATAAATCCGTCCGGAAATCTGGTGCTGGCCATCCTTACGGATTCTGCATTGCTGGAGAATAATTTCCGTCTTTCACTCGTCACGATGGATCCTAACGGTACGTTTCTCGATACCGCCTGGTACAATACTATTCCGGGATACAATACGCTGGCGAAGCAGATGATCATCCGGAATGACGGCAGTGTTGTGGTGGCTGCAGAGTCTAATGTGCAAGGTGGACTTGTTATTTATTTTGACCCGGCAGGGGCTGTATCCTGGGCGGCAAAAATTGACTCTACACAGTTTGCGGCTACGAAAATTAACAGTGTTGCGAATTTTCCAAATGGTGATATAGGAATTGCCGGCTATGTACAGGTTAGTTCAGGCAATACCGGAAAAGGTGTTGTACAACGATTCACTCCGGCTGGCGTAAGATTGTGGTCAACAGACATTGATTCAGCGAATGTGCCGGATGATATTAAATACCTTACTGTAAACAGTGCCGGTACCGTAGCCGCCGTGGGTTCCAGCGGATATGCCAGTACGCAGGTATCTATCCTCTGTACATTTGATGGTACAACGGGTGCATTGAACTGGCGACAGGTGTATAACCCGACCAACAGCGTGGCTGAATACGGAGTAAAAGTACAATATACTCCTGCGGGAAATCTCGCATTTATCGTTCGCGGATGGAGTGGTTTTGTTGCCCGTTATTATACCGCGCAGTATACCGGCGCCGGCACCTTCCAGTGGGCAGTAAACTATGGCAACACCGCCAGTGATCGTGAACCGGTAGATATGCTGGTGGAGGCCACTAATCGTGTTGTGACAGCCGGCTGGCGTATTGATGCCACCTCTACGAATTACAATTATGTGTTGGTAGGATATAATGCTGCGGGTGTACAGCAATTCGAAAACACCTATGCCAATACAACCAATGGCACTTCAAATCCGGATATCCTGCGTAGTCTGTCGCGTGATCAGCAGGGGAACTTTGTAGTGACAGGTGCCAGCGCATGGGATTTCTATAACGAGTTTTTATACAAAATGGTGACGATTAAATTCGGAGGCAGTGCGGTAGGTTTGGAAGAGTCGTCTCCAGCCAATGCAGATAACGTTTATGCCTATCCGAATCCCTCTGTTTCCGGTACCTACCATATTCTGGATGCTGCCAATGGAACTTCCATCATTGCAGGTGCCATTATGGATATGCAGGGTCGCGAACTCATGAAATATGTTCCCGCTGCGGAGATGATCCGTTTGGGTGACGTACCGGCCGGAATTTATTTCTTCCTGTATATACGTGACAATGGCTTCTCGGGAGTCATCCGGCTGATAAAGCAATAGCACAGGCATCTTAATTTGAAGCACTGTTGCCCGTCAATTCTTTGATGATCCAGGTTGCAATGAGGACTTCAAGAAAACTTATGGGTGCTGCATACATCAGTATCTGTATCGGCAGTACTCCCAGGTTTCCGATAACCAGCCACATGAGAATAAAACCTGCATACCATCCCAGTATAGTGGTTTGAAAGAGCGAGTATTTTTTCGCGAGAATGAAAATGAAAACTGCCATGCAAAGCGACCAGATTCCCCATATAGCACCATTGGTTGGTTCTGCAGGGAATTGAAGTCCCATTTTGCTGTAGTGCTCTGTCCAGTACGTATGCAGCCAGAACTGATTTCGTGCAAACTCCGAAATGCTGATCCATGCAGCAGCAGCGAGGATGGGTAATATCGTCTTCTTCATAGTTAATTGGTGCAATTAGATGATCCGGATCCCGTGAATTGACATCCAGCGTGGGTTTCAATCCCGGGGAATTCTAACTTAGTCTCCCATCGTCCGAAAAACGGTCGGAAATTATTTGTCCTGGATGGTTTCGCGTAAAATTTGCAGTATAACATCTTCTGTTACAGCCCCATTACTGGTAAGGGGATTAATCCTGCTGATGAGCTGGAAACGCTGGTCGAGGTTGTCCTCTGCGCTGTTTTCCGGACCTAATCCCAACGCTTTGACTTTCTCATCGGCTGATTTATCTCCCTGAAAGTAATTATTCAGCTCCGCACATTGGTAACAGGCTCCTGTTTTGTTGATGAGTGCACAGCGATGATTGTATTTTTCCTGCAGATCTTTTCGTCCGTCAAACAGCAGATGTTTCACCACTCCTTCGGTGATGTGCATGATCTCGGCTATTTCAGATCGTTTGAACGCATACATCTCTTTCAATACAATGGCAATCTGTTTTTCCAGCGAAAGATTTTTTGACAGACAAGTAAAACAATAATTGATATGTTCCGCAAGTTCGAACCGTTGTTCCGGCTGACTTTGAAATGCAGCGACCATCCGTTCTGCATAGTGTGAATTGTCGATAGCCGCTTGCTTACATAAGTCCTGCACATCCACTGCCCACCTGTTTTTTACCCGATGATTATCCCGTGCGAGGTTCGTAGCAATACTGAAGACCCATGTTTTAAAGGAGGAGAGACCTTTGAATGAAGCGAAGGATTGCTTTACGATAATAAAGGTGTCGTGGAGGAGATCTTCAGCGTCCTGGCGGTTGGCGGTAAGACGGTACAGATAGGATTCAAGACTGCCCGTTAATTTGGTGAATTCTGATTCGGGATTGATCTGCATAATATTGTTACGAACGGTGTGTGAGCAGCCGGGTTATAGAAAAACCTGCTCCGGTGTTTATTTGACGAAAATACTAAGACTCCTGAAAAAAAATACTAAATTCATTGCCAATAGCTTTTTCCGGTCGGATAGAATAATTTAGCCAATTAATGGATTGAGGCACTATAATGATACATCCGTATCTCCGCTGATATATTCAATATGACACTCATCGGCGTTTATAACGAAAGCTTCATCTACCACAACAGAGTCGTTGATCAGTCCACGAAAATTAAACGTATCAGTCGAATTTTTTAATGCCTGTTGATAGTTGTCCCCTAATACGATATAAACACTGTCGCCGGGAAGTTCATTTTTAGCATAACGGATGGTGTCACCTGTTGATACCCGAAGTGTATAGAAATCATCGAGTAGACCACCGGTCACCGTTATGGTGATGTAGCGATATTCCATCGTACAGGGGGCGCTTGTTTCACTCCTGCAGGAATGCAGCAGCAGACTGATTCCGATGAATACAATAAGCAGA
>JAXLTL010000006.1:0-197885 GCA_046330075.1 Bacteroidia bacterium | reverse complement strand
TCTTGTTCGAAGGGTATCACATGCCTCAGAATTCATCTCCACATGGGCAATCGGCCTATAGCCCGCTCGTATAAATCCTTCTGACAACCCTCCGGCACCTGCAAACAAATCAATATATGTTGGCTTACTCATTCTGCTATTGTTCTATCTAATTTCAGTTTTAATCTTTGAAGAGCCGACATCTGTTTTCCGCCCTTCAACTCGCATTCAAAGATCGTTATCTGGTTCCAGCCTAATGCACTCAGTAAAATTTTATTTTCCAGGTCACGTTGTTGGTTACCTGTAATTTTATTCAACCACCAGTCTGTCCTTGTTTTTGGAACGACAAAGTATTTGCAGTTCTTATGGCCATGCCAAAAACAACCTTGAATGAATATCGCAGTTTTATACTTCGCCAACACCATGTCCGGCTTTCCTGGCAATCGTTTATCGTGTAAGCGGTATCTGAATCCGTTGGCAAACAAAAACCTCCTCACCACCATCTCCGGCCTGGTATCCTTGCCTTTGATCCGGCTCATATTATAACTCCGCGTTTGCGGATCATGGACATCAGTCATGGTTTAAAAGAATAGTAATGGTAAGGTGATGGTTACTATTTGTTTCCTGGAATCAGGATTTCCCAAAAATAAAACAAAACTGCTGCTTTGGCAATTTTCACCAGGGGCTATTTTTAACCGTTCAGGCGGTGGGCTGAAGAAGGATATAGTGAACACTTCGGCCGCCTTCGGTGCTTTGTTGAAGTATACCCTTTTCTACCAAATCTTTTATGTCGCGCAGGGCGGTGTCGGTGGAGCATTTGGTGATTTTAGCCCATTTAGAGCTTTGTAATTTGCCTTCAAAACCATCAAACAACAAGTTGATCATCTTGCGCTGTCGCTCGTTTATCTGTGTGTGTTCATGGTGTTTCCAGAAGTTGGCCTTTTGGAGAATCTGCTGCATCAGCAATTCGGTGCTATTCATCGCTTCTTTCAAACAGTTCAAAAACCAGACAATCCAGGGAGTTATATCGCCCTTGCTATGCTGCACCTGCTGCAGGACTGCATAGTACTCTTTGCGTTGCTGTAGTATCTGTCCTGATAAACTATAATATCGCTCCGTGCTTCCTTCACTTCGGGCAAGTAAGAGATCAGTGATGGCCCGGGCTATCCTTCCGTTTCCATCATCAAATGGATGAATGATAATGAACCAAAAATGGGCTATTGCTGCTTTAAGAACAAGATCGAGCGTATGATTTGCATTCAGCCAATTGAGAAAACGATCCATCTCGGAAGTTAGATCCTGTGCTTTTATCGCTTCGTAATGCAACTTCTCTTTTCCCAGCGCTCCTGATACAATTTGCATTTCACCTGTCCGGTATTGGCCAACTTCAATCTTGTACAACCCGCTATATCCTGTTGGAAAAAGTGCAGCATGCCATCCAAACAATCTTTCTGCTGTAAGTGGCTCCTGATAACGTTGTGTAGCGTCCAACATCATTTCCACTACTCCTTCTACACTCCTGGGCGACGGAACCAACCCTGCAGTTTTAAATCCTAAACGGCGGGCAATAGAAGAGCGCACCTGGTTAAAATCGAGGCTCTCGCCTTCAATTTCAGATGATTTTACAACGTCGAGGGTTAGATTGGTTAAAATGGTTTCTTCCTTGGTGTGAAATCCGATAGCATTCAGCTGACCAAAAAGCCTTCCCTGAAGCAGCCTTACTTCACCAAAAAGCTGATTTACAACATCTTCACGCCAGGTAAAATTAGGCCAATCTTTATATTGATAGATGTATTTTGCCATGCACAGAAACTGCTTTGCGGTAAATATACGAATTATTCCCCGCAAAGATGCGGTGATTAGACAAATTATTCCCCGCAAAAATGCGGTGATTAGCGGTCTTATTCGCCGCAGCCAAGCAAGTGGACTATGTTTACTTCAGCTTTTTTACGAATTCATCCGGACTCCTGACCTCCACTTCGCTGTGCTTGAAATCTTTCAGGTTGCGGGTCACGATGCAGTTAATTCCGGGGATGCCGGCGGCGGCTACCATCTGAAGGGCGTCTTCAAAATCTTTGTGGCGCGACTTGAGGCCTTTTCGGAAAGTATCCTCGTCAATGGGAAAAATGTTCAGATACTCCATTAAACCTTCCAAAATCTGTCGGAGCTGCTTTTCATCAATGTATTTTTTGAGCAGGTAATGGGTGGTGGCTAAAGAGTTAGATGTGACATATAATTCAATCTTCTTCTGTTCAGCTGCCTTAAAAATTTCTATCGCAAATTTGCTGTATGGCTTACGGTCGCCAAGTAAATCTATAAGAATATTAGTATCAATAAAAACCTTCATTTCAAGTGCTTCTTTCGCAGATATTCTTCTTTCTCCTTTCGCTCGTCAAAGTTCCCGGGCAACTTGACGGAACCGGCCAACTTTTTTAAACGTGGAGATAATTTCTCCTTGCTATCGTCTTCTGTGAGTGTCTCCAGATAACCTTCAATAATTTCCGAAAGACTCCGCCCCGTATTTTTTGCGTACAACTTAGCCCGCTCAATAACCGATTTTTCTACGGTCAATGTCAGTTTGGTGGTCATTACACGTGTGATTTTTACAAATATACGTATAAAGGCCGGAAAAGTCAAAAAAAATTATCTCTTTCTATCAAAACCCTATCTTTGCAACATCTTATTCCCGGTAGTCCCTGAAGCAATTCAAACTATCGGGTTTCGTTTTTTTTGACCAATTTAATCAGTCACCCTGCACCTTTTTTATCCCGTATTGCATAGCAATAGCGAGGCTGCGCCTCTGTATCTCTGTACCTCTGCACCTCTGCACCTCTGTATCTCTGCACCTCTGTCACTCTGAAACTTCACCCTACTTCCACTCCAGCGTCTTCAGCATGCGAATCACGTCTTCGCGGATATAGTCCTGCACAGGCGCAAGGGAGTCGGCGTTGGTGGATACATTGAAATAAACGGCACCGCGGAGGAAATGGTGTACGCTGTCGGTGACAAAGAACTGGGTGGCGCTGGCCGCTTCTCCGCCGAGGGTGTAGAGTACGCCGCCTACTCCGGGATTGAAATGAATCACCTGTTCGTCGATGGAGCTGGCACGGGCAGTGTGTTTGTAAACCAACGTATGTGTGTCTTCGAGAAAACGGGCTACATCGCCGTTGAGGGGTTTGTAGGTGAGGTAAACCTGCGCATTTACCTTTGGCATGATCAGGTACCACCAGCACTTTTCAGAGAACTGGTTGGTGTCTTTTACCGGAATAGCATAGTCGGGTATCTCGAATTTAAAGGGGCAACCTTCGGGATCAAAAAGACTGTATTTGCGCTCGGGTAATTCGATGCGGAAATAACCACGGGGCTTGGGGGTGAATTCAGTGTCGCTGTGACAGGAGGCGATGACGAAAAGAGCCATGATCAGCATGGCCGGCAGTAGGAGTTTCTTCATGGAGCGTGTTGTTCCCTGCAAAGTAAGTGATTCCCGCGCGAGAATCAGAAGGGTAAATCGCCACCCATGTCGGTGATGGGAGGCGTGGGGTCACCACCGCCGTTGAAGTCGCCTTGTCCTCCACCTTGCGATTCACGCTTGCTGAGCATGGTCATGTTCTCTGCAATGATCTCGGTGGCGTACCGCTTGATGCCGTCTTTCTCCCAGCTGCGGGTGCGGAGCTTTCCTTCAATGAATACCATATGCCCTTTGCGCAGTTGCAGCTTCTCGGCCGCTTCGGCTAAGCCTCTCCATAAAACGATGTTGTGCCACTCGGTCTGGTCTTGTCGCTGTCCGTCTTTGTTTTTGAAATACTCGGTGGTGGCGAGGGGAAACTTGGCGACCATAATGCCGCCTTCCATGTGTCGATACTCAGGATCTTTGCCGAGGTTGCCAATGAGAAATACTTTGTTTACGCCTGACATACGGGATGAGAATTAGATGTTTCGCATTCGATTACGGGAAATCTGTACCTCAAATGTAGTCATTGCAAGTACTTAACAAAGAAAATCACCCGTTTTGGTGGCGAATGTTATCAACCGGAATGGGATCAGGCTTTTTGCTGCAGGTATTTGACGAGGAGTTGGGGAAGTCCGTAGTGATGCAGTTCTTCCGCAGGGACCCTTATATATCCCGGCAGTGGCTCTACCTTCACCCTTACTTCCCGAATGAGCGCGTGCAGTCGCTGATGGGAGAGCAGATGGGTGATCGAAACTGGTTTGGAAATCCGGATGTCTTTCCCTGTCAGGCCTATTTCCCTGAGATGCCCGGCCGGCGTCCCTCCCTCCTGCTCTACAAGAGGGAATTCGTACAGCCCCTGCCAGATGTCTTTCGCTTCCCTTTTGCGAAGCAGCAGATGGTGGCCGTCGTGGATATAATAATAGTGGAAGTAGCGGTCGCGGACTTTCTGCTTTTTCTCCTTGACCGGCAATTGATCTACTTTATTCTGGATCAGGGCTTCGCAGGCAAACTGGAAGGGGCAGGATTCGCAACCGGGATTCACAGGCCGGCATTGCAATGCCCCGAATTCCATGATGGCCTGGTTGTGTTCAGCGGGATGTGCAGGGTCGAGGAGTTCGGCAGCGAGTTGGGCGAAGGCTTTTTTTCCCGCAGTGCTGTCGATGGGTGTATTGTTACCGGTGAAACGCGACAGAAACCGGTATACATTCCCATCCACAACCGGATGCGGCAGGTCGAAGGCGAAGGAAGAGATGGCAGCGGCGGTATAATCCCCAATTCCTTTTAGGGACCTAATCTTATGATAATCAGCCGGAAACTCTCCGTCAAACAAATCCGTCACCTGTTTGGCTGCGGCATGTAAATTTCGTGCACGACTATAATAACCAAGCCCTTGCCATAACTTCAGCACCTTATCTATAGGAGCACCGGCCAGGTCCTCTATGCGCGGAAATTCTTCCACAAAACGCAGATAATACGGAAGTCCTTGATCTACACGTGTTTGCTGCAAAATAATTTCTGACAACCATATTTTATAGGCGTTTTTAGTGCCTCTCCAGGGCAAATCACGGCCATTTTTCCGGTACCAATCACGTAAAATCTTAGAAAACTCCTGTTCCATTGTAATTATGGGACAAATTTACACAAGTAATATTTTGTATTTCAGTAGGAAAGCATATCTTTGCAGCCCCCTAAAAGGAAATTATTAACTATTAGTAACGATGACTAAAGCAGAATTAGTGAACGAGATCTCGACTAAAACAGGGATCGAAAAGGTAGCAGTTCAGCAGACCGTTGAGTCCATGATGAAAGTGATTCGCAACTCGCTGATCAATAATGAAAATGTGTACCTCCGTGGTTTCGGAAGTTTTATTGTTAAAAAACGCGCGAAGAAAACCGGTCGTATCATTACCAAGAATGCTACGATTATTATCCCTGAGCATTTTATCCCTGCTTTCAAGCCGGCGAAAACCTTCACTGAGCGTGTGAAGAATGCTCATACCAAGAAAACTCAACCTTCTCAATAATTATAGATGAAGGGTGCACGTTTGAGGATACTCCTCATTGCCGGCACCGTTCTGCTTTCGGTACTCCTGTACTTTGCGCCCGGTCAACTGAACCGGGATAAATCGGCAAAGGCAGGTGAGTCTACCGGAAGATCCGCGGAAGGGTTCAGTGCCGAAGAATTATTGAGTTCTGCCGAAGCTTCTCTCGACAGCAGCCAGAAACAAAATCTGGTTTTCCTGAAAGATGCTTTGAAAAAGAACGGAGATAAGGATACGGCGTCGCTGGATGCACTTGGCCGGTTTTGGGACAGGAATGGAATTCCTGCCGCAGCCGCCATCTGGTTCGAGCGAAAAGCGGAGATTCTGAAGAGCGAAGAGGCTTACCTCGATGCTGCCTACAGATATTTCGATGCTTTCCGGGCAGTCAATGACACAGCAGTTCGTTCCGAACTCGTACAGAAGTCGATTGCCAGCTATAAGAAAGTACTTGAGATCAATCCGAAGAACCTGAACGCAAAAACCGACCTGGGTGCCTGTTATGCTGATGGCACCAATGAGCCGATGAAAGGAATTCTGTTACTGCGTGAAGTGGTAGCCGAAGACCCTAAACATGAGATGGCCCAGTACAATCTGGGAATGCTCTCGGTGAAATCAGGTCAGCTCGACAAAGCGATAGAGCGCTTCAAAACAGTCCTGGAAATAAATCCAAAACGTGTAGAAGTGAATTTCTATCTCGGTCAGGTATATCTGCAAAAAGGAGATACCGCTCAGGCCATACAGTCGTACGAGCAGTTTATCAAAACCGCCCCGTATGATGTAAGCGATGTCATCAAAATGGTGGAGAAGCTGAAACAGCCGTCATAGGCACTTCTCCTGGTCAATAGTTCCGACAATAACCTTAAAAAATTTGAATCATGCCATCAGGTAAAAAACGCAAACGTCATAAAATGGCGACCCACAAACGCAAGAAACGTTTAAGGAAGAATCGTCATAAGAAGAAAAACAGATAAGCCCTTTTAACGGCTCAACAGCTGCCGTATGGATGAAGTTTATCCATACGGCAGCTCCTATTTGCTATTGCTTTTCCACGCAAGGTATGCTTTCCCGCATCCCTTCCTTTTCCCCGGCCGGAACCGGAATTTCCTATCAGGCAATTACTTACAGGCTTATAAGCTTTGAACAGCGAACTCGTCATTGACTCTAACGCTACGGAGGTGAACATCGCCCTAGTAGAGGATAAACGTCTCGTAGAACTTAACAAGGAGAAAAAAGAAAACAATTTCTCCGTTGGCGATATCTACCTGGGACGTGTCAAGAAACTTATGCCTTCACTGAACGCTGCGTTTGTTGACATCGGTTATGAGAAAGACGCCTTTTTGCATTACCTCGATCTGGGTGCGCAGGTTCAGTCGCTGATCAAGTTCATGAAGAACGCACAGGCCGGTCGTCAACCGGAGGCCTTGCTGAATAATTTCGAACTTGAGCAGGATATCCACAAAGCCGGTAAAATCAATCAGGTGCTCACCCCCAATACCAATATGGTGGTGCAGATCGCGAAAGAACCGATTTCCAGCAAGGGTCCGCGGATTACTTCAGAGATTTCCTTCGCCGGCCGCTATGTGGTGCTGGTGCCCTTCTCCGATATCGTTTCGGTATCCCAGAAGATCAAAAGCTCTGCCGAGCGTTTGCGTCTGAAACGTCTTGCAACAAGTATCAAGCCCCGAAATTTCGGAATCATCGTCCGCACCGTTGCCGAAGGGAAAAAGGTAGCAGAGCTGGATCATGACGTGCAGGATCTCGTTTCGAAATGGAATGCACTCCACGAGCAGCTCCTCACCGCCACCCCACCCAATAAGCTCGTGGGTGAGATGGATCGCACCTCCACAATTTTACGCGATCTGCTTAGCCCGGACTTCAATGCCGTGCATGTGAACGATATTCGCCTCGCAGAGGAAATCAAATCCTATATCCGGGGCATTGCACCGGATCAGGTCGATATCGTAAAAGTGTACAAAGGCAAGATGCCAATTTTCGAACACTTCGGCATCGATAAACAAATCAAATCCCTCTTCGGCAAAACGGTGAATATGGCCGGTGGTTCGTATCTCATCATCGAACATACCGAAGCCATGCATGTGATCGACGTAAACAGCGGCGGAAGAAACAAAGGAGCTGTCGACTCACAGGAAAACAATGCGCTGCAGACAAACCTGATGGCAGCAAAGGAAATTGCCCGTCAGCTCCGCATGCGCGATATGGGCGGAATTATCGTGATCGATTTTATCGACATGAAAAACACCCTGCACCGCAAACAGCTTTTTGATACGCTGCGTGATGAGATGAAACAGGATCGCGCACGTCACACTATTTTACCGCCCAGTAAATTCGGACTCGTACAAATCACCCGCGAACGTGTTCGTCCGGTGACCGATATCGTTACCGCTGAGAAATGTCCGGCTTGTGATGGTACCGGCGAAATCAAAGCTTCCCTACTGCTGGTGGATGATATCGAGAATAATTTACGTTATCTCTGCCAGGAGCAGAATGAAAAACACCTCACTTTACAGGTGCATCCATACGTCAGCGCATTTTTGAAACAAGGTTTCTGGCGCATGAAGTCGCATCAATGGCAATGGAGAAAGAAATACAAACAGTGGATCAAAGTGGAACCTATCTCCTCATACCATATTATGGAATATCACTTCCTCAATGCACAGGGGGAGGAGATTAAACTTTAAACCTCTCCGAGGTTGAGAGTTTAAGGTTTAAGGTTTAAAGTTTAAGGTTGACAGTTATCTGTTGACAGTTATTTATCACTTTTCGGTACCTGCATCTGGGGTATCAATTAATATTCCGCTTTCGGCACCATTTAACAACATCTCTTATAACCATCCGCCGAACAGCGGATAACATTTTAACCCTTACAACCCTTATAACCCTTATAACCCTTATAACATTTTAACCCTTATAACCCTTATAACCCTTTAACATTTTAACATTTTAACATTTTAACATTTTAACTCTTAAAACCCTTATAACAGCAAATTCCGGCTTTAGGCCGGAATTTGCATAACATTTTAACATTTTTCATCTGACCAGATTCGCAAACATCGCGGTGATCTTTTTCGGATTCCATTGAATACGGTAGGCGAATTCAAGATTGATGAAGCTATATGAATCCGTTTTGGAGGGGTTTCCGCGACGGGAAGTACTGGGTCCTACATATCCGTTGGTGCCGAGTCCTGTAGGATCACTGATGTATTTGGCAATGTCCTGCTTCACCGGATCACCGTAGAAATTCTGTTCTATCTGTTTATAGGTTGCGTATGCTTCGCTGGCATCATCGAGATAATCCGTAAAGAACTTATAGTATCCGAATTCTGCAGAGATGGTGATGTTGCGATTCAACCCGTATCGGAATCCACCTGCAATGGGAATACCAATGTGCCAGGGACTATACATCTTCTTTGAAGGATTCGTTTCGTCAAACGCACCCTGACCTTCTGTATGCCAGTCGAGGAGATCAGTTTCGTATTTACCGTCTTTGTCAATCACATTGCCGGAACCGGAAGATTCTGATCCGTCGCGGATGGTACCATCACTCCAGAAATAATAACGGTTTCTAAGGTCAATGCTTCCATTAAACAGGTCGGCTTTGGGGCGACCATAATAGACACCGATGCCGGTATAAACGAACATCGCCAGACTCTGCTTATGCAAGGGTAAACGCCGGTTGGGATAATAGGTATAACTGATATGCGTCGAAAATCCGAGGATGTCATTCCGGAAATTTAATCCACGCCCGTAATTTCTCAAATCTCCTCCGCTCTTGCCATTCACCGGACTCGTTTCATCGTACTGAATCCGATGCCAGCTAATACGTGCTTCGACATTGAATGGAGAATACTTCATTCCGGTGATCGCACGGGGTGCAATGAAATTCCGAACGGTAAATGCCATACCCGGACTCATCGAACTCTTTTGCATGAATTCATCATTACCAAGGTCTCCGAAGTAATTGGTAGTTCCGGCTGCAAATCCCATATCGAGTGATTGCTGCGCCTGAAGTGTGCCGGCAAGAAACAGCGTAATTGCAATGAAGTAGATTTTCCTCATACTTGGTAGGTTTTGCTCTAAGGTAAGAGGAATATCGGGTCCTGCAAGCCCCCTCAAAAGAATTTTCCACACATTTCTTGGAACAATTCAAATTCATGGGCAGATGAACAATTATTGATGGCGTAATTACCCATCTACGGCATCCTGATTGCGCTTATATCCGATTACCGGACGCGAGGTAGCCTGCTTAACACCCATCAGTTCGCGGATGGCTTGAAATACAAGCGCAATATCTTCCGAATGCTGATCGACTCTTGATTCCAATTGTTCAATTTTATCAGTTAGTTCCTGGTTTTTACTGATCCATTGACGCAACTTTATGTAAACTCTTATGATCCGTATGTTCATTGCAACGGCCAAAGGACTCGTCAATACACTTGATAACATCATAACCCCATGCTCTGTAAATGCATAAGGAAGATGCCGCCTGCCACCCCATGCTTTTGCAGTAACAGAGGCCTTCACACTTGAGGTCGCATTTTGCGACCTCAAGTGTGAAGAGAGATCATCAGTATTGATTTCAACCGGATCCAAACCAGGATCTAAACTTGAGGTTGCAAATTGCAACCTCAAGTTTTCGTATTCATTTTCAGTCAATTGAAACATGAAATCTTCCGGAAACCGGTCCGGATTTCTGCGCACCTGTTCATTCAATCTCTTCGTTGGAATCCCATACATTTCAGCCAGATGGAAATCAAGCATTACCCGCATTCCGCGAATGGTAAATATTCTGTTTACAATGAGGTTTTCTGAAAGGTCATTTTCCATTCGCTAGAGGTGTTGCCAATACGGTTACAGTTTTATATTTTCTGGTTTCACCATCTATATGAAAGAGTTCAGCCAGGATCACATAAATCCCGGGAGGCAGTCGTTGTCCGCTATCATCAGTACCGTCCCAAATCCAGTTTCCGGAAGCTCCCAACAGTTCTTGTCGCGCCAGCGACCGAACAGCTACACCTTGTGCATTCAGCAAAGTGAGATGTACAACAAAACCGGGCCGGGAAGGATGACAGACGATTTGCTGAACATCGTGGTAGCCGTTGTTATCGGGTGTAAACAATACAGGAGTTGCCGACAGCCATTGTTCGTTCACTGTGATATCCGCAGCTTGCGAATTTCTCATGCCGGGTGTGGCAAACCCTGCTGTTTCTGCAGCGCTGTGCCAGTTGGTTGAATCGTCGGACGGAATGAGCGTTGAGATACGTTCGAGGGATACCCCTTCGGGATCCGTGATCAGCGGGAAATGATGCAGTTCGCGGTAATGATAACGTTCCAATTCCTGCAGTGCCGGATTCAATAACACCAGAATACCTTCGTCGTCATTAAAGGAAGGAAGGCTTGCTTGTATCAGTTTGCGCGGGTCCTGTACTTTATAACGGCTACGAATATCCGTAATATCTTCGGTTGCAACTGCATATTCTCCGGGCATCAGCAGTTGGGGACGGGATGAAAACGGAACCGGATCTTCCGCTTGCCCTGTCCATACATCCGCATGTGCTATCCGCAGATGAGAAAGGTCTACAGCCTGCTGTCCGGCATTGTACACTTCCACAAAATCACTCCCGTCAGGATATGGATTAAATAATATTTCATTGATCCGCACATCTCTTATACCCGAATCGGAGGGCAACAGAAAATCAATCCGGCTCCACCGCGACAGTGGATTGCCCGCACAGTCAGTGATGGAAGAACTGATGTTTAACGTATACAATTTATCAGGCATCATCGGCATGGTTACTGTTGCCATCAACTGTGGTAATGAGGGATCCCAGACCGCTTCGGAAATGGATCCTGCGTACCCTGACAAAGAAAGCACCACACCCGGATTAAATCCCGTCGTGTCGGGATATTCACTGAAACCGATCAGGAGATGCAGTGAATCTACCGGAAACACAAAGGATGGCCAGATGCCAGTGGTGTCTTCATACAACCCAGCAGCTGAATTTTCTGAACCGGGTGTCCCCCCTGAGGGAGCAACTGATCCTTTCCAGTTCATTTCATCATGACACGGAAAATTTTCATCAATGCGTTCAATCGACCAGCCATGGTCATCGCGCAAGGGATCACGATACATCTCCGGAGAATAGGTCAGGGCATCGATAACAACTCCTGCCGCGTTTCGAAGTTCCAGATGATCGCCTGTATTGTTCAGTGAGGGAAAATCGGAAAGTCCTTTCACGTGATCTATTCCAGCTGTTGTAAACAGGTTCATATGCGTTTGATCACAAAACACCCTGTACATGCCGGGATGTAGCGTATCTGCAATTATAACAGCGGTAGTAGTAGGATCACTGAGTTCCCAACCATCGAGCAGAATAGAATGATCCGAGCGGTTATACACCTCCACGTATTCAGCATCGGGAAGTGATGGTGCCTCGGAAGGATCATACATTACTTCAGTGAAGAGCAGATCACCGGTGACCGCCGGACCAAACCGATGAACATCAACACATCCGTTTCCTGACAATACATTTCCGGCTTCATCCGACACTTGCTGTACACATAACTGTGGTTTGAAAAGCGTTGAAAGCGACTGACTGTATTTCAAATGAATCAGCGTATGAGTCTGGTCTGCACAATACACAGTTTGTGGTGCGCCTGCTCCACCGATTGAATATACAGCTGGTGTTAGTACCTGCGAAGTATCCATGGCTTCAGAAAAACGCACGAGCACTGATGAGTCACCTGCCATACTTGCGCTGATTAGAAATGGAGCGATGGTATCTTCTCTGAAGGGTCCTGCATAGATATCATCAAATGAGAATCCCGATGCATTGGTAGAAGTGTATACGCACTTCATCCCGGTGTAGAGAAATGTAGTGAAAGAATTATCCGTGATGCTGCCTTCATTAAACCATGACCCATCGCATTCAGGATCCGTTTGTAAGGTCCAGATTCCTCCCGGCAGCCTTAGTACCCGCAGATGAATTTCTCCTGCCTGAGCTACCAGACTATCACGACTCCTCAACAACGGAAATACAGTATACCCGCTTTGCCTGCTCAGCACTACGGCATCTGCACCACCGGTTTCTCCGAGCTGCAGGAAATATCCGTTTAGTGGCGATTTCAGGTTCGTTTGGTCGGATGACAAGTACAGGCGGAGATAGTTAAGTGATGAAGGAGCGAAGTTCAGCTTCACCTGTACACTCCACTCCATCGTATCACCCATGGCCACAACACCTGTACTGAGAAAGGACGAATCGCTGCCGGAACTGCTCAGCTTCAGAGCACCACCGCTCACCATAAATGCACCGGTATCACCGGTCCACACCACTCCACTGGTGATATCTCCATCGCTGAAGTCATCCCACACTTGTCCAGCCAGCGAACCTGGCCGGAGCAGGCTCAATAAACACAACAGAACCCGGCAAACGATCGATCCCTTCATTACTTTTGTATGGTGCAAAGGAAGTTTGACCGGCAGCGGTTAGTCGTATAATAAACGCTTATATCCGTTAATAAACGACTCCAGCATTCAAGGCACTGAATAACAGAATAATTTAAAAAAGCATGAAAGTCGCAGTTGTAGGAGCCACCGGACTGGTTGGAACCAAAATGATGGAAATTTTGCAGGAACGAGGATTTCCTGTTACTGAATTAATTCCTGTGGCTTCTGAAAAATCGGCAGGACGGCCAATCACTTTCCGCGACACCACCTATACAGTGGTAACTCCTGCACAGGCTGTTGTTATGCGCCCCGACCTGGCCTTATTTTCCGCTGGCGGAACAACATCCTACGAATGGGCTCCGCGCTTTGCTGAGGCGGGAACAGTTGTCATCGATAATTCCTCTGCCTGGCGCATGGACCCGGGCAAGAAACTGGTAGTACCGGAAGTGAACGGACATGTAATCACCGCAGAAGATAAAATCATCGCCAATCCTAATTGTTCCACCATTCAGATGGTGATGGTGCTGAAGCCGCTGCACGATAAGTATAAGATTCGTCGTGTGGTTGTCTCCACCTATCAATCCGTGAGTGGTACCGGAGCGAAAGCCCTGGATCAGCTGAATGCCGAACGCAACAATCAGCCGGTAAACCGCGTCTATCCGCATCCGATCGACCTGAACATTCTTCCACAGATTGACGTTTTCCTCGACAATGGGTATACCAAGGAGGAGATGAAGATGGTGAAGGAAACATGCAAAATCATGGGAGATGATACAATCCGTGTCACCGCGACTACTGTACGTGTACCTGTGATTGGCGGACATTCAGAAAGTGTGAACATCGAGTTTGAACAGGAATATACGTTAAAAGATGTACGGGCTCTGCTGGAAGCTTCAGAGGGTATTGTTGTACAAGATGATCCTGCGACTTCTTTTTATCCGATGCCGTTGTATGCTGAAGGCAATGATGAAGTGTACGTAGGCCGACTGCGCCGTGATGAAACACAGGATCGCACCCTCAACTGCTGGATTGTAGCAGACAACCTGCGCAAGGGAGCGGCAACCAATGCTGTTCAGATTGCAGAGTATATGCGCAGCAAAGGATTTTTGAAATCCTGAAACAAACGTAAATGAAAACGCCGCATCCATCAGGACGCGGCGTTTTCGTCAACACATCAACGTTATTTTTTTGCAATCAGCGCAACAGGATTCAGCAATCCTTTGTAGGAGGTAATGTCCATTTTTATAGAACCTACCATTATTTCTGCCTGTGCACGAACCGGAATTTTGTTTTTATCATCAGTGACCCAGATAGTCATTCCTTCCTTCTCCTTAAACACACGACCTTCGAGCAGATAAGGCTTAAACACGATACACCGGAAAGTACCGAGTTTGGTTTTGATCGTTTCCTTGCCTGCGTATTTAATTACCATCGGGAACGTCTCATCATCCAGATAACACTGAATAAGGAAGGTATCACCTACCGCCGCATGCTCGAAATCGAGGGTGCGTGCATAATAAAATGCCGAGATCAGATCCTGAACCTGCCCCGGAGTGCGAATTGTTTTTTTCTCGCTGGTCGCAGTCGCTTTGAAGTGATTGAAGCTGACATTCTGATTTTTTGAATAGCTCCCCTCTTCAATCTTTCGGATGAACAGCCAGGGGACCATCGATTCCGAATCGATATAACTTTCGTAATGATCGCGCACTTTAAAAAACCAGTCGAAGGCCCCAACTGATTTTCCGGTTCCAAGTACACGAAAACAAGAGCGACCTCCCAGGTTCTTCATAACCGGATCCACTTCAAGACGTGCGGTTCCTGCATCTATGAAGCCATAGTGTACGCGATATTCCAATACTTCATTCGGACCAAAGGCCTGGTTTTTCACTTTGGTAAGACCATTCTGTGCCGAGACCAGGATCGGCATTAAGAGCATCAGCAAAAAGGCGCTGGTGGAGGTTCTCATTCTTCTTTTTGTTCGGATTGTTCTTCTCCGTTTAACAAATCCTGTTCCAAATTATTGCCCAGTCCGGCTTCTGCATCCACAGTACCCTCAATAATGAACTCACCACCCTCCTCATATTCCACATTTTCAGCCTCCGGAATCACTGTTCCTTCGCTACCATCGGGTAAATCCACCGGAATAGCATCCGGATCAATATCCACCGGCACATCCGAATCCATCAAATCTGAGGGCGTACCAATCTCATTTTCAGCAATATGCAGATCTTTCAGTTTGGGCAGTTCTTTCACCGACTTCAGTCCGAAATGATCCATGAAGTTTTTCGAAGTTGCGTACAGCAAGGGTTTACCGGGTCCATCCCCCTTACCACTAATCACAATCAACTCTTTTTCAAGAAGTTTCTGAATACTATAATCGCAATTCACCCCGCGGATATGTTCAATTTCGGACTTGGACAATGGTTGTTTATAGGCAATAATCGCCAATGTTTCCAGGGCTGCGGTACTCAGGCGCTTTTTGGCTTTAATCTGCAAAAGGGTGCTTACGGCATGATGGTACTCCTTCTTGGTCAGAAACTGAAACCCTTCGGCGATCTCCACCAGTTCAAAAGAATACTCTTCTGCCTGATATTTTTCCTTGAGTTCCGCAATGAGGCTGTGGAACTGTTCTTTTTTCAGTTCCCATCCATAAGCGGTTTTCAAACATGACAAAATTTCATCACCGGCAATAGGTTGCTCGGAAACGAAAATTAGGGCTTCGATATGCTGGAGTAAGAGTTGCATGCGTTCATTCAATATTATAAAGGGAGATCAGACAACGACGTTGACAATCCGGCCCGGTACGACAATAACTTTTTTAGGTGCTCCCTGCACCAGTTTTTTCATCTCCTCGGAGCTGAGCACATTGGCTTCCACTTCCTCTTTGGAGAGCTGCAGGGAGAGATTAATTTTAAACTTCACTTTTCCGTTGATGGACACCGGATACTCGAATTCATTTTCGACGAGATACTCTTCTTTCCATTGCGGGAATATGGCTTCAGTTACTGAAGATGTATGTCCCAGCATCGACCAGAGTTCTTCTGCAAAATGCGGAGCATACGGCGAGAGGATAATCACCAATGGCTCGAGGATCGCCCGTTTATTGCACTTGAGATCATACAATTCATTCAGGCAGATCATGAAGGCGCTCACCGTTGTATTAAAGGAGAAACGCTCTACATCCTCCTCCACCTTTTTGATGGTTTTATGGAGCACTTTTAATTCAGCAGGAGAAGGTGCATCATCACTCAGTACGCATTTCCCCTCCTGAATATTGTACATCCTCCACAAACGGCGCAGGAAATTATGTACGCCATTGATGCCTTGTGTGCTCCAGGGCTTGCTTTGCTCCAGAGGACCCAGAAACATCTCATAAAGTCGAAGTGTATCTGCGCCGTATTCTTCGATGATATCATCGGGGTTTACCACATTGTACTTGCTCTTGGACATTTTCTCTACTTCCGCTCCGCATTTGTACACTCCATCTTCCAGCACAAAGGTTGCGTCGGCAAAATCTTCACGCCAGGCTTTGAATTTCTCAAGATCGAGGATATGATTGGGGGCAATGCTCACATCTACGTGTAGCGGAGTAGTCTGGTATTGGTCCTTGAGACCATGCGAAACAAACTGATGTGTTCCGGTAACACGATACACAAATGCACTCACTCCCTGTATCATTCCCTGATTGATCAGTTTTTTTGCCGGTTCGTTTACGGGGATATATCCCATATCATAAAGGAACTTGGTCCAGAAGCGGACATACAAGAGGTGACCTGTTGCATGTTCTGCACCACCGAGGTAGAAATCGACCTGTTGCCAGTAGTTCACGGCATCCTCCGATACGAAGGTGGAACGATTTTTAGCATCCATGTAGCGCAGAAAGTACCAGCTGGAACCTGCCCAGCCCGGCATAGTCGTATGTTCGTATTCGTATTGTCCTTTGTATTTCCAGTTGGCAGCCCGGGCCAATGGCGGTTCACCGGTTTCGGTTGGCTGGAATTTATCAATCTCCGGCAGGATCAGTGGCAACTCCGACTCTTCTAACGTATGCGGCACTCCGTCTTTGTAATAAACAGGAATAGGTTCGCCCCAGTACCGCTGACGGCCAAAAGCTGCATCACGCAAACGATAGTTCACCTGACCCTTACCGATATTCAGTTTTTCAATCTCTGTTATTGCTTCGCGGATGGCCTGCTTTACTTCCAGCCCGTTCAGGAATCCGGAGTTCACCAACTTGCCATCCTTCGCCGTATATGCTTCTGCAGAGAGATCTCCGCCTGCAACGACTTCCTTTACGGGAAGATGAAAATGTTTCGCGAAAAGATAATCGCGCTGATCGTGTCCGGGAACTGCCATCACGGCACCTGTACCGTATCCGGCGAGTACATACTCACCAATCCAGACTGGAATATGTTCGCCGGTAAAAGGATGAATCACATGTGCACCGGTGAATTGACCGCTCACTTTTTTCACCTCCGCCTGACGTTCGCGCTCTGATTTATTCGTTGCTACTTTCACATACTCTTCCACTTTGTGACGGTATTCGTCGGTCGTGAGTTTATTCACCAATTCATGTTCGGGAGCAAGGGTCACGAATGAAACACCGAAGATGGTGTCAGGGCGGGTTGTGAAGACTTCGATGAAATGGTCATGATCATTCCAATCTTCTACCTCACCGAATCCGCCAGAGACTTCACCCCCTGGCCCCCTCTCCAGAGGCGAGGGGGAAGAAAAACTATCTGAAGTATTTGCCACTTCGCTGCCAAGGGCCTCACCCCCTGGCCCCCTCTCCAGAGGCGAGGGGGAAGAAGATTCGATCTTATTTATAGTCTTTAGAATACGATCAACAACAATTTCAACATTCTCTAATACATCCTTATCAGTCACTCGGATGACCGAGAAATTATGGAAATTCAGATCTGCATTTTTATTAGCATCCTTCTCTTTTTGTTCAGCTGTCAAATGAATTCCACCATCAACTTCAATTACAAGTTTTGGATTGAAGCAAGCGAAATCAGCAATATAATTTCCAATGATAACTTGTCGGCGGAATTTATATCCCAGATTACTATTTCTTAAGGCTTCCCAAAGTTTAGCTTCACTTGGAGTTTGTTCTTTTCTGTTTGCTTTGGCAAATTCCTTCAGATATTTATAGGTTTTAGGATCTGCAAAAAAGTAATCCTCCCTCTCCTCTGGAGAGGGTTGGGGTGAGGCCCCAGCAACGGGATCACGATTTTCCTCTGGAGAGTGTTGGGGAGAGGTCCCGGCGACGGTAAAGGAACCAGTGTTGTTTTGTGAATCATGGTTTTGCTTAATTGCCCCTGAACTTGTTTTCACCACCTTAAACCGGATCGACGTACCTTCCGATTTTCCGATCCAGTTGCGTTGAGCTTCCTTAACCGATTCAGGCCAGTCGAGGGTATCAAGATCATGCAGCAATCGATCTGCGTAAGCAGTGATGCGCAAACTCCATTGCTTCATCATTTTCCGCTCTACCGGATATCCTCCGCGCTCGGAAACGCCATCTTTCACCTCATCATTGGCGAGCACTGTGCCCAATGCAGGGCACCAGTTCACCCAGGCATCGCTGAGGTAAGCCAATCGAAAATGCAACAACACATCTGACTTTTCCTTTTCCGACATTGCCTTCCATTCAGCCGCAGTAAACGGTCCGACTACTTTCTCAATATCTCCAGTAAGAAAACGGGGTTGCGAGCAAACGAAACCTTCCGTCTCGAATACTTTGACCAACGATGAAATGGGTTCGGCTTTCTTCGATTCACAATTAAACCAGGCATGAAACAACTGAATGAAAATCCATTGGGTCCATCGGTAATAATCCGGTTCACAGGTACGGATTTCGCGCTCCCAATCGTAGGAGAACCCGATTTTGTCCAACTGCTCACGGTACCGGCGGATATTCTGCTCTGTAGTGACTTTGGGATGCTGCCCGGTTTGAATAGCATATTGTTCGGCCGGCAAACCAAAGGCATCATAGCCCATCGGGTGCAGCACATTGAATCCTCTTAAACGCTTGTAGCGGGAAACAATATCGGAGGCAATATAGCCCAGCGGATGCCCTACATGGAGTCCTGCCCCTGAGGGATACGGAAACATGTCCAGCACATAATACTTCTTTTTACCGGGCGTTTCCACAGTACGATAGGTGTGATTGTCACGCCAGTAACGCTGCCATTTCGCTTCGATATCCCGGAAATTGTAATCCATCATAGCATTCATAGAGAGGGGTACGAAGTTAGTAAAAAGAGGGGGTGAATAACTCGTAAAAGATCGGAGATTGAAGGGAGCCGGATTTTATAATTTTAACGCCTGCATGACAGAAGAAACAAAGTTCGTTCGAAAGACACAGCGCTCCTCGCGCCTCAGCACAATCATCAGTATCTCGCTGGTGCTGTTTCTGTTAGGTTCATTGGGAATCCTCCTGCTCCACGCCAGGAAGCTGAGCGACTATGTAAAGGAAAATATAGAAATCTCTCTGATCCTCAAGCCGGAAGCCGATAGCCTGCAAGTGCAGGAGCTGATTCAACGCGTTACGGCACTGGAGTATATCAAGTCTGCCCGCCTTGTTACGAAAGAAGAAGCGGCTGAAGAATTAAAGAAAGACCTTGGTGAAGATTTCATTACTTTCCTGGGATATAATCCTCTTTATCCGAGTATTGATATCCGCGTGAAAGCAGATTATGCAGAAGAGACTACCATTCAAGCCTTTACCGGATCCATGAAGCTGGAACCTGGAGTTTCTGAAGTTCAATATCAACCTTCGCTGGTACAAAGCATCAACCGAAACCTCCGGACGATTACATGGATTATGCTCAGTTTCTCTGTCCTGCTAATTCTTGTATCAATAGCGCTGATAAACAACACTATACGAATCTCATTATACGCACGCCGGCTGTTAATCAGAAGCATGTTACTGGTTGGGGCCACCAAAGGGTTCATCCGTGGGCCTTTTTTGGTGCGAAGCATGATAAATGGGCTGCTGGGCGGACTGGCGGCAATCGTGTTGTTATCAGGTATCATGTATTTTGCGGTCCTTAAAGTTCCGGAACTCAGCCTGATCCGTGATTTTGAACTCATGGGAATAGTTGCAGCGGGATTATTAATTATAGGTGTAATTTTGTCGCTGGTATGCACCTTATTCGCAGTGAATAAATATCTTCGCTACCGCACAGAAACCCTCTATTAGAAAATGGCTAAAAATCAGGTTGATAAAACCACCACGGTATCCAAAGGGGCAACCGTGAAAGAAAAAATCGACGATGCCGCTTTTGCTTTCGGTCGTGAAAATTACATCCTTCTTTTTATCTCCATCGGTCTGCTGATTGTTGGTTATTTCCTGATGGCCGGTGGTAAGGCTGATAATCCCAACGTGTTTAACGAAGAAGTATTCAGTTTCCGACGTATCACACTTGCTCCGCTGGTGGTGATGGCCGGATATGCACTTGGTATTTACGCAATCGTAAAAAAGGCCGATTAATTATTAATGACCACGTTTGAAGCAATTGTTTTATCCGTCATCGAAGGCCTGACGGAGTTCCTTCCTGTATCCTCTACAGGACACATGATCATTGCTTCATCTTTAATGGGCATTGCTGAAGAACCTTTCACCAAGACCTTTACGGTTGCAATACAATTTGGCGCCATCCTTTCGGTGGTGGTCATGTATTATAAACGGTTTCTGCAAAGCATCGACTTTTACTTTAAACTGCTCGCAGCTTTTATTCCTGCCGCGGTAATCGGTTTCCTTGCCGATGATCTCATCGACATGCTACTTTCCAACGTGCTGGTGGTAGCGTTCACTCTCCTGGCTGGTGGAGTAGTGCTGCTCTTCATCGACCAATGGCTCAAAGGCGGAGAAGGTCCGGAAGCAGAAAATATTACCATTCCGAAAGCCATCCGTATCGGACTCTTTCAATGCATTGCCATGATTCCCGGAGTATCACGATCGGCGGCGACCATTATCGGCGGACTGTCTACCGGACTCACCAGAAAAGCAGCTGCAGAATTCTCCTTTTTTCTCGCTGTTCCTACAATGTTTGCTGCCACGATCTTCAAAGTTTACAAATTTGCTAAAGCAGGGATCGGCGTTACCCCCGACCAGATAAACATTCTCGTTATCGGTAATCTTGTGGGATTTATCGTTGCCGGTTTTGCGATAAAATCCTTCATCAGTTTTCTGACTAAACACGGTTTTGCTTTATTCGGTTATTACCGGATTGCCATCGGTGTTCTCATCATTGTTTTGTCGGTGATGGGTGTTGACTTAAAACTCCCGGACTAATGCAATACGAGCGTCCGGAGGGAGAAGTCATCCTGATGAACAAACCACTTGAGTGGACATCCTTTCAGGTGGTAAAAAAGGTAAAGTGGATGACCAAAGCACGTCGTGTCGGACATGCGGGAACGTTAGATCCGCTGGCTACAGGATTATTGGTTATCTGCACAGAGAAAAAAACAAAAACCATCAACGAAATCCAGTCGGCCGAAAAGGAATATACCGGCACTTTTTATATAGGCGCCACCACTCCATCCTTTGATCTGGAGACTGAACGCGATCAGGAATTCGACATCTCCCATATCACGGAAGCGGACATCCGCAACGTATTCGCTGCACACATTGGCGAGATCATGCAGGTACCGCCCCTACACTCTGCTGTGAAGCTGAATGGTCAACGGGCATATAAAATTGCCCGACGCGGAGAAACGGCTGAATTGAGGGCCAAACCTCTGGTTATCAAAGAATTTGAACTCACCCGGTGCGCGCTGCCGGAAGTTGACTTCAGAGTCGTCTGTAGTAAAGGCACCTATATCCGGTCATTGGCCAGAGACATCGGAGCAGCGCTTGGAGCAGGAGCACATTTGACAGCACTATGCCGTACCAGAATTGGAGACTACAAGCTTGAAAATGCCCTTTCCATCGCTGATTTGGAGATCAGATATCCGCCACACGCGAAAAAAATCACGCAAGAACCTGATAACCAGTGATTTTCATAAAAATAAAGTTTTTATAAATTGATTTACAGCTCATTAAAGCGCTTCTTGTAGCGCTCCGCCTCAAAAAAGGGTATCTTTGCGACCCGTTTTAACGGAAACCTTACATCTTAAACAAAACGCCGGTAGACCTTTTCCGCCATCCATCGTCCGGCCAAAACACTGACGGCCCGTAAGCTATGAAGTTGTCAAAATTCAAGTTCAGTTTCAACGAGAAACTGCTCGCCACTCACCCCGCAGCAAACCGTGATGAATCCAGACTGATGGTTGTTCATCGGAAGAGTGGTAAAATCCTCCACCGGTCTTTCAAAGATATTCTCGAATATTTTGACGACGGAGATGTACTCGTTCTGAACAACACCAAAGTATTTCCGGCCCGCTTATATGGAAACAAGGAAAAAACCGGAGCAAAGATTGAGGTTTTCCTGCTACGGGAACTCAATGCCGAGAGCAAACTCTGGGATGTACTGGTAGATCCTGCACGTAAGATCCGTATCGGCAACAAGCTTTATTTCGGAGATGATGATATGCTCGTTGCGGAAGTGATTGACAATACAACTTCCCGCGGACGTACTTTACGTTTTCTTTTTGATGGAACTTCCGCTGAATTCAGAGATGTCATTGAGCAATTGGGACATACTCCATTGCCAAAATACATTAAACGCAAAGCAGAGCCTTCTGACAAAGAGCGTTACCAAACTGTATTTGCCCGTCATGAAGGTGCTGTTGCAGCGCCAACCGCCGGTCTTCATTTCTCGCGCGAACTCCTCAAGCGATTGGAGTTGAAAGGCGTTAACCTTGCAGAAGTCACGCTTCACGTCGGACTTGGAACTTTCCGTCCTGTGGAAGTAGAAGACCTCACCAAACACAAAATGGATTCAGAGCAGTTTCAGGTGAATAAAGAAGCTGCTGACATTGTGAATAAAGCCAAGGCTGCCAAGAAAAATATCTGTGCTGTTGGTACTACTGCAATGCGTGCGATGGAATCTTCGGTCAGTACGATGGGTGAACTGAAGCCAAATGAAGGATGGACCAATAAATTCATCTTCCCTCCGTATGATTTCAGCATTGCCAATATGATGATCACCAACTTCCACATGCCGGAGTCGACGCTGCTGATGATGACCACCGCTTTTGGCGGGTATGATCTCATCATGGAAGCCTATAAGGTTGCACAGAAAGAGAAGTATCGTTTCTTCAGTTATGGTGATGCCATGCTGATTCTCGACTAATGAAAAAATTTGCCATCATTGTGGCCGGTGGGCAGGGCATCCGTATGCAGGGTACCCTGCCCAAACAGTTTTTACCCCTGGAGGGAGAGCCGGTATTGCTACATACGCTGCGCCGTTTTCATTTACCGGGCATTCAGATCATTCTTGTTATGAATGCCGGTTACATCAGCTATTGGAAGGACCTCTGTGAAGAATTGAATGGAGTACCGGAACATACACTTGTGGCGGGAGGAAGTACAAGAGCCCTGTCGGTGCTGAATGGACTGAAGGCGATTGAAGGAGAAGGACTCGTTGCTATTCACGACGCCGTTCGCCCGCTTTGCAGCCGGGAACTGATTTACCGGTTATTCGAAGAGTGTGAGTTACATGGCTGTGCCATACCTGTCATTCCGGTAAAAGACACCCTGCGGCTGCTGAGTGAAAACAGCAGTACAACTGTTCCGCGCGATCAATACAGGGCTGTACAGACACCCCAGGTATTTCGCCTCAAAGCCATCCTGGAAGCCTTTTCCATACCTGATGTAGACAGATTTACAGACGAAGCATCGATCTATCAGGCGGCGGGTCATAACATCTTTCTCAGTGAAGGAGAGGAAAGCAATATTAAGCTCACCGTACCTTCTGATATACTGCTCGCAGCCTCCTTTTTACGTAAAATCTGACCTGAAATTGTCAGATTCTTACCAATTTTTAATGATCGGGAATCTCCCTTGACTTTAACTTTGTAAAATTCACCCAAATCTCCGTTTCGCCCGAAACCGGAGTTTAATCCAATCGTACAATAAAACTAACAGGAAATTGTTTAAACAGAACAGACTACGGCAGGAATAGCCGTATCTGAAAAAACTATCATTGCAGAAATGATGTGGAAGAAAGGAAGCAGTTTTAAGCGGAATCTGAAAAAGGGGATGATAGTTGGTTTTCTGACCGTCTGTTTTTCCACCATGCTGCATGCCCAGCAAATTGCCACTGATTCAGACAATTTAACTTCTACAGATTTTGGCATAGATACCATCTCGGGTCTTGTCCCGAATGAGCGGGAAATCCGCGCTGGTTTGTTGTATGATGTTGAACGCAACAAAATCATCTGGGAAAAAGATATGGACTATGCCTACCCGATCGCTTCGCTTACGAAGATGATGGTAGGATTACTCGCCATAGAAGACATCGAAGCGGAAAAAGTTTGCCTCGATGACCGCATCACAGTTACGCGCACTTACAAGAAAAAACTTCGCCGCCGCCGGTATACAACCTATACTGTAGAAGAGAATTATTCACTGGAAGATCTGCTGAAGATGGCGATGGTAGCCTCTCACAACGAAAGTACGGTGTGGATTGCCAAACATTGCTCAGGAACACTTGAAGCTTTTGTAGAGCGGATGAACAAACGTGCACAGGAATTAGGTATGACGAAAACGTTATACTCTAACCCTTCCGGTTTACCTGCTGTTATGCGTGAACTCGACAACAGCAGCTCACCACGTGACCAGCTGATTTTGGGCATGGAAGTACTGAAACATCCCAAGCTTGTTGAGATCACGTCCATCCCCTATGCCACGGTGAACAACGGAAAAGGCAATGTGAGTTACCGTAATCATAACGGACTTGTGATCAACTATGGACTTGAAGTAGATGGTATTAAAACCGGCTTCACCCGTGCGGCTGGCTTTTGCCTTGTTGCTTCAGGAAAACGCGGTAATCACCGATTGGTAAGCGTAGTGTTCGGATGCCGGAGCCCCTGGATCCGCAATGGCCTGGTGGCAAACATGATGAACAATTACTACGATGCTGTGAAGCTGGGACGTTTAGGTGAAGCTGCGCCCGATCTCACAGAGTATAAACTGTTCATGGACTCTGTACAGCGAGGACTTGCATTTATCCGTCCGAACGTTGAACCGAAAATCAATGATGATTCCGATGATGAAGTGTATGCATACACTTACAAAACGGTTACACAAAAAATCAAGAAGCCACATACCGTCCGAAAAGGTGAAAATCTGGGGCGAATCGCCGACCGGTATAATGTATCACTGACTGATCTGAAAAAATGGAACAGACTGAAAAATTCTACGATCCATCCGGGCCAGCGTCTTTATGTATATTCTACAGTTAAAAAGAGAATCCCTGTTAAATTGGTAATCGA
Organism: Bacteroidia bacterium; assembly: GCA_046330075.1. Classification (GTDB taxonomy): domain Bacteria; phylum Bacteroidota; class Bacteroidia; order AKYH767-A; family OLB10; genus JAJTFW01. Next base: position 172,561 of record JAXLTL010000006.1, on the reverse strand, counting down.
TCCCGACGAATCCATTGCTGACCTGCAACCTTCACAGGATACCTCTGAACAATGTGAAACTGAAATCTCCAGCGTTCATCAACCGCATGCAACTCTGAAAGTGAAAGAAGAAGTTGCGGTTAACAAGGACAGCATTCAGAAGAAATCAGAACCATCGACCTCCACAGCTTCCAAAGCACGTTTTATTTATCATACCGTACAACCTGGTGATACTTTATGGAATATCGCTCAACGTTATCAGATCGATATGCAGCAGATTAAAAAGCTGAACAACATCACCAACAGCAAACTCCTCAAGAAAGGGACAAGGATTAAAATTCCGGTGAAAGGGAGTTGAGGTTTAAGATTTAAAGTTTAAGGTTTAAGGTTTAAGGTTTAAGGTTTAAGGTTAATGAGTGGCTGATTTTCTAAGCAGCTTAGTTACTTATTGCTTGCAGCTAAGTAGCCTGAAGCCCCTGAAGCATGTAGCCTGAAGCCCTTGAAGCCCCTGTAGCCCTTGAAGCCCCTGCAGCCCCGAGGCTACTGGGCTGTTGATTTCTTCATGCAACATCAACAATATTCCTGTTGTTTTTTCTTTATACTTGTTACCCACAATAGAATAAAAATGACAAAGAATATTCTTGCTCTTGCGATCAGTTTATTGTTCGGTACGCAGCTGATCAATGCCCAACAGGTACAACAGGCACCAAAGCTTCCGGTTGATGAAAAGTCCGGACTCATAACCTATACCAAAGTAACTGAAATAACTGGTACAACTGCCGGCGTATTATATCAACGGGCACTGGAATGGGCAAACAAATACTATAAGAATCCTGCTGATGTTATTCGTGAGCGTGATTCCATTGGCGGACAAATCGTATGTAAAGCCCGTTTCAAGATCATGAATCCGGCTGATAAAAAAGGCGTAGCAACGGATGCAGGCAACGTGATGTATACTTTAAAAATTCAATTTAAGGATGGGCGTTACCGTTATGAGCTTACAGAGATAAACTGGAAACAACAATCGTATTATCCCTGCGAACGCTGGATGGACAAAACTGTACAATCCTACAAACCTGAATTCGACTATTACCTGCAGCAAACGGACGCCAGTATCCGCGAAACGCTCAAAGCGATGGAGAAAGCTCTTTCTGCTGCACCCGCTGCTAAAAAAGAAGACTGGTAGTCAGGTTCAGCACAAACGTTCCACCCGCACATCCGCGTGAAATACCGGTTGTGCGGGATTTATATTTTTAAGAGAAAGCAGTCCGGGTTTCATTCCGGTTTTGATACTGCCACAAAGATGATCAAGCCCCAGAAAGCGCGCTCCATTGTAAGTAGACCACCGCACCATTTCAGTAAACGGAGTACCGGGAAACATGGCATGAATTGCCTTTAATTCTCCCAGCACACTCAGCTGCCGGTTAGAAGCAAGGCTATCGGTCCCGATCGTGATGTTTGCTCCCGCCATAAACAAATCATACACCGGCGGCACACTGCCGGTGATATATTGATTGGCATTATAACAGACACACCAGTATAACTGAGGATGCATCTGCACAGCGGTGTGTATTTCCGCGTTCGTTGCCATCACATTATGTACCAACTGACATTTATTTGAATGAGGCAGCCATTGCATCACCCGATCCATTGGCCGCATACCGGCAGCGTGGTAATCCGGCTTAAGAAATCCGGCATCACTGAAAAAATCAAACATGGGTCCCTTCCCTTCCAGCGAAAAAACAACTTCATCCGGTGATTCATTCACATGTATGGTAACAGGCTCATCATAATTGATTTTCGTAAAAAGCAACCGAAGCAGTTCATCCGACATAGAATAAGAAGCATGCGGGCTCAATGATGCAGGCAAATTATACTCCTCCCTGAACTGAATAGCGAGATCAATCCCTGCAGACACTATTTCCTCCGCTCTGTTTCCATCCACACCCAAGAGCTCCACAAACGTGTGATAGTAGATTTTGCTTTTGGCTTTCACAACTGCAGACTCCGGGCCATTTGAAATATCTCCTACCGCTACAATACCATCCTGAAACATCAACTCATCAGCTTCTATCATTGCACGAACACGCTCTGCTTCACTCATCTGAAAACGTTTCGAGATGAGTTGTCGGATAAATCCGGTCATTCCGTTCTCGCGTTCAGGAATCTGTCCTGCCATGTGTGAAAGCTCCAGATGAGCATGAGCATTTACAAATCCGGGAATCACCACTTCTGCGTAAACATCCGGATCGGTATAGGCGCCACAGATCTCCATCACTCTTCCGTTGCGGTCAACAGCTACTCCAGCCTCTTTCACCGGTACACCGTCGTTGGTTATCAATAACCCTGCATTGATTTTTTGCATGTCCGGTCTCAGGTTTGCATTGTTTTACCCGACCCGACAAAGGCAGGAGCCAGCCTGATAATCTGCGATATAATTTCAGCATAAAATGGTTCACCCGACTGTTGGCATTCCAACGCAATACTCTCGGGTGAAGGTTTTTTTCTGGATGAAGAAAGCAAGGCTGAAAAATAACGATCGATAAACATCCAGGGATGTTGTGGTGTATTTTTACGATATGATTTTGCGCGCTCGAAGCTTTCCAGGGCATCTTCCAGATCGCCCGTCAGCACCGATTGCAGCGCCCTCCACTCCAGCACCATGACAGACAATTCATGCCGGTGGCGTCCCATGTCCTCTGCCAGTTGCTGCAGCAGGGTCAGTTGTCCGGCCATGGATGTATCACCCATAAGACCCTTCAACACAAACAACAAGGTTCGGTACTCCGATAACGTTAGCCAGTTATTCCGGGCCGCCATACTTCTTGACGAAGCTTTGTAGATCAGGTGCTCTGCATCATTCAGGGCAGTAAGTGCTGCATCGAAATTCCCCTCATCTGTTTCAATCATGCATCGGATAAACCGGAAGCCCGGTCGTTCATCGTGCAGTTCCAGTTTACGGGCCTCTGTTTCTGCCTGGTCCAGCCATGCAAGCCGTTTCTCACGTCCTGCACCCTGGTGATAGGTGGCCAGAATGCTCAACATCATACGTCCGGCGTCAGGCCGGAACAGCAAAATATGAGAAAGGTACTCTTCAAAGAAACCGGCATACGTAGCCAGATTACGGGCTGGCGTCGCTGTTAGTACGGCTGCACGCGCAATGTTCATCAGCAGAACGCAACGGTTACGGAGTTGAGACTCCAGGGTCAGCAAACGACCCGCCTCTGAGAGCACATTTCCGGCTGCCTCTTCATCTCTCAGGCCTTTTGCAGCATTCAATTCAAGTTGCAACAGTACTAATCCCATCCGGTACTGATCCTGCAATTGGGATTGACGATCTGCCGCCTTGTTAAACTTCTCCAGAACAGTCGCGGGTCCATCTTTCGCAAACACTTCTTCCAGGAATGCCGCATGATTTCTGCAGAACAACAGCAACAGCTCAGGGGTATCGGTACGTTCAGCTGTCTGTTCAAGATGCTCCAGTTCAGTGGTGAGCGATAAAGCAGGATGCATCACGACTCCCTGCGACAAGGCTACATACTCACTGAATAAGGGTTCGAGTCCGGGTTCTTCGGCCAGGTGCACCCGGTACTCATCGCTGTTCAGGATCACACCGATCTGCGCATCAATTTCGTACAGCATCTGTTTAAATTCGGATGCTTTGATTCTCCTGAAACGTCCTTTGGATAAGGCAAACGGGTCAAAACCTATCGAAGTTCTGTACATGGACAGAAGGGACTCCATCAGCTCAAAACGATCAGGGCTGGCTCCTTCACCCAGTTTTTTCAGAACAAAATCCAGCACATTCTTCTCTCTTGGCAGCCTGAAAAGCTGAAAGGAGGTGTCCGGGGAAGGTCGGTTCTCGGGCATCGTTGGTGATTAGCTGCTGATTATGGTGAAAACGGGGTATTTCAGTCCCTGAGGTTCACGGCAATAAAACTATTACCTTCGTGATCCAGCTTGCAAATGCTCATGAGAAAAATACTAACATTGTTATTCACGTTCAGTCTGGTAGTCAGCCTGCGGGCGCAAAACACCCTGCCTGTAGAAGGACTATCCGACGTACGGGATATTACCTATGCATTCAGGAATGCAACACTTGTTACTGATTCCAAAACGCTGATCAAAGATGCTGTCCTGATTATCCGGAAAGATAAAATTGTACAAGCCGGAGCCGGAATACCAATTCCACCGGGAGCGGTCATTTATGACCTCAAAGGAAAATACGTATACCCGTCATTTATCGAGATGAGTACAGGGTATGGTTTACCTGAAACACGCGAGAAAAAGGAACGCGATCGGGGTCCGCAAAACAGAAATCCGGTTGCAGGACCTGTAAACTGGAACATGGCTATTCACCCTGAATCTGATGCTATCTCCGTTTTCACTCCGGATCCCAAACAGGCTGAGGACCTACGGAAGATTGGTTTCGGTACGGCCTTAACGTTACAAAGAGACGGTATTGCACGCGGCACGGGCGCGCTGGTTTTACTGGGAGACGATAAGGCCCAGCTGATGGTATTACGGGATAAAGCAGCAGCCGGGTTCTCCTTTAACAAAGGCAGTTCCGTTATGGAATACCCATCGTCGCTGATGGGAAGCATTGCCCTGCTCCGCCAGACTTATCTCGACGCAACCTGGTATGCCGGCGCCAAAGACCAGGAATACAATCTTTCACTCGAAGCATTGAACAAAACCAAAAACCTTCCACAGATTTTTGAAGTCAAGGATTACAAATCAGCACTCAGAGCCGACCGGATCGGTGATGAATTCGGAATAACCTATATCGTTATAGGTTCAGGAGACGAATACAAACGCCTGAACGAAATCCGATCGACCGGTTGTTCATTTGTGCTGCCACTTTCCTTCCCGAAAGCCTATGACGTTTCGAATCCTTATGACGCACTCAATATTTCACTCGCAGAGCTGAAGCACTGGGAATTAGCACCTGCGAATCCCGGTCTCGCAGAAAAAGCCGGACTCCGTTTCGCACTGACTTCCGATGGACTGAAGGAAAAAAAAGAATTTATTCCTGCGCTGCTCAAAGCCATCCGTTGCGGACTCAGCAAAGAAGCAGCCTTGAATGCGCTTACTACTATTCCTGCAACGATGCTGGGCGTTGCTGATAAAGTTGGGGCACTGCGTCCGGGTATGACTGCCAACTTCTTTATCTGCACCAAGGATTACTTTGAAAAAGACAATCAGTTACTCGAGAACTGGGTTGCAGGCAAACGTTACATCATCCGGAACAGTGATAGTCTCGACCTCCGTGGAAAATACGCGCTACAGATCGACACTTTGAAAGACTGGACTCTGGTGATATCCGGAGATGTTAACACACCGGAATGGAGTCTGCAGAAAGACACACTGAAAATAAAAATAGAAGCAACTCCGTCAGGTGCACAATACACACTTCGTTTTGAAACGGCAAAAGGGAAAGGCCCATATCGTATCAATGCGCTCTATGATGCAGCTACTGCGGGATTTACCGGAAACGGTCAGCTTCCTGACGGTACCTGGAAATCATGGAAGGCCAGCAAAACAGGTATTGCAGAAGAGAAAAAGGACTCGGCAAAAAGAGACACAGGATTTGTCCTTCCTGCCATTTTTTATCCATCAGGTGCCTTCGGCTATGATTATAAAGTTGGTATTGGCGGAGGAGCCTATACTCCATCTACCGGTGCCTGTCTGATTAAAAATATTACCATCTGGACCTGTGAAGACCAAGGCATCATTGAAAACGGCAGCGTGCTCATCCGCGACGGAAAAATTGTAGCAGTTGGAAAAAACGCTGAAGCTGAGAAATGGTCAACCTCCGGAGTCAGGGTCATTGACGGAACCGGCATGCATCTCACACCCGGCATCATCGATGAGCACTCACATATTGCAGTAAACGGAGGCGTCAACGAGGGAACACAATCGATAACCTCAGAGGTGCGCATTGGTGATGTCATCGACCCTGACGACATTGACATTTACCGTCAGCTTGCAGGGGGAGTCACCACCTCTCACCTGCTGCACGGAAGTGCGAATGCCGTTGGCGGACAAACTGCGCTGATCAAACTCCGCTGGGGAAAAGGTGCTGAAGAACTCAAGTTCAAAGGGGCTGATCCTTTCATCAAGTTTGCGTTGGGCGAAAACGTCAAGCAAAGTAACTGGGGCGACAATAACGTAACGCGGTATCCGCAAACAAGGATGGGAGTTGAACAGCTCTACATCGACGCCTTCAGCAGAGCACGTGCATACGATACTGCCTGGAAAACCTATACAGCAGGGGGCAAAACCGGAAATTCGGTCATGCCACGCCGTGATCTTGAACTCGAAGCGCTGGCAGAGATCATAAACAAGAAGAGATTTATAACCTGCCACAGCTATCAGCAGGGAGAGATCAATATGCTTATGCACGTAGCCGACACCTTCGGATTCCGTGTTAATACCTTTACGCATATTCTGGAAGGCTACAAAGTAGCTGACAAGATGAAAAAACACGGTGTTGGCGGCTCTACGTTCTCCGACTGGTGGGCTTACAAATACGAAGTGATTGATGCCATCCCTTACAACGGCGCATTGCTTTACAAAAACGGCATCATCACCGCCTTCAACAGCGATGATGCAGAAATGGCACGACGACTGAACCAGGAAGCAGCAAAGGCTGTGAAGTATGGCAATGTTCCGGAAGCTGAAGCACTCAAATTCGTCACACTGAACCCGGCAAAGCTCCTGCATATTGACAACCGAACGGGCAGTATCAAAGCCGGCAAAGATGCTGATCTTGTAATCTGGAATGGCCCGCCCTTATCGGTGTATTCGAAACCCGTACAAACCTGGGTAGATGGTGTACTCTACTTTGACCTTACAACCGATGCCGAACTTCGTGCCAGAGACGATAAAGAAAGGCAACGCATCATCCGGAAGATGCTGGATGAAAAGGCGGGCGGAAGTCCGACCCAACGGCCCGGTGTAACCTTACGTGAAGAATACCACTGCAACGATTTAGAAAAACTCCCTTACTGAGATGAAAAAACACATCCTCTCCATATTTCTCCTCTGCCTCACCGTTAGTGCAATGGCACAGCGGCCGGCCCCTGTTGATTCCACCGTACGCCGTGTCCTCTTATTGGGCGCCACGGCTCATATCGGTAACGGGAAAGTAATTGACATGAGTGCCATTGGCATTGAAGGCAGTAAAATCAGCTTTATCATGGACGCCAAAGGGTTCCGGCCCGACCCGAAAGCTTTTGACACCATTATCTATGTGCACAACAAACACGTCTATCCGGGATTTATCGCTATGAACACCAATCTCGGGTTGAGCGACCTGGAGCTCGTGCGGGCCACCAACGACTTCAGGGAAACCGGCCTGCTGAATCCTAGTGCCCGTGCCATCATTGCTTACAATCCTGATTCGAGGGTCATTCCGACAGTACGCGACAACGGAGTACTCATGGCTCAGATCGTGCCGCAAGGCGGGCTATTATCAGGGAGTTCATCGGTTGTACAACTGGATGCGTGGAATTGGGAAGATGCAGCTGTAAAAACCGACGAAGGGATATGGGTCAACTGGCCTTCCATGCGTATTTACAAAGCTCCCTGGGCTGAACCGGAAGAAGAGCAAAAAGACAAAAACGAAAAAAGTCTGAAAGCGCTGTACAAATTATTTGATGATGCAAAAGCCTATGCAGCTTCCTCAGGACTATCCGCAAATCAGCATCTGGAAGCCATGCGCGGACTATTCGACAAATCAAAACGACTGTATGTACGCTGTGATTATGCGAGAGAGATTATTGAAGCAGTGAACTTTGCCGACAAATATCAGGTACGTATTGCCATCGTCGGTGGAGCAGATGCATGGATGCTCACTGACCTCTTGCGGGAACGGAATGTGCCTGTGATCATCGAACGCACACATTCACTACCCTATCGTGAAGACGAAGCAGTAGATCTGAAATACAGATTACCGGGCCTTTTACAACGGGCAGGTTTAATCGTTGCCATCGCCGACAATGGATTCTGGCAGCAACGAAACCTTGGATTTGAAGCCGGAAGTGCAGCCGGATACGGTATCAGCAAAGAAGAAGCATTGATGACCATTACGAGTGCACCGGCTAAAATTCTGGGGATCGATCAACAATGCGGAACCCTGGAAGACAATAAAGACGCAACGTTGTTCATCTCTACCGGTGACGCTCTTGACATGACCGGCAATCATGTAGAACTGGCCTATATACAAGGAAGAATGATCAATCTTGATAACTATCAGAAAGAACTTTACCGGCGCTATGCGAAAAAATACGGTGTTGCCGAATAACGGTTGCGCCTAAACGAAAACGCCCCTGACATCAAAGATGCAGGGGCGTTTTTTTTTGAAGCGGGAATCAGGATTTAGGTTTCAGATAATCCTGAAGTGCTTTCACATACTCTTCGAACGCCTTCCTTCCCTTTTCGGTGATCGAGCATGTGGTAAGCGGATAATTATCTCTGAATGATTTCTGCACATCCAAATAACCTGCTTCTGCCAGTTTATTGATCTGCACACTCAGGTTCCCTGCTGTGGCACCTACCTTTTCGCGGATGTAGGTAAACTCCGCCTCCTTCACACCAATCAGCAGTGAAACCACGGATAACCGAAGCTGCTGATGTAATAAAGGGTCAAGGTCCTTAAACATAAACATGACGCACTAGGCATTTGCCAGATTAGACTTTTCTGCCTTATTGTATCGGCTGCGCAGCATATAACCGGGAATAATATATCCGAAAAGAACACTGGCACCCAGCGCGAGCAGCTGATACTCATAACTCAGGTAGAAGCCAACGAAAGCCAATGCCCAGTTAATGATTCCGCCGATTAACAGGGGTCTGAACTCCAGCATTCCGCCACTCATAAAGAGCCACATTCCGTACACCATCATCACCATCGGGTAAGTACTCATCTGAAGGTGACCCTGACTAAACAGTACGAGCAACAAACACACCATAAAGCAAATCAATACATACTTCATGAAATGGTCAACATACGTTTTCACCTGATGCTCCCGCTCCTCTTTTCGCCCTCTGATAAATGTATAAACTCCGCCAAACAACATTAACAGCCAAGCCATCTGCGCCTGCTCAACACCAAGCTGCATCAGGGTAAAGTTGAGCACACAGGCAATAAACACCAGCCAGCCCCAAAACAAATACCAGAATCCATTATCGCGCAGATCCTTCTTGGTTGCTTCAATCATTGAAGTGATCACACGCAGGCTATCTTCATTGCTAAATTTTTCCATAACTTAATTTTTTTTATTTTTTAATGTTCTTATACCAATTATGTTGTGTGAATTCAATTATTACTGCTCCTTAACTTCTTCGAGCAATTTCTTTGCACGGTCTTTTCCCCAGCGTGGCCATGCAGGATCTTCGTGTTTATCCGTTTCGAATTTCTTCAAGGCAATTTCAAAATTTTCCTTCGCAGGTTTCTTACCACCGCCGGCTTGCTCAGGCATATACATGTAAGATTCACCATACACCAGATAAACACGTGGATTCTCGGCATTCAGTTTCATTGCTTTCTCATAATCGCCCATGGCAATTGGTCCCAGCTTGGCACCTAACTCCGGATGCTTTCCTATTTTCATTCCGGTGATCAGTCCGCGAAGAAGAATGATTTCAGATTCATCTTTATTCAGGGCGACCGCTTTACCGATATACATCTCTGCTTTCGCTAACATGGCACTCGCTGCAGCAGTATCTTTATTCTCCATTGCCAATACGGCATTAAAGAAGGCGGCATGGTATTGAGAAATCCAATCACTGAATGTTGCATCCGCAACCATTTCAATACCCTTTAATGTCCGGGATTTATCTTCCCATGTTTTACAGGTGTCCATTACATTTAAATAATTCACCAGGAAACGACGGGTTTTCAATGCCGACTGAGGTTCACTGGCTGCGCGCGGTTTAGATTCTGTTTTTTGAGCCTGTATGTTTAGAGCGCAGAACATCAGGACTCCGGTCATGAAGATTGATTTGATAATAGTTTTCATAGTTTTAATTATTATGGGAGCAAATGTAAACTGGTTTACAATATAAACCAATTTATTGTTTCAATAAAAACATAAATAACTGTAAATCAAATACTAAATTTTCAGTGGTTCAATCCTGAAAGCCAGAAAAAGGGCAAATCAGGTCTTGATACGATCAGCCAGAACGGCATCTACCCAGGCTTTTCCCCAGTTTTCGTGTTCCTCGGCCGACCAAAGTTCAGGGTAAAAAATCCGTTTCTGGAAGCGCGGGGGCAGATATTTCTGCCAATTGGTACCTCCGGTAGCCGCGATATCTGCGGGATCAGCCTGCAAGTAACGAACGGCAGATTTATAATGCACCAACGGCCAATTGATGTTCACATTTACATCGAGCTGACGCAACGCTTTACGCAAGGCAGGGTTTTGCTGATCTGCTTCCGGCAATTGTTTAAAGAGATACCAGAGGTTCTTGGTTTTTAGTGATTCGGCCAGTTCTTCCAGACTCTTAGCATACTTCTCTTCGAACTGCTGTAACGTCAGTGTTTTCTTTCCCGACGACAATTCGGTAGCACCGGCTTTCCAGTAAATATGCTCAAACATTTGTGGAATCGAAGCATCTTTTCCTTCATACTGCTCTCTGAAATCTTTCGAAACAAGGCGAATAAAATCTGCAGAATAAATTTCAATCATCCTGTATTGTGCACTCTGAAAACCGCTTGCCGGCAATAAACTCATTCTGAATTTCTGGAACTGCTGTGGTTCCATCCCATCCACCATGATATCGAACGAACTGGTAAGTACTGCGAAATAACGGTTGATTCGTTCTACGCGTGCTGCCATGAACTTTACATCCGGGCCTTTATCAATCATTTGCTGAAACTCATGGATGGCCAGCTTAAAATACAATTCGGTTACCTGGTGATACATGATAAAAACCTGCTCATCGGGAAATTTGGTGCGGGGATGTTGCAGACTCAACAACGTATCAAGATGAATATAATCCCAATAAGTACAAACATCTGCATACAGCAGACCGTCGAGATACGAAATCAGGTCCTGCCCCATGGCAGTATACTTCTCTTCAAGCAGTTTAATGCGATCGATGATCGGTTGTGGGAGGCTCATGAAGCGAAAATAATAAATTGAGAGTTGCGACTCCGTTGATTTTCATCAGTACCCTAAGTTCAGTGATTATAAATATGAAAAAAGGCCATTCTCCTTCGAAAATGGCCTAAATAGTTTCGTTATCAGATTTAATCGCGGCGTCCCATGTAAATCATGACATAATACATAAGCGTAGCCAGAGCGCTCAGTGCGGCAACCACATAGGTCATTGCTGCCCACCAGAGTGCATCCTTTGACTGGGCATGTTCCTGTGGGGTAGTAATCCTTGCACTTTCAAGCCAAACCAATGCACGTTTGCTGGCATCGAACTCTACAGGCAGCGTGATGAAACTGAAGGCAGTAGTTGCAGCAAATAAGGTAATTCCAATAAGCAGCAAACTCGGGAATGTGTTTACAGTGAATATACCAATCAGCAATACCCAATGTACCCAATTGGACGCAAAGCTGACAACCGGTACCAATGCTGAACGGAGCTGAAGCATGGAGTATGCACGGGCATGTTGAACAGCGTGTCCGCACTCGTGCGCTGCAACTGCGGCAGCAGCTGCATTCCGGCCATGGTATACATCGGCACTGAGGTTAACAGTTTTATCAAGCGGGTTATAGTGATCGGTAAGACGACCTTCCACTGAAATTACTTTTACATCATGAATGTTGTTATCCCGCAACATTTTCATTGCAATCTCCGCTCCGCTCATGTTCGAGCTGATTGGTGTTTGCGAATACTTCGTAAATCTGTTCTTCAGCTGCATCTGGACCAGCCAGCCTATCAGCATGAACGCAATTGATATCACATAAATTCCCATCATAGCTTTTTCAACGTTTTGTGTAGAAACGACCAGGTCGTTATTTTGTTTTACGGTTCAGCGACTGCAATACAGATGCCAGTGCAAAAATACAGTCATTCTGTCATTTATTCCCAACGGAATACTCTCACTGCTGCGGCATAAATGATCACTCCCCATGCCAGAATGACCGCCAGAGGCATCAGTAATGCTTCAAATCCCGCACCTTCATACGCTACCAGACGCATTGCATCGTTTAAATACGTCAGGGGCAGAATCCGGCAAAACGGCTGCAACCATTCAGGGAAATTGCTGATTTCGAAGAAGGTACCGGACAACAGAAACTGTGGCAAGGTAACGATATTGGCCAGCGGAGGAATGGTACTCTCGCTTTTCGCGATGCCAGATACCACAAATCCGAAACCCATAAAAATGATGAGACCCAGAGCCGATAGACCCAGCATCGCAAAGAAAGTCACCCAGCCGTGAACAAGCGTAAATCCGAAGGCATAATGACCGAGAAGGATCAGAAAGGCTGCGCCCAGTAATGAAAACACCAGACGGGAGATGGCCTCGCCCATCACGATGAAAGGCTTTTGAATCGGAGTAGCGAAGAATCGTTTAATCACCAGAGTTTGGCGAAGATTGAAGAAAACAAAAGCAGTTCCGAACACACCGGAGCTCAGTAATGAGAATCCCAGCTGACCCGGAAGAATGAAGTCGATAGTTTTGTATTCCCTCACTTTCTGTTCGGCTGATCGTAACTCTACCACCTGATGTGCCATCCCGGCTGCGCGAAGATTGACCTTGTCGGCGAAATGCTCGAGCATGGAACGGATGATGATACCTTTTTCGCGGGAAGTCTGCACGGTTGTTAACTGGATCACATAGGCTGGTTGTCCTGTGAGTGAATCCGGCTGCTGGCGGACAATCTTTAGGATAGCATCAAATTTTCCACGCTCTAATTCAGAGGCGATGACCTCATCAGAAAGACCCGGAACGATGTGGAGTCCGTGCATTGTTACAATACTGTCGAATAGCGGGTTCTTCACATCGCTCTCTTTGTCCAGAGCAACATACAGGCTTACGCCACCACCGCTAATGAAGCCAAAAACGAGAATAAAGACCAAAGGAAAGGCCAGCGTAAACACTACAGCCGAAGGGCTGCGCATGATCGACCGGAAACTAGCCCTGGCGATCGCCATCATTGCTTTTAGCTGTGAATACTGTTGCACGTTTTCAGTCTTCTTTCCATTCATGTCCCGTCAGATGAAGGAACACATCTTCGAGGTTTGCTTTTTTCACTTCTTTTTTTCTTTCGAAACCGGTAGCGACCAGATCATCAATCAGTTTGTCAGGAGAATCAAGAGCAATGACGCGACCTGATTCCATCACCGCAACACGATCACAGAGCTGCTCAGCTTCATCCATATAATGCGTGGTAATAACCACGGTGGTTCCCGAGTCCCGTACCTGACGAATCAATTCCCAGAGATTACGGCGGGCCTGAGGATCCAATCCGGTGGTGGGTTCATCCAGAAAAATAATACTGGGCTGATTGATCAGTGTGGTAGCAATACTGAATCGCTGTTTTTGTCCGCCGCTCAACTCCTTAAACTTCGCCCTTGCCTTTTCTTCCAGATTCACTTTGCGTAACATCTCCATCGGATCTACTTCAACGTTATAGAGTCCGGCAAAAAGATCGACTAACTCCAGCAAAGTCAGACTCGGATAATACCCTGCTGCCTGTAACTGCACGCCAATCATCCGTTTGATCTTATTCGCATCCTGATCGATGCTTAATCCGCATACGGTTACCTCACCGGAAGTTTTATCACGCAACGTTTCGATGATCTCAAGGGTAGTGGTTTTTCCGGCGCCATTGGGACCAAGAAGTCCGAAAATTTCTCTTTCGTAAACCTGAAAACTAACGCCTTTCACAGCCTGAAAATCGCCATAGGATTTACGGAGATCAGCAACCTCTATGATGGGCATGTTCGACATGTGACAAAGATAGAAGGAACCACATTGCCATCTACCGTGGATTTTGAATTTTGGATGAACTTATGAACGAAGAAACGCCCAAATTGGACGATTTTGCAGGTACCCGTGGTTGTTCTCGTGCGTATAGGCTTCCCGTTCGAAGGGGATCGCACGATAGGCAGCCTTGTGAGATAACCCTTTTAGACGATAAAACAGATACGAGCATAAATACCAGATATAAAAAGGCAGAATCAATAATTCCAGTTGCTGGCGGAGATGAATACGTTCATGATTCAACAACACCTCACCAAACGGCGCGTCCTTCTTCCGCAATAGAATAAAGGGGAAGAGGGTAATCCCGGAATACGGGAGGTAGCGGGTGATGATGATGAGAGGCTTCATTAATTCAGCATGCGGAATTCAGAATTTAGAATGCAGAATGTAGAATTGGGGATGTAGAATTTAGAATGCAGAATTTTGGATATTGGGATGCGGGATGAAGGATGCCAGTGGGTTCGCACATTGACCGGTGGCTTCGGCTCCGCTAAGCCGCCGGTTAGTAAATCTACATGTAATCCGATGGGGGATCGAAGTCCGATAGCTATCGGACGAAGCCACCTAAGGAATACCCACTAAACCTTCAAGGTAAGCGATACATTATACGTTCGTGGAGACTGAAGATCTGCAGGACGTGTCATGAATTCTTTGTTGAAGAGATTTTTGATGATGAAGGATGCACGGAGTTGTTTGGTGGCCTGCATGCCTGCACGCAGGTCGAAGAGCCAGGTGCCTTCGGCCTGTTGTTCGCGATAGGCTTTCACGCCGGCGATGGCAAACTCGAAGGCCTTATCGATATTTTCGATTTTACTGTAATAACGTCCGCTGATGCCAAGAAAGAATTTTTTGTATTCGGTTTCCATGTCGAACTTAAACATACTCTGAAAACGATATTTCAGAATGTTTTCTTTGGATGTATTCAGCAAGGTATCTCTCTTTTCCTGAAAATCGGTTTGTATCGGATTGATATGTGTATACCCCGCGAGGATGCTTTGTTTCACATTCCCAATCTTTCCTTCTCCGGCCAGCGTTAGCTCGTAGCCATCGATCCGCGCATTACCGATGTTGACACTCTTAAATCCTAATCCAAAGAGCGGATCTGTTTGCGGATTGCCCCAGGTACCGAAGGTAAATTCCATCATGTTTTCATATCCGGTGATGAAATAGCAGGCATCAGCAAAACCGCGCCAGTTACCAACACGCAATCCTTGCTTTACGCCCCATTCCACCGACCATCCGGTTTCCGGTTTGAGACTTGTATTGGGGTAGATAACAATATCTCCCACACGCGTGCGGATGAACCGCTCTGCAATAGACGGAAAACGGTAGCCTTGTCCGGCGGATGCACGGAGGTGTGTATGTTTAAACAATTCATAGTTCAGTCCGGCACGAAGCAAGGGCTGTGGCTCGAATCGCGCAAGGGCTGAGTGAATTTTTCCGTCAAAGGTTTTATCGGCAGAGGGCGTCACTTCTTCCGTTGTGGCCGACTCTACCCTGAATCCTAGGGTAACATTGAGTTTTCCAAGGTCACCGTCGGTTTGACAGTAGAATGCAAGACTGGAAGCTTTGCGGCTATCAAACAAATCTCCGCTGGCACGTGTAAGAGTGCCGGTAACACCTACAGAAACATTGAAGAGTCCGGCACGGCGCTGTGCGAGATAATCAGCATAGTACAGTGAAGACTTATTTCCCTGTTCTGTATTATTCTTGTTATCGGTGTAGAAATACCGTGTGCGGAGTTTATGCACCCATTGTCCGCGGGAATAAATGATGTACGGATCGATAGTGACCCGGTCGGTACGGTATTTACTGAGTGTACTGCTGTTGGGTCCTGCAGCACCGGCCTGCGGAATCAATGCACCGGTTGTATCATCGGCCCATACCAGAAAGCTTCCACCTTCCGCATGTTGAGCATTTACGGCTATGCCGGCAGTTAGTCCGCGGATATTCTTCGGCGTAAACCGCAGGTGGACATTTCCCCGGTACCGTTGTTCTGTTTCGCCTGCCCGGTAGCCGGCATCATCGAAGTAATGAGCGCCCGCCACTACCGAAAGATTCTTCATCTTTCTCCGATGTGAAACATTCACGCCGCTCACAAACCGTTCTTCGGTCCACCAGCGCATGTACGCTTTCTCCGGTGTATCATAAATTCCGGAATAGGCATTTACAATTGTCTGAGGTTTGTCGCCCGGCATTGCGGTCCGCATATTGATCACGCCATTGAGTGCCGACGATCCGTACAAGGCTGAGGAAGCGCCTTTCAGTACTTCCACCTGTTCCATCTGCTCTACCGGAATAAAACTCCACTTCACATCGTTCGCATCTCCCGCCATCATGGGTAAGTCATCTACCATCACCATAACTCTTGACCCGGCGCCATAACTGAAACCACTTCCTCCGCGGATATTGGCCTGCCCGTCGATGACGGTAACGCCTGGCACCTGTTCAATCGCCGCCTCCATGGTATTCTCAGCTCTGGCCTCAACGATCCGCACGGGTAAAACTTCCATTGAAGTGATGGTTTTATCGACCCGTTGCTCTAATCTGCCCGCTGAAACAACTACCGGTTTCCACGTACCACCGGAATCATCCGCGGCAAGACTGAAGTTGAGTTGTATTGTTTCTGCATCTTTCACCTGCACGTTCTCTATGCGTGTACGGTAACCAACATAGGTGCAGATCAGTATCTGAGATCCGGCGGGGCAAGAAAAACGAAACTGTCCGCTGAAATCCGTAACCGCACCATGACTTGTTCCCTTCGCCTGCACAGTAGCAAACGGAAGCGGTTGTCCTGTGGCAGCATCCGTTACTTTTCCGGCCACCGTACCTTGTTGCGCAACGGCCGTGGCACAAAACAGCAGGAGATAAAGTGTATGGAGGACAGTTAAACGTTTATTAACGGTTAAGGCATTCATAAGGGGTCATTTGGTGGCCAAAAGATGCAAAATAGAATTAAATTTGCCGCATCCCGGCCGGTGATATTTATACACAATCCCGAAGGTGATTTTAACGTATGGAAAACGAACTCATTTATCGCATCGCGCTCAGCCTGTTGCCCAATGTAGGACCGGTTATTTCACGCCTGCTCTATGAACACTGCGGAAGTGCCGAAGCGGTTTTTCGTGAGAAAAAACAATTGCTGGCGAAGATTCCCGGCGTTGGTGCGAAGCGGATCCGCAAAGCCTTTGCCACTCCTGTGATTGAAGCGGCAGAGAAAGAAATAGAATTCATCCGGCGCCATAAAGTCGAGCCGCTATTTTATACCGATGAGGCCTATCCGAAAAAACTCAATCAATGTCCTGACGCACCCATCATGCTTTATTACAAGGGAAATGCCGATCTCAATCAGCACCGCTATGTTGGCATTGTGGGCACACGCTCAGCCACACCGTATGGAGAAGAGATGACACGGCAGCTGGTAGAAGGACTGAAGGATGCAGGAACAGTTATTGTGAGCGGCCTCGCCTATGGCATCGACATCTGCGCACACGAAGCTGCGTTGCGAACGGGCATGGAAACGATCGGTGTCACTGCGCACGGCATGGACCGCATTTATCCACATGCACACCGCACCACTGCAGGAAAGATGATAAAACATGGCGGATTACTCACCGAATATCCTTCCGGCACCAATCCCGACCGTGAAAATTTTCCCACACGCAACCGAATTGTAGCCGGACTTTGCGATGCCATTGTAGTTGTTGAAGCCTCCGGGAAAGGAGGAGCGCTTATAACAGCTGATCTGGCCATCGGTTATAACAGAGATGTGTTTGCGGTGCCTGGCCGAACCATGGATTTGTACAGCAAGGGCTGCAACGACTATATCCGCGAGAACAAAGCCGGGCTCATCACATCTGCCGAAGACCTGATCTGGATGATGGGCTGGAACGATGAAAAAGAAAAAAAGAAACAGCATGTGCAGACCCAACTCTTTGTGGATCTCAGTGATGACGAACGCCGGATCACGGATTTACTTCAGGCGCAAGGTGAAAGCGGTATTGACGCGATCGCCGCCGCTTCTGCCCTGCCCTTTTCAAAACTGGCGAATACCTTGTTGCAACTTGAACTGAAAGGAGTCATTCATCTGCGTCCCGGAAAACGCTATGCACTCTGATCACCAAAACTCCCAGGTGTACACTTCCTTCTCGAAGATATCCTGACCATTTCCATACGAATGCTTCTGTTGCTCATACGGCAACACGGCATCCTCTTTATACAAGTACTTTACCGATGTCAGTAAACGCTGATACTCATACACCTCCTGACTGATAAAGCGATCACGCGCATCATAATTGAAATAGTAATTATAGCGGTCATTTTCTGCATGCGTTTCCATCAGCCGGCCTTTCGCATCGAATCCGGTCTGCAACTCTTCACTGATGTACTTTCTGCTGGTCTGATAACGAGGCACCAGTTGTTCATTCACCACATAGCAGGCTGTTTTAAAACACACTTCCCGGTTCTTAAATGAAACTTTCTCCACGCGGTTATAGCGAATCTCCTTTCCATCCACTTCAATATAATAAAACAGATTTCCATTATAAAAGAAATACGAGGCATACAGGTCATCTCCATCGAGTTGCTGATAAAAGGTCACATTATCTGAGGCATCGTATTGCCAGGTTTTTGTTTTGAATTTATTGCGATCCGAAATTCCACGCGAGCCGCTCAGATTACCGTTACGATCATACTGATAATATTCTGAAGAGGCAGTATCCTTATCTTCATTAATATAGCAAAAAGCATCCGGTAAACCACGACGATTAAACGTTCGCACGAAGTATCCTCTGAAATTAGCCTTCCCCGACTCAAACACCTGATAGCTATCGATCCGCACCGCTTTAACCGGACGATCTGCAGTTGGCTGCATACTCACCAGCTTTTCTACGGGTGGTGCAAATCGCACCGACGACAAGCCCTCGGAAAGTTTATAATAATTAAACTTTTTGAACTCACTCTTGATCAGGCGATCATCGGCAGCCAGATCAGGACGATTTAATAAGAGTGCCAGCGAATCCTGTTGTGCACCGGTGAGAAACAAGGCAAAAGACTCCGTATCATACACCCGGGATGATGCTGTACCTTTCTGAAACTCCACTACTACGCCCCAGCCAAGACGAAAAACATCCAGTTCATTAAAGTCAATGTATTTGCAAAGATCCCTGCACACCGTCTCATTGTTTTTCCGATCGATGCTCACTTCATCCTTTGTGGAATAACTATCAACCTCCTGCTGATCTTCCGGGTCAACGTAATGGTGTGGTGTTTTATCGGCTGCGCTCAATTTATCCGTCACCAAAACGTACTGGCTTGTAAACAAAGGCGCTAAAAAATTACGCAATGCATCCACATTCGGAATATTTCCATTCAGGTTGACCTGTACAACCCGACCGTTTTTCAAGTTTGCTTTGTAGTACCTTTTAACATCCAGGCGTTCATCACCGGAGAACGTCACTGAAAAGTTCAACACCAGCCAACATTCCTCTCTATAAACACTCAGTGCCGTAAGATCAATATCTTCAATCATCATAAAAATGCGATCATTCCCGTAAGGATCTCCCTGGGAGCCTGAACGATTGTTCCTGTTCAACTCATTATAGCGTTTCTTCACTTCATTCAACAAAACGCGGTAAGCCTCATCCGATTGCCAGTCCACTAATGCCAATCGCATCAATGAATTGTTCACCTGCTTCGTGACCTGCTGAGATGAATCGGCAAATCCCGGATACGACACACTCACCTCGTGATTACCTCCGGGCTGGCGGGACTTCACATTCTTATAAAACGAGACCAGCTTCCACTCTTGTCCCGAATACACATCAAACACCGTAACATCGCCAGCAAACACCTTCACCGGCAACAACAGAAACATCACCCATATTAACTTTCTCATTCTGCGAACCAATAAATTAAAACCTTACTTTGCTGATGATCTTTTACTGACTTCACTCTTCTGAAACCAGCCTTCGTCAATGCAGTTTCCACCTCCCTCACCGGCAGCGGGTTATTTTTGACATCGAACACATTCATTTCATTCTCCACATCCAGTTGCAATGGGAGAGAAATACAACCAGCGGCAAACCTGCTGTTCAACAATAACATATTTACGTCAGCTGCAACTTTCCGATCACTATCTCCCCATTTAAATGAAAGTAACACCGCACCCTCTTTAAAAGAAAAACCAAAGAAATCATTCAGCTCCTGCTGCTTCACAATATTTTCGGAGATGAGGTCTCCGGCAAAAAAATAATTCCCGTTGCTGAACAGATGATAGACCCCCTTCATCTTCCTGATCTCCATGATATCATTCACGAGTACCGATGTCATGCAGCGCTCAGGAACAGTAGGCTCTTCCAGCTTGATTTTGTCGCTGAAGTCGTACGAAAGAGACTTTGTTTTCACAAGCATGGTTGGAAAAGGATACTGTGGCACCAATGAAACCGCAGGGCCGGAAAGCAATGACAAAGTTACCTGCTTTGGCTCAGCCGTTACTCGCACTTCCTGCGGATCGCTCGTATAACTCATCGAATACTCCATCCGGCTGATATAACCTTTCGTGCGGCAAGGATTCAAGACCAATCGCATTTGCCTGTTGGCGGGAATATCTACTGCAACTTCATCAAACATCATCAGGTTCATACCTGCAAAACCTGAATTATTTCTACCATCAGCCTGAAATCCTGTAAAGAAATTCGATTCAAAGTTTAAACTATCCACCGGCTTCAGCCAGGGTGCCAGATAATTCTCAAAAACATCATAGTCCACCATAGAAGAAACCGATTGTGCAAACTTGACTGTCCCGGATGAATAAGAAGTATCGATGCAGGCACATTCAAACTGACCGGGTTGAGCTGCACGACGGCCTTCCACATAATACGCGAATTCCTTCTTTCCGTTTTTATACTCTACAAACCATCCTTCCGCCTTATCCTTTACATACTCACCAAAAGAAGTCGTATCTCCCTGCTCATTAAACATCAATGAAGAGCCTTCTCTCTCACCCTTTCGGTAATTCACAAGGTACTGCGGTTTACCCGACTTAAACCAGGCTTTGGAGATACTGTCCAGCTTACCGTCAATAGTATAACGCTCGTACCGCAACTGCCTGGTATCCGGATAATACTCAAGATACTGCACCAGCGAATCCTTAATCTTCTTATTTTGGGTGAACAGTTCACCGGTCAGTGACCAGGAACGATGCTCACCGGTTTCGTAATTCTGATAACTGCGGACGACACCATTCTCGTAGTACTCATAATTTTCGATCGGGAAATTTTTGTTGGTACGGTAAGAACGTTTTCGGGTTGGTATGCCACGTACAGAGTACAATTCTTCATATCCCGGTACCGTATCTTTCGGATACCAACCACGGCTCAGCACTGTTTTTCCTCCAAACTTATCGAGGTAATAACCAGACTGAACACCTTTGATATAATACTTATACATGGCGGTATCGCCTGACAATGGATCAAACAATACCCAATCACCATCCGGCAGATCATCGGAAAATGATAAAGACGCCATCGGCTGGCCGTTCTGGTAGGTGAGTTTATATACTCCATTCAGTACTGAATCAGCAAACAAATTATTTGACCTCCAGTCGTTCCGCATCAACGACAGCGCTTTCTTTTTCACCGCAACAGAAGACCTAATACTATCAGCGTTTTCATGCATCGTTGTTCCATCTGAAATATTTTTACCCTTATCATCGAAATACAATGCATTGACAATATACTTCTCAGCATCCGGATACAGGAACTTGCGTATCGCTCCATTGCGGTAAAAATAAGCAGCTACGTAAGGCATGCCATAATATGGATTAAAGACGAAGGATTTAATACCTGAATCAGGGAATGATGTCATAGAAAAACAACGATCCATATCATAGGAAGAAATACCTTGTTCATTGTACAGAATGGTTATGCGTGCTTCATCCAGTGTATCAAATAATGATTTTGATTCCAATCGCCCCTCTTCATTGTACCTGTACATCCAACCCAAACGTGAAAACTTCCGTCCATTGCCTTTCAGTTTCACATACACGCCCTTCGTCTTCAGGCTTCCATTTTTCCAATACTCCTGGAATGGGCCGGCATATACGCCATCTGATACCACATAGCTTGCGACCAACACACCTTTTTCTGTCCAGTATTTACGAATACCTTCTTCCACATCATTCACAAAAGTTGATTCACTGGTCAGCACCCCATCCTTCCAGGATCGTTGAATCCCATTCTTACAACCTGCCAAAACCGTATCCTTCTTGCAAATGGCATAATTAACCTCCATGGTTAACCGTCCTTCATCGTCAAACCACTGTTCCTTGCCATTCTTAAAATCATCTTTATACTCCACCCGGCTGTATAACAAACCGGTTGAAGAATACGTCTCCCACACCCCGGTCTTCACACCCATCGCAAACGACTCCTTAGCTTTCAATTTACCATTGGGATGATACTGAAGCTTGTCGCCATCATAAACATAGGATTTCCTCTTTCCATCAATGACTGTATCTTCATAAACAACAAACTCCGATTCTACCTGACCATCCGAAGCAAAGTTCACCACCCTTCCATGCCTTTTATCCGCCTTATAGATGGCCTCCATCCGCATTTCTCCATTCGGGAAATACTCCACACACCTGCCCTCCTTTTTTCCATGATTATAATTAGTCAGTGCTGACATCTTGCCGTTAGCCAGAAAAAACTTCCACTCACCATGCTTTACCGACACATTAACACCACCGGCAACAATCACTGCATTTAATCCGGAGTATGATAACTGACCATTGTTATGATACCCTTCCTCCTTACCACTTTTCAACCCGTTTAAATACGTTGTCCGTTCTTTCAACATTCCGTTATTATAATACACTACCTGTGTACCATGCAGTTTACCCAGACGGTATTCTGAGCGCTTCTCCAGCACGCCATTCATATAGTTTTCGGATCGTCCATGCAGGTAGGATC
The DNA here is from genome assembly GCA_046330075.1 of Bacteroidia bacterium. Lineage (GTDB taxonomy): Bacteria > Bacteroidota > Bacteroidia > AKYH767-A > OLB10 > JAJTFW01. Next base: position 149,659 of record JAXLTL010000006.1, on the reverse strand, counting down.
TTCCGGAATCAGCGACATACAGATACGTTTTCCGCTCTCCCAAACGGCCGAAAAAATCCATGCACACAAACTCCCCATCTTCATGACCATCCTTCCACGACTCTCTTCGAAAGAGTTTTCCCTTTTCATTGAACGATTCCTGAAAGCCATCTTTTTTTCCATCCCTGGTACGGGTGACCGACTTCGTGCTACCTACAATGACGGTTAATACCTTTCGGCCCCGTTCATAGGTAATTACGGTATCTGCTCCGGTGATACCAGGTTGTGCTGAAATATCGGTCGCACAAAGGACAAAAAACACAAAAGCCCACCATGTGAGGGAAGGCTGCCAATTTCTGATCCACATGGGCTCAAATATAAACAGTAAAGCAGAAATTACTTGTCCGGGCGATAAGTAAATCTTCCCGTTAACTTATCTGGCAATCACCAAACGGCGAGTATGCCATTGATCGTTATAACATAAATTCAATATGTAGATACCGGGCGCAAATTCACCGACGAATAAATCAGCATCCCCTTTCAGCCATTCACCACTTAGCAATTCACGACCAGACGGATCCATCAACTGATAGAACACCGGAGCATCCTTATCAGCAACAAAACTGATATTCCCTGAAGCAGGGTTTGGAAACACTTCTACTTCTCCAACAGCTGTCTCAAAATCTCTGCAAGGAACTGAAACCACCATACCCTGGGAAAGCTGTGTACAGGAATTTGCATCTGTCACTTTCACTTTGTAAGTACCTGCAGATTTAGCCGAATAATTTATGGAAGTTGCTCCGGCAACCGGATTACCATTTTTCCTCCACTGATATGAATAACCAACACCTGAGTTAGCCTGTAGCACCACACTATCTCCATTGCAAAACGAAGTGGGTCCATTTGCAGTAACAGCAGCCAGCGGCAGTGAATTCACGGTCACACTCACTGAATTTCCGGTTTTGGAGCACCCTGTTCCGGTGTTGGTAACACGCACACTGTAAGCTCCGGTCTGGGAAGCTGCATATGTAGGCAACGTCGCTCCGGGAATCAATCCTCCGTTCTTTAACCATTGATAATTCACACCCAGCGTAGAACTGGCCGAAAGAGTAACTGTCTGACCAGCGCAGATCTTAGTACGACCCGCAGCAGAAACTGAAGCAACCGGCAATGAATTCACGTTGATATGGATAGTGTTGCTGGTATCAGTACTGCAACCTGACTGTTGGACCACAAAATAATTACCACCCTGAGTAATCGTAAAAAACGAGTTACCTGAAGAATTCACGAATACACCGTTCCGATACAAGGAGTATTGGAAACCGGGGTGATAAGGAAAAGTAATCTGAGCACTTCCCAAGTAACAGATCGAAGATGACGATGAAGTAATCTGAACAGGCGAAGAAGATCCGCAGCTACAGGTCACCGCTTCTGATCCAAGACTATTAGAGTTCAACCAAACGGGAGTGACAGGCAATGAGGAAGAGGATGTACTGACCACAAAGGGGAAATAATCTGATGCAGAAACAGCACCCCCAAAAGATGATTTGATTTTACAGGCATTTCCATTCAGATCCAATGTTGACAATGCAGCATAACCGCTGTTGGCTCCGGCAAGAAACGTCCCTCCCTGCACCAGCGTACCATTGGGTAACAATGTCATTGCTGATGGAATTGCTGAACCTGCAACCGGATATTGATATGCCCAATCAAGGTTACCAGCGGCATTGAGTTTTATCGTACAGGGGTAATAGGTAATGGAGGGGTACAAACCGGTACTGACATTGCCACAAATTATGACGTTATTTCCGGAGGCCACCATGGAAGAGGCTTCTACCGGTGATGTAGTGCCGAAGGAGGACGTCCACAAGAAATTACCCGAGGAAGAAATTTTAGATGTATAGATTTTTGTTCCCTGATCTACAGTCATACCGCAAATAACAAACCCACCATCCTGCGTTTGTACAAGGCGGTGGTTCAATCCGGTCATTTCCTGATTTGCTCCACCAATTGAGATAGCCCACTGCACTGACGTGCTGTCAAATTTAACAACCCCTATATTCAGAGCGGCACCAACGGAGGCAGATCCTGTCATCACAAATTTGCCATCAGCAGTACGGATAACAGAGTAACCGCCATCATCAAAACCGGAAAAACTTCTTCCCCACTGCATCACACCGGAGGAAGAAAGCTTGTAAGCCACCGCTGAATAATTCAATCCGTTATTGATCCGGCCAACTACCACCACACCGCCATCAGGAGTAGCGCAAACACCATTGGCTCTGTCGAAAAGTCCATTATGCATTTCATTCGACCAAAGCAGGTACCCCATCGAATCCACCTTCATAACCAACATCGTAAACTCCCAATATCCCTGTTTACCCGTAATTACAAAACCACCGTCAGCTGTTTGCGTAATATCGTGAGGATACTCGGGTTGATACGAGCCATACTCCCTGACCCATTGCCTGACTCCTGAGCTGTTGTACCTGGCAATTACGATGTTCCCTGAATCAACCTCCGACCGGCCGCAATATGCAAATCCGCCATCATTACAGGTGATCATCGAGGTAATACTACCTGTAAATGCAGTATTCCGTTCGAAGAATACCTGGGCTTTCGCCGGAATTCTGCAAAGCAGCAGAACCAAGAAAACAAAAAAACAACCTTTCTTCATGTGTTTATTTTTTCCGATATAAAACAATAGAGGATATCCGGATATCAATTACCAGCTTCAATCTGTACTTTATCGGTGTACCATATGCCATCAGAAAATATTCTGACTATATACAGTCCAGAGGAAAGTCCTTCCACCGATACGATATTTTTTCCATTCTTCAACACACCCGACTTTATTACTCTACCGGTCAAATCGATAACTGCAAATATGGAAGGAACGTCTGCGGGGAGATCAATATAAAATTCAGCGGAGGCGGGATTTGGATACAAGTCCGGATGTATTTCCGGAACTGAAAATTCCCGACAAGGTACTGAGACCGGAACACCTGAAGACAGTTGTGTGCATCCGGTAACGTCTGTCACTTTTACTTTATAGGTACCTGGTTGCTTCACTGTAAATGACAAAGCAGTAGCTCCTGCAACAGGATTACCATTCTTTCTCCATTGGTAGGCGTAACCTGCACCACTGTTCGCAACCAGTTCCACACTGTCGCCATTGCAGAAGGTGGTTGGACCATTGGCGGTAACAACAGCGGGTGGCAATGGGTTCACAGTTACGTTCACCACGGTACTTGTTTTGGAACAACCGGTACCGGTATTTGTTACACGCACTTTGTAATCGCCGGTTTGATTCGCATTATACGAAGGCAGTGTTGCCAGCGGAACGTTCACACCATTACGCTGCCATTGATAAGAAACACCCAGTGTAGATATAGCAGACAATGTCACCGATTGTCCGGAACAAATCTTCGTCTTTCCCGACGAAGAAATGCTGACAGTCGGATTTGTGTTCACGGTGAGATGAACTGTATTGCTGGTATCGGAAGCACAACCACTTTGCTGAACCACCTTATAATATCCACCCTGTGTCAATGAAAAAAAGCCGGTACTTCCGGTAGAATACGACACTCCGTTTCTGAACAATGAATAGCTGAAACCGGGCTGAAACGAATGTGACAAGGTGGTAGTATTTCCGTAACACATAGACTGAACAGGCAGAGATGCCGACACTGGTACCGATCCGCTGCAGGCACAAAGGGTATTTTCATTCTGTATTGTTGAACTTGCCAGGGAAACAGGAAATACAAATATGGTAGTTGTTGAAATAGTCACCGGAAAACCATACCATCCACTCAGAAAACTTGCAACACCTGTTGACTCTCGCATCCTGCATGCGGTTCCATTGGCCGTCAGCTTAAACAAACTGGCTTCTGCCAGACTTCCGGATGTAGCCGAAGTGCCACCCGCCATAACTTCATCACCCGCCTTCAGGGTAATGCCGAGAAATGGATCATAGCTATTGCCGGGATAGGAATACGCCCAGGCTGGTAATCCGTTCAACTGCATTTTTACCAGTAATGGTTCGGCAATGGTATTAAACCCGGAAAGAGTATAGCCTGCAAGGAGAATTCCATTGGATGTAGCCACCAGGCTCGTGGCAAACTCTTCCGAAGCAGATCCATAAGAACGCATCCACTGCGGAACTCCTGCTGCATTGATTTTGGCAATAAAAAAATCACCTCCATGGTTGGGAATTGAATATGTTGTTCCTGAAAATGCAAGGCAGCTATCGGCGGTGATGATCAACTGATGATTAAACGAAGTGCTGTCAACACCGGGAGTACCTATTGCATAAGACCAATACACCGCTGCACTATCGAAACAAACGATGCCGATATTATTGACCTGCCCTACGTCCGTTAAACCAGTCATCGCGAACCTCCCGTTAGGTAACCGGACGATGGAATAACCTCCATCCTTGAATCCTGAAATTGTCCGTGACCATAACAGCGAACCCGTTGCTGAAAGCTTTGTGACTATTGCGGTTGAAGTTCCGGACTGATCCTCTGATTCACCGGCGATCACCAATCCACCATCTGTCGTAGCACAAATACTGTTTGCCTGATCGAGATAAGACCTGCTGAGTTTTCGGGTCCAAACCTGATTTCCCAATGAGTCCAGTTTTACAACCAGCATACCATGCTCACTGTCCCAGTGTTTACCAGCCACTACAAAACCACCATCTGCGGTCTGAACAAAATCATGTGCTGCCTCTATGGCGGTAGTCCCGATTTCCCTTTGCCACATCTTCACACCGGCGGCGCTGTATCTGGCCATCACCAGATTGCCAAAATCAGCATTCGAATTACCACAATAGGCGAATCCACTGTCAGCACACATCTGCATGGCGTTTACGCTACCGTAGAATCCAACTGTTTTCTGAAAAACCGTTTGTGCCGGAGCCTCTATCATAAGGGATAGCAGCCAGAGGAAAGAAAATATGAAATATATCTTCCGCACGTCAGTGGATTTGGATCACTAAAAGTAGATGTTTACTTCCGGTCTGCCAAGGAAAATATTGGTTTTTCCGTGAACAGCAATCCGGGAAGGGTCAGATTACGGCAAATCCCTAAAAAGAGGCAGAAGCCCTTCGGAATTACCTGACAACTTTTCGCACTGAAACACCACTTTCGTTGTAGCACCTCACAAAATATACACCCCTGGAAAAGCTGCTGAAATCAACTTCTGCTTTTTTCGCATGGATATCTTCCGAATACAGCAGGGTTCCCGCCAGATTGAGTATATCCAGGTGATCGATTTCATCAGTTGCCATCACCTGCAATTTATCGACTACAGGATTGGGCATAACGAAAACATCATCTTTATAGATCTCGTTCACCGATGTAGCGGCGGGAGCAAGACGAATAGGCTGAGTTGCCTGAATGCAATTCGCCGGGATTCGCATCAAATCGAAATAATCACCGTTTGCATTTTGTAAAATTTGTTGTGATACAATCAGGCCGGTCGCCATCGAAACCCCAACCAGATCCTGACCATTGTTGTAATAGTAGGTCATGGTATTCGGATCAATCGTTGATCCTGCATTGAGAGAATAACCACCCTGCATGATTGAATACGGAGAGATGATGGTAACGACGCCGGTTGCCGGGTTAATTTTTCCGAGGCGAAGGGTAGCGGAATCAAGGATCAGATTATAGACGGTACTGTCGAACGGGTTGTACACGGTATCAAAATAATTTGTGCGGACAAGACCGTAGAGTCCGCTATCTGCACAACTATACGTGAAATTATCAAACATATCTCCGCCGGCAATGGTAATCGGCGCCGACGTCCAGACGAGTCCGGTATACATATCCAGTCCGACAAGGTCAGCACCGGTTGAATAATAGTACACCATCTGCCACGGATCGATTGCACTGCCGGCCAGTGCAAATCCTTGTCCGATAGATGAAGGAGAGATATTCGTTACCACGCCCGTTGTCGGATCAGCCGTCGCCAGGTACATCGAACTCGTGTAGGTGTTTGTTACAGAATCATACACCACCAGGCGCGACAATCCATACAGGCTGCTGTCTGAATTATTAAAGCGGAAGTTATCGAAACTCACGTTTGAAGCACCCGGATTGTTAAGTGTTACCGAACTGATCAGCGCACCCGTAGTCAGGTCAACGGAGATCATCGAATTGTACCCGATGTAGTGATAACTGTTGCGGTACGGGTCTAGCGCTGCACCGGTCAGGTTGATCATTGAAGAAAGGCTTGACGATGAAATATTGGTTACTTGTCCGGTAGCAGGATCCACCGTGGCAAGATAAACCGTACCCGGCGCTGAACTACGGGCCAGACCATAAAAATTGGATCCTGTTTGAGCAGTAACCTTCAGGCTCATAAAGGTCATCAGAAGAAAGAAGAAGTGTTTCATCGCTTGTCAATTATTCCATTTACAACACGAAAATCAGAAAAAAGTTTAACACCCGCATGGTCTCCACCTTCGTCGGTTTTCCACCTCCTGAAAACATCGTACATTTGCCCTTCAAAATCCAAGTCATGTACGATACGCTACGTCCCATTCTCGAAAAGGAACTCCAGGAAATCAGAGAAGCCGGCCTCTTTAAACAGGAGCGAGTGATCACCACTCCGCAGGGTGCCGACATCAGCGCAAACGGCCTTGAAGTCATTAACTTCTGCGCGAACAATTATCTCGGACTTTCCTCCCACCCCAAAGTAATTGAAGCAGCCAAGAAAGCTATTGACACCCACGGTTTCGGGATGAGCAGCGTACGTTTCATCTGCGGCACACAGGACATCCACAAGGATCTGGAAAAGAAAATCTCCGGATTCCTGGGAACGGAAGACACCATCCTTTACGCGGCGGCCTTTGATGCCAATGGCGGTGTATTTGAACCACTGCTCAATGACCAGGATGCCATTATATCTGACGAACTTAACCATGCTTCAATCATTGACGGCATCCGTCTTTGCAAAGCACAGCGTTATCGCTACAAGCACAATGACATGAACGACCTTGAAGAGCAACTCAAGGCGACACAACACCTTCGGCACCGTATGATTGTGAGTGATGGCGTTTTCTCCATGGACGGCACTATTGCACAGCTGGATAAAATCTGCGATCTGGCTGACAAATACAAAGCACTGGTAATGATTGATGAATGCCACGCCTCCGGATTTATGGGCAAGACCGGCAGAGGTACCCACGAGCATAAAAATGTGATGGGTCGGGTAGATATTATCACCGGCACGCTGGGTAAAGCGTTAGGCGGTGCGATGGGTGGATTCACCAGCGGACGCAAAGAGATCATCGACATGCTGCGTCAACGCTCACGGCCTTATCTCTTCTCCAATTCCCTGGCTCCTTCTATTGTTGGTGCTTCCATCGCTGTTATCGATATGTTGACAGAGACCACGGCGTTGCGTGACAAACTCTGGGAAAACACCAAATATTTCCGTGAGCAGATTACGAAAGCCGGGTTTGACATAAAGCCGGGTGAGCATCCGATCGTTCCGATTATGTTATACGAAGCCAAGCTGGCGCAGGATTTTGCTGCGAAACTGTTACAGGAAGGCATTTATGTAATCGGCTTCTTCTACCCTGTTGTTGCCAAGGGTAATGCCCGGATTCGCGTACAACTCAGCGCTGCCCACGACCGGCACCATATCGACAAAGCCATTGCCGCTTTTACCAAAGTTGGCAAAGAGCTAGGTGTGATCAAGGAAGTTTCGGCTTAACCCCTGACGATTGACCCTGGCATTTGATTATTCAGCATCACCTCTTCGAAAGGGGAAGGTTTAGTCATTCAGCCGGTATCAGGATCAATGTCAGGGTTTACGCAAATGAATTCATTGATAAATATTATTTTTGTCGTCCCCGAAAAGGCTCCGGCCATCGGAAATTACCCCTAAGGGCCCATAGCTCAGTTGGTTAGAGCAGCGGACTCATAATCCGTTGGTCGCAGGTTCAAGTCCTGCTGGGCCCACCCTGAAGTAGAGAGGCGAAGACATCTGTCTTGGCCTCTTTGCATTTTCTTCAAATTTCTTCGCCTCACACTTCAGGGCGGGCCCTGGCTAAAGGTGGCGAAGACATCTGTCTTGGCCTCTTTGCATTTTCTACGCCTCACACTTCAGCCCTGAAGTAGAGAGGATTTGACATTCCGCTCCATCATTTGGCATTTTCGACTCCTCACACTTCAGGGCTGAAGTCGAGAGGATTTGATATTTCACTTTATATTTTGGCATTTTCGACTCCTCGCTCATCAGGGCGGGCCCTCGATTTCCGCCGAGGCGGGTTAAATTGTTGGCGACCGGGCAGTTTGTTGCATTGCAGCGAGCTGCCTGCGTCATAAAGCCTGAAGCCTGATCCCGCAGCCCGCTGCGGGACTGTAGCATGCTGCACGCAGCGCCTTTTTTCATACCTTCGGTTACCCAAATCCTACTTATGAAACATTTCCTTCGGCTTCTTTCGGCCGCTCTCCTCGTAGTCCTGTCGCATTCGTGCTTTGCACAATGGACACAACTCAATACCGGAACCAATGATCCCATCTACTGTGTGCGCTATCAGTCCAACGGTGAAGTATGGGCCGGAAGTTACAATGGTATATTTCGCTCTTCGAACAGCGGAACGACTTTCAATTTTGTGAATGGGCTGAATGCAACTTTAGGCAATTCACAAATCATTGGCAGCTTTGATGATATTTATGTCACAGGACCTGCGAGCGCGATAGCCTCCGGATTCTTTTACCTGAGTAATGACCTGATCATTTTCGGAACGGCGAATAATGGTGCTTCCTGGAGCCATAATTTTTATACCAATAGCGGAAACCTTCCAAGGTACATCAGTGCGATGGACTTTGACGGTGCCGGCAATGGCGTGGCAGTTGGCGGTGCAGGCAGAGTGTATAAAACGGCCAACAATGGCGGTACCTGGACTGCAGGAGCATCAGGAACTACTACTACACTCGAAGATGTTTCGTGGGTCAATGGCACCACGTATGTTTCGGTTTCAGGATCTAATATTTACCGTTCGGTAAACGGAGGACAGAGCTGGACATCCGTGTTGAATTTCCAAAGCAATATTGAGAATGTTTCCTTCGCACATGGCACGAATACCGGATATGCCGGTGGTTATGGAGTTTTAAAGAAATCAACAGACGGTGGGCTTACCTGGGCAGTGCTGAATATTCCTGCTGTAGATATCCGCTGTATCTATGCATTTAGTCCTGACACATTATATATCGGAGCTTATGATGGTGTTTACCGGTCAATATCAGGAGGATTGTATTGGGAGAAATTTAATATTCCCAATGTCCAGCGTGTTAATGATATTAATTTCTACGATGCCAACAATGGCATGGTGGCCGGCGACAGCGGATATGTGGCTGTAACGTCTAACGGTGGTGGATTACCGACACCCATTTCTCTTTTCAGTTTGCCAGTAGGTAATAATTGCCAAGGCACCAACATACAACCTCTAAATCTTGGCAATCCGGCATGGTCTTACCAATGGATATTAAATGGAAATCCTGTGAGCACACAGCATTCCCCATCCCTCACACTTTCAACCGGCGGTAATAATTCCCTCTCCCTTATCACCTCCAACAACGGGTATTCGGACACATCTACCACCTTCTTTTATGTAACCTCTATTCCCGCTATTCTTCCATTTACTGTGATCAATGACACAATATGTCAGGGCGGACAGGGGCATTTTTATATCCCCAACAGTCAGGTCTTAGTCAATTACACTCTCTTTGATGGCAACACTCAGGTTGGGACCACACAAGGAGGTACAGGAAACACGGTAACTCTTTCCACTGCTACGAATCAATCAACCATAAAAACATATCGTATCCGAGCCACTTCCAACAATGTCTGCGGTGCCGACACACTGGAAGTATTCGACTCCCTTTGGATTGCTGCTCCGGCGGCCAATGTATCGGCGATGCTGTACCGTGATACGATCTGCACCGGCGACACGACCTATATGCTGATCTATAATTCAGAACCGGGATGGGATTATTATTGTTCCAACAACACCTTTCTGAAAGTAGACGGAACGGGGGGAACCATCGGTATACCGCTGGGCCCCATCACCTCCTCTGTCAATATCACCGTCACTGCACGCTTCAAAAGCCTTAATTGTCTGAAAACCCTGCCCGGCACCTTTACACTAACATACCGCGGCACATCCGCATCTGTCAGTCCGGGAACATTGCAAGGCGCAATCGGGCAACCTGTGAATATGACTGCAACTTCAACAGGTTTCAATGCCTGGGACTGGAGTTTTGGCAATGGAGCAAGCCCATTGACCGGCAGCGGACAAACACCTTCAGCTCCATCTTACGCTGTTGCTGGCATTGACACGGTTACACTCACAGCACGACTGGATTATACTTGCGAAAAAATCATTAAAAAGCCGGTATATATTTATGGGAGTCTGCCTGTTTCCACCACCATTACCTGTGCTGCTGACACCTTTAGCGGAACGATTGGCACCAGCACCTACAAGTATTGCTTTGATGAATTCAACAATCTTCATGCAGTTGGATACAATGCGCAATCAACAAATTTTGCGTTCACACCATATGTCCTTCGGTTAGACTCTAATGGTACACGTCGGTACTACATGACCTTCAACTCAACGGGGAATAACCCGGGTGCACAAGGCTTAATCAATGGTATTACGGCGGACCGTCAAACCAACACCTATTTTGCCACGCACTATGTATCGCCATCACGATTCGACATCCAGGGCAATTTTATCCGCAATAAAAACGCAATTATTAAACTGAACGAGAACGGCAATTTTAAATGGGCCATCGAAGCACCACTGGCTGATTTTTCCGATATGATCACGGTCAACAACCGCATATTTGCCGTTGGCATCAATGCCTGGAACGGATGTGAATTCCAAACGCCTGAGGGTCCTTATAAATACACCCCTTCCATCAGTAACAAAGGTGAAGCATTCATCATGGAGTTAAATGCTGATGGTCAGATTTTGACATTTGACGCCTTTGGCAGTGGCGGATCGGGAGGCGTAACGACTCCGGCTAAATTTAAAGTTAAATATCCGCTGATGAATCAGTATTTTGCTTACGATACTTTGCGACAGAACCTGATAGCACGAAAAGGAAACAATGGAGATATCCTTATCAGCGGAATGCTGGATGCGTCAAGCATTGGCTCACCTGTAAACTTCAGTAATCAGGTGATGACGAATAATCTTCCTGCGGGAACAGCTGCTGAAAAATGTTTATTTGTGAGTCGTTACGATTTGAGCACCGGATTTACAGATGCAGTTACACTCATGAGCGGGCAACCCGAATTTATCACCGACTATAAAGAAACGAATTCGGGAAATCTGGTATATCTCGGACGGGCAAAAAACAAACTGATCACTTCCCAGGGCACCATTACATTCCCTGTTCAGAATTACGAATACCAGTTTGTTGCATCCTTTCAACCATCGGGAACATTAAACTGGATCATGTATGCTGATTCGATGAGCTTTAAATCAATTGGCACCAACAACGACGGAAGTGTTAGTGTGCTGGCCTTCATGTCAACAAAATATCTGATCGTAGATGGTACGAATACCCCATTCAACGTTTCGCCTGTTCCAACAATCGGCACCTTCATGCTGCGCTTTGGCGCCAGCGGGGAATTATTGTCGGCCGACCGGACTTCTGATTTTGCCGCGATCACTTCCCAACAGGATGCATGTGGAAATCACCATGTATTTCACTCTACAAATGCAGGACTGCAATTCAGAGCTTTCCGATCTATCGTCACCAGCAACGGAACCTGCGGAAATTACTGCTATGCTGCTTACAACGCGACACTGAAAGATGCCGCACTCGACTCCGTCACGCTGAGTGATATAACCACTACGGGTCCGGCTACAAGGAATATCTCCATTAAAGTCAAAAGCAAATCCGTTGTTCCTGTCACCTCGCTCGAAGTAAAATACCACATCAATAACGATGCGGTACAAACGCTAATCTGGAACGGAAATATTCTTACAGGCGACTCTGTCACTTTCGCAGTAAACAGTTATAACTTCAGCAAGAACTATAACCGTATCAGAGTTTGGATAGAAAAAGTAAACGGAAGCACGGATGACTTTCAGGAAAACGACACCATCATCCAGTCGCAAATCATCTGCACTACACCTCTGGCCGGCACGTACTCTGCCGGTTGCGACACCTGTTATTTCGATAATATACAGGCTTCAGCAACCACATTAAAAACATGTGGCGTTTCAGATCCGGTGAAGATCGCCATTGAACCAGGCTATTATACAGAGCAGGTAAAGATTGAAGCCATACCTTCTGCAAGTGCTAATGATACGATCGTATGGACATCCCGTACCGGAAGTGCCGACGATGTAATTCTTGAATTAGGTTCAGATTATTCCTATTACCGGAACCCGCTTTATCTTTTCTATACGCAGTTTTGCTCCATCGATCATTTGACCATCCGGAATTCGGTTCCGAGAACCTATGACGCGATGCAGGCCGATCCGGCAGGACAGTCGGTTGTTAACATGGAAACGGTGCATGATATCAACTTAACAAATTGCAAACTATACGGTATTCCGAGGTCATCTGCTGTTAGCGGAAACGGCAATACTGTTCAATGCTACAGTTGTCAGAACATCCGTATGCTCAACAACTATATTTATCAAGGAGAAGCAGGCATCAATATGGGCGGCAGCCTCACCTCCGACCGGAATATTATGATCGCCAACAATACACTGCGGCAAAACAACGGCATGCACTTTTACAATATCAGCAAACTGGACATCGATCATAATGATATGCAGTCAATAGGCACTGAACATACCCAGCGCCTGAGTATCCAGTCATGTGATTCTATCAGGGTATCCAACAACATGGTCACAAGCGAGAATTGGGGAGATGAGACGCTGGATCTTTATTGCCAATGCAGCACTTCAAACTATTGTTATCTGTACAATAACATCTTCTCCTCTTCCCCTTTCTGGCTGCCTGTAGCCGGAGCAAGTATCAATGCCGACAACCTTGATGTTGTAAACAACAGTTTCGGGCATGGCGTTCTTTTATACACTTCCAACAATCTCACATTTGTAAACAATCTGGTACGCACAAACGGAACTGCAGCTGTAGAAATCAGCTCTCCCTCTTTCTTTTCAACCTTTAACAACAACCGTTATCAATCGATAGGCTCACCCTTGAATTTCATTAACAACGGTAATGATTATACGATTGCCACCTGGAAAACCGCAACCGGTTTCGACAGTCAGTCTGATTCCGTAACGGCAGAATATACTACACTCACCGACATGCATCTGCGGTCAGCCATCTCCATGCCGGGCGTTACCTGGCCTGGAATTACAACAGATATCGACGGAGAGCCCCGTAGTATGACAACACCTACCATTGGTGCTGACGAATACAGTCCGAATCCCGCACTCGGTTTCGTATGGCCAGGCGACTGCGACAGCAGCAAGAATGTCGACAACTTTGACCTGTTGCCGATCGGTCTATATTATAATCACTACAGCACCTCACGACCCAACGACCCGTCCTTCGCATGGATAGCGCAACCATCGTTGCTCTGGAACGAAACGCAGGGCAGTGGTATAAACATGAACCATGCGGATGCCAACGGTGACGGGTGGATCAATCTCAGCGATACCGTTGTTGTTATCGACAATTACGGACTGACGCATGCGTTAGCAAACCCGGATCCACAACGATTGATGACAGGTCCGGATCTTGCTGTTATTCCGGTAGGAACGGTCTTCTCCGCAGGTGACACGGTTCATTTGAAAGTAATGGCAGGAAACAGCGGATTACCGGTAGATTTATTATCTGCCATCGGATTCAAAGTTACCCTACCCGCGGGCCTCATTGTACCGGGATCATACAATGTTACTACGATCAACAACTGGTTATGTCCGGATAGTAATTGCATCATGTTTCATCAGGCGGATGAAGTAACCGGTATCGCCGCAGTGAGTCTGGCGCGATTGGATGGTGATCAGGTTTCAGCATACGGTGAACTTGCCGACATCAGTTTTGTGGTGAATGCTGCTTATACCGGCAATCCAACCGTCACAATTCCCTTAAGTGACTACCGGTCATTTGAGCCAGATGCGACACCGATTAACTTATCACCTGTTGACGGAACAATTCAGGTATTAAACACTTCTGTTGAGGAACAGCAAGCCTTTGATGGTATATCTATCTTCCCCAACCCGGCAAGCAACGTAGCAACCATCCTGTTTAACTGGAAGGGACGTCAGGGCGATGAATTACAATTGAAGATTTCGGACGTTACCGGAAGAACAGTAAAAGTGCTACCTACTACTCAAATCACCACCGGAGCGAATATGATTCCGGCAGATTGCTCAGGACTTCGGGAAGGTCTGTATTTTATTCAGCTAATAAGCGGCCAGGAACAGTCAACAATCAAATTCATAAAGAAGTAAGCCTTCCCTAAATACAGGGATCAGCATTTCGCTAACCTACTCTTACAGGGGAGGAAAATACAACCTTCGGTTGTATTTTCTCCCCTGCCTGCTTTTAGTTCTATCTGAATTAGTACTTTAGCTTCAAACAAGCATTGTCATGAAAAAACAAATTACCCTTCTGTTTATTCTACTCACTACCTTACAGTTGTCGGCACAAGTTAATACCTTTACATTAGACTTCCACTTCGGCAACAATGACGAAGCCTACTCGGTCATACAAAATGCATCAGGGAATTATATCATTTGTGGCTATGTTTACCCGGGCGGAAATAATTTCGATCCTGTTATAGCCGAAATATCACCAACGGGAGTCATTCTCCAATCTTATACGCTTACATCTGCAACATCGGAAATTTTCCGATCAGTAGTACAAACAAGTGACGGTGGATATTTCATTACCGGCAATGTATTTACATCTGTTTCAGATTTTAATGCTTTGATCTTAAAACTCGACGGAAATTTCCAACCGCAGTTCTATCGTCAAATCACAAACAATGGAATCAATGACAATGCCAACCGAGGTTTTGAAATCGCTTCCGGGATCTATGGGGTCACAGGATCGTTTGGCCTGGGTGGAGCGGTAAAACCCTCGTACCTCGTGCTTGACAACAATGGCAATATCGTATCACAGACCTATCTTGGAACCAATCAATTTGCCAGCCCGGATTATCGCGGAAGGTATATTGGAAACGGGCAAGTTACCATGGGACACCTTACCAACGCGTTTTCCGTTCTTGACAGCAGCGGTACCATTGTAAAAAGCTTCGGAAGCGGGTTGGGTATATATTCCGTAGATGCACAACGGCTGTCTAACGAAAACTTCGCTTGTCTCTCACTTGACAATTACGGTTCCATGTCCGGTGCCACAACTTCATTTATAATTGTTGATTCAACGTGTACCAATATCATTGCCTCTAAGAAATTTGCATTAAACGGAAACGATGTGCAGCCATCTGAATTTATTGAAGACTCCAATGGAAACATTATTATAGCAGGGCGTTTTACAGGGTTAAGCAGCGGAAATGAAAACCCCTTTCTTGTTAAACTTGACAGCAACGGAAACACGATCTGGATGAAGAGCTATCTTCCGACAGGAGTCACGACAGCACGGTTCAATGCCATTGCCCCTACGAGTGACGGAGGTTATATTATCTGCGGAGCAGCAGGCCCATTTAATGCACAACATATGTTTCTTATGAAACTGGATTCAGCAGGTAATGCCGGTAACTGCAATGTACTTGGAGTTGCGTTTACACAGTCAACTCCCTCAACAAACCTACAATCAACACACCCGCTTTATTCAACAACCGTTATCGGCAGTTCAGCCAGTGCAACCGTAACCACGACAACCCTTACATCCAATGTTATTTGCCTTACCACAGCTATTGCTGAAAATGAGGCATCAGCAGTAAATACCGTTTACCCCGTTCCGGCAACAGATTATATTTATTTCAAAACCGAACACAACGATTTTTTCAATTTCAGAATTTTCGATATGTCAGGACGCTGTATGCTTAGCGGAAAAACATGTTCAGGCAAGGAAGTCAGCATACGTTCATTACTACCCGGTTGCTATCTTATTTCTGCCATCCATGAAAACGGAAAAGAATTTTTACAAAGAAAACTGATCATCGAATAATCCATCCTGCGTGAAAAAAGAAAGCCGTCGGCTCGCGCCGACGGCTTTCCATCATTATAGGATCATATCAGAGATTACGCAGCGTCAGCAGTTTTTCCCAATGTGATTCGACTTCATGCTCTTCCCGATGCAGGAAATCATCTGCACGAGCCGGGTTGCTGTTTTTAATAACATTAAAACGCTGCTCCTTGTACATAAAATCACCAACCGGCATACTTGGGTCTTTTGAATCGAGCGAGAAGCGTTCTCCCTTCGCCTTATGCGGATTGTATCTGAACAGTGGCCAATAACCCGACTTCACCGCTTCCGCCTGATGCTCGGCACCCTTTGCCATATCATAACCATGCGCGATGCAGTGACTGTAAGCGATCACGATACTCGGTCCCGGATAGGCTTCAGCTTCTAAAAGTGTGCGAACTGTATGGAGGTCATTCGCACCGATAGCAATTTGCGCGACGTAGGCATTGCCATGTGCGATGGCCTGCAATGCAAGATCTTTCTTCGATGTTTGCTTGCCTTTGATAGAAAACTTGGCACTTGCACCGAGTGGAGAAGCTTTGGATTTTTGTCCACCTGTGTTTGAATACACTTCCGTATCCAGCACCAGAATATTCACATTCTCACCGGTAGATAAAACGTGATCGAGACCACTGAAACCGATATCATAGGCCCAGCCATCCCCACCGATGATCCAAACAGATTTTTCACTGAGGAAATCCACCAGCTGCAATAACTCTTTCGCTTCCGGGTGATCCGTTGCACGGAGTACACCCTTCAATTCATTCAACTGTTTGCGACGACGGATAAAATCTCCTTCACTGTCTTCCGGGTGCGTAAGAATATCTTCTGCGAGATCCGGGCCCACAATATTCTTCAACTTATGTAATAACCGTGAAGCAGTTTCCTTCTTCTTATCGGTGGCAAGCCGAAGGCCGAGTCCGAACTCCGCATTATCTTCAAAGAGTGAGTTCGCCCAGGCAGGACCATGCCCGTCTTTATTGAGTGTCCACGGCGTTGTTGGTAGATTTCCACCGAAAATTGAAGAACAACCCGTAGCGTTCGCAATCAGCATCCGGTCGCCGAACAGCTGACTGAGTAATTTCAGATATGGAGTTTCACCACAACCAGAGCAGGCCCCTGAAAACTCAAAGAGCGGTTCATAGAACTGTGTTCCTTTCACAGTATTCCGGTTGACGCGCTCACGGTCGATATCCGGGAGTCCCAGGAAGAAATCCCAGTTTTTTTGTTCTTCTTCCTTCAATGGCAGCTGATCCATCATATTGATGGCTTTGTGCCCCTTCTCAGTTTTACTTTCGATCGGACATACTTCTACACAGAGATTACATCCCGTACAATCCTCCACCGCAACCTGCAGCGTATACGCTTCCTTGTCCTTATAAAATTCCTTGCCAATCGGATCAGTATGTTTGAAGTTGGCCGGAGCGCCCTGCAGGGCATCTTTATCATACACTTTGCAACGGATAGCAGCATGCGGGCAAATCAGGAAGCACTTTCCACATTGTGAGCAAAGGTCTGCATCCCAAACCGGAACCTTATCCGCAATATTCCGCTTTTCGAACTTCGTTGTACCGCTTGGGTAGGTACCATCAATCGGGAAAGCGCTTACCGGCAATTCATCACCATCGCCGGAGATGATTTTACCAATAACACTCTGAACGAAGTCAGGTGCCTCACCAGAGATAAGTGGTTCAGGTTTCAGTGATCCGACCTTCTTGCTGCTGTAATCAATTTCATGCAGATGGTGCAGTGACTGGTCCACGGCGAAATAGTTTTTCTGCACTGCCGCCTCTCCCTTCTTCGAATACGTTTTATATATCGCATTCTTGATATGACGGATGGCCTCTTCCCGCGGAACGACCTGCGAAATAGCGAAGAAACAACTCTGCAGAATAGTATTGATGCGCGAACCCATTCCTGTTTCGCGGGCAACACGCGTTGCATTTACAATATAAAAGCGAAGTTGTTTATGGATAATTTCCTGCTGAATAGTGTCCGGCAAACGATCCCATATCTCGTCGGGTTCGTATGGAGAATTCAGCAGGAAAGTAGCACCTTTCTCTGCGTATTTCAACACATCGTACTTTGTGAGATAAGAGAAATGATGACAGGCAACGAAATTGGCTGATTGAACCAGATACGTTGAACGGATTGGATGATCACCAAAACGCAGGTGGGAGACCGTTAGTGAACCTGACTTCTTACTATCGTACACAAAGTACCCCTGAACAAACTGATTCGTATTTTCACCGATGATTTTAATCGAGTTTTTGTTTGCGCTTACGGTACCATCGGCGCCAAGTCCGTAGAAGAGTCCGCGGAAACGATGTTGCTGCTCGATATTGAACTGCTCGTCCCACTCCAGGCTGGTATGACTTACATCGTCATGAATACCGATTGTAAAGTGACGTTTGGGCTGCTCTTTCAGCAATTCGTCAAATACAGCTTTCACCATTCCCGGATTAAACTCTTTCGACGCAAGGCCATATCGTCCACCGATTACCTTCGGCTGCTGACCTTCCCATACTTCACGAAGAGCAGTACAGACATCCACATACAGCGGTTCGCCGATGCTGCCGCTCTCCTTACAGCGGTCAAGTACTGCAATACGTTTCACAGAAGAAGGTAACGCCTTCACAAACATCTCCATCGCAAACGGGCGATACAGGCGCACATTCAGCACACCGGTTTTTCTTCCCGCATTATTCAGATAATCTACAGTTTCCTTCACGGCACCCGCACCGGAACCCATGATAATCACAACATCCTCTGCATCCGTTGCACCATAATACTCAAACAAGCGGTACTGCCTTCCCGTTAGTTGGGCGAACTGGTCCATCTTCTCCTGAACAATAGCAGGCACTTTTGCATAAAACGGATTCGATGCTTCACGTCCCTGGAAGAACACGTCAGGATTCTGTGCCGTACCACGTATGAAAGGATTTTCGGGATTCAGCGCACGGTTCCGATGTGCTTTCACATCCTCTGCATCAATCAGCGCCAGCATTACCTCATCGGGAATCAGCTCCACCTTATTCAATTCATGAGAGGTTCTGAATCCATCGAAGATATTCATGAACGGCACCCTCGCCTTCAATGTTGATGACTGAGCGATAAGGGCCATATCCATTGCTTCCTGCGGACAAGTACCAAACAACATGGAAAACCCGGTGGAGCGAACCGCCATTACATCCGAGTGGTCACCGAAAATCGACAAGGCATGGGTAGCAAGTGCACGAGCTGCGATCTGAAAAACAGCAGGGGTCAGTTCGCCAGCAATTTTGAACATATTCGGGATCATCAGCAAAAGTCCCTGAGAACAGGTAAACGTAGTGGACAAAGCTCCACCCTGCAACGAACCATGCAAGGCACCGGCGGCACCTGCCTCACTTTGCATTTCAATTACTGTTGGAACTGTTCCATAGATATTTTTTAATCCGTTTGCGCTCCACTCATCCGACCACTCGCCCATTGAAGAAGATGGGGTAATGGGATAAATGGCACAAATTTCATTGGTTCTGTAAGCCACATAAGCCGCAGCTTCATTACCATCCATTATTTCATAACGGGGACCTTTTGCAGGTGCTGCCTTCACTTTCTCAGGCTGGATAACCGGTGTTTCCATCTTATTTGCAGTATTAATTGGGAGAATAAAAATACCTTTCACTCTTCAGACGGAAACTGATAAAACTCATGCAGCTTATAAATGTTGGTCAGTTGCTGCAGGGCTACAGTCCCGCAGCGAGCTGCGGGAGCAGGCTACAGGGCTACAGGGCTGCATGCTACAGGCTACAGGGCGCTTGCGTCCCGTCCCGCAATGTGCACTCCGTGCAAGTTGCGGGAGAAGCCTCGGGGCTGCAGTCCCGCAGCGAGCTGCGGGAGCAGGCTACAGGGCTACAGAGCTACAGGGCTACACAGCCTCAAGCTACAGGCTGCAGGGCCTCGGGGCTTCAAGGCTACAGGGCGCTTGCGTCCCGTCCCGTAATGTGCACTCGGTGCAAGTTGCGGGAGAAGCCTCGGGGCTGCAGAGCCTCAAGCTTCAGGCTGCAGGGCCTCAGTGCAGCGGAATTCTTGTGAAAGCAAGGTTCAGGATCCTGAAGCCCTGCTGAATTGATCATTCCTTATTTTTGCGCCTTATGAAACAATACGAGAGCATCATCTTTGACCTCGGCGGGGTGATTATTAATCTGGATTATAACCGTACGGCGCAGGCCTTTATCGATCTGGGACTCACAAATTTTAACGAGATCTACTCAAAAGCGAAGCAGACCAGTTTATTTGATGATTTTGAAAAAGGCACGATGGAAGATGCCAGTTTCAGGGCTACGCTGAAACAATATCTGCCTGCTCACATCACCGACCAGCAGGTAGATGCTGCCTGGAATGCGATGTTACTCGATATCCCACTCCATCGGATAGAATTTCTGCGCAGCGTTGCTAAACGGTACCGGATATTCCTACTGAGCAACACCAATCATATCCACGTGGAAGCGTTCACAAAAATGAACGACCAGCTCTTCGGCAAAGAAGTATTTGAATCCATTTTTGAGAAACACTACTACAGCTGTAATATGGGTATGCGGAAACCGGATGCGGAAATTTTCGAATATGTAGTGAAGGAAAACGAGCTGGACAGAGCAAAAACTCTGTTTATTGATGACAGTCCACAACATGTGGAAGGGGCACTTAAAACAGGCCTGCACGCTGAATTACTTCGAGTTGAGCAGGGAGAAAAGCTGGAAGAGAGGTATGCCGGCTTGTTGAGCTAATCAACAACCCTAATCATAGCTTGAATCAAACTATTGTATCTCCTGACACAACTCAATCAACACTCCGTTGGTTCCTTTCGGGTGTAAAAAACAGATGAGTTTATTGTCGGCGCCTATTTTCGGCTCTTTGTTGAGCAGGGTAAATCCCTCCGCTTCGAGACGTTTCATCTCCGTGTGAATATCTTCTACATCAAATGCAATGTGGTGAATCCCTTCTCCTTTTTTCTCAATAAATTTTGCAATCGGCGACTCCGGGTTCGTTGCTTCCAGTAATTCGATTTTGTTCGGACCTACCTGAAAAAAGGAAGTCATGACCCCTTCCGATTCTACACCTTCCACTTTATAATGCGGAACACCAAAGAGTTTCCGAAAAAGCTCGTTTGATATTTCAAGTGATTTGACAGCAATGCCGATGTGTTCGATTTTACGCATTTGGCAAAAATAGAAAATTCCACCCGCTTATTCAGATTGTTTCGGAGGCTCTTCCGCAGCTTTCTTTTCAACGTAATCAAATTGAATTTTCTGGGGCTGAAGATTAAACAAAGGTCCTGCCGGAGACGGGCTTTGTGTGAATGGGATTTCCTGTTCGGGAACTGCTGTCCCCTCAGCAACCGGCGAATGATCAGTATGAAGATCGGTCGCAGGAGATTCGTCTTCTTCAGGTTCATTTTCCCAGTCGTATACCACACGCTGCGGCCCTTCCTTTCTGTATGCCCACGACAAAAGTAAACCCGAAAGTCCGCCAAAGAGATGACCCTCCCAGCTAACATCCTTAAAAAACGGAAACAGTCCCCAAACCATGCCACCATACAGAAAAACTACCGTCATACTTACCGCCATCATCCGGCGTTCTCTGCGCCAGACACCGCTGAAGAAAATAAATGAAGCAAGTCCATAAACAACACCGCTGGCACCCACATGAACAGGCGGGCGACCTCCCAGCCATAACCAGAATCCGCTCAATATCCACGAAAGGAAGAGGACTTTCCAGGATATATCCCGATAGAAATAAAAGAGCATCGCAGAGAGTATAAACAAAGGAATCGCATTTGAATACAAGTGTTCATTGTCGCGATGAATCAAAGGAAAAGTAAGCATCCCGCTCAAATGCTCAAACGATCGGGGGAAAAGCCCGAGGTGCGTAAGATGCAGGTGAGTAACGGCTTCGTAGTACCGAACCGCCGCCAGTACTGCAATCAGCAGGAAGCCGGGAAGGAAGCTCTTCAGTATAGATTGTAATTCCGGACGCATTTTGGTAAAGATACAACGTATTAAAACGATTGCTGTAACAATTGTTTCAAAGGAGAGACGAATGAGTCGCTGCTATATTCTGTCCGCCGGAGCAGAAAGAGTAATAATTACCTCTTTTTCCGTCGTTACACTATTTTTGTAGCATGAAAATGATTCTCCGACATCGCTATACGGGTCATCAGGGCTCTGTTTACGCACTTTGCGACGACCTTCAGGGTGGGTTTTATTCCGGTGGTGGCGACCGGATCGTTGCACACTGGAGTCTTAACGATCCTGCCGACGGAGAGCTCATTGCCCGAGCGGATGATGCCGTTTATTCTCTTTGCCTCATTCCTGAAACAGGGAAACTGCTGATAGGCACCGGGAAAGGAAGTCTGCACGTCATCGATTTGCAGGCAGGGAGTGAAGAACGCTTGTTGCAATTGCATACAGCAGCTATATTTTCTATCACTTTATCACCTGATGGGCACCATTTCTGCACCACTGGTGGGGACGGTGTACTGAACATTATCCGGGCTTCCGATTTCACTGTCGTTCATCGCCTACGTCTCACCGAAAAAAAACTACGAACTCTGGCTTTTCATCCCTCCACACCAACGGCACTCGCAGGTTGTGGTGACGGGAGCATTGCAGTTATCGGAACAACACATTGGGAAATTCAACAGCGTTTCCTGGCACATCAGCAGGATTTCTCTGTCAACTGCATTTGTTTTAGTCCGGATGGGAAATATTTCCTTAGTGGATCAAGAGATGCCCATTTACATCTCTACGAAACAGGCACCTTGCAGCTGATGCAGACTGTTCCAGCCCATAATTATGCTATCTATGCTATTGCATTTGACCCGACCGGGCAATTTTTCGCAACGGCCAGCAGAGACAAAACGGTAAAACTCTGGGATTTCAGCTCCATGGAAGTGCTGGCCCGTCTCGAAGGCAACGATGGCAAAGGCCATATCAACTCTGTAAACAACCTGCTGTGGATGAAAAACGGCGCGCTGCTTACTGCGGGAGATGACCGGGCTATACAGCTATTTCAACCTGAAAGCTGATTTTTCAGCAGCCAAACGACCTGTTTTTTATACCTTGCAGCCACTGTTAAAGAAAAGATCCAATTCCTATCTTTGTACAATGCGCAACGAAAATCTGAATAACGACAAGGAACATCTCAGTTCAGCAGAACAAGAGATTGAAAAAGTTCTCCGGCCCTCTGATTTCGGCGATTTCACCGGTCAGGACAAGGTGGTGGAAAACCTGCGCATCTTTGTAAAAGCAGCCGCACAGCGGGGAGAAGCCTTGGATCATGTACTGCTGCACGGACCTCCCGGTCTCGGAAAAACCACATTGGCCCATATCATCTCCAATGAGCTCGGTAGTAATATCAAAACCACCTCCGGGCCGGTGCTCGACAAACCGGGAGATCTGGCTGGCCTGCTTACTAATCTTGAGCCGAATGACGTATTGTTCATTGATGAAATTCACCGGCTGAGTCCGATCGTAGAAGAATACCTGTACTCTGCAATGGAAGATTACCGCATCGACATCATGATCGAAAGCGGTCCGAATGCCCGGTCAGTGCAGATCAAGCTGAATCCCTTTACACTGGTTGGGGCCACCACCCGATCAGGTTTACTGACGGCACCGCTGCGTGCACGTTTTGGTATAACATCACGTCTTGAATATTACGACGCAAAACGTCTCACTTTAATTGTTCTGCGGGCGGCCGACATTTTACGAATGGAGATAGAAGAAATTGCCGCCTACGAAATCGCCCGGAGAAGCCGTGGAACACCCCGCATTGCCAATGCATTACTACGTAGGGTACGTGATTTTGCACAAATTAAAGGGAATGGAAAAATTGATCTTGCTATTGCGCAATATGCTCTTGCTGCGCTGAATGTAGACGAATTCGGGCTGGATGAGATGGACAACAAGATCCTTTCTGTCATTATTGATAAGTTCAAAGGCGGACCTGTAGGAATTAACACACTCAGCACAGCTGTTGGCGAAGAGGCGGGTACACTGGAAGAAGTCTATGAACCTTTTCTGATCATGGAAGGATTTCTGCAACGTACACCAAGAGGACGGGAAGTTACGGAGAAAGCATACAAGCATCTCAACAAGGCCGTCCACAAGAACAAAGGCACTTTATTCGAAGAATAAGCACCTTGTAAAGAATCAGCGATTTCCATCTCCCGCTGTATCCTCTTCAATGCATAACACCAGCGCATATACGAAAATAATCCGGGAGGAAGCGATCCGGCTCGGATTTTCACATGCAGGATTTTCCAACGCCGGTTTCCTGGAGGAAGAAGCGCCCCGTCTGGAGCAATGGCTCACACAGAATATGCATGGGAAAATGGCGTATATGGAACGCTGGTTTGACAAACGACTTGATCCACGACTGCTGGTCGACGACGCCAAAACGGTAATTTCACTCCTGCTGAATTACTATCCTCATGAACAGCAGGATGCAGCATTGCCACAGATATCCAAATACGCCTATGGCCGAGACTACCATTTCGTAATTAAAGACAAGCTCCGTTCGCTCCTGGATTTCATCCGCGAAAATATCGGTGATGTACACGGACGCGCATTTGTTGACTCAGCTCCTGTGTTGGACAGAGCCTGGGCAAGAAAAAGTGGCCTGGGATGGATTGGAAAAAACGGAAATCTGATTCACCCGAAGGCCGGAAGTTACTTTTTCATTGCAGAATTGATCATCGACCTTGAACTGGAACCGGACGCACCGATAAATGACTATTGCGGCACCTGCACCAAATGCCTTGACGCCTGTCCGACAGAAGCGATTGTTTCACCCCACATCGTTGATGGGAGTAAATGCATTTCTTATTTCACGATTGAACTGAAAGAGGAAATACCCTCAACAGTATCCGGCAAATTCGGGAACTGGGCATTTGGATGTGATATCTGCCAGGATGTATGTCCATGGAACAGGTTCTCAAAGCCAACTCAGGAGCCTGATTTCGGTATGAACGAATCGCTGACCGGCTTGAAAAAGAATGAATGGCTGGAATTAACAGAAGAAGTATTTCAACAGATAGCAAAGGAGTCGCCGTTACTTAGGACGGGTCTTGAAAACATGAAAAGAAATATCCGGTTTATTTCACGTAATGCCGGAAAGCCTGAATAATTACATCACTGTATTTATTTCCAAAAGTAGCAAGGCACCACACCATTAACATCTTCCTCTCCTCCTTCTTCAGCCAGGTAATGGCTTTATGAAGTTCTTTCGCAAACAGGCTTCTGTCGAAGCTTACCTTGGTGAGGATTTCCTTTGAATACTCGAACATCTGCAGGCGTTTTTATCTGACAACGAATGCTAATTTAGTAACGACCCAAATCAAAAAACGAAAGAATTTTCAAAATCTTGCAAGTATGCCGGTGCATAACTTTTAACTCTCACTCCATCTGTAACTTACATTTTCAAAACCAGCCAGGTCCAGCGCTCTGTCAACGACCGTTGCTGCAAGGGCTTCAAACCCTGATGGTTTACTATAAAAAGAAGGGCTGGCAGGAGCAATGATGCCGCCTGCTAAAGTGACCGTACGCATATTCTCTAAATGAATGATACTCAAAGGGGTATCTCTCGTTACGAGAATCAGTTTCCGACGCTCTTTGAGGATGACATCGGCTGCCCTGGTCATTAGGTCATTCGACACACCCTGGGCAATTCTAGCCAGCGTGCCCATCGAACAAGGACAAATAATCATCGTATTAAACCGTGCTGAACCGGAGGCAAAAGGAGCCATAAAATCGCTTTTGCCATACACTTTAAAAGGTAAATTTTTGTAGTCGGCGTTTCCCAGTTCGTACTCCCATACCGCACCGGCATTGTCACTCATCACCACGCCAACATCTTCAATTTGATCAGAAAGCTGTCTGAGTTTATCAAACAATACTTTTGCATAAATGGCACCACTCGCACCGGTGAGACCCACTACCAGTTTATGTTTTTTCATTGTATATCTCTTAATTTATTCCAACACCAGTTGATTCACCTGACGGTGTTGCCTTTTTTCCCAGCGTAAGCAGAAGACTAAAACCAAGCTCGCTGTTGTATTGTCCCTGGTTTAGACGATATGTTGCCATACTACCGTGCTCACGAACGGGCAGCAGTGACTGACCGTACACCATCATAATATCGAGTTGTGATGTAAGGCGGAAGCCCATGGCCATCAGCATACTGAAATCAAAATTATAGAAAGGGCGTCCGCGCAGATTTAAGGGGCCGTTTTCATCTTCTTCGTAGGTTTTCAACAGGTAACCCAACGAAGGTCCGGCCTCTGCAAACAGTTTTTTAGTGACCTGAAACCGCAACAAGAGAGGCACCTCCACATACGACAATCTCAGCAGATAATATGCAGAATCAGTTCCATCATTTTTCAGCGGCATACGGCTACCTTTCTGGAAATACAACATCCGGAACCCTAAACTTGTTTTGGTGCTGAGTGCGGCTCGAATTCCGACTCCGGCACAAATACCTGCTTTGTTAAAACCGGAAAGATCATCACCCGAAATTTGCGTTCCCATAACTCCGAAACCGAGTTCTGCCTTGAATGTTTGGGCAACAGAAGGCTCAACGAACAAGATACAGCTGAAAAAGAACAGGAGAATTGACCGAAGCATGATTTGCAGATGGTTGAGTTTGAGGAGTGGCGAACGATAGAATAACAATGGCAAACGTAGGATATTTTGATGTACGAACCTACTCCCTGCAGATCCGAAAAACCATGTACATATCTATCTTCAAAAATCGCATCGTCAGTATGCAGTGCTAATCGGAAAGTTCCGTATATTTACGGGACACAACCCAAAACTGCCATGCGAATGACCCTCCGCACTTTATTGTTATTGCTGATATTCAATACTGCGAATGCTCAGTCCGGCCATTTCACCCAACTTGTTCTGGAAGTAAAAAATTTCAGCAACCAGAAACATGTCCAACTCATCAACAATGCACTATCCGGTAGTTTAGGAGAGTCTCACGTGGTGGCCAGTTGTGAAATGAACGGCTGGGTTGTACTTGAACTGGATCTAAACCACTACAGAAATGCAGATCAATTGCTGGAACTTCTGAAACCGGGAGGATTTGAATTCATTGTTAAGGAAGGAGCAACTGCTGCTGAAGTAACAACTGCCTGCAAAGGCGCGACCCAGCAATTTTGAAGCCGATGCAAAAACTATACTCACTGATTCTTCTTCTTTTGTTCCCCTGGATGTCGCATGCCCAATGCACCGGTGGTACAAACGGAGGAGGCATTACACCCGGTGCAGCATGGTCGTCAACGAATACTACCAACATCCCCGGGGGCACTTATAAAAGTTTTATAGCGGCAGCCGGAGCGACCTATTATTTCAGCTTTTGTGCTGCAGATGGTGGCAGCTCTACCTTTGACACACAGATTACGATACAAAACAGCACCGGAACTCCGGTAGCCGGAGCCTATAATGATGATAACTGCGGTGTACAATCTTACTTAGCCTGGACAGCACCATCCGCAGGGACATACCGCGTTCTGGTAAATCTGTTCAACTGTGCATCCAATGCAAACTTAGGCACACTGGTATATCGCTTTTCTCCTCCGCTCACCTGCCCGGGCAATCTGGGAGGTGGAGTATTCAATGTAGCAGCGTTACCGTATGCATCGGGGGCAGGCACTACTTGCGGTGCCGGAAACGATCTTACTGCTTCCAATGTGATTGCCTGTGGCAGCACATCCTATCTGGGAGGCGAAGACAGGGTCTGGATCTTCACCCCTGCTACTACCGGAACAGTATCCATCAATCTTACGTCTACAGGAACCTGGAACGGATTAATGCTCTATCAGGGCTGTCCGTTAAATGGTCAGGGAGGAACTTGTGTAGCCGTTTCACAAAGTTCAGCGGGTAACCAATCCATTACATCCTGTCTCAATGCCGGCGTCACCTACTACCTGATTCTGGATGTATTTCCTTCTCCTTCCTGTAATCCCTATACCAATCTAACGATTTCTGCTCCTGTACCGGTTGGCGGATGTCCATTGGGCACCGGCGTCAATGCCATTACACTGCCCTATACATCTTCCGGACGAACCACCTGCGGAAAAATAAATGACCTGACGCCTGCGAATACGGTCATCTGCGGAAACTCCAGTTATCTTACCGGAGAAGATGAAGTCTTCTCCTTTACTCCATCAGTTTCAGGTGATATCACTATCAATTTAACATCAACAGGCAGCTATACCGGCATTATGCTTTATCAGGGATGTCCGCTGGCAACGGTCTGTTCCGGATCTGCCGCTACCTGTGTTGCGTTCGAACAAACCTCTACCGGATCGAAATCACTCTGCGCTACCGTAACAGCAGGGCTGACCTATTATATGATCATCGATTCATGGTCATCACCGGTCTGTAACCCCTATAATATTTCCATCTCCGCTCCTACTGCCACGGCAGCAGGCTCACTCTGCTCGAACGCCATCAGTACAGGTACACTTCCCTATAATGCCATCGGTGAAAGCACAGCATGTAACGGTAACGACTATACGAATGCCAGCACCGGCAGTTGCGGAACTTTATTTGAAAGCGGCGAAGACAGAGTTTATGTTTATACCGCTTCTGGCTCTGAGTGTTTAGGTATCACACTCACAGGGGCCAGCACCAACTCCATCGGCTATCAGGTCTATCTGGGATGCCCGGGAGCGGCCGGAACCACCTGCATCGGCAGTAACGGTGGTGCCAACAGCGGAACTCTCACCGGCAGTGTCGTGCTGCCCGGTGCAGGCACCTATTACATAGTGATCGACACGTGGGCACCCCCTACTAATGTCAACTACAATATCTCTATAACTTCATTCGGAAACGGAGCCCCCAACGACTTACCCTGCAACGCACAACCTTTGTTACCGGGTATTCCCTTATCTTCCTCAAATACTTGCTCGGGTGGTGCAGGCGAGCCTGCTGCACCAGCCTGCTGGATCACTCCGAATATCATCAATACGACCTGGTATAGTATCGCTGCACCGGCATCCGGACAATTGCGCGTACGGGCTATACCAATTTCATTGACCAACCCTCAGGTAGCAGTGTACAGTGGTACTTGCGGAACCGGCATGACCTTGCTTGCCTGCAACGACAATGGTACCTCCTGCGGATCAACTATAAACTATAGCGCTGATATTACAGTGACCGGACTCACTCCGGGCGCAACGTACTATATTGCTGTAGACGGCTACGCCAATCTAACAGGAACATTCTCCGTTCTCGCTATGGATGGAACAGCAACATTGCCTCCATTAACAAACGGACAGGATTGTGGTACTTATCTACCGGTTTGTGATACAACGATGAGCTTTGGCGATCCGGGCTTTCAGGCATTTGGAAATATCTGTGATTTCCCTGGCGGTGGCACCAACTGTCTGCTAAGTGGTGAACGGGGTTCGGTTTGGTTTGATATTCCTATCAATGCCAATGGTGTTCTTGAATTCACCATTATCCCCAAAGACTGGCCGGGTGCTCCCAGTACTGCGGGAACTGATTATGATTTCGCAGTCTGGAAAATTGCAGGAACAGGAGCAGTAACCTGCGCACAGATTGCAACCGGCGCAACACCTGTCGCCTGTAATTATAGTTTTCTGGGTGTAACAGGGTTATACAGTGCGGTAAACAATACTTCACCGGCAGCTTATCCGGGATTCGGTGCGGCCTTCAACAATCAGCTTACGGTATCTGCAGGCGACAGATACGTGCTGGTAGTGTCCAATTTCACCAACAGTACAAGTGGCTTTGATATTATCTTTTCATCTATCTCCTCCGTGCAGTATGGAGGCAGTGGAAATGTCTCGCTCTGGTCAGGTGGTATAGACACCGATTGGTTTAAGAAAGATAACTGGGGAGGATGTCCGGTTCCCACCTGTTCAAGAGATGCTGTTATCAATGGCGGCATCGTTTTACAACCCACGATTACAGGCGTCGCTACATGCAAATCACTGATGATTAATCCCGGCGCAAACGTTACGATTCCTGCCGGACAAACATTAAGTGTATGCGAACATCTGACAAATTTTGGATTGTTAACCGCTGCGCCAACCAGTAACGTGTTGTTTGGAAATGCCAACATCAATCAAAACATGAATGGTAACCTGACCGGAGTAAATGCATTCGGCCATCTTACCATTACTAAAACAGGGGGCATCGTATCCACTCTTCAGGATGCAGATGTGAAAGGAATATTTACCATCTCCAATGCAACCTCAACGTTCAATCTTGGAGGAAAGAAAATGAAAGCGGCAGGACACTTCCTGAATTATGGAGTGTTCACTCCGGCATCCGGCACCGTTGAGTTTAACGGGGCAGCAGGACAGAATTACTATAACCCCGGGCAGTTGGAAAACGTAATCATGAATCATACCGGACCGGGCGTTACATTACAGACCTCCATGGAATTAAATACGGCAGGAACCCTGACATTAACAGCAGGACGAATTATAACCGGAGCACTGGAGGTAAGAACATTCAACAGAACTCCAGCAGCAGTTACCAGCGGTAATGCAACCAGCTTTGTACAAGGCAATCTGCGCAGATACCTGAATGCAACCGGCAGTTATGATTTCCCGGTTGGGGAAGCCTCCAAAGGGTATCAACGCGCCAATATCAGTTTTGCATACCCGGGCTCTCCTACTACCATTGACAATCTCCTTGTTTACTTCAGTATTTACGGCGCTATACCTGCTCCCCTCGGTGTAACTGATTGCGGCGGAACAGTCTTTTCTTCGAATGCGCTGAACAATGGAAAATGGACCTTTACAGCATCCAACAATCCAACATCCGGAAATTATGATCTCACACTATACAATCTTAACTATACCAATGCAGCCAATGTATGGACAATCATGTCAAACAATGGCTCCGGATGGGGGCTTGCCAGTGGCACATGTGTTGCCTCTCCGGTCACCGCTGTCAGAAGGAATAGTATGAATGGTATGTTTGACTTTGGAACGGCACAAGGTCCGAGTGCATTACCGATAGGCTTGCTTCGATTCGATGCAGAACCTGGCGATGATCATATTCTTCTTCATTGGTCAACATCCTATGAAAAGGAAAACAAAGGTTTCATCATCGAACGCCTGAATCCAAACACATTCTCTTTCGAACCAATCGGATGGCAGGATGGAGCCGGAGATTGCAATACGCCCAAACATTATTCCTTTCCGGATCATGAAGTACAAACCTCTACCGATTATTTTTACCGATTGAGGCAAATTGACATGAATGGATCTGAGTATCTATCAGATATTGCTGTTGGTCGTTTGAATGCAACATCTGCTCATTCCATCAGTGTCGTTCCTAATCCGGCAACTGCAACATCCCTCATTACGGTTGATTTGCCTTTTGATGACCAGGTCATTCTTGAACTCTATTCTCCGGATGGGATGAAAGCAGGTGCATACACCCTGAAAAAGGAGTTAAATATGCCTTTAACCTTACGCTGGAACCAGATTTTTAAGACCCTTGGAGATGGCTTATACACTGTAAAAGCAAGTGGAAAAACAGAAATTATTTACTGCAAAGTATTGATTTTCAGCAATAAATAAGAAACAGTAGCTTTCCTTCAAACCTTACATCTTCATTTTCGTATGAGTGTACACCAATTGTATACTCATGAAGACCCCATTGTACCTTATTGGTATCCTCATCCTGTTATCAGGAAACCTCTTTGCGCAAGCTGAATCAAAAGTTGCAGATCCCGGCATTATTCATTCGGATGTGCCAACAGACTACATTCTGGGTGTGCCGCGAATGGACACACAAAAGTTACTTCCGTTGTTTAAAGAACGCATCAAATCCATCGAGGGCCTTGAGTTCAAAGGTTTCTGTCAGAGTCGTGGTTTAATTTTTTTCCATGGTGCTCATTCCCAACTGATGCAGGTAACCCAAATCCTGGATGAACTGGGACAGAATTATTTTTTCAAATATGACGCGACGCTTGAAAGAGCAATGAATGCATGTGAATCACGATCTGAAATAACTGAAAGCTTAAAAACAGAATAACCCCACTTCCTACCCCATCTTCCATGAAAAACATCTTACAAAATCTTGTCTTCCCCGGGCTGATTTTTCTGATGCTTCAGCAAACAGCCTATGCACAGTGTTTATCAGGCTCGAATGCAGGTGCGTTAACCATCACATCTTCCTGGCAAACCATTGCAGTAAATGGCGGAGCTTATTACACCTTTAGTGGTACTGCAGGAACAGCTTATTACTTTTCTTTTTGTGCAGCAGACGGAGGTTCTTCTGCGTACAATACAGAAATTACTATTCTGAACAGCAGCGGCCAAAGTATGGGCACTTCAAACTACAGCAACGACTTCTGTGGTACGAATGCCAAAATCGCTTTTGCCTGTCCTACAACCGGATCGTACAGAGTTCTCGTTTCAAAAGCAACCTGTACTGCACAAGCCTCGATGGGCACCATGGCGTATAAGAGTTTCACGCCTGCAGCCTGCAATGCCGGACTTGGAACCGGTGTTACCTCTGTAGCCAGTTTACCCTATTCCGCCTCGGGTGTATCTGCCAATGGCCAGGTAAATGACTGTAACAACGCTACGATTATCTGGTCAGGACATACGCAAGACGATGTGGGCCTCGATCGTGTATATGTATTTACAGCAGCCTCCACCGGATATTTCAGTGTAACCATGACCTCATCATCGAACAACATTACACTTGGAGTTTATGAAGGTTGTCCTTTGATCGGGAATGCAAGCACCTTAATCGGATATGCTGCCAGTTCAACATCTCTTACCGTAGGCGGATGTGCAGTAGCCGGCAGAACCTATTATGTGATCTGCGATCGAAGAAATGCGAATAACTACACTTTTGGTATTTCCATTTCAGCCATCAGCGCAACCGCGTGCAGTGCAGGTACTGTAGTAAATGTTGCTTCCTTACCCTATTCTTATGCCGGACGTTCAACCTGCGGTGCAGGAAATGATGTTACATCTGCCAATGCTGAATCGTGCGGTGGTGCATCTTATTATGCCGGTGAAGAAGAAGTATTCAGTTTCACACCTGCAAGCAGCGGATCTGTTCAGGTGATTCTTAGTTCTTCTGCCTACAACACAGCACTCTTTCTTGTTAAAGGATGCCCGCTGGCTACCTACTGTTCTTCAACCGGAAACAGTACCTGCATCGCCAGCTCATACGGCACTTCAGGAAACAAAGTAATTTGTGGTGATGTAGTGGCCGGAAGAACCTACTATGTTATTTGCGATGCTGCCGCCGGCTGTTACACTTACAACATTTCTATCAGTACGCCTACTTCCAGTTTTAACGGTTCAACCTGCGCCGATCCTGTGATCATTTCATCTTTGCCGTATCAGGTTTCACAGGAAAATACGGCCTGCATGGTAAATAACTACAACAATCTGAGTATCGCCTCTCCTATGTCATTGTATGAATCAGGAGAAGACAAAGTATATCAATATACGGCAACCGGACCAGAATGTATCAGTATCACCATAAATGGTGCTTCAACCAATTACATCGGTTATCAGGTTTACAATGGCTGTCCGGATGTAGCCGGAACCACTTGCGTTGCTTCAGGCGGAGGTGCAACTTCCGGATCCCTTTCTTCCAGCGTTAATTTACCTGCCGCAGGTACTTACTATATTATCATTGATACCTGGGCCAATCCGATGAGTGCTGAGTACAATCTCACCATTAATACGTATGGTGGTGCTCAGGACAATGATTTGCCCTGCAATGCCCTTGAATTACCTTTAGGTGTAACGGTTGCCGGTGATAACAATTGCTCCGGTGGAAGTGGCGAACCAGCTGCTCCGGCCTGCTGGACTGCACCAAACACGGTTAACTCAGTATGGTTTTACTTTACAGCACCTGCATCCGGTTCTGTTACTGTACGAACGACTCCGGGCTCACTGATCAATACGCAGCTTGCCATCTACTCCGGCACTTGTGGAGCCGGGCTTACCTATATGGATTGCAATGATGATGCATCAGCCTGCTCATGGACCAGTACTGAACAATCACAGTTATCTGTTTCCGGACTCACACCCGGATCAACCTACTATGTCAGTGTTGACGGATACGATACCCGTACTGGCACCTTTGGTATAGTTGCAATTGACGGAACCACTTCTTTCCCGACCATATTCGGTCAGGAATGTTCTGTTCCATTACCCATTTGCAATGATACAGTTCCCGTAGGTGATCCCGGATTTCAGGCATTCGGAAACTATTGTGATTTCACCGGCAATGGCAACAACTGTCTCGATGCAGGAGAGCGCGGATCCGCATGGTATGAAATTCCGGTAAATGCAGCCGGCAACCTTGAGTTCACCATTGTTCCCAACGACTGGCTAGGAGCACCAAGCACCACATCTACCGATTATGATTGGGCCTTGTGGAAAATTTCCGGTACAGGAGCCGTTACCTGTGCAGGTATCTATGCCGATTCGGTTCCTGTAAGATGTAATTACAGCTACCTGGGTGTTACCGGAGTTTATGGAGCAGCCGATTATACTGCCCCCGCAGCCTACCCCGGATTCAGTTCAGCATTTATGAGCAAATTACCGGTAGCTGCAGGAGAGCGGTATTTATTGATCGTTTCCAACTTCTCAAACAGCCTCTCAGGGTTCACCCTTTATTTCCCGTCAACCGCACCGGTGGATTATCTGACCTCTCCGGATACAGTTTACTGGACCGGTTCAACCGATACAGATTGGTTTAAACAATCAAACTGGGGCGGCTGTGCCATTCCCAGTTGTGTACGCAGTGCGGTGATCCTCCCTACTTCGGCTAACCAACCCGTTATTAACGCTGTTGGTGCCACCACGAAATCAATCAACATCCTTACCGGCGCCTCGCTTACTATCAACTCCAATAAAAACCTCAGTGTATGTGGTGACTTTGAAAACGACGGCACCCTGAATGCAAGAACAAACTCTACTATTATTTTAACCGGCACGGGCACACAACAGATGTCAGGTAATCTTTCCAATGTAAATGACCTGGTAAATATTCAGGTAAACAAAGCATCCGGAAGTGTTGTGTTAAACAATGACATGGATGTAACCGGTAACTTTACATTCAGTACGGCGACAAGCATCTTCGATGGTAACGGTAAGTATATCCGTCTGAACGGGAATTTCAACAACGCAATTGGTGGTACATTTACACCCGGCAGCGGAGGAATTATTGAATTCACAGGTACAGGTGCTCAAACCTATGCCAATACCGGGGATCTTGAAAACGTACGGATGTCCAATACCAGTACCGGTGTAACGCTGTCAACAAACATGAATATCAGCAGCAGTGGTTCTATCACCTTCAATAGTGGCAAAATCACCACATCTACGTACGAAGTAAATGTTAAGAACGACTCTTCCGCAGCCGTGAGTTCAGGTAACGTTTCAAGTTTTGTTAACGGCTACCTTCGCCGCAAATTACCGGCAGCAAGCGGTACGCCACGCATCCTTGATTTTCCGGTTGGAAATGCAACAGCAGGATATGAACTGATGAACATTTCTACTTACAATGGCAGTGATCCTGCCATCAACACCTTGAGAGTACACTTCAGTTCCTGGTCAGCAGGTCCGCCTGCAGCCATGGGCGCCGATCCATCCTGTCCGGTCACCTTTAACATTGCAGGTCTGAACAACGGCTACTGGACCATCACTCCACAAGGTTCCGGCTCTGCAGATATGCACATGACGTTGTATAACCGAAGTTATTCGAATGCTTCTTCAGCCTTTACAGTGATGCGGAATGCCAGTGGCTCATGGGCTATTCCGCTCATGAACTCCGGCTCTTGTGGAGCTCCTCCTGTAACAGCAGTACTGCGGACCGGAATATCACAAACATTCACTGCCGGATCCGGAGTACAGTTTGGTACCGCACAAGGTTCTTCTGCCCTACCGGTTTCGTTACTCGCATTTAATGCCGAAGCCAAAGGCAATGAAATTGAATGCAGCTGGGTTACTGCCAGTGAAGTAAACAACAAAGGATTTGAAATATTAAGGGCAACCAATCCGGATCATTTCAGCACCATCGGATGGGCCGAAGGGAACGGAACTACCAATGTAATGCACAATTATACCTTTACCGATACTGATGTAAAACCCAATCAGGTGTATTACTATCGCCTGCGTCAGGTAGATTTCGATGGACAATTTGTGCTTACCAAAATTGTTGCCTGTATTATCCGCGACAACGGCGCTGTTGTTGTAGAAGCATTCCCCAATCCTTATCGTGAATCAACCACATTGCGGTATATGCTGACACGCCCTACGATGATTACAGTTGAAATCACAGACGCCACCGGCAAAATGGTGAAGCGATATCAGCAGGGACTTCAGGATGCTGGAATGTATACGATGCCTTTCTCTGCCAAAAACAATGGCTTGAGCGCAGGCACTTACATGGTAACAGTTTGGGCAGATGATCAGCGCTACCAGCTGCGTCTGAATGAAAATGATTAACCTGATAAATGCTATAGAAAAAAGCCGGTTCACATAAACCGGCTTTTTTATTTCCTGATCAGATCAGAAATGTTCCTTCTATCTCTGCTAAAAAGAAGAAACAAAGTCCTTCAGCAGACTGAACACCTGCCTGTATCTGGTAAGCGGCAACGTTTTTTCGACATCGTACACATCATGATATGCCGTAATTCCACCCAGGGTATAACAGAAAAAAGCCGGCACCCCTTTTTCTGTAAAAAAATAATGATCACTGTTAGCTGCCTTGCCCCGTTGTCCGATTTTTGGCAACAACGACAGTGCGGTATTCAAACTGTCGAGGCGTGAAAATTCTTTTGGAAATTCTGTTGCATTCACCACCATGATTCCATCATCGCCTGTACCCAACAGGTCAAGGTTGATAAGAAAACGAATTTTTTTCAAGGGTATCAGCGCATGCTCAGTATAATATTTTGACCCGATAAGTCCGGCCTCCTCTCCTGCAAAGGCAATAAACACCAGCGTATAGGGGGATGTATGTCCGGGTCCTGAAAACCAGGCAGCCAGATTCAACAACATTGAAATCCCGGAAGCATTATCATTGGCACCCGGGAAATAAGTTGAAGCCCCCATCCTTCCCAGATGATCATAATGTGCTGTGACCAACAAAAACGAATCAGCATACAAGGAACCGGGAATCACTCCGACAACATTCCCCGTTTTATATTCCGGTATCCACTTCGCTTCTACATTCAGTTCAATTTGACGTACCGTTGATCCCTTCAGCGTCTCCTTCAGCACTTCAATCACCGGGAACTCCCCGTCCGAAGTACTCACGCTCCAGGTCAGCTTCGCCGGTTGCACCCAGATCATACCTGCTGCGCCGAAATAATTTTTCTTCCAGGCCTGCATATCCTCCTTATCCACGCTAAAACCTGTTCCTGCGGTATCAATGAGGATAAACTTACCCCGGATTTCAGAAGAGGAATAACCGGCCATTCTTTTTGTAATCGTCACCACATCAAACTTCCCTTTCAGGGATGACATTCCGGGCTCTACAATAAAATCAGCACCAGGCCTGAGTGCGGAACCATTCAATGAGACCTGCATTGCACCCGGAAAGGTATTAACCGGAAACGAAAACGGCTGTATCCATTTTCCAGCCGCACCAGGTTTCAATCCAAGACGTTTGAATTCCGACGAAATAAAATCAGCGGCTTTCACATCTCCCGCCTTCACATATCCGCGACCGTTATACTTTTCTGATGTCAGTTCCTGAATGACATGACGTGTATACAGGCTGTCCTGCGCCACCGCCATCTGCGCCAGCAACACACCAAGTATCAGCATCAGGCTACGCATCAGTCAGGCGTTAAACCGGCGCTTCACGAGTTCATCAAACTGAAGGAAACGTTCTGACTGAGGTTTCCACTGATATTGCTTCAACAGCTGCTCATGGAGAAATGACTGCGCTTCCTGATAGGTCTGCATTTTGTTGATCTGCTCAATACTGTGGAGATACGCCGGCTGATCTCCTGAAAACAATTCATTGATAAAAGCAAACCGCTCATTGATACCGATCGATGATTTCAAATCTGCCAGCGGCGACGCCTTTAACTGGTCAGATAAGCGTCGCGTTGAGCTCTCTCTGGTCACTTTGTCTCCCAGGGTTTCCGGAGCTGTATATTTCGCGGCAACTGTTGACTGCTCTTCATACATGGCAGCCGCGTACAGGTGTTTGGTTCTGGTTTCCACCACCTTTTCCTCGATTGGAGCTTTCGGCGCAAGGGGCGCAGCGGGAATCACCGTGGGTTCCGGCTGCGCAGTAACTACCACCGGCTCAGGCTGTATAGAAACCACAACAGGCTCCTGTTGAACAGCAATAACGACAGGGATTTCAGCAGGTAACTCCGGAGTGATTCCAGCCGGAGCCTCATCTGAAATAGTAGTATCAACCATCGTTACCTTTACTGCATCTGATGTATCTGCCTCCTTCACCGCTGTCGCAGCCGAGTGAACGGAAGCTTCAGAAACCGCAGGTGCCGGGGCAGGAATATCCCGCACAACCGTTGAATGCGAATGAAGAGTTGCAATCACAGAATCTGCCAGGGAACCAAAAGAAGCCGGAGCTGCAGCAGGTGCAGAATGCTGAACTGAACCAGCGGCTGTTGCTGTTTCATTCTTCACCACCGGAATCTGATCCACAGCATCATAAAACCTGCGCAAGGTCTCTTTCAACCTGTCCTTCTCCAACAGAGAGATTCCATCAGGCGTTATCAGCGCATTTTCCACTTGTTCACCCAGTTTATCCAACAGAGGAAGCAGAGTATTTAAACTTGAAGTATTCATAGGGAATAAACGAAACCGGTCAACTTTATTGCTTCCGGCAAGGCAAAAGTGTCACCAGAACTGCTTTTAAATCTCCCTATGGCCCGAAATCTATGAATAAACCATTGTTAATATCCTCATATTGTTGTATTTACGAAACTCAAATTGATGGATATTTCCAGATACCTCAACACAACTAGGGATTAACCACCTCCCTAATAATTGTATTTTTCTAATATAACTCATGTGTCAGCCGATTGTCAGATTGAATAAAATTTTGACATTGCTCAGACTCACATGACAAATCTCAGCATGGTGCAGACGTATTTTTGTCCCCGAAATATGAGAATCATTTCATGTATATTGTTTCTGGTTCTGTGCGGAAACTTGTACTATTCTAAGGCGCAAAATATTCGTTTGAAAAATGTAGACCACCAACCCATTGATGGGGCGATGGTAATTTATTCTTCAATGAGTCAGCCTGAAAAAAGTACGGTTGTGTTTTCGAACAGTAAAGGGGAAGCCTGGGTAATTGGCATCCCAATGCCATTGATACGTAAAGTGCAGATGGTAGGCTATATGGATCGCATAGATACTATTCCTCAGGCCACCAATGTTCAGGAAATAGTGTTGACGAATACTCCCAAAAGTATGGGAGAGGTAACCATCACCGGAAATCATATGCCGGGCTATCAGAAAGACGCAGTAGTTCCTGTGCAGGTACTGAAAACGCAAGACATCGAAAAGCGAGGTGCAGTAACCGTAAAAGATCTACTCGCACAAGAATTGAATATCCGTGTTGGCTATGATCCTTCCCTGGGCAGCAGTATGACCATGCAGGGAACAGGTGGCGAGCATATAAAAATTCTGATAGATGGCGTACCAGTTATCGGACGTCAAAACGGAAACATCGATTTAGGACAGTTAAATCTCAGTAATGTAGAACGAGTTGAAGTGGTGAAAGGACCGATGTCGGTTTTATATGGAACCGATGCACTTGGAGGTGTTATCAATATCATCACAAAAACGCCTGTAAAAAATCAATGGAATGCCAGTATGACCGGGTTTTACGAATCCACAGGTCAGTACAACATGGACGGGACAGTGAATCTTGGATTAAAATCAACCACGATCTCATTAAACGGTGGCCGCAACTTCTTCGATGGCTGGGATCCTGAACATACCGACTCAAGAGCACAACTTTGGAATCCACGAGAACAGTATTTTTCTTCTGTAAAGGTCACACAAGCGATCCATAATTTAAAACTGAGCCTGCTTTCCTCTTGGTTTTCCGAAGAAGTCATCAATAAATCGAATCCCCTCATCACTCCCTATTTCGCATACGCCTACGATCAATACTACAATACCGTACGCTTTCATCATCAACTCAGCGCTGAACAGAAATTTAAAAACCGCGGCATCCTCAATTTCACCGGAGCGTATTCCACCTATGAATACATCAAAAACACCCATCGCAAAGACATGGTACTGTTATCTGATGAACTGACTGCAGATCCTAACGATGACGACACTACGAAATTCAGGGCTGTATTTTCAAGAGCAACATATGTTTGGACGGATCCCAAAACACGCTGGAGTGTTTTGGGTGGTGTAGATTTCAATTTTGAGGAAGGCCAGGGAAAGAAAATTGATAACTCCACCCATAGCATGACTGATGTTGCGGCGTATGCAAGCATCGATTATAAACCCATTGAAAGGATTACCATCCGCCCTGCCATCCGTGCCATTTATAATTCTCAGTTCAATGCCCCCTTTGTACCTTCCATAAACGCATTGGTTAAACTCACCAGTAACTGGAACCTTCGTGGTTCGTTCTCAAAAGGCTATCGTGCTCCCTCACTGAAAGAACAATATCTTTATTTTGTAGACAACGGCATCCACAACGTTCGTGGAAATCCAAATCTCCAATCAGAAACTTCCAACCAATTTATCTTTGGAGCTGAGTACAGAAACACAGGACAAGACCATCTTTTCATCCTCGAACCTTCTGTTTTCTACAACGACATACATCATAAAATTTCACTGGTACAGGTTGATGTAAGCAGCACTTTATATACCTATATAAACCTTGATCGTTTCACTTCAAGAGGAACAGAAATCAAGGCCAGGTTTGTTCATAAGCAATATGCAATAAATGCCGGTTTCTCCTATACCGGTACCAACGGGACCTTTGAAGGTGATATTGAACAACCGGCAATAGCCTGGACACCGGAGTTCAATGCTGGTGGTGACTACACGATGAAAAAATCAAAAACCATTTTCTCAGTGCTTTGGAAATACAATGGAGAGCGTCCTATCTATCTGGTTGATAACAACGATCAGATTTATCGCTACACAAATCAAAGCTATCAGATGTTGGATGTGTCTGCCCGTCAAAGTATGCTCAAAGAACGTATATCGCTTACACTTGGAATCAGAAATATTCTCGATGTAACCAATGTTCGCGCAATGTCATCAGGAGGTGCGCACAGCGGAGGAGGAGATGGCACAGCGATGGTTGCCATGGGTCGTTCATTCTTTACCAAACTCACTTTTACGTTCAAATGAGACAGCTATTCACCGTTCTTTCCCTCTGCACAATTCTCTTGTCATCTTGCCAAAAAGATGATGAAGCAGTTGTACTTCCTGCACCGGGCAACTCGAAAACCATGGTAGCTTCGATGGGTGTCAATTACGACAACCAGATTTACGTGAGTCTTTCAAAAGACACTGTTTACGCCGCCAACTACCGGAATTTCGACCTTGCCTTTGAAGCATCTCCAACCGGACGGCATATTTATCTCAACGGAGCCAAGTACATGTTCCTTTCTCATTCAGGAACGACATCTATCAGCGCAGCCGACAGTGCCGGTGCCGACTGGAGAGTTGATGCAGAACACCTCGATGGCGACAGCACAGCATTTGGACTATGGTGGCAGCCTGCTTCTGTTCCACCTACCGGCGAAAGCGAAGTAATGATTATCGATCGCGGCATTATCGACCATACCGGCAGCGATCGTTTTCGTAAAATTCAGGTGATAGAAGCCGACGACCAGCATTATAAAGTGCGCTATTGCAAACTGGACAACACAGGATTAAACGAATTAACCATTCCTAAAAATCCTGATTACTCGCTGATGTACTTTTCGTTTAACAATAACGGACAGCTTGTACAGCAGGCACCGCCTAAAGATGAATGGGATTTTGTATTCACCAAATACACTCATGTTTATTTTGATGAACCGCTGAGCAGTCCCTACCGGTTTTACCCTGTTACGGGAGGCATCGTTAATATGTGGAATTCTGTTAACGGCGTGATGGCGGAACTGGATTCTACGCCTAACTATATCCCTTACGAACAAGTGCATTCAACGGAAGCATTAAATATGAGTTTTTCAACCCGTGCCGATATCATAGGTTACGATTGGAAATTCTATGATTTTGCTTCCAGCCAATATCATATTACCCAGAATCTTTATTTCGTACTCAAGGATCATCAGGGATTTATGTATAAAATGCGCATGATTGACTTCTATGATCAACAAGGAAATAAAGGTACTGTGACCTTCGAATATCAACGCTTATAAACAACCAACATAATGAAAAAGTTCTATACAGTTCTGCTGGCATTTACCATGACCTTCATGGCATCGCTAGTACACGCTCAAATGGTATCCGATATGGTATCCATCCAGCCCGGATATACTAATCAATCCTTCTACAGCATGGCGAACGGTGAAGTCACCAACGTCATCAACACCGACTGGGATCTTGCCTTCCAGCTTCGTGGCTATGCTGCTTCTATTCTTATCAACTCTAAACGAGGAGTAAATCTTTGGAAAGCAAACAAGGATATTTCTCAATGGTCATCCATGACCTCCGCTGATACCACAGGTATCATCAGCAATCCTGCTTACCAATTATTTAACACTGACACCAGTTGGGATTTCGGAGCATTCAATATGACAAACGATGTTACCAATCAGTTTGATCTGGGATGGGGAGTGTACAATTACATTACGCATGTTATTACCGGTGACTCTGTCTACTTCATCAAAGTCGGAACCGGCGATGTCAGAAAACTGCGCATTGATGATTTAACAAGTGGAATTTACAATTTCCGCTATGCAAACCTTGACGGATCCAATGAAGTGGTAGCCACACTGAACAAACAAAACTTCCAGAATAAATTCTTCGGATATTATTCGATTGTAAACAGCACAACCATCGACCGCGAACCTGTTTACAATGCCTGGGACCTTACCTTCTGCCAGTATTTTGCCCAAACTCCTATTGCGTATATGGTAACCGGAGTATTATCAAACGACAGCGTTTTCGTAGCCAAAGCTTACCCGGTAGACACGGCAATCACTACACCCGGTACATACACTTTTTCCAATGACATGAATGCTATCGCCTATGAATGGAAATCCTTCAACATGGCGACCTTCTCCTGGGATATTGCA
The DNA here is from genome assembly GCA_046330075.1 of Bacteroidia bacterium. Taxonomy (GTDB): domain Bacteria; phylum Bacteroidota; class Bacteroidia; order AKYH767-A; family OLB10; genus JAJTFW01. The sequence goes on along the minus strand of JAXLTL010000006.1, from coordinate 106,217 downwards.
GATTCAACGGTGTACTTTGTGCAGGACAGAGCCGGTTCCCTCTGGAAAATGATCTTTACCGGTTTCGGGGGCTCTGGAAACGGCAATTTTATCTTTGAAAAAGGGCCTGCTGTAGCGACCGGACTTATAGAGAATTCTTCTCTGAAATCATTCGGTGTATATCCGAATCCAACTTCCGGCATCACACGTATGATGTTGCAGTCTGAAGTCCCTGGAAATGCAAACATTCAGATCATGGATTTGAACGGAAAAATCATCCTTCAAAACGCTCAGTGGCTGAATTCCGGACTGAACCCGGTTGATCTGGATCTCAGTACTGTTCCATCCGGAATTTATCAGGCAATTGTACGCCAGGGAGATGCCTTACAGGTTAGCCGTATTGTAGTGGAATAAACTAAAAAACACCATTAAAAATAGGCTGCTGTCGTTGGATGGCAGCCTATTTTTCTTAGATTGCAGGCTTAAACCGACTATTTTTTCACGGAAAGCCCCGGTTTATTAACAATTTGGCAAAACCGCCGTATACATAAATTAAATTAGTTGCCTCATCTCCCCACACCTATGTTCCTCGAACAAACAAAACGCGATCAACCTAGAAAAGGCTGGATTGAAGTTATTGCCGGATGTATGTTTTCCGGAAAAACAGAAGAACTGATCCGCCGGCTCAAACGCGCCAAAATTGCCCGTCAGCAGGTAGAGATTTTCAAGCCTTCTATGGAGGTCCGTTATGATGAGAGCAATATTGTTTCACACGATGCAAACGCCATCCAAAGCACTCCGGTGCCGGCGAGCTCCAATATTTTATTGTTAGGTCACGAAGTAGATGTTATCGGAATAGACGAAGCGCAGTTTTTTGATGATCAGCTGCCGTATGTATGCGAAACCCTGGCCAATGCAGGAACACGTGTGATTGTAGCCGGCCTTGACATGGATTACCTCGGCAAACCGTTTGGTCCGATGCCCCATCTCCTCGCAATAGCCGATTATATTTCTAAAGTGCATGCCATTTGCATCTCCTGTGGTGATCTGGCTACCCATTCCCACCGTATTGTGAACGATGGTTCATTAATTTTGCTGGGCGAGAAAGACAGCTACATCCCCCTCTGCCGCTCTTGTTTCGTGAAGGAGCAGAAAGGTGTGATGCTGGAAGGTCATTCCGCCTAAGCGACCATGTCCCATACCCTGTACAGCATACGGCAGATTGCCGAAATTCTGCACGCTGATTCTGAAATCCGTCTCCCCGACCATCCGGGCATCCTCCACCTGATCACCGACAGCAGAAAAGTTGTTGTCGCAGAGGCATCACTTTTTTTTGCCATCAAAGGTGACCGACGTGACGGCCATGAATTCATAGCTGAACTTTACGAGAGCGGTGTCCGCAATTTTGTGATCAGCCGGAAAGAAGCTATCCTGCCCGGTGTCGATGCCAATTACCTGCTCGTTCAGGATCCGCTGACCGCATTACAGCAACTAACGGCATCGCATCGCCGTAAATTCGCCATTCCGGTTATTGGCATTACCGGGAGCAACGGAAAAACCATTATCAAGGAATGGTTATTTCAGCTGTTGCGGGAGAATTATAATATTGTGCGAAGTCCGAAGAGCTACAATTCGCAGATCGGAGTTCCTTTGAGTGTCTGGCAAATTGAAAAGGAAAACAACCTTTGCATCTTTGAAGCCGGTATTTCCCAACCTGGAGAAATGGATCGGCTGCAGGAAATGATCCGTCCGAGCATCGGCATCTTTACAAATATCGGTTCAGCACATGATGAGAATTTCAGCGATCACGAAGAGAAGATAGCCGAAAAACTGAGGCTTTTCAAAGATACGGCACGCCTGATTTATTGCCGCGACTATACCAATATCCATCAGGTTGTAGTCAACGGTGGTATTCTGAGCGAACAGGTAGCAACATTTACCTGGTCAAAGAAAAGCCGCGCCGATCTTCAGGTAGGACGTATCAACCGCCTTGAACATGAAACGGAAGTGCAGGGTATCTATAAGAACGAATTTATAGGTATCCGTATTCCGTTTACCGACGATGCATCTATTGAGAATGCCATTCATTGCTGGGCATTGATGCTGTTCCTCGATTTTAAACCGGAAATTATCAGTCAGCGGATGGAGTTACTGAGTCCCGTGGCGATGCGACTGGAGATGAAAGAAGGTATCAACAACTGTTCTGTCATCAACGATTCCTACAACAGTGATCTGGGCTCACTCACCATTGCTCTTGATTTCATGAACCAACAGAAGCAGCATAAGCGGCGGACGGTAATTCTGAGTGATATTCTGCAGAGCGGAAAAGACGAAACGGCACTCTACCGAGAGGTAGCTGCGCTCCTCAATCAGAAGGGAGTATCCCGGCTCATCGGAATCGGTGCTGCCATTTCCCGCCAACAGGATCATTTCAATTGTGAAAAGCAGTTTTTCCAGCATACGGAAGATTTCCTTCGCGACCTGAACTACGGCGCCTTTGGCAACGAGACGATTCTCATCAAGGGTGCACGCTCCTTCGGATTTGAACGCATCTCGCGGGCTTTGCAACAAAAAGCGCATGAAACAGTGCTGGAGATCAACCTGAATGCAGTGATCCATAACCTGAACCTGTTTAAGTCAAGGCTGAAACCAGAAACCAGACTCATGGTGATGGTAAAGGCATTCTCGTATGGCAGCGGAAGCTTTGAAATCGCCAACGTATTACAATTTCACAGAGCAGATTATCTGGCTGTAGCCTATACTGATGAAGGAGTTGAATTGCGAAAATCAGGCATCACACTGCCCATCATGGTGATGAATCCCGAGGAGCAGAGTTTTGACGCCATGATCAGCTATAAGCTGGAACCAGAAGTATACAGCTTCCGCATCCTGAATCATTTCACGGATGCCTTACGGCGACGCGGTAACGAACATCTCACCAACAGATTTCCGATTCACATCGAACTTGAAACAGGTATGAACCGGCTGGGATTTGAAGAAGAGGAACTGAACGAACTGATCATCCGGCTGAAGAACAATAAACACGTAAGAGTTGCCTCCGTTTTCTCTCATCTGGTAGCCAGTGACGAACCTGAACATGATGCCTTTACCCGCGGACAGATCGGACTGTTCGGAAGGATGAGTGAAACCATCACTTCTCATTTCAACTACCCGGTGATACGGCATATCCTCAACTCATCCGGCATTCTGCGTTTTCCCGAAGCACAATTCGACATGGTTCGCTTAGGAATCGGCTTGCATGGAGTAGCGGCCACACCCAACGAACAGCGCCAGATGCAGATGGTAGCGACGCTCAAAACCACCATCTCGCAAATCAAACAGATTCATCCCGGAGAAACCGTTGGTTACAGCAGACGGGGTGTAGCTCAGAAAGAAATGACCATTGCCACAGTGGGCATTGGCTATGCAGATGGACTCAGCCGACGCCTGGGCAATGGCACGGGCAAAATGATGGTGATGGGACAACTCGCACCGATTGTTGGATCCGTGTGTATGGACATGACCATGATTGATATTACCGGAATTCCTGCGAGAGAAGGAACCGAAGTCGTCGTTTTCGGGCAACAACCTTCCATCATCGACCTTGCACAGCAAACCGGTACTATTCCCTACGAAGTGCTCACCGGAATATCCGAACGTGTAAAACGGGTGTACTTTCACGAATAAATTATACTTCACGTATCTGATTGCCTATCTTTACATAAAACAAGGCGATTGTGAATAGCCGGAATTATATCGGTGGCAATAAAATAAAACTGGTACATGGCGGTGAAGAGTACTTTGACGCCTTACTGGAAGTAATTGAGCGGGCCAGACATTTTCTGCATCTGCAGGTTTACATATTTGATGTCGACGAAACCGGGCTGGTAATCCTTGATGCACTGAAGGAAGCAGCACAAAGAGGTGTAAAGGTTCAGGTGGTGGCAGATGGATTCGGCTCCATGAGTCTCGGCAGCAAGTTCCCTGAGGAAATGGCCCGACACAATATTCTGTTCAGATTTTTCTCACCCTTGCCTTTTCCCGGTATCTTTCAGGCAGGTCGACGCTTACACCATAAAGTAGTTGTTGCAGATGGAAAACGTGCGCTTGTAGGTGGCATCAACATTTCTGACCGCTACAGAGGAACAGATCAGCAACTGCCCTGGCTCGACTATGCACTGCTGGCTGAAGGTCCGGTAGTGCTGCCCATCACAGCCATCTGCGAGAAGATCTTCCAAAAACGATTCAGCAGGAGAGGTTTGCGGAAACTGAAGAAACTGAAAAACACTTCGGCTGAACCGATTCCGATGCAGGTCAGAGTCAGTGTGAATGACTGGATCCGCAGAAGAAATGAAATTTCATCTGCATATAAACATATGCTAAGCGGAGCCCATAAAGAAATAATCATCGTTGCCAGTTATTTTGTGCCGACACGACGTTTGCTGAAGATACTCGTTCGCGCAGCAAGGAGAGGCAGAAAAGTCAGTATCATCCTCAGCCGCACCAGCGATGTAATTTTAATGAAGCCGGCGATGACCTATCTCTATAGTAAATTACTTCAGGCGGGAATCAACATCTTTGAATATCGCGAATCTGTTTTGCATGCAAAACTCTGCGTCGTGGATAAACGATGGGTCAGTATCGGTTCACACAACCTCAACCACCTGAGTGAATTCATCAGTATAGAAATGAACCTGGAAGTACTTGACCATGCTTTTGCCAGTCAGACCACGAGAGAGTTATATAGTCTGATGGAAGAACGTTGCATTCCCATCACTTCAGCAGACGTTACACGTGGCTCCAATCTGTTTCAGAAAGCCGGACAATGGATCAGCTATAAACTCATCAGCTGGAGCATGCGCATCCTTTATTTCCTGAATCAAAAGCCGGTTAAAGACCGATAACCTCCCGTAAATGCAGTCTATGAAAAACTATTGATCGTTGAATTGGTTTTATTGATACATTCGTGACATGACCCCTACCATTCGTAACATCCTGGCTGGATTCATCCTGCTGACAGCCTCCTGCACTACTCCGCCATCCGGTTCACAGGAAAAAACAGTTCCGGTAATCGGATTCATCGATTATGTGGAAGATGCCACACTTGCCGAAGCACGCAAAGGATTTATGGATGCATTGAAAGATTCCGGTTACAGTGAACAGCAGCATACCCTTGAAGTAATTTACCGCAATGCACAGGGAGATCAGCCCACACTGCTGCAGGCTGTTGACTATATTGTATCCCAGCAACCAAAGCTGATCGCCACCAACACCACTCTTTCCACCATCAATACGGTACAGCGTAACCGTGAGATTCCGGTGTTCATGATGGTAGCACCCCGGCCCGATATAGCAGGACTTACTGATAAAGAAGGAAAAGCACCGGCCAACCTGTTTGGCGTGTATGAAACACTGGATTATATTGATACTGCTGTTACGCTGATTCATTCATTGTTTCCGTCGGCCAAAAAAGCCGGAACCATCTATAGTCAATCGGAATCACAAAGTGTAGATGCCCTTAACCGCTTAAAAGCAGGCTGCGAAAAGCTAGGAATCACGCTTGAAGCGATGCCGGTAACCAACACATCCGAAACCCAGCTCATCACCCAATCGCTGCTGGCCAAAGGGGTTGATGTATTCTTTGCCCTGCCCGACAATGTGATTTTTTCCTCCTTCGAAACTGTTGCGAAAGCCTGTGAAGAAAAGCATGTGCCGGTCCTGACGAGTGAAGCCGGTCTGGTAGCACGCGGAGCAATGGCCAGCTATGGTGCCGATATGTACCAATGGGGATATCAATCGGGGCAACAGGCGGCGCATTATCTGAAAACCGGAAAAAAAGAAGGTATCCAACCGGAGATGGTGAAGGTGCGTAACCGCTTAATGAAACGTTCAGCCGCCATAACATACCTGACCAACATCGACTCTGCCTTCACATTGATACCATGAACGCCTCCTTCCTGCTGACAGCCATCATTCAGGGTCTGGCGTATGGCGGACTCGGCTACGGCATTTTCCTTTCCCTTCGTGTATTCCGAATTCCGGATATTACCACCGACGGATCGTTTACGTTTGGCGGAGTGGTGACGGCCATCTGCATCAGCAACAGCCTTCACCCGTTGTTAGCCATGCTGCTTTCGCTTTTTGCAGGATTACTTGCAGGCAGTGCCAGCGGACTGCTGCATACCCGGTTAAAGATCAATGCACTGCTTGCCGGCATTCTGGTGATGACAGCCTTGTATTCCATAAACCTGATCATGCTGGGCCGACCGAATCTACCGTTGATGGATATACGAAATTTCTTTGAGCTTATTCCATTCGGTTCTGCCCTATCCAAAACCATCATCAGCATTACCTTCTTCACTTTATTGATTTTGTCCGTTCTCCATTATCTGCTCCGCACCGACTTCGGTATCGCCTTACGTGCCACAGGCAACAATGAAGACATGGCCGCGGCAATGGGAATATCCACCCGTCGAATGAAAATCACAGGCCTGGCCCTTGCCAACGGACTCACCGCATTGAGCGGATCACTGATCACCCAATATCAGGGATTTGCCGACATCAATATGGGCATAGGCATTGTGGTATCGGGGTTAGGTGCCGTGATGATCGGCGAAACCGTTTTCGGAAGGCTCATTCATCGCAAGATGATCTGGCATTTGCTGGCCATACTGGCTGGTGGAGTGATTTTCCGGCTAGCCATTGCCGTTACCCTGGCTGCAGGCGCTGATCCGGTATATCTCCGCTTGTTTACATCGTTGATGGTACTGGCCATTCTCTCACTCGGACATTTCCGAAAAAACCTGCCGGCATGATCCGTATCGAACACCTCAGCAAAACCTTTTATCCGGCAGGTGCATCGAAAAATGATTCCGGAACGGCGGTTCATGCCTTACAGGATATATCGTTGCAGATTCCGCAAGGAGAATATGTGATTGTTATCGGTGCCAACGGCTCCGGCAAGAGCACATTGCTGAATGCCATCGCCGGCTCCTTCGTTCCGGATGCCGGCGAAATTTATCTGCAGGAAGAAAGCGTAACACGGCTGGCCAACTGGCAACGCAGCCGATACATCGCGCGGCTCTTTCAGAATCCCCTGATGGGGACAGCGCCGGAGCTGAGCATCCTCGAAAACTTTCGTCTCGCGGCTTTGCGTACACAAACGAAAAGACTCAGTATCGGCACCGGAAAAGAATTTCGTATCTCCGTAGCCGATAGTATTGCGAAGCTGGGGATGGGGCTCGAAAACCGGCTTGACAGGGCCATGGGCAGTTTAAGTGGCGGACAACGGCAGGCGCTTACCTTGCTCATGAGTACCATGGATGATTGTAAAATTTTATTAATGGACGAACCCTGCTCGGCGCTGGATCCGCGCTCCTCTGAGCTGATCATGGAGCTGGCCGATAAAATTATCCGGGAACAGCAACGCACCGCTTTGCTTGTTACGCATCGGCTCAAGGATTGTATTGATTACGGCGACCGGGTGATTTTTATGGAAGAAGGAACCATTTCAAATGACTATACCGGAAACGAAAAACAACAGTTGACGATGGAGCAATTGTATGCTTATTTTTTATAGAACAAGCACTTCTCCATCTGAATGAAAAGTAAGCACTCTAAAAATGGTTGTCATAACTCCAGAATTAAATGTAAGTTACGGTCCGGGAAGCGAGTATCAAGCTCTTGAGATGTTAACGCTTGGGGATCAGGTGAACTATATTAGCAAAAAAGGAGAGTGGATTTTAGTGAAAACTGATGCGGGCACTAAAGGTATGTGCATTATAAGTTTGTGAAATTTATAGAATAAATCGTCTTATCACTTTTGCACAATCACTTTCCTCGACACATTTCCTTTTTCAGAATGAATCTGTACAACATATAAACCTGAGCGAATATAACTTGGTATATTAATTTGAAAAACTGTACCACTTGAAAAGTTCTGGTCCAATACCAATCTACCCATTTGATCAAAAAGATGTATCGATACATTTTGTAACAACTTTTGGGAGGTTATGGTTAATTTTTCCTCCACTGGACTCGGGTACATACTCACAGATATATTGTTCAATTCACTTATTAAAGTTAAACTATCACAAACACTTCCTACTACCGGCCCAAGTTTAAAATTAGGAAACTGAGGTAAAGCACCAGAATGAGGCATTGGCAATTGAATAGTATTATACTCCATATTACACAGGGTATCCAAACTGTCCGGGAAATTTATCACTGACAAATTACAGGCATAACAATGCCCCCAGTAAATCTTGCCATCTGGTGCTAATGAAGGCATACAAGCACTGCTTGCTGAACCCACTCCTTGCCCACAATTACCAGTATCAGCCACAGGATCTATGTATGTACGACTATTAAGGATACCATTAGGTAGGTAATATTGATTAAGGTCATACTGGGTGGTTTGTATGCCTTGCGGTGGGTTATTACGATATAGAAGCTGACTACTGGGTGAAAACTCACTATAAACTTCTCCATTGGGGCTGGTATTTAAAACAATTGGATCGAATAAAGTTCCATTACATCTATCAAATTTATAGAATATGATTGTAGTGTCATCGATTGCAGTTGCCAATGTAATACCATTAGGCGTGAACCTAGACACAGCTGACTTTAACCCATCGTTTAAATTTGGACCAATAGATTGTTTAAAAAATTGTTGAATACCAAAATTGGTAAATAAAACTGTATTCGTATTTGAAGAACATCTTTCCCTTGTTAATATCCACCAATCTCTTCCGTTGCCATGTTTTACTGCGGTAAGCCCATTTAAATATACTAATGTATCCAAATATGCAATACTGCTTGAAGAAACTATACCTCCATTACCACCATTTAAACTCTTATCTAAAACAGTATAATAAAGATGATTAGATAGCCAAGTCCATCCACCTGGACACGAGCCGGTATTTATTATTGGTATCTCTGGAACGCAATAAAAGAGAGCATATCTGTTTGTATCTCCCGGCCATGGTAAAAATAATCCAGCATTATACCTATTTAATCCAGCCGTCGCCCATTGAATGGTATATGGAGTCTGAATAATACACCCAGGTATAGCCTGATAATTCTTATCGAACACTTCTATTCCATTCGAAAAGAAAAGAAAATTTCCGTTTGCATCAGAAATGCTTGCATTTGCATAGTTAAACGGAATAGTTCCTGTGGTTGAGGATATCTGTGGAGCACCACCTCCGACGGGAAAGTGTATTAAGGTGTTGCTCCCTTGGCCCATATACCCGCTGGATACTAGCCAGTTTGCATCATGGTACTGAGCATGCAATTCCATGCTCAGTACCATGAATACAAATTCAACTATTAAAATAATTCTTCGCATTATCTCAATACAACAAGTTTTTTATGAATTTCAGTGGCCTCATGTTTCAAAGTTATAAAATATATTCCAGAATTCCAAGGCTTAGTATCAATTCTAACCTCAGGAGAAGATTTGTGACATCTATATACCTCCATACCAGCTGAATTAGTAATACTTAGATCATAGTCAACCTCGATTGCTTGATTCAACTTAACTGTAACGAGTCCAGTTGTTGGATTTGGATAAACACCAAAAGACAAATTAAAATCGGGTTCCTCTTGAGTTTTTGCAATTCGTTCACCTGAACTGCATACCTCTTCATCGGTAACCAATACATCTGTTAAGGCGAAGTATAATGATCGAACATAATTCACCGCAGAACCATAATCTTTACTACATAAATAAGAGTAATCAGCAATTGCAGCGGAATCATCATAAGTAGGCTCTAATTCACTGCCGTAACCATAAGTTAATACTAATTTCCAGATTTCAGTTTCAATTTGACCAAGGTCACTTTGTGCATTAAACTCTTTATACAGATCTAAACAGATTTCACGAATAGAATCCCGTTTATTGCTAAATGATTCATTCATTTCATCAACCAAGGCACCCCAGGATTCAATTGCGGACAATAAAATAACATTATCATCGAGAATTCTTACACTGTCCTCATCTGACTGGATATTCCGCGCAATCTGACCCCCGCATTTCGCGGCAAATTGACCCCTTGTATTTCGTTGTAAATTGACCCCATCTTTTCGCATCAAATTGACCCCTTTTAGTTAGGCATTTATAACTTGGCGTAATGATTGTATTTTGGCACTTAACCAAAGTTAGAGTTTTTTTTAATTGGTTAGTTCAGTCATGGTAGATTTACGTTTTCGCATTGACTCCCCCTTCATTTCCAAACGATGTGAGTCGTGAACTATACGGTCGAGGATGGCATCGGCAATAGTTTGTTCGCCAATTACTTCGTGCCACATACCAATAGGGACTTGAGAAGTGAACATGGTGGATGATTTACCATGTCGATCTTCAATGATTTCCATTAAACTCGTTCTACTCTGCGCATCTAATGGTTGTATTCCAAAATCATCAATAAGAAGGAGATCTTGCTTTTCCATTTTACTCAGTTCTTTCAGGTATGTACCGTCTGCCTTAGCCAGTTTCAACTTGGCAAACAGCTTTGTACTATGGGAGTACATGACTTTGTATCCGAGTGAACATGCCTGATGTCCAAGGGCAGATGCTACAAAGCTTTTGCCTACTCCCGTGCTTCCAGTTATCAAAACATTTTCTTTTTTTTTGATAAAAGTGCACTCTGCTAAACGTAACACCTGATTTTTGTCGAGCGCCCTGTTTTCTTCAAAGGCTATCTGCTCTATTGCAGCTTTGTAACGAAAGTGGGCGCGATGCAGGCTACGGTCCAACTTTCGGTTGTAGCGATCATCCCATTCAGCTTCCACAAGGTGGGCTACCATTTCATCGGGCGTGAGTAATTTTAATCCGCTTTTTTCAAGACTGTTTTGGAAGATACGGGCCATGCCATGCAAGCGCATCTTCTGCATTTTTTCAAGGATTTGTTCATTCATGTTTAACTGTTTTAAGTGGTTATTATTGATAGTAATCTTTTCCCCTTATATTGTCATGTGAAGGCATAGCGACGGAAGGTATATCGTTCATTTGCTTATCAAGGCCTTTCTGTAGAATGTTTTCAATCGCCTTGAAGTTATAGGTGCCAACATCATGTGCACGCTTACAGGCATTTACTAGACGGTCTTTCCCCACACGTTTGGCATAAGATAGAATACCCTGACATGAGCGATAGGCTTGTTCGGGATGAGGTTTAAGGTGTAGAACCTGACGGATATAGTATTCTACCACCGGATCAATGTTGGCGGCATCCTGGATGAACTTATCGGCATTCCATTCCAACTGATGTTGGTGATGCGAAGCAAGATGCTCCTTTATTGTACTGAAGCTGTGCGGGGATTTGATGCGCTCATGTTCTGCTATAAGCTCATACCGGTAATAGATCAGCACCTTTGAGTTGGAGTACATCATTTTAACTTTCTTTCCGATGTTACCAAAGGGAACACTGTAATAATGCTTGTCATTGGTCAGACATACATGACCGTTTTTCATCACTGTTAATGTAGCATGACTGAACAGCTCAAAGCGCCTTGCGGCCAATGGCTGCAATGTTTGACGTTCCATTTCTTCAAACTGCTGGCGACGGGAATAATTTCTACCCTGCATCGTTTTGTTGTTATGGTCCTCCAGATATTCCCGAATGCGGCTATTGAGTGCTTCCAGTCCGGTGCATAGCTGAGGGCCCATCATAGCATATATCCTGCGGTAGCTGATCTTTACAGCCCCTTCTACAAGCGCCTTATCCTTGGGCTTATAGGCACGGGCCGGAACCACCGACATGTTGTAGTGATCAGCAAATGCTTCGAAGTTTTCATTGATTCTGGGCTCGTATTTATTGGTCTTAATTACAGCTGCCTTTAAATTATCAGGAACAATGGCACAGGGCGCTCCGCCAAAGTAATACAGAGCATTCTCACAGGACATGATCAAATCTTCTACACGTTGACTCCCTACTGCCTCAACGTATGTTAACTGACTTGCACCCAATAGCGTTACAAATACTTCTGCCGCTAGAATTTCCCCTGTGTGAGGATCCACATAGTCCATCTTCTCGCCTGCAAAGTCAATGTACATTTTATCACCGGCTTTATGCTCCATATGCATGGAAGGTTCGGCTCGCTTCTTCCACACCTGATAATATTTGTAATAGGAAGTAAGTTGGAAGCCATCCGGATGTAAAGAGATGTACTCATGCCACAAATGCAGCAACGTAACACCTCGCTTGCGCAGTAACTTTCCGGAAGTGTCGAAGAAGGTGAATAAGGTCTGTAAACGATTGGAGTCAGGCAGAGGCAAGGAGGCCTCGTAACGAAACAGATCGTGTAACTGTTGGTCGCTTAAAGCCTGAACAGACTCAGGCGTTAGACTCATGTAACGGCTTTGGGCAAGGTACTTTTTTACCGTGTTACGGGATACGCCAGTCGTATTGGAGATGGTTTTGGTTCCTATTCCTTGAAAGAAATACTTTAGAACCTGTCTTAATTTGCTCATGGTGATTGCTTTATTGGCCATTTCTGGTTAAATTTGGATGGGCTTTATACCTATCTCAAACAATACCAGATGCACCAATCACAACCGCTACGCCTTTACCCAACAGGGGGTCACTTTGCCGCGAAATGCGGGGTCACTTTAAAACGGAAAACGGGGGTCAATTACAAACGAAATCATGGGGGTCAATTACACACGAAAAAGGGGGGTCAATTTGGACGGAATATCCAGCATCAGGTCTCGTCTTAAACGAGACATCTTGTACCGTCTGTGCGGATACAATTGTTGTGATTAGCAGAAAAACTGCTAAGGCAAAAATTCTTTTCATGGCATGTATGTTTAAAGGTTAGAAATCGCATTTACGCACTCTTTGAAACTAAACTACACATCGCACATAGAGGATAACAAGGAAACAATCACCTTATCAAAATCTATTTTTTCATAACATCATTGACCCAAAGATATACAGATTTTGTAAAATCCAAATTATTTTTTCAAAAATTTGATTAACCTTTTCCTAACATAGGCAAACACACTCCTTATATGGATAAAGAGGGTGTCTTCCACAACAAACTGATTTTTATCAGTACTTTTTCTTTTCTCTGATTTCGTTCACTTGCTTTTTAAAAAAGGAGTGAGTTCCTGTAGATCAAGTTAATTTCAAGCGTTAAAAAGCTTGAAGAATAAAAATCTTCCAGTACACACAATACCCAACTTATGAATTCTGCGTTCGCCTAAACATCTCCTTTGAACAAATGCTGATGTGCATATTTTTTACAGATGAAAGTTTAACTTTTAAAGCCTGACCCACAAATTCTTAAATCATATATTAAATTTGGAGGCTGCAAAAATAAATTGCAAGAAAAGCTCTCTCGCTTTTGCATGAGCAATTTAAACAAAAAGAGTTTAATCCCACACCCACATCAAATCGTCGCAATCACCTTCAACTCTATGGCGATGGGTGTCGGCAAACAATTTATCTCCACGGTGGTTCTGCAGGGCAGATTGTCCTTGAAGTACTCGGCGTAAATGCGGTTATACGTTTTAAAATCATCCTTCATGTTGGTGAGGAAAACCGTTACATCTACAATTTTATCCCAGCTGCTGCCGGCATCTTCCAGAATATATCGGATATTGCGAAATACGGAATGGCATTGCGCTTCGATATCATAGGAAACAATATTTCCGCTTTCATCCAGCTCCACTCCCGGAATTATCTTCGTTCCTCTTTCGCGTGGACCCACACCGGAAAGAAACAACAAATTTCCAACCTTGCGTGCATGGGGATATAATCCTACCGGCTCCGGCGCTTTCGATGAATTGATTTTATCTTCCGACATGAGGTGATGATTTTAGTTGAACAAATTTATCAATTAGAATGAATTATTCGAATTCAGGACTGATGACTGTCTCCAGTTCCCAGTTCGCTCTGAGATTCAATTTATCGGGGTGTACGTACACCGGTTCCGGCTGGCGCTTCAAACTGTACTGACCCGGTGTCCAGTGTCCGTCATGGTTGAGATCATTGATGATGCGAATCCGGATTCCTGCTGCCTGCAGATATTTAAACGTAACTGAAGTATCGGATGGAAGTACTGTTTCCTTCAGCACTTCCATCTTTTCCGTTAACAGCTGAAGAATATACCTGCCGGATGGTGACAGGCCCTCAATTTTCAGGGTTAGCGTGGATGTACTTTTTTCATCAGGCACACGAAAACTAAAGCGTGCAGTATCCGTCTTTGCCTCAAAAATATCGTTGATCTGTCCCGGAGGCAGCATGAGTTTATAATTCGCGCCTTCTTTCCAGGGGTAAGAAATTGAAAACACTCCTTTGCCGGGTTCAGTCACCTGAAAACGCAGTGCGATCATTTTGGAACTGTCTTCCTGTAAAAAAATCTCTCCGGAGCCTGCCTGAAGCGGATGCTGACTTTGCATCATCACAGGGGCAGAAGGACCAAGATCCTGAGGTGAAGAGAGTATCTTGTAACGGTTCATCAATTCGGGAGCTTTCACTCCAGGTTCCGGTATCAACCGTACCTGCAACGAATCGATAATTTTTTCACCCTGCAGAGCGACGAGCCTGAGTGAGTCCTCTCCTTTGAGGTCAAAAATGGTTACGGTATCATGGGTAGCCGACCACCATAACTGTTCCGGAGGCAAGACATTCCCCGCAAAATCGCGAAGTTGCAAGGGTATATCGGGCTGATTGAAATATGCCTGAATCGCTCTGCGGTCAACACGTGAAGTTTTGGTCATCCTCACCTGCGCAGGATATTCGAGAGCAGTTTTCAGCCACAATATACTATCTCCCGGTAATTTTACAGACCGTCCGAGAAATCCAAAAGGCTCCTCCCAGGGACGGTCGCAGAAGTAGTTGTTATTTTTATCCTCTACTGCATACACATAATACTCCCCAGCAGCCATATTGCTGATGCGGAACATCCCTTTATCATTGGTCCGTGAAAAATAGGAAGGACGTGATTTAAACGGCAACGAATCATCCTCCGACGTATTTTTTTTTCGGTATACCAACACCGTTACACCCTTTGAACCGGCAAGCACAGCGGCTTCCTTTACTTCACCTGAAAGGGAAAGGGAATCGAGATAGTCACCGGTGGAGAAAACATATTTAAAATCCGCCAAAGGATTGGATTCATGCACATCCACAATTGCCTTTCCAAAGCTCAGTGTATAAGTGGTGTTAGGCTGCAGGCTGTCCGGCATTTCAATGATCAGTTCGCGTTTACCAACCTTTACAACCGGTTGTTTCGGAGTAAGCGGTGAAATCATGAGCTGATTTTGCAGGTCGTTCAGGGTAACATACTCATCGAACTTCAGGCGAATTTCCTTTGCCGAAAAATGAAGTGAATTTTCCAAAGGAACAGCTTCAAGAAGTTTAGGAGGTGTTGTGTCCTTCTCACCACCCGTAGGAGCCACTCTGTTTGCACAGGAAGCTGCCATCAGCAATAAACAAAGTAGCCAGCCTTTCCTCATCATCACCCGGCGTTTTTGAGTAAGTTTGATATTATACCGGCAACCTTCTTCAGGTACAAGGCATCTGTTTCATCGAAATGATTCAGGAGTTCACTGTCAACATCTATCACCATTCTTACCCGGTCATCAACAAATACGGGCACTACAATCTCCGACTTCGACAATGAGGAGCAGGCGATGTGCCCGGGAAACTGTTCTACATCCGGTACCAGAATTATTCGGCCTTCCTTCCAGGCAGCACCGCAAACACCTTTACCATATCCAATACGTGTACAGGCCAGCGGACCTTGAAACGGACCCAACACCAGTTCTTCAGCTTTCACAAAATAAACGCCCACCCAGAAAAACCCGAACGCCTCCTTGAGCACAGCAGTAATATTAGCCAGGTTGGCGATTAGGTCAGTTTCTCCCTCAGTAAGAGAAACCAGCTGTGGCAGGAGTATTTCATACTTTTCCTGTTTCCCGGCTGAGGAAGGTGCGAGTGATAGTGATTCGGCCATTCCCGGCAAAGATAAGTGATGCTCAGGCGCGGGCAAAGGCGATTGTAACGATACAAACTCTGACACCTGGAATCGCCATGAGGGTCTCGGCTGCAGCTGCAAGAGTTGAACCTGTGGTGATTACATCATCTACCAGGAGCACCATTTTGTTTTTCAGCTCGTCAGGGTTTTCCACTTCAAAGACTTCGGATACATTTCTGGCCCGCTCAAATCTGTTTTTGCGGGTTTGAGTCGACGTATTCCGCTTCCGCCTTAATCCTTCCTGCAAATGAGGGACACCCAAAACGGCAGCCAATCCCTGGCCGAAACTGGCAGCCTGGTTATAGCCCCTCAAACGCATTTTATGCTGATGCAGCGGTATGGGGATGATGAAATCGGCCGAACTAAAGACAGGAGATTGCAAGAGACGATGCGCACAGAGTTTTCCAAGCTTTACTCCAATATCAGGACGATCATCGTATTTCAGGCTATGAATAAGTTTTTGAATTCGCCCGCCTTTGCTGAAATGACAGTAGGCCATGGCAGCCTTTACCGGGACCTTACCCCAGAATTGCCGGATTACCGGATTTTCCTCTTGCTGTTCGAACCCGGTGTGGGGCATGGTCATTAAACAGACGGTACATATTCCTTCTTCCCCTTTTACAAGATGTTCATCACAACCTGCACATAGTACAGGGAAGAAAAAATCAAGCAGGTCCTGGGCCAGAAGAGAAAGAAAGGAAGTGAATTTAGGAAACATAAGATAAGTTGTAAGTTATAGGTTGCCTCATGCTGCAAGCCTCAAGCTGCAAGCCTCAAGCCCCTGAAGCATGCGGCTCCTGCGGCCCCTGTGGCTCCTGCGGCCCCTGTGGCTTCTGTGGCTTCTGTGGCTCCTGTGGCTCCTGTAGCTCCTGTAGCCCTTGAAGCCCCTGTAGCCTGCGGCTCCCGCAGCTTGCTGCGAAACATCTGCTGGTATATTTCTACTTTAATGCAATAGATAGTCCAAGCATCAATACGACAACAATGGAGATCATCCGATTTCTCCTGCTGGTTCTTGTACCTGAAAGTACCTGCTCAAAATGATAGAGCGATACTTGCAGCAACGACATCTCCGCTAAAATTTCCGCAGCTGTATCGTCAGCAATTATCTGGCATCTTCGTGCGACTTCAAGTTGGGTCTCCAACTCATAAGCTGAACCTTGCGCAATTTCTACAAATCTTCTTTTCTCCACTTCTGATCTTCTTGAACTGCCTTCCGCAATATTCGAAGCAATGGAAAGAGATGATCTCTTCATTTGCGACCCAATCGTATAATTGTCGCTGGAAGGGAATGAACTCACCAAACTGTAAATTTTAACTGTCAGTTCAACAGAACTGTTCCACACTTTCAATTTTCGAAATTCACGCATTACATTTTTCTTTACCCCAAAACTAAATCACCATTTACTTCAATAGAAAAAACAAACATTTACATACGGATACAATCGTTTACAAACGAATAACAACGATTAAGCAGGTTTCATGCTGCAAGCCTGAAGCCTCTTGCAGCCTGAAGCCTCTGAAGCCCCCGAGGCTTCGCTTGGGACGCAAGCGCCCTGCAGCCCCTGAAGCCTCTGAAGCCCCTGAAGCCCTTGTAGCCCCTGTAGCCCTTGTAGCCCCTGTAGCCCCTGTAGCCCTTGTAGCCCCTGAAGCCTCTGCAGCCCCCGAGGCTTCGCTCGGGACGCAAGCGCCCTGCAGCCTCTGCAGCTTGCGGCTCTAAAGCCTGCAGCTCCTGCTACATGAGGCTTGAAGCAGCTTTACGATTCCTGATTATTCGGATATCTTACAAAGTGGATTTGCTTGATCAAACCCATCATAGCCGAACGGAGTTCAGCAATATTTTGCTTCTGTGCTGCGGAAATAAAGATGACCGGATTTGTTCCACGGGCCATCCACGATTTTTTCAGCTCATCGAGCGTTGGCACCTCAGAAACAATCTCCCCTTCGGTAGGTTCCGGATTTTTATAGGCATCAATCTTATTAAAAACAAGTAAAACCGGTTTATCCAGCGCGCCAATATCCTGCAGCGTTTCGTTCACCACATGGATATGTTCTTCAAAATTCGGATGGGATATATCTACTACATGCAACAATATATCTGCTTCACGCACCTCATCCAGGGTGGACTTAAAAGACTCCACGAGATCATGCGGCAGCTTGCGTATGAAACCAACTGTATCGGACAATAAAAACGGAACATCTTCAATCACCACCTTTCTTACAGTGGTATCGAGGGTGGCAAAAAGTTTATTTTCCGCAAACACTTCACTCTTGCTTAGCAGATTCATCAGTGTGCTTTTTCCCACATTCGTGTATCCCACCAATGCAACCCTCACCATCTCACCGCGTCGTTTGCGCTGCGTCATGCTTTGCTTATCGATTTCGGCAAGGCGTTCCCGTAAGCGGGCCAGCTTATCCCGAATCACACGCCGGTCGGTTTCGATTTCCGTTTCACCCGGACCACGCATTCCAATACCTCCACGTTGTTTTTCAAGGTGGGTCCACATGCGTGTAAGACGCGGGAGCAAGTATTTGTACTGAGCCAGTTCAACCTGTGTTCTGGCCTGCGCAGTACGTGCCCGGTGGGCAAAAATATCGAGGATGAGCGTAGTGCGGTCGAGTACACGGCAGCCAATCACCTTCTCAATGTTCCTGAGTTGTGATGGGGACAATTCATCATCGAAAACTGCAATCTGAATATCATTCGCTTTGATAAATGCAATAATCTCTTCCATCTTCCCTTTACCCACGAACGTGCGGATATCGGGGCGATCCAGTTTTTGTGTAAATCGTCGCACGGTTACCGCACCTGCTGTTTCAGCAAGAAAGGCAAGTTCATCAAGGTACTCCGTAACCTTATCCGCATCCTGATCACGTGTAATTAGTCCGACAAGGATAACACGTTCAGGAATTTTTTTTAAATCGAGAGGTAAATGTGGCAATGTAGTTGAATCGCAATTATTTTAGAATCCCCGGTCAGAACCAGTTCCGGCCAGCACCTACTTCTCTGAATGGCCAGGGAATCGATATTAGAATCAGCAGCAATGCAATCGTGAAATACAACGCCTGCGCTTTGAATTTGTCCTGATCTGATGCAGCCTTCTTGGCTTTGATATGACCGATGGTGAGCAAGGCGATACTCAGGATCATCATGGAAATATGTTCAACCGCCCAGAAACGATTAATGCTGTCTTTCATGGTGGCTCCCATATTCGCTAATGCCTGTTGTACGGTAGGACTGATCATATAGAGAAACAATCCCATCACCAGCTGGAGGTGAGCCGAAATCAAAGTAAACAGACTCAGTTTTTTATCGCCGGGGCCGAATGTTTTGCCACCGGAACGACCCTGAAGTGCCTTGATGACAACGGTAATCAATAGAAGAAGTAAGACCCAGCGCAGGAGACTGTGGAAGTGGAGAAGTCCGATGTACATAGTTGTTGGTTTGGTGCGTCAAAAATACGATAAAACTGTATTGCGCCCACGAACACCTTACAGGCCTACCTGAAACCCAAATGCAATGCCAGTGTCAGGATTTTGACAAATGAGTGACGAGGATGTGGAATTTTCCGGCAGCCCGCATCGTTCCATCAATAGAACCTAACAATAATGGCTATGAATCTCTTCAAAAACAACTGGGACAATCCCATTACACAAGAACGACTTGATCTTGTATTTGAAAACCGCAACCATGATTATGGTGCTTACACCCTCCGCAGAGATTATTCACGAACCGTCCTGCGGGCCTTCCTTGCAACATTTGGATTCGCAGCTTTGCTGGCAGGCGGACCCTATATCTGGAATCTCCTACACCCAGCCAATCCGATTAAATTAGCCACTCCGGATGATATCATCTATAAATTCACTGAGGTTATTCTTCCTGAAACAAAGCAGATTACTTTACCAGAAGAAAAACAACCTCAAAACGAACCATCACAAAAACCCTCCGGAAGTGAACAATTCACCAATCTGAAAGCTTCTGACACTGATTCCAGCAATATTAAGACTCAGGATCTGCTGTCTACAACCAACTTAGGCACAAAGACGATAAAATCAGACTCGTCGGTGGTGAAAGATCCTTTGCCGCCAGATCCTAAACCGGCCAGCAACACCGGATTTACCAAATGGGCACAGGTTATGCCCTCGTTTCCCGGTGGGGAAGCTGCAATGCTTGATTTCCTGCGAAAAAACATACATTATCCGGCATCTGCGCGTGAAATTGACATATCAGGAAAAGTATATCTCTCCTTTATCGTCAGCAGTTCAGGTGAAATTTCCAATGTACAGGTATTACACGGCATCGGCGGCGGCTGCGAAGAAGAAGCAGTCCGGGTTGTAAAGAAAATGCCAGCCTGGAATCCAGGTTTACAAAACGGAAACCCGGTAAACGTGCAGTTTACTCTTCCGATATCCTTTCAGTTGAAATAAGTTCCCTCCTCTTCCTCAGCGCGGTACGCCGGGTATTTTCCGGTGTACCGCGTGTTTTTCAGGCCTTTTGTCGTTTCAGCCGACAGGTTGGTCTAAGAGATTGGGGAAATGCGGTCTTTCACACTACTTTTGATATCCCAATCACTATGAAAAAGTTAATTACCGCCACCTTCGTTATATCGGTCTTGCTCATCAGCAGCTGCAAAAACAACAGCCAGCCTAAAACCGTAAAAAGAGATTTTCCTGAAATACATATCACACCGCCATCGGAAGAAGCAGAGAGCTACAGAGCCTCGATCACCAAAACGCATGATCTGGTACACATGGACCTTGCAGTTTCTTTCGACTGGTCCAGGAAATATCTCTATGGTAAAGCTGCCATCACTGTAAAACCGCATTTCTACCCCAGCTCCCTTTTGATCTTCAACGCAAGGGGCATGCAGATTAACCGTGTTGCACTGATTGAAGGAGCAGATACCACGAACCTCAGCTTCAGGCACGAAAACGACAGCTTGTTTATTACCACGCAGAATTACAAAAGCAACGAGACGTTCAAAGTGTTCATCGATTACATCGCCCGTCCTGATGAACTCAAAGACATTGGAGGAAGTCAGGCCATCAATAGTGACAAAGGATTGTATTTTATCAATCCTGACGGTGCAGACCCTGAAAAACCGAAACAGATCTGGACGCAAGGTGAGACCCAGGCCAACTCTGTTTGGTTTCCCACCATCGATGCCCCCAACCAGAAATTCACTCACCGGATCAGTATCACTATCGGAAAAGAATACAAGACGCTTTCAAATGGACTGATGATCAGCTCCACTGAAAACAGCGACGGAACACGGACAGATGTCTGGAGTCAGGACCTTCCGCATGCTCCGTATCTGGTGATGATGGCTATCGGTCGCTTTAGTATTGTGACCGATAAATGGAGAAATATTGATGTGAATTACTATGTGGAACCCAAGTACGAAAAAGTAGCCCGTAAAATTTTTGGCAACACACCGGAGATGATTGATTTCTTTTCAAAGAAACTCGGTGTTGATTATCCATGGGCCAAATACTCACAGGTAGTGGTCAGGGATTACGTCAGTGGTGCCATGGAAAACACCTCGGCTACGCTTCACGGTGAATATTTACAACAAGATGAACGTGAACTGCTCGACGGCAATAACGAAGATGTAGTATCCCATGAACTTTTTCATCACTGGTTCGGTGATTATGTCACCTGCGAATCCTGGTCGAATATTCCTCTCAATGAAAGTTTCGCCACATACGGTGAATACCTCTGGAATGAGTTTAAATACGGACGTGAAGAAGCGGACATTGGTCGACTCAATGACCTTAACGCCTATCTCCGCGAATCCAAGACCAAGAAAGTTAACCTCATTCGATTCCAGTTCGACAACAAAGAAGATATGTTTGACCGTCACTCCTACCAGAAAGGTGGCTGTATTCTGCATGTTCTTCGCAAAACGGTTGGCGACGATGCATTCTTCGCAGCCCTGAAGCTCTACCTTCAAACCAATGCTTTCCGCCCTGTGGAAGTACATCAGCTTCGTTTAGCCTTTGAAGAAGTTACCGGTAAGGACATGAACTGGTTTTTCAACCAATGGTTCCTCAGCAAAGGTCATCCTGTGCTGACCATTACTTATGGCTGGGATGAAAATGCACATATTGCCAGTATGACTGTGAAACAGGAACAGGACCTCAGCGAAGAACCGCTCTTCATCCTTCCATTGACCGTTGACATTTACGAAAACGGCAAAGCGCGGAGAGAAAATATCACCATCCATCATAAAGAACAAACGTTCACTTTCTCCTGCAACGTAAAACCCGACTTTATCAATTTTGACGCTGAAAAGATGCTCGTTGCAACCAAGACCGATAAACACTCGAAAGAAGAATGGATATCGATGTACAAATATGCTCCACTCTTCCAGGATCGTTTTGAAGCACTCAACGCCATCAGTAAAGACTATAACGACGGGACTCCGGAGGCTGACATGGTCCTTTCAGCAATGAAAGACAAAAACTGGAAAATCAGAGAAAATGCCATAGCGAAATCAGAAGTACTTTGCAAAGGTGCCCGTAAAGAACAAGTTCAGCAATTAATTATGGATATTGGCATGAAAGACCCGAAATCATCTGTCAGAGATGAAGCCATAGGCATTGTAGATGATCACTTTTCAGGTGATGATCTGATTCCGTACTTCCAGAATGCAACACGTGACAGTTCCTTTGATGTTGTTGAATCTGCGTTCATGGGTCTCGCCAGTGAGCGCCCCGAAATAGCTTTGCGGCTGGCAGCGTCGTATGAAAAAGAAGAACACGAACGAATGTATGCTATCCTGGCTTCTCTGTATTCAAAATACGGATCGGATGCACAGATGGCATTTATGAATACAGCGCTTACCAAGAGTACCGGGTTCAGCACCTATACAAGACTACAGCAGTATTCCCGTTTTCTGCAGCGTTGTAAACAGGAACTCAATATCAGCTCCGGCATTACAAAGATCTTCGAAACCGGCAGAACTTCCGAAAACTGGGTTGTCAGATTATCTGCAGTGCAATCACTCACAGAGTTTGGTAATTATTGCGCCGAACAGAGTAAAAGCGCAGCCAAATCAGGAGATACCGCTTTGGCAGCCAAATGGGAAAACGACCGCAATGCAACCGTCAATTATATTGATGCATTGAAGAAGAACGAAAAGAATGAGATGCTGCTGAAAATATATAATACAGGCAGTCATTAATCCTTTAAAAACGGCAACATGAACAGACAGAGGTTTTCCTGCAGTCTGGATAAATTTTCAAAACTGATTACGGTTTATCTGGCCGTTTTCGGTCTGGCACTCATTCTGATTCCCGGCTTTTTTGCAGGAGATGAATTTCCGGAAAGACAATGGGTAATCAGGAGTATTGGGATACTGATCATCTTACTGGAATTTGTTTTTTATCTTCTTTCACCCACAGAATATCTGCTCTCTGCTGAAGGACTTCTTATTGAACGGCGATGGAAGCCAAAGCTGATCCCTTTTGATGAAATCATCATCGTACGGGGGCCGGCAGAGAAAGAATTAAAATGGACCGTCAGAACTTTCGGGAATGGAGGACTTTTCGGATATACCGGCCGTTATTACGGCAAACATATCGGTTCCATGATCTGGTATTGTACCCGCAAAGACAAACAGGTGATCATCGAAAGAAAATTTAAATTACCCATGGTGATCAGTCCTGACGAGCCTGCAAAATTAATCTGGGCCTGGGGAGAATTAAAACGCCCGGAAGCCGTCAACGTATGATGAAGTAGTTATACGCCCAACTACAAAGCAGGAGCAAAAACATCAGCTCCATCAGCCACAATTTCTTTCCTGATAAAAAGTAATACGCCAGATATACCGAAAGTGGCAATGGAATGGTATTGAACCTGAAGAGGAGTTCGTCGCGCGACACCAATACCGAAAGCAGGCAAACCGGAATCATCAGCACCAGCAACTGTTGAATCAGTCTTGATTTAGTTACATTCTTGAAATAATTTACCTGCAAACGAAGCAAGGAGAAGAGAAAGAGGATGCCAATCAGAATGAGACTGAGTGTATACTCGATGGTAAATGAATGCTGAAGATCAATCTGCCTTTTTATACCGGAAATAAATACCCGTTCGTAGAACAACTGCAATTCATCCTTCAAAAAATAATAGATGAATGCGAAAAAGAAAGGCAGGAACAGTCCCATGATCCCAACCATCCATTCCCGCCAGGAGAATGGCCGGAGAATCAGCATACACAGAAAATAAAATACGAACAGTACTACTGCAGGCAGATAAAACAATGCGGCCAGCGATAATAAGAAGGCCCCGTCAAATGCCAGTGCCATAGATGATTCATTTTTATACAAACTGAACAGCCGGTCCAAAACAAATATCAGTATGCTGTTCACGAACAACAGCGGATGAAACCATAAAAACGGCGGGAGAATTCCGATCAGTATGATGTAAAGCAAGGACGGCAACCATGAATTTTTATACAATACATCATGTTTATTCAGGATCAGGTTCAGATGTATAGCCTGCGAGGTGGTTAAAATGAACCCAATCAGTGGCCCGGCCCAAGCCGGAATTTGCGCCAACATCGAAACCACCAGATCATACAATGGCATCCCGTTAGGCTCGACAACCCTATAACTATCTGATTTTGAGACAGTCCACATAAAACCAGAAATGATCACCAATAAAATCAGCGGAAAAATCTGGGTCGATCTGAATATACGGATCAGCATATTTGCCTTGGATAGGTTGAATTTTGGTTTAAATTTGCGCCAAATTAAGCTAAAAATATGACCGCGCTGTTTAAAGGTATTGCCACTGCTGCAGAATCTCTGTTCTCGATTCTCCCTCCTATCGGAGCACTTGCCAACTGGATGTTCGGAATCACTATCGCTGTTGGTACCATGTACTGGCTCTGGTATGATGCCAAAGTACGTCGCGGCGGTGATAATTACATGGCGAAAAAGGGCTAATCCCCATCCCTATAAAATAGAAAGAGGAAATCGCAGGTCCTGCGGCTTCCTCTTTTTTATTATCCTGACGACGCTGTTAACGGAAGTACATCAGTTTTGTAACACATGAGTTTTCTCCGGTGGCATCGGAAGAGAACACAAGATAAACACCGGTGCTTACCTGTTCCCCTGCAAGATTATTTCCGTTCCATACTGCCTGGGTACCAAGCGCAGTAGTCTGATATACCAAACCACCATTTACGTCAGTAATTTTAACGATGCCATTCGGGACTACACCTTTGATGGCAACCGGGCCGTTATAACTGCGTTCAACAGGATTCGGATAGACGAGAACATCCTGACAACCGGTAACATTTTCATCTGCTTCAATTGCATCTCCCTGATATGACATTAAGCCTTTATCCGTGCCGATAAATACTTCACCACTTTGCGGATTAATCGTTACAGAGGTAATATTATTCGAAAACAGGGGACTGTTATCCGAAGTAAAATGCTGAATTTGTGATTGCCCGTCGGAGCTGAACAGATATACACCTCCACTCTCTGTTCCTACCCACTTCCGGTTGGCACCATCTACAGTAATTGCTGTTACCACTTCTCCCGACAACAGATATTGATATTGATTATCCTGTCGTATCAGAATACGCTGTGGTGTGATAGAGGGTGGATAAAACAGGTAAATTCCGGTTTCAGTACCAACCCAGATGGTTCCATCGTGATCCATCGCCATACTGCGCACCCGGCTTGATCCAAAATCGACAACATCATATTGATCATCGGCAATATTATCCGGAGTACGATTGGGATTAAACACGAGGATCCCGTCCTTGCCGCCTGTGTTTTCAAATATTACTGTCCAGATGTATCCATTGTTATCGACTACCAGATCACCGGTTTTCGCACTTGAATTGATTTTTCCTGAAAAAGTAAATCTCCTCCAGTTACCATCGGGTTTCCGTACGTTTACCACGCTGTTTACACCTGCATTTGAAACCCAGAGATTCCGGTCGGTATCAAAGGCAATGCCGTGAACTTTTACCTGCCCGGGATTACCGAACTGTTGCAACAGTGTAGAATTCGTATCACGGTACAAGGTAACCGGATTCATGTTATTCAACTCCAGTAAGCCTGCCCCGCCTGATCCTATAAATACATGTCCGGGATCCAGCGGATCAACGGCAATGGTAAAGTTGTCGTAGAACGAATACTGTGAAAAAAACGGAGTGGCCGCAGCATAACCGTCCCATGATTTCCAGTCGCTGCCTTCAAACGTAGAAAATCCATCTTTCCGGTATTGATTATTCCAGCCCTTCGTACGCGGACCATGTATTACCCATAACTTTCCGTTTTGAACAAGCATGGAGGAGCATAAATATGAATTCGGACCTTCCGGCTGAATTTTCTCATAGGCGCCACCGTTAATCCTGAGCAGTCCGCGTGATGCTTCCGCCATCCAGATGGTTCCATCAGAGGCTTCTGCGCCTTCATTGAAGGACGGATCGGAAACGGCAGACCCATCCACCGTGACCATGGTTTGCAGGGATGCATCGAGTACGGTAAACCGACTGGGTTCGGTAAGATAAAGTCTGTTATTGGCAGTAGTCATTGCCAGTTTACGGTCAGACGTCTGCAACGCCGGCGGCAATGCCACTCCCCAGGCACCATTCCAGGCAAGTATACTGTCACCCCCACTCAGTGAATAGTTAAAGTACACCTGATTATTGAAAAACTCGGCTTGTGTAAAATCACCTCTGGAAGCGGTATCCTCCGCAATTTTTGTCCATGCTGTATAATTATTCAGGTAAGGATCATTCAAGGCCGCTCTGTAAATACCATTGTTTGCAGCAGCATACAGGTAGGTTGCATCCAGAGCAATATCATTGACATCCGCATCGGCTGAAGATGCTGCGATATAATAGGTATCCTTGATTTCACGTCGCGCAAGATCCATTACAACAACACCGAATCCACAGGACAAATACGCCACGCTGCCACTGAACGTTATTCGGTTTACGGTTTTATTACCCGGAATATTCTTCCTTTTAATATCACTCATATTCACGACAGTTCCATCGTCGTAGATGAGATCCATGTTGGTATTGTTATACACGACCACCAGCACATGTTCCGCTGAATTATATCCGATGGTTTTCACACCGAAGTCGTTCAGCTTATTCAGTTTTGAATAACGTTCGATGCTGTTATCCGCAAGATGCAGGGCAAAGAGCCCGTCCTGGGTAGCACAGTAAATCCGGGCGGGCGTCACTTCCACCGAACGCCCCTGCAGATACGGCAGATGCTCACGCCAGTTACCGATGGGGAACGGTTGTGCCAGGACATTCATGGTGGCAAGGAAGAAGAAGAAAAAAAGAGAGTAAGGTTTCTGTTGCATGGCTGAAGAGACAATAATAACTCGGCTCCGGCGGATTTATTGCGGTTCAAAGATCATAAAATGCCCGAAACTCCGGCTATTTGGATATGGGTCCTTGCCGGAATCCTGCTAAATTCGTACCCTCAATAATCAGTACTATGCTACGATCACATACCTGCGGAGAATTAAGGCTGAGTGATGCCGGGAAAGAAGTAACCCTGAGTGGCTGGGTGCAGCGTTCGCGCGACCTGGGCGGCATGACTTTCATCGACTTACGCGACCGTTATGGCATTACCCAGCTGGCCTTTAACATGGATAGCAATCCGGGCATGTGCAATGCAGCGCGTGAACTCGGCCGTGAATATGTGATTCAGGTTACCGGCACGGTAAAGGAACGGGAAAGCAAGAACGCCAAAATGCCCACCGGAGATATTGAGATTATCGTCAACTGGTTCGAAATTCTTAACCCGGCCATCACTCCCCCCTTTACCATTGAAGAACAAACAGATGGCGGTGACGACCTGAGGATGAAATATCGTTACCTCGACCTCCGACGTGCCAGCGTACGGGCTAATCTTGAATTGCGTCACCGGTTGGCCATCGAGACCCGCAACTATCTTGATCAACAACACTTTCTGGAAGTAGAAACCCCGGTTCTGATCAAATCCACTCCGGAAGGTGCCCGCGACTTCGTCGTTCCCTCCAGAATGAATCAGGGTCAGTTTTATGCGTTACCGCAATCACCGCAAACCTTCAAGCAGTTATTGATGGTGGCAGGATTTGACCGGTATTATCAGATTGTAAAATGTTTCCGTGACGAAGACCTGCGTGCCGACCGTCAACCTGAGTTCACCCAGATCGACTGTGAGATGAGCTTTGTGGAACGGGAAGATATCCTGAACACGTTTGAAGGGCTGGTGCGTCATCTATTCCGTACGGTAAAAGGATTTGATCCAGGAGAATTGCCCCGCATGAGTTATGCCGATGCGATGAAATATTACGGATGTGATAAGCCGGACATCCGCTTCGACATGAAGTTTACAGAAATCAATCACCTGGTAAAAGGGAAAGGATTTAAAGTATTTGATGATGCCGAACTCGTGGTGGGCATCGTTGCAAAAGGCTGCAGCGAATACACCCGCAAACAAACGGATGAGCTGACTGATTTCGTAAAACGTCCTCAGATTGGAGCTAACGGTCTCGTATATGCTAAAATCGGTACAGACGGCACCATTAAATCAAGCGTAGATAAATTTTATCCGGCTGATGAATTGAAGAAATGGGCCGAAGCGATGGGAGCTGCTGCAGGAGATCTGATTTTAGTCCTTGCCGGAGAAACCAACAAAACGCGCAAAGCGCTGAATGAACTTCGTCTGGAGATGGGTACACGGTTAGGACTGAGAGATAAAGACACCTACAAATGTCTTTGGGTACTTGACTTCCCGCAATTAGAATGGGGCGAAGAAGCA
This sequence comes from Bacteroidia bacterium, assembly GCA_046330075.1. Lineage (GTDB taxonomy): Bacteria > Bacteroidota > Bacteroidia > AKYH767-A > OLB10 > JAJTFW01. The sequence continues at coordinate 77,465 of JAXLTL010000006.1, read as the reverse complement.
GGACGCTGGTTTGCCATGCACCATCCGTTCACCTCACCGCTGCCGGAAGACATCTCCTTACTCGATACAGATCCCGGAAAAGTACGGGCCAATGCGTATGACATGGTAATAAACGGCGTTGAAGTGGGCGGTGGAAGTATCCGTATCTTCAACAAAGACCTTCAGAAGAAGATGTTCACCATTCTTGGTTTCAGTGATGAAGAAGCACAGGAACAATTCGGCTTCCTGATGAATGCATTCGAATACGGAGCACCTCCGCATGGTGGAATTGCTTTCGGATTTGACCGTCTTTGTTCGCTCTTTGGAGGCAGTGAAAGTATCCGCGACTTCATCGCCTTCCCGAAAAACAACAGTGGCAGAGATGTAATGATTGATGCACCATCTGCCATTCACGATGAACAGTTTAAAGAGTTAGGCATCAAACTCACCTGACCTTCGACGTAGAAAACAGAAGAGGCTGCCTTTTACAAGTCAGCCTCTTTTATTTTGGATTTTCTGTGAATCAGGGATTGATGGTAATCCGTCGCGAGAACGCCATGTGATCGCCGGAAACCTTTACAAAATAGAAACCGGGCTTTTTACCACTCAGGTTGATACTGAAAGTGGACGGATTTTCACGTTCTATTACAACATTCTCAACCGGATTACCGATCATATCATATACCATTACCATAGGATCATCCGTTATAGTTTTATTGAATGAGATATGGAGAATACCTGTAGTAGGAATCGGATACATTGAAACGGAAACTTCTTTTACAGAAGCTGCCTTTTCAGAGACTTCAGCCTGTGCCCTGGCCGAAACAGCCACCAGGCTTAGAGCGAAGAAGATACAGAAAGAGTAGATGATGCGTTTCATAGGCACCTTGGGGAGTTTGGATGTTTGTACGCCAGCAAATACCCTGCCGTTACTTATTATTAAATAAATTCATGGTGGTTTGAATCCCCACCGAAGCGAAGCTTTTCACCATATCTTCAGCCGTTTTAATTTTCTCTGGAAGTGCAGCTGCTTCTTCCGGAGTCCAGTGGCCCAGCACATAATCCGACTGGCGACCTTTCGGGAAGTTACTCCCTATTCCGAACCTCAACCTCGCAAACCTCTCATTTCCAAGGCATTCTATAATACTAGTTAAGCCATTATGTCCGGCCGCCCCACCTGAAGGCCGCATACGTAGTGTTCCAAACGGAAGGGCCAGATCATCTGTTATAATTAACAGATTTTCCTGAGAGATTTTAAACGCATTGAGCCAATACCTTACAGCTTCGCCACTCAGGTTCATAAAAGTGGTAGGTTTAATCAGTACCAGGGTTCTGCCTTTATGGCGTGCTTCGGCCACCCAGGCTTTTTTATCGTTGGTAAACGAAGCCTCGAGCGACTTTGCGACGCTATCCACCACATCGAATCCGATATTATGTCGGGTATGCACATAATCGGGTCCGATATTTCCCAATCCCGCGATGAGGTATTTCACAGATGTACCTGTATTAAACGCCGAAAGGAACCGAAATGAGGTTCCTTAGGGCGGTATGATTAAGTACCTTAACGGTAATTATTTCTTATCAGCTTCAGCAGCTACGACGTTACGGGTTGTCTGAACACCCACGATAACGTTTGACTGAGAATCGAGGAAGGTAACACCATCCACATTCAGGTCGCGCACACGGATGTGGCCACCAATTTTTAACGGGGTGATATCGATGGTTACCGCATCAGGAAGCTTTGCAGGAAGTGCTTTCACTTTCAGGCGACGTACCTTAGTAACCAGTTTACCACCCTGCTTCACACCTTCTGAAGCACCCGTTAAACGAACCGGGATATTGATTGTAACAGGCTTATCATCAAACACCTGGAGGAAATCTACGTGCTGGATAACATCGGTTACCGGGTGGAACTGGATATCCTGAAGGACACACTGGTATTCAGCTCCGTCAATGTTCAATTTTACCATGTGAACATCAGGGGTATACACCAGTCCTTTTAAATCGGCCAGCGTTACAGAGAAGTGAACAGGTTCTTTACCGCCGTAAAGCACGCAGGGAGACTGCTCATCATTACGGATGGCTTTCACGGATTGCTTGGTGAGGGCCGTTCTTTTAGAACCTTTGATTTCAATCGTTTTCATTGCTGAGAATTGTATTAATCTTTTACAAAGAGTGAGCTGATAGATTCGTAAGCATACACTCTTTGGATTGCTTTTGCGAAGAGGGCAGCTGTGGAGAGCTGACGGATTTTAGTACTTTGTTTGCGCAGCGGAATGGTATCACAAACCACAACTTCGGTCAGTTGTGAATCGGCGATCCGCTCGTAGGCTTGTCCGCTGAGCACAGGATGAGTACAGAAGGCGCGTACACTGGCAGCACCACGATCCATGAGGAGTGAAGCGGCCTTGGTAAGCGTACCAGCGGTATCCACAATATCATCAACGAGGATACAATCGCGGCCTGAAACATCACCGATTACGGTCATGCTCTCAATTTCATTGGCGCGTTTGCGGTGCTTATCAATGATGGCCATGTCGGCACTGAAGTACGATGCATAGGTCCGGGCCCGGTGAACACCACCCATATCCGGAGCACAGATCATCATATTGGGAAGACTCAGGCTCTTGATATAAGGAACGAAGATGGCTGATGCATCCATGTGATCTACAGGCACATCAAAAAACCCTTGAATCTGGGGTGCATGGAGATCCATGGTCATAACGCGGGTAACTCCGGCAGCACTCAGAAGGTTTGCCACCATTTTGGAAGCGATAGCCACCCTTGGTTTATCCTTACGATCGCTGCGGGCATATCCAAAATAAGGGATAACTGCCGTGATATAGTGAGCTGAAGCGCGCTTTGCAGCATCAATCAGCATTAATAATTCAAATAAGTTATCCGTAGGGGAAAAAGTACTCTGAATGATAAACACGTCACAGCCGCGCACACTCTCATCGAAAGACGGAGAGAATTCGCCATCACTGAATCGGGCTACTTTCACGTCTCCGAGCGGAGCACCGTAGCAATCAGCGATTTGCTCAGCCAGATACCGGGATGCGGTACCGGAGAATATTTTGACCTGACGCGCCATAGAGTAGTTTTTCCTTTATCTAAAAGGGCTGCAAAGAAACTAAAAATAACCCGTTTATCAAAATGAATAAACAAATAGGTGTTGAAAATTGGAAGGCCAACCAGCCAGCTTGCCAAATTTTTGAAATTCAAGTGGTTAAATTCGAGATTTTGGGACTCAAATTTAAAGAATAAGCCCCCAGGAAGAACCTGCACCAGTCCACCGGGGTTTAATGGCAAGAATAAATACAGCCTGTCACTTCGATTTCGTCCAAATATTCGATTTGTACTATCTTCGCAGTCCCCGAAAATGATTTGGGGAGAAGTAACGATGCCCGGGTGGCGTCTCGTCACATCAAAACAAGTTTGATGCGACGAGATGGTAGACCTGGCAATTAATAAAGATAGTTAGTTCTTAATGTTATTGCCCGGGTGGCGGTCCCGTCTTCAAACGAAGTTTGATGACGGGATGGTAGACGCGGCATCTTAGTTCTTTAAATATTTGCCCGGGTGGCGGAATTGGTAGACCTGCCTGCCGGCAGGCAGGCGCGCTGGTCTCAATTGAATTAAAATGTTCTTTGTTTATGTAATATCGAGTGTTAATCATAAATACATTTATGTTGGCCTCACTCAAAATTTAAATGTGAGAATATCACAACACAATTCCGGTAAGGAAAAAACTACCAATCCTTATCGGCCATTTGTTCTGATTCTGACCGAAAAATATTCGACCAGACTGGAAGCAAGGAAAAGAGAAAAACAACTTAAGAGCGGCTCTGGTAAAGAGTGGCTCAAAAAGGAGTTTGGACTTTAAAATAAATGCCCGGATGGCGTCTCGTCACCTCAAAACAAGTTTGATGCGACGAGATGGTAGACCTGGCAATTTAAATGATAATTAGTTCTTAATGTTATTGCCCGGGTGGCGGAATTGGTAGACGCGTTGGTCTCAAACACCAATGATAGCAATATCGTATCGGTTCGACCCCGATCCCGGGTACAAAGCCTCTCAGAAATGGGAGGCTTTTCTGTTTTTAAGCTATCACGGCTACCCAAAAAAACAAACGTACTCTGTAGCTTTCACATTGGCTCGTGCAACGAAATGCAGCAACAATTGCAGCAGCATAAAGAGAAATACTTTGTTGTTGTGTATTTTAACCAGAGGCACTAACGATCACCTTCAAGTCAAGAAAGCAATAAACATCTCACCATAATCTTAAGGTCTGTATCAAAAAAATGGCCGCTCCCTTTCGGGAGCGGCCGTAGGGAAAAGGGAAGGAAAAAGTTAGTTAATCACCAGACGGATCTGGCGAATATTCTCGCCGGTATTCAAGCGAATGAGGTATAGACCGCGCGCATATTCATTGGCCGGAAAGAGAATCTCTTGCACGGCGCCATTGCCCGCAACATTTTTCGTCCAGACAACTCTTCCTTCGGCATCTATGACTTCTAGTATACCATCTTCCGCTGCCTCAGCAGTCCATAGAATTTTGGTTTCACCATGTGCAGGGTTCGGTTGTACACTGAGGCTTCCATCCTCTGATATACCTTCCCGCGCACATGAACTGATCGTAATTCCTGTAAGGTTCCGTATTGCCGACATACCACAACTGTTAATGGCGCGCACAGAGATCGATTGATTATTTCCGGTTCCTGTATTGTAGGTAACATCAATGTCCTTGGTCCCCTGCCCGGTCACAAGTGTACCTGGCGTTGTCCAGTTGTAGGAAGAAGATCCGGCTACAGTTGCAACATTGTAGTGCTGAGTAGTTCCAACGCATACGTTTATCGCGCCTGTAATCGGACCAGGCTGCGCAGGAATACCGCTAACTGTGAGACTCCGGACGCTGCTCGTGCCACATCCATTTAAACTATATACAGAAACGGTTCCTGTTGTGAAGCTGGCGTTCCAGTTTACGGTTATCGACAATCCGGTATTTGAACCGACAATCGTTCCGTTGGTGACGGTCCAGAAGTAGGACGTCACACCAGGCACCGCGGTAATCGTATATACAGCACCGTTAGTTCCACAAAGGCCGGAAACCGGACCGGAAATGACACCGGGTCTGGCAGGCAGGTTAAGACCAACCGCTTTGGTTCTGGCAGGACTGTTTCCACAAGCATTGGAAGCAATCACACTGACTGTACCACCCGCATAAGCTGCATTGGCCACCACCGTGATGATATTCGTTCCCGCTCCGCTAATGATCGTCATTCCGGCAGGAACCGTCCAGGTATAGGATGAAGCACGCGCGACAGCTGCTACAGAGTAGATCGCAGTATCACCCGGGCATAATTTACCCGGACCACTGATGGAATTCGGGGTTACAGGAGCTGCGACATTCAAATCAATCTGGTGACAGATTGTTTTCCATCCGCAAGGTGTCCAAACATCCACACAGATCACACCAACGATACCGGTGCCAATGGCGAGGTTCGTCCATTGTGTGGTAATCGAATTGGTACCCTGACCTCCTGTTATGCTCATTCCATTCGGAACTGACCACACATACATTGAGCTTGTTGAAACTGCAGGTACCGAATACACACTTCCTCCAAAGACAGCCGGCAAGCATGCGGAGAAATGAGTCCCTGTCATTGGACCGATTATAATATTCGGTAGCACGTTAATGCAGACAGTATCAGTATCACAGCATACAGGATTCTGTGGCAAGCAACAAATCACCATGTAGCAAGTTGACTGATTTGGATGCACCGTAAGATCAACACCGGTTCCTGCCAGTACCGGACCAGTATTCGTTAATGCGTACCAGACAGGCGTACCATTACATCCTGTTACGGTAAGTACAGCAGACTGTCCATTGCAGATGGTTTGATCAGGTCCTGCATTTACATTCATCGTACCACAACAATTCATTACTGTTATTCCTGTATAGATGGTTGTGGTACATCCATTGCCAAATGTATAGGTGAAACTAATCAGGTATGAAACGTTTCCTGCAGGAGGATTAAATATATTTCCAAATACGCCTTGTCCACTGAAATAACCTGTACCACCTGCCTGCGTTGAAGGCACCCAGGTATTATTCACCCAAACAAGAATATCAGCAGGATTCAACACCATCGGCCCTTGTCCGTAACAGATATTCGGGTAATTAACCGGCCATTGTAATAACGGCGCCTGCATCACATTCACGCAAATTGTATCGGTATCACAACAGGATGGATATTGAGGATTGCAACAAACAACCATGTAACAAGTCGATTGTTGCGGGAACACATCCAGCACAGGACCTTGACCTATCTGCACCGGACCTTCTATTCCCAACGCATACCATGTTGGTGTACCTGTACATCCACTCACCTGCAGCGGAACAAAGTTCCCTGCACAAATGGTAGTATCGTTTCCGGCATTGATCTGGAAGGTGGTATCACAGCAATGAACAACGGTAATCGAGTTGGTGATCGTAGCTACACAGCCGTTAGGACTGGTATATGTAAAAGTGATTACATAACTTCCTGTTCCGGGTGGCGTAAATGTATTTCCAAATACTCCCGGACCACTAAAGTATCCTGTGCCGCCGGTAAATCCTGACATTACCCATGTGTTATTGACATCAACGAAAATGTCGTTCGGGTTCAATGTCATTGGTCCGCCGATATGACAGATATCTGTATATACAGATGGCCAGCTCAGAACCGGATGCGGCTTCACAGTTACGCAAACCGTATCTGTATCGCAGCAGGCCGGATACAATGGGTCACAGCATACCACCATGTAACAAGTCGATTGTTGCGGGAATACATCCAGAACTGGTCCTTGTCCAATCTGGATCGGACCTTCAATTCCAAGTGCATACCATGTGGGTGTACCTGTACAACCTGTTACATTCAGCGCCACAAATCCACCCTGACATATTGAAGTATCATTGCCCGCGTTGATCTGGAAGGTTGTATCACAACAGAACTGCACGTTGATGGTATTGCAGATTGTCGCTGTGCAACCATTCGGTGCCGTGTAATTGTAGCAGATCGTCCAGGTGCCGATGCCAGGTGGTGTGAAGATATTTCCACTCACACCGGTACCGCTGAAGAATCCTGTGCCGCCGGTTTGAGTAACAGGGATCGGAACGTTATTTACGATGACATAGATATCAGCAGGGTTTAATGTAATTGGTCCGCCATTGTTGCAGAGCGTTTGATATTGCATCGGCCATGTCAGTATTGGATGAGGCTTAACAGTTACGCAAACTGTATCCGTATCACAGCAGGCAGGATATAACGGATTGCAGCAAACCACCATATAACAAGTTGATGTTTGCGGGAACACGTCGAGTACGGGACCTTGTCCGATCTGAACCGGGCCTTCTACTCCAAGCGCGTACCATGTTGGTGTGCCGGTGCAGCCCGTTACATTCAGGGCGACAAATTGCCCCTCACAAATTGATGTATCATTGCCAGCGTTTATCTGGAAGGTTGTATCGCAGCAGAACTGTACATTGATGGTATTGCAGATCGTCGCTGTGCAACCATTCGGTGCGGTGTAATTGTAGCAGATCGTCCAGCTGCCGATGCCGGGTGGTGTGAAGATGTTTCCACTCACACCGGTACCGCTGAAGAAGCCGGTGCCGCCGGTTTGTGTAACAGGGATCGGAACGTTATTTACGATGACATAGATATCAGCAGGGTTTAATGTAATTGGTCCGCCATTGTTGCAGAGCGTTTGATATTGCATCGGCCATGTCAGTATTGGATGAGGCTTAACAGTTACGCAAACGGTATCTGTATCACAGCAGGCAGGATACAATGGATCACAGCAGATTACCATGTAACAAGTCGATTGTTGCGGGAACACATCGAGTACGGGACCTTGTCCGATTTGAACCGGGCCTTCTACTCCAAGCGCGTACCATGTTGGTGTGCCTGTGCAGCCTGTTACATTCAGGGCGACAAATTGCCCCTCACAAATTGATGTATCGTTGCCAGCGTTTATCTGGAAGGTTGTATCGCAGCAGAACTGCACGTTGATGGTATTGCAGATTGTCGCTGTGCAACCATTCGGTGCGGTGTAATTGTAGCAGATCGTCCAGGTGCCGATGCCAGGTGGTGTGAAGATATTTCCACTCACGCCAGTACCGCTGAAGAATCCTGTGCCGCCGGTTTGTGTAACAGGGATCGGAACATTATTTACGATGACATAGATATCAGCAGGGTTTAATGTAATTGGTCCGCCATTGTTGCAGAGCGTTTGATATTGCATCGGCCATGTCAGTATTGGATGAGGCTTAACAGTTACGCAAACGGTATCCGTATCACAGCAGGCAGGATACAATGGATCACAGCAGATTACCATGTAACAAGTCGATGTTTGCGGGAATACGTCGAGTACCGGGCCTTGTCCGATCTGTACTGGACCTTCTATTCCCAACGCATACCATGTGGGTGTACCTGTACAACCTGTTACATTCAGCGCCACAAATCCACCCTGACATATTGATGTATCATTGCCAGCGTTTATCTGGAAGGTTGTATCGCAGCAGAACTGTACATTAATGGTATTGCAGATCGTCGCTGTGCAACCATTCGGTGCGGTGTAATTGTAGCAGATCGTCCAGGTGCCGATGCCAGGTGGTGTGAAGATATTTCCACTCACGCCAGTACCGCTGAAGAAGCTTGTGCCGCCGGTTTGTGTAACAGGAATCGGAACGTTATTCACGATCACATAAATATCGGCCGGATTCAAGGTTATCGGTCCGCCGTTATTACACAATGTCTGATACTGCATTGGCCAGGTCAGAACAGGATGTGGTTTCACAGTAATGCAAACTGTATCTGTATCACAGCAGGCCGGATATAACGGATCGCAGCAAACCACCATATAACAAGTTGATGTTTGCGGGAACACGTCGAGTACGGGACCTTGTCCGATTTGAACCGGGCCTTCTACTCCAAGCGCGTACCATGTTGGTGTGCCGGTGCAGCCCGTTACATTCAGGGCGACAAATTGCCCCTCACAAATTGATGTATCATTGCCCGCGTTGATCTGGAAGGTTGTATCGCAGCAGAACTGTACATTAATGGTATTGCAGATTGTCGCTGTGCAACCATTCGGTGCGGTGTAATTGTAGCAGATCGTCCAGGTGCCGATGCCAGGTGGTGTGAAGATATTTCCACTCACACCGGTACCGCTGAAGAATCCTGTGCCGCCGGTTTGTGTAACAGGGATCGGAACGTTATTTACGATCACATAAATATCGGCCGGATTCAAGGTTATCGGTCCGCCATTATTACACAATGTCTGATACTGCATTGGCCAGGTCAGAACAGGATGTGGTTTCACAGTAATGCAAACTGTATCTGTATCACAGCAGGCCGGATATAACGGATCGCAGCAAACCACCATATAACAAGTTGATGTTTGTGGGAAAGCATCGAAGATCGGGCCTTGTCCAACAGGTACAGGACCTGCTACGGTCATCTTAAACCATTGTGGCACACCGGTGCAACCTGTAACTGTTAAGGTCACTACTCCACCTGCGCAAATGGTTGTATCTACTCCGGCGTTAATCTGGAAAGTAGTATCACAACAGAACTGCACACTGATTGTGTTACATGTTGTAGATGTACATCCCAGCGAATCTGTCCAGGTATAGCAAATAGTGTACGTACCAATAGTTGTCGGGTTAAAGTAATTTCCTGCGACAAAAGGACCGGAGAAGAAACCACTTCCGTTCAATTGAGAAACCGGCACCCAGTTGTTATTCACCCACACCATCACATTCGAAGAATCGAGGAAGATCGGTGCTGAGTTTTGACAAACCGAGGGGTAAACAGTAGTCCATTTTAATATCGGCAGTGGATTAACGTTTACACAAACAGTATCGGTATCGCAGCAACATGCACCCACATTGCAGCATATTAACACATAACATGTATTCTGCTGTGGAGTAACATCTACAATCGGGCCATTACCCACATACACGAGGGAATCTCCCGAAATCTGATACCACGTAGCTGTTCCATTGCAACTATCTGCATGCAGCGTAATCACAGATCCGGCGCAAACCGTGGTGTCATTTCCGGCGCTGACAGACGGCAACCCCGATTGAATACATACATTATCGTATCCTGAAGTCTCGCCAACACCCGCTGTATAATCCACTTTGAAAACGACATTCGTTACGTTCGACAAAACGGTAGTCCAATCTCCTACAGTAGTGCCGGCAATTGGTGTCCAGGTGCCTGCCGGAGTAACAGGAGGAGGGGCACAATCTGTAACAGGTGCACAGAAGCGCTGCCAGGGTGAAGTTTCATTCACCGAAGCTGTTGCAGTAAACCTGAAACCAAGTGTTCCATTAAAGATGGTAAACTGTGGATTCACATTGGGCGAACCTGCGACAGCGTCATCAATGAGTTTAAAGTCGAAGCAGAATTCACCACAACACCATTTTCCAAGCAAATTGAAACTACCTTCGAGGAAGGAAGGTCCGGTCAGGTCAGTGGCCTGAATGAAATAATCTGCAGGACCGTTTTGAGATCCTACGTTCGTTACATTCAAGCCTACGTTCGGCGCAGACGGATAAGGTTGCCATCCACTCAGGTTATTGTTATCGAAGTTCACACAGGCATCGGCACAGGTAGTGGTATCAGGAGTTGGACAACAATTTATAAAGTCGACAGAAAGTGTATCCGTAGAATCAGCACATCCCCATTGAGTCGCTCCTATCAACCGGAACTTACCACCCGGAGGCAATACACTTAGATTTTGATTTGACGAGTAAAATACAAAGTTGAAACCATTGAATTTCTCCCATTGGTAACTAAAGAGTCCAGCCGGTCCGGGGATATTCACCGAATCGCATTCAGTACAGAATTCGTAACAACCGGTTGGCACACAACTGAGATCCGGTTTCGGATGAATCGTTATAATATTTGACTGAGCAGTACATCCGAATACATTCGATGTGGTTGCATAATAATCGCCGGGAAGTACGGCATTAATACTCAAGCCCAATTGTCCGGTACTCCATCCGTAGGTTTGCCCTCCGGTTGGATTGGTCACGAAAAGGTTAAACAATTGTCCTTCGCAGAGTGTTCCTCCGGGAATACTGTTGATAATCGGTGCAACAGGTCCCGGGTACACTATAACATCTATCGAATCCACTGCTGAGCAACCAAACGTATTGGTAACCGTCACAACATAATAGCCGGAGTTGGATGGCTGCATGTTTGTTTTTACAAACGGGTTGGTATTACCTGAGGCACCAGGGCCTGTCCAGCTAAACGTCGCTCCCCCAACCGGCGTACTGTTCAATGTGAGTGTTTCACCCTGACACAGCGTCGTATCTCCAGTGATATTTGCAGGAGGGACAGGATTCACCGTCACTGTTACCGGAGCAATTGCCGGATAGGCGCATCCGTTAGCAGTGGTAACAATCACAGAATACGTTCCGCTTTGGGTTGCCCAGTAACTGGTTTGCGCGTTGGCTGGAGATGGAAGCTGTGGCGCCGGCGACTTGGACCAGAGATAAGTAAAGCCGGGAGGACTCACCATCAGTTTCACACTATCTCCCTGACAGAAAGTCAATGGTCCACTCGCGACGATTGCCGCGGAACCCGGAACAGGATCCACTGTTATGGTATATGTTGCAGAACCAGTGCATCCATTTGCTGCAGTTACGGTTACCTGATACGTAAAGGTACCGGGTGTATTGGCTATGATGTTCAGATTGGGCGAGTTGGTACCTACCGGAGTAGATGGCAAACGAATCCATGCATAGTTTATTCCCGCAGCAGATGTTTTAATATTCAAGGCTTCACCCTGACAATATTGCGTTTGTCCGGTGATGGTAACCTGCGGAGATTTATTCACGGTAACCAGAACAGGTCCGGCCGTGTACGGACATCCGTTCACACCGATACCGGTCACACTATAATATCCGCTTGTTTTCACATAGGCCGGATTATTAGGGAATGGAGGCGGACTGATTACATTCCAGGTAAATGGCCCGGGGCCACTTGCGGTGAGCGAAACCGAATCGCAGGCCAGCGCACCGACAGTAATTGAACCCGAACCAGCCGGTAATACAGTCACCGGCTGTGATGCATTCGAAGTACAGCCATAAATATCTGTTACGGAAAGTGTAGCCGTAAAACTTCCAGAGCTTGCATAGGGCATACTTGCCGGAGAGCTGGTAGCAGTACCACCATTGCCGTTGTTGAACAACATCGACGATTGATTCGCGAGCAGCACCGAAGTATTGGTAAATGTATTGGGCGCTCCTACGCAAAGCGGTGATGAAACCGTAAACGAAGCTACGATCGGTACCGGCACGCTGATCGTTTTGGTGATGGTGCAGGATGCTCCTGTTGCAGGATCAAAAACACTCAGATTAATCACATGCGTACCCGCAGCCAATGTGATGGCCGGAGGGAATGGATTCGTAGAGAGTGTAGTCGCATAGGTTACATCGTACCAAGTCCAATTGTATGCAGTTGCAGTTCCCAGATACTTCGATTTATTGGTGAACAGCACCTGCATCACATTTGATCCATTACACTGATATTTAAAATCAAAGTCGGGATCAAATGGAATGGTGACAATTCTAGTCTTCGAAATATTCTTTGTACATACGGAACCATCCGGATATGTTCCGATGGCAACACCAGTAACTGTCACAGGGAAATTACCCGGGAAGGGATAGGTTGCAGAAACCGGACTTACAGCACCTGCACTTCCACCCGGACCAAACGACCAGCCGGTCAAGGTTCCGGAAAAAATCTTTGTATATGTCTGCGTTAAACAAATAGGTGGAGTATAGGTAAAGTCAATGCTGTCATTCACTGCACAGGAATCGATAATCGTTGCACAGGACAACGTATCTACTGTAATTGAATTTGACAATTTGGTACAACCAAAAGCATTCGTCACTACACAACTGAACGTTGTAAGCGAACTGATGGTGGTAGTGATAGAAGGCGACGTACTGCCTGTTGGTGTCCACAAGAAAGTATATCCCGGTTGAGCAACGGCGCTCATGGTAACATTTCCGGGGAAGGAGCAAATGGTTGCCGGGCCATTGATCAATGCATTCGGCTCGGGGTTGATCACCATGGTAGTGCTGGTATTCGCGGCACATCCGGCTGCACTCACCACCGACAAGGTTACATTATAACTACCCGCAGTACCGTAATTTACTACCGGGTTGGAAACAGAAGAAAATCCGGGAGACCCTCCGGTAAATGACCACGAATAGGTACCGCCACCGGTTCCAGTAAACGACACATTGGTATTCTGACAGGCTGGTGAAAGCACAGAAATGCCGGGGGTCGGCAACGGGCTTACAACAACAACATATTTAATTGTTGTATCGAGACAATTTGCCTGTACACGTACCTTCACCGTATCGGTGCCGGCGGTGGTCCAGTTCACGTTTGCAAAATTATTGCCGGAGCTGGTGATAAATCCTTTCGGCGCATTCGACAGAGACCAGGAATAGTAAGCACCGGGAAACAATGGCTGAGAGAAACTATAGTTGCCCGGTGTATTGATACATACACTATCAGGCCCTGTGATAACCGGAACGACAGGTACATCTTCAACCGTTATAGCGGTGACAGCTGTATCCGAACAACCCGAAGCATTGGTGACATACAACTGCACATTATAATTGCCGGCAACGGTATATACATGCGACGGATTCTGCAGTACAGAAGTTCCTGCATCTCCGAAACTCCAGTTCCAGAGCGGTCCGGGGTTCAGCGTTGAGAAATTCACTACTGTATTCACACAAGGATTAGCCGGGAAGTAGGAGATATTCGGGACTGTTGGCAAGGGGAGCAGGTTGATGGGTACCATCACCGAATCACTATAACATCTGGTAATTTTCAGTTTCACAAAAATGGGAGTGATCGCTGCACTGATCCATTTAATCACGATAGAATCACCACCGTTTGCAGAAAGTATATTTCCGGCAGTTGCAGGAACAATTGACCAGGTATAGGTAGCATTACTCAGCAACGGCGTTGGTATTGAATAGGTGACTGTGCTGTTCATGCACACCGTTGGACTACTGCTTGAAACAACAGGTAACGGGAAGTTAGGCCATGTAGCGATATTCTTCGTTAATGAAACCTGGCTGGTGCAGGATGGACTCGCGCTGAGATACTGAACGACCGTAAGAGTTCCGCCGGGAGCATTAAAAGAAGCGGTGACAGAAGAACCCGTTGCAGGTCCGGTAATAGTACCGTTAGTAATTGTCCAAAGGTAGGATACGCCGGTCATGTTCGGAGCGACTGAAAAAACCGATGGTGTATTCACGCAAACGGTGTCCGGTCCGGTGATAGGTCCTGGAATGAGCATATCCACCACCGTTACATTCACCTTCGCCGAATCGGTACAATACATATTTGCGGGGGCATAGGCCGTTAGTTCATACACACCGGGGCCTGCATTCCAGGTATAGGCATTCAGCAAAGCAGTATTAGCGAATGTCAGTATGGAAGGAGCCGGAGTCACGAGTTTCCAGCTCACACCGGCAGCAATGGTATTATTGGTGAGATTCATTCCATTGAAAGGAGCGCTCACTGTATTCGGACAAACTTTAGATGGACCGGAGATACCGAAGATGGGGCGAACATCTACCGTAATTGAAGCAGTACCACCACAGCCATGCATATCTTTGCACTCTCCCGGCAGGTTACATCCGGCACCGGTGAGTACGTTCTGATAATTGAGCTGTATCGTCACAGGTCCGAAAAATCCGGGAGCCCATTGAATACAGATTTCGCAGGTACCCTGGCCCGTCACGGTGCCTGCATTCGCGGGGAATATCTCCCATGAATGGTTATTACCCGGAATACACTCCACGGCATAACAGCTCATCGTACCAGCGCAAACGACAGTATCGCCCGCAATCGGTAATGTAGCGGGTACGATATTCACCGTTTTCACAGTAGGATTCGGGCAGTTCAACGGCGGCGTACAGCCGGAAACTGTAAGCGAAATTGTTCCATTAGGTCCGGGGCCCCAAACCACCACACAGGAATCGCTGGTAGGAGATGGTGTAAACAAAAAAGATCCACCTGAAACATTCCAGGAGTAGTTGGTACAAATGGCGCTGGTATGATATGTTACTGTATCGCCCGGACAGACCACTGAGATACAGAAGATATCGGGACCGGAAGCAGAATCCACGACCACCATAAAGGCAGTATCATGAGCAACACCGCAGGCATCATACACTGTCAATGTATCATAATAGGTTCCGGGAGGATAATGCCATGCCGGTTCTGTATGTGTAGCGTTGGTAGAATAATATCCATTGCCGAAATTCCAGAGGAGTCCGGTGATACCCGTTGAATTATCATTAAACGTAATACTTTGTCCGTTACAGATATTAATCACACCGGCTACGATGGGAGGCGAGGTTGTAAAACTGATATTATATGCAGACGGAGGATTCCTTACGATATTCTGCGAACAAGAATCGATAAATCCATTCTTCAGCACATACCAGGTAACCACAGTGGTCCCCATTGGATACACCAGCGGTGCATTGTTCCAGATAGAATCATAGGTACAGGGAGGATCCGTTCCACCATTCGGCCCAGTACCAGATCCGGCGGTCTGACCTGTATAACGTGGTTTTGGTGGTTTCACCAGACTATCCGGCAGGTTATAACAGATGACGGTATCCTTACAGGTCAGATTGCAGCAATTGAGCCCGACCGGCACCGACACCGACACCACTACATTATTGGCATCTCTCACCTGAAACGTATAGACTCCGGGGCAAATCCCGGTCACCACTTGTGAGGTATCAATGATCACATTGGAAGGATCAAACACCAGAATCTGATAAGGAGCCTGTCCACCGGATATATTGATACCGGCAGAGCAGCTGCAGGGCTGGCTATACGTACAGCAGGCACTGGTACTCAAAGGATCCATTGTAACGGTGAGCGCCTGGCCGAACCCCGGCAGCGTCAATCCCGTCAATAACAACATAAATAAAAACCGGACAAGAGTCGGCTTCACTGATGCGTAAATGTGATTCATTTTCATTTTCTAAAGATTTAGCAGTTCTGCTGCGTGCGACCAAAAGCGGGGACATATTTCCGGCAGCGATCTTCCCTGTTTGCTCCGGAAACACTCTTTCCTCAATCAAATGAAAAAAACATCCTGAATATAATTACGGGAAATTCACCGGCGGGGGATTCGGGCCATAAGTGGCAGGAAAAACCTGATAATTGGGAGGCATGAATACACGGATTCTAGACGAGGGCACTTCTGACCACCCCTAAGACAAGGGATTAAGCATTCATCAGCTGCAAAAACTGGTCTTTCTTTCTTCGGGCGACCTCCACGACAGAACCATCGCTCATAGCCACTGAGTAACCTTCATTTCTGCTGAAATTGCGCACATGCGACAGGTTAATGAGATGTGAATGGTGGGCTCTGAAAAAGCCGCGATCATGCAAAAGATCCTCATACTCCTTAATGTTCCGTGAAGCGGTGTATTTTTCGTTCGCGGTATAGATATGCGTATAGCTTCCATCAGCCTGAAGGCGGATAATCTCATCGGGAGAGATAAACACAAAACCATCCTTCACCGGAACTGCGAGTTTGCTTTTTTTTCCGGGATCCAGGGCATCTGAAATATTCGAATAACGCGAAGGCCAATCACTATGCATTGTCTTCACATGATCAACAGACGCGATCAACTCATCAACATCCACCGGTTTTAAGAGATAATCAGCTGCCGAAAATTTTATAGCTTTAATTGCATAATGATTATGAGCGGTAACAAATATGGTCTTAAACGAAGGCCGGTCGATCCTCTTCAGCAATTCAAAGCCGCTGCCTCTTGGCATTTCCACATCCAGAAAAACCAGATCCGGATTATGTAAACGAATCACCTCAACTGCCTGATCAACAGAACCGGCCTGATCCACCACTTCCACATCACGGCAATTCTCTTCCAGCAGACGACGAAGTGAGTCGCGTCCACTTTGTTCATCATCCACGATAACAGCACGTATCTTATTCATTTCTCTAACAATAATAAGAAATTTCCCTTATACAGCAAAATCAGGAGTGAGCAACATCCGTAAACACCAAAACAACCCTGGTTCCTGATGGCTTGCCTTCTTCATTAAATAAATCCGTCACTTCCAATTCTATTCCTGCATGCAGTGCGTCATTTAATATCTCTACCCGCTTTTCGGTAAGAAGAGAACCCATACTTTGATGGTCTTTCTGATGAAGTGCATTCCACTCCGCGGCTGCTGTACGCCCTACTCCATTGTCCTCGATCTCCACAATTAAATCATCTGCGTCGCGGAATACCGATAATCGCAGGCGGCCTTCACCTTCCAGATGACCGATGCCATGCTTTATTGCATTCTCCAGAAACGGCTGAATGAGCATGGACGGGATCCGGATGCCCGCCTCTTCCAGCTCATGATCCATTTGAAAATCAAAAACGAATTTCTGATTAAACCTTTGCTGTTCCAATTCAACATACAGCCGGTTTGCTTTCAACTCCTCATCAAGCAACACATCCGATTGCACAGAGTTATCGAGAATCATCCGTACCAACCGGGCAAACTTCGTGAGATACTTCTGTGCGGACTTCATATCATTTTTCAGGATATAATCCTGAATTGAATTCATCACATTAAAAATAAAATGCGGATTCATCTGTGCCCGCAACGCCTTTGATTCATACTCCAGCAATTGCCGTTCAAGACCAGACTTCCATGCCTGTTCTTCACGAACTTTCTGCACCCGGTACCGCATCAACAAATAGATCACCAAGGCCAACAAAAGCGCTACGATGGTGATTAACCACCATCTCTTCCAGACAGGCGGGTTTACAACAAACGAAAAAGTAACCGGCTGAGCAGACCATACACCATGTACGTTCCTCGCATACACCTGAAAAGTATACTTACCGTCATCCAACGCAGCAAAATCCACCTGCCGGTTAGTAGTGAAAGACTCGAAGGTATCTTTATAACTGATTAACAAATAACGATACAACATCTTCCCTCTGCTTGATGGAGAAATACCTGAAAAAGAAACAGAAATATTATTTTCATCTGGATACAGGTCAAGCATCCCATTTACACTTACAGGTTTATTATTGACTTTGATGCCGGTTAACAAAACATTGGGGGCGATTTTCAATACCGGATCAAAGGTGCGCGGGAAAAAACAAATTGCATTTTTAGAAGCCACCCAAACCGTGTCACGAAACAATAAAATGTCATTAATTTCATTTTCCTTTAACCCGACATTGCTGGTATAATTCACTATGTGGAAACGTGTATCACCCGACCTGTTCAGTGCTATTCGGGAAATTCCATTTGTAGAACTACACCAGCATTCATCCTGATCAATAATCACACGATTCATGAAGTCACTGCAAAGGCCCTGTGTGGAACTCAAATTCACCCACTCACCTTCACTCCGGATCCATATTCCTTCTCCCCGCACAGCTACAGTAAGATACGGTTTGGAATACGCAACAGCATTCACTCTTTTTCCTTTCAAAGAAGGAGCATACACGGTCGCTTCTCCCGTCAAAAGATCAAGCTTATACAAGCCATCGCTTGCTGCCAATAAAACAATACTATCGGGTCCATAACAAAGTTCATTTGCCCGAAAATTAAGTGGCATATCTTTCGAGACACCATTCGGTCCTATCCAATACAAACCGTTAACCGTCGGATTGACCATTTCGCCGTTGGCAACTGGCAGGAACGGCCCTTTTAGCGCAAATGGCTTATTCCCCATCGTAGAGTAAAACACTCCCTTTTCAAAATAACCGGAGTTGTATTTCGCAACAAAAAGGCGGTGATGTCGCAGATCGTATTTAACATTGCTGATATATTGATCATCGGGAAACTTATGAAACAACTCCATTGCAGTGCTGTTCATTTTCAAGATATAGCCATTCCAGAAAGAAGCATACACCTCATCGCGAGAGCTTGTCAGAGAAAGTGGTCCCTGAGGCGGAAGATTATCAAATGCAAAAACTCTGACAGGGCTATTTGAAAAAGAATAAACACCATTATTCACGGTAGTTACCCAGATCGTGTGCTCTATATCTTCGCCAATCCCGCTCACGAAGGAGCCATTCAACATGGGATCCGGAACAAAACCATGCTGCTTTTCTACCAACCGGATAACACCATTATAAGATGCCGTCCAGACCGTACCGGACTTATCTTCCATCACATGATTAATCAGTACCGGCAATTTTCCGCACTCAACCAACTTATTATTCTCCAGCCGATAGATATAATACCCGATCACCAACAGCAAGGAACCATCACGGCGACGCATTGCCGAAATATGGCCAACTTCCTTGTGAGGAATCTCTAATGTATCAGCCTGGCCAGCAGTATCCCTGAAAATCAGTTTCAAGTCATCGAAATGAGCCAGCACATTTGAGGAAGAGCTAACAAACTTACCCGGATCACACTCGTGCAGTAAAACGAACGCATCCTTTCCTGCATTTCCAAACCGGTGAAGGACATGTGGTCTTCCTGCATAATCGATCGCCACTTCAAACTGCGTAGTACTGGTAAACACCAATGACTCGTCCTTTGTTTTATAAAAACTCAATGGAATTTCTCCACTGATCTGTTTTTTTACCTGCTCGTTAAAACGGTACGGATAAATCTTACTGTTCTTCAAATAAAAAAACCCGCTGGAATACGTCTGCATCCACAAGACACCGTCTTCATCCAGCTGCAATTTAAAAACTGTATTATCCGTGAGACCCTCGGCCATCGACCATGTTTTAAACTCATACCCGTTATAACTTACCAGGCCATGATCAGTAGCAAACCAGAGGATCCCGTCTTTATCAGATATTACCTGATAAACCTGTGATCCGGGGAGTCCATCCTCAGTTGTAAAATGTCGGAATACGGGCGAACTCTGACCATTCACATAGCCAGAAACAATCACCAATAAAACCAACCAGATGAACCGCCGCATAGATGCCCGAAGTGACACCTAAAGTACGAAATAATATCAAGTATTAAACCATCGTTTCTTATGAGCAAGGTTTATCGCCTGTGCCTTGGAAGTCACTTGCAGCTTACTGTAGATGTTGGCGATGTGCTTTCGAACCGTATGGGCGCTTAAAAACAATTTTTCGGCAATTATCTTATAATCATACCCCTGAACAAGAAGATTCAGCACCTCAAACTCTCTTTCCGACAAGGTTTCTTCCTGCTGATCAACTTTGCTGTCTTCATGCCGGCTCCGGGCCAGCATATTCATCGCTTTACGGGCAATAGAAGGACTCATGGGAACGCCACCCACATCAATGATCTGCCGGATATAATCCTCGATCACTTCAGCCTTCTCGTCTTTCAGCAGATATCCATTGGCACCACTGCGGATCGCCTCAAAAATTTTATCCTCGTCATCGAAGATTGTCAACATCAGAAAATGAACATCCGGATAAAGAACTTTAGCTTTCGTCACTGCCGAAATCCCATCCATTTCGGGCATTTCAATATCCATCAATACCACTTCCGGTCTTTCATGCTCACCAAGCTCCTTCATCTGGTTTAAAAAATCGGCTCCGTTTTTAGCAACCAGAACAATGCGCAATCCATCTGAAACGCTCAACTCATCCCTGAGCGTGGAGCGATTCTGTTGTTTATCATCAACGATGCCTACCCGAATAAACATAATTCAATTTGTCAAAATTGTTATCTTACCATCAATTCATCAATAATACATATGAGCTATTCTACGTTATGACTTTCCCGACAATACGATGCGTGTTCCATTACCGGAAGATTCAATTTCAAGAACCAGTCCTGATTCCTGAGCCCTCAAACGCATATTTTCAAGTCCATAATGATGTTCATACTCTCGTGTAGTATCGAATCCTTTACCATTATCAGTCAGTATAATATTCCATTCTCCAGCCTGTGTCGTATTAAAACCCAGGTGAACCGCTGAAGCCTCTGAGTGCACGGCAGCATTATACAATGCTTCCTGCAAAATCCTGAAAACGTTTAACGATGCCACAGGTGAAATGATAATCGCTGACGAAATTTCTTCTCCGATGTCCACTTTCACTTCGCTCACGCCTTCAAACTGACGGCGTGCATGCAATTTAAGGCGGTCGGCAAGTTCACGAAAATCCACCTGCTCCTTCTTCAAGGCCCAAATCGTTTCACGAAGATCGCTGATCGTTCTGCGGGAAGCATTGCTGATCTCTTCCAATAAAGGATGATCAGAAGGATGCTCTGACCCTGCTTTATTCTTGTAAATATCAATCTTACGGGAAATAAAGCCCAGCTGCGTACCAATGTTATCATGTAATTCAGCAGCAATCCGTTTCCGTTCCTCTTCCCGGGCTTCACTTACAGCCAGTTTCGCCTGTATAGAAGCTCTGTTCTTGTAATTTCTGAAATACTGAAACCCGATGATCAGCGCCATTACCAATAACGTCATGGAGCCAAACACCATATAATTCCGCTTCGACAACATCAGTTCCTGCTTCTCAATCCGTTCCTCTTTCTTCTGCAGCTCATACTTGGCCTCCATCTCCGCCAGAGCATCGGATGAGGCAATTTTATTAACAGAATCTTTGAGATTCATCAGCAGATTCAGCTCATCAGCATAATTCTTATAATCACCGCAGGCCTTATAATTCATAGCCAGCGCTTCTCTGATGATCATCTCCTTCACCCGTATATTATACTTATCAATCAACTCCAGCGCTTCTTTGCATAAAGCTATACCTTTTGAGCATTCACCATTCTCCGAATAATACTGAGCCAGCACGAACATATCAGAAACGATATAGAAAACATCACCAATCTTTCGGCGGATGTCGACCATTTCCCTGAGACAGGCAGCCACCTCCTGATTTCTCCCCATCGCCTTCATGATATCCGACTTAATCGCCAGTGCATTTGCCAACAACTGAAGACTTTCCACCTGACGCACATTTTTCTCTACCAGCAAGATATATTTTAATGCTGAATCATTCTTTCCAATCGTGCAATAGCAGGAAGCGAGGTTGCTGTAAATTACATTAGGACGGCCATTAAATGCAGTATCATTCAACTGGCCCATCACCTTTCTGAAATAAGGAATAGCCTCTTCGTACTTACCGGTTTCCATATGCACCCAACCAACACCGTTCCATGCTGCACAGATATATTCCAGATTACCTTTCTTCTCTGCCGCATTTAGCACCTTGTAGTATTCAGCCAGTCCTTCCTTATACTTTCCGGTACGCACCAATGCGCCGGCTTTATAATGCAGTAATTTCAATTCAAGATCAGTCTCCAGATTCTTTGTTTTGATAATACTTAACAAACTATCTGATTTATGGATAAGCACCTCAGCCGACAGAGTTCGTGCCTGGCCCATAAATTTCAAAAATTCAATAGTAATACCGGTTACATCACTAATCGTATCACCACCCAGTTGTTGTGCCATTTTCAAGTACACACCCAATGAATCAACGGACATTGAATACCGCTGTTCAAAAAGCTGAAACAATGCATTGTACTGTTGTTTACCGGAAGTGTTATAAACGACAGTACGTATCCGATCAATTCGCGTCGTTTGGGCTACAGTCATCCTGCAGTAACCCAGCAGCAACAGTAGTAATAATACCACCTTTCTCATGGATGAAAGATAGTGAAATACACTACGCCGATCAACAATAAAAATCCAGAGCAGATGACTCTTTGATAACACCTTGGTTTTCACTCATACAAAATAAGAAATCACCTGCATTGAGAATAAGACCGCGCAAGTAAAGGGTCCTGACAATAGTATCAAATAACGCATATGTAGTATTGTGAAAACTCCATTTCAGTTTCCGGCAAGAACTTATGTGTAAATACTCCAAATGCAGTATTGCCGTATTTGGCCATCAAGGGGAATTTTGACAAAAATCTAACATCATGAAAAAACTATTATTCTTAACATTTCTGCTCACCGGCCTTTATGCTAAAGTGTGGGCAGATGTTGAGCCCGGAAATAATGCACCCGGGACAACAACCGATGTATTAAATCCCACGGGATCGCAAAGCGGAACGTTGAGTCCGACAGATCTAAACGATTTCTACAAAATCACTACCACCGGTGATGGAAAACTGACCATCAGTCTAAGCAACATTTCCAATGAGTACATGTACATTTATTTACTGGACAGTGATGGTGCAACAAGTCTGGGCAGCACAAGCGGGTATGCACAATCCACCATCAGTTTCAGCAGAGACGGTCTTGCTGCAGGAGTTTACTTCGTTCAGGTTTACTGTTCAAGCACGACCAACTACTTCGTTTCTTCTGCATTTACAGCACCCGGATATGCCAACGATGCTGAACCAAATGATCTTCCGGCACAGGCATTGAACATCACTAACAACATTGCTGTAGAAGGTCATATAAAATTTTACAACAATGGCGGTTCAACAGATAACGATGACTACTATCAATACACTACGGGAGTAGACGGAAACATTACCGTAAGCCTTCAAAACGACAACAATGGATACTCCTATATTTATCTATACGACATTGATGGCGTAACGCTTCTGGGAAGCACAAGTGGTTATGCTCAAAGCGGCATCAGCTTTGTTTCAACAGGTCTTGGTGCCGGCACATACTATATTCGCGTACAAGGTGCATCTTTCTATGCCTATAGTCTCACTGCATCGCTGGATCCCAACACCTATGTGAATGATGGAGCCAACAACAACTCCTTCAATGCAGCCGTGTCATTCCCACAAAACAGCAGTTCTACGGGTCACATTGCCTATCGCTATAACAACAGCAATTACGATACCGATGATTTCTTTTCCTTCTATTCAAACGGTGACTATAGTATCACAATTTCTCTTTCTAATAATACGAATGGTTACACGTACATCTACCTATATGATGCAGATACCACCACTGTATTGGGATCCACCAGTGGTTATGCCGGTGGCGGGATTTCATTTACAACCAATGGTCTGGCAGCAGGGACTTACTATATCCGCGTAACAGCAGGTCCTGGTAACTACTCAGGATATACTATTTCCAATTCTTACACTGCCAATGCACTGGCCAACGACGCTGAACCCAACAACTCTCCTGCCAATGCAATCAATACGGCATATAATGCCACCGACATTGGTCATATTGCCTACCGTCAAACAGGAGGAGGATATGACACGGACGATTATTACGTATTTACAACTCCTGTAGACGGAGACATTAGTCTCTCATTAATCAACAACAACAACGCCTATAACTATCTATATCTTCTGGATTCAGATGGAACAACCGTAATTGGATCAACAAGCGGATATGCAGGCTCACCCATCAGTTTTGGCACCAATGGTCTTGCCGCAGGAACGTATTACGTAAGAGTGTATGGCGGACCCGGCAACTACACCGGCTATCAGTTATCCAAAACACTTACCCCTACTTCCTTCAGCAATGACGCAGAGCCTAACAATTCGCCGGCAACAGCTTTGTCAATGGCAGTTAACAGTACAGTAAACGGTCACCTTGCACATCGATACAATGGTGGTTCATATGACAATGACGACTACTATATCATAACCACGACGGCCGATGGTAATATTTCATTATCCGTATCAAATACAAACAACACATACTTCTACCTATACTTACTGGACAGCGACGGTAACGCCCAACTCGCCAGCGCAAGCGGCTACGCCCAATCTTCTATCTCCTGCAGCTATTCGGGACTTGCAGCCGGCACTTACTACGTTCGTATTTATGGTGGACCCAACAATTACGGAGGATATACATTATCCAACACCTTTACCCCCACGCCATATCAGAACGACACCGAATCCAACAACTCCGATCTCACAGCTTCTGTATTAAACAACAATCCTTCCAAAACCGGACATATCGGACATCGCTATAATGGAGGAAGCATCGACTATGATGACTACTGGAAAATCAACATGCTGAACACTGATAGTTTTAAACTGGATGTAAGTTTTGCAAACACCAACTATGTGTACGTTTATCTGTACAATTCAAGCCTCAACCAGATCTACGCATCAAGCGGATATGGTGGAACATATTCGATTTCCTTTCCTTCTCTTCCTCAAGGAACATACTATTTCCGCATCTATGGTTCTCAATACAACGCTTATACATTATCCGGCTTTTACTGGCCATGTGATCCATCAGCAGCAGCAATTACGGCCGGTGGACCCACAACATTCTGTCAGGGAGGAAGCGTAGGACTTAACCTCAGCGGCTCATACAACAATTATCTTTGGAGCAACGGAGCAACAACAGGAAGTATTTCTGCCACTTCCACAGGAAACTATTCTTTAACGGCCTACGATTTTGACGGATGCGCACATCTTTCAAACACCATTTCGGTTACGGCATTACCGAATGCGACCTGGTATGCAGATAGTGATGGCGACAACTATGGTAATCCGGGACAATCACAAATCACCTGCACAGGGGCTCCATCCGGATATGTAGCCGATAACACCGATTGTAATGATGGAAATGCCTCAATACATCCGGGTGCAACAGAGGTATGCAACGGCATTGACGATGATTGCGATGGTACTGCAGATGACGGTCTCTTATTCTCTACCTGGTACGTAGATGCTGATGGCGACACTTACGGAAGCAACAGCTCTACTACAATAGCTTGCAGTCAGCCGGTAGGATATGTAAGCAATGGAACAGATTGCAACGACAACAGTGCAGCCATCAACCCGGGTGCCGCAGAACTTTGCAACGGTATTGACGACGACTGTGACGGATCAACCGACGAAGGATGCAACACCTACACCTGGTTTGCGGATGCAGACGGTGACACGTACGGTAATCCTTCAGTAAGTACAACCACCCAAACGCCTGTGGCACCCTCCGGATATGTTGGAAACAACACAGACTGTAACGACAACAATGCTGCCATCAACCCATCGGCCACTGAAACATGCAATGGCATTGATGATGATTGCGATGGCATTGCCGATGACGGACTCACCTTCCTCACCTACTATACGGACGCTGACGGAGACGGTTTCGGTTCTGCCTCTGCAACAGGAATCTCATCCTGTACACCCGTAGCAGGTGCCGTAACAAACAATGGCGACTGCAATGACGGAAACAATGCTGTTAATCCTGCCGCAACAGAAACCTGCAACAACGTTGACGATGACTGTGATGGCATTGCCGACGACGGTCTCACGTTCCTTACTTACTATACAGACGGTGACGGTGACGGATTCGGTGCCGCCTCCGCAACAGGAATCTCATCCTGTACACCTGTAGCCGGCGCAGTCACCAACAACACCGACTGCAATGACGCAAACAATGCAATCAATCCGTCAGCGAATGAAGTATGTAACAATATCGACGACAACTGCAACGGAACTGCTGATGAAGGACTCACCTATTCAACGTACTATGCAGATGCAGATGGTGACACATACGGTGATGCTTCTACGTCAACGCAAACCTGCAACGGAGCTCCTTCAGGCTATGTAAGCAACAGCAATGACTGCAATGACAACAACGGCGCAGTAAACCCCGGAGCAACTGAAGTCTGCAATGGAATTGACGATAACTGTGACGGCACAACAGATGAAGGCTGTGGCGGATGCGGAGCACCGGGATCGATTAACGGTCCGGCAGCAGTATGCGCACCAACCGGGCAGCAAATCACCTACAGCGTGGCAGCAGTACCCGGAGCTTACTCTTACAACTGGACTGTTCCTGCAGGCACCGTTATTGTGAGCGGACAAGGAACAAACACGCTGGTGGTAAGATGGCCTTTCAGCGTAATACACAGCGGACTTAGTGGCGACATCTGTGTAACTTACACAGCAGCCTGTGGAACCAGCTCTCCAAGCTGTTTACCAATATCCGTTCAGTTGAGCGTACCTGTACGTCCAAATTCTATTTCAGGAGCAGCGATCGCTTGTGACGGAGATGTGGCTACCTATTCAGTTGCTGCCGTTGCACGTGCCAGTTCCTATTTCTGGACAGTACCTGTTGGAGCCACAATTACCGGCGGCCAGGGAACGAATATTATCACAGTTCAATATGACAACACTTTCGCGGGTGGCTCCATCACCGTTAGTGCATCAAACGGATGTGGCACAGGACCTGATCGAATGAAAACCATCGCGCGTAATATTCTCAAAGCACCGGCATCAATTAATGGTCTTACAAACGGTGTATGTGCAGCAAGCGGCGTAGGCTATACCTGTACAAATGTAGTGGGCGCAGGATCCTATAACTGGACCGTACCAACTGGTGCAACCATCATGAGTGGTCAGGGATCTACCTCCATCGTTGTTGATTTCGCAGGAAGTTTCACTGCCGGAGTCATCAGCGTAAATGCAGTTAATGGATGTGGTGGCGGAGCTTCCAGAAGCCTCAGCGTGAAAGCAGCACCCGGTCAGCCCGGACCTATCTCCGGCCCATCAGCACCCTGCACGAATTCGATCAACACCTATGAAGTTGCGGCAATGCCTGGAGCCAGTGTTTATACATGGACTGTGCCGGCGTCCTTCACGATTCAATCCGGTCAAGGCACTAAGACCATACAGGTATTGACCCCTTCCAGCACTGTAACGAACAGAACCATCAGTGTAAGGGCATCCAACAACTGCGGCACAGGGGCAACAAGATCGCTTTCCGGCATCAATGTAGTCAACTGCGTAAGGGCAACAGAAGCAACAGCACTTATTCAGGACATCTATCCAAACCCTGCACGGACCCTCGTCCACCTGGTACTTCACCCGGCAGAAGCGATGCCTACCAATATCGAGATCCTGGATCTTAGCGGACGTAGTTTAATGTCACAATCCGCCGAGTTACAACCGGGAGAAAATGTGATAGCGTTAAATATTGAAATGCTGCCACAAGGCATCTACCTTTTACAGGTAACCACTCCGGAGGGCACCTCAGTAATGAAACTCATTAAAGAGTAATTGTTTTTCATGTTTTAGACCAAGGGGCCTTGCTTCGGCAAGGTCCCTTTTTTATTGAATCCATATGGAATTGTATCTTTGCTACTATGTTACAGATCGGTAATACGATGGTGTCTCTGGACATCCTGGACAACAACTTCGTTTGTGACCTTGAAAAATGCAAAGGCGAATGCTGTGTTTCGGGTGATTCAGGTGCACCGCTGGAAGATGAAGAAACGGCAGAACTGGAGGCAGCATGGCCGGTTGTGAAAGCGTATTTACAGGAAGAAGGACGGGAAAGTGTTGCAGAATACGGCTTATATCTGCGCGACTCAGATGGTGATCTGGTTACACCACTCATCAAAGGATACCGCGAATGTGCATATACTATTTTCGAAAACGGAATTGCGAAATGTGCCATTGAAAAAGCATATCTCGAAGGAAAAATCAATTTCAGAAAACCCGTTTCCTGTCACCTTTATCCGATAAGAATACAGAAGCTGAAAAATTACGACGCGGTAAACTATGACCGCTGGGAAATCTGCAAAGCAGCCTGCAAGCTAGGTGACAAACTCAAAGTTCCTATCTATAAATTTTTAAAAGAACCATTGATCCGTAAATACGGTGAAAAATGGTACAATGAACTTGAGTTTGCAGCAGAAATTTATATTAAGGAAGGAGGACGTTAATTCACCTGCTCACTCCTTTTTTATCATCCTGGAAAGCCTGACAACTTCCAACCTCCCGAAAAGTGTCAACAGCCAATACGCTCTCCGGTTAACAATACTGTCGCTTTCAAATTCTCTAAAATAAAACATCTCATCCGAATTTAATCGAATGAGATGAGAAAAACGAAATTAAACAATGCTTTTACTTTCAGAAAATGACCGGAGGTCAGGCCCGACGAAAATTCAAATCTGAAAAGCACCCGCAGGCTTACATGCAATACCAATCAGTCCCGCATTTTGAGTGCAGACTTATGGTGGACAGATTACCTTCAGCAATCCGCTACATGTAAGAAAATATAACGGGAATACAAATTACAGCGTAAGTCAATTGCGCATACTGTGTTGATTTCATTTACAATTTCAAGATCCGGCAGCTCACAACAAGTAACATTCCATTGCGCCACTTCACGTTTGTTTAATTATTTCAAATTTCTATCTTTGAACTGAACAGTTCAATAGTCCGTTTGGACTATTTCTGATTCAACCAGCTGCGACCAACCTGTCCAACAATGAATGCCAAAGTATCTTTTAATAAAAACTCAGCTTATTATAAATTACTTCAATCTGTAAAAAACGGATCAGAACCGGAAGTTGAAAAACACATCAGGCAAATAAGGAAAGAATTTCCTGTTCTTGTTATTGACAAATTCAGTCCAAGCGCCATTTATATACTCGACTATCTCCATCAAAACTATGGGTACATGAGTTCCAGTGTTGAATCCATTATCGGATACCCTGCAGAAGATTTTTACAAACATGGAATTGCCTTTACCTTCAGCATCATTCATCCTGATGACGCGCTGGTACTGACAGGTAAAATAACGCAGGTCTTTCTCAACAAACTGCATACGATATCTCCTGCTCAGCTCAATCACTACCGGTTCTCATGGAATTACAGAGCAAGAAGAAAAGACGGAAAGTATATTCAGATACTCCAGCAATTAACTGTTGCCCTGGTGGATGAAAACAGGAATCCGCTGTTATACGTAGGTACCACAAGTGACATATCCGCCTTTAAAACCAACAATTCGATCGTCTTTTCTGTTTCTAAATTCGACCCGGATAAAAAACATTTTAAAGAAATCGAGAATCTGCTGTTCGCATCTCCCAACCCACTTTCACAG
Organism: Bacteroidia bacterium; assembly: GCA_046330075.1. GTDB lineage: Bacteria > Bacteroidota > Bacteroidia > AKYH767-A > OLB10 > JAJTFW01. The sequence continues at coordinate 47,632 of JAXLTL010000006.1, read as the reverse complement.
CGCGAAACGCAAATATTAAAATGGATCGCAGGGCAGAAAACCAACGAAGAAATAGCATCCATCTGCAACATATCTGTACATACGGTAAGGGCCCACCGCAGAAAGATACACGAGAAAATGAAGTGCAAAACGATCAGTGCTGCCATCTCTGTAGCGCAATCAAACCAATGGATATAACACTCCTTAAAAGATAACTATGAACCCAATATACCAGTTGGAGAATTACGATGGTGCAAACCTGGCGATCTATGATAACGGCAACAACAGCAAACCTGTTATTTTCTTTATACACGGCAATTCACTGAGTGGATCTATATTTCACAAACAATTCACCGATCCTGCCTTATCGGGATACCGGCTTATCAGTTTTGATCTTCCGGGCCATGGATTATCCAGAAAATCCAATGTGCCGGAAAAAGTTTACACACTGGAAGGAATGACAAGAACCGTATCTCATGTAATCAAATCTCTCCAGATTCAAGGAGGTATAGCTGCCGGATTTTCACTTGGTGCACACCTCCTGATGCAAAACAAGGATACAGCCAATTTGTTCGATGGTGTTGTACTTTTCGGATACCCTCCGGTTTCATCGATTGCAGATCTTATGGTAGCAGGTACGCCAACACCGGCACTTCCCCTGCTGATGCAACCCACCCTTTCATCTGAAGAAACTGACATCATACTGAATGAAATGAAGGTAACCAGAGAAAGAGAACAATTTGCGGCGTTGATGGCGATGACAGATGCTAAGTTCCGGCCTACACTATTCGGGTCACTGGGTTCGTCAGTCATTCATGATGAATTGCCTGTAATTCATTCATTCAAAAACAAGGTTGCCTACATTCACTTTGAGCACGATGTTTTCGTGAGGGAAGCCTATGTGCAGGAAAAAAAGATCCCCAATCTATGGAGAGGAGGACCACAACAGATAAAATCCGCCGGTCATTGTGGCTTTCACCAGGAATCAGCAATGTTTAATACCTTACTGCTTGCATATACCGGAGAAATACTGCCTTAATATTTCGCGCTGCTACTCCTGATCGATTCAACCATGAAAAAGTAATTCGTCTGACGGAGATTTTTCCAGTCCTTCCCTTTTGCAACACAGGAAGCAGGTACTTACGATCAATACGGCAATGAAGGTCTTCCGATACCAAGACCTCCGAAAACTGTTGGCAACATCGATGTAAAACGAATGCTTAACATTTCCGGCACGGAATGGCTTTCCGGTACCCATTGAAACTGCACTGATAAAACGGAATAGGTGAGATAATCATTCTGAACGCGTATACCTGCGCCAACCACCGGCAAAATATTACGGTGCCCATTCAACAGCATATCATAGCAATCGAATGAATCAAAAAATGAAAAGCGAAAACCGTACAACATCCAGGGCATGTGCCAGATGGTTTGAACACTATAAACAACATACTGGTGAGTAACGGGTGGTTTTCCGGTCGAATCCGATCCCACCTGATCAATAGAAAAAGCGGGCAAATACGTCACACGATCATTAGACTGAAAACGGATATTTGCAAACTGACGGAAGCGAACGCGTCCCCATTTCAGCAATGGAGAAAAATAATCCATGCGCAGGCGCATCGCGATATCTTCGACATCATCATCATGTTGAAACGCAGCACCCGTTCCGGATAAGCCAAGGAATCCCACATCGTTCTGAAACCTCGCCCAGGTGAAGCCGGCTGCAAGATAATTCCTGCCTGTTTCACGCATCACCTCTCTTCCTGCAGTAAGCTGTATCCCCAATCCCACCGGAAAATACTCCGACACTCCAAATTTTGTCACAAGGGCTGTACGAATAAACGCTCTGCGCATTACGTTGACACTTCCAAGCAGGATCAACCGGTCACGTAATGAAAAATCAACCGTTTCTGTTTCCGGGCGTTTCGCAAACGAAAACCCATCAGCCGATACTGCGGGGATTATATTCCAGTTATCTTTTCTGCTGAATACACGGCCATACCAGCCACCTACCTGTAATCGCTGGTAAGCTGACGACACAGTATCCGGGGTCACTTCATCCCCAACATTTCCGATTTTGAATCCTCCGAGATCCGGAAGATCTTCCGTAAGATACGATCTGTCAAACGACAAATACTGCTCTGTCCGTTGCTTCACCCTCGACACTTCAGCTTCAAAATCTCCATAATCACCCAGCACATTCGCTTTACGCATCGATAATTTGTAATCAGAAACAGAAGCGTTATTAAACTGATAGGTTGCAGCAGCACCTAACTCCAGTGCATATCCGTTAATATTCCTGTCAGCCAACGCCAGTGTCATCTGCTCTGTTCCTTTCACACCGATGGCTGCCCGTATCGGAAAAACATCCTGTGTTACAATTACGATGTCCACTGAATCCTGAGACTCTGTATCCAGCACGTACAATTCCGCATCCCTTATTCCCGGCATAGCGCGCACCAATCGTTCTGCATCCGCCAGCGACTCACCATCAGTACACGTTCCAGTTTGCGGTAATGCCTTTGTCAGAATGAGGGATTTATTGGTCTGCGGATGAAAACTAATTAAACGGCTGAGCAAGGAACGGGTGACCCAGGCCGTATCACGTACATTCCCATCCAGCAAAGGCACATTAAACGTACGGACAGAACGGATGAATTTTCCATTGGCATGTGCCAGTTCATCCTCTCGGGTACGGCTGTTTTTCCCGGTAGTATTTACAGGCGCATTATCGCGTACAAAGACAGCATACAATTTACCCAGCAGTCTTTTCCTCTCCGTTTGTGAAGACAAAGAATCATAAAACGCCTTTGTATGTGCATAAGGATCTTTTCTTAAGCGAATCTTCTCATTACCCGAAAAAATCAAAGTATCGCTGGCAGCGACAAAAAAGCTATCCCGGAGAATCACCAGTGTACCAGCTTTCACACGAATGGTATCACGGGTATTTTCACTAAACAAAACATGTTCAGCAGGACACAGAACTGATAGGCCGAACATAAAAATCAGCAGTGCGATAACAACCCAATAAAAGAACCGGACATTCATTGGCAACTACGAATGTAGCAGAACCAACGATGCAGGACAAACAAGCTGAGCGAAGTCAGCCATCCAATTATGCGTTTACGGTTGATCCGTAATATTGCGCACGCATTTCCTGCACACGTTCATCCACCAGAAACTCATCATACGTCATTCGTTTATCGATGATGCCGCCGGGAGTAAGTTCGATGATACGGTTCGCTACTGAATCGGTGAAAGCATGGTCATGCGATGAGAAGAGAGCAATATGACGCCAATCCTTCATCGCCTCGTTGAAAGCGGTAATTGACTCGAGGTCGAGGTGGTTGGTCGGTTCGTCGAGAATGAGACAGTTTGCATTGGTGAGCATCATGCGAGAAATCATGCATCGCACTTTTTCTCCTCCGGAAAGAACGGTACACATCTTCAGCGACTCTTCACCGGAGAACAGCATCTTTCCCAGGAAACCGCGCACGAACGTTTCTTCCTTCTCCTTTGAAAACTGACGCAGCCAATCGATGAGACTCATTTTCTCCTTGAAGAATTCGGAGTTATCGTTCGGGAGATAAGAACGGGTGATGGTTGTTCCCCACTCGAATGAACCGGAAGTAGCGGTATCGTGATTCGTGATGATTTCGAAGAAAGCGGTCACAGCGCGGCGGTCGCGGGAAATCACGGCAATCTTATCACCTTTATCCACTGAGAAGGAGATATCACTGAACAACATCTGCCCTTCATCGGAAACTTTTGAAAGATGCTCAACTTTCAGCAACTGATCACCGCAATCGCGTTCTGCCTTGAAGATGATTGCAGGATACTTACGGGTAGAAGGCGGAATTTCATCGACCGTCAGTTTCTCGAGCAGTTTTTTACGGCTGGTAGCCTGACGACTCTTCGAAGCATTCGCCGAGAAACGCTCCACGAACTCCTGCAGTTCTTTTCGTTTATCTTCAATCTTCTTATTCTGATCCGAACGCTGACGCAAAGCCAGCTGACTCATTTCATACCAGAAGGTATAGTTACCGGAGTACAATTGAATTTTTCCGAAGTCGATATCTGCAACGTGCGTACACACAGAATCGAGGAAGTGACGGTCGTGGCTTACAACGATCACCGTATTCTGAAAATCGGCAAGGAAGTTCTCCAGCCAGGTAATGGTTTCCACGTCGAGGTCATTGGTAGGCTCATCGAGGAGGAGAATATCCGGATTACCATAGAGGGCCTGCGCCAATAAGACACGAACTTTTTCTTTACCGGAAATTTCCGACATCTTCTTCTGATGCAGATCTTCCGTAACACCCAATGCGCTCAGCAGACTGGCTGCATTACTTTCTGCATCCCAGCCATCCATCTCTGCAAACAACACTTCCAGTTCGGCAGCACGGTGACCATCTTCTTCTGTAAAATCTGCTTTTGCATAGACAGCATCCTTCTCACGGATCACCTCCATGAGTTTCATGTTCCCCATCATCACTGTTTCGAGCACACCAAACTCATCGAATTCAAAGTGGTTCTGCTTCAAAACTGACATCCGCGCACCAGGATTCATCGACACCTGTCCGGTAGTTGGATCTACCTCACCACTCATAATTTTGAGGAAGGTAGATTTTCCGGCACCGTTCGCACCGATCACGCCATAGCAATTGCCGGGTGTGAATTTGAGATTCACTTCATCGAACAGCACACGTTTACCGTAACGCAGGGAAAGATTTGATACTGAGAGCATTTTGAGCAGTTTTTGGGGCTGCAAAGATAGGGTTTTAAAACGGAGATTGCACGAAATAAATTACATCTTATTAATTTGATAATTAACAAATTAGCCGATTAGCGAAGGAGGTTCTACGGCAACAATGAGTAAAATCAAAAAACACCCGACTGAATGCAACCCTATAGAAAGATCTGAATAACAGATCAATACCGGAAAAAAATCAATGAATATAATTTTAAAAAAACGCTGGAATGAAATTCATACCTTTGGATGTACAATACCAGCATATTTTGAAAAAAATACTACTTCTGATTTTGCTGACACTTGCTTTCTCAAATATCCAGGCACAACCCGGATACAGGCCCATGTTGCACAACGGTCGCAAGTGGCAGATCATGTTAGCAAACGCCAGTATTTGTAATTATATTTCAGGTTATGAATTAAGAATATTCGGCGACACTATAATTAACAGCCTTCATTACTATAAATCCTCTCAGCGGGCAATTTTTTCTTTTAATCAGGTGGCCTATTGTCCTCCTTATTATTTAGACAGTGTTGAGGTCCAACAGTCATTATTTTTCAGAGAAGATACAACTACACGGAAAGTATATCAATACTACCCGCCGGGCCCGGAAGAATTAATTTATGATTTCTCGTTACAGGCTGGAGATACCTTTTATTTTTGGAATAACACAGGCTATGCTGTTTTATCAAGCATTTCATATACCTATATATCGTTAACTGACAGCACACGTCAATTCAATTTCATAGGTGGAGCATTCTGGACAGAAGGTTATGATTGTTCTGAAGGAGCCTTTGAAGTGCCCATCGTTTCTGTATCAGGAAGCTACTATCGTACTGTTTGTATAATTGATTCAGGAACGGTGGTTCCAATTTCATTTTATTGCGTTAGCGGATTTGCCGGATTGAATCATCATGAATCATTGGCATCAGATATACTTCAAAACACCATCGCAAACAACAACACTCTTTTAATTCATCCTGCAACTCAGCCAATGGACGATATTTTTCTGGAAGTGATGGATGTACAAGGTAAATTGCTTCAACGTTTAAACGTGAAGCGTGATCAAAGTGAAATACAGCTTCCACAACTGAGTTCCGGCATCTATTTCACCCGGTTCTATCTAAAAAGCGGGGAATCCCGCTCTTATAAAATTCTGGTTCCCTGAATACCGGCACTTTTTTATCTGATCGATTATGCCTTCGAATGTATGATGGATCAGACAAAATATGAAGCTCCCAATCGTCTTATAGGAGGCTGGAATTACTTGAATCAAACTCAAATTAGTTAGCGTTACCCCTAAAACTCAAAATACTGATATACAGGTATTTATTTAAAATATCTTGAAAATGATTGAATTATGACAAATAAACGAAAGAGACTTTCTACATTTGCCTACCCTTAAAAAGAAAAACCAAGTCAGCCAACGACTTAAAGACACACTCCCCTTACAAAGTGAAAGAAACTGTTTGAACACAGTGTTGGTTAGATTTATTTAGTAGATAGATGAGGATCAGAGCTATACTCGGATCCTCATTATCTTTTTAAAGGGGTTCGCATTCAATAAATCAACCATCGCATACCTCTATTTTTATTCAGGAACAATAAAAAATACCCGACGAAGCCCACATTTGGTTAATTTCGCCGTGCAGTAGAATTCCGCTGTGCGGAATACACTGCACGGCTGTAATGATGAAGCAAATAATGCACTCGTAGTTCAATTGGATAGAATGACAGATTCCGATTCTGTTGGTTGGGGGTTCGAGTCCCTTCGGGTGCACTGATAAATGAAAAAACCGCGGCGATAGTCGTGGTTTTTATTTAGCCTATATCTCTCAACCTTGTGTAATGTATTCTGTTGGTTGGAGGGTTCCCTGCCTGCCGGCAGGCAGGGAGTCCCTTCGAGTGCACTGATAAATGAAAAAACCACGGCGAAAGCTGCGGTTTTTGTTTATATAAATTTTGTCCAAGCTTGCTTGAGACATAATTTATATAAACAAAAACCACGGAAGGCTTCGCCTTTCGTGGTTTTTTCATTTGCAATCCGGCAAAGATGGGACCGGCGTAGCCATTCCCTTCGAGTGCGAAAAACCACGGAAGGCGTTGCAAGGGTTCAGGATTCTGAACCCTTGCACTTTGTTTTTGAAATCCGGAAAAGAAGGGACCGGCGTAGCCATTCCCAAAAATGCACTAATAAATACATGAAGACATTTACCCATCCCTTCGTGCTGTGCACGAAGGCCTTGATTCAACCCCTTCAGGGTTTAGAGATGGTCACTCCTTATTAACCACGAGCTTTGCTCGTGGTTAATAAATTCAACCCCGTTGGGGTTGAAGCAGTGCTTTTTTCGGATTCAAAAATTCAGAATCCTGAACTCTTGCACTTTGTTTTTGAAATCCGGAAAAGATGCCGGCCGGCAGGCAGGCAGGAGGACCGGCGAAGCCTGTCCTGAAGAGTGCACTGATAAAAACATGAAATCGCGGACGCCTCCCTTCGGGCTTCGCCCGAAGGGCTTTTAGTCAACCCCTTCGGGGTTGTGACAACTCGCGCTTTTTTTTAACCACGAGCGATGCTCGTGGTTAAAAAAAGGTCAACCCCGTTGGGGTTGATGTGAAGGGCATCTTCGGCAATGGAGTGGTTAAGTATAAAGGTCAACCCCTTCGGGGTTGATGTGAAGGGCATCTTCGGCAATGGAGTGGTTAAGTATAAAGGTCAACCCCTTCGGGGTTGATGTGAAGGGTATCTTCGGCAATGGAGTGGTTAAGTATAAAGGTCAACCCCTTCGGGGTTGATGTGAAGGGTATCTTCGGCAACCTTGTGTAATGTATTCTGTTGGTTGGAGGGTTCCCTGCCTGCCGGCAGGCAGGGAGTCCCTTCGAGTGCACTGATAAATGAAAAAACCACGGCGATAGTCGTGGTTTTTATTTAGCCTATATCTCTCAACCTTGTGTAATGTATTCTGTTGGTTGGAGGGTTCCCTGCCTGCCGGCAGGCAGGGAGTCCCTTCGAGTGCACTGATAAATGAAAAAACCACGGCGATAGTCGTGGTTTTTATTTAGCCTATATCTCTCAACCTTGTGTAATGTATTCTGTTGGTTGGAGGGTTCCCTGCCTGCCGGCAGGCAGGGAGTCCCTTCGAGTGCACTGATAAATGAAAAAACCACGGCGATAGTCGTGGTTTTTATTTAGCCTATATCTCTCAACCTTGTGTAATGTATTCTGTTGGTTGGAGGGTTCCCTGCCTGCCGGCAGGCAGGGAGTCCCTTCGAGTGCACTGATAAATGAAAAAACCACGGCGATAGTCGGGTTTTTAGCCTATATCTCTCAACCTGTGTAATGTATTCTGTTGGTTGAGGTTCCTGCCGCCGGCGGCAGGAGTCCTTCGAGTGCCTGATAAATGAAAAACCACGGCGAAAGTGGGTTTGTTTATATAAATTTTGTCCAAGCTTGCTTGAGACATAATTTATATAAACAAAAACCACGGAAGGCTTCGCCTTTCGTGGTTTTTTCATTTGCAATCCGGCAAAGATGGGACCGGCGTAGCCATTCCCTTCGAGTGCGAAAAACCACGGAAGGCGTTGCAAGGGTTCAGGATTCTGAACCCTTGCACTTTGTTTTGAAATCCGGAAAAGAAGGGACCGGCGTAGCCATTCCCAAAAATGCACTAATAAATACATGAAGACATTTACCCATCCCTTCGTGCTGTGCACGAAGGCCTTGATTCAACCCTTCAGGGTTTAGAGATGGTCACTCCTTATTAACCACGAGCTTTGCTCGTGGTTAATAAATTCAACCCCGTTGGGGTTGAAGCAGTGCTTTTTCGGATTCAAAAATTCAGAATCCTGAACTCTTGCACTTTGTTTTTGAAATCCGGAAAAGATGCCGGCCGGCAGGCAGGCAGGAGGACCGGCGAAGCCTGTCCTGAAGAGTGCACTGATAAAAACATGAAATCGCGGACGCCTCCTTCGGGCTTCGCCCGAAGGGCTTTTAGTCAACCCCTTCGGGGTTGTGACAACTCGCGCTTTTTTAACCACGAGCGATGCTCGTGGTTAAAAAGGTCAACCCGTTGGGGTTGATGTGAAGGGCATCTTCGGCAATGGAGTGGTTAAGTATAAAGGTCAACCCCTTCGGGGTTGATGTGAAGGGCATCTTCGGCAATGGAGTGGTTAAGTATAAAGGTCAACCCCTTCGGGGTTGATGTGAAGGGTATCTTCGGCAATGGAGTGGTTAAGTATAAAGGTCAACCCCTTCGGGGTTGATGTGAAGGGTATCTTCGGCAATGGAGTGGTTAAGTATAAAGGTCAACCCCTTCGGGGTTGATGTGAAGGGCATCTTCGGCAATGGAGTGGTTAAGTATAAAGGTCAACCCCGTTGGGGTTGATGTGAAGGGGATTTTCGGCAATGGAGTGGTTAAGTATAAATGTCAACCCCATTGGGGTTGATGTGAAGGGCATCTTCGGCAATGGAGTGGTTAAGTATAAATGTCAACCCCATTGGGGTTGATGTGAAGGGCATCTTCGGCAATGGAGTGGTTAAGTATAAAGGTCAACCCATTCGGGGTTGATGTGAAGGGCATCTTCGGCAATGGAGTGGTTAAGTATAAAGGTCAACCCCTTCGGGGTTGATGTGAAGGGGATTTTCGGCCATGAAAGGATCGACAAAACGGATATGGCAACTAAGGTTTAGAACATTTATAATAACGAATGCCGGCTTTGGACCGGCATTCGTTGAACAGTTTACCTCCGCCACAGGCGGATAGAATTTTTATTGTCCAATCATCAATCGCTGTTTCACAGATCCGTTTTCTCCGGTTGCTATTTCAAGCATATAAATGCCTTTTGAGAGTTCTGCTGTTTCCAAAGAAACAGTATTCTCTCCTGCTGTCAGCACCATTGCTTTGCGGATTACAGCACGCCCTGAAAGGTCATACACCGTAATGCTCGCTTCGTCATTGATTGAACTGTACACTTCGAGTTTCACATAATCTGTAGCCGGATTCGGATACATAGAGAACCTGAAGCTGCTGCTTTCATCCAACCTCGGACATGAGTTTATGCTGATTCCGGCCAGCGACTTCGTCGTAGATCCGCAGCCGTTAGATACCGTGAGTGATACTTTCTTGCCTGTTCCAGAAGTTGATCCGAACTGAACCTGTATCGACTTAGTCCCCTGTCCACTTGTTATCGTTGCTCCGGCTGGAACGGTCCAGGCATAGTTGGTAGCTCCGGCAACCGTGGCCACCGAGTAGGTTTCAGTTGCTCCAGCACATACACTTGATGATCCGTTAATCAGACCGCTGATAAACGGTTTACCATATACGGTGAGGCTTCGCACTGCACTGGTTCCGCAAGAGCTGTTGGCTACCACTGTAATCGCTCCCGTATTGAACGAGCCGCTGAAATCAACTGTAATTCCGGTACCGTTTGCAGGTCCTACAATAGTAGCTCCGGCTGGCAGTGTCCAGGTATAATAGGATGCATTGAGCACTGGGTTGATGTAATAATACACTCCTGATGATCCGCACACGCCTGACGCAGGTCCGGTAATCACAGATGGTGTTTTCGGAATGTTAAGCGCAACCGTTCTTGAACGAGCAGGTCCGGCTCCGCAAATATTTGACCCTGAAACGGAGATGCTTCCACCGGTAAATGCTCCATCAACCAGTACATTGATAACGTTTGTTCCCTGACCTGAAGTGATGGTCATTCCTGCCGGCACCACCCAGGCATACGAAGTAGCGCGCGCAACAGCTGCAACACTGTAGGTAGCCACATCGCCAGGACAGAGATTATTGATACCGGAAATACTTGGCGGCATTACCGGCGCTGTTAACTGTACCGCAACAGGCAAGCAACTAACATTGGTATTACAACCTGAAGTAAGTGAAGCACTCACACAAATATTTCCATTGACACCGGCATGGATTGCACTGAATGGCCATTTCACAACCAGATTTGTTGTTCCTTGTCCCGACATGATCATCGTGCCGGCGGGTACTGTCCAGTTGTAAGCAACTGCACCGGGAACAGCGGCTACTGAGTAGCTGATCAGTTGTCCTACAGGATTACACAATGCAGAAGGTCCGCTGATGGCACCTATGACCGGTGTCGGAATGAAAGTAATCACTGCCGAACTTATTCCGGCAGGACATGCCAGGGTTGTATTGGTAGTTAAAGTAAGTGTTACTGATCCTGCCGCAATATCAGCAGCAGAAGGAACATATGCAGTAACCAGACTGTTTGCACCCGGACTGAAAGAACCGCTGCCGGAACTTGACCAGGTAGCATTGGATGCCGAACCTCCGATTGATCCTACGAGATCGACCTGATTACCTGAACAAATTGTCTGAGGTCCGCCTGCATTTGCAGTTGGCGGATTGGCGCAAGCACAGTTTTCATCGATACTTCCATCGCAGTTATCATCAATATTGTTTCCGCAAATCTCAGTGGCACCCGGATAAGTAGTAGCCGCCTGGTCATCACAGTCGCCGTTCACGCTAACATATCCTGCAGGCGCAACCGGGTCGCAAACAATTAATATACTATCTGAATGGCCATATCCATCACCATCGTGATCCGCATAGTAAGTATATTGTACCGGCATCGTCAACACACCATTCACGTACGATACAACATAATCGGCAGGGTTGTTCAGCACCATTCCATAAGGAACGATATCAAACACACCGCCCTGTTCTGCTGTTGCAACAGAAACCGGAGCTCCGCCCTGCTCTATTGTATAAGAAGCCGGGGTTGCAATGATATTGCTGTCGGCATCGCTGTAATCGAAACCGGTAATCTCCGAAGTGAAAGAAGGCACATCTCCGCAGCCACCGGTAGTATCATTCGCAGTGACTACCAGTGTATCGGGAAGAATGATCAGATCACCAATCTGATAGGTCACATCGAAGTTCGGTGAAACAAACGCTCCGGGAACGATCATATGTGTACCCACATTGATACCGGTGATTACTGTAATCGGCTTGAATTCGTAAAGTGTATCATTGGCCGGAGCAGCAATATCTGCAGTATCAATGATCGCCATGATATTATTATTGGTTGAATCAGAAACCGAATTGCTGTTTACGATCGGTGAACCATTCACCAGGGCACGTGCATTCACGATCGCTGATCCATTCACGAGCGCACGGGCATTCACCAATGCTCTTGCGTTTACCAGTGCGCGGGCACTGACCAATGATGCCACTTCATCATCCACTTGATAATTAAAGACAGAAGCTACCGCCACATCCACAATATCGGTTGTGTCGTATACTACACTGTTCACCAGCGCACGGGCATTCACCAAAGCTCTTGCATTCACCAGTGCACGGGCAGACGCCATCATACTCAGATTATCAAGATCTGCATTGACGAGGGCGCGGCCGTTTACCAGGGCACGGGCATCTACCAGCGCTAGCGCATTCTCTGCCAGATTCGACTGGTGATCATTGCTCAGACTACTCAGGAAAGCGGCCCGGTCAGCAGCAGGTACATTTGTGGTATCGTAATCATATGTAAAAGTCAGACTATCGATCTTATCTCCATAAATCAAAGTAGTATCGTTAGCTGTGATGGTCAGCGGCATTTTTTCAATAGCCAATAAACCGTTCACCATTTCGTAATCATACAACTCGTTGCGTACTACATCGTTTGAATCGTTGAGATCCAGCGGAACCATCACCGGCTGAATGAAATACTGCGACACATTCGACGACGTAGTTGCAGGAGTAATGAAAGTGAGATCATCCAGTCCAAGATCTGCCAGCGTGAGTCCTAATGACTGATATGGTACAGAATCAACCAGCACTGTTGCTGTGAATTGCGGAAGTGCCTCACCATATTTCTTCGACTTATCATCTGCAATTACAAGCACATGTTGTTTGATATTCGGGAAGAAGTACAAGGTATCAGAGATACCACCATCAAGATTACTTGGCGTGATGGATGGTGTATAAACGTACAGCGGAGGATTTCCTTCGAAAACCGGAATACTGGCAGTCATGGCAGACTCATCTACCAACACCGCAGGAATGGTATCATCACGCAGAATCACCTTTGAAGTGGGACGAAGATAATTTCCCTCGATGGTCACCGTCATAGGAGCAACACCCGGAGTATCAGTTGCATTCGGCAACACGATATTGGTGATCACCGGCTTTGGCTGAGCGAAAGACTCGAGCGCCTTATCTGCCTGCACAAAACCATAACCATTTGTATAGTCAAATCCCGGATCACCCATGTCGATCGCCGTTGACTGCATCAAAGTACGCAGTTCTTCCGGTCCCATGTCAAGACTGTAGAATTTATTACGTCCTTCTTTTACCAGAGCCGCCATTGCTGCCGCATGCGGAGCAGCGCAGGAAGTACCGAAGAAATTCGGGAATGCATCGCCATCTATATTTTGTCCACCCAGGCTCACTGTAGTATTGATACCATTGGGTGCCATGAAATCAGGCTTATTCCGAACCACACCATACACCGGCGCACCTCCACGGGAAGAGAAAGAAGCAGGCGTTGGAGGGTTCACACCATAAGCAGGAGTATTCGTATACAGTACGGCACCAACTGCCATCGCACCATCCGCATTCGCTTGACCAACCAGGGTCGCGCTTCCGGTACTGCTATATTCCATGATCTGCATTTCACCACGGAACACGATATACTTGAATTCAGGATTACCAACGCCCCATGATTTCACCACCATAATATTTGCTTGTCCTGAACCGCTCACAGTAAACGGCAATACTTCAATCGGATCGCCCCAGTTGTTCTTACGGTTAAATCCGAAGAGAATACTTCCTGCATCATCCGTGAGGTAAATATCAAGATCGTGCTGTGCACCGGGTAATTGTCCGAGTGAATAGATGGAATCATTCCATTGCAGTACGACCGTATAATTTCCTGCCGCCAGATTGATACTCTGGTAAATATCCCCTCCACCGAAATCGTGCGCTGTTCCGGTAAGTCCTGCCGGAGCAGGTACCGGATTAAAGGTAGCAGCGTAGGACTTGGAACCGTAGTTACCGGCAGCAGAGAAATATGCCACACTATCATTGCGCACTTCATTCACAGCACGCGCAACAAGACCATCCTGGAAGAAAGGCTCAGTAATATAGGTTACGTCATCCACGATGATATCGCAGTTGGCATCTCGCAGTTCACGCACTGCCTCAGCGAAATCGCCCGCACTCACAAATCCGGTACGGAAAGCCAGAGTAGCATCGGGTGCTACATCGTGAACAATCTGCAACATAGCACGACCCTCATCTGTTCGGGTGCCGTAAGGATAATCAAGCAACACCTCAACAGGTGTCGGGTGCGCAGCATTTCCGGTACCCGGAAGATCACCATTCACAACATTCGCCAACGCTGGATTACCAGCTATGGTATTATAACTATCGGAGATTACACCAATCTTCACTCCTGCTCCGCTCACTCCAAATGCGGATCGTGCCGAATCGGAAATCATAGAAATATCTCCATTAGAATAGGCGATACCACTGGCAGCAACCGGCGGATAATACGGACGGCAATAATTAATCAACGAAGGAAGACTATCGAGTTTTGTAAGATTGGCAATCGGGAATTTTCCGGTGATGATAAACTCATTCTGGCCGTTGTCGATGGTATCCGTCATTCCATAAGGCGGAGTTTGCAGCAAAGCAAGTGTTGAATCAAACTTACCGCTGTTCACAATGACTTCGATGAATACGCTATCGCTTAAGATATTGTAAATATCCGCCACTGAATCCGGATCGAGGTTATTCTGGTTGATGTATAACTGCGTCAGCTCCGGTCCGATAAGATCGGTGATTTTACCACCACCGGGAGGCGGATAGTACGGAGTGATACATGTTTGCAGTGTGACATCGATAGATGATTGTACAGAGCAGCCACCCATAGAGGTGACAAAAACGGAGTAATTTCCTGCAGCAGAAACACCGGTTGAATCTCCGGTAGCCCCTGTACTCCAGCTGATATAGTTGTAGTTATTGATAGGTGCTGCATCGGTTGTCCATTGTACACCATTTTCCAGAACACCGCCAAGTAAGAGCGGAAGTTTCGCATTCTTCGTGGTGAGGCCTGAACCTTCGTCCATACGGAACATAACAGGTAAATTTGCTGTTGCCGTATCGAGTGTGTACATGGCATTATTAATGAGTGAAGCGTTCGACAGGTTTGAACTCCATACTCTCAATTCATCAATCTTACCTTTAAAGAACGAACCGGGTGTTCCATCCAGCGGTCCGCCAATAGAGAAGTTGAGCGAGTCGATTTCATATCCCCCTTCATTTCCATAATCATCGACTCCATTTACCAGCAGATCCCAACCAAAGGGACCCGCCATCAGTGCAACGTGTGTCCATTCACCTGCATTAACAGGAATATTTCCGATACCACCATTACCAATGGAGATATGACCATTCGTATAGCGTAACTCTACCAGATTATTATTTGAAGTATCACCATAGGAGAAGATTACGGCATTCTGATTGGTGATATCCGGTTTAATCCATCCTTCAATGGTAAAGTCGTCACCGGCAGTCGGAAGGTTAGGATCATTTCCGGTCACACGATCATCTACACCATCAAATTGAAGAGCAGAACCGCCATCGGTATTGATGCTTAGTGACAATGTTGTTCCCGAACAGAAGTTCAGGGAGCCGTTTGCCAGAATGGCAGGTGGTGGCAATGCTTCCGCTGTTGAAGTGATCGTGGATGATGAGTTGGTACATACACCATCATTGACTACTACGTAGTAGTTGGAACCTACAGAAATGGAGAGAGAGGCAGTATCCGTGACCGCATTCTCTGCTGAAATCTGCACATCATTCTCCCACACCTCATACTCCAAGGGTCCTACACCACCGGAAGCTGTAATCAACGCAGTACCTGTTACACCGCAAACCACCTGATTGATGGGCGATAAACTCACTGCCAGGTTTGAAGTCGTGGTGACCACCACCGGAGTATCGATGTAAAGTCCACAAAAGTTCTGGTCGTAGATCGTAATTTCATATGCTCCCGGCCGGATGGCATTAAAGTTTCCATCGGTGGTACTGAAAAAATCCAGAGGTGAGTAGGCTGTGATATAATATCCGGATGCATAATTCTCATTGGGAGTTCCACCGGAGATGCCCAACACCGAAA
Organism: Bacteroidia bacterium; assembly: GCA_046330075.1. Taxonomy (GTDB): domain Bacteria; phylum Bacteroidota; class Bacteroidia; order AKYH767-A; family OLB10; genus JAJTFW01. The sequence goes on along the minus strand of JAXLTL010000006.1, from coordinate 31,745 downwards.
GGATGCCATCATACGATTCCGGACAACTGGCCGGAGTCATGCTGAATCCACTAATTGTAATCGGCGCCGGTTGTGTATACGTAACCGGCACATTGGTAACGCAACCATTGTCGCCTGTTACGATATAGACGATAGTAGTATCCGGTCCGGTAAAGGTCGTGTAGAAAGTTCCCATACCGGTAATTGAATTAAACGCCGTTCCAATCGGCTCGTGGATATCCACACTCGCCTCCTCACCATAGCAAGTTGGATTAAAAACAGTGGTTTCGACATAAGGTGCCGAACCAACATTCAACGTATACGTAGCATTGGCAAGACATCCTGCGCTATCAACGTTCACATTAAAAGTATATTCATTCGCATAGTAGGGAATGAACACAATACTCTGTGTCATCTCATCATTCGACCAATAATATCCATCTCCGGCTGTTGCTGTAAGCAGCACGGTATCACCAATACATACAAAGCCATCCGAATCAGAAGCAGTAATTACTGGTGTAAACGTACAAACGGTAACATTCAACTCTGTGGTATCGGAAATGGTCGTACCACAGTAATCACTCACCACACATCTGAACTTCCAGCCATCCATAGCAAGTGTGGTAGTGAAAATATCTACGTAGGGAAGATTATCGCCGAAGAAGTTTCCGTTGTTAACCGGGATATTCTGGAAACCCAGCCCTGAATCCAGCTGCCACTGAAAACTGAGGCAGGAACCGCTGTAATTTTGCAGTTCGATATGAGTAAATTGCTGATCATATCCCTGCTTAATTGGATTATTGATCACAGCTACCGGTGGCGGACAAGGAATACCGGTGATATTATACGCCAGCGAATCCGCAAAGAGAATTCCTACGGGCTGGTTCGGCGTTGGATTTTCCTGCACTTCAAATACCAGGCGCTTGATTCCCGGCCAGGGGATATTGACAGGAATGTAGGTATTCGGGTTGGCATTCAGTATTCCGGTAACGATCAATGAGTCGTATGTTACACCCGGAACCTGTTCTCCTTTCACTACAATCATCTGGATGCCGTTGGAGAAGTTCTCTGCACGCAGAAAAACGGTTTGCGCATTGAAAATTCTGCAAGCTTCAAGCACAGTGGTTCCCTGCGCCATTTCCAGCTTGTTATTTCCGGAGATAGACAAGCCCGGAGAAATAAAGGAACTGTTGTTCAGATCAACGCTCCAGTTGTAACCATTCTCCTGCCAGTAATTCGTATACTGTGGCTGACCATCAAAATTTAAATAATAGTTCTGCGCCTGCAAGGAGGTAACGATGGTCATCATCGCCAATAACAGGCTCCATTTCACTTTTCGATTGACAAACTTCAAATCAGTTTTCATTTATTGCGGGTTGTTTTATACACTTTGCGCCAGTAAAAAGGAATGCCTCCCTTGGCCGGGAAGAGCCTTTTTTATCCGGAAACGCAATTTATGGCAATAATAAACGCGCTCCTAATTAATTCTGCAAAGAGTCCCCCTATCTTGGTATACAAATCCCCGAAATGGGTTAATGAAAACATCTTCATAAAATGAAAACAGCCAGCTACCGTCCCAACCCACCCAATAGCAATCGCTAGTAGCTGATAATCAATATTTAACGCGGGATAACCGCATCTTGGTTACCTTTGCAGAAATTCCAGGAATTATGCAGGGTAAAACAGCGAAAGAGAGCATTGCCATTTCTACAGAAATCGTACTTCCAAACGATACCAATACTTTGGGAAATTTAATGGGAGGTCGCCTGCTCCACTGGCTGGATATAACGGCTGCCATATCCGCACACCGTCATTGCGGACGGATTGTGGTAACGGCATCAGTAAATAACGTGGCTTTTAATCAGCCTATCAAGCTGGGTGACATTGTTACTTTGCAGGCTAAAGTTTCGCGCGCCTTCAACTCGTCGATGGAAGTGTGTATCGATGTATGGGTGGAAGACAACATGCGAAACAAGAAAGCAAAATGCAACGAAGCCATTTACACCTTTGTGGCGGTAGATCAACTGGGCAATCCTATCCAGATACCTGAACTGATTCCCGAAACGGAAGAGGAGAAACAACGGTTTGCAGGGGCACTTCGTCGCCGTCAGCTGGCCCTTATTCTTGCCGGCAAAATGAAGGCGGAAGATGCAACAGAACTGAAAGCCTTGTTTCTGGAAGGGAAAAAATAATCGTTGCGATTATTCCTGTTTCATCTCTCCGCAGAGCGGCTTTATCATATCTTTCTTCACAGTCTTGCGATCTTCTTTATCGCGGGCCAGTAACACCATCAGCTTGGTGAGGGCGGCTTCTGTTGTCATGTCTACTCCACTAATGACACCGATCTCTTTCAGTAATCTGCTGGTTTCGTATTTCCCCTGCTCTACACTTCCACCCGAGCATTGGGAAACATTGACCACAATCAATCCCTGGCGGATCGCCGTTGCAAGTGAGTGAATAAACTTCGGATCTGTTGGTGCATTGCCGCTGCCATAGGTCTCCATCACCAGGGCTTTTAATCCGGGGACACTTAGGATATGTTCCATCCAGGTATCGGTGATACCGGGAAAAATGCGGACGAGTCCGATATTGGTCTCGAGTTGTGTATGTACCTTGAGTTTTTTGCGCGATGGCTTCGCAATTAACTCATGGTTGTATTCGATGCTGACACCAACGGTCGCGAGTGGTGCACAGTTCAGCGACTGAAACGCATCAAACATGGAGCTTGTGAATTTTTCTGCCCTGTTTCCTCTGAATAGCTGATTATTAAAATAGATGCAGACTTCCGGCACCAGCACTTTTCCGGCTGCGATTTCTACTGACGTAATCAGGTTCCTTTTCGCGTCAGTTCGGATAGCCCCGAGCGGTAGTTGTGATCCGGTGAAGATGACGGGCTTCGCGAGGTTTTCGAGCATGAAGCTGAGGGCAGATGCCGAATACGCCATGGTATCCGTGCCGTGGAGAATCACGAATCCATCAACTTTATCATAATACTTATCGATGGTCTTCGCCAGCTTCACCCAGAACTGCGGAGTCACATTGCTGCTGTCGATGAGTTCATCAAAAGCATGGTGACTGAGTTTGCAGCCCAAATGATTCAACTCGGGTACCTGTTCGCTCACTTTGCCGAAGTCGAAGGGTTTGAGAGCCCCTTTCGCGTCGTGGTGCATGCCGATGGTACCACCGGTATAGATGATGAGGATCTTTTTCATAAACGAAACAGTTTTCGGGCATTCGCCGACGTTATATCGCCCACTTCTTCTTTTGAAATTCCTTTTATCTCTGCCAGCTTCTCCGCCACGTGTACAATATAGCCGGGCAGATTTCTTTTCCCTCTGTGGGGAACCGGCGAGAGATAAGGTCCGTCGGTTTCGAGTACGATGTGTTCGAGGGAGATCTCCTGCATCACCTTGTCGATTCCCCCGTTTTTATAGGTCACGACACCGCCGATGCCGAGATAAAAACCGAGGTCAATCATGGCCTTCGCCTGCTCTACTGATCCGCTGAAGCAATGGAACACGCCACGGAGTCCGGACAGGTTGAGTTCGCGAATAATCGTCATCACTTCTTCGTTGGCATTCCGGGTATGTAAGGCCACCGGCAGATCCAGTTCATGGGCCCAGCGCAGTTGTTGTTTGAGGGCTTCTTCCTGTTGGGAGATGTGCTCGAGGTCCCAGTAGCGGTCCATGCCGATTTCCCCTACCGCAATGTATTTCCCGGTGCGTAGTTCCCGTTCCACCAGCGCCAGCTCTTCTTCAAAACCCTCCTTTACATAACAGGGATGCAGTCCCATCATCGGCAAACAATACCCCGGATAATCAGCCGCCAATTGCAGCATTCCTTCCAGTGACGTGTGATCGATATTGGGGAGCAGCATTTGCACGACCCAATCCGCTTTAGCCGAGGCAATCAGGGCTTTACGGTCGGCGTTGAATTCTTCTGCATAGAGGTGAAGATGCGTATCGATGAGCTGCATGCCGCGAATTTAGCTAAGTTTGGGGTGCCAAACCCGAAGTCTTGCCTAAGTTCCTCATCGTCCGTTTCAGTTCCATCGGTGACATAGTCCTCACCTCTCCCGTGATCCGTTGTCTGAAGCAACAGGTGGCGGGTGCGGAAGTGCATTTTCTCACCAAGGAAAACTTCAGGCAGGTAGTGGAAAATGATCCCGGCATCGATCGGATCTGGACCACCGACGGCAGTCTCGATGATGTGATCGACGACCTGAAGAAAGAAAAATTTGATGCCGTCATCGACCTCCATCACAACATCCGCACCCTGCGACTCAAGCGATCTTTAAAAACGAAGAGCTATTCTTTTCCGAAGCTCAACATCGAAAAATGGATGCTGGTGAATCTGCATATCAACAAAATGCCGGGCATACATATCGTGGATCGATATCTTTCCACGGTAAAAAAATTCGGAGTAAAGAACGATCAGCAGGGGTTAGGTTTTTTCATTCCTGAATCGACGAAAAACCCGCTCGACGAGCTGCCTGCTACTCATCGCAACGGATACATCGCCATTGCCATCGGCGCGCAGCACAGCACCAAGATTATGCCCAGCGAGAAAATCAGCCGTATCATTCAGAAAACAGGCAAGCCGGTGGTTGTTTTAGGAGGGAAGGAAGACCGTACGCGGGGCGCGCAAATTGTGATGGCCTGCGGAGAGATGGTGTTTAATGCCTGTGGGAAGATGAGTTTGGCTGAGTCGGCGATTTTGCTACGCGAATCCACTGTTGTCCTCACACACGACACCGGGCTCATGCACATTGCTGCTTCCTTCCGCAAACCGATTGTATCCGTTTGGGGCAATACCGTACCATCTTTCGGCATGTCGCCCTATCTGCCCGGCGAAGAAGAAAAAAGTATCATCATCGAGAACAACAGTTTGCGGTGCAGGCCCTGTTCCAAAATTGGTTTCGAGCGATGTCCGAAGGGGCACTTTGAATGCATCCGCGGCATCGACGATCAGTTAATTGCTGATGCGTTGCTACAACACTGGAACACCTACCGAAAATAAAAAAGCCATCTCCGTAGAAATGGCTTTCTTTTTTTCTGACTGTGATTACGCTTCCAGGGCAGCATCCATAGTGATCTCTGCATTCAATGATTTAGAGATCGGACAATTTGCTTTTGCTTCATTAGCGGCAGTCGCAAACTGATCGGCGTTCATGCCCGGCACTTTTGCTTTCACATCGAGGTGGATGGTAGAGATTTTTCCATCTTCGAGGGTCACTTTCGCGCTCGTGTTGATGGAATCGGCCGTGAATCCTGCAGCCACGATAACGAAGCTCAGTTTCATGCTGAAGCAGCCTGCATGCGCAGCACCCACGAGTTCTTCGGGGTTGGTACCTACGCCTTCTTCGAAGCGTGATCCGAATGAAAACTGTGTATTGTTCAGCACAGTGCTTTGCGTGCTAACGGTGCCTGAACCTTCTTTTCCGGTACCTTTCCAGGTGGCGGAAGCTCTTCTGATAACTTTCATGGTAAATTTTGCTTTTGGGAGTACAAAGGTAGGAAAAGATCTTGTTAGAGGTGGGATTGATTTGAAGTTACAGAGTTACGGGGTTACGGGGTTACGGGGTTACGGGGTTACGAGGTTACGAGGTTACGAGGTTACGAGATAACGAGGTTACAGGGTTACGAGGTTTCTAGGTTACGGGGTTACGAAGTGCTTGCGCCCTCGTCACGCAATTTGCAAGCGGTGTATATTGCAGAAGGAGCTTCGAAGAGCTATCGGATGGGTTTGTTTGTCGTCTTGCTGCCTGCGCCGGAACTTCTATGTCCAAAGCTGTCGCCCCTACGGGGCTAATCAGATGCCGACCCTACGGGGCTGGCATTATTCTAATTTCAATATTTGTCTCAATAAATAAAGTTTTTTTCGTTGCCTGAAATGCCAGCCCCGTGGGGGCGATACCAACGGCGACGAAAACATGGGCTGCGGACGATGGCGATGAATTTCACGACGAATAATGCGGGAACGAATTCTGCGCCGAACTTTTTTGTCGAATCGGTTCGTCGACCCATACTCGGCCAAGATGTCGCCCCTACGGGGCTTGATGATTTTATAAACGCACCTTCGGTGCTAGTCAGATGTCGCCCCTACGGGGCTGGGATTTTTCTTGTTTTAATATTTGTCTCACCAAAAAGAGTTTTTCCGTTTCCTGAATTGCCAGCCCCGTAGGGGCGACATCTGCTTAGACAAATTTTACGCAAACATTCCATTAGCCCCGTAGGGGCGATACCACCGGCGACGAAAACATGGGCTGCGAAGTATGGCGATGAAATTGAGGAAGACTTTTGGAGCCATTGACGTCCTGTGGCTTCGACTCCGCTCAGCCACCGGAAGAATGATAGAAACTATTAACGGTGGCTGAGCGGAGCCGAAGCCACCGGACACCCCCTCACCACTTCACAAATTTTCCATATGAACTTCATGGTCGGTCGCGACCGACCACTACATTCACCACTTCACAAACTTCCCGGTTAACATTTCTCCCTCTGTTTGTAATCGGACAATGTAGAGCCCATTCGGTTGGGCAGCAAATGAGGTGCTATATGTGAAATATCCGCCTTGCACTGGACTTCTGACCTCATCTATCAATTGACCATTCAAGTTATAAAACTGCAATACTGCATTTTTCCCTTGCAATTGTTCTGCATTTGCAAACAAGGTTTGCCAGGATTTATCGTAATACAATTTCAGCTCCCCGTTTCTATGAAACAATTCTGGAATTCCAACTGAAAGTGTATCACATGGCGATCCTACCCATGCCCCCAATTCATAGTTGTGATTGTTGGGAAGACCAACGTATGCTTTATGCCCACCTAAGTTGAATGAAAACGGCTGGAATCCACAAGCAGCACCGGCGCTATCAGGGAAATTAATCATCGATAGATTTGAATTAGTAATATTCACAGTTCCATAACAATACAAGTAATCATAACACGTATCACCTCCAGCCCATGTAGTGCTTACGTATATTTTTCCATCGGGGCCTAATTCCAATAAGCCTGGAGTATCCGGAGCAGTGAAGGTGCCAAGTGTGTCTGCACTTGCCAAAAAATTAGGGGCGTTTAGATCAAACTGAAGAATATAAGCAGTATCTGCATTTGCCGTTTGATAAATTAATGAAGTATAGAGCTTACTCTCATCTGGTGAAATTTCGAATCCCCAATAACCAACATTGGGGCCGCCTAATCCACAATACGTTAACGGATTTGAGAATATCCCAGTGCATCTGTCAAAATCTAATCGTTCAACTATGCCTCGGGCTGATACATTATATAAATGAGACCCATCTGAATTGAATTTCATACGATAGAAACCCTCCAAAGGTGCTAAGGTGCCAATGTACTGTGTTGGATTTATAGTTACACCTGATGGACTTATAAGGTATGCGGTAATATCATTCACAGGATAAGTTTTCCAGCTTCTTACAATTACCCACCAATCTCGCCCATTTCCATGCCTTACTGCGGTTATTCCATCACATAGCGTGTCGTTTCTCAATTGAACGTTTTTTTGAATAACACGACCCTGACCATTGTTATATTTGACATCAATGATAGAATAGTACATTCCATGTGATGCATTGGATGCTCCCGCACAAAAAATATAGAACAAGCTATCATTCCCTGGCATTGGCACAATCACCATTTCCTGGTACCAACCAGTTGTAGCTAAAGAATCTCCTGATTCCATCACTTGATGGTTTTTGTTAATTACATACCCATCAGTGAATATATTATTTGGAGCAAGCCATTGCTGCCAATTAGGGGATCCACAATAAAACAATAGATCACCGGTACTATCACAAATGCTCGCACATGTACCCCGACATCTTAATATACTTGAAGCAGGTGCCGGATTTTGCAAATTTTTAAAGTTAATACCCGCACTATCTCCGAAAGCCCAATACCGGTCGGTATAATGTTGAGCAGAAGCCGTTGCGTTGATCAATAGAAAAAGAAGGAGGAAGAGGGAGCGCATGAATCAAAGATAGACGGCTTTATCTATAGATGAAAAATGAAATCCGGTATTTCGAAAGCAGGATAGATAAAACCATTCGAAAAAAGAAAAGGCTGACATCCCGGATTGATAGATCATGAATTTGGCCTCGGAGGAAATTGCTATTGATTCCAAACGTCCCCGAAAAGCAATTCATGTTGTTTATTTTCAATTATTTAAAACAAATCTACATTCTTCCGGGATTGATATTACCCCTGCTTTAAGACGAAAAACATAAAATATTAATACCATTTTACAACAAATGAAATGTATTTTTACCATAACTTTATTACATAAATGATCGTAAAATCCTTTAACTTTGTTACATGTTTAACCGGCTCATTCAAAAAGAACTCGACAATTGGCATTTAAAACCGGGCCGAAAACCGTTAGTCATCCGGGGTGCCCGGCAGGTGGGAAAAACAACAGTTGTCCATCAGTTTTCAAAACGCTTTGAACAATACATCTATCTCAACCTTGAACTTGATGAGGACAAACAACCTTTTCTGCAATACAGAAACCTTGATCATCTGCTTCAGACCATTTTCTTCTTGAAGAATCAACTGCTCTCAAAAAAGGAAAGTACATTGATCTTCATCGATGAAATTCAGGAAGTACCGGAAGCGTTAAACACGTTGCGTTATTTCTACGAACAGGAACCGGGGCTTAGCGTTATTGCTGCAGGAAGTCTGCTGGAATCCCTCTTCGACCAGAAAATACATTTTCCGGTAGGCCGTGTTGAATACAAAGTACTTCGTCCTGTTTCCTTTCCTGAATTCCTTGAAGCCCTTGGTGAAAAAGCAGCACTCGAACAGCTCTATCACATTCCCTGCAACGATTTTGCTCATCGCAAGCTCACGGAACTCTACCATCTGTATGCGATCATTGGTGGCATGCCGGAAATTGTAAATCACTATGTCCAACACAAAGATCTGCTGGCGTTAAATCCGGTATTCGACTCACTCCTTACCTCCTACTTAGACGATGTAGAGAAGTATGCTAAAAACGACACACAGGTAATGCATCTTCGTCATGTCATCCGTTCATCCTTCACCGAAGCCGGGAAGCGGATACACTTTGAAGGATTTGGTAATTCTGCTTATCGTTCGCGCGAGATGGGAGAATGTTTACGTATCCTCGAAAAAGCAATGCTGGTGCATTAACTCTACCCCAACACTTCTGCCACCTTACCAATACAACCGGATATAAAAAAGTCGCCACGTTTACAATTACTCGATACAGGCATGCTCAACTACTTTACTGGAATCCGCAAAGAAATCATTGGAACAGAAGATCTCAGTTCGGTTTACAAAGGGCTTATTATCGAACATCTCACCGGGCAAGAACTAATCGCCACACGTTTTGATGCACTAAGTGAACTGGTATTCTGGGTACGAGAAAAGAAAGAATCAACAGCCGAAGTAGATTTTCTATACACCTATGAGAGCAAGATTATACCGATAGAAAACAAATCCGGAAAGACAGGAACCCTACGTTCGCTCCATCAGTTCATGGAGCTGGCACCACATCAGATGGCCGTTCGCTTTTATTCAGGAGAGGTAGTTATTTCCGATGTAAAAACACCAACAGGTAAACCATTTTATCTGCTCAATTTACCTTACTATCTGGTATCGCAGCTACACGAATATTTGAGATGGTTTGAAGAACGAGTTGAAGAAAAAAAACGGATATAAATTTTTAAGTTAGTGTTGAGCAAAATACTTTTTGCGAAAAGTAAAAAAGGATTTGGCATTCTTGCAATCCTCCGGTTTTTGAAAGTCAAACATTAATGAATATTATTTTATTTAAAAATGGTTTTATAATCAAAATAAAGAGTGAGTGTGAGAGAACGAGAGTGAAGTAAAAACAGAGTGATAAACATCGCTCTCGCTCTGTTTCTCACTCTGTTTTTGCGGGGTGAGAAAGAGAAATAAAATATTTCAGAGCCCATTAAAAAAATTCCAGGCTTTGAAGAAGATCATTTCAGAAGGCCTTATCAGGATAAATTTTTAATCATTGCAAATAACATCCGTGATAATTCATCCGCCTGGTCATAAAGTGACTCAAACTCCGCCATGCTGATTTGTTGCTCGTCGCTTAAAATATCGGCGATGGCAACGCATTCCATTGCTGATCCCCGAGCAGTAACAAAGTAGTTTCTCCTGTCTGCTTTCGAGAACTTCCCAGAGCCTTCGGCAATGTTAAGAGGAATACTAAATGACGCCCGCCCCAGTTGATCACGGACGTAATTGTCTAATTTTCTGGTAAGTATTATTTTTTTACAATTGAGGTGAAATGCTTTTGCTTTCTTGTAGACCTCAAGTTTTTGAAAGTCAAACATAAATGAATAGTATTATTTGAAAATGGTTTATTAATCAACATAAAGAGTGAGTGTGAGAGAACGAGAGTGAAGTAAAAACAGAGTGATAAACATCGCTCTCGCTCTGTTTCTCACTCTGTTTTTGCGGAGAGGGGAGAAAGAGAACTAAAATATTTCAGAGCCAATTTTAAAAATTCTAAGCTTTGAAGAAGATCATTTCAGAAAGCCTTATCAAGATAAATTTTTAATCATTGCAAATAACATCCGTGATAATTCATCCGCCTGGTCATAAAGTGACTCAAACTCCGCCATGCTGATTTGTTGCTCGTCGCTTAAAATATCGGCGATGGCAACGCATTCCATTGCTGATCCCCGAGCAGTAACAAAGTAGTTTCTCCTGTCTGCTTTCGAGAACTTCCCAGAGCCTTCGGCAATGTTAAGAGGAATACTAAATGACGCCCGCCCCAGTTGATCACGGACGTAATTGTCTAATTTTCTGGTAAGTATTATTTTTTTACAATTGAGGTGAAATGCTTTTGCTTTCTTGTAGACCTCAAGTTTTTGAAAGTCAAACATAAATGAATAGTATTATTTGAAAATGGTTTATTAATCAACATAAAGAGTGAGTGTGAGAGAACGAGAGTGAAGTAAAAACAGAGTGATAAACATCGCTCTCGCTCTGTTTCTCACTCTGTTTTTGCGGAGAGGGGAGAAAGAGAACTAAAATATTTCAGAGCCAATTTTAAAAATTCTAAGCTTTGAAGAAGATCATTTCAGAAAGCCTTATCAAGATAAATTTTTAATCATTGCAAATAACATCCGTGATAATTCATCCGCCTGGTCATAAAGTGACTCAAACTCCGCCATGCTGATTTGTTGCTCGTCGCTTAAAATATCGGCGATGGCAACGCATTCCATTGCTGATCCCCGAGCTGTAACAAAGTAGTTTCTCCTGTCTGCTTTAGAGAACTTCCCAGAACCTTCGGCAATGTTAAGAGGAATACTAAATGACGCCCGCCCCAGTTGATCACGGACGTAATTGTCTAATTTTCTGGTAAGTATTATTTTTTTACAATTGAGGTGAAATGCTTTTGCTTTCTTGTATACCTCAAGTTTTTGAAAGTCAAACATAAATGAATAATATTTTATTTAAAAATGGTTTTATAATCAAAATAAAGAGTGAGTGTGAGAGAACGAGAGTGAAGTAAAAACAGAGTGATAAACATCGCTCTCGCTCTGTTTCTCACTCTGTTTTTGCGGAGAGGGCGGGATTCGAACCCGCGATAGGCTTTTGACCTATACACACTTTCCAGGCGTGCTCCTTCAACCACTCGGACACCTCTCCGGGAATTATTGGTACTGGTTGGGTGGATTGGTGCTCCTTCAACCACCCGTGAAGAACAAGTCTTCACGGCGCTGTCGGACACCTCTCCGGGAATTGTATGTTTCGGGTGTTGGTGGTTGAGTCCAACCTGATTTTCCGAAACGGAGTGCGAAGGTACGATATTCAGCAGAAATTTTAATAGCCCAACACGAGAAAAAGCTGCTGCGCGCGATTTCTGGCGTTTTCAGGAATACCTAATACACATCCCTAATCTGCAACTACCTGTATATAAGGCGATTACATTTTATTTTTGGCCGTCATCTTCTCGTCAACTGAATATATTTGTTCATAGTAAATCTCCTATGAAAAAACTTATACTTCTCTTGCTGGTCCTTCAATTTGCAGACATCCAGTTATCTCACGGGCAAACATATGCCTATGTCCCCGATTCGACATTTAACAGTGACGGATTGAAAACCTTCACCTATTTCAACAACATCGACCGCCTTTATGGATGTGCATTGCAGGCAGATGATAAACTGGTAACAGCAGGTTTATCGAAAAACACGGCATCATCCAGTTTCGTGCTGGCAGTTTCGCGCTTCCTCACCAATGGCGACCCGGATACTTCTTTCGGAACAGCGAACGGAACCATCTACATTCCGCTCGGGCAATTGGGCTCCATCGGCGGACAAACTCCAAAAGTGCAGATTGCACCAGATGGAAAAATTGTAGCTGCAGCCTCCAGTATGGGCAACGGTACCAGCAACGACATGTTCGTTTGCCGTTTGGACAGCACAGGCACACTGGATCCAACGTTTCATAGTTCAGGAACGCTGTCGTTTGATATGACCGGCCTCGCAAACCTTCCTGATATGGTTAACGCGCTCGACATCGACTCCAACGGCACGATCTGGCTTGCAGGCGTAACCCGCAATGGATCTTCGCCACTCAACAATGATTTCGCAGTAGCCAAGGTAAAATCAGATGGCACGCTGGACATCTCTTTCGATACAGACGGAAAGAAGTTGTTTAACATTACCGGAATTGCTGAATTCGCACGAAGCATTAAAATTGATCAGAACGGCAAACTCGTTATCGCAGGTGTTTCAGGCACCAATCTGCTGGTTTTCCGGATTGACTCCACCGGTGTACTCGACCCTTCATTCAATACGACCGGCTATAATTCATTTACTTTTGGATCAGGTTCTGATTTAGCCGACATGGACATTGACTCTAACAATGCAATTGTTGTTGTCGGACAGGTTGGTTCCTCCAGTTCAAGTTTCGCTGTTGCACGTTTAACCTCTGCAGGCATCCTCGACAATACCTTCGGCACCGGAGGCAAATTCACCGCTACCATCACCGGCTACTCCTGTACTGCCACTTCTATCCACATTCAAAATGACAACCGCATCATTGCCGGCGGCTATGCTGACATCACAGGACAAGGAAGTAATTTCATTGCAGCCCGTGTTACCGATGCCGGCGCACTTGACCTGACCTTTAACGGTACCGGATATGTGCAAACACCCATTATTACCGGAGCTGTTGATGAACTGGGGAATGGCATGGCCGTTATGAACGACGGACGCATTCTAATGACCGGCACGATCGTTTACAGTTCAGCAGTTAATGAAGATTGCGGTATGCTGCGATGGAAACCCGTATTGCAAACTACCGGAATGGATGAAGCAAATGCAGAGGTTTCCCTCCGTGCACTACCGAATCCCTTCATGAATGAGTTGCAGGTTTATAGTCAGAAAGAGGGCATTCTCACCATCAGCGATGTCAACGGAAGAAATATTCTTCAACAATCCATCTGCGCCGGACAAACCCTGATCAATACAACGGAATTTCCATCAGGGATGTACTTCGTTCAGGTGAACGGACAAAGAGCACTCCAACTGATCCGGCAATAACAGAAAACCTTCCTCCTGAAAATGCCCACGCCCTGTACACTGACAGGGCGTGGGCATTTCAGGCTATTGCTGCACTCAGGTCCGGGAGGATATAAAACCTCCCATTCATCCTCCATACACTTACGTTGTACATTGAATTCTACAAAAAATCCAATCCAATTTTATTTATCTTTCAGCATGCCAAAACCATTGCTTCTACCCCTGCTGGCCTTGCTCTTTTCTCTTCCCTTACAGGCTCAGAATGTGACCATTACAGGCGTCGTTACCGCTGCTGACGACCATCTTCCACTACCGGCAGCCACCGTCGTTGTGAAAGGGACCACCATCGGTACGAATGCAGATCTGGATGGGCGCTACACATTGCAGGTACCTCCCGGCTCTGATTCATTACAGTTTACGTACGTTGGATTTATTTCGCAGGTGGTCGCTATTCAGCAACGCAAAGTGATCAACATCTCATTACAACGCAGCGAAGACAAATCCAGAGAAGTTGTAATCACCGCACTTGGCATCAAGCGGGAGAAAAAAGCATTGGGTTATGCGGTGCAGGAGATCAAAGGCATGCAAATACAGACCGCGAGAGATGCAAGTTTTGTGAATCAGCTGCAGGGTACCGTGGCCGGACTCAATATCACGTCTACCACCGGAGGTCCTGGGTCATCGAGCAGGATTGTTCTTCGTGGCGTGACTTCACTCTCGGGCAGCAATCAGGCACTTTTCGTGATTGACGGTGTACCCGTCGAGAACACTACTTCCAACTCGACCACACAATGGGGCGGACGCGATTATGGAAATGGTATCAGTGATATTAATCCCGATGATATTGAGTCCGTGAGTGTGCTGAAAGGCCCGAATGCGGCGGCTCTCTACGGATCGATGGCGGCTAACGGTGTCATTGTCATCACCACGAAGAAAGGCAGTGCATCGAAAGGAATCGGCATCAGCTTCAACAGTTCAACGACGGTAGAGTTGCCGTACATCCATATCAAATTTCAGGATGTGTATGGTGCCGGCCGGAACGGAAAGTTTGAAGGTCCCTGGGAACTGAAAGACGGAGTCTATACCTACAACACCGCCAGCGCATCGGCCTTTGGCAGCTGGGGTCCGAAGATGGAAGGACAAACTATCCGCGACTGGGACGGACAACTCAGATCGTTTAATCCGCAGCCCGATAACTACAGAGATTATTTCCAGACCGGCATCACAGCCGTCAACAATATCTCTTTACAGGGAGGAAATGAAAAAGTCACGTATCGTTTATCTGCCGGAAATTTTACAACGAAGGATATTGTTCCCAACACCAATCTCCACCGTACCAATGTAACGGCCCGCACTACCGCAAACATCTCTGACAAACTCAGCATCGACGTATCCGCCACTTACAGCAATCAGCAGGCTGAGAACAGACTCGGATTGGCCAATAGTTTCAGTGCGCCGAGGAATTATATCATGATGCCCCGCCACATCAGTGCCGAATCGCTCGAAAACCATATCATGGATGAAAGCGGCAAGGAAACCACCTGGTATACCAACTGGAACTGGATGACCAACCCGTACTGGGACCGTCAGTACGAATTAAATGCGGATACCCGTGACCGTGTGATCGGCATTGCCTCCGCAACCTATCAGATCGACCATCACCTGCGGGCGATGGTCCGTTCCAATGCCGACTTCAACTTCCAGCGCAACGACGACCGTGAAGCGTACAATGGACTATCCAATTCACTGGGCTCCTACTCCAACGGCTGGTCAACCGGGAAACAATATCAAAGCGACTTCCTTATCACCTACGACCATAAAATCAGCGAAGACATCAGTTACGTTGCGAATATCGGCGGCAGTACATTACAAAAGAGATTTGAATCCACTTCAGAGCATACAGACGGAGGACTTGCCATTCCATATTTCTACAGCATTGAAAACAGCGTAAATCGTCCGACTGTAAACTACCATCTCTCCGAAAGCCGAACCAACGGACTCTACGCTCTTGGTCAATTCGCGTACAAGACATGGCTCTTTGCGGATATCACCGCACGTAACGACTGGAGCAGCACCTTACCCAAGTCCAGTCGCTCCTTCTTCTATCCATCGTTGAGCACCGGCTTTGTATTCACCGAAGCACTGAAGATGAACGAACGAACACTCTCCTTCGGAAAACTACGTGCCTCCTGGGCGAAGGTAGGACGCGACACGGATCCCTACCGCACCAGCTACTCGTATCCGTCGGCCGGATCCTTCAACGGATCACCGATGTATCAACTCGACCCCTCTATTCCGCTGCTGAATCTGAAACCGGAAATCACAACGAACATCGAACTCGGCACTGAGCTCATCTTCTTCAACGGGCGCATCGGCTTCGACTTTACGTGGTATCATTCCAACACCAGAAATCAGATTCTCCCGGCCAGTGTATCTGCAACGTCAGGTTATGCAACAGCTATCATCAACAGCGGAGAGATCGCCAACCATGGAATAGAAATTCAGTTACGCACCGTTCCCGTAGAAAAGAAAAATTTCCGATGGAACCTCGACTTCAACTTTGCACACAACAAAAATAAAGTCATCTCACTCACCGAAGGACTCGAAGCCTACCAGTTATTTTATCAATGGAATCTTACGGTAGAAGCGCGTCCCGGGCATGCCTACGGCGACATTGTTGGCTACGGTATCAAACGTGATGCAAACGGCAATAAGCTGGTTGATGAAAACGGCATGTACATCCGCGACGACAAACCCAGGGTACTTGGCAATTACAATCCTAAATTCACCGGGGGTGTCCGCAATTCCTTCAACTATAAAAATCTTGCACTGAGTTTTCTTATCGACTATCGCGTGGGCGGAGACATGTTCAGCGGCACCAACATGTACGCCAGCGGCTACTCCGGCAATCTGGAAAGCACACTGGAAGGTCGTGACGAATGGTACGCCTCAGAAGCAGCAAGAATTGAAGCCGGCGTTGCACCGGAAGACTGGGTAGCGACGGGAGGATATCTTGCAGAAGGCGTTACTGCTGACGGAAAGCCGAACACGGTGTATGTAAATCCCGAGTTATACTGGGGACAATTCTCCGAATGGACCAACGAGATACACGAACAATTTATTTATGATGCGAGCTTCGTCAAACTTAGAGAACTTACGATCAGTTACAATGTCCCGGAAAAAATCCGCAGCCGTATGCATCTCAAAGGACTCAGTGTAGCACTCACCGGCCGGAACCTCTGGCTCATCTACAGCGGCGCACCGAACATCGACCCTGAATCTTCATACACCAATGGTAACGGTCAGGGCTATGAGATCTATTCATGGCCCACGCGACGCAGCATCGGCATAAACATTAAAATCACACTTTGATCCGCGGCAAGATGAAAAAGCAACGAACATTCCGATACGCTATCCTGACATTGCTGCTCCTGCTCACGATTGCTCCCGGCTGCAGGAAATCGATGGATGAACTCAATGTCAATCCCAACGCGCCGGTTTCTGTGAACCCTGACTATCTTTTCACCTATTCGGTTGTGAAAGGCATGGGCAGTTATATCACCAATGCCAACATCCACTATTGGGTGCTGATGAACTGGAATATGTACTTTGCGACGCTCGGTGGTGTAGATGCGGGAAAGGAATACGACAGTAACGATGGCAAGGATGCGCTGTGGAACGAATATTACACTCAGGCGCTCATGAACGCGCGGGAGGTACAGCGTCTCACAGCGGGCAATGCCTATCTCGTCAACAAAAACGCGATGGCGAGAATCTGGCAGGTGTATCTCTTCTCGCAGCTCACCGATCTGTTCGGTGACATTCCTTGTTCTGAAGCATTGCAGGGTGCAGCCAGCCTGAATTTCTCACCGGCCTACGATCGTCAGCAGAACATCTATAAATTCCTGATCAACGAATTGAAATCTGCAACTGCCATCATGGATCCTTCAAAAGCAATTTTTCCCGGCAATGCTGATCCGCTGTACAAAGGCTCCGTGGTGAAATGGACACAATTCGCCAATTCACTGCGTCTGCGACTGGCCATGCACCTCAGCGTAGCTGATCCTGCCACTGCACAAACTGAAGTAGCAGCCTTACAAAATGCAAGCTTCATTACCTCCAACAGCGACAATGCCATCTTCCCATACAGCGGAGAAATCAGAAATCCGTTATTCGATCTCATTCAAAGCGGACAGGCCGGAGGAAAAACATATCCTTCCAAATACCTCATCGATAAACTCAAAGCAAACAACGATCCCCGCATCAAAGTGTTTGCCCAATACACCACAGAATCCATCATCATTGGCATACCCGATTACGATGGAGTACCGAACCTGGTCCCGGCCGGTTCTTCTATCTG
The DNA here is from genome assembly GCA_046330075.1 of Bacteroidia bacterium. Classification (GTDB taxonomy): domain Bacteria; phylum Bacteroidota; class Bacteroidia; order AKYH767-A; family OLB10; genus JAJTFW01. The sequence goes on along the minus strand of JAXLTL010000006.1, from coordinate 13,851 downwards.
GAGCAATTACAACACCGATGCCTCCGACGTATCCAAAATCGGCACCTGGTTTCTGAGACAAGATGCGCCCGGGCTGCTCATGAGTTATGCTGAAGTATGTTTTCTGAAAGCAGAGGCGGCACTTAACGGATGGTGGAACGGTAATGCGCAACAGTTATACGAAGAAGGTGTTACAGCAAACATACAATCCTATACCGGATCAGGCATAACTTCTACACAGATCAGCAGCTACATCGCCTCGTTGCCTCCTGTTTCACTCGAAGCCATCATCAATCAGAAGTGGATTTCCTTCACCTTTCAGAACGGTTACGAAGCCTATGCAGATTACCGCCGTACCGGGTTTCCGGTGCTGACCGACTACAACAACAATCCCATCAATACAAGTACTTACCCCAATCGTTTCACCTATCCTGCTACTGAAGTCAGCCTGAACTCTGTACACTACAACGCAGCGATCAGTCAGCAGGGACCTGACGCAGCGTCCACGAAAGTTTGGTGGGATAAAAATTAAATCTACCTTTAACTGAATAACAGACTCCCCTCTATTCCGAACACCCAAAACCATGAACATAAAATCTACTCTGTTCTGTTTCATTGCCGCGCTGTTCACACAATCTGCAACAGCACAAACGCCGGCGGGAAACAGTTTCTACATTGACTATCCCACCTGGAATGCCGGTTCGCAACCAGCAGTCTACTTCAACTGTGGCACCAACAACATCCTCAACACCGGGAACGAGTTAACAATGGAAGTTTGGATCCGCATGTACAATTCCACCTGGAATCAGAAAATCATGGGGAAAGTGACACCCAGCTTCGACAATGGATACCTCATGGGAGTACAGCTTGGACAGAACTACTCCGAAATCTGGAATCCATCAGTAAATACGGTTCAGGCCGGAAGCACTCCTGTTGATTCCGCCTGGGTTCACTTTGCGACCACTTTTGCATCGGGTGTGCAGATGATCTGTTATGTAAACGGAGAGCCTGTAACCGGACTGCCGCTCACGGGAAACGCGATTGCTGCCAGCACGAATCCGTTCATCATCGGCATTGCACCCTGGGATCTGGTCAACTTTCAAAGCTTCGGCAACATCGATGAAATCAGAATCTGGAGTGTAGCCCGCACCCAAGACGATATTAAATCCACCATGCATAAACATCTGCAAGGTAATGAGCCCGGACTTGTAGCCTATTGGGATTTCAATCAGACATCGGGAAATAACTTACCTGATTTAACAGGAAACGGCAACAACGGAACGATGAGTTCAGGAGCCGCCTATTGGTCGTGGTCACCTTCGTATGCTGCTGTAGGCGGAGATGAGATGTACACGATGGTAGACGTAAACGGCGTATGGTTTGGAAAAGACGCTTCGTTATACAACTATGCTACCACCACCAATGGCCTGAATCTCATTGCGAATATTCAGTCCAAGGCATTTGATTATGCCGTATACGGACACAATGACTCAGCCGGTGTTTCCACCTCCTGGCTGCCTGCCGGTGCTCCTGTTGATTTCGAAAGAACATCCCGTGAATGGTATTTCAACAAAGGCGGAAACGTAGCCGCAGATATGTACTTTAATCTTTCCAATGCTTCCGGCGGAGGCGACTCACTCACAAAAAATCTTCCTGTACAAAACTATACGCTGCTGACGCGTGATTCTGCAACACAAAATTTCACTCCTGTAGCGGCAGCAAGTTCCCTGCTTGCCAATGGCACCGTTGTGAAATTTTCAGGCATCAACCTTCAGAACAAATATTACGCTATTGGTGTTGGCAGCAGTCCGCTGGTATCTGTATCAGAAGTTCCGGCGTGGAGCAAACTGATTACAGTATTACCGAATCCGGCACAGGAATATGTCACACTCACCAATATTGCCGGAGCAGACATTGAACTCACCGATGCGATCGGCCATCGTATTGATCTCTGGCATTGCAATGAGCTCAATCAAACTTTCAACATCAGCACACTCAGCAACGGAATCTATCTGCTGAACATTAAAAAAGAAAACAGCATCGCGTCAAAGCAGCTGATCATCGCCAAATAAAACACACCCAAAACATACACTTACCAATGAAAAAACTCATCTGTTTTTGTCTTCTTTCGCTGATGCTGGTTGCTGCCGGCAGAAAAGCAGAAGCACAATACAACCTGAACCTCGACGGTGTCAATGACTATGTCCGCGTCACTTCCTATGCAGCGCTGCAAGGTGCAACAGCTGTAACGGTGGAAGCATGGATCAATGCCACTGCATGGAAAACACCGATCTACAAAGGCAGTGTTATCTGCACCGGCAACAATGTCGGTCAAAACAACGGTTTCGATCTGCGTGCTGCAGAAAACGGAAAAGCAGAATTCAATGTCAGTATTGCCGGAAACTGGATCACTGCAACCTCAGCTCCTATCATGCAAACCGGTGTATGGTATCACGTTGCAGGAGTATATTCCGGCGATTCCGTGATGGTTTACATCAACGGTGTATTGCGGGGACTCACCATCGTGAGTGGTGGCATGATTCCTTCTACCGGAAACATGAATATTGGTGAATCACCGGGATGGACAGGCCGTTCATTCAGCGGACATATCGACGAAGTACGTTTCTGGAATTATGGCCGTACGCAATCAGAAATCACGAGCACCATCTGTTCATCACTTACCGGAACTGAACCTGGTCTGGTAGGATACTGGAAGCTCGACGCCAACAACGGGACAACCACTGCGCTCAATTCAGTTGCCGGAGGAAACAACGGAACGCTGATCAACACTACGCTTGCTTCGGTGTGGGCCAGTGGCGATTACAACTGTACATTGAGCAGTCCGGACGTAGGTGCGGGCAGTCTCGTTGCGCCTGTCTCCAACTTCAACCTTACCAATGCTGAGCAGGTCAGTGTCTCTATCAACAACTACAGTACAAATCCGCTCAGCAACTTCCCTGTAAGCTACAAGATCGGAAACAATCCGGCGGTAACTGAAACCATGACCGGCACTGTTCCGCCCTTCGGATCATACACCTACACTTTTGCCCAAACTGCCGACTTCTCTGCCTACCAGAACTATTCGGTAAAAACCTATACCGGTTTATCCGGTGACGTTACCGCTGCCAATGACACGCTCGTAAAAACCGTAAGCAATTTTGCAGTCGGGACCAACTTTGGTGTAAACTTCGATGGACTCGATGACAAGATCACCATTGCTGATGCACCTGCACTCAACCCAACTGCTGCTATCACAGTAGAGGCATGGATCAATGCTGCAGCCTGGAAAAACAGCATTGCTGACGGTTCCATTCTTGCGAAAGACATTGACGCCCCTAACCGAGGTTATGTCTTACGCTGCGGAAACAATGGAAGCGTTGAATTCATGATCTCTGACAACGGCTCCTGGAAATCGGCCGCTTCACCATCTGTCATGCTCACCAACCGGTGGTATCATATCGCCGGTGTATTTGATGGCAGCAACGTAATGCTGTACATCAACGGTGAAATGATTGCACGCACTCCGGCAACATCAATTTCCGTTTCACCAACGGATATTTACATTGGAGAAGACCCAACCTGGAGCGGAAGGACATTCAACGGCACCATCGACGAAGTAAGAATCTGGAATATTGCACGCAGTCAGAACGACATTCAAGCGAACATGACCACGTCGTTCAGCGGTACCGAGCCCGGGCTTGTTGCCTATTACAAGATGGATGAAGGTCTCGGCAGTGCTACCATCAGCGATGCCACCACCGGCGGAAACGACGGGAATCTCAACAGCTTTGTACTGGCGAATGCCTGGGTAAGCGGATACGAACTCATCAATAACGATGTTACCGTACTTGGACTTGAAGCTCCCAACAACCTGACTGCATTTACCGGAGGCGTTCGTGTGAAAGCAAAAATCAAAAACACCGGATTCAATACCGTGTCAGCCATTCCTGTTTCCTACACCGTGAATTATGGCACACCGGTCAACGACACCATCTACGCTACGCTGCAACCGAATCAGGTATACACAGTCAACTTCAACTATGTTGAAAATTTATCACAGCTGAACTCCGCAGCGCTCACTGTAAAATCCGCACTCACTAACGATGCGGATAGCCGTAATGATTCATCGGCCATCACGCTCACCAAACCTTCTACCGGCAATGTACTCGTAGCCTTCAATGCTGTGCAGCACGATTTCGCCAGCAATGGACAGGTGCATTTCAACGATGTGGTGTTTCCGGAGGGTCCGGAGAAATGGAGTCAGGTGATCATGCACATCTCGGTAGCCTGTCCTACCACCGGCTGCGACCCCTGGGATCAGGCCGGAAAAATCTCTCTGTTCAAAGACGGACAGGAATACGAACTTGGACGCTTTGTTACTCCGTACGGAAAAGCCTGCGGCCCCTGGGATGTAGATGTCACCGACTTCAAAACCCTGCTGGTTGGAAAACAGAAACTGCAATCCTACATTCAGGTTTGGGGTCCGAGCGGCTGGTTGCTGACCGTAACTTTCGAATTCATTGAAGGCACCACCGCCAATCCATTCCAGAAGATCACTCCGCTCTGGAGCACCGACTATCACATCTATGGAGATCCGGCGATACCCTACACGCTGCCGAACTTCAATATTCCGATCGACGCAAAAAGTAATACTGTATCGATGCGCATGACGATTTCCGGACACGGGCAAGGCAACACCAACAATGCGGCAGAATTCAGTCAGATGACTCATCAGCTGCAGGTCAACGGATCCAACGCCTTTTCACATTTCCTCTGGAAAACAAACTGTGGCTCCAACACCTGCAGCGGACAATTCGGAACATGGACACTCTCACGCGCCGGATGGTGTCCGGGACAGCAGGTTATTCCGATTGTCAACAACCTCACCGGAAATGTAACACCGGGAAGCAATGCCACATTAGGGTATGTATTGCAATCTTACACGAATCTGCTCAATACAGGATACAACGGTGGCAGCCACACCGAACCCTACTACCGTATTCACGCCTATCTCGTAGAAGCCGGCGACTCAGCACAGAATTTCACCGATTATACCGATGCTGCTGCTACCCGCATCACTTCACCTGTTGGTGCTCCTGTACTGAGTGCCAATGAAACTGTAAAAGCAGTAGTACGCAATAACGGATCGCTTCCTATTACCAACCCACGGCTCAGCTACTTCCTCAATGGAGTACGAATGCAAACCGACACATTGCTCATCACGCTGAATCCGGGCGATAGTATTGAACATACGTTCTCAACAACCGCGAACATGTCGGTGCAGGCCGACTATACCCTTCATGCGCTTGTTACTGCCAGTGATGACGCAGATGCCTCTGACGATGTTGCTTCGCTCACCATCTTTCAGATTTCCGGTATAGATGAACTCAACAACAAGATCGGTCTTCACGTTGCACCCAATCCCAACAACGGGCAATTCAAAATCAATGTATCGGGTGTCGAAGGAAAAATCAAAATCGACTTATATGACCTGCAGGGGAAAAACATCTATCACAAAGAGGATGCAGCCACCGGCAATGTCTATGAAACCTATATTGATCTCGGATCCGCAGCACCTCAACTCTACTTTATCCGTATCACCTCCGAGCAAGGAGTGAGGGTTGGAAAAATCGGAGTACGATAATCTTACTCAGGTACGACCGCAAACCCCGGCAGGTAAGTACTGTCGGGGTTTATTTTTACTCCTGAAAGCCTCCCTTCCCCTTCATCCACTGAAGCCGGGAACTTCAACCCTCATTCTACCCTGAAAATCATCATGAAAACGTCTGTTTTTCATAGTAAAAGCCTCTATTTTAAGTCCCACCCTCTCAAGTACAGTCAAAATTCCCTTACTTTGTCATCCAAACCAATTTACCCATGATAAAGCCACACCACGCCGTACTGACCATCCTGTTTGCCATTGTACTAGGAACCTGCTTTCGTACTGAAGCCCAGACCTACGACTACATCCCTGACTCCTCCTTTAACAACACCGGATTTAAAAAATATATCTACTACAATCAGGTTGACCGGTTATATGGCTGCAAATTACAACCCGACACAAAGCTGGTAGCAGCAGGATTCACCAAAAGTCCGATCACCGGTTATTATGTTATGCCTGTAACACGCTTCCTCTACAACGCCGACTTCGACACCACCTTCAATGGCGACGGTACCATCTTTGTACCATTGGGAAATCTTCAAAGTATCGGCACCATTACACCCAAGGTAACTTTTCAGCAAGACGGAAAGATCATCGTTGCAGGATCTGGGCAAGGCAGCGGATCATTAGACATTTTCGTATGCAGGATTGACACCAGCGGAAACCTCGACACTGCATTCAACGGAACCGGAACACTCATGTTTGACATGACCGGCACCAACACTTTTCCGGATCAGGCCAATGCTGTAGAGGTAGATGCCAGCGGAAACATTTGGGTAGCGGGTGTAACCCGAAACGGAACATCACCGGCCAACAACGATTTCGCAGTTGCAAAAATCAAACCTGACGGCACACTGGACGCTACCTTTGACAGTGACGGAAAAAAACTCTTCGACCCCTCTGCAGGCTCTGCTGATATCGCAAAGAGCATCAAAGCGGACAGCAACGGAAAAATTCTGATTGGCGGAACGGCAGGAGCGAACATGTACGTGATGCGCATCGACTCCACCGGAACACCAGACCCGGGATTTACGCCATCCGGCGGAGTCAGTATTTTGTTTGCTTCCGGCACCGACATGGGCGATATGCAGATTGACAATAACGGAAAGATTGTAGTTGCCGGAAAAGTAACCATCAATGTAGCCAGTCTTGTTTTTGCCCGACTCAATACAAACGGAACATTTGACAACACGTTTGGATTCAATGGAAAATTCTCCATCAACATTGGCTTCACGACCTCCTACGTTACGGCCATTTGCGTACAAGCTGACAACAAAATTGTGGTTGGAGGATACACCAACGACAGTCTGCAACGCAACGACTTTCTTGCACTTCGTGTCACTGCAGCCGGCGCGCTGGACCTGACATTTAACGGTATTGGCTATGTGCAATATCCAATTCAGCAAGGAGCCATTGATGAATACGCCCAGGGACTGGCCATTACGGACGATCTGCGTTTTATTCATTCCGGAACAGTCACTTTCACCTTAGGGTCGAATGAAGATCCTGTTGTAACGAGATTCAAGCCTGTACTGGTTACCGGCCTCAACACCATCACCAACAACGACAATACGATACTTGCCTACCCCAATCCATTCAGCGATCAGTTTGAAGTGGTAAGCTCAGTAAATGATGAAGTCTACCTCAGTGATTATTCCGGAAAAACGCTTCGTCAATTCAGACTCAATGCCGGCGTTAATAAAATTGATATGCGCGATCTGCCTGCAGGAATGTACTTTCTGCATGGAGCCAACTCAGCCGGACTGAAGCTCATCAAACAATAACCGAAATCCGCACCTCTCTCTATTCAACCACATCCGAATTACATGTCACTTACTGCGTCCATCAAGATTGAAAAAGTAACAACAAGCCGTTTACCCGAAGTAGATTTCAGCCATCTCGATTTCGGGAAGTACATGTCGGATCATATGCTGGTTGCACAGTACGAGCAAGGCGGCTGGTTAGCACCGGAGATTATTCCTTATGGTCCGATCACCATGATGCCGACAGCACTTGCGCTCCATTACGGACAAAGTGTATTTGAAGGCATGAAAGCATTTCGCATGCACGATGGTAACGTATCGATTTTCAGGATCCGGAAACACTACGAACGGCTGGAACGGACGCTGAACAGGATGTGTATGCCTTCTGTGCCGTATGAACTATTTGAAGAAGGGCTGATACAGCTGGTTAAACTCGATGCTGCATGGGTGCCTTCAACAGAAGGAAGTTCGCTGTACATACGACCGCTGGTATTTGCAACCGAAGACCGCTTTGGAGTTAAAATCTCCGACACCTATTCACTGATTATGATGACCGGTCCGGTGCCACCATTTTATCCCCGGCCATTGCGTGTGAAAGTAGAAGATAAATACAGCAGAGCAGCCAAAGGAGGAACCGGCGCTGCCAAATGTGCAGGAAACTATGGCGGCGCGTTTTACGCGAGCAAGCTGGCGAAAGAAGAAGGGTTTGATCAGGTATTGTGGACAGATCTGTCCAACGACCTGAAAATTGAAGAATCGGGAACGATGAACGCCTTTTTTCTCATTGACGGTAAGCTGATCACACCTCCTTTGTCGGAAACTATTCTGGAAGGAGTCACGCGCGACTCTATTATTGCTATTTGCGAGCACGATGGTATGGCTGTTGAGCAACGTCCCATTACAGCATCGGAAATCCTTGCCGCCTCGAAAGCAGGAAAACTGCAGGAAGCCTTTGGTGCTGGAACAGCAGCTGTAACTGCGCCAATTTGCGCCATTGGTATTCGCGGCGAAGTGATCAATATTCCGGAATACACTTCTGAAAGTCTTTGCTTCCGATTACAACGAAGGATGGAAGCGATGAAGAAAGGAACAGAGCCGGATGTATTCGGATGGAATACAATTATTCGGCAATAATTAATTGGGTGTATGAGACAGAATGTGGAAATCAGCAAACTGATTTTCGTTTAATTTACTTTCCACCAGAGTGTAGATACAGAAAACCGGAGTTTTTACAGCTGTAGTAAGGAATTTCCACTCTGAATTACGGGTTATCCGGGATACTTACTATCTGCCCTGTTTTTCTGTTTACTACAAACTTCCAGTTTTCAGCAATTTTTCGTTTATAAAAGAAATTTGCGTACAAGGTATCACCTTTTTCGGCCCAGGTTCCGGTGTAAACATGTGTACGGACAAACTGCGTTTTAAACTGACAGATCTGCTTTTCATAGAAGACCCATTCCGTAATATAAAACTTGTTATTGAACTCCTGATGATAAATGGTATCCAACCGAGCGATTTCCTTTTTAGAAAGGCCCATAAGCGTTGTATATGTACAGGATGGAATCAACAGCGACAGTAAACCGGTCGCCATCAACACGAACGCAAAAGGATATTTCTTCATTCTTATCATCCTTGTTTCAATCAAAAATATAAAAATAAGTCAACGCAGATTGTCTTGTTTACTAGTATTATCCCTGACAATAAACCTGAACCATCATTTCGTATATAAATAATTGACCGGATTAAGTCCGAACCGATCCTTTGTCAGATAAGCTACCCGGGCAACTATATAATAGCGATACTTTAAAATAACTTCAGGCGTATCTACAGGAACAGTGGCATGTGCCTCTACGAACTTGAAGATATATTCAATATCACCGGACCTATAATTCTGAATGAAATGATAATCCGTTGTTGTATCGTTCTCCACTACTATATTAATATCAGGTGCACATCGGTTACTGAAATTGTACCTTTGAGGAAACCTTTTCCTCAGGTCGAATACAAAACGGGAAAGACTATCCGCATCGGTTTTATCCAAACGCGCTGCATAATACCTGTCGCCCTTCCTTGAACTGTTCATCAGCAGGCAATTCAGAATTTCATCCATAAAAATCAACGAAGTGCAGACTGTGTTGGTCAACTCCAAACTATCCGCACTACTCAGATTATTGTTGGCATAGGTAGTAGCTATAATAAGACGATCAAATTCGTGGGGCTGTTCTCTTTTCGAACACGCAGCAATAAACAGGGCAAACAGAAAAATACCAGTTACCGGGTTTCTGAAGACCCCATTTACCAAGCTACGTTTTGTCATTCTATCTAAACCTCGTAGAACCATTTCTCATTACTCCTAACACTGTGAGTGCCGGTTAATTATACCCGGCATTGTATCAACGGTACTCACTTTCATTCAATCGATTATTCAAAACATCCTTCCCATTTTAAAAACCTGAAATTCTGATCAAATGAATATTCATAATTCAAAGTATACTTCTTTTGATTCTCTGTAACTTCAATAGTATAGGCATACAGATTATCAATCTTCCACCTTCTTTTCAAGACCACAGTTGCATTTCCCGGATTTTGATTCAACGTAAGTTTTACAGCGTTCTCCTTGCTGAACATCGTGGGCGAAAACAATAATTTTTTTTCTATAATATCTTTATTTCTTCTTTCAGCTCTATTTGTTTTTCTTTCAAACCTCGTAGAATCGATCTTTCCCTCAGAATATTCACTGAGATACTTTACCATATCCTCAACAAAATCATCCTGATTGATATACAGTAAAAACAACGAACCATTTTCCACCAAGAAAGTTGTTTGAGCGTAATCAACTACTTCTATTCTACCATCGTCAGCGAATCTGGTCGGGAACGAAGGAGGAAAATTCCCTCTGGTTTTCAGCCAGTATAAAAACGAATCAAAATCTGTTGGAGAATCATAATTCATCGGGGTCATTGAACCCGGTGTCAGAAACACAATGGTATCTCCCATAACTTTCTTAAAATAGCACACAGAGTCACATCCATAACTCATCTGAAAGCCGGCAGGGGATTTAGGTTTGTTGAGTTGAATTGAAAGGGAGTCAAGGGCTCTTTGAATTTTAAGCCGGTCTGTACCGGTTTGTGCCAATAACAGAATAGGTCGGCAGAAGATGAAAATAAAAATAAATACCAGGGCTGTTCGCATCATCTTAAGTTTCATACTCATAGACCTACTTATGTTGTCAGGTAGAGTCAGACAAATATATGATTTCATTTTTCTTTCTTAAAATACAACCTTAAACCCAAAACTGCAACTACCACCATCCATGTTATCAATATATCATAAACCAGGAAATCGAGTCTCCAGCCCGAATCCGGAATATTATCGCCAGTCCAGAACTGTTCATAGTAAACAAACGGAAATCCTATCGCAAGATTGTATTCCTCATTTGGCTGATAATAATGCAGCGGATTAACCTGTAATAAAAAGGTAATAAATGATACCGATAAAAAAACCAAGGCGGAGAGCAGGGTCCCTTGCAGAAAGAGAAAAATCTTTTGAATTCCATACATCAGTTATAATTTAAACCTTTCTATTTCCCCAAACTATCAAGAACACCCTTCGGCAGTACAGCCAATGAATGTGATCCACAATCCCACATACTGATCGAGTTTTCACCCACCACCGTGTAGGTTTTCCAACCGGCAGATTTAGCATATAACATCAAGGTGCAAATATCCGTTGAAGTGATCAAATCACCAGTTTCTTTCAGGTGATTGTGCACTCCGCCAATAACATCGCCTTTAATACTCGTGTCACCCTTTCCAAATTCCTGCGGAATTAAATTTTTATGCAAAGCCTTTTTGCTTTTAACTTTGTTTTTCTGATCAAAAACAATAAGATAATCATTGCCAAACAATACATATCCGTTCTCCTGGGGTGCGGTCAAAACAAAGACCTTCTTTGAAGACCCTTCAATCAATGGCACTAAATTCAAGTTGGTTCCTTTAAACATCCTGAACAGATCGTCTTCGCTTATCAGCTCCAATGCCTTTTTGCGGATTTCATATAATTCCTGCTCTATGGCTGTAAAGCCTCTTTCCGCAGGATCAATCATTGCTGCTTCCTTGTTGAATGAACTGTCAAAAGTAATGGTAATCAAAACCACCGGAGTGGCTGCATCAGAGAAAAAAATACATTTTACATTTTCGCCCTCTCCATAAGAAAAATAACCTCCCGCTCTATCCTTTTTATCCGAATACTTCTCGAGAAATATATCTGTACCGTTCCAGGAGGCCATTTCCGATCGGTAAAGCTTCATCCCCTCATCGACGATGGCCTGCTCTTCGGGATTCTTTTGGCCGATGGCATCCATCGCCACCAGCATTATCAGAAATTGCAGTATTAATTTTTTCATCAGAAATAAATATTGTTAAAGAAGAATGTTTGAATATTTTTCCAGCGAATTGAATCTTTCCTTCAAATGTAGATACCAGACTTCATTCTTCCAAATATTTATTCCCCGCTGAGTCAGTTGTGCTTCCACCGGCAATATTCTCACCCATCAAGAACGTCCGGTTGAATCAAATATTATAAATCAGCCCCGTCTGCTTCAGGGGCAAATAGCAGAAGCTTGTCTTCCCTTCAAAAATCACCATTAAACCCAAACCTGACAAATAGCCTGTACTCTTTGCCAAATTGCCTGAGTTTTTTTTCATGCTCCAGGGTGCACATTCCAATCTCATCGCGGCATTGATTCACAAAAGCTGTATCGGCGGAATAGTTGAACGGATTGAGGTAAAAATTATATCGTTTATCCATTTCTCCGGGATGGCTACAGCGAAATGTATAGTACCGATCCCACCATCTGGTCTTTCGAAGTAAGACATCAAACGACCATTCATACATCAAGGCATATTCTCTGGGTGTGAGCTCTCCATCCTTTATGGCTTCCAGCAGTTCATTTCTCACTTCCTGGAATGCACAAGGATTGTGATAGAAAATGCGCGAAGGCACCGGCATAATCTGGACGCCTGTCGGGAAATCGGTGCTTCCTACCACAAGTTCTACCTCCGAATTGAAAATGCCGGTTACATGTTCGCCGGGAAAACCATTTCTTTGAATGATACTGTCGATCTTTTGCCCATTCATCTCCATCACGGCAAACCAGCGCACATTCAATGCCGAATCCTGATTCGTTGTGCGATGGTCATCATCGTCTTTCAGTAATCCCAGTATATAATCCCTTAGCTTCCCGTTGAGCGACTCTTCATATCTCTTCCTGCAATCATCATAGAGTGCCTCCAGTCGCTGACGATAAGGTCCGCTGGCGGACACCACTTTTTTGTAGTAATCCGAATACTCAATCGCATCCCAGGTAACTCCATTCGAAACCGATTTATCAAAGAAGTAAGTTATCTCTGCAGTATCCTTCAACATACAAGCCACCTGAAAAGCAAGAAATGCATCTCTCGCGAACGTTTTGGGATAGGCTTCGATTGTTTTCCGGTATAGACTTAAGCAGGGCTTCAACTCCGATTGCAACAGCAATTCCTCCGCCCTGATGATCTCCCGATGATAATTTCGGTAATCCAACTGGGCTGAAGCGGATAGCCAGTACAGTATTAAAATTACAATCAGATATATCTTTCGCATTCGCAGAATTCAAACCGGGAGTGGATTCTCCTAACGAAGGTAAAGATTCAAATCATCCTTTCCAAAATAATTCTCCAGGATGGTATGAATGAATTTTAATTTGCCGCACCTGACCTCATCTAAAGAGGGAGGATTCCCTCAGTCCTTCACCTCTACATTAAAGGAAATACCAACGGGTCCGACTTTTTTCCATTCCTGCTGACTCACCTGACGGTAAAATGAATTTTTATTTAAAAAACCTGCGCCAAAATACAGGCCCTTGCTCACATCTCCCTTCCGGAAATCACGAATGAGCTCGAGGCCTATCGCAAAGTCCTTTGAAGAAAAGAGATTAAATTTTGATAAATCAACACTGACCCATCCTTTCTTCACAGTCGTGGTAACGAAGATGTTTTGCGTATTGATCTGGCGTCCCGGCATTCCATTTTCCATTTCATACAAATTAACCCGAAACAGCAATGTATCAAAGATGCTGCTGGAAACATAAAAATTAAATTTTTCAATGAAGGTAGGGTCGTTCTTAATATCGATCCTTGTCACCAATTCACAACCGAGATCGTTACTGCTGAATCCCGCCTGAACGGCACCATCATTTTTATTCCCAAGCTTTCGCTCCTTCAATTCACGGGAATGGATCGTGGCTGTGCGCATCTCCTGGAATGACTTCGACAATGCGACTCCACCCATCTCCCCCCGCAGGCGGCTCCGAAATTCGCTCACCGTCATGTTCACGGTTGTATAACCCAGCATGGAAACCCGGAGCGTATCTGTGTCGAGCACCGAATCAACACGAAAGGAGAATAC
>JAXLTL010000005.1:0-223776 GCA_046330075.1 Bacteroidia bacterium | reverse complement strand
AACTATCAAGCCCAACAAGTGAAATAAATATAATGGGTCTAACCTTAACTCGAAGAATTATGCAAACGCACAGTTGTTATTATTGGTGGTTCTTGGACAATTCGACAGATAATTACGAAAGACTCGCAAAATGTCCTATCTGTAACGAAGACCTGGTTAAAAGAGCAAATAAGTTTAATCTAGACACATATACTTGTGAACGCTGCAACATTATAGTAGCAGATTGATAGAACAACTGCTAACAGTGTTTGCTTCCACTGGTTTTGAGTTATTTCCCAATAGAGTTATTTGAAATGAGCGAGAACTGTAAATGGCGGAAATCGGTTAATTTCTATGTGGGAATACTCGGGTACCAGGGTTGAAGTGATTTTTGTCGACAGGCGAATGAATGACGCCAGCTCAAAACTGATAACTCTATAACCGTTTTCACACCTCAATCCCGTATTTCCCCGGCAAGCCGATCAATCCTTCCGGCGAGAATTTCGCTTTTTTCAGGCGATTGATTTCGGGGTCGATGGTGAAGTGGAGGGCTGATGGCGAGGGTAAAGTTACCCAAACCAGAACAATGAAATGGAGGTTTATTTTGATAAGATTTTTAATATTTATACCTTTCCGCTTTGAATTTTACTATGAAAGCAAGGTTGATTAGATTGTTACTTTATTTGATTTTTGTAACAGGGGTTGCAAAATCTCAATCCTGGCAATGGTTGAAAGGAGGTTCAGATAATTGCCCTGATCAGGTAGAGGCTATTTGCACTGATGTTAACGGCAACACATACATGCTTGGTTCCTTCGGAGGAAGTTTTTTGCCTGGATGTAAAAGTTATATGTTATTTGATTCAGATACTGTATGGGGCTTAGGAGACAACCAGCTATATCTTGTAAAATATTCCCCATCCGGCAATGTACTTTGGTCCAAAAGCATCGGAGGCAATAATCCGTTTGCCATAGGCTGTGGCTATTGTGAACGATCTTATAGTATTTGTTACGATTCAATAAACAATTCCGTTTATCTTACAGGAAGCTTGTACGGCTCTGCCACATTTGGAAGTACAACTTTATCTGGAAGCGGGGAGTCGTTTTTGACGAAATTGGATGTTGGCGGTAATTTTATCTGGGCTAAACTTTATGGTACACATTCTACAACAGCACGAGTTACAACAGATCTCTCTGGCAATGTTTTTTTAACAGGTGGGTCAAACGATTCTGTATATTTTGATAGCATCGTAATTCCGCCAGGTAGCTTTTGGGCCAAATTAGACCCTGGAGGAAACGCAATTTGGGCTAAAATAGTAGCCATCAATGCAGGTATCATCGATCACTTGATCTTTGCTGGTAACAATATTTATGCGCTTTTCGTAACTTCAAACGATACCGCCTGGATTGATACCTCTTTATTTATCTCAGGTTCCATACACAATAATATTCTTGCCAAATTTGATTCATCAGGAACTATTCAATGGCTTACTTCTTATTACAGTAATGCTACTACTTATTTTTTTTCAATTTTTAATAAAGATGCTGCTGGCAACTTTTATATAACGGGGCCTTTTGATTTGGATATCCACTTTGGATCCACTACCCTTACTAGTCAGGGGGCTTCCGATTTTTATTTTGCTAAATATGACGCGAACGGTAACTTTGTATGGGCTGAACAAGGCCATGCAACAAATGGTGCAACAACCACCTCCATCGTAACTTCTCCAGATGGGAGCACTTACATAGGCGGAGTATATAATGGCAATCTTGTATTGGGTTCTTTTAATATTTCGACTACCAGCAATGAAATTTTCATAGCGCGCTATAATAAAAACGGTGATTGCTTAGGCGTGCTTCAAATGGGTGCGGCTACTCAGCCTGTTACGATTTCAAAGGATAATTCTGAAAATCTCATTGTTGCAGCCACATTCAATCCTCCCGGATATTCGCTGGGAGGATTTACACTGAATTATTTTGGTGGTGTATTCATAGCCAAACACGATGTTATTACCGGAGTAGAGGAAAACGATCGTGTGATAAAGAATCAGCTGTTAATTTATGCTAATCCGACGGCGGGAAAATGTAAGATCACCCTGCCGGATGATTTCAAATATGAAGAGAATTTGGTGTTAAGCATTTATAACAGTAGCGGAGAATTAATCAGACAGCAAAAGCTGGAGATGACCGAAGGAAAGATATCGCTAAATCTTGAAGCAGAAGCGAAGGGGTTGTATAATGTGATATTAAGCAATGGCCACAAAAACTATAGTGGAAAAATAGTCTTTGAATAGGGGTTTATTGCATTAATCATCTTTTTCACACCTCTATCCCATATTTCCCCAGCAACCCGATCAATCCTTCCGCCGAGAATTTCGCTTTTTTCATTCGGTTGATTTCGGGGTCGATGGTGAAGTGGAGGGCCGTTCTGAAATCGCATTTTTCGAGGATGGTGTGTTCGAAATGTGCGTTGAGAAGGTTGGTTTCGCGGAAGACCGAACCGCTCAGATCGGCACCGGTGAAATCGGTTTCTTCGAGGGTGCATTCGTCAAAACGGGTGTCGCGCATTTTTACACCGGCAAAGCAGGAATGATTCAGCTGTACCTTTTTAAACGTAAAGGATACACCAATCTGGTTGCAGGTCTCGAAACGAAGCCCAAGCATTTTGCAATTCACAAATTCACATTCACGGAAAGCCGTACCCGTTAGTCTGGCCAGTGAAAGATCACATTCTTCAAACCGACACCCGGTAAATACCGCACCACTGATATCTCCCTTCTGAAAATTGCAATTAATAAATGTACAGTTTTCGTATTCGGCTTTTTCAAAGCTTTGTGTGTAATCCTGCTTATCGTATCTCTGATCTTCTTTGTAGATGGTCATTGTATTTAAACCGAACTGTTATCTTTATTTTATATGATGTGTAGATATCCCAGGTGGCTTCGGCTCCGCTCAGCCACCGCGGATATTATTTTTTACGAATGGAATAAGCTATTTATTTCCGGTGGCTGAGCGAAGCCGAAGCCACCATGGGTATTATTTTTTAACAGATAGAATCAATCTCTAACTTCCGGTGGCTGAGCGGAGTCCGATAGCTATCGGACGAAGCCACCGAACGAAGCCACTGCCTCATCCCAAACTCGTTCCCACCAGATTCCCGATAAAGAAAGTAATCGCCGCGGCTGCTAACCCGAAAATTACCTGCCGCATGCCCGACGACCATACACTCTTTCCGGTAAACAGCGTAATAGCGGCTCCGATACCAAAAAGTCCCAGCGCACTGAGTACCGCACTGCCGATGATGGCATTGTATCCGGTAAGGAAGAAGAATGGAATAACGGGAATGATAGCACCAATGGCAAAGAGAATAAATGAACTGACCGCAGCTTCCATGGCCGATCCTTTGAGATCTTCGGGAGTGATGCCCAACTCTTCGCGGATCAGCACATCATGCGCCGCTGTTTTATCTTTCATGATCTCTGCCGCCATCTGCTTTGCCTGGTCTTCGGGGATGCCCTTGGTAATATAAATCAAGGCCAGCTCTTTCTCTTCTGTATGCGGACTGTTTTCCAGTTCATCCATCTCCAGCTGCATCTGATTTTCACTCAGCTCCTGCGAACTCTTTACAGAGATCCATTCGCCCAGCGACATCGACAAGGCGCCCGCGAGTAATCCTGCAATCCCCGCCAACAGCACATTGCCGTGACCGTTAGACGCACCCGCAACACCCATCACCAGACTAAAATTCGAAACCAATCCGTCATTCCCGCCAAGTACGGCCGCCCTTAATGCATTGCCGCCAAGGTTGCGATGTTGTTTTTCGAAACGGGAGAGTGAAACGGCAGAAGGCTTGTCGGGCTGACTGAGAATATTTTTAAGAATCGTTACGTGCGCTGTATCTGAAAGTGATCCCGGTACTTTCGACTGGCGGCGCAAAGCCAGAATCGAATTCGACAACCCTTTTTCTGTATCGAGCAGTACTCCGATGATGTAATCATTGCCGAATATTTTACCGATTCTGCGCAGCGTTGTAGCCCGCCAGGAGGGGCCCGGCATCTGATTCCTGGTCAGATTATTTTTCTCCGCAAATGCTTCAGCATGTCCGCCTTCAATTTCACTCATTTGCCGGAACACCCGTGCAATCACCGGATCGGTTTCGGTATCTGCTAAAATTCCGTAGAGATAAGCAGCATCTATTTCGGTTTGAACTGATCGTAGATCCATAGGTCGTGCAGTTTGACTGGATCAAAAGTAATCAGAGAATAAACATCTGTGATCAAAAAGCAGGTAAAATTGTTCACCGGCTAATGAAAATCACTCGTATCTCTACCATCCGGAAACCAGCAGATTGCGGGCTGCTTTTAACGAACAGTGTTGCCATGTAGCATAGGCGTTTGCTGCAGCTTCGCGAATAACGGCAGTTGATTCCGACTGTATCCATGCGTTTAATGCTGCATGCAATGTATAGGCTTCAGGACTCATCAATCCACTCGACCATACCAATGGTTGAATTCCGGAGGCCTGAAGATGTGGTGAAAAGTATGACTTACTGAAACAGGCAAGAATGATCACCGAACGTGTTTTATTATCCGCTTTTGCATAGTGTTGCTCCAGCTCAAAATCCATTAACCCGTCATGACCACAATATGCCAATACATCAGCATTTCCTCCAATTCCGATTGTTTCACTTCCTGCCATCATCGTTTTTTTATCCAGCCCATAACTTGCACGAATCAAATCGATCGTACACGCTTTAATGTAACGGCCATCGTATGCATCTGCAACAAGATAAACCGGTTCTGAAACATGCTTAAAAAGGAGTCGTTCGGGTATAGTATCATTGATTTTCTGCGTAGCGATCAGCTTCCATTCTTTGCTTTTTCTGAAGAACGTTTTCACACCATACGCTGCTCCCCAGTAGAGATTAGTGGACGGTTGTTGTCCGTTGCCAATTCCTGCCGGTACTTTCACAATACCCTGATATTTGTTGTCACACAAAGCTACAAACACATGAATCGTTTTGGCAGCGATTGCTGATGCATTCGAACTGTTTTGCGCCTGTGCCTGATAACAAAACGCTGCAAAAACCGATAGCGTAAGACTAATTGTCAGCCGGGTATTGCGCTTGTTCATGATCGAGGTGTATAAGAAGTAAACGGAGAAATCTTCCCTTATTGCGTGGTGATGTGGATTTTGTTCCCTTCCCGGGCTGCTACTGCAGAAATGTAAAGGATCTGAAAGGCATGAAAGATCATCAGTGGCAGGAGGATCAATCCGGTGGAGGCTGTTCCAAACAGAATGCCCGAGAATACGGTGCCATGAACCAGCGACTTTTTGGTTCCGCAATAACGGGCGGTGATTTCATCTTCGCGTGTGAAGTGGAGCATCCTGGACATACGCCCGGTCAGGTAGTAAACCAGAAAAAACAGGCTGATGACAAGCAGCGTGATCACGAATAGGTGTTGCGTACTAACGGTGTCGAATAACCGCTCCTGAAACGCATGTGCAAAGCTCTTGAAGATAATCAGGAGGATGATGGTACGATCAAACAAAGTCATCTGTTTTGCATAACGAACGGCGAATTTACCGGCGATTCGGTGGAACAGCATACCCAGTGCCACAGGGAATACTACTTCGGTAATCAGTTTCATGTAAATGCTGCTGAAGTCAGCAGGATGTCCACCGGATTTCATCACAAAACTCATCCATAAAGGAGTGATAACTATGCCAATCAATCCGCTGATGCTCGCATTGAAAATGGCAGCCG
Organism: Bacteroidia bacterium; assembly: GCA_046330075.1. Classification (GTDB taxonomy): domain Bacteria; phylum Bacteroidota; class Bacteroidia; order AKYH767-A; family OLB10; genus JAJTFW01. The sequence goes on along the minus strand of JAXLTL010000005.1, from coordinate 218,033 downwards.
GAACATTTCCTTTTGCGAGAGAAACCATCACCACCGACGTAGAAACGGTGGAAGGCAAGGCTGCCAGAAACATCAGTCCCAGCCAAAGCGGATCGGAAAATGATTGGCTGGTAAGGGTTGCCGTAGCAAGAATCAACAGCGGGAAGAGGATAAACGTTGTACCTTGTATGAGCAGATGAAGCCGGGTGTTGGAAAGATCGTTCCGTAATTTTTCGGGACTCAGTTTTAATCCATAGAAAAAAAAGATCAGGGAAATACCGGTGCTGGTGATGTTGTCAAAGGGGAGCAACCCTGACCACGATGGAAACAGCCGGGCCATCAGTATCACGATAGCCATAGCCGCAATGAATCCGTCGGGTTTGAATTTCATCTGAATATGCTAGCCCAAAGATATCTGATGTTTAATCAGATTATTTATGGGTTACACCTCATAATGAACAGATTGTTTGACAAAACAGACCTCCAGGTTTTTACTTTTGATTTGCGCTTAATATATGATCAGAACACCATATATGATTCATTCTTGTTTTTACCATTTGTAATCAGAAGTGTTAGAAAATCAACCTGATACATATTAAGTCGTATTGATATTTATAAATAAATAAATATTCACTTATATTTGCGGACCGATTCACATGCGTATCCGTGACACCCATAAGGAAGAGCTGGTAAAGAAAAACGCCATGAAACTGATCGTCAAAGACGGGTTGAAGGGCTTTACTATGCAGAAACTCGCCGACAAATGCGGGATATCTGTAGCGACGCTTTATATCTATTATAAGGATAAAGACGACCTTATTCATCAGCTGGGTCATGAATGTTCGGTTGCGTTTACCCGGGAAGCACTGAAAGGATTTTCACCGGAGATGAATTTCAAAGAGGGATTGTATCTGCAATGGGAGAACCGTTTGCGTTACACCCTCGACTTCCGTCTTGAGCAACAGTTTTATGAAATTCTCCGGCATTCTCCCTATGCGGATTCTGTGCTTGCCGTTTCAACGGAGGAATTCAGAAATGTAATGCGGAGGTTTGTCACGAAAGCAATCGAAGAAGGGCAATTGATGAAGCTTCCGATCGAAGTATTCTGGAGTATTGCCTTCGGTCCGCTGTACAACCTTATCAAATTTCATCTGGAAAAGAAGAGCATTGGTAATCGCGACTATACCTTATCACGTGCAGACATGGATACCGCCTTTCAGATGGTTATTAAAGCATTGACACCATGACTAAAACTTTAAGGAATATTATTGTTTTGCGGACCAACGTCAATAATGTCTCAGCACTTTCGGCAATAGCAGGAACGTTAAATGCGAATCCGCAAATCCTGCGATGGACGATTGATCTGGAGGATGAGGATAATGTATTGCGCATAGAATCAGATACACTTACAATCAAAGATATTATCACCACATTGCAGGAGGCCGGCTATGAAGCGGAAGACCTGATTTAATACTATGGAAAAAGAAAAAACGACTTCTCTGTTTACCTCTTATCAACGTCTCATCATTGCTGTTCTGGCTTTGTTGCAGTTTACAGTGATTCTTGATTTCATGATTATCTCTCCTCTGGGAGATATACTGATGAAAACACTATCCGTGAAAACCTCCGAGTTTGGTTTAGTAGTGTCATCCTATGCCTTCAGTGCAGCGATCTCCGGCATACTTGCCGCAGGTTTTGCCGATCATTATGACCGGAAAAAATTACTGATCTTTTTCTATACAGGTTTTATCGCGGGAACATTGTTCTGCGGCCTGGCAACCAATTTTCAAACATTGCTCATTGCGCGAATTGTAACAGGATTGTTTGGTGGTGTTATCGGATCAATATCACTGGCCATTGTTGCTGATCTATTTCCACCGGATATGCGTGGCAGAGTGATGGGATTTATTCAGATGGCATTTGCAGGAAGTCAGATTCTGGGAATTCCTTTCGGAATTTTTATCGCCGCACATTTCGGTTGGCATTATACATTCTTCTTTATTGTTATTCTGGCCGCATTAATTTTAATGGTTGTTTTCCTGAAAATGAAACCGATTGATGGACATCTTGGAAAACAGAAAGACAAAAGCGCTTTTATGCACTTATGGCATACCTTACTCAACAAACGTTATCAGACCGGTTTCCTGGCGACGATGTTCATGGCAATCGGCGGATTTATGATCATGCCGTTTAGCGCTTCTTTTCTTGTAAATAATATCCGAATTACTCAGGAAAGCCTTCCCGTTGTTTTTATGAGTACGGGTATCGCATCGATTGTAATTATGCCCTTGATCGGAAAACTCAGCGACCGTGTAGATAAGTTTAAAATCTTCGCTTTCGGTTCATTGCTGGCAGCAACGATGGTGATGATTTATGTGAATCTTCCCGTTGTGCCGTTGTGGACAGTCATAATGGTTAATATTATTTTATTTACAGGCATCATGAGCCGAATGGTTCCTGCATCTTCCCTTAATACCAATGTTCCTGTTCCTCAGGATCGCGGCGCTTACATGAGCATTACCTCTTCTTTGCAGCAGATGTCTGGAGGGCTTGGAGCAGTAATCGCAGGAATGATTGTTCACCAACAAACGAAAACAAGCCCACTGGAGCATTTTTCAACGCTTGGAATTATTGTGGCAACGCTGGTATTGTGTACCATCTGGTTCATGTACAGAGTCGACCGTATGGTGAAAAGCGGTAAGGCCTGACGTTAGAGACTATTCGGAGAGGACATATTTCTTCCAGAGCGAATCTCCAAAAGACAAAAACAGGGGCTGAGCTGCAAAAGCCGGATCATATTTGTAAGAGCCACCAAGATAGTGTGTCCTTCCATGTTCATCAGTCCCGCCAAATACTTTACTCTCCCCGCGGATGGCATATTTATCAACGCCTTCATACATGATGATTTTCACTGTTAATGGACTTACATCACCGTGGCAAACGGTTTGATACATTATCCAGATCTCCGGCACCTGATCGTGGTCGAGATCAGTTATCATGGGCATATTCTTCATGAATGTGGCTTCAAGATCAACAGGGCAATCATATACATAGTCCTTGAGACTCCAGACCTGTTGTGTTTTTAAACCACTCTTGCAAACATGCAGCGCAAACAATTCTGCATCCATTCCATCGGATTCGTGTTTCAGATCTGGATTTTGGTAGTTGCCTGTTTCTTCCAGCGTAACTACATGTTCACCACTGTTATCCGTCCAGCGAATAGCGCTAACGGTTTTAGAATGTTGATGCGCTGCTGCCGGGAATCTGGCTGGCAAAAGATGATATATGCGAAGACTGTCTTGCCCGAAACAACTGTTTGCAATCATCAATGTTATAAGAAGTGGCAGAAGAATTATTTTCTTATTCATTAGATAACTTTATGCAGAGAAAATATTATTGTTTTCGGATGAGTTTCTTCAACAGTGTTATTTGACCGAGATGATAATGAATGTGTTCAATCACGCCTTGAATATTTCTGAACAAAGTGCCGTATTCCGGCCGCACAAAGGGTAATGTCAGTTGATCATCCGTCACTTTTTCGAGCAGTTCGGCGGTTGCTGTAACGGTACTCCGGACCAGATCAAGAAAGTCCCTCCATTCCTGTTCAGTATTAACCGGAGGATGATCAAAGCTGAATTTATCTCTGGTGGTCAGTGGATCCCCATTCAGTACCATGTGCAGCGAAGTGATAAAGTAGTACTGATGGTATATCAGTTCAAGGAGGGAATGATTTCCTTCATAACGAAGATGCAGTTCAGAAAACTGTATATCTTCCGTCACTCCGAAAACATGGACTGCTGTCCAGTTCCCTCCGAAATAAACTTCTCTGAGTTGACGGGCCGATGCTGCTGCAATGGTATTCATTGTACAAGAATAAAAAAATCCCCGGAGACAACCAATCACCGGGGCGCAATGAATCCTTCGATGGTTTTAATTTCGTACCAGTCGGAGGGTATGATTGTTTGATGGGCCCATAATGTGCACCAGGTAGATGCCACTCTGAAGGTAAGTCGCCGAAAACCGATGCATTTGTTCTGGTCCGGCATGCAATTCTTCATGAATGATGCGACCGGACAGGTCGCTGATGACGATACGGTCACCGACAGCGAAAGGACCCCTTAGTTCGGTAACTCCGGCAACAGGGTTCGGTGATAGTGAAAAGGAAGACAAAGAAGTTTCTTCTCCGATGGATGTTACCACCGGGACACGTCGGATGATGGTGCCGTTTTCACCTACGGCTACAGCGTAATTACTGCCAAAATACACGTCGTTCAGGATTTCAGTGGTGCCGGAAGGTTCAAATGTCCAGGTAAGGCCACCATCACCGGTGATACCCAACGAGCCTCCTCCGCCCACACAGATACATTCCTGTTCATTCCGGCAATGAATTTTCGTCCATCCATTACCGTTAGGATCAGTAGAGCCGGTCAGAGGCAGCCAGGTAATTCCTCCGTCTACCGTTTTGTGAACAATGTTGTCAAAACTGGAAGGGAGATATTGTGCTGTCATATAGCCTGTATCTTCGTTCAGAAAACAGAGTGATGTTATGGCGTAGTCGTTGGATAAAACATTCCAACCCCCTGTTTGCTGGGTGGTCTTAGACAGCTTCGGTCCATATAAACCTCCTGCATACAATACCGAGTCGGTTACTACATCCAGATCATATAACGCTGATGGTCCCAGACCAATCTGAGCAGTGTCGAAACTTATTCCCGAATTCAGGGTGTGAAAGCACTTGTTAACTCCGCCGTCAATAGAGGCAATAAAACCTTTATCCACATCGTAGAATTCCATGGGCCCGACAGGACAATTCAGGTTCATGTTCAACCAGGTTACACCGGCGTCGGTAGATTTCCGCAAGACGCTATAAGTTCCATTGGATCCGCTTACATATACCGTACTGGCTGACGGCGCGGAGATAACCGAGAGGCCATAGAAAGTATAATTCATCTGACTCCAGATTTTTCCACGATTAAATGTTCTGAACACTTTCCCTTGTGGCTGGAAATCGACCGTATCCGCTACAATATATCCGACACTGTCATTGGGAAAGCTCAGTTGATGCAGATTGTATTGTGTGTTACTTTGAACATGCACCCACATATACTGTTGTGCGATCGAACTATTGGCAAGCAGGAAGCTGGCAAAAAAGAGTAAAAGTTTTTTCATAGGTTTGGGTTGTGTAGTGTGAATGTACAAAAGCCTTTTGCAACTGGCAAACATCCGGGTGAATTTTACAAAACGGTGATCAAGGCTTGATATCAATAGCAGGAAATGACAATAAAAAAACCCCTGCAGGTAGCAGGGGCCAGTGCTCAAATTGTAAGGGACGATTATGCTTGTTTTACGAGCTGAATTTCTGCATGGAGCTTCACCTCTTCACTAACCAGAACACCACCGGCTTCAACCGGAGCATTCCAGTTCAACCCGAAATCTTTGCGATTCACTACACCTGAAAGTGTAAATCCGGCTTTTGTATTACCCCATGGATCCTTTGCTACGCCGCCAAATTCAACATTCAGGCTTACGGGTTTGGTTACTCCGCGCATCGTCAGCGTTCCGTTCAGTTTACGGTTTTCACCAACTCCGTCAAGACCATCAGCCTTGATGATCAGCTGAGGATGATTGGCCGCATCGAAAAAATCAGGACTTTTTAAATGGCCGTCACGCTGTTCATTGTTCGTCGTGATGCTGTCGATATCCGCAGTAAAGACAATATTTGCTTTACTAAAGGTTTCATCTTCAGATGAAGCTTCAACATTAAATTTTGTAAAGCTGCCTGATACGTTGGTAATCATAAGGTGCTTCACTTTGAATCCGATTTCACTGTGTGTAGGGTCGAGTGCCCAGTTAATATTGCTCATTTGTTTTTTAATTGAAGGTTATATTCAGTTATTATTTTTTATTCCTCAAGAACTCCCATTTTACCTTCACGGTATTCTTCGAGTGCGTGGATCAGTTCTGTTTTCGAATTCATCACAAAGGGACCATAGCTCGCTACCGGCTCCTGAATCGGCAGACCCGAGAGTACAACGAATTCACTATCGTCAAGCGTTGCGATGTTTACCGGTCCGCTATCATCACTTAACCAGATCAGGTGGCGTGCAGGTATTTCATAACCGTCCATCGACAAAGTTCCGTTCAGCGTATAAATAGCCGTTGTATATCCTGAAGGGATTTCTACGGCAGCACGATTTCCGGCATCGAGACGGCCATGAAGGATCATTACCGGGGTAAGCAGATTTATCGGAGAGGCCTCACCGTTATATTTACCGGCCAGAATTTTAAAACTGCCATCGCCGATTTTCACAATTGGAAACTGATCAGAGCGTATATCCTGATAACGCGGAGGATGCTGTTTTTCTGAACGCGGAAGATTCACCCAGAGTTGAATCAGTTCCACCTCACCTCCTTTTTCGAGAAAGGCAGGAGGAACACCTTCACTGTGAACAATTCCACTGCCAGCTGTCATCCATTGCACATCACCGGCTTTCAGGTATCCTGTATTGCCCAGACTATCGCGATGCAGCACTTCGCCTTTAAAGAGAAGCGTTACAGGTTCAAACCCTTTATGCGGATGAGGCGGAACATAAAACGGGTTATTCTTATTCACGAACGCCGGTCCGAAATGATCCAGCATCAGGAACGGAGAAATCTGTTCCAGCCAATTATTGGGCAGCGGGCTCTGAACGTAGTTGCCGTTACCAATATGCTTTTCAGTAGCAGCAAAAATTTTTCTGACTTTTTTCATATATGCTGTTATCACAACAATTGTAGGCACAAATATACGATTACAATTGTTGTATATACAATAAAAAAACAAAAAAAGTCATAACTATCAGAAAATGAGATAATAATGTTTTAACTGGACGTTATTTACCAACGCCATCGGGTATAGAAATCAAGGGGAGAGATGCTCGATTGATGACAATATTGCAGAAATGCAGGAACAGCATTCAGGAAAGCAGGAATAATTTGAACAGCAGAAGATCGCTTTATCAATTCAGCGAACCCGCGGTTAACTGATTTGGTCGTTCAAGGTTGACTTGACCTGCGCGGAAGTGCTGAATTGCAGGATGCAGGTCCCAAATATGGTATAAACGGCCAGCGATATTGTATGGGGTCACACTCCGAGGGCGGAGACTCACTTTTCCAGGATCCGAAGACGTTTGAAATCGCAATTAAACCGGCAATGCTCGGAGGGCAGTAACACCAGTGAGGCCGGTGTGTCAGTAGGACCGGGGCATAATTTGGGCCGGTGCGCCAGTAGGGTCGGTGCATCAGTTGAGTCGGGGCACCAGTAGGTTCGGGGCGCCAGTAGGTTCGGGGCGCCAGTAGGGTCGGGGCGTCAGTTGGGTCGGTGCGCCAGTAGGGTCGGGGCGTAAGTTGGGTCGGTGCGCAAGTTGGGTCGGGGCGCAAGTTGGGTCGGTGCGCAAGTTGGGCGGGTGCGCCAGTTGGGTCGGTGCGCCAGTTGGGTCGGTGCGCGTCCTGTACCTGATCGAAGCCTTTCGGCCCGGTGGACGACTCGCGTTTCTAGGATTCGCGGTCATTCAACATCATGCATATTATCAGGGATTTAAGTAGGATATTTTTAAAATTCGATTTTGTCTTCTCCTTTAAACGATCAATGCTCGGAGGGCAGTAACACCAGTGAGGCCGGTGTGTCAGTAGGACCGGGGCATAAGTTGGGCCGGTGCGCCAGTAGGGTCGGTGCATCAGAAGGGTCGGTGCATCAGAAGGTTCGGTGCATCAGTTGGGTCGGGGCGCAAGTTGGGCGGGTGCGCAAGTTGGGTCGGGGCGCCAGCAGGGTCGGGGCATCAGTTGGGCGGGTGCGCCAGTTGGGTCGGGTGCGCCAGTTGGGTCGGTGCGCCAGTTGGGTCGGGGCGCGTCCTGTACCTGATCGAAGACTTTCGGCCCGGTGGACGACTCGCGTTTCTAGGATTCGCGTTTCTAGTACTCGCGGTCGACCAATAAAGATATGACGGACAGTTGGTTAGGCTCTGGTTTTTTCGTTTTTCTTTTGCTTTTTTTCTTTGATTTCCCATTCTGATTCCTATGCAATTGACTAACAATCAGTATCATACAGTTATTTTTTTCTTTGATTTTCTTTTTTCTTTTTTTGCATTTGATAATCAACCCTTTGTGCAATCGACTAAACGTTTAAAAACATCTCCGTTTCTGTTTCGTCTGATTAGTACCGCATCAGGGAGACTTCCGCTTACCGGAATCATTTCTTCCTATTCTTCTATCTTCGCTCTCTCAACTGTGAAAAATTATTTCCGACTCCTCAGCTATCTGCGCCCATATAAAGGTCGTGCTATCACCAGCGTGGTATTTAATGTGTTGACCGTGGTCTTTTCCTTGTTTTCACTTACCATGATTGTTCCTTTCCTCAACGTTCTGTTCAGTCAGGATCGAAACTATACATTACAACCCTGGTCTCTTTCAGTTAAAACGATGCTCAATAATTTCAATTATTATCTGAGCGATTTCGTTGTTCAGCACGGACAACTGGAAGCACTTTCTCTCATCAGCCTGCTCATTGTCGTCATCTTCCTCCTTAAAAACCTTACCCGATATCTCGCCATGTACTATCTGGTGCCTATCCGCAATGGTGTGGTGAGAGATATTCGACGCGATGTGTATGCCAAAATCCTTTCGTTGCCGATCGGCTATTTTACAGATGAACGTAAGGGTGATATAATGTCACGGATGACCAATGACGTACAGGAGGTGGAGTGGGGAATTATGAATTCCCTCGAAGCTGCTTTCCGCGAGCCTTTGAGCATTATCATTTTCCTCGTGACAATGTTTACCATGAGCCCCGAACTGACCACGTTTGTGCTGGTCTTGCTTCCAATCGCCGGACTCGCTATCGGACGTATCGGGAAATCTCTGAAACGTCGCTCAGAACAGGCTCAGATTAAAGTAGGACAACTGCTGAGTAACCTCGAAGAGTCTCTCGGCGGTCTCCGGATCATCCACGCTTTTCGTGCCGAAGAAAAATCAAAGGCACGTTTTGCAGAGAATAACCAGCAATTGTTCCGTTTGAGTAATAAAATCGGACGACGCCGTGATCTGGCCTCCCCACTGAGCGAATTCCTTGGCGCACTGGTGCTGACGGTGGTGATGTATTTCGGCGGACGATTGGTGCTGGGCCCCGATAGCAAACTCGAACCTTCTGAGTTTATTGCCTTTATCGCGATCTTCTCACAGATGATCCCTCCTGCAAAAGCCATGACCACCGCCTGGTATAATATCCAAAAAGGATTGGCTTCTTCAGAACGGATTTATCATATCCTGGATGCTCCTGTTGCAGTGAAGGATCCGGAATCTCCGGTGACGTTCCCGGGCTTTACAAAAAGTATAAAGTTCGATAAATTATCTTTCGCTTACAGGAAATCGGGAGAGGTAGGGTATGTGCTGAAAGATATTTCTTTGGAAATACCTTTCGGTAAGACAGTAGCGTTAGTAGGTCAGTCAGGATCAGGAAAAACTACACTTGCGGATATGCTGCCCCGTTATTACGATCCCGATCAGGGCGCAGTGCTGGTGGATGGATTGGATATCCGTACCCTTCGTATTCATGATCTGCGTGGTATCATGGGAGTCGTTACGCAGGAGTCTATTCTCTTTAATGATAGCGTATTCAATAACATCGCATTCGGTGTTGAGCACGCAACTGAAGAAGATGTGGTACGCGCTGCAAAAGTGGCCAACGCTCATGATTTTATTTCTGCCATGCCTGAGGGTTATCATACCAATATCGGCGATCGTGGCGGAAAACTCAGTGGTGGTCAACGTCAGCGGATCAGTATCGCCCGCGCAGTGTTGAAGAATCCTCCCGTACTGATCCTCGATGAAGCGACTTCTGCCCTCGATACCGAATCCGAACGTCTCGTGCAGGATGCACTTACTAACCTGATGAAGGATCGCACAACTCTGGTGATTGCTCACCGCCTGTCAACGATTATTCATGCAAATGAAATTATCGTCATGAACAAGGGTGAAATTATGGAACGAGGTACGCATGCCGAACTTCTCGAAAAAGGAGGCTATTACAAAAAGCTGTACGAAATTCAGTCCTTCCAGTAATTTTCCGGAATCTCCGATAATCTTTTTCCTGTTTCCCTTTTATTATTGTTGCGGATACAACGCCAACTGAAAACTTCGTCATTTTTAAAACGTCAACCTGCCTTTTACTGAAATTACTTTCATTACATCCCAATATATACAATGACGCTGCATAAGTAGTACGACGCGCTCCATATTCCTAACCCTCCAATATTATTAACCCTTTAACCCTGAGGCTACGCTCAGGACGCTAGCGCCCTTCTAACATTTATAACCCTTACAACATTTATAACCCTTCTAACATTTATAACCCTTCTAACATTTATAACCCTTCTAACATTTATAACCCTTCTAACATTTATAACCCTTACAACATTTATAACCCTTTTAACACTTCATACACCCTCATCTCCCCTTTGTTCTTTAACAGAACCATGCCTTTGTCTTCCAGTGTAAACGAACCTTCGATGAGTTTTGCAGTGGCTTCACTTACATAAACACTTCCTTTCAGCGCAGTTTCTTCCATGCGTGCAGCAATGTTGACCGTATCTCCCCAGATATCAAATGCAAACTTTCGTGTTCCTACAATTCCTGCGACAACCGCTCCTGAATGTATTCCCATTCTGGCTTCAAAACCGGGTTTGCCTTCCAAAATCCGCTGCTTGCGCTGTACATGCAGAAATTCCTGCATCTCCCTGGCAGCAGAAACAAGATCTATGGCATGCCGGCTATTCGGTACCGGTAGACCACTGACACACATGTAACCATCACCGATGGTCTTTATCTTTTCTATCGGATAGCGGGAGATAATGGCATCAAAGGCACTGTAGCAGACGTGAATTTCATGCACAAGTTCTTCCGGACTCATCTTTTCTGATATGCCCGTAAAATTGCTGAAATCACTGAAGAGTACGCTTACCGATTCATATCTCCGGGCCTGTGCAGTTCCCGTTTTTTTTATTTCTTCCGCCGTTTCTTCCGGAAGAATATTCAGCAATAGTGTGTCTGACTTTTTCTTTTCTTCGCCCAGTGCCAGGTGTTGTTCCTGAATCTGTTTCTTCTGGCGATTGGTCACCGCAAAGCGATTGAGCACGAATCCAGCGAACAGCATGGTGAGTATCAGTACTGCAATTGTGGCTCTTGTTATCGTCTCTTCTTTTTCAACCCGCGCCTCCAGCATCAGCCGCTCCTCCTGTGCTTTAAGTGAATCGGCAGTTGCCTTTCGGTCGTATTCGTACTGGAACTGTCGCCGGATATTGTCTTTCCTGAAGTTTTCGTTTACAATAATGTCGTGCATCTCAATGTAAAGCTCATGCATCCTGAGGGCTTCAGCTGTTTTTCCTTCTGCTTTATAAATCGTATATAAAATCTTTGCACTGTTGTATACAATCTCCGGATAGCCCAGATTCTGTCCCGTTTTAAGCGATGCCTGCGCCAACCCAAGTGCAGTATGAAGCTGCCCGCGACGCTGATAGAATTTTGCCAGTGAGTTGCCGGCAAGGGCCTCTCCTTCTTTTTCTCCGGCCGACTGAAATGCTTCATAACTCCTGCGAAGGAATGGTTCCGCTGCATTTGCTTTTCCGGTACTGTCCAGCAGCTCTTCGATCTGACCAATATACATCAGCGAAAAAGCAATACCCTGATTGTCGTGAATTTTCTCGCGTATCGCCAGACTCTTCCGGTGTGTTTCCAGACTCAATGGGAGATTTCCTTCCACCTCATACATCTTTGCCAGATTGTTCAGCGCATACGATAACCCATATTCATCCCCGCTTTGTTTTAAAATCTGCAGACTTTGTCCAATGGATTTCCGGGCCAGATCGTGATCTCCCTGATCATTGAAAATGACACCCAGATTCAGTAAGGATGTACTCATACCTTCCAGATCATGAATGCGTTCTTGGATGGCCAGACTTTTTCGGTAATAGTCGATCGCCAGAGGAATGTTTCCCTGTGTATGATACAGGTGCCCCAGATTGTTCATCGTTTCGGCAATCCCTTTTTCGTCTCCTGATTCCCGCCGCAGGTTAAGTGCCTTCTCATAGAGCACCTGTGCATCCCTGCTGTTGCCCTTGTTCTGAATCTGAACCGCTTCATTGTTCAGTGCTGCACCAAGGTATTTTTTGTATACACGAAGTAACAGACTGTCTTTCTCTTGCGCAATATGCTTTTCTGCTATGGCTCTGAGCTCTTCATTATAGCGTGGCCAGATTTTATCATCCGCTTCCGATTCAATTTTTTCAAAGAGTTCACGGCATCGCAACGTATCCTGCTGGCCGCTTGCAGTGTGAACACTTAATAAACAGATGATAAAATAAAATACCGGGAGCCGTAACATAAATCGTATGTGCTCACCAAATATACGGTAAAGCGCTGAACCTTAGTTCGAGAAGTCGAATGAAGTACCGGTGCTGAATGTGACCGGTGTTTTGCTCCAGGTTTCAATGCTGTTCCTGTGTCTGACTACAATATAATATTGCTGGCCTGTTACACTTCCTGGGAAGGAGAATGTCCCGTTTCCGCTGATCGTTATCACCCCGGTTGAGCTGTATGCAGGCGGACCAGTCAGATTTCCCGGTGAAAAGAGTTCCACGGTTACTGAGTCTGAATAGTCGGGATGCAGAGGATCCTGAAGTACATTGATCATGTTTTGCGTGCCTGTGTAGAGACCTTCAATAAAGCATTTTAAGTTCAGATTGGTGATTGATAAAATTACCAGCGGGAATGAAGAAGTGCCGGAACATTCATTTGCAGTACTGAGCGTTATAGGTCCGGTCATCGTTCCGGCGGGTACTTCAAAGGTTATCTGATTGCTGTTTAACACCGTAGCAGTGGCCCCGGAACCGTTCAGGGAAACGGTAGTGACTTCATCAAAGCCGGTACCAATGACTTCAACGGTTTGGCCGATTGCTGCGGTGTCCGGAATTATGTCAAGTATAGCAGGTACGACGTTTACAATTACGCGTATTGAATCAGTGCCGGTACAACCTGTATTGTTTGTGCCTGTAAGGTAATAGAATCCCGCCTGACTTTCCGTTACATCCGCAATACTGTTAAACGCGCTGCTCGAGGTGAATCCGCCAGGACCTGTCCAGGAATAACTGGAAGCACCGGAGGCATCTATCGTTAATTCGCTGCCTTCACAGAGTGGAGAGTTTGAGCTGAGATCTAACGTTACCGGAGTACCGTTACCTACCGCAATCGTGGCGGTCGCAATTGATCCGTCAGCGCTCTTCACAGCCACTGCATAGCTGCCGGCGGAAAGCCCGCTGATAGTAGGCGTGGTGACCTGACCATTGCTGATGTTCACTTTCCATCCCATGTTCAGATGTACCCCACACTGGTAATAATAGAGTGCGGCATGTGAAGTGTTGGGTGTAAAGACCATTGCTCCGCCTTGCAGCTGACTGTTCGTGATCCCTGAGAAAATTTCTCCTGCAAAGCTGGCTCCGGCGGTACTGGTGGTGATATGAAATGGATGACCCGGGAATGTACCCAGAAAGGTGTAGTTTATCCCTCTGGTGAGAAACAACTCCTTGCCCTCTATACCATCCAGGGCAAACCCCAGTGTAAAGCCAACACCAAAGTATGGGTGCTGACTCGTTTTGTTCACAGCCGTTACACTGAATTGTGGCCCGTTTTTATTGATGGTGTCCCAGGCATAGGTGTAGGGTGCCGTCCCCGCGCTGACATTAAGCTGTATACTCCCCTGATATCCTCCACAGGCAGGGGATACAACTGCGTTAATGACAGGTGCCGGGCAAACGATTACATTGTCGATGGTAAAGGAGGGGCGGGAGCCGGTTCCAACGGAGTCTCTCTGCACCCAGCGTAACTGTACCGCCGCCTGGTTTTCGCAGGCTACAGGTAATATGTATTGATAACGGATACCGTTTCGTGGTGTGGTTCCCGATGTTTGAGCTGTGGTGTTGTTTCGGTAAATCGTGCCCGTTAGTGAAGTGAATGTCCCATTCGTATTACCGATGCGGTATTGCAGCTCAACATTGTTCCGCCTGGTCTCCGTAGTTCCATTGAAAGTGTTTCTTAGAGTGGAGATATCAAATGTGACTAGGATGTTTATCTTTCCACTTGTATTGACAACCAGTCCTAATGCAGGATCGGAAGTACCCGAAGCAAGAATGCCCAGTTTGCCACTGTAATTGTGTACTCCTCCGGCTGTCGTAAGCGCAGTGCTGGACCCCTGCAATGCAAGATCCGCTGTCGCTCCCGTTGTCCGGAAGGAGGTGGTCGGACCTGTCGCACTCAGTTGCCATCCCTGCCATCCTGCCGGATAAACAGTAGACGCAGCGGCCAGGCCTGCGAAGTCCTGGCTATAGGGCAGACTTTGTGCTGCAGGTATAGTTTGGGCGCTGAGCTGCAGCGTAAACAGCAGGAGCAGCAGGAGGTATGAAAATGTTTTCATGGTTAGAGGTTTTCCGAAATGTAATGGTCTGTTTAATATGTTGCAACAAATAATGTTGTTTTTTGACGAAATGTTGGTTTTGGAGGGTGGGGTCTTGTACTATATAATAAGAGCACTGTATTTTTTTAATACCTGAAAAAGTGCAGTTTTACCCATTGAACTGATAACGCTTTCAGTTCGGATGATTACGAATGATATTTGTTTTGATTGCAGTTCCTAAAATTTGCGGGGATGAGATGAATCAATGCCAGTGAGAAATGGCATCTCCGGCGAATTGATACTTTTGCTTCAAAGAACAACTATTATGTTTAGAAATTACCTCCTCCCGCTGTTATTGCTGCTCTCCGGTTTTGTGTCTGCCCAGTTTCCTCAGGATTCTCTCCTGAACTACATCGTGGATGATGCGACAGGAAGCGAACAGTCGGTACCATTAACAGCTACCACAGCGAATGGCAATACCTTTATCAGCTGGTTCGATAACAGCTCCGGACAATATCGGTTGAAGATGCAGTTGTTGGATTTGGACGGTATTCCACAGTGGACACAAGGCGGAATTGTCGTCAGTGCCTTCCCGCAGAATTCTGCTTTGTTCCGGTATGATCTCGAAGCGGACAATGATGGTAATGCGATTGTTGCGTTTCAGGATGAACGTTCCGGCTCTTTACAGGTGGTGGCATATAAAATTTCTTCAACGGGTGCCTCTTTATGGGGAAATGGCATCCTGTTGCAGGATTCTACTTCGGATGGTTTGAGTCCTCGGGTTACTGTTACCACTGCCAACGACGTTATCATCGCCTGGAATGCTGCGGCAGGTTCTTCCAAATGGGTGGCCTATGCTAAAGTGACATCGGGTGGACAACTTAACTGGATAAAACGTGTATGGAACGGACAGAAATATTCACGTGCTGTGATGCTGCCCGCAGCAGGAGATGGTTTTAAAATGTTATATGTGCAGGAGAGTGGAGGTTTCCCGGGCGGCACTTCAACTATGTATTTGCAGCATTTCGACAGCAGTGGTACAGCTCTCTGGCCGTCTGCCGTGTTGGTATCATCGCAAACGATTTCATTTTTCTTCTTCCCTGAAATAATTTCTGATCATCACGACGGGGTGTATATCGCATTCAATACAGGTAACCCAATCAATCCAATGATGAATGATGTGTATGCACAGCATATCGATTCGGCCGGCGTGAAGTGGAGTTCCACCGGCACACAGTGCGCAAATTCAACTACTGAACATAAACTTACAGGTGGTTTTGCAACGAACAGTACCGGTACAGAATTATACGTGGCGCTGCAGGTGTTGAATTCCTCGCAGGGCAACTCCGGAATTTCACTGCAAAAACTGAATAGTATAGGTGGAGTTCAGCTGGGTTCTAATGCCATGAACCTGCGTCCGGTCAGCTCTGCGTATTATTTGCCGGTTGGTATTGTTGATGAGGGCAATGGCGTAATGATTGCTTATATACTCGGAGGTTTCGGAAGCCAGACATTGCAGGCATTGTCGACCGATTATAACGGTACTGCATTATGGGGGTATGATCCGATGATTGCCGCTACCCTCAGCAACAAAGATGATGTTAGCTGTGGGCCTTATTTGAATGGTCAGGTAGTGCTGGTTTGGTCTGATGACCGTATCGATGGCGGAATCTATGCTCAGAATATATTTACCAACGGGGCCTTCGGTCCGCATGTAGGACTTGAAGAGCATTCCATCATACAACATGCTGTTTTGTTTCCTAACCCTGCCGCATCACCGAAAATCAGCATTCTATCCGAAACTACGCATCAGGTTATTATACGCTTGTTGTCCATTACAGGACAAACTGTTTACGAACAGGCTGTCCAGCTTATTCCCGGCTCTCAGGAAATACCTTTAAATTATTCCGGCGCAGAAGGATTCTATGCTGTTCAGATAATTTCAGATGCACGGCCGTTGTGGTGCGGGAAGTGGATAAATTGCGCCCACTGATGATGCCGTCAGGAAAAGTCTCTGTTCCCGTTTGATACTGCAAGTGTGTAATTACAATCAGAACATCCTCCCCGGAAATACCACCAGCTGAATGTAGTTTAACTCGAGCTGATCCATCGGTATTTTGTTTCCGGCGCCGGTGTTGAATTTCATGCCGGGATACCACCTGAGATGGGTACGGAAATACATACTTTGCAAGCGGTTGGGACGAATGTCCCAGCCTAACACCAGGCCGGGTTGTATCTTTTCCTGTCGTACGCGTTCCTGTCCTTGTCCGCTTTTCTGTGTGGTGGAGGTCCACCATTCATTGCTGAGTGATGGACCGGCGAAGAAACAGAATCCGTGATAGTCGAAGAGAAATTTATAACCTTCAAGAGCGAGCGATGTGCGCTGTAGTGTGTGCTTTGCTCCGTATGCCTCGCAAGTGTTTCCCGGGGTACGAAAGGCGAATTGCAGTTGCACGTCAGGTCGGTGAAGATAGTATCCAATGGCCACATCTGCGAAGAGGGGTACGTCGCGGTGGTGACCCAATGATTTGTTTTCTTCCGGTTCTGCAGCAGGATGTTGGAGAAAGATAGCATAAGAGGGACCTACGCTGACTGTGATGCCGTTGAGCCGGTTCATAACGGCCAGCGTATCCGTCATTCGTTGGGTGATTCCGTTTTTCCAGTCTTTTTCGGCGCTGAGTGTGGTGTCGAATATGCGTTTGTAGCGAAATCCGACTCTCCACCGGGGAAAGTCCAGCGGCATGGCTCGCGTGGAGGAGATGAAGTAGTTTTCAGGTTTACTGAAGTCGTAAGCGGCGTAGATGTCAAATAGTCCGGCTTTGCTTAGATAACTGATGCCCGCATGTACAGGAGTGGAAAACCAGCGTTGCCTGGGACCTTCCTCCTGCCGGTAAATGTTTTCGGTGAAAGCAATGCCGGCAAAGGGAACGGCTTTGTTGTTACGAATCCGGAGCGGGTATATTCTGGTCCCGGTTTCTGTTCCGGTGCTGAAGGGAGATACTTTATCGCGTATCACGGGTACGGCAAGATAAAAATCGGCATGTCCCCAGAAATGGAGCCCGCCGATGATGAGCCGTGCTTCGCTATACGAGGGCCCGCGAAAACTGGTGATGGTGTTCCCATCCAGCCGGTAGTTCTGATGTCCGCCTGCTAAACCATACCCCAGATCAATGCCAAGGGTAGTTTGTGCAAACCTGTGACGGGTTTTACCGCCCTCTACATAAGCCTGTGCGGTGAGCAGCATCGGGCTAAGCAAGAATAGCACAGCGGTGATTAGTAAACGATACATAGTCTTTGCAGGAGATAATGAAACAGCAGAAGCAAGAAGGAAGTGACTGGATTGATAAGCATGACGGCGAACTAAGCAAGGCAAAAATGAAAACAAAAGATTAGCTTGCCAATTCTGTAGGGACGTATCTCAAAAGAAGGGACAAACTGCATCGTTTCGGGACGAATGTAAAAAAACAAAAGGCCGGAATGCATCCGGCCTCTATGGGGAATGGGGGTAAAGCGTCAGTTTATCGCAGGTCGTCTACCAGCTTCGCCACTTTTTCGATGGCTTCTTTATCCTTGATCACATATTGCTCAGCTCCTTTCTGAATACTTTGCAGCGCGATGGCATACCGTTCCTGGCTGCTCAGCATGATCACATGGGTGTCGGGGAGATATTTCTTTATCGAAGTAAGGATGTCCATCCCGTTCGCCGCCGACCGGTCGTTGCTGTTGAGGTTATAATCAATGATCACTACCTCCGGATTATCGGAAAGGGAACGCATGCACGACTCACCGGTATAAAACACTTTCACATCATGGCCGGTATCGCGCGTCAGTCGATCTCTCAACATGTCCGCCTGCAGGGGATCATCCTCAATAATAAAAATCTTGCGGGGCTTACTTATTTGCATAGGTTCAGTTCTTGATACAGCGAAGATAGGAAAAAAGAAGAGGGGCAGGAGGAGCATCCCGCTCGCTGCGCGAGACGGGGAGGAACATCCCGCTTGCTTCGCAAGACGGGAGGAGCAAGAGGAGCAAAAAGGGAAGAGGGGTTCTATATCAGTCATTATCCCCTCTTGCCCCTCTTTCACTCTTGTCCCTCTTTCACTCCCGCACATCGTGCGGGCGGCCCCTCTTCACCTCTTGCCCCTAACCCTTAAAACCCTGAGGCTACGCTCAGGGCGCTAGCGCCTTTAAAACATTTATAACCCTCATAACATTTATAACCCTCATAACATTTATAACCCTCATAACATTTATAACCCTGAGGCTACGCTCAGGGCGCGAGCGCCCTTAAAACCCTTAAAACATTTCTAACCCTCCGCCTTCGGCGGATAACCCTCCGCCGAAGGCGATCAATATTATTTACCTTTGTCCCCGTTATGACAATCCAGGTCTTAAAATCAAAAATCCATCGAGCGAAAATTACGCAGGCCGAACTCCATTACGTGGGAAGTATTACCCTCGATCCGGACCTGATGGATGCCGCTAATCTGATAGAAGGCGAGAAGGTACATGTGCTGAATATCAATAACGGCGAACGCCTTGAAACATACGTGATTACCGGTCGCCGTGGAAGCGGTGAAGTCTGTATCAATGGCCCTGCCGCCCGTAAAATGCACGTGGGTGATATGGTGATCGTGATTTCTTATGCCAGCATGGAATTCGAAGCGGCGAAGTCATTTAAACCCTGGCTCTGTTTCCCCGATGCGGAAAATCGTCCGGTAAAAGCTTGATTTCCATTGATTAGCGCGTTAAAAAACCTTGTTTTCCTGGCCATCGGCGCCCTCTTGCTGTGGCTCACGTTTCGCCATCAGGATTTTTCGGTGGTGTGGGAGAAGGTGAAAACCGCCGACCCTTTTTATATTATCCTTTGCTGTCTTTGTTCTTTCGCAGCCTTGATCAGCCGTTCGATGCGTTGGATTCAGCTTACCGAACCACTGGGCTATAAACCTCGGCTTTCCTCGGCGTATCATGCGCTGATGTTCGGCTATCTGGCAAACCTGGCCATCCCCCGTCTGGGAGAGATTTCCCGATGTGGTGCACTGAACAAAAGCGATGAAGTTCCGTTTGAGAAACTGATCGGAACAGTGATCGTGGAGCGCCTGTTGGATGTAGTGCTGCTGGCTTTCTGTATTGGCCTCACAGCGTTGCTGGAGTTCGACCGATTGGGCGGATTCCTCTACTCCGAAATCCTCGAGCCGGCTATCCAAAAAGTAGGTAATGCGACCAATCTGATCCTGATCCTGCTGGCCCTGGCAATGGCTGGTATCGGCTTGGTTGTGTGGCTGTTCCGGATGCCATCTCCACCCGAATTTGTTCTGAAAATCAGGAAGTTAATGTCCGGAATCGGTGAAGGACTGAAGAGCATCGGCGGAGTACGGAATAAATCACTCTTCGTATTTCATACCTTCTTTATCTGGGCAATGTATTTCCTGATGAGCTATTTCTGCTTCTTTGCCCTCCCGGAAACCAAGGACCTCGGTGCTCCCGCTGCTCTCTTTATTATGGTGTTGGGCGGTATCGGAATGACGGCTCCGGTTCAGGGTGGTATCGGTACGTATCATCTGCTGGTGTCGCGCGGACTCCTCCTTTATGGCCTCAGCGAAACCGATGGCCTTGTGTATGCTACTATGAGTCACACTGTTAGCACTTTGATGTTGATAATTTTGGGTGGGA
This sequence comes from Bacteroidia bacterium, assembly GCA_046330075.1. Lineage (GTDB taxonomy): Bacteria > Bacteroidota > Bacteroidia > AKYH767-A > OLB10 > JAJTFW01. Next base: position 197,905 of record JAXLTL010000005.1, on the reverse strand, counting down.
TATCCATGCTGACACTCTTCTTTTGGGTGAAAACCCGTAATTCTGCAATTGCATGAATCATCTGCGTAGTATCGAAAAAAAGGTGATGGATACCGTCGCCCTGGAAGATCAGATCCGGAAATGGAGGGATCAGGGTTGTAAGATTGTGTTCACGAATGGCTGTTTTGATATCCTCCACCTGGGTCATGTGGACTATCTTGCCCGCGCGGCTGACTTTGGTGACAAAATGATCATTGGGTTGAATACCGATGCCTCTGTTTCGCGTATTAAAGGTCCTACCCGGCCGATCAACGACCAAAGGTCAAGAGCCATGGTGCTCGCCTCTCTGGGCTTTGTATCTGCCATTACGTTCTTCGACGATCCTACCCCGTACGAGCTCATCAAACAGGTGCAGCCGGATGTCCTGATCAAGGGTGCCGACTATAAACCGGAAGAGATTGTAGGCTATGATATCGTTACAGCCCGCGGCGGAGCAGTGCAAACCATCCCCTTTGTGGACGGATATTCCACCACAGCCATCGAACAACGTATCCGGGCAGCAAAAAACTGACAATTGTAATATTTCACATAAATTTAACCGTACCTTTGATCATCAGGGACGGTATAAAGACTCAAAAACAAATCAGACGCATGAAAAATCTTTTATGGATCCTGGCAGGCCTTCTGTCACTGACCTTCGTAAGCTGCGAGCAGAATGATCTCTTATTGTCGGAGAAGAAGCTGGACGAGAAGATCCAAACCTCGTGGAAAGTATTATATGCTAACAGCAACGATTCCCACGAAACCTGGAGTTTCGGAGATGGCACTGTGAGCATTCACCTGCAGAAGTATTATCAGAATGGTACCCTGGTAATGGATACCGTTCTTACCGGTGATTATTCTATCGATGCCCGTTTCTCCAAGGCGTATGTGAAACTGAGCGATTTCTCCTTCGCCGATTCTACCATCGGGGTAACCAATTCCGGTTTCAGGGCTGCTGATCTCAACCGCGCCTGGACGATCGTGATGCTGGATGATAAGGTGTTATACCTTTCTGCTACGGATAATGCCGGAGCGATCCGCTCTATCGAATTTATCAAACAATAATAATCGTCTGAAAAAAATAAAAAAGTCCGGGGTGTTTCACTCCGGACTTTTCCATTTTATACCTGATGCATCAGTTGATAATATCCATTTCATTTATCAGCCGCTGTGCACCGGCGTATTTATCGATGATGAAAAGTGTATAGCGGATATCGAGTGTTACATTTCTGCAGATTTCCGGGTTGAAAAGAATATCACTCATCGTGCCTTCCCATACACGGTCGTAGTTGGTGCCGATAAGTTGTCCCAGGGCGTTGAGCACCGGACTGCCTGAATTTCCTCCCGTAGTATGATTGGTGGCTATAAAAGCAACCGGCACCGTACCGTTGACCGCATAGCGCCCGTAGTCTTTCTTATTGTAGAGTTCGATGAGTCGTGTTGGTACATCAAATTCTTCGTCGCCGGGAATGTATTTTTCCATGAGCCCGTCAAGCGTTGTGTAATAGTTGAAGCGCACAGCATCTCTCGCATCATATCCGCGTACCTGACCATAGGCCAATCGTAACGTACTGTTGGCATCCGGATAGAATTTTTTATCGGGTTGCATCTCGCGTTGCCCTGCCATGTAAATACGGTTGAGACGGGCAAGTTCCGTATTAAGTGCGGTTACTTTGTCGGCTATACGTGACCGATAGAACGTGATGAGTTCATCCGCCAAACGATATGCGGGATCTTTCTTCAGCGCCTTTCCGCAAGCTGCCGGCGATTTCGAAAACAGTTTCATGAGCTTGTCGCTATCATCAAGTATGCTTTTCGCGAAGAGTTCCTCGGCCAGTTTGTGGAAGTCCAGGTTATAACGGTTGCGCAGTTCCGTAAAATAAGCCGGTTTGAGGGAATCCGGTATTGCACCGTCAAAGATCTCCAGCAACGATGCGGTCATCTTCAGATCTGTCGGGGCATCGTAGTCTTTGAAGTAGCCTTCGAGTCCGCCTTTTACCCCGCGGAATTCCTTGTTCAGCGCGGCAGTATCCGGATTTTCCTTTGCGGCAAGATCTGCAAAGGCTTTCATCCCTACCGCAAAGGGAAGGATCTCAGTGCCCATGGCAGCCTCAGAATAAAAGTCGTTGGCAGCCAGATAGGGACGGTTGCCGGTATACAGTCGCTGAAGTGAGGGTAATATATCTCCGTATTTTTTTGCCCGCGCGGGATCGGCTGCACACCAGCTGCTGAAGTCGATTTCAAAGTATTGTTTTTTCTGTAGTCCGTTGGCGTTTTCCAGGCCCTTGCTTTCTCCTTTCCATTTCTTCCAGCCATTGCTGACACCACTTTGCTTGTCGGCGTATTTTAAATGAAGCGCTTCGCTGCTGCGCATAGCTTCTCCCATGATGCGCAAACGTTCATCACGTACCCGGATGCGGTTGGGATTGGTGACTTCAAGTATCGTTTGCAGCTGGTACGAGGAGATGTACTCCTGTGTGCGGCCGGGAAATCCGTATACCATCGTGAAATCTTCAGGCTGTACACCTTTCAGACTGATAGAAAAGAAATGCCGTGGTTTGAAAGGAACATTCTTCTCGCTGTAGTCGGCTGGTTTGTTTTCAGCATCAGCATATACACGGAAGATGGAGAAATCGCCCGTGTGACGTGGCCACATCCAGTTGTCAGTGTCGCCTCCGAATTTACCAATGGCAGAGGGCGGAGCACCCACCAGACGTACGTCTTTAAACGTTTCTGTGACGATAAGATAAAATTCATTGCCGGAATAAAACTGACGTACTCTCGCTTCGTAATGCGTGCCTTCTATTGCTTTTTTCTCGAGGCGGGCAGAGATTTCCTTGATCTTTGCTGCGCGATCGGTTTCGCTGAGCCCCTCCAGCACCGCGTATTCTTTTGTAACGTCTTCAATGCGGATGATGAAAGTGGCCGTGAGACCCGGACAAGGCAGTTCTTCTTTTGGCGACATGGCCCAGAACCCATCCCGGAGGTAGTTGTGCTCCAGGGTACTGTGGCTTTGGATCTCACCAAAACCGCAATGGTGGTTGGTAAGCAGGAGACCTTCCGATGAAATGATTTCACCGGTGCAGCCTCCGCCGAAAAGTACAACAGCGTCTTTCAAACTGTTTTTATTGACACTGTAGATCTCTTCTACAGGAATCTGTAACCCCTTAATCCTCATCTCGGCAGCATTCAGTTGTTGCAGTAGCTGAGGAAACCACATGCCCTCGTCGGCCATGGCACAGCGGGTGAGGATCAGGAAGGTGAACAGAAAGGTGGAGGTGATTCGTTTCATCATGGTTATTTGTCGGGTAAAAATAAAAAACCCCGCCGATCAGGCAGGGTTTTTCGTAGTCATATCAGGATTAGAAGGGCAAATCATCCATGGTATCGCCATCACCGGAGGCGGTTGTGGTCATAGCAGGAGCGCCAATGCCGGTATCAACAGGAGCACCCGCAGGAGCACCATCGGCTACAGCAGCTCTCCAGGGACGAACGTCAGTGTACCAGCGACCATTGTATTCACGTGATTCAACACGGAAATTGATTTTCAGACGTGTGCCGGGAGCATAGGAACGGAAAGTGGCTACCATGTCACCCCATGCACTCATGCAGATCTTCTTTGGATATTGCTCTTCCGTTTCAACGATAATATCCTGCTTCACCCAGGGGCCATTTTTACCCTGACCTGTCTGCTCTGGAAGAGAGTACAGTACTTTGGCTGTAATTTCGAGACTCATAATAAATGTTGATTATAGAATTTCAAAGGTAAGAAATCAACGCGTTCTGTGACCGGATTCGTATCCCCGGAAATTCATTTTGTTTATAATTTTTTTTGATGGGGCAAAAGTAGAGCCCCTGTCCGGATTCTGCCAAATGTTAAATGCTTATAATCATTTGTATACGTTTGTAAACGGGTAGGATCGAATAACGCTGAAAAAAAATTCGCATCGGCTGCATGAATACATGAAGTGTTGCATTCAAAACCCCGAAGAGGTTGAACAAAAGGTCCTTCGAGCGAAGATCGAAGGAGAACACCAGCCTGCGTATCCCCGAAAGGAACAGATGTCATGGTTAATCCATTACGTAGGGATCTGCCAATATTTTAAAAGGATATGATCATTGAAGCTCCCGTCACCTCTGCACAGCTTTGTATGCACTTCCACTAAAAAAAAAAGAGGCTGTCTCGTTTTGAAACAGCCTCCTTAAATCTGTATTTTCTGACCGATCAGAACTTGCCGCTGATACCGAAGCTCAGCCAGGCAATGTTGTATCCCAGTTCGGAGAATACACCGAACTTATCACTGAACATATAGCGAACGCCACCATAAGCGCTGGTAGTAAATCCACCAACCGAAGTTTCTGCAAATAAGCTCTCCGTTACTGTAGCATCGTTCGATTTGAATTTCGCACTGGCTACATTGTAACCCGCCATTACACCGGCATAGAGATCAATCTTATCGTTATCGAGGAAGTGATATGCACCACGGGCACCGATAATCAGGTAAGAATAGGTCCATGAATATTCGTACGTGTAGTAGTTTGCTGTGTATTTGGATGCTGTGTATCCGATACAACCGCCTAAACCGATTTTATCTGTCGCACTGATCTTTAACGGCAATTCGAAGGATGCGTGAATCGGAGGAACAGTCATGTTGGAACTGGCAGCATAGTACGGACTTCCGATTCCGATACCGCCCTGGATGAATTTAGATTCGCCATCCCAAACCTGAGCTTGCGCTGCTACTGCGAGTGATGCCACCGCGAGTAACGTGAAGAGAACTTTTTTCATAATAATTGATTTGTATTTAGGTTAGTGAGGCAAAGCTAACCCTTACGCGGATATCCTGCAAATACATGTAGGTAAATTACCAACCATTATTTTAACAGGGAGATACTCTGCTTCATGAAGCGCGATAAACCTTCTCCTTTCAGCAGCCCCTGGGCCAGTAATCCAAGATCGATCGCATGTTGTAACATATTCTTTTGTGATTCAGGGTTTTCTTCCTGAAGAATATGTGCCATGACAGGATGGTTTTCGTTGAGGATGACCTGATAACTGTCGGGCATCTCTCCCATGAAACCATAGCCTCCGCCCATCGCTGCCATTTCTTTCATCCTGCGCATGAACTCTGGACGTGTCACCAGCACCGGTGCATCCTGCGCATTCAGCGGAGAGAGTTGTACCTGATAGGTTTGCTTGTTCAGCAATTCTTCGGCTATGCCTTTCAGTGAGTTTTTCTGTTCTTCGCTGAGGGTGGATACCGTGTTTTCTTCCTTGCGGATGAGCTGGTCAATCGTGTCGGCATCTACCCGTACAAAGGAACTTTTTTCAAGTTTGCTCTCGAGGAAATTTACAAAATGACTGTCGAAAGCTCCGTCCATCCATAATACATCGTAGCCTTTGTTTTTGGCCGATTCAATGTATAAATGCTGTTCTTCCGGGTGAGTAGTGTAGAGGTGTATAAGCTTGCCTTCTTTATCGGTCTGTCCGGCGGTGATCAGTGTTTTGTATTCCTCAAACGTGAAGTATTTGCGGTCGGTGTTGCGCAGCAGACAGAATTTCTGAGCGCGTTCATTGAATTTTTCTTCGCTGAGCATGCCGTACTTGATAAAGACTCCAATGTCATCCCACTTGGCTTCAAAATCAGTACGGTTTTCCCGGAAGAGTTCTTCGAGTTTGTCAGCTACTTTCTTGAGAATGTGATTGCTGATCTTTTTTACATTGCTGTCACTTTGCAGATAGCTGCGCGATACGTTGAGCGGAATATCCGGCGAGTCGATGACCCCGTGGAGGAGGGTGAGGAAATCAGGTACAATACCTTCTACCGCATCTGTCACAAAGACTTGACGGCAGTAGAGCTGGATCTTGTTTTTCTGTACCTCCAGATTTTTCTTCAGCCTCGGAAAGTACAGAATGCCGGTGAGGTTGAACGGATAGTCAACATTGAGATGTATCCAGAAGAGCGGTTCTTCTGCAAAAGGATAGAGTTCACGGTAAAAATTTTTGTAGTCTTCGTCGGTGAGTTCGGATGGTTTTTTTGTCCAGGCCGGCTCCGTATTGTTGATCTTCTCTCCTTCAAATCGGATTTCTACCGGCAGGAATCCGCAGTACTTTTTGAGCAGCGTGCGGATCCGTTCCGTTTCAAGAAACTCCGATGATTCTTCGTTGATGAAGAGTTTTACCTCTGTACCACGATCGTTTCGTGGGTCAGCGGTGAGTGAATACTCCGGACTTCCGTCGCACGACCATCTTACCCCATCGTTCTCTTCGGCTTGCCATGACCGTGAGTGAATCTCTACTTTGTCGGAGACCATGAAGGCGGAGTAAAAACCTAATCCAAATTTACCAATCAGCTGGGCCGGACTCTGATCCTTGTATTTGTTTACGAATTCTTCCGCACCGCTGAAAGCGATCTGATTGATGTATTTTTCAATCTCCGCTCCGGTCATTCCGATGCCACGGTCGATGACGCTGAGTGTCTTATTTTCCTTGTCGAGTTTAACTTCCACATACAGCTCCCCGGTTTCAACGGGTTTTTCAGCCAGTACATTCAGCGTTTTCAGCTTTTGCGAAGCATCTACCGCGTTGGCTACCAGCTCCCGCAGAAAGATTTCATGATCACTGTAGAGGAATTTCTTGATGATCGGAAAAATGTTTTCCGTTTGAACGTTGATTTTTCCCTGTTGCACGGTCATAGTCGGTCTTGTTGTTAATTCTGGGTTGTTTTATCGGCGCGAAACTACTCAATACCGGTGCCAAACCCTCATTCCTGCCATTTTGACCCACGATTTTGTGACATTCGCCAAATTGTACCATAGATTTGAAAAACGGACAGTTTCCGGTTCATTTTCTTCGCTAACCGCCTGTAAATCTGTATAGTTTTGTAAGAGATTTCAGGGAACTTTTTTCCCGGATTTCAGTATAAGAGATGTGCTGAAATACCCTCTCATGAACGGTGAATTTCAGCGCTTTGAAGAAAACATGACAACGTACAGAAATATTCACAGCTGGGTAGAGGCAAGGGTGTCGCAACATCCTGATCGTACCGCAGTTGCTTTCGGGGAGCAGACACTATCGTATCGCGAACTGAATGATCGTGCCAATTGTATGGCCACTGCTATTATGGCCGCAGGCCCGGTGAAGGGTGGCTATGTGGGCATTTGCCTCGAGCGCTCAACTGACCTGATGGCTGCAATCCTGGCCGTGCTGAAGTCGGGTGCTGCGTATGTGCCGTTCGATGTGGAGTATCCCGCCGAACGTCTGCAGTACATGGCTTCCCTCAGCGAAATACCCGTGATGGTGACGTCTGCTGCCTTGCGCCAGCGTTTGCCAGCGGGTAATTACCGGGTGGTGACCGTGGAAGAAATTGCAGCTACTGCAGCCGCAAATCCACAGGTGGAAACAAGCCCGGAGCATCCGGCTTATGTGCTCTTTACCTCGGGTTCTACCGGTCAGCCGAAGGGTGTGCAGCTGCCGCACCGCGCCTTGCTGAATCTGATCGACTGGCAGCTGAAAACGACTACCGTGCATGACGAAGGACGTACGCTGCAGTTTGCTCCGGTGAGTTTCGATGTGCATTTTCAGGAGATATTTTCTACCTGGTGCGATGGCGGTTGTATCTACCTCATCAATGACGAAACCCGCCTGAACGCGCTGGCCTTACTCCAGTATATCAGCCGGTATAAGATCGAGCGTTTGTTCCTGCCTTTTGTTGCATTGAACAGCCTGTGTGATTTATCGCGGCATGCCGATGTTCTGCCCGCTTCGCTGAAGGAAATTATTACCGCCGGCGAACAGTTGCAGACTACACCTGCACTGGTCGATTTTTTTACCCGCATTCCGCAATGCAGCCTGCACAATCATTATGGGCCTACCGAAACCCATGTCATCACAGCGTATACACTGAAGGGTAAACCATCAGAATGGCCCTTGCTGCCTTCCATCGGCACTCCCATTCAGGGAACAGAAATTTATCTGCTCGATGAAAACGGACAACTGGTGAAGGATGGAGAAGAGGGAGAACTCTTCGCCGCCGGCATTTGCCTCGCAGATGGTTATCTGCGCAGAGATGATCTTACTACTGAACGTTTCATCCCGAATCCTTTTAAACAGGGTGAGCGGATGTATAAAACGGGTGATCTCGCGAAGCGGATGCCCGATGGAAATATTCAATACCTGGGCCGCATTGACGGACAGGTGAAAGTGCGCGGTTACCGCATCGAACTGGGGGAGATAGAAGTGGCTGCCGGCCGTTTCGACGAGGTGGTGCAGGCTGCTGCTACCGTGCGGGAAGATAAACCCGGCGAGAAAAAACTGGTGGTATATCTCGTGATGAACGATGGTCATCAGCTAAACGTGAAGGATATCCGAAATTTCCTGCATAGCCGTCTGCCCGATTATATGATGCCTTCGGCTTTTGTTCAATTGCCGGAGATGCCACGTACCCCGAGCGGAAAAATCGACCGCCGTGCATTGCCTGCTCCCGATACCAAACGTCCCGAACTGGGTATTCCGTTCAAAGCGGCGTCTACCGATCTCGAGAAATCAATCGCAAAACTCTGGTCGTCGCTGCTTAACATCGACCCGGTGGGTACGCTCGATAATTTCTTCGATCTCGGTGGTAATTCATTGCTCGCCCTGCAGTCAGCGGCTTTGCTGAAAGTAGAAACGGGGATTGACGTTTCGGTCATCCGGATCTATCAGTACCCGACAATAGCTGCTCTCGCAAAAGCACTGGGCGGCGATGCCGACGGACATTCTCTGAATGAACAGATGCGTCAGCGTGCTTCGGCCCGTTATCATAACAGCACCGATCCGCTGAAAGATGCAGTAGCCGTAATTGGTATGTCGCTGCGTTTTCCGGGTGCTGAATCGGTGGAGGAGTTCTGGAATAATCTGGTGAACGGGGTGGAGAGTGTAACGAAGTTTACTCCCGAAACACTCGATCCTTCGTTGCCCGCCGATCTCGTAAGCGATCCGAATTATGTGCCCGCCCGTGGGATCATGAAGGATGCGAAAGGGTTCGATGCTGCTTTCTTTCAGATGAATCCCAATGTGGCCAGAGTAACAGATCCGCAACAACGCAATTTCCTCGAACTCTCCTGGAATGCCCTCGAGCATGCCGGATATAGTCCCAATAAGTTCAACGGCCTGATCGGTGTATTTGCCGGTATCGGCAACAATACCTATTACCTGAACAATGTGTTGCCCAACAAAGATGCGATCAACCGCGTTGGTTCGTTTTTGGCGATGACACAGAATGAAAAAGATTATATCGCTACCCGTGTGGCCTATGAGCTCAATCTCAAAGGTCTCGCAGTGAGCGTACATACTGCCTGTTCTACTTCTCTTACCGCTATTGCGCAGGCCTGTGAAGCACTCCGTAACCGCGAGTGCGATATGGTGCTGGCCGGTGGTGCTTCGGTAACCGCTCCGATAAACAGCGGACAACGGTACGAGGAAGGCGCCATGTATTCCAACGACGGACATACCCGTACCTTCGACGCTCAGGCCCGCGGAACCATCTTCAGCGATGGAGCAGGAGTAGTGGTGCTGAAGCGCTACGAAGATGCACTGGCTGATGGCGACACTGTGTATGCGCTCGTACGTGGAGCTGCTCTCAATAATGATGGCAGCGAAAAAGGAAGTTTTACTGCACCCAGTGTAAGTGGTCAGGCCGCCGTGATCAGCATGGCTCAGGCGATGGCCGGAGTAGAAGCATCTTCTATCACGTATGTTGAAACACACGGTACTGCGACACCGTTAGGAGATCCCATCGAAGTGGAAGGCCTTACAAAGGCATTTCGCGAGCAAACTGCCGATAAACAGTTTTGTGCACTCGGCTCGGTGAAGACCAATTTCGGTCACCTCACCGCCGCCGCAGGAGTAGCCGGTTTTATCAAAACCGCACTCGCACTCTATCATAAAACATTACCTCCGAATCTCCATTATACCACACCCAATCCGCAGATCAGTTTCGAGTCGACACCATTTTATGTGAACGATAAACTACGGTCCTGGGATACAGACCGGCTTCCCCGCCGCGGAGCCGTGAGCTCGTTTGGTGTGGGCGGTACCAATGCACATATTATTCTGGAAGAAGCACCCGAAGTACATCGGCCTTCACCCGAACGCAGCAGGCACCTCATTCAGCTCTCTGCAAAAACGGAAACTGCGTTACAGCAGCGTATCCGCGATTTCGCAGCTTTCTTACAGACCCATCCGCAGACGAATCTGGCAGATGCCGGCTTTACCCTGCAGTCAGGACGCTACGATTTTCAGCACCGCTGGTTCGGCACCGGCAGCGATGTGGCCGATATGATCCACGTGCTGAATGGCGGAGATAATAAACGCAGTGCAGGACTGCAGATGAAACAGGCTGCTGATGGCGTTGTGTTTATGTTCCCCGGACAAGGTTCACAGTACATCGGTATGGGCGCTGTGCTCTACCGCGATGAGATTGTGTTCAAAGAAGCCGTTGACCGATGTGCCGCGCACTTGCAACCGCTCCTTGGCCGCGACCTGCGTGAAGTCATGTTCGCCGCAGAAGGAAATGCGGACGCAGAGCAATTGCTCAAACAAACCTACTGGACACAGCCTGCGCTCTTCACAATCGGATACAGTCTTGCGCAGCTCTGGATGAGCTGGGGCATAAAACCGGCAGCCCTGATCGGTCACAGCATCGGGGAATTTGTAGCAGCCACCATTGCGGGAGTATTCTCACTCGAAGACGCACTTACGGTAGTGGCTAGCCGCAGTAAGCTGATGCAGGATTGTCCGGGTGGATCGATGCTTTCGGTACGTCTGCCGGAGAAAGAAATTCTCCCGCTGCTCAACAGCCATGTCTCCATCGCTGCGGTGAACGGTCCTCAACTCTGTGTTGTGGCGGGTCCGCACGAAGAAATACAGAAACTCCAGCGACAATGGGAAAGCCGTGAAATCATGTGCAAACCACTGCACACATCACATGCCTTCCATTCTCCTATGATGGATCCGGTGGTAGCGCCTTTCCTCAAGGTGGTGGAGCAGGTAAAACTCAATGCACCTCAGATTCCGATTCTCTCTACCGTTGATACCGTTTGGCTCAGCGATGAACAGGCGAAGAATCCGAAATACTGGGCCGGACATCTCCGCGCTACTGTACGTTTTGCAGAAGGCGTAAAGGCCCTCTGGGCGGATAAGCCCGGACATCTCATGCTCGAACTGGGCCCGCGCAATACTGCATCTACCCTGGCACGTCAACAGGCCATCGATCCTAAAACTCAGAAAGCGGTTTCTTCGCTCGGTGATACAGCTGTCAACGATGCGGAATGGACACATCTTCTCAGCGCGATCGGACAACTCTGGCTCAATGGTATCTCCATCGACTATAATGCCTTTTATGCACTTGAACAGCGAAAGCACATACCATTACCGGGTTATCCTTTCGAACACAAAGAATACTGGCTCGATCCGCCGGCAACTCAACCAACGCAGCACAGTACACAACAGGAACTGCAGTCACCACAGGTATACTGGAACCAAACTCCGCAAGCCATTCAGCCCGATACGATCACACAAACAGACATCAATACTACACACGATAACAATACGAACATGTCACACCGCAAGGAAAGATTAATCAAAGAGATTTCCGAAATTCTTGAAGAGGCCTCCGGAATGGAGTTGGAAGGAGCAGACCGCAATGCCGGTTTTGTAGAACTGGGCCTCGACTCGCTCTTCCTCACCTCCATTGCACTTACGCTCACGAAAAAATACGGTGCGAAAGTCACTTTCCGTCAGCTCAATGAAGATCTCTCTACGCTGAACAGTCTCGCTGAATATTTCGATCAGCAATTGCCTGCAGAGGCTGCATCACCTGCACCACAGCCTGCTGTACAGCAGCCAACGATGCAACAGCCAATGATGCAGCAACCGATGATGCAGCAACCAATGATGCAAATGCCGGCAATGCCCATGATGCAGCCCTCGCAACAGGGTGGCGGCAACAACTGGCAGTGGCAGATGGCACAACAGATGATGCTGATGCAACAGCAGATGATGATGATGATGACCGGTATGGCCATGCCACAGATGCCGCAAATGCAGCCATCTGCTCCGGCACCATCTGCTCCGGCACCGGCACCAAAACCGGCAGCCGATGGAGGGTTATTTGTCAGCGCGGAAGAAGAAAAGGAAGTAAAGAAACCATTCGGTGCAGTAGCACGCATTGAGAAAACGCAAAGCGGACAATTCACCTCAGCACAGCAACAATGGCTCAGCCAGTTTACTGCGGCATATACAGCGAAGACAGCGAAGAGCAAACAATACACGCAGGATCATCGTGCACACCTTGCCGACCCGCGCGTAGTAACCGGATTCAAGCCACACCTGAAAGAACTCATTTATCAGCCGGTCGTTAACCGTTCACGCGGCTCACGCATCTGGGATATTGATGGCAATGAATATCTTGATATCCTCAACGGATTCGGCTCTAACATGTTTGGTCATAATCCTGACTTCATTGTAAAGGCGATCGAAGAACAACTGCAGAAAGGCTATGAACTGGGTCCGCAACATGAACTTGCCGGTGATGTTGCGAAGATGATCTGCGAACTCACCCATTTTGACCGTGCGGGACTTTGCAACACCGGTTCTGAAGCCGTGCTCGGTGCCATGCGCATTGCACGAACAGTCACAGGGCGCTCCACCATCATCAGCTTCAACGGCTCGTATCATGGTATCAACGATGAAGTCATTGTTCGCGGCACTAAAAAACTCAAGCCCATACCTGCTGCAGCGGGCATCATGGCAGATTCAGTAAAGAACATGCTCGTGATCGACTATGGCACACCTGAATCACTCGAGATCATCCGTAAACATGCGCACGAAGTGGCAGCGGTGATGGTAGAACCGGTTCAAAGCCGTCGCGCCGATTTCCATCCCAAAGAATTTTTGCAGGAAGTACGCAAGATCACACAGGAAGCAGGATGTCTGCTCATCTTTGACGAAGTCATCACCGGTTTCCGCGCAATGCCGGGCGGAGCACAGGAATACTTCGGTATCAAAGCTGATCTCGGTACCTATGGTAAAGTCGTCGGAGGCGGAATGCCCATCGGAGTCATTGCCGGTAAGAAAGAATACATGGATGCCCTCGATGGTGGTTTCTGGCAATACGGTGATGCATCCGTTCCTGAAGCCGGTGTAACGTACTTCGCAGGAACCTTCGTACGTCATCCGTTTGCCCTTGCAGCCGCCAAAGCCTCCCTCTTGCACATGAAAGAAAAAGGTCGCGCTCTGCAGGAAACGCTCAATCGCAACACAGCATGGCTGGCGAACGAAATCAACACATTTGCTGACAAGTTAAAAACGCCGTTCCATATTGTGCATTTCGGATCCCTCTTCAAACCGAAGTACGATGCCGATCTCGCCAACATCGATCTCATTTATATCCTTCTGCGACACAAGGGAATACATGTTTATGACGGATTCCCCTGCTTCCTCACAGAAGCACATACCAAGGAGGATATTGAACAGATTGCACGATGCTTCAAGGAAGCCTTACTGGAGTTAACAGAAATTGGATTTTTGCCAGGATCCTCTTCCGGAATTAAGGTGAATGGAGTAGCTTTACCCTTCGGAATGGTTTTTGATGCAAACAAACCTCCTGTTCCGGGAGCGATGCTTGGCAAAAACCCCGACGGAACTCCAGGCTGGTTTGTGCCGGATCCCGCCCGTCCCGGAAAGTACCTTAAACTTAACCTGAACTAATCGCGAGCGCCTTCTATGTCAAAAAATCCTTCGGGTTTTACTTTTGAATCTGTTGATTTCGATCCGTTTGAATCGCTGATCGTGCAGGTGCCTTCTACGGAAGCTCAGCGCGAAATATATACCTCGGTTCAACTCGGCGGTGATGGTGCCAACTGTGCTTACAATGAGTCAGTGACTATTCGTCTCTCGGGAGCCCTGAACCGTGAATACCTGCGCAAATCATTTGAGCAGGTGATGCAACGCCATGATGCACTGCGGTCGGTGTTTACAGAGGATGGTACCGGTATTTCCATCGCACCTTTTGTGGTTACGCCCTGGGAAGAAGTATATGCCGGTAGTTATGAAGAGCCCGCACTGGTGATCGCCAAATTTGCGCGGGAAGCAACCCTGCATGCGTTTAATCTGTCAAAGGGCCCGCTGATCCGTGCGCTGCTGATAGTTTTCAACGATCACGAACATGCACTCATCATTACCGGACATCATATCATCTGTGATGGCTGGTCGCTGAGTCTGCTGATCCGCGACCTGAGCGATTATTATTCCGCAGCGGTAAAAAATCAATTCCCTTCGCTGGAAAGCCCCGTTTCATTTGCAGATTATGCTGTGGAACAGGAACAATATCGTCACAGCGAAAACCAGACCGAAACGGAGAATTACTGGATCAATCAGTACCAGGGAGATATTCCGGTAGTGGAATTTCCCAATGATTTTACACGTCCCGCACTTCGCAGTTTCCATGCGAAACGGATCGATGTTCCGGTGCCGCCGGATACCGTTCTTGCCTTGCGTCAGCTGAGTAAAAAGACAAATACTTCTTTTGTGACGCTGATGCTGGCTGCCTTTGAGAGTTATCTCTACCGCGTTACAGGTCAGCCTGACCTGGTAGTGGGCCTGCCGGCAGCCGGACAAAACGTTGAAGGACTTTATAATCTGGTAGGTCATTGCGTGAACCTGTTGCCGTTGCGTTGCTCGGTGCAGCCTAAACAAAAGTTTACTGAGTATCTGAAGACGCGCAGAGCATATATGTTCGACGCATTCGATCATCAGCAGTTTACTTTTGGCAGTCTGATCCAGAAACTCAATATTCACCGCGACCCGTCCCGTATTCCGCTGGTACCGGTCGTGATGAATGTGGATATCGGATTTACCGAAGGTTTCCATTTTGAAGGTTGCAGCTTCAAAGTCAGCACCAACCCGCGTTATTTCGAAAACTTTGAAATTTTCCTCAATGCTTCCGGTCAAGGCGAAGTGCTGGTGCTGGAATGTACCTTTAACAACGACCTGTTTGAAGAGTCAATGATGCGTCGCAGGATGGAGGAGTTTATCAGCCTGATGAAGGGTATCGTTGAAAATCCGGAAGCTGCAATTGCAGATTTTAATATTGTAACCGACGATGAACTGAAGTTCTTCGCCCGTGTCAATACCACTCAGATTAATTTTGAACGGCCATACGGGATTCATGAATGCATTGAATCCGTTATTCCAACGTTGCGTCATCAGCACCCTGCAGTTGTGAGTCAGGGGAAAACAATTACCTACGAAGAACTCAAGGACTTTTCTGATTCCCGCGCTGCGATCCTGCAGGCCAGAGGAATCGGAGAAGGAACCTATGTGGGTGTCTGTTTGCCACGTATCGCTGAACTTCCTGCCGTTCTGGTGAGCATCATGAAATCAGGAGCGGCTTATCTCCCGCTGGATCCCGGATTCCCGGCTGATCGCCTGCACTACATGGTCAATGATTCGCAGGCTCCGTTGGTGATCATTACCCGTGAGCTGCAGGAACAGTTACAGTTTCCACAGGAGAAAGTGGTATACCTCGATGAGTTGCTGGGCGCAACTCCGGTCACTAATCTGATACATTATCCTGTAACGGCAGATACTCCGGCCTATGTGCTGTATACTTCCGGTTCTACAGGAAATCCCAAGGGTGTGCTGGTAAAACACGCTGGTGTTACCAATCTTCTCAACGATCTTGCTCCCAAAATGGGACTCGACCGCGAAGAGCGTTTACTGGCAATTACAACGATTTCCTTTGATATTTCAGTACTTGAACTCTTCATGCCGCTGATGCATGGTGCATCGGTGCATATTGCCACTAAGGAGCAGGCCATGGATCCGGCCTGGATGGCGACCTATATCGAGCGGAATTCAATCCGGTTCCTGCAGGCGACACCTGCAACCTATGAACTGCTGTTTATGGGCGGCTGGAAAGGTAAGCAGGACCTGGCGGTACTCTGTGGCGGTGAAGCATTGCGGATAGAGCTTGCAGAAAAACTGCTGAAGTGCACCCGCGAAATCTGGAACCTTTACGGTCCTACTGAAACAACGATATGGTCGACGATATCGCTGGTATCACCGGAGACACTGACCCGTCACCGGAACGGAATCATGAGTATCGGACGACCTGTTGCCAATACAAAGCTCTATATCATGGATCCTAACGGTAAGGCATGTCCGTTAGGTGTTGCAGGTGAACTCTGGATTTCAGGCGCCGGCGTAGCCGCAGGCTACCTGAACCGGCCCGAGCTGAATGCTGAAAAATTTATTCCATCGCCGGATGGTCAGGGAATGGCTTACCGTACCGGAGACCGCGTACTGATGGATGCTGAAGGAAGGTATTACTTCCTGAACCGTCTTGACTATCAGGTGAAGATCAGGGGTTACCGCATTGAGCTGGGTGAGATTGAAACAGCATTGAACAATTGTCCTGAAATCGCGCAGTCGGTGGTGATGGCAGTACCGGATAAATCCGGCCAGAATTCACTGGTGGTTTGGTACACGGTTGCAGATCTCACCCTCAGCGAAAATGATCTGGTACAGCAATGCCGCAACAGAATGTCGGCAACGCTGCCGGAATACATGATTCCATCGCAATGGGTGGTGATGACTGAATTCCCGCTCACTCCGAATGGAAAGATTAACAGGAACGCCTTACCGAAACCCGGTGAACAAAAGTCCGACCGTCGCGAACGTGCTGCCAGTGATGAAGTGTTTACGCCCATCCAGCAAACGATCCGCACACTGTGGGAAGATACGCTACAGGTAGAAAACATCCATCTCGATGATGATTTCTTTGAACTCGGCGGACACTCTATTCTCGCTGTGAAGATCATGGTGGACCTTGAGCGTCTCACAAAAGTGAAACTGCCGCTTGCCGTTCTTTTCTCTTCACCAACGATCCGTAAACTGAGTGTACTGTATGAAAGTCCTGAAACGGAAGAGCACTGGAATCCCATTGTTCCGCTGAAAAATACAGGACTCAATAAGCCACTTTATTTTGCTCACGGTATCAGCGGTAACGTATTCAAATATCATGCACTCGCGCAGCGACTCGCCCACGAGCAACCCAGCTACGGCTTGCAGGCCTACGGATTGAACGGAGTGGATACACCGTTCCATGATATGGTGGAGATGGCCAGTTATCATATCGATGCCATCCGCAAATTTCAGCCGATGGGTCCTTACTACCTTGCCGGTGGATCATTCGGTGGATATCTAGCCTTTGAGATGGCCCGTCAACTGAAAGCGCAGGGACATGAAGTTCCGTTTGTATGCTTGTTCGATATCGATGCCGGCAAGAAAAAAGATTTTCTGCCGACCGGTGTAAAACAACTCGTCGATGTGCAGCTCAAAGCAGAACGAATGGTGAAACGCGCCTTCGAACTCGCCATGGCTGATAAAGAAGAGCGTAACAAGTACTTTGAAGCGCGGAAGAAAATGCAGCAGCGGAACAATGATATCGAATCATGGCTCGAGAAACATAAGATGGCCGAGATGATCGGACAGGAATCTGCTGCCTATTTCCGCCGCATTGAAGAAGCCTGTCATGATGCGTTGATGAGCTATAAGATACAATCGTACGAAGGTGATGTGCTGCTGATCCGGGCGAAGGAAGGTTTCTTCAACAATGAGTATGATGAGGATTTGGGTTGGTCGCACTTTGTAAAAGGAAAGGTGTCTGTGGAGACGGTGAACGGAGATCATAACTCGATCTTCTGGGAGCCGAATGTTGATCAGCTATCGGTGCTGGTTTCGCGTTATCTGCAGAAAGTCATCCGTTAACATGCTGGCTGAATCCATACGGTTTCTCCCCGATGCAATTACTGCTGCTGATCCGTCCTTGAATGCCCTGATTCTGGTACAACCGCTCACGGTATCGAAAGCGGATCAGGCGGTGCTAAGTGCTGAGGAATTAGAGAAGGCCTCACGTTTTGCCAGGGACGAGGACCGTTTGTCGTTTATTAACCGGCGTGCTACCTTACGAAAACTGCTGGCACATTGGCTGCAGCGTTCACCAGCGGAGAAGCTATATGAACAGGAGCAGTTTGGCAAACCGGTTGCACCGCAAGCGCATTTTCATTTTAACGTGAGCCGGACTTCAGGATATAATGTTTATTATTTCGGGCCTTGTCGCGGTGGAATCGATGTGGAATGTATCGAGCCTACACGGCGTTTTGCGGAGCTGGAACGCACACAGCTGCATGCGGATGAGAAAACAAGGGTGAATACAGATCTTGATTTTTTCACCGTATGGACCCGAAAGGAAGCAGTACTGAAAGCCGACGGGTCCGGGATTACGGATGATCTCTGGAAGCTCAATACAGCTCATGAGGTATCGGATTATAACGGCCACGAATACCCGTTGTCGTCATTCACTACAGGAAATCTCGTGATCAGTCTGGCTACTGAACAGCCTATGGTTTCGCCTCCGCTATTTTTTCTTGGCTGAAACGGCCGCCTCCTGCCAGAACCGGAAAGGGTCCTTAAATCGTTAATGTCCGCCGCCAATAAATGAAGGATTGTTCATAAGGCCGTTTTTTGCTTTTAAAGTGGCTGAATTTGTGGTGTTTACTCTTGACTCGTATGTATTCAGCTCCTACCTTTGTACTGCCTAATCCATTTATCATGCATTTCAAATCTTTGTATAACCTTCCGGGTATGGTCCGCCCTGAAGGAAGTCTGGTGAAGCTTTTCAATAAAGTTTCACAGAAACTCGGCCTGCACTATAACCTCGTCCGTACTCCCGACGGCATGAACACCATGCACACGCTGGTGCAACGGATGAACTTCATGCTGCTCACGCAGCAGGTAATCAATACCGAGGTACAGGGAGAGTGGATCGAAGCCGGCTGTTTTGACGGTCAATCTGCGATGATTTTCCAGAAAGTACTGCAGAATTACTTCCCCGACCGATCGATGTGGCTCTATGATAATTTCCAGAGCAAATACGGGGTAGAGGGTAACATTCGTGAGCGTCTGGAGAAAAATTTCAAATCGAATCTGTTGAACGATCCGCATATCTGTGCCGGCGATTTCTATGAAACCATTCCGGCGCAATTACCACAACAGATTGCCTTTGGTCATATTGATTGTGGTTTCGGAGGTGAACCGGAAAAGCATAAGGAGATCATGTTGCATCTGCTTCGTAACATTTATCCAAGGCTTTCACCCAAGGCGGTATTGATCCTCATGGACTATCACGATCCGGATCAAACCATGAAAGGAGATGCAATCAATGCCGGTGTCAAACTGGCCTGCGATGAATTTTTCACGGATAAACCGGAAGAGGTATTTACCCTTTTCGGTAACAGGTACTCGCACGGGTATATCATCAAGAAATAATGAGTTTTTTGTTCCGGTCAACAGCCGTTAAACAGCCATCGTCGTGAAATCTACATCCGGATTTTCTCTAATGAACTTTGCAGGCAGGTGTTGTACCTTCCTGCTGGCACTGTTAATGGTGTATTCGGCCATGATCATGGCCTTTTCACGGATCAGTTTCGGTCATGTTCCATTGATCTTTCACATGACGCAAGGACTTGTTCTCAAAGGTGGGTATACCCATGCCCGACTCAACCAGTTTCGTAACGATCATCCGTATGACATTCTGATCTTTGGTTCATCACGCGCCAACAGAGGAATCGATCCGGCCGTCTTTGAGGCAGAGGGCTATTCAGCCTATAACCTCGGCACCGACGATCAAACCCCAATCAACACGGAGGTGATGGTAAAGTATTTTACAAAACAGCAGCAACCAAAGCTGGTCATCATCGATGTGTTTCATCTGGTCTTTACCACCAATCCGCTCCCTTCCAGTTCTGACATCATCATGAATGCCGAAAACCGAACCCTGGCTTTCAAGATGCTGATCCATTCCGGAGATATACGGATGGTAAACAGCTTTGCCGTGCGGATGGCAATGCGTGATGATATTCCGGTATATGAAAGTACGGATACCTTGTACAATGGATTTCGCCGCCATAATCAGGTTGGTGATGCCTTGCCGGCCGACCGGTTTTCGCTGCAATTCAGAAACAAATCACTGGAATCTTTTGAGCAGACGCTGTGCTGGCTGGAGTGTCAGAAGATACCGTATCTCCTCGTTGCACAACCCGAATATCCCGGAGCGGACAAACGGTATGTAATGGCTTTCGAAAAAGCGATAGCCCCCATTCTGCAACAACATAAAGCCACCATTTATAATCTCAAAGAGACCGACCTTTCACTCGGAAAAAACAGTTTTTCAGACTATATTCATCTGAATACTGCAGGAGCACGTATTTTTACAGAGTATCTGGTGCAGAAGATCCGGAATAAAGGGATTTAAACTGCTGATTGGCAGTCCTGTTCAGAGACGCTAACCTTCTTGTCGTAATTCCGTAAAAATCAGGATCGTTACCTTTGAATGCTGCAATATGCTAAAGGTGCAGTCGTTATACTTCAACAAACAATTATAGAACAACCAATGAAAGGTCAAAGTAAGAAGTGGATAGTGGTCGCGGGAATTTTTTCGTTGTTCAGTATGCGCGGACAAGCACAGGAAAATCCTCAGGCTCAAAAGCTGGATGCATTGCTGAACATGATCGACTACGCCTACGTAGATTCGATCGACCAGAAGAAAATAACAGAAGACGCTATACGCGCACTTCTGAAAGAACTCGATCCTCACTCTGTTTATATTCCTGCTGAAGATTTGAAGGAAACCAATGAACCGCTTGTTGGAAAATTTGAGGGCATCGGGGTTCAGTTCAATATTCTCGAAGATACCATCATGGTAACGACCACTATTTCAGGCGGCCCTTCTGAAAAACTGGGTATCCGTGCCGGTGACCGTATCGTCACCATCAATGATACATCGGTAGCTGGTATTGGAATTAAGAACAACGATGTGCTGAAAAAGCTCCGTGGAGATAAAGGTACAAAGGTGAAAGTGGGCATTTTCCGCCGC
The DNA here is from genome assembly GCA_046330075.1 of Bacteroidia bacterium. Classification (GTDB taxonomy): domain Bacteria; phylum Bacteroidota; class Bacteroidia; order AKYH767-A; family OLB10; genus JAJTFW01. The sequence continues at coordinate 176,906 of JAXLTL010000005.1, read as the reverse complement.
GGCAACCCCGATCTGATGACTTTTAATATCACCCGTGATAAAATTCCACTGTTCTCTCTCGAAGCTTCCTATCAGGCGGCGCCCGGAGTAGGCTATATCAAGATCTCCCGCTTTGCCGACAGCACAGTGGATGAGTTCCGCGAAGCCTTGAAGAAACTGAAGGAGGATTATAAAATTCAAAGCCTCATCCTCGACCTCAGTGGAAACGGAGGTGGCTATCTTAACCGCGCTATCGAACTGGCAGATGAGTTTCTCTCCGGCGGAAAGAAAATCGTTTACACCGAAGGCCGCAATAATCCGCGTCAGGAATCTTATTCCACCAACGTGGGCGGATGGGAGAAGGGCCGGCTGGTAGTATTGGTGGATGAGAATTCCGCTTCTGCCAGTGAAATTGTAACCGGTGCCCTGCAGGACTGGGACCGCGGACTCGTAATCGGTCGCAGAACCTTTGCGAAAGGTCTTGTACAGAAACCTTATCCGCTGCCGGATGGCTCAGCGGTCCGATTGACCATTGCCCGTTACTATACACCCAGCGGACGGTGCATTCAGAAACCTTATGCCCCCGGTGATGAGAACTATGAAATGGATATCAGTCAGCGCTATGAACATGGCGAACTCTATCATGCAGACAGCATCCGTTTCAATGACTCGCTGAAGTACAATACCAATGCAGGACGAGTTGTGTACGGCGGAGGTGGAATCATGCCCGACCTGTTCGTGCCGCTGGATACTTCCATGACCAGCACCTATTACGATGAACTTCGCCGTGCCGGAGTGTTGAACGATTTTACTCTCAACTATGTGGACGAAAACAGAAACATGCTGAAAGAAACGTACAAAGACATGTACGCCTTCAAGAAGGATTTTACTGTGGACGAAGCCTTCATTCAGAAGTTTTATGCTTATGCCGAAAAGAAATCTGTGAAGCGTAACGAAGATGGTATGAAACGTTCAGACAAACTCATCCGTACCCAGTTGAAAGCCCTCATCGCCCGGGACCTCTGGAATACCACTGCATATTACTATATCGTGAATGATATCAATCAATTCATGACCAAGGCACTGGATGCATTGGATAACAAAACCTTTGAAAAGATGAAAATTGCCGAAAACTAGGTGAATAAAAATGCAGGAGAGCCGGGGACATCCCCGGCTTTTTTTATGGATGATCTTTATCAAAGCAGAGGAGAATAGGCATTTCAGTTTTATATTTATTCCATGAAAAAACCGGATATCCTGTTGCGACGGCTGATAATGCTGCGATCAGATTTTACACCTGCTGCCACTGCAGAAAAAGAATCGATTCTGATATCGTTTTTAAAGTTGAAGCAGATACCTTCCGCTTTGTTAATCGAAATTCATGACCTCTTATTGTTCCTGCATGCTTATCCTTCCAATGAACGCATCGCACGACTGGCGGATGTGTGTCTGGTTCATCTCGAACAATATTTGTTGCGCGGAGTAAAGCGTAAATCACCCAAAGTGGCGAAGGCAATCGACAGTACCGGGGTGACCGGCAGCAAGGTAGTGGCAACTTTCAGCTTCGATCTGATTATGCTGCTTTGCGAATCATTTCCGGAGGCAGTGAAATATGATTCCTGCGCGATCGATGCGGAAGAATTTTTCACATTACTGAATTCCTTTCTGCCGTCTCCGCTGCGTGAAAATTTCATGGAAGGCGGGTGGAATACCGTTGACGATTGGCTGGAAGCAATTACAGGCAAGGATCGTCACCGGCAATTGAAACTGTTGATGACGTTATTTTGTGAATCGGGATTACCGCGAGCACAGCGCGACCTGCTCTTCGACCGTCTGCAGATCTATATCGATGCTGATCTTTCGCTTATGCCCTCCCGTAGCAATATCATTGTTCATCCGCAGGAAATGTTTTTCCATTCTGAAGGCATCCTCAGGAAATTTGATATACACGAGATCATCCATACACCCATAGAAGAGGATCATGCGGTTTCAATAGAAGAACGAAAGCGATTGGTGTCTGCAGTTCGTTGGACGCTCTTCGCGCTGTTCCGCGAAACCGATCCCGGCACTTATGCAGATTTACATGATGTTCGCGTTTTCAATTGCGGACGTGGATTGCAGATTGTATTGCTGGGGATGAAACAGGACCGCCGTAATCCGGTGGATGCCTATATCGGATTTATGGCGTTCAAAAACGGATGCCCCTATGCGTATGGCGGAGCGTGGATGCTGGGCCCGATGGCGAAAATCGGTATCAATATTTTCCCGGCGTACCGTGGTGGTGAATCGGCCTGGTTCTTTGCTCAGCTGATGCGGGTGTATCAGCAAGTATTCCATCCCGAATACTTTGTTGCAGAGCCGTATCAGGTGGGGCGGGATAATCCCGAAGGTATCGAAACCGGTGCATTCTGGTTTTATTATCGCCTGGGATATCGTCCGCTGCAACCTGCGCTCAGAAAGCTGGCTGCCGGTGAATTTGAAAAACTGAAATCGGGCAAAATAAAGAAAACACCTGCAGCTGTACTCCGCAAACTTGTCGCTGATGAACTGGTTTGGGCCGAACCCGGTAAGGAGAAAATGTTAAAAGGCAAATTCGATACAGCACAACTCAGTACAGCCTTGTTTACGGCTATTCGTAAACGCTATAAGGGCGACCTGATGGCTTTTCGCCGGGATGCACTTCGTTCCATGCAGCCGGATGTTTTTGCATACGCAGAAGGCTCTCTCCTGGGTGAAATACTGCCTGCACTCTGTGACTATGTCTATGCTTCAGGCGGAACGAAAGGATGGACAAAGGATGAATGTGATGCGCTGCACCGGTTGATGCTGGAAAAAACCAGGGGCATGGATTCAGCGTATGCACAACTGCTGGCACAACATCAGCGGCTTTGTAAACAGCTAATGGCCTTCACCGGCAAGGAGGTAAGGTAAAGTATCGGATCGGGCAGGAATACCGTCGTAAGATCTATAAAGTGTACCGATTAAACCATAGATATACAGGTGCTTACGCGTTTTTCTTGCAGCAAGTTATATTTTTTTTAACTTCGTTATCCGGATGAAGCGCTTCCTTATTCTTCTGTTGCTCTGCTGCTACCTGATACCGGTAATGGGCGTAGCCATGAATTTTCATTTTTGCAAGGACAAAGTTTCTTCTGTAACTTTTTTATCTTTTGAATCTTCTAAATGTGCTTGCGAGAAAAATGCCGGCAGTAAAAAGTGCTGTCATGATGAATTCCATTTTCTCAAGGTGAAGACAGATCAGCATGCAGCCAGGAACAATGGCAAATGTTTACCACAGGAATTTCAGCTTACAGGCATTAATATTCCTTCCGGTTTTCAGAAATCGGACCTTCAATTGACCAAAGTAAACGTTCATCCGGACGATCCACCGAGCCATTCATCCCGGAGTTCTATACAGGCGATGAATTGTGTTTTCAGAGTTTGAAACAGGGTTTTATCGTTAGCCTTCGCTAATTCCCTTTTTTAAGTTTAACTTCTTACGCTCTAAAAGATGAAAAAAATACTACCATACATTGCAGTGGTGATAGCAATGTATGTCACTTCTTCCTGTACACAGGAAAAAGTTTATGCTGCCTGGGGTTGTCCCATGCAATGTCAACCCGACACCGTTTATACATCTGCCGGCAAATGCCCGGTATGCAAGATGGACCTTGACGGACTCGAAACCATTGACAGTGTTAACACAATAATCCTTCATAATTCAAAGTAGCTCACGAATGAAAAAAATCTCAAAGCGGATCTTCATGATCCTGATGTCTCTGATGTCTGTTCAATTCGGATTCGGACAAAATGTAATGCAGATTAGCGGACCTGATTGCAACGGAAATAACCATGATCTGTATGCCGACCTTGACGCCGGTAAAGCGGTCATCCTTCACTTCTTCATGGCGAATTGTTCGTCATGTCCGCCACCTGCTCAGAAAATTCAGGCCATGGCCAATAAAATTCTGGCTACATATCCGGGAAAAATCACGGCCTATGCTATGCCTTTCAATAATTCTGTGACCTGTTCCTATACCTCTAATTGGGTTGGCACGAATAATTTATCATTATATGCACCGTATGACAGTGGCGCTGTACAAGTGGCTAATTATGGTGGCTTCGGTATGCCAACAGTCGTGTTGCTGGGCGGAGCATCTCCCAACCGCCGTGTGATGTTCAGTACACTTAGTTTCATGGACAGCGATACCACCATCATGCGCGATTCCATTCTTGCCTTGTTCGCAACAACTGCATTGAATGAACAACCTGCGCAATTGACCCGACTAACTGTTTTCCCGAATCCGGCTACTGATAAACTGAACATTGGTTTTGAATTGAAGGAAGCATCTCTCGTGAAAATGGAGATCACCGATTTACAGGGCAATCAGGCGGTAGTATTGGCTGATAGCCGTTTCGAGGCAGGTGCCATTACCCGTTCGTTTACCCTGCCAGAACTGGCAGCAGGCAATTACCTGGTACGGGTGACAGTTGGTAATAAGTCATATACCGAACGATTGACCATCACACGTTAACCATGTTTCGCGAAAGTCTGCTTCTGAAGGCAGTTATAACCGTGATGCTCATCCCGGTTATAACTGCTGCTTTCGCGCAATCTTATTCTATTACACCTGACGATACGGTATATGCCAGTGGCATTCTTGATGATCTGCAAACACTCAGTATCCAGCAGCAAAATATAACCGGAGATACCCTATGGCTCCAATGGGAGAAAGTTTCAGCAGTGATTCCCTCCGGCTGGGATGCTTCCGTTTGTGATTATTCCTGGTGCTATACAACACTGGAAGATACCGGTACGATGGATCCGGTGTTACCGACCGAATATGGTTTGATTTTAATTCATTGCACTCCTCATATCTCTCCAGGAACTGCGATCATCCGCTATGCTGTATGGGATGTTCAATCGCCAGCGCAAAGAGATACCTTAACTTTTATCGTCGATGTTGCTGCCACCGGAATAGCAGATGAAAAAACTGCTCCTGTTAAGATTGTTGTAGGCAACGGACGTCTCCTTTTATCGGAAGTTCCCGAAGCCGCAGAGTCATTCTCCATCATTGATCAGTCGGGCCGAACTGTTTACAGAAACAAAGTTTGCCGGGAAGGTTCATTCCTGTTGCCTGTTTTAAATGGATCAGTCTATCATTTGTTGATAGAAGGTAACGGATACCGATATACCACCCAATTAATTATTCAACCATGAAAAGTACTCTGATTCGATTGTTGCTGGCCTCTGTGTTCTTCTGGCCGGTATCCTGTTTAGCTCAAAACCAACTGGCCATACCACCGGTGCTCAATGGACCTATATTCAACCTGAACGTGGAGGACAGCATTACACAGTTCTGGCCCGGTATCAATACGATTACGTACGGGGTTAACGGAAATATCCTGGGTCCTACTTTAATTTTCAATAAAGGCGATAGTGTTACATTAAATGTAACGAACAATCTGACCGGAGCCGGTAATTCAACAACGATGCATTGGCATGGATTGCATGTGCCGGCAATGGCAGATGGTGGTCCGCATATGGTGATCAATCAGGGAGCCACCTGGAGTCCTTCGTTTAAAGTGATGAACGATGCAGGAACCTTCTGGTATCATCCACATGGATTAAACAAAACCGATCGCCATGTTTCGAAAGGAGTAGCGGGGTTCATTATAGTACGTGATTCACAGGAAGCGGCGCTTACGTTACCACGCACGTATGGTCAGGATGATTTTCCGCTCGTTATACAAACCAAGGAATTCGATATCCTGAATCAAATTGCTATTGCCACTTTTATGGATACAACCGTAATGGTGAATGGCACTCTAAACCCTTATCTGAATGTTCCGGGACAGATGGTGCGACTTCGTTTATTAAACGGAGCTTCACAACGTACCTTTCGGTTCGGATTCTCTAATAATATGAACTTTTACCTGATTGGGAATGACGGTGGATTACTGGATGCACCAACTCCCATGACCAGACTTACCCTGTCGAATGGTGAAAGGGCAGAGATATTGCTTGATTTCAGTACGCTCATCAACGATACTGTATATTTGAAGTGTTTTGGCAGTGAGTTGCAAAAGGGCATTTACGGAGCAGACAGCGTTGGCGATAACGGTGTGAATCAGATCCCCGATTATTATAACAATCCTCTAAATGGAATCGACTTCAATATTCTTGAATTAAGAGTTGGATCACAAACTCCTAACCCGGTTACCATCGTTCCGCTTACATTGATTCCACAAACTCCATTGGTTCCGGATGTGAATACGGTGTATCGCCGGTTCGAAATTGATACCATGGGTTCAATGGGTGTGACCCCAAACTATGCTTTTGGTCCGTTCGCTTTCAATCAGGTGATGTTTGATATCGACAGCATCAATGAGTATGTCATCCTTAATTCAAAGGAAGTATGGACCATCTTTAACAAATCAATGATTGCACATCCGTTTCATATTCACGATGTACAGTTTAATATTCTTGATATCAGCGGCAACCCGGCTCCCGCCTATGAACGCGGAAAAAAAGATGTGGTGATGATTCTGCCCGGCGATAGCGTCAGGTTTATTACACAGTTTACGGATTTCGCAGATGATATGGTTCCTTATATGTACCATTGCCATATTCTGCATCACGAAGACGATGGAATGATGGGTAGTTTTCTGGTGATTGATACTACAGGTACTACCGGGTTGGATATCGCCGGAACTTCAACCGGAATTCAGCTGTACCCTGTTCCTGTAACAGATCAGTTAAAGGTGAGAATATCCGATGCCGTTGCACAGGCAAAAATTTCAGTTTATACATTGGAAGGACGCATTGTTTTGCCCGCGTTCACTATTCACCAGCAAGCTGCAGCTGTGAATCTCGCTTACTTGTTACCGGGAGTGTATCTTTTAACCGTACAGACCGATCGTGGCATCTTCACCGAGAAGTTTGTAAAACAGTAATCCGCCCATTCATCATCGAGACTGTTGTCATTGCTTCGCAATGAAGAATTGTGGATTGAATAACTACTGAATATTCATCAACTCACTCCCGAGGTTCGTTCCTCACTCGGGGTCTGCGGCCATCGAGGCACCCTTCGGCTATTTATTTATTTTCAATGGCGCTCAGGGACCAAGCTGCAGAGGCGTTGCTCAGCACAAGTCGAGGCCTTCGGCCATCGAGGCAAGCTCGAGGCCTGCGGCATCCCGCATTGCGAAGCAATGACGGGACACAAATTTGCTAACTTGCCAACTTGCCAATCCACCAATTCACATGTTAGTCTTTCGAGAAGTAATCTCCTCCCTGATAAACGCCGGTTTGCAGTTTGGCGATCTGCATCAGCACATCATTGGCCAGTGAGGAGGCGCCGAAGCGGAAATAATCTGCATTCATCCAGGCTTCGCCTAAGGTTTCACGCAATACAACGAGATATTGAATCGCCAGCTTTGCAGTGCTGATACCACCGGCCGGTTTCATACCGATCATCTTTCCTTCCTTGTAATAAAAATCGCGGATGGCTTCAAACATCACCAGCGTAACGGGCAGGGTAGCCGCAGGCTGTACTTTTCCGGTGGAGGTTTTGATGAAATCAGCGCCGGCATACATGGCGATGTCGGAAGCAAGTCGCACGTTATCGAGGGTACTGAGTTCGCCGGTTTCGAGAATCACCTTCAAATGTGCATTTCCACAGGCTTCCTTCACAGCAGCGATCTCATCGGAGACATAGTTGTATTCACCGGCGAGGAAATGTCCGCGCGATATCACCATATCGATTTCATCGGCGCCTTCGTTCACGGCGAATTTTGTTTCTTCAATTTTCACCTTCCGGGTGCTCATTCCGCTGGGAAACGCCGTTGCTACTGCAGCTACTTTCACGCCGCTGTTGCCGAGTGCTTCTTTCGCCACGCGCACGAGATTGGGATAGACGCATACCGCAGCTACGGAAGGAATATCCGGCATTGACTCGTGCGGACGAATGGCCTTGGCACACAGCTGTCGTACTTTGCCGGGCGTGTCCTTCGCTTCCAGCGTGGTGAGATCCATCATGCTGATGGCCAGTTTCAGTGCCTGCAGTTTCGACTCGTTCTTGATGGAACGTTTGGTCATGCGGGCAATTTTCTCCTCTACACCAACGGTGTCGATGGGTGTGAAACTGACATGTGCGGGCAGGCGTGTACTCATGGATAAGGAATCTTGAAATGCGAAGATAAGCGGAAATTCTGCTACCAGGTATAGTGAATGTTGTCGATGAGACGGGGACCTTCGGTCAGCACAGCGATGCAGCCCTGCGCTTCGCCGGACGCACCCCAGTCGCTGATGCTTTCGAGGGTCAGCGGATGTACGATATCAAAGTACTGCACACTGAGCGCGGGACTCTGCTGAATGAACCGCGTAACGAGCGCTTTCACTGCCGCCGGTGATTGATGCGGAATGTATTCCTGAGCCATCTGCAGCCCTTTGTAAATGAGTGGAGCGGCTTTACGCTGTGCTTCGGTCAGCAGGAGATTACGGGAGCTCATAGCCAGACCATCGGTTTCACGAAGCGTAGCACAGCCATGAATGGTTACCGGAAGTTGTAAACGCTGTACCATGTTACGGATAATGGCCAGTTGCTGAAAATCTTTCTCGCCAAAGTAGGCATGGTCGGGCTCGGTGATGTCGAACAAACGCTTCACCACGGTGGCCATGCCTTTGAAATGCCCCGGGCGGTATTCGCCTTCCATCACGGTTTCGAGGGTTCCGAAGTCGAGGCTGATCAGCTGATGACCGTGCGGATAAATTTCCTCTGCCGGAGGCATAAACACATAATCGCAACTAACGCTGTCGAGTAGCCGAAGATCAGCTTCCGGCATGCGCGGATACTTCTCTAGATCTTTTGGGTCGTTGAATTGTGTGGGATTTACAAAAATGCTGCACACCACCTTGTCATTCTCTTCACGGGCTTTGCGCAGGAGGGAGAGATGACCTTCGTGCAGCGCACCCATCGTCGGAACAAATCCGATTCTCGCCCCCTGTGCACGTTCTGCGCGGAGGCGTTGCTGTAGTTCAGAAACCGTGTGAACGATTTGCATCAGAGAGGGAATAGCGGGAGTGGGCATGTGGGTGAAGGCATACGGTGCATCGCTTGATCTGCTCAGCGGCCGAAAGATACACATCTTCGGTAAATACCGGTCAGCAGCATCTGTTTCAACCTGGGCAGCGACCGTTATTGACGGATGAATATATATCCGCCTTTTGTCGCACCCCATACCTGTGTACCGGTGGAGTCGAAACCCTGGTCCCACGATTCGAGCCTGTCCGCAGTGAGCCGGATCTTCGTGGTGGCATACTTCGCTCCGCGTAAATCAGAGGGACATTCTGCTCCGCGCGTGCCACCTTCGTACACGCCGTTTTTATTTGAGAGATAGACGGTGCAACCCTCTTTCCTGGTGATTTTATCCGGCGTAAGTAATGCACGTTTGGCGGGATCGTTTTTCAGACCGACGACCTCAGCAGCATTCGAAAGCATGAAAATATCACTCGAGAAAATTTCCTTTGATGGATGGGTCAGATGATATACACGCTGACGATAGGGTTTATCCTGCTTCGTGGCCATGGCCTGTTCCACATACAGCCAGATACCATCGGTTTTATCTTCCCAGATCCTGGTCATGCTGAGTGTGATGTGGAAGTAGGAGGTGTCCTTCGCTGCCTGTTCGCTGCTGTTGAAATCGCCGATCAGCAGTTTCGAAAAGTTCACCAGCTCCGGATCAGTAGCTGCATTATCCGGAGAAGGAATAACTGTTGTAGCAAGGTTCAGCAACAGCGCAATGGGTAACAACAACAACAGGATGTTTCGCTTCAGCATGTTCAGGAAGTTGGAGTGAATTGTTATTTGTAGTTCATCTTTTCACGATACCACTCGTTAAAGGATTTCTCCTTGCCACCGAGTTGCATCTTGCGTTTGCCATCTTTCGATTTAAAAAGGCCTTCGAGGATATGTTTACGGGCATTCACTCCTGTCCAGCTCATGATCTCGCGTTTGAGCATGGCTTTTTTCCAGGCATAATAAAACCACTTATCTCCTCTGGGCGTTTGTCCCTGATCCACGAGATGCTTGCGGTTTTCGAGGAGAAGACGGGGAATATCAATTTTTACCGGACAAACATCTTTGCATGCTCCGCAGAGTGTAGAAGAGGAAGAGAGATGCTGGTATTCGGTACGCTGTAAGGGAAGGGTAACGGCGGCAATGGGAGAAGGAAAATCAGCGGCTCCGGCACTGCGGTACACCGGGCAAACGGTCTGACAGGCGCCACATTTAATGCAGGTCATGGCTGCGCGTTGCTGCTCATGCGCCAATACATCGCTGCGGCCGTTATCGAGAAGGATTACATATAACTCTTCCGGTCCGTCTAATTCATCAGCCTGCCGCGGACCGGTGATGATGGAATTATACGCCGTGATGGTTTGACCCGTACCGTAGGCACTCAGCAAGGGCAGAAATAAATCGAGATCGTTGATCGAGGGCAGCATCTTATCGATGCCCGCAAGAACGATATGTATTTTTGGCAGGGAGGCTGTCAGTTGTGCATTCCCTTCATTCTCGAGGATCACCACAGCACCCGGATCGGCGAGCAGGAAATTGCAACCGGTAATACCCGCCTCGGCTTCGAGAAATTTATCGCGCAGTTCTTCACGGATCGCCTGCACCATGGCTTTCGGTGAGACGTCGCCGTTAAGTTTCACTTTTTCCCGCAACACTTCGCTGATCGCCTGTGTAGATTTATGCATTGCCGGTAACACCATATGCGAAGGTCCTTCACCGGCCGCCTGCACGATATAATCACCGGTATCGGTTTCGTGATAGCGGATATTTTGCGAATCCAGAAATGCAGAAAGACCAATTTCAGTCGCGGTATTCGTCTTCGACTTCACCACCTTCTTCACGTTGGCTTTGTTGAGGATCTCGAGGATCGCTTCCAGTACATCGGTGATATCCTGTGCCCAGAGGACCTTACCTCCGGTCTTGATAAAATTCGATTCAAACTCGATCAGGTACTTATCCAGGTTCTCGATCGTCTTCCAGCGGATAAAAGCAGCACGCTCGCGCGCCAGATCGAGGTTGCTGAATTGCTTCGTTCCCGACGCCAGGCTTTTTTCCTGCACTGCCGCCGCCGACAAGGTCCTTTCGGTCCAGCTATCGCCTTGAATACCAGATATATCAGTCTTCGTCTCTTCCAAAACCAGTTCGCTCATAACTCCAACAAACCTACTATTTAGGAAGGTCAAATACAAGCATTTAACGGGCCGTCAAACGGAAGTATTAACGGGTCGATCTTGATAACCCTGCTATCGGTGGCTTCGGCTCCGCATCCGGTGGCTTCGACTCCGCTCAGCCACCGGATAATACTTGACACCTTCCGGTGGCTGAGCGGAGCCGAAGCCACCGGAACCAATTTTTCTGATCTTTGACCACCTATGCTTCCCGCGATTCTGCTGTTCATTTGCGTTGGATTGTTTTTGTATCTCTTTCTGGAGGTCATGTGGTTCACGGCTTCGTACGAGATTAAAAAGATAAAACGTTCGTTGCGCGACAGGGCCATCAAATCCAGTTACAGGGATGCGGCGCCAGATGCGAAGATGCGTGCGTTGCTCGAGACGCGGGTGGATTATTTCAAGCGATTGCCGCAGAAGCTGAAGAATCAGTTTATGGTCCGCACCGCGTTGTTCATGAATCACCATTCATTTGAAGGACGCGAAGGACTGGAAGTGACAGAAGAAATGGCCACGCTGATCAGCGCAACAGCGGTACAGCTCACCTTCGGTCTGCGTGACTTTTACCTCGATCATTTCGACACCTTCATTCTCTACCCCGACATCTACACCAGCACGGCGACAGGAGCACTTCATCGCGGAGAAACCAATGTGAAAGGTGTGATCGTATTATCGTGGAAACATTTTGAAGAAGGCATCGCGACAGAGGCGGATAAACTCAACCTCGGACTCCACGAACTGGCCCATGCGCTCGATCTTTCACGATTAGTTCGGCAAGGTGATCCGTATTTCTTCAAGTACTTTCAGAAATGGCTGGTCGTAGCGGAACATGGCCCCGATGAAGTCGCTGAATCAGAGCAACACTTCCTCCGTGAATATGCCGGTACTAACTCCAGAGAGTTTTTTGCTGTCAGCGTAGAACACTTCTTCGAAGACCCGGAAGGATTCTCTACTCAACTTCCCTTGCTTTACCGCCATCTTACGGTACTCCTGCGACAGGATCCGCTGCGCTTAAAAAAGTTTGCCGATCCCACACCGCAATGGATCAGTAACCAGCCCACACCACAGCAACTGGAAAGGAAACGGCTGGCCACTGATTACAACGTACTTTATGGTATTGGATCCATTTTGCTGCCGTTGCTGATCATCGTCCTTTTTATGATTGTTTTGAGAGGAGAATATAGCGGACAATCCATTTTCATGATGGCGGTCGGCGGAATCATGTTCTGCGGCGGGTGTGTTGATTTTTTGCGGCGCGCCAAACAGATAGAAATATATCAGGACTTTGTGATGGTACGTTCTGTTTTCACCGGCAGCCTCCTCTTTCAGGCCGCGATTGATAACCTCATCAGCATCGAATACAATGCGGCAGAAGTCAGAGATGTACGCTTTACCTATGTGGAAGAAGGCGAAGTGCTGCAATATTCTTTCTACTCCCGCCTCGAACGAAACGACTTTGAAAAGATTAAGACAGCAATGGAAAACAGAGATGTGTTGATGACGAAATAGTGTTTTAAATGTTAAAATGTTATAAGTGTTTTATTGTTAAATATGGTTTTAATGTTATGACGGTTGATGGTCAGTTAATAAAATGATTGTGATTTTTGGGTTCGTACGTTAGCCATTGGAAATATCGGTGCATATTTTTTAACTGCTCCTTTCTTCGAGGATTGTCAAATTTTCAATTTAGTTAGGTTCATAGGAGATAATCAAAGTTTGGTTCGTCATTATTTCCCCAACTCTGGCAACCGGAATCATTATATTTCCGATTTTTACGTACGCGACGCACAGGGCAATATCATGGCCACCTATCAATACCAATACAAATTTGCCAACAGCGTAAGCCGGTTGGACCTGGAAGAATTCCATATGTACGGCAGCTCACGCATAGGCACTATTGAGCTTGGATTCCCGTTTAGGAAGGTTTTTTAGTGTTGATCCACTTACAGCTAGCTATCCACAATTGACACCATATCAATTTGCTTGTATCAGGCCAATTAAAGCTATTGATCTCGATGGATTAGAGGCCTGGGATGGTCCAAATGACGCACAAAATGTTTTTATAGTTGAAGGATATATGAGTTTCGTTTTATCGATGTTGACAGTATTAACTTCAGAAGAAAATCAGCTTAAATTTAATTGTGCAGATTTACCTTTATATATTTGGGCAAAATACCATGAGTATATGAAAGCAGAGATGAAGTATACTATCCCAGGTACTAATCGGGAAATTTCATCCAATGATGAGCGATTCGAAACTTTTGATGATTTCTACAAAGGTTTAAAGCAATTAAATGGTGTAAGATCGGGAGGATTAAGAGACAACGTAGGATCATATACATTAATGGATGAAAAATTGGGTTTCTCTGTCCCAATTTCACAAGACCAAGGCAATACTGGAGATTTATGGAGTTATAACGGTCATGCTATGATTAATATTCCAATGGATGAATCAGCGTATGATTATTCACCATTAATGAAGTATAATGTGTTACAAGCTCAACCTGGCTACTATGATGAGTCAGAATACTAATATGGTGATATACCATATACTAAACATTATCAAAACTTAAGAAATAGTTGGTTCAGATGGAGAACATTAGAACGACTAACTGTAACTCCAATGGAGAAAAAGGATGCTGGTCTGGTTCAATTACCAGTAATAGATGCTGAACCCCAAACACGATAATATGAAACTAATAATGTTAATCATAAGCCTATTAATTTTAACGCAAACCGGTAAAAACGGGACAAAAGTTGTTCTTAAAGAAAATGGATTAAAGTATATTTTGAATTATAGAAATGATACTTTGCATGGACCATATTTTATTTATTTAAATGAAGAAATACTACAAACGGGTGATTTAAATATGGGATATAGAAATGGAACAGTGAAATTATATAAAAACAATTCGTTGTATATTGAAAAATGTTATGAAAAAGGGAAGCTAATAACGATAACAAATTTTAATGCTGATGGAACCTACTCTTATAAACGAACCTTTATGAACGATAAAATGTTCTGTATTCACTACATTGATTCAACAACTATAGATAGTGGGTGGACTAAGCATAATAAGAAGCTATATGAAGGTTTTATCGATTCTTTAGAAAAATTAAATTAGTGTTTTTATGATAACCTTTTATAAAGTGTGGAAGTTTAAGAACCATAAGTTTTGCTGTTTGAGAGTGTTTCATGAAGTTAGTTCATTTAAACCGAACTATAACTTTAACTGCACAAGAGGATAAGAAATGGAGTGACAATATATCCTAGTGAATTATACAAGTAGGCATTTCCCACTAGCTTAAATAAGAGATTTTCCCTACCTTAGCACTAATGCACTCGCACCCCAGGCAAAATACCACCTTTTCCGGCCTTTCCGGAGTCTATAACGCACTTTTTAATGTCCCATACCGTTTCTCCTTTAATGGGCAGGAACGCACGGATGAAATCACCGGAACAGGAAATCATAACACCGCACTGTATTGGGAGTATGATACACGATTGGGGAGGAGGTGGAATGTGGATCCGGTTCCACAGATTAGTTTAAGCGACTATTCAGTATTAACATTGAATCCGGCATGTAATTATGATCCGTTAGGCAATACTGCAACAAGATGTGAAGATGAAAAATTAATAAGAGAAACCGAGGATAAGAATTGGAAAGTTGTAACGGTACTTGATGAACAAATGGAAGATTCTAAAATCTGGGAAAACATTGGAGATAAGACAGGTACAATTGATACTAAAGTATATAATGATAAATTGACGCAATGGATTGAGGCCGGATATATCAAGTGGGAAAGATTTACTGATAGCAAGGTTGAAGTAACCGCAGGTGCTCAAGGTGAATTTGAGTTTTCTTGTAGCGGATACAATTTCGAATTTACAATTAACGCAGGAAGTGTAAGTTTATTTTCCAATTCCTCTCAGTATATTAATGGACGGGAAGTGAACAGCGGCCTAAAATGGTTTGGAAAAAATAATGGGACTGAAATTAAAAGAGAGTTTGGATGCAAATTTGGCGGTGGAGTAACATTTGAACGGACTCGTACAGCACACACAACTGCAGGCATGGGAGATGATGCGGCGAAAAGTTTGACACTAACTTATGGCAATTATGATAATAAAATGATTGAAAGGAACAACGTATACATACATATTTTGTTTCCGAGAACAAGTTTTTCTTTATTGGGGGGAATTGGCATAAAGTATAAAATTGGTACAGGGTTGATTATGAAACAAGTTAAAAACTAAGATGATAAATCCAGATAACTTTTTCTTTGGACGGCATACTCGGTTGTTTATTTTTATTGTCCATTTTACTGCAGGCCTAGCTGCAGTGGGCTTGCAAATTTATCTGTCTAAAAACGGCGGATCTATGCCATTGAATGGATTTGTTTTAGGCGGAATTTTCATTTTAACAGGGGTTTATAAAACTATTAAATATGATGGAAAGCATAAGGTAAATGAATATAATAATCGATGGTATTATTTGATCATGAATATATCGACAGGTTTAGCATTAATAATTTTCAAAATTTATGATATCGTAAAAGACATCAGTATGCAGATTAATGGATTCATAGTAGGGCCAATATTCATTATATTGGGCATTTATTTATTTAGAAAGTTCAGCAGAAATTCGGGGACATAACTAACAAAGGCAGCACAGCAATGATGCCGGGACGTGAGTACACTTTTGATGATTGTCGTGTTGGATTTAACGGAATTGAGATGGAAAATAATATTAGTGTTGAAGGAAATCACTATACAGCATTATATGGAGAATATGACACGCGGTTAGGAAAACCATGGAATGAAGATCCTAGGCCAAATCCATTAATTTCAAATTATGCAATTTTAGCAAATAACCCAATAATTAATTCTGATTTGTTGCTGGATAGCGTAGTAAAGCAATCAAGCGGTAATAAAGGACTAACACCAATATCCTCAAATATGTTCACTAATGGAGGCCTAGTGCTTACTGCAAATACTGATGCTAGAAAAGTATATTATAATTTGGCTAAGCAATTTGTCGGCAAATGGTCTTTATTTAATGGGTATAAATTTTCATCAATTGGTCCAATAAAGATTGATGAGAATGGCACACCAATAAGAGTAAATAGTGATAAAGTGACACCTGTTAACGGGAAGTAAAATGAAAAGGGGAGTTCAGATAAGTCTTGCATTTTTGATTATTTTGCTTTTTATATTTTTATTTCTTAACAACAGGGGCGAAAACTATGTTTATTATAATATTCAAAATGGTGAAGGTAAATACAAGGCCAATTTGTTGAAACACTTTCTTGACGAATATTGTGAAGTAAAGGAATGTGATTTGTTAGTTAAAAATCGGACTCAGGAAATATTAAGACATTGGAAAATAAATAGAACAGAGAGCTTGGATGTCTATTATAAAATAGTTGATGAAAAGCCGGAGGCATTAGGTTGGTTCGAATATTATAAGATTGATAAAGAGATAAAGGTTCAAGAATACATAACGATCAACATGGAAATTTGTCCCGATAATTCAAGTGCTGTAACTATTATCAAATTAGATAATTGCGAGAATTGGATTTCATATCGTGGTAAGGTGAAATTGGGAGATTTTATGGGATATAATAAAATCGGGATGGAGATTTTTAATTCAATGGTTAACGGAACGTTCAATGAAAGATTAGTGGTGAATGACACAGTTTTAAATCAAAGCATCTTAAAAAGTAAATTCCTTCATATATTTGAGTTGTAAGAAATAGAATTGACCTTTGAATGAAGGTGATTTATATGGTGTGAACTAATTAATTTTATTTTAGGTAATTTTATGTCTATGTTAGGAATCTATTATAGAATTTGGGTAGATGCAATTAAGCGAGCAAAATCACGACCTGAAAATCGAGAGAGCTGGGCAATGGGTACCATGATATTTATGACGGTATCTATGACATTAAATCTATTGCTTATTATGTCAATCTTACAAAAGTATGTCTTTTGCAGTTATTTTTATTATATCGATTTTTCTTTTTTACCGCCGATTTTATGTAACGTAATTAGTTTTACTATAATATTCGTTTTGCCATGCATTTTGATAAATTATTTTCTAATCTTTTATAGAAATAGATATAAAAAACTTTTAAAGAAGTACCCGTATAAGGATGGGAAGTTGTTTTTGACCTATTTTCTAATCTCCATGTTTTTGCCACTAGCATTACTTATACTGGGTATTATTACTGGAAGGATTGGACTTACTTAACTTTATTATAGATTAAATTTCGATTTTCTATATTAAGAATATTCATTTTATCGGCTTCTCCATACCACGACAATTTGAAACTAGCCTAAAATCAGAAATTATGTTAATTTTAATGAATTGTAAAAGTTGGAAGCTGACAGACCGATTCGGTTCTAATGGAAAAGAAAACAACGATGAAGTGAAAGGCAACTGGCAGGATTATGGTATGCGGATGTACGATACCCGTTTAGGAAGTGTAACCTTCCCTTAAATCGGACTGCAATCAAAATTACTAATTTAATTTGATGATGTGCTGTTGATATGTTGGAAACCTTTTTCAGGTTTTCAATATATCAATAGCTTTTAAGCTGTGCCGTATTTTATTGGAGAGTGATTATTTAGTGATTCATGTGGTCTGTGATGGTTATAGTCTTCCAGCCACTCGTCTTTAATATTATTGAATTCGTATAAGTCCTTGAACATATATGCGTCCAGTACATTCTCACGGAATGTTCGATTGAATCTTTCAATGTATCCGTTCTGCATGGGCTTTCCAGGTTGAATGAATTGGATCTTGATATCCATTTTGTTGCACCAGTCAAGGAAGGTTGAACAGGTAAATTCTGGTCCATTATCAACCCTGATACTTTGCGGTTTGCCATATTCATGAATCGCACGTTCCAGCTGGCGAATCACCGCTTCACTGGGAAAGCTATAGTCCCCGTCCACAATCAAGGCCTGCCGATTGTAATCATCAATAATGTTCAATACCCGGAAACGACGTTTGTTCATCAGTGTATCATGCATAAAATCCATTGACCAGCTCATGTTACGAGCTATGGGCACTACCAATGGTTGCTTCTCGCGTTTGGGCACTCTTTTACGGCTTCTCTGACGGTGTTTGAGTCCCATGGCAAGGTAAACTCTTCGGACGCGTTTATAGTTCCATTTGATCCCCTCGGTGCGGATACGCTCGTATAGCTTGTCCTGGCCCGCTTTATGATTAACACGCATAGATACCAGTTCATTGAGTTTATCGATGACCGGTTGGTCGCTTTTGACCGATTGGTAATAATACATGGACTTGGGCATTCCGATTACCTTACAAGCTCTGGTGGTGCTTACCGTAAATGTCTCCATCAGGTAGGCAGCCATGTTTTTGCGATCACCAGGCTTTACCACTTTTTTGAAAGAACATCCTTGAGCATCTTATTGTCCAAAGCCAAATCAGCATACATGGATTTTAGCTTTCGGTTCTCTTCCTCCAGTTCCTTTAAGCGTCGTAACTGCTCTCCGTCAAGGCCGGCATACTTCTTCTTCCAGTTGTACAAAGTGCTTTTGGTTATGCCAAGCTCTCGGCACAAGGCTTCTGCTTTCTTTCCGCCTTCGTACTCTTTTAATGCCTGTACGATCTGGCTTTCTGTGAATCGGGTCGTTTTCATATCCTGATTAAAGTTAAGGTTTTTTCCTTTTTTAACCAGTCCGGATTTTAGGAGGGGTTACAGAAGGTTTTTTAGTGTTGATCCACTTACAGCTAGCTACATGAAAGTGGGAAGGTGCCATATAAAGTTGAATTTCAAAATAGCGGAGTTGATAATTATACCCAAAGAGATGGGCTTGTTGAAAACATCGATTATTAGGAGAATTTCACTATTCCTGCTTCTTTCTATAATTTCCAGTTGTAATTCTGCACATTTTATAGAAATAGAGCAAATCCATTTTAAACGGGATTCAAGCGGACAAGTCAATGTGACCAATTCTAATGAGAACTTATTTTCCGAAAGTGCAAATACCCTTTCCGTTTTCGATTGTTTTCTATATGAAGATGTTTTTAATTATTTGGATAGTTCAATGGCTGAAGAAAATTTCAGTTTTTGTAAATTTTGTAATATGCTGGATCAAAACCCCGAATACAAGAAAGTTAATAAGGATTTTGGCCATCGATTAACAAATAAGTTTATTGAGAGCAATTTTATTTCAAAAGATAGTTCTATTCTGGTAAAGTTATTTATACTTAAAATATTTAAAGAGCTCTATTCCCCAATGATTCAATCTCTATTTTGGACACCGGCAACTTGCCAAACCTACTTGCTAGTTTTAATCGCTCTGAAAAGTCAATTCTGGAACAGAGCCTCGAACATAGCAATTACCAGTATAAGTACACTCTTTGTGAAATGGATCTTCAAAACAAAGTGATTAAGCAAGTAATTGAAAATGTGGCAAGCAAAAATGATTTCTTTTACTTAATGGTTAGGCCGCAATCTCGCTATTTTATAATAGTAGAAATAAATTATTCTTCATTGTTTAAATCGGAGGAGTTAAGTTCAATTAGAATACTGAACCCAGAATTCTTAACATTCGATTCCGTATATAACGATGGATTATAGTGTAATATGGTCGACAGTAGCTGTTACATTCTTTAAACTGAATGAATGAATTGGTTTTTTTACTATTTTAACCTGCGAATTCAAAACTTAATTTTAGGTATTACCGAAAATGAGGTCCAAGCAAATGATGCCCCTTATTAATTTATTCGGGATGTTGTTACTTAATGGTTGTATGTCTAATCAACCATTGAATTACTATTATTTTTCCGGGCAGAAAACACAGTGGTGTGCAATAGTAAATGGTTGTAGTATAAATAATGATCAGTTGGTAAACGGAGTGAGAGTGTTTAATTTTACAAATCGAAGAATTATATCCGTTGATATTGATGATTTTAAAGTTGATAAAAGTGATAGGTTTTTCTTTAATAATATATCTTTTAATCCTGATGATACCATAACAGGTGCAATAAAGTTATGTTATTATACAGGGTCTATGAACAGCGGATATAATGCTCAGTATTTGGCGGATGAAAGAAAACTAAAATATGACTCTGCAATGAGTGCAGATGAGACGTTCGATTATTACTTCTTCCTGATATCAGATAATTGTGATTCGACGGAAATGAATCTGTTGAAGTATTGGGATGAGGTCAATTTATATTTATTAAAGAATGGAATTTATTCAACGCGAACGGGAAAGTAGGTTTGGTGTATTTAATAACATCATGGCCACCTATCAATACCAATACGGATTTGCCAACAGCGTAAGCCGGTTGGACCTGGAAAAATTTCATATCACTCATCTGTAATGTTAAAATCAGTTGTGAATAAAATCCAAATATACTTCACTGGAATAATTCTGTTATCAGCAGTATTTGGATGCAAACCACGCGCAGAACGAATTCGGGAAACCTTAATTTATTCTGATGATCATGTTGAAATTATTAGAGTGTGTAATGAAATAATTGAAAATAATGTTTTAGATACTTCTTTAATAAGACCATTACTTACGCATATTATTGATATGCGAATTTCAGATTCATTTTATTATCTAGGTCAGGGTGTTTATAGTGCACGATTGAAGGCCCTCTCGTTTATTACTGCGCATGAATGCAATTATTCCAAGGAACAATTTCCGGAAATAGACTTAAAGGTTATTGAATGTTATTTGGATTACGCTGTAAAAAATGGATCTATTCAATCTAGTTCTGAAATAAATCTTATTCATCCATATATAAAGAAGATAACTTCATTTGATTCTTACAAGGAAAGCATATTGAATACAGATCAGGTAGATTGGTTTGAAAAGTACCGATGGCCGGATCCTCCTCCCTACGGTGTATTACATAATTAGATTCGGTGCTTTACTTCATTGAAGTTTTGAATCGTATGTTTGGTTATAATTTCCAATATGTCTAATGGCTACTTGTGATATACTTACGCCAAACCCAAGCACCGTCTGATAAAAAACAGTGTTTACCTGATTCATTTCCCCAACTCCGGCAACCGGAATCATTATAGTTCCGATTTGGATGCTCCGTCCAGGGCAATGTTGTACCGGTTGATACCGATGAAATCACTTTACTCTTTGCTTATAAATGGTTGGTTTTATTCAAACACCAACCGTCAATCCCGAGGTTCTCCGAGGCAAGCTCGGAGCTAGCCCTTCGGTCACTCAGACCCTCATTATCAGAATGTCAATTCGGGATCGGCTTCGCCTCAACCTATAAGCTTTTGCTGTCCTGCGTTTCATTTATCATCGCATGTCCGGTCGCGACCGGCCACTACAAAAAATGTACGGACAGGTCGCGACCTGTCCTGCATAAATGATAACCTTGAACCTTAAATCCTGAGGTTATCCGAGGCAGGCTCGGAGCAGGCTCTTCGATCACTCAGTCCCGCATTATCAGCATGTCAATGCGGGATCGGCTTCGCTTCAACCTTAAATCCTGAGGTTCTCTTCGATCACTCAGGATTTCGGCTTCGCCTCAACCTTAAACTTTAAACCGCTGAACCAGCGGTTCGTGGTTTATTCCATCTCCACCACCAGATCTTCCGATTCTACCAGCGTGCCTTCGTTGAGGTGGATGGATTTGATTTTGATATCGGCCGGTGCAGTAATCGTCGTTTCCATCTTCATGGCTTCAATGGTGAAGAGCGGTGTGTTTTTCTTGATGGCTTGACCGGGCTTGACAAATATTTTGCTGAGTAAGCCTTGTAAGGGCGTGCCGATCTGCTTTTCTCCGCTGGCCTTGGTATGCGAAACTTTCTTCACAGCGGCTTTGCGGTCCACAATGTCGATGGCGCGGGTTTGTCCGTTGAGCCGGAAGTACACCGCCCGGTGACCGCTTTCGTCAACGTCGCCTACATAGAGTAAACGGATCAGAATATTTTTTCCTTTGCCAATTTCTACCAGAATCTCTTCGTTGTTTTTCATGCCGAAGAAGAAGGCCGTCGTTGGCAGGTTGCTTACATTGCCGTAGTTCTTCCTGAACTCATGGTATTCTTCATATACCTTGGGATAAAATTTCCAGCTTTGAAAATCAAGGAAACTAACGGTGTCGCCAAACCGAACTTTGAAGGCTTCGAATTCTTTGTCGAAGTCTACCGGCTTCAGGTGTGCGTTGGGGAGATCGGTATAGGGTTCAATGTCCTTGAGTACGATGCGCTGCAGCTCTTTGGGAAATCCTCCGGGAGGTTGTCCCAGATCACCTTTGAAGAATCCTTTTACACTCTCGGGAAAACTGAGCGTGCCTCCTTTTACAAATATGTCTTCCTTAGTGAGGTTGTTGCTCACCATGTAGAGTGCCATGTCTCCTACTACTTTCGAACTGGGTGTTACTTTCACAATGTCGCCGAAGAGTTCGTTCACGTCGGCATAGGCTTGCTTGATCTCTACCATCTTGTCGCCTAAGCCCAGTGAGATCGCCTGTGGACGCAGGTTGGAGTATTGTCCTCCTGGAATCTCATGGTCGTACACTTCTGCTGTGCCGGCCATTAACCCGCTCTCGAAAGGATAGTACCATTCGCGGACCGTCTCCCAGTAGTTGCTGTGTTCGTTGAGATGCTTTACATCGTAGTCTACTTCGTACGGCGTATTGCGGAGTGCTTCTACCAGACTGTTAAAGTTCGGCTGTGAAGTGAGACCACTCATCGATGCCAATGCGACATCAACTACATCTACACCGGCTTCAATGGCCTTGAGGTAGGTGGCAGATTGTATCGATGCCGTATCATGAGTATGGAGATGGATTGGAATATCGATCACCTTCTTCAGTTCGCTGATGAGTTCAGCAGCAGCGTAAGGCTTCAGAAGTCCGGCCATGTCCTTGATGCCGAGAATATGTGATCCCTTGTCTTCAAGTTCACGTGCCAGATCAAGATAGTATTGCAGGTTGTATTTGCTCTTCTTCGGATCGAGGATATCGCCGGTGTAGGAGATGCAGGCTTCGGCAATGCCTCCGGTTCTTTCTCTGACGGCTTTAATGCTTACTTCCATCGATTTGGTCCAGTTGAGCGAGTCGAAGATGCGGAATACATCCACGCCGGTATCCCAGCTGTCTTCGATGAATTTCTCTACCAGATTATCGGGATAAGCAGCATAACCAATAGCGTTGTTACCGCGAATCAGCATCTGCAATAGAATATTCGGTACGGCTTCACGTAACAATCTCAGGCGCTCCCATGGACATTCATGCAAAAACCTCAACGCTACATCGAAAGTAGCTCCTCCCCAAACTTCCATGCTGAAGGTTTGCGGATGGTGTACGGCGAAGTTGCGCGCTACTTTCATGAAGTCTGTTGTGCGTACGCGGGTCGCCAGCAGCGACTGGTGCGCATCGCGGTAGGTGGTATCGGTGAATTTGACTTTTTTCTCCGCCTTGAGCCATTGCGCGAATTTCTCCGGACCCAGCTCCGTGAGTAATTGTTTCGTTCCTGCCGGAGGCGTTGTACGTACTTTATCGTAGGGCAGACGGGGTTGTTCGAGGCGACGGGAAGGATCGATGCGACTCACATCCGGATTTCCGTTCACGATAACGTCGGCGAGGTACCGAAGTACGCGCGTACCGCTGTCTTGTTTTTTGCGGAAGATAAACAGCTCGGGATACTTCTCGATGAACTTCACCGTGCATTTCCCCTCCTGAAAAACAGGATGGTTGATCACATTTTCGAGGAACGGGATATTCGTCTTCACGCCACGGATACGGAACTCCATCAGCGTGCGGTACATCTTACGCGAAGCACCGGCCAGTGTACGTCCCTGCGCGGTTACTTTGGCCAGCATCGAATCGAAGAACGGAGAGATCTTCACCCCCTGATACGACGAACCCTCATCGATACGGATACCATAACCTCCGGCATTGCGGTAGGCGATCAGCGTTCCATAGTCGGGTTTGAAATCGTTCTCGGGATCTTCGGTGGTAATGCGGCATTGAATCGCAAAACCGCGACATTGAATATCTTCCTGTTTCAGAATATCAATCATCGGAGAACGCAACGGCTCATCATCGGCGATCAGAATCTGCGAACGCACGATATCGATACCGGTGATTTGTTCCGTTACCGTATGTTCCACCTGAATGCGCGGATTCACCTCGATGAAGTAGATATTCTCTTCTTCGTCGACAAGGAACTCCACCGTGCCGGCATTATCATATTTCACCTGTGCTGCAATGGCCAGGGCGTAGTTATACAGTTTGTCCTTCGTGTCCTGACGCAGACTCGGCGCGGGAGCAATCTCCACCACCTTCTGAAAACGACGTTGTACGGAGCAATCACGTTCGAAGAGGTGCACGATATTGCCATGATGATCGCCGAGGATCTGTACTTCGATATGCTTTGGGTTATCGATAAACTTCTCGATGAAGATCGTATCATCTCCGAAGGCGTTGCCAGCCTCGCGGCGCGCTTCGGTAAAGGCTTTTTCCAGGTCTTCGGCTGCACGGATCACCCGCATTCCACGGCCACCACCACCGGCGCTGGCTTTGAAGATAACGGGGAAGCCTATCCGCTTTGCTTCGCTCAGCGCTACATCGGCTGAAGTCAGCGCGGTTTTATTATCTTCAATCACCGGAACTCCGGCTTTGCGGGCCACAATCTTACTGGCTACTTTATCGCCCAGCTGTTCCATGGCCTCGGGAGAGGGTCCAACGAAGATGATTCCTTCTTCGCGGCAACGACGGGCGAACTGTACGTTCTCCGATAAAAATCCATAGCCGGGATGAATCGCATCCACGTCGTTCTCCTTCGCCGTGCTGATGATCTCTTCAATATCAAGATACGGTTTCAACGGTTCGTTTTCGCGTCCGATCTGATAGGCCTCATCCGCCTTATAACGGTGGAGAGAATAGCGGTCTTCGTAGGTGTAAACGGCCACCGTACGGATGCCCAGTTCGGTAGCAGCACGCAGGGCGCGGATAGCGATTTCGCCACGATTGGCAACGAGGAGTTTGTGAATACGGTTCATAGAATGAACGGAGGTGTGAGGATGAATAAGTTGGGGTAATCGAAAAATGTCGGATAGCGACCGTATTTCTACGTAAAAATAGTGGAAAAGATACATGCCGCCTGTAGCTTGCGGCTTGCGGCTTGCCGCCTGAGGCTTGGGGCAAAAAAAATGAAGGGCCCCACCTCTGAGACCCTTCTAACCTAACCAATCAACAACCCTATTGATTGAAAACTGTATGAGAGAAGAACGCGTGTCGCCTGAACGACAAGTCAAAGATGGGGAGGCGGCCATGAATCCAAAGTGAACAAAGGGTGAGTTGCAGATGAATGACATAAATCTGACCGTTAAAATCACGTTAACACGCACAATAAAACCGGGAAAGCTGCATCGCGGATTCCCGAAAACGGTGGATTTTTTAAGAATATAACCTTGGTTATACCCGGAAATGGCTGAAAAACTGTTGTTTTGCAAGATGAACGATATTCGGGTCACCATTGTGGAAGATGTTCATGAAATCAGGGAAGGTTTCAGAGATGTACTCAATACCACCCCGGGTTTTATCTGTACAGCTGAGTTTGCGAATGCAGAAGATGCGGTAGAGGAAGTAGTTCCCTGCAGTGCCGATATTATTGTCATGGATATCAATCTGCCCGGGATTTCAGGTATCGAGTGTATCCGACGCCTCCGTGAAAAAGGTTTCGCCGGCCAATTCATGATGTTCACCGTGTACGACGACGATGAAAACGTTTTTGAAGCCCTGCAGGCCGGTGCGATGGGGTATCTGCTGAAGAAATCGAGTCCCGCCCAGTTCCTCGAAGCCATCCGTGAAATCATGGAAGGAGGCTCACCGATGAGCGCACAGATTGCCCGGAAGCTGGTGAATGTGTTCAACAGGCAAACGAAACCAATACCGGAAGCTGATATTCTTTCCAAACGGGAACGCGAAATTCTGGAGCTGATCTCCAAAGGATTTTTATACAAAGAAGTAGCGGAGAAACTGTTCATCACCACCGGCACTGTAAAACAGCATATCCACAAGATTTACGAGAAACTGCAGGTGCAGAACAAAACAGAAGCCATCAACAAGTATTTCAAACGCTGATTTGTTAATGACGTACGTACACTTTGATGAGGTATGATTACGTACAGTCGTTTCCGTTAGTATCCCCGAATCCGGTGAGTGTGTGTTATAACCAAGGTTATATTGAACGGCGGCGGTTGCTCCGGTAGTTTTGCGGTGTACTATTAATACACCAACACTATGAAAAAAATGATCCGGGTTGCAACAGTGATGATACTCCTGCTGAATGCAACCGCCCATGCTACTATCAGTGCTGTACAATTGCAGGCTGGAATAAATGTTCCTCAGAATCTCAGCCGTAATCTGGCTGTTTCAAATAACCGTATTCAGGGGTTTCGTTTACCCTTCGTAACCGGTGTAAGTCATGTAGTGGACCTTACCGGTGCTTTTCTCGATGTGTGTGATCGTGTTGAAATCTGTAATGCTTCCGGAACTAAACAAAGAACGATCAGTGGAACCGGATTGAATAAATTCAAGAGCAACAACGAAGGCCATGTTAAATTCACCGTCAATAGTTCGGATCTCCCGGGAATTGAAACGGACTTCATCATTAAAGTAAGGTATGCCGTTGAGCTCACGGGTTATGATCAGCTGGATTGTAAAGTAGCCGGCCGGGGTGTTGTCAATTCTATACAGTGGACCGGATCTCCATTGCCTTCTATCATTCCCTTCAGAAAGAACGGAGGGGAAACATCCTTACTTAAATCCGGAACGGTGTATACGCTGCAGTTCAACGGTACAGGCTTTACGAATCAGGTGCAGTTGCATGACGGACTGCGTTCAAATCTCTTTGGCAAAACAAATCTTCCATTCTCCTCTTCCGATCTGACGGTGAATGCTGCTGGTACTACTATCACCCTTACGGTACGTCCATCGGGAACGGCCGGCGTTGATATTGATCTCGAAAATTTTACTGATATAACAAAGAACCTGCTGTTCGTATATGGTGGTGTTGGTAACATCAATGGCGGTTGGGGGCCCTACCTGGTTTATGATTACAATAATCTGATGTCAAATGCAGGAGTACTGACGGATTTAAAACGTATCGAAGCGGCAGCTCCTTCTACATTTTTTCCGGAGCTGAAGATTCAGGGGCTTACCAATTTATTTACCAGCAATGGGTCTGTCAATGGCCAGTTTTCGGATGCTGATCTGGCAAAATATCAGTTGTGCAATCTTACCGCAACCAGTAATATCAAAACGACGGTGATTCCAGATCTGCAGATTGTAATTGAAAATACCGGTAATGTGGCGAGTCCGGCTACTACGTTGAGAGTAACTAACGGCGCTGGTGTTCAGATCGGTACTATTAATGTTCCTTCAATTCCAATACAAAGTACAACTACGGTGACGTATGTACGTCCGATCAGTACAGTATGCGGGCAAGGGGTCATGAAGACTCCGCTGGTATCCAATGTACAGGCTAACAAAGCATCCTGTGTGTTTTGCTCGGGTGCAGCTTCCAATAATCTCGCCTTCTGGACAGATTCAGGTCTCATTTTCGATATCACTGCCGTTGCAGGAGAACAGAATCCTGGGAATAACCGCATGATTGTACAATAAAACTGATCAATGGTCATGTCTGGCAGTTGATCCGGACATGACCGTACAATCACTGTCTATGAAAAAGTTCAGGAAAATACTGCTCGCCATTCTGCTCGTTCCGGTGATGATACAGGCGCAGACAAGCGATGAGGTGAAACCTTCTGTAAGCGATTTCACCATTCCGGCTGCTCCTGCGTATCAGTTGCTGGATGCCAATGCTTCATTGGTGGGTCGTGCCTCTGTAACCCGCGATTTTAAAGTGGACTGGTCGCTGAAGTCCTACCGCCTGGCTCCCAACCTCGCGCTGGAAATGCAACCGGTCTGGTTGCTGGCTTATAATAAGAACACCAATCTCGCAAAATACCGTTCGTCCGGTTATCTGTTGCGCACATTGAGCACCTTGAGTGTATCGGGTGGCACATTGGATGGCAATGATACCACACGTTTCTTCAGCTATGCGGTAAAACTGAATCTCTTTCGCTCCTATGATCCATTTCTCGATGACCAATTGTTCAGCGAACATCAGGCCAACTATGAATCGGCGGTGCAATTACAGATGAGTCAGCTGGATAGTTTGAAACAGGTGCGTAAGCAATTACCTCCTTCGGTGGAACGTGATTCGCTCGATGCGCTCATGATTCAGAAAGAGAATGAATTGTACATGTTCCGTAAGAACTACCGTGAGCAATTAAAAGTAAAGACCGATGAAAATAAAGCCCGTCACTGGAATGCGAGTTATGTGGATATTGCCTATGGCAAAGCCTATTCGTTCAATCCGAAGCTCAACGAGCGGTTCGACAGTCTCAGGCTGGATCCCATGGCCAATGCGGTATGGCTGAATGCTTCGTTAGGCATCGGACGCCGTTGGCTCATCAGTACCATGTTCCGCACCATTAACAAACAAGGTAATCTGCGTAGCTCCGTTACCGATAGTCTGACCGGAACCCCGGTCATCAGCAATCAGAAAAAGCAGCTGTTCGATTTCGCCACCGGGCTGAACATCCGTTATGGCAGTGTGCGCTATAGTTTTTTCATCGAAGGCTTCTATACCCGTAACCGCGCGGTATCTCCCATATTGGAAAATGGTATAGATACCGGCAATGATGTACTTGTTACAGCAGAGAAGTTCATTCTGGCCTACGGGGGCGATCTGCGACTGGGGAACAATGTACTGCTCAACTACGGGATCCGTACCACGGTGAGCAGCAGCCTGAAGTTCGGAGGAATGGTGCCCATTGCTTCGGTTACCTGTTTGATGAAATAGATAACCCGTTTTGGTGATTATCGTCTGAATTCCTATCTTTCGATGGAAATACGCTCAATTGTGAAATACGGTTATTCATCGCAGTTATATATATGGTTCTGGCGGACGTTTTTGTCGGTGGTATTGATCATCCTGACAGCAACGACGGCAATTCCACAACAACTCACCGTCGAGAAATCGCGTGAACGGGCCGAGGTATTCCGCCAATTGCAACAATCGAAGAGGGACACGAACTATGTAAATCTCTGTTATAAGTACGGAGAATACTTTGAGGGGATTATCAATGATACGGCGCTGTACTGGTATGAAAAAGCCAGAGTGCTGAGTCGTGACCTCGGTTACGTCCATGGATTAGTCAGGTACTTCGACTACAAAAACTCAGTACTCACCATTCAATCGGAGTATGATCAGATTTTGTCGAATGCCGATACAGCGTATCAGATGTGTGTTAAGTATGGCGAGCGACGTTGGCAGGCGATCCAACTCAACCGCATCGGCACGGTATATCAGTATAAGACCGAAATGCGTAAAGCTGCTGATCATTACCTCAGGGCATTTAGCATTGCTGAGCAGTTAAAGGACACTATGTTGATGAACGCATTGGCCGGAAATTTATCAGGTGTGCTCATCGAGATTAAAGATTATGCCAAAAGCCGCTATTTTGCTGCAATCGGTTATGAGCTGGCAGAGAAACAACACGATACGCTCGGTATGGGCTATGCACTCGTGAATCTGGCCACCAGCGACGAATTTGATAGTCTCTATGATGCTTCCAAAGCCAGATCGTGGGATGCATACAAGATCGGTATGCAGTACAATGATATCTCCCTGGTGCAGTTTGCACTGAGCGGTTATGCGAATGCTCTCCGCCATCTGCGTCAATCCGATTCTGCGATTGTTTACTTCAAGAAGTTGATTGAGATTTCAAAGGGTCAGAACAACGATTTTCATCTGGTACATAATCTGCATGATCTGGGAGCCACTTATCAATATATTGGTGATTATGCGGCTGCAAAAGCAGTCCTGACAGAGGCCTTACCTCATGCGTTGATCGTTGGAAATCATTCGTTGCTGATGTCCTTGTACGATGGACTGTCCATCGCCGAAGAACGCCTGGGAAATTATCAAGCTGCATTGCAGGCGAGGAAGAACAGCGGACTTTACCGGGATTCACTGGAGTTATCGGAACAGTTTGCGCAGGTGAACGAGCTCGAATCGAAATATCAAAATGAAAAGAAAAGCAGGGAGCTGGCCGAAAAGGAACTGATCCTGCAAGCCGAGAAGAGTAAATCGGATCAACGACTGGGTTGGTTGTTGATTTCCGGTCTTGGACTTATTGTTTTGTTATTGATCATTTACTTCCGTACACGGATTGCACGACAAAAAGTAACCGCCTTGCAGAAAGATATGGAAGTGAAGGAACTGATGGCACGGGAAGACGAGCGCAGCCGGCTGGCTGCCGATATGCATGATGATTTGGGAGCAGGACTTTCTACCATACGGATGATCAGTGAGCTGGCGATGCAGAAAAATGCGGAAGAGGTGAAACAGGATATCCGTCGTATCTCCACGCGTTCGGAGGAATTGGTGGAAAGCATGCGGCAAATGATCTGGGCAATGAGCAATAACAGCAATTCGCTGGAAGATCTGGTGGTGTATATTCGTGGTTATACCCGCCAATATCTGGATGATCATGATGTGCAGGTGGAATTTATTATTCCCGATCTTATCCCGCAGATGCAGGTGACTGGTCCGGTGAAACGAAACCTTTTTCTGGTAGTGAAGGAGATCCTTCACAATGTAATCAAGCATTCGGGTGCAAAGAAAATACGACTTGAAATGTTTATCAGTGATCATTCGTTTAGTATCATCATCGCTGATGACGGAAAAGGTATTCAGGCAACAACGCAAAACCGTTTTGGAAATGGTTTAAAGAACATAGAGCGGAGGATGAAGGAAATTCTGGGTGAAGTCCGTATTGAAGGGGAGGAGGGAACCACTGTAACTTTACGACTGAATTTTTAAAATTTTCAGTAAGCCAGGGACTTGCGCTGAAATTTCTTCAGGTACTTTCAACGTATTCGGGAAATCTGTACATTGTACTGCTCAATTTCAAACCTGAAACCTGTCATGAATACATATAGTTTAAGAGGAGGACTTCTCCTGCTGTTCAAACTCTTAGCGGTCGCAGCAATGGCCCAGACTGATACCAGTCTGGCCCCTTTTTACCACGGTGTTGCCAGCGGTGATCCCGGCACCAACCGCATTACACTCTGGACCCGTGTAACACCTCCGGCAGGCTCAACAAAAGCAATTCCTGTAACCTGGAAACTGTCCACCGATACCGGTCTTACCAACGTGGTGAAGTCAGGATCTGTGACTGCAAGGTACGGAAGCGATTTCACTGCGGCAGTAACCGTTTACGGATTGCAGCCCAATACCTGGTATTATTATCAGTTTACCGCCCAATCGAGGAACTCACTTACGGGACGAACACGTACGTTACCTTCAACCGGGGTCGACAGTATTCGTTTGGCAGTGGTGTCCTGTACAAATTATCAGAGCGGATATTTCAATGTTTACCGTTCAATTGCCGACCGCAACGATGTGGATGTGGTAGTGCATCTCGGAGATTTTATTTATGAATATGCCAAATATGGGTTCGGGTACGATTCTACCGTGAACAGGGTGCACGACCCGAAGCTGGAAGCTATAACGTTATCGGATTACCGAAGAAGACATGCCCAATACCGCCTGGATGAAGATACACGCAAATTGCTGCAGCAGTATCCGCTGATTGTCGTTTGGGATGATCACGAAGTAGCCAATGATGCGTGGATGGGCGGTGCTGAAAACCATGATCCGGCTACCGAGGGAAACTGGAACGACCGTTTAGCTGCTGCGAAACAGGCATATTTCGAATGGATGCCTGTAAAGAAACCGGACCCGACCAATGACCCCGGTCGGTTGTACCGTCAGTTTAAATTCGGAAACCTGATCCGCCTCGATATGCTGGATACCCGCCTGCAGGGACGAACAGAACAGTTGCAGTCATCCGATCCTTCATTCAATGATACATCACGAACCATGCTGGGCCTGGGACAGCGGAACTGGCTGATGGATGATTTGTCAACGAGTACTTCCAAATGGAATATACTTGGTCAGCAGGTCATGGTGGCACCAATGGTGGCATTTGGCGCTATATTAAACATTGATCAATGGGACGGATATCCGGCGGAACGCTCCCGGCTGTACAATAGTTTCACCGCTAACAACAGCAAGAATATGGTGGTACTTACCGGTGATATTCATTCGGCATGGGCCAATGATCTTCCTCTGTCAGGATACAGTTCTTCTAACAGGGCTGCTTCGGCAGGTGTGGAATTTGTCTGTCCAAGCGTGACATCGCCCAACCCGTTAAGTAATCTTACCCCGGCACTGATTAAACTCTTCAACAGTCATGTGCGCTATGTGGATTTATCTTATTATGGGTATACCATCATCAATGTCACCAAAACAAAATTGCAGGGTGATTGGTTCAGTGTAAGTACTATTAAAACGAAAACTTTTAATACCACTTGGAAGCAGAGCTGGTATGTAAACGCCGGCGAACATTTTCTTCGACAGGCTACAGCAGCCACCACACGGGCGGCCAACCGTATCGTTTTGCAGGCTCCTTCAAGTCCGCAGCCGTTTGGTCCGCGACTGGAAAATGCGGTTAACACAACTCCTCTTGATGTTTACCCTGTTCCGTCATCTGACCGCGTCAGTATTCCATTGCCGTCGGTTTCAGCAACCGGCTTACTCACGCTGTTCGATATTAATGGACGCGTAGTGATGCAGCGACAGCTTTCAGAAGAGATTTTTGGGAATGAAATCTACCCGCTGGATATCTCTTCATTACAGCCTGGAATGTATCTGTTGAATCTGCAGACGGACGCGGGAAGTATGCAGGGTAAGCTGATGAAGATGTAAAATGCGATGCGGCACTTCGTGCACTTTGCGATTGTTTAAACAGAAGTACAAGCGGCGTTCGTACTCCTGTGTAGCCTGATTGATGTTCAAACCGGTAGGAGTTGTGCGTTACCCGTTCAGGGTGGAGGGAATCTACTTCACAAAATATACGAATGAACTGGTTCGCTGCATTGCAACCTTGTAGGGGTTGAATCAATGCACCTTAATACAACTTGAACGAAAGGGATCATTGCATTGCAACCCCGGAGGGGTTGACTGTTTGTAACTGAGAGCCCGCTCTCAGTTACAAACAGATGTAGTAGTGCACAACCCCGAAGGGGTTGAATAAAGCGGTGCAAGGAACCAAGATGAACTTTTAGTATGGTTATTTCACAATTTTAAACTGAAACATCGGACTTCCCATTGCGCCATACAACCTTACCCAGAGCGGAAGCAGTTGTTCTGTACCGCGCGCCGTCGTGATATCACCAAGATCGCGGAGATGTTCAACAGCCCAGCCGAATGTTTGCAGTAATGCGCTTGCTTTTTCCTTTGCTTCCTTGTTGTTACCGCTCAGGAAGATATCGTGATCGCCATTGTTGACGAGTTGTGGATTTACCATCAGCGGGGCGGTGAGCGTGTTCAGCGTTTTCACCACATGCGTTTCAGGGAAGGCCTGCTGAATCTGTTCGCCCAGTGAATTGTCGTTGCAGACCAGCAAGGTGGGAGGCATGCCCTTGCTGAAGTCGAGCGGATTCGAAATGTCGATGAGGACCTTACCTTTCAGATTTTCTGCTCCGGCCATCTTCAGTGCTTCAAGGCTCACTTCACCTTTTGTGCAGTTGAAGATCATCTCACCGAAAGCAGCTGCTTCATTGAAGGTCCCTTGAGAAGCGTTGGATCCTGATTTAGCCACCCATTCATTAGCTTTTTCGTTACTGCCCGACCGTGAGCCAATTTTAACTTTGTGTCCCAGGCTTATGAGTTTACCGGCGATGGCCTGTCCGACCATTCCGGTACCAAGTACACCTATGTTCATGACTGATATGCGGATTTAAAGATGGTTGATGCAAAGTCTTCAATGGTGGTTGGTGTAGTAGAGGAAGTGTCGCGTTTCTCTGTGTTGAAAACGCCTTCGTTGATGCCTTCGCTTAATCCGATGTATCCTTCCACAAAACTGTCGTTGAGCCCTGCCTGACGCATACCTTCGCGGGCCTGATCATACGGGAAAGCAATGTAGGGAAGGTTGGGCTGTCCGATGGCGTTAGCCAGGGCTGCTGTAACTTCATTCATAGTATAGTCTTTGGGTCCGAGGAGCGGAAGCACCGATTTACCGGTCCAGGCCGCGCTCTCCAGTTTCTCTGCAGCTGCACGGGCAATATCTGCGGTGGCAATGATCGGAAAGGCGCGATCAGCAACGATAGCAGAACCGTTGATGTTCATTCCTTTTATCATACCGATGTTGGCAAGCATATTCTCCATGAAATAGCTGGGACGCAGGTGTAGCACATCCACTCCTTCCAGTGCATTGAGACGTTGTTCCTGACGTGCGAGTCCGGCAACGATGCCTGTTTTCTCTTCGGTATGTCCGCCAACAGATGAAAGATTGAGTACTTTCTTAACTCCGCTGTTGCGGATGGCCGTGATGGTGGCCAGACCCAGTTCATCCTGATGTTTGGGCACATCGGCGATGCTGAAATCAGCGGGTGTCATCGTGAAGACTACATCTGAACCTTTCATAACAGAAGTGAGGAAATCTGCATCTTTCGCAGAGCCCGTGTGAATCTCCACACCCGGAGTGTTTTTAAACTGATCGAGTTTTTCGGCATGACGTGCTACGAGACGTAGGGTATAGCCTTTTCCTGAAAGATGTTGGACGGTTTTGCTGCCGACACGGCCGGAAGCACCGATGATGGTAATGATTTTTGACATGTTCGTATAGATATAATCGTTAGTATGATATGATTTTTCTGTCGCGGTAAAATTTGCCGGTAGGTTGTGGTTTGTCAGTGGTAGCTAGCCATACCGGAGTATCTGCTCCCTGTTCCGGAGTACGTGGTGCGGATGCGCCGCCCATATCGGTTTTTACCCAGCCCGGACAAGCACTATAAACGCTGATCTGCTCGTGTTGAAGTGCTCCAGCCTGCATCATGGTCAGCATATTGAGTGAGGCCTTCGACATGCGATACGCACCATAGCTGCCATTCAGGTCGGAAAGTGCACCCATTCCGGAGCTCAGGTGGATGATGCGTGCATCCGTTGATTTGCGCAGTAGTGGTAACAGCAGATTCGTCAGTTGAAACGGCGCCATTACATTTACCTGATGCACTTCCTGCATTTCTTCAATTGTGGTTGCTGCAATGGAGGTGGATGAACCGATGATGCCTGCATTGTTGATGAGTGCATCAAGTGCTGATGTCTGCTCTGAAATTTGTTTAGCTATCGCTAACAGCTCCGCCGGTTTTCGCAGATCGCCGAATACGCTGATCAGTTTACCTGAGGAGTTTGATACAGCCTGCCGCAGTTGTGTAGCTGATTCCTTCGTACGGAATACACCAATAACTGTATGTTCTTGTTTCAGCAACGCTTCGGTGATGGCTTTCCCTATTCCTCTTGCTGCTCCGGTGACGACGATGGTTTTCATATTTGTATATGCAAATGAAGGGTGAAAAAAATTTAGAGTTTATCGGTGATGGTATTCATATCGGCAACGAGTCTGCTGCTGTTGTCCTTCCCCAATATAGACGAATACGTCTGGTAGAAATTTTTAAGACACTCGTTTAATAGTGGCTCCATGTTTTTTCCTTTGGGCGTTGGGTAGATATTGGTGAGTTTACCTTCCGTGGTGCGGATCACCAGTTTTTTCTCTTCCAGCTTTTCGGTGAGCCGGGTAATGGTAGAGGGTGTCAGCTGTAATTGTTCGCCGATAATTGTTGGCTGAATACCGGGTTCTTTCAATACCAGCATCAGCAAATATCCATGACTGGGAGAAAGTCCGCTGGGTTTCCACGCTTCAATCGCCAGTTTCTCCACTTTACGGGCCAAGGCCTGTGAAGAGAAGTAAAGGCATTTGTTGAACGTGCTGTCGCAGCTTTTCATGACGGGGTCAAAGGTAACATCTTTATATTTGTATATGCAAATAAAAACTACGAAAAAGCTGTAAATCATTGGTAGTTAATTCCAAATTTACGGTGGTGGTGCAGATTGAATTCGCTCCAATCCCGGTTTTTTCATGCGATTCTCTATCTTTCGCAAAAAAAATGACGCATGCAACAGGAGGGTGGAGTACGGCTCAATAAGTTCATTGCCGACAGCGGATTATGTTCGCGTCGGGAAGCCGATCGTTTTATAGAGCAGGGGAATGTCTTCATCAATGGGCGGCGTGCCAAAATCGGTGATCAGGTGTATCCGGGGAACACGGTACGAGTGAACGGACACGAACTGGAACCGCTGGCGGAAGAGGATCTTGTGTTTATTGCATTAAATAAGCCGGTTGGCGTAACTTCTACTACCGAAGAAGGTGTACGCGACAATATCGTTTCATTTGTCAACCACAGCGCACGCATCTTTCCCATCGGTAGACTGGATAAAGATTCACAGGGACTTATTTTTCTCACCAACCGCGGTGATCTCGTGAATAAAATTCTGCGTGCAGGCAATCGGCATGAAAAAGAGTACATCGTAACGGTGAACAAGCCGCTTACTGATGAAGTGATTTTCCGTCTCGGCAACGGTGTTCCGATACTGGGAACCACCACAAAGAAATGCAAGGTAGTTCGTGAAGATGCGACAACGTTTCGCATCACGCTTGTACAAGGCCTGAATCGACAGATTCGCAGGATGTGTGAATATTTTGGTTACGAAGTGACAAAACTCGAGCGCATCCGCATCATGAACATTTCGCTGAAAGGGTTACCGGTAGGCGATTGGAGAGATCTGACCGAAGAAGAAATGGCCACCATCCATAAAATGATCGCTCATTCTTCCTCCGACGACGAACGGGCGATACGTAAGGAGGCGGAGCGCAAAGCAGCAGCAGGAAAGAAACCGGTGGGAGCAAAGAAGTCGCATGGACACGCAGGAAATCACACCGGAGGACAACGATCGTTCAGCAAAGGAAATTCAGGACATTCCGGGAGGAGAGATAACCAGCGCGGAGGAAGTCAGAGAGGAAAGAATACGGGCAGGAGGGGAAGGTGACTGACTTACGCTGTTGCTATTGTTCCGGCAATATTGCAGCTGCAGTTTGGAATTATTTTATTCCGTTATCACCAGTTTCTGTGCAGATAGAGCCTTCCCTGATTTAACGATCAATTGATAAATGCCTTTTTTGTATTCGGAAATATTCAGGTCTGCACTATAGAACCCGGCTGGCAGCATAGTACCTTTATCAAATAACTTAATCAGTTTTCCGGAGAGATCAAAAAGTTCGATCGTTATTTCTCCTGCAACTGTATTTTCGAATTGAAGTGTACAGACATCATAGGCTGGATTAGGATAGAGATAGACGTTAGTGAGTGCCGGCGTTTCTGATAATCCGGTTGTTGTGAATGTACTTACCGGAACATCATTAACATTAAGAACTTTCTTCGCGAATTTATTGTTCCCGTTGTTGGCCACAATACCCACCACCTTCAGTCTGTTTACATTGAAAGCTGCAGGCACTGAGTAAATGGTATTCAGCGAGTAGGGTGTAGCGGCCATAGGAGTAGTAGGAATGGTAGTTGCATTTCCCCAGGTTCCGGCTAAGGCGACGCGCTGCACATTGCGATGCGGATATTGACTTATATAAGTCGTTCCGGCATTGTACTGCCCAGGATAGTACTGATTCGCAAAACCTGCATCATAACATTTCTGATCCCAGCCTGTGCCGCTGCCGATTACACTGTCCTCTATCAGGAATAATGAAATGCTGCGGCTTCCGGATGCCAGGCTTTGGTTAAACGTAACCGTAGTCGTTAAATTCAGAATACGTGAAACAGCATCATACGATCCGCTGAACTGAATATCGGTCTCTGTTGTATTTCCTGAAACACGATCAGCGATGGTATCGAAGCCACTCACAATCATATACGGAACTGTATCGACGCCGGTGTACACATCTCTGTCAATCATGATGGCCGGTGCGAAACCGAAGGTGCTGGGTTGGAAGTAAGATGCAAACGTTGATGCCGAAGCATTCGTCATGGAATCTGTTCCGAAGCCGGCATGGTGTGTCATGAATACGGATGACGCCGTATGATTTTCATAATACACCTGAATATCGTGCGACCTGGGCGGACAAAATCCGCAGAGGTTGGTCGTAAACTCTTCGAGTAGTACTTTTTTAGTTTGTGCTGGACATTGCAATGCCTGAAGGAGCAGAAGGAAGAGTATTACTTTTTTCATGAGGAGGAGTTAACAAAACCAAATATATGAAAATTACGGCATTCGACAATGCTCCTTTAAAGTTGTTCCCACCAAGGATCAACATGAACCTTATTTTCAAAGGAGAGCGGCCGGCCAATGTACGGAATCAATGGTGTTGAGAGGGTCGGCGCTGCTGACACTTTTTTTACGGGCTCATCCCAGTCGTGCAGCGACAAGCGGAATTTACCCCAGTGCACCGGAATAAATTTCTTTGCATTGAGATCATCTGCCGCCTGTGCGGTTTCTTCGGGCAGCATGTGGATGTATTTCCAGTAAGGATGATATTGCCCGCACTCGAGGATGGCCAGGTCGAAACCGCCGAATTTATTCCCGATTTTTTTAAAGTGTGTATCGTATCCTGAATCACCGCCTATATAAATTCTTTTTGCACCGGTTTCCAGTGCAAGAGAAATCCAGAGATGTTGGTTGCGTTTAAATCCTCTGCCGGAGAAATGTCGGGCGGGTGTAGCGGTAAAAAGGAAGCCATCATTGCCTGTAAAGGTCTCCCACCAGTCGAGTTCCGTAATTTTAGAAGCGGGAATGCCCCAATGTTCGAGATGAGAGCCGGTGCCGAGTCCGGTGATGATGTGTTTTACTTTTTTATCCAGTGCCATCACGGTCCGGTAATCCAGATGATCCCAGTGATCGTGCGTAATGATCAGGTAATCGATTTCCGGCATATCAGCAACACCATACACATTGGAACCCGGAAAAGCCTTCGTGGTAAACGATAACGGTGAGGCATTACCGCTAAAAACCGGATCGACAAGAATATTCTTTCCTCCGGTACGGAGCAGATAAGAAGAGTGTCCGAACCAGACGAAGGATTCGTCGGATATTTTGGTCAGATCTGTTTTATGGGAAGGCAGCGGTTGTTTCGGTTTTCCGTTCGGACTATTCTCAAAGAAAAATGACTTCAATACCATGGGCATTGTCACGCCCTCCGCAAAGTTGGGCGTATGACTTAGATTCACGAACTGATTACCCGCATAGTTCGGAGATTTCTTTATCTGTTCCAGCCGGGCACCGGAAGCGGGTTTGCCAAAACGACGCGTTTTCATGAACAGAGCGACTCCGACGGGGAGGGCGAGGAGAGAGAAGGCGAGGAGCATAATTGATCGGGTGCAATTTAAGACGTACAGCGATGGGTCTGTATTTCATATTTGAAAAGAAATTGATAAATTCATCCTATAAACAGGATGGAATAGCATTTTATTTTTTCTAAACTATTTTCTCCCCCTTTATTTGAAGTGAACAATACTAATTTAAGTATCTCTAAAACCCAACCCCCACCGAAACACCGGCGTATAGTTTTACCTGGTTTGTAAAGAAAGGAGTGAGTCCAGCGCGGAGTATAAATCCTCCCTTGGGTGGTTGTAACCGATAGCCGATGGTAGCAGTACCGATCACGCGGGTGGTGGTTCCTTGCCCTTCCATCACGAAGAAGGGGTTGTATCCGTCGCTGTGATAATTGACTGTTGCGGGCATGCATCCAAGACCTGCTTCGAAGTGACTGCTTTTTTTGCCACTCAGGTAATTCAGCATCACCGGGAATCCGGTAAATGTAAAGCCATTGCCGAGGAAACTAAATCCCCAGGTGGTGAAACCTACCCTGACAGAAAGCGATGTTTTTATACGATAGTCGTAGTTCAGAGAATAGAGTCCACCCTGCCCAAACGTTTCAAAATAGATGGCATTCCTTTTCAGCGTTGTGTTTTCCTGTGCCCTCAGCGGACTCACCATCAGGAGAAACATAGCTGCTGTAAGCAGATTTCTTCCTCGTGTTCGTATGTGTCCCATGCACTGTAATTTTAAGCATGGAAAATCCGTTTTCCTGCGATGAACCGCATGCTTCATCATGAGAGAAGTCAAGGCAATCGGGTGACCGCTAACCACCGGATTCTGGTTTCCAGCAACTCATTAAGGCGGAC
This sequence comes from Bacteroidia bacterium, assembly GCA_046330075.1. Taxonomy (GTDB): domain Bacteria; phylum Bacteroidota; class Bacteroidia; order AKYH767-A; family OLB10; genus JAJTFW01. Next base: position 136,486 of record JAXLTL010000005.1, on the reverse strand, counting down.
TGGTATTATTTTAATGTATTGAAAAACAATTTAATATAATTTAGTCGCATGCATCTGTTTGCAATACATAAGAAACCAATGTATATTTGCGTTAGGTAATTCACCGGAACATGATTTATTCATCAGAACTGATCAAGGGTACCCTCAAAACCATCATCCTGAAACTCCTCAAAGAGCAAGGGCGGATGTACGGGTACGAGATCACACAAAAAGTAAAGGAGCTCACGGCGGGCAAAATTCAACTCACCGAAGGAGCGCTCTATCCCACCTTGCATGCATTGGAAGCCGACGGCGTACTCACCACCGAAACAGAGTTTATCGGCAAGCGGGTGCGCAAATACTATTCGCTGAGTCAGAAAGGAAAAACAGTATCGGAAGAAAAAATCAGCGAGCTGGCCGACTTCCTCAACACGATGAAATATCTGCTCGATATCAAACCCGGTATCGCCTGATGTATACGCTCAGTGATCAGCAAATAACGTTCATACTCGACGACATTAGACGTAATGGCATCGGGCTGGAGGATCTGCAGTATAACCTCCTGGATCATATTTGTTGCATCATCGAGCAGAACCTCGAAGAGAACGGAGACTTCGAAGACTTCTATCGCAAAACAGTCCGTACGTTCTACCGCAACGGACTCCATGAAATCGAAGAAGAGACCAACAATCTCCTGCAATTCAAACATTACTACGCTATGAAAAAAACCATGATGATGAGCGGTGTGATCGCAGTATCCATGCTCTCAATCGGACTGATATTAAAATTCCTGCACATGCCCGGAGCGGCTGTCCTGCTTGTATGCGGCATCTTCCTCCTGAGCTTCCTCTTTCTCCCGCTGATGATGATTCTTAAGCTGAAAGAAAAAACGGAAACAACTGATAAACTGCTGGTGGTACTGGGTGTCTTCTCCGCCATCACCATGTCGCTGGGCGTCCTCTTCAAAATCATGTACTGGCCCATGGCCAACATGCTCGCGATGATATCGCTGCTGAATCTCCTCTTTATCTTCCTGCCCTTCTACTTCTACAACGGACTACGCAAGCCGGAAACGAAAACCAATACCGCAGTATCGGGCATGCTCATCCTCACCGGCTGCGGACTCATCCTCACCCTCATCCGTTCACCGCAGAGTTCGCATGCCATGGAAATTATCCAGACGAAGAACTTTATCCAGGACGAACAACTGCTGAACAAGGAATACACGGCGGTAATGAAAACGGCTCCCGCTGTCCGTAACTGGAGTGATCCTGCTGCAGAAAAGATGTACACGCTCTGCAATGAATTGAAAGAATACGTGATTCATCTCGAAACCGGCGTGAATTCCATTGGCGATGACTTCGAAGCACAGGGCCTTACGCTGGGCGATACCCGCATTGACCGGTATCTGTATGAAACACCCGAGGTGACTCAGAACTGGGACGCACTTAAAAACACGCTCCACGACTACAATCAACACCACGGAGCCGGCGCAGTAGCCACTACGCTGTTTGATGCAAAAGAAATCAGAACCAAGGATGTCCTGCACGGACTCATCCGCATCCAGCGCGCCTTGCTGGCGAATGAGATGGGGAGGTGAGTCATTTAACAACAAGCCCCGGGATTAGATCCGGGGCTTGTTGTTTGTATTCAGGTATAATAATTATCGCAGTATATTGAGATAATTGTAAAAACCCGTGTAATTATCTGGCATGCAGTATATTGTGATGAACCGATAAGCCTGCTCCATCCATGAAAATTCCTTTGGTGCTGTAAATTAATGGTGGAAAGGTGTGATTAATTGATCTAAATCCAATGATATACATCGATTTGCACAATCGAAATTCACCGCCCCTGCTACGCATATTGGCTTTTTATGTACCTTTGCGCTCTCAATAACCCATAGGTGCGCCTATCATGTTGAAAAACAAGCGTTTACTCATCTTCACGGTCCTGACCTTCCTGGCATTTACGCTGATTTACTCAGTAAATCCGGCGCAGGACTCTGCCCATACTCAACTTCCCGCTACTGAAGAACATGCCACCCAAGCAGTTGCTACTGATGCACACGCTGAAGCAGGTCACGCTGCTGAAGGTCATGGGGAGGAAAAACTGAATGCCGGTAAAGTGATCATGGAGCACATTGCTGATGCGCATGGCTGGCATTTATGGGGACATACAGAAATTCCGCTGCCGGTGATTCTGTACAACAGTGAGCGCGGATTGTCAGTATTCAGCAGTGCACATTTTGAGCACGGACATAAAACCTATGGCGGTTATATGCTCGAAGAAGGAAAGGTTGTAGCCGTGAACGAAACCGGAGAAATGGACGCGCACAGTGCCACCATTAACGAAGAACTCACTGCAGCAACAACGGATATCTCCATCACCAAAAACGTAATGACGTTGTTCATTGTGATCATTGTGATGATGTGGATGTTTACATCTGTTGCGAAGGCCTATACCAGCAAACGCAAAGGCCTTGCGCCGACAGGACTCCAGAACGCCATTGAGCCTATCATCATCTTTATGCGTGATGAAGTGATCAAGCCAAGTATCGGTCCGAAGTATGAAAAGTTTCTTCCATACCTGTTGACTGTTTTCTTCTTTATCTGGATAGCCAACCTGCTGGGATTGATTCCGGTCTTCCCGGGTGGAGCAAATCTCACCGGTAACATCAGCATCACCATGACGCTTGCGGTGTTCACGTTCCTGCTGGTAACGATCAACGGTAACAAACACTACTGGCAACACATCTTCGCCATGCCTGGAGTTCCTGCAGGGGTATTGGTTCTGCTCACGCCAATTGAAATTCTCGGTATGTTCCTGCGTCCATTCGTACTCATGATTCGTTTATTCGCGAACATCACTGCGGGACACATCATTGCACTGTCGTTCTTCTGTCTGATCTTCATCTTCGGACAAAACGGAACCGGTGTGGGACTGGCCGTATCTCCATTATCCCTCGTGTTCACCATCTTCATGACAACGCTGGAATTACTGGTGGCGTTTCTGCAGGCCTATGTATTTACCATGCTGACGGCTGTATACATCGGTGCGGCGGTAGAAGAGCACCACGGACACGACGATCATCACTAAGACATTATTACCTCTAAATAATTATATACAATGTTATCAAACATCATTCTCCAGGCTGCTGCCGAAAACCTTGGAATGGGTTACGGTCTTGCTGCAATCGGTGCAGGTCTCGCTGCTATCGCTGCCGGTATCGGTATCGGTAAAATCGGTGCTTCTGCTCTTGAATCCATCGCTCGTCAACCTGAAGCATCAGGCGACATCCGCGGTAACATGATTCTTGCAGCTGCTCTCGTGGAAGGTGCTGCCTTCTTCGCGATGGTTATCGGCCTGCTCGCTATCCTTACCAAGTAAGCGATCGCAAAAAATCAAACCGGCAGAACGACGATTGGTCGGGTGCCGGTTTATTCTGAATTCATTCACTCACTATAACAGGGATAATCCCAACGATAATTCCGACACACTATGGAACTCGTAAAACCCGATTTCGGTCTCGTATTCTGGATGACCGTTTCTTTCCTGATCGTTGTCTTCCTGATGCGCAAGTTCGCCTGGGGACCGATCCTCACCATGCTGAAAGAGCGTGAGACGTCTATTGAAGATGCACTCAATGCTGCGAAGAAGGCAAAGGAAGAAGTTGCGAATATGAAAGCTGAGAACGAGCGTATTCTGCAGGAAGCAAGAAACGAGCGTGACAAGATGCTGAAGGAAGCACGCGACACCAAGGATGCGATCGTGAACGAAGCCCGCACCAAAGCACAGGTGGAAGGCGACCGTATGATCACCATTGCGCGTGAAACCATCAACAACGAAAAGATGGCAGCTATCACTGAACTCAAAAATCAGGTAGCTACGCTCTCTATCGAAATCGCTGAAAAAGTAATCCGTCAGCAACTCAGCAGCGACGAAAAACAAAAAGCACTCGTTCAGGAACTCCTGAAGGATGTGAAGATGAACTAGTCTTCGTAAGATTTCTAATAATCATCTTCTATAGTATGTTTAATGCTTAAAGTACGGGAACTTCAACCTTGAACTTTAAACATTAAACCTTAAACATTAAACCTCATCATGGCAGAATTAAAAGTCGCCCGCAGATACGCCAAGTCACTCTTAGGACTTGCCCAGGAACGGAACCTTGCCGACAAGGTATTCGCCGACATGGAATTGGTGCAGGCCACCTGCGAAGCCAGTCGTGATCTTGTACTGTTGTTGCGTAATCCGATTGTGCAGGGAGATAAAAAAGAAGCAGTGATCAAGGCAGTGTTCGGCAGCCGACTGGATGCGCTGAGCAATGCATTTGTCAATATCATCATTAAAAAGGGTCGCGAAAATCAACTCGATGCAATCGCTACAGAATATGTACGCATGTACAAAGAGATGAAAGGTGTGATCACCGCGCATGTAACCACTGCAGTAAAGATGGATGATGCAATTCGTCAGACTGTATTGTCGATGGTGAAGAGTGCCAAAGGTGATAAAGTAGAGCTGGTGGAAAAAGTGGATGCTTCACTTCTCGGCGGATTTGTGTTGCGTGTAGGTGATCAGCAATACGACACCAGCATCAGCCGCAAGCTGAAGCAACTCAAGAACGAATTCGACGATAATCTCTATATCAAAGAATATTAATCAGTACAGGCATAGCCTGATTCATAAACAGTAAAACATAAATCTTAATACTCCCGCAAAATGGTAGATGTAAGACCGGACGAAGTCTCAGCGATACTCCGCCAGCAACTGGCAGGCTTTAAGTCCGCCACCGAACTCGAAGAAGTAGGAACCGTTCTCCAGGTAGGTGACGGTATTGCCCGTATTTACGGCCTCACCAAGGTTCAGTCAGGTGAGCTGATCGAGTTTGAAAACGGCCTCAAAGGCATCGTTTTGAACCTTGAAGAAGACAACATCGGTGCAGTAACACTGGGTTCGTCAAACGACATCAAAGAAGGTGACACTGTAAAGCGTACCGGTAAGATCGCGTCTATCAAAGTAGGCGAGGGCATGCTGGGCCGCGTAGTGGATACACTTGGTAACCCGATTGATGGTAAAGGTCCGCTCACCGGCGAACTGTTTGAGATGCCCCTCGAGCGTAAAGCTCCCGGTGTTATCTACCGTCAGCCGGTTAACGAGCCGCTGCAAACCGGTATCAAAGCGATCGACGCGATGATTCCGATTGGTCGCGGACAACGTGAGCTGATCATCGGCGACCGTCAGACCGGTAAAACGGCTGTTGCGCTGGATGCGATCATCAACCAGCGTGAGTTTTATGATCGCGGTGAGCCTGTATTCTGTATCTACGTTGCCGTTGGTCAGAAAGGTTCTACCGTTGCAAACGTTGTAAAAACACTCGAAGAGCGTGGCGCAATGCCGTATACCGTTGTTGTAGCAGCTTCTGCTTCTGAGTCAGCTCCGATGCAGTTCTATGCTCCAATGGCGGGTGCTGCTATCGGTGAATATTTCCGTGATACAGGCCGTCCTGCACTGGTTGTGTACGATGACTTGTCAAAACAGGCGGTTGCTTACCGTGAGGTATCTCTGCTGCTCCGTCGTCCTCCGGGCCGCGAAGCTTATCCTGGTGACGTATTCTACCTGCATAGCCGTTTGCTTGAGCGTGCTGCTAAAGTGATTAAGTCTGACAGCATCGCTGCCAAGATGAATGACCTGCCTGAAACACTTCGTTCAAAAGTGAAAGGTGGTGGATCACTTACCGCTCTTCCGATCATAGAAACACAGGCTGGTGACGTATCTGCATATATCCCCACCAACGTAATCTCCATCACCGACGGACAGATCTTCCTTGAGGCGAATCTGTTTAACTCCGGTGTGCGTCCTGCCATCAACGTAGGTATCTCCGTATCCCGTGTAGGTGGTAACGCGCAGATCAAGGCGATGAAGAAAGTAGCAGGTACCCTCAAGCTCGACCAGGCACAATACCGCGAGCTCGAAGCCTTCGCGAAATTCGGTTCTGACCTCGATGCGGCTACCAAGGCGGTACTCGACAAAGGTTCACGGAACGTGGAAATCCTGAAACAGGGTCAATACTCTCCGCTGCGTGTAGAAGAGCAGGTTGCGATCATCTATCTCGGAACCAAAGGTCTTCTCCAAGCCGTACCCGTTAGAAAGGTACGTGAGTTTGAAGCCGACTTCCTGAACCTCCTCCGCGCACAACATAAAAATGTACTCGAGCAACTCGCCAAAGGTGTGATCAATGATGACATCACCAACGAACTCGAACGCGTTGGTAAAGATCTCGCTAAGAAATTCTCTGCTTAATTCAGAATTCAGAATTTAGAATTCAGAATTTAGAATTCAGAATTTAGAATTCAGAATTCAGAATTAATGTAATTGCAAAGTAAATTCATGAATAGTTGAGTACGGGCAGCAAGACCCTTGCGAAAGACTCAACACGTGAAAAAGAAAAATATCGTTCTTGAAAAGTCGTTTCTGTTTGCGGCTTCAATACTTGATCTGAATGAACGTGTCGTTGAAAAACGACAGTTTGAACTGGCAAGTCAATTGGTCCGCAGTGGAACCAGTATCGGTGCCAATGTACGCGAGTCACAACGTGCAGTGAGTACAGCAGATTTCATCAATAAATTGGGTATTGCACTCAAGGAAGCAGATGAAACGGATTATTGGCTGCGCCTCGTCGATCTGAAAGTGACCAGAGTGGATGAGCAAATGTTCAATGAATTAGAAGCGCTGATGAAACTATTGGTTTCTATTATTAATTCAACCAAACGGAACAACAGGAATAATGGTTAATGATAATAGTTGGTTAGGAAGTTCATGAATCAACATTATCTGAAAATCGCTTCAACCACTTCAAAATCCTCAATTCTGAATTCTAAATTCTGAATTTTTAATTTATACCTCATGGCTAACTTAAAAGAAGTCCGCCTTCGCATAACCTCCGTCAACAGTACGCAGCAGATCACCAAAGCGATGAAAATGGTGAGTGCCGCGAAACTGCGTCGTGCCCAAAACGCGATTCAGCAGCTGCGCCCGTATGCGAATAAACTCCGCGATATTCTCGAGAATCTTTCTTCAACTCTCGAAGAGAGCGATGGCAGCCAGTTTGCCCAAGTGCGTCCGGTGAATAATGTGCTGATCATAGCAGTGAATTCAAACCGTGGACTTGCCGGAGCTTTCAACGCGAATATCGTTCGTACCGTGAACCGTTTGCTGAACGAAGATTATAAAGAGCAGGTGAAAGCCGGTACGCTGAAGGTGATGGCGATTGGTAAGAAAGCGTCTGATTTCTTCTCTAAAAACAGACCTGCCGTTTATCTGGAGCACCACAATGAAATTTATTCCAATCTGACCTTTGAGCAGGTTGCAAAAATTGCTGAAGGGGTAATGGCTGATTTCGCTGCAGCGAAATACGATCGCGTGGTGGTGGTGTACAATCAGTTCAAGAATGCAGCTGTTCAGTATGTGATTAACGAGCAGTTGCTGCCGATTCAGCCACCGGCTAAGTCAGATGGCAACAAAATGAAAAACGATTACATCTTCGAACCTTCGAAAGAAGAAATCGTGCTCGAGCTGATCCCGAAATCTATCAAGACTCAATTGTACAAAGCCATCCTCGACTCACATGCATCAGAACATGGTGCACGGATGACAGCGATGAACAAAGCGACCGATAACGCCGGGGAACTGCTGAAGGAACTGCGTCTTTCTTACAACAAAGCACGTCAGGCGGCCATCACCAACGAGATCCTCGAGATCGTGGCTGGTGCGGAAGCCCTCAACGGATAACTGAACGAAAAATCATCTGAAAAGCCGTCCCGAAAGAGACGGCTTTTTTATTTGCTGTGAGTGGGATCGTTTCTTACTGTGCGAAATTGAAACTGGTGGAGGCCGACATGGTGACCGGTGTTTTACTCCATGTTTCGATGGAGTTCCGGTGCTTTACCACGATGTAATAACTGTTGCCGATGGCGCCTGCAGGAAAAGTAAAACTGCCGCTGCCGGTGGTATTGATCGGACTGGCATTGATCCATACCGTTGCATACGGAGATGTTACAGCATGCAGCTCCACCGTGACATAATCTGCATTGCTTCCTCCCAGCGCCGACTGAAGCAGGTTGCCACCGAGATACAGTCCTTCCAGGAACAAGTGGAGGTTGAGCGTAGCCGATGCAGGCGGAATAGTAAAGTTTCCCGTGGATTGCGTTACCCCACAACCGTTAGTAACTGCTATTTTTCCTGTTGTGGCTCCCACTGGAACAGTGGTGGAGATCTGCGTATTGCTGTTTACTGTAAATCCTGCCGTTGTTCCGTTGAATGAAACTGCAGAGGCGGAACTGAAATTGCTGCCGTTGATGGTGACCGCTGTGCCACTGCTGCCCGAAACAGGAGTAAAGGAAGAGATCACCGGTGGAGCACCCTGCGTTGTGGTAAACGCGGCACTTGTACCGGAACATCCGCCGGACGCCGTTACGGTTACCGTAAAATTTCCTGCTGTGGTTACGTTGATGGATGATGTAGTGGCTCCGGTGGACCAGAGATACGTGCTGTAGGATTGCGTTGTAGACAAGGTCACATTTCCCCCTGTACAGATAGTGGTTGAACCGGAGGCTGTAATCACCGGAGCAGGAGGCAGCAACGTACAGGAATTATAATTCAGGTCATCGAGGTAGATGAAGGTAACAGGATCATTTTCGCTGCCGCTTGGATTGAGACGCATATACACTACCGGTATCTGGTAGATGCCATTCGCTTTCTTCACCAGTGTTGGCGAAACTTTCGGCAGAATGATTTTTCCGGCTTCTGCTGTACAGTAGGAATACTCGTAGAGGTTGTTGTCCCAGGCATTATTGCTGACCGAATGAAACCGGCCATATAAATCCGGAGAACTGTTCACTCCGCTGAGTCCGGCATAAGTGTCCGCCCAAACATAGGCAAGCAGATTACCGTCGGCCGACCGGGAGATCTGCGGTGAGTTGTCGTAATAAAATCCTCCGCCTGCGTTACCAAGGGTACCTCTGAGCGTGTACGAATCGTAGATGTAATCAGCCACCCAGGAAGTGCCGTTGAAGTTGATGTCGTAATACGCCATCTGGTAACCGGTATAAATGCTGTAATCGGCACCGCTGCCGGAACCGGTAAGTACTAACGTATGCGGATTACCGAATTTATCTACTGCGATGTCAATATCAAAAGCAGTGGTAGGGAAAGTGCCGGGCTGCAAAAGCGCATTGATGCCGGCAAATTGTCCGAGTGTGACTTCGATGGGTCCCGACCAGCTGACGCCACCGTTGGTGGTCTTGTAGAAGATGGGCCGGAAGGTGTACTCTGCCCCGGACATATGTCCGAGGAAAACAATCCAGCCGTATTGCCCGGTCGGATCAAAGGCGATGTTCCAGTCTACAATGTAAGGGTTTCCGTTCAATGCAGTGTTGACGGTGGGAGTAAGGTTGGCGTTGAGGCTCCAGGTCACTGCTCCGGCTGAATAGGTTCCTTTCAGGACTTTGAAGGAAGCAACCACATTATTGCTGTTGGTGATTCCATCTACTGTCCAGAAGGTATTGGAAGTACCCTGACAGAGTCCGCCGGGAATAACAACGTTGCTGGTAACACCCGCCTGATTGTAATTTTCTGTATTGCCTGTTCCGTTGAGTTTGCGCGTTCCGCTTACATAACCGTTCCAGGTTGTTCCGCTTAAAGTAGGCCCATAATAAACGATATAGTTATTGGTTGCTGCCGTTCCTGCACCAACTGGATGGTAATTCAATGCCTGCGGATAGCGGCCTAATCCGTTTGTTGCATTGGTGGGATTGAGTACGCCAATATTATTTGTCCAGGTAGTACCTCCATCTGAAGAAAAATCATAGCGGTAATCGCCCGAAGATCCTCCGCTCACCGCAGGGTTTGCTCTGTGAATAAAGGTGAGTGAATTGGTAGCGGTATCGTACGAAAGCTGCGTCATCCGCGGTTCGTAAAAAGTCAGCACATTGGCTGCTGAGCCGAGGGTGCGAAAGTGCTGCCCGGTCAGACAGGTCTGGCTCTGTGCCGGTATTATTCCGGTCAGCAGGAAGATGAATAGCAATAACTTCTTCATGGGAATCAGTAGTATCAGGCAAGTTAATGTTTTCGTGAAAAAAGTGCAATCCGTCTGATAGGATAAGTGCACGAAACGATTTTCTAAAAGGCGAAATGAATGAATTCATGGGTGAGTATCTTTTTATGGTGGTTGAAAAATGATCCGGGAAGAACCATTGTAAGCAGCATTCACATGCATATCCATGAAGTGCAGGTATACCGCTTAAGGATGTCGGGGCCCGGTGTGTTGAGTTCATGGAAGCGATGACCTTGCAGAAATGATCAGGACATTCGCCGTTTGCTAAATAAAACCTACAGGCATTCCTTAAAGTTTGACTTCCGGCCCGGGATTGGTTAACTTGCAGTTTCAAACTGAACGTTGGCGAATGAAAAGGCTTCTCTTATCGGTGTCCCTGTTATTTTCAGTATTCATAGCAGCAGCGCAGGGACAGTGGACTCAAAAATCCTCTATCGGTGGTTCCGACTGGGTGGAGCGTACCCTGGCTACTGGTTTTGAGTTAAACGGTGAAGGCTATGTAGCCGGAGGGATGTGCATGGGAAGAAATTCTTTCCGGAATTCAATGAATGATGTATATCGTTTCACAGCGTCCACCCAATCCTGGGCACGTGTTGCTGACTGCTCACTGAGTGGCCGTACCGGACCAACTTCATTTGTAGTGAATGGAAAAGCGTATGTCGGTCTTGGTTATATACAGACCAATACATCAACGGTGGTGTATCTGAAAGATATCTGGGAATACAATCCGACTACCAATACATGGACGCAGAAAGCTGACTTCGGAGTGACCGGCCGTTATGGAGCGCATGCATTTGTTATTGGCAGCTTTGCCTACTGTGGTGGCGGATTTGCCGGCGGCACTCCTGTTTACAGATATGATCTGTCACGATATGATCCTGCTACCAATACCTGGTCATCACGAAATCCGATGCCCAACACAGAAGGCCGATATGGTGCGGGATATTTTGCGTTGAATGGAAAAGGATATGTCGTCGGTGGATATCGCACCAACAGTGGCGGACCCGTCAACGATTGCTGGGAATATGATCCGGTTGCCAACACCTGGCAAACAAAGGCGGCGCTGCCTTCAGGAGCTGTAGGACGTGTATGGGCGAGCAGCTGGGCCATTAATAACCTCGGATATATTGCCGGTGGGAACGACAATGGTCCTACTACTTTCTACAAAGACTGCTATGAATATAACCCGGTCGCCAACACCTGGACACAGAAATCCAATGCGCCGAATACCTTCAGTACCGCCTCTTGCTTTGTTATATCCAATGAAGCCTATATTGTGAACGGAATGCGCAATGGCTCACTGATGCCCAGCGAAGCAGTGAAGTTTAATCCGGTCAGCAATACCTGGACGGCAATTACTGCACCATTGGCCACGGCACGTACACGGTTCCAGATGGCAAACATCAATGGCAAACTCTTCGTAGGCCCCGGCGTTTGCGGCGACTTCAATTTCTTCAATATTACCACCTGGTTTTATCAGTTCAGAAGAGATACATGGGCATATAATCCGGCTAATGATACCTGGGCGAAGAAAGATTCATTCCCGTTTGAACGGTTCAGCACTTCCATGTTTGTTATTGACAGCAATATCTACGTTGTGGGTGGAGGAAATCCATCGCATGTTCCGCAAAATGACATGTGGAGCTACAATCCTAACGGCAGCGGATGGACGCAAAAAGCATCATTTACCGGTACCGCAAGGTATGGTGGAACGGCCCATGTGGTAAACGGGAAAGCGTATTATGGTTTCGGGATAACACCCACAGGAAATGTTTTTCAGAACGACTGGTGGGAATATAACCCGGTCACCAATGCCTGGGTGCAGAAATCATCTTCCGGACCTTTCTTCGAAGGACGTTTCAATATTGGGGGATTTGTGATTAAAAATAAAATCTATCTGGTTGGTGGCATGACTTCCGGAAGCGCATCAACTCAATGTTATGAATATGATCCGGCAACGGATGTGTGGACCTTTAAAGCCAGTGTGACTTCTGCGAAGATGAGTGGTGCTGCAGTGTTCGCCATCGGGAACAAGGGCTATTATGCCTGCGGATACAATACCAACGGATACCTTGATGCCTCTTCTTTTAAGAAGGATTTTTATGAATATGATCCGGTAACAGACACCTGGACCACAAAAGCAAGTTTGCCGTTTGCTTACGGACGCGAAGGTTGTGAAGGTGCATCGGCTAACGGTTATGGATATGTTTGTGGTGGAATGCAGGTGAGTCCGGCTGCGAACGGTCTCGACGAAGTATTCACCTACAAATCCGACCTCTGGCAATACACACCGGATAGTATCGTACCGGCTGTTCAGGGCGGAGCTACAGCATTCTGCGCAGGGAATACGATTACGGTAAACTACCGCACCGTTGCGCTGACGTTGAATTCGGGCAATGTGTTTACGTTACAACTCAGCGATGCGAATGGCTCCTTTGCAGCACCTGTGGCTATCGGCACACTTACCTCTACGGCCACTACCGGTACGATTACCGGAACAATTCCGGCTGCTCAGGCTGCCGGCACCAGCTATCGGGTACGCATTGTAAGTTCCAATGTGGCAGATGTGGGTGATGATAACGGAGTAAATCTTTCCATCTCACGCAATACACTCAGCATCTCTTCCTTCACTCCGACCTCAGGATTACCCGGTGACAGTGTGACCATCAACGGCGCGAATTTCATTGGTGCTACCGATGTGAAAATTGGCGGTCTTTCTGCGGGGTACCGGGTCGTTAGTGCCACGCAGATCAGAGCGAAAGTACCGGCACTGGTCTCCACGGGTAAAATAAATGTGATAACTCCCTGCGCCAGCGTGCTCTCTACTCCTAATTTTATCATTAATACGTTTACGCTGAATCTGAAACTGTTTGTTGAGGGACTTTATACCGGGAATCAGCTCATGCTTCCATCCCTGTATCAGCAGTTCGGCGGCGCCGATACCATGGCAGCAGATACAGTCACATTAAAAATTCATCACAGTGTGACTCCGTATGCCACGCTTCAAACAGTTAAGGCTGTGCTGAAGAAAAACGGAAATGTTGCTTTTACAGTTCCCGGTGCATATTACAACAGCATCTTCTGGATTGAAGTGAAAACCCGCAACGCCATCGAAACCTGGAGTAAGACCCCCATACTTTTGAATAACCTGCAAACGTTTGATCTCTCTCAGTAGAAAACGAACTTCAGTCTATAGGGTACGAAATCTTGTTCTGCAGATTCCACGCCTTTATTCCCGAAGCAAATCAACTGCAGCCATGCATAAATCCATTCGCACAGCTGTAAAATCTGTACATCCGTAAAATCTGTACCATCACATCATGTAATATCCGTACATCATGTTATCTGTAGTATCCGTACATCCGTAAAATCTGTACCATCACATCATGTAGTATCCGTACATCATGTTATCTGTAGTATCCGTACATCCGTAAAATCTGTACCATCATATCATGCAGTATCCGTACATCATGTTATCTGTAGTATCCGTACATCTGAAAATCCGTACATCTGAAAATCGGTACATCTGTAAATCATTTCATCTGCAGGTCATCGAGTGATCCTGACGCTTCAAACGGCGTTTGAAGGTCAGGGTTGTATCGAGATGACCGACATCTCCTGAATCACCATTCTCTACTTCGTCAGCCTCACCGTTTTCTCACCGACACGCAAGAGGTAAACACCTTTTTCAAAGCTGCGGGTATCGATGCTGAAACCATTAGGTCCGCTTTGCAATTCGACAATTTCTGAATACACCAGTTTGCCGGTTACATCATACAGTTCAATCAGCTGCGCTTTGTATTCATCGCTGTTCATGAGCAGCCAGGCCTGATCCTGAACGGGATTGGGATAAATACTGATATCACTAACGGTTCCGCCTGTACGAACAGGAACAATCTTACTGAAGTCGAACTGTCCGTCAAAATCTACCTGACGGATGCGGTAATAACTGGTGCCATCATACGGATTCACATCAATGAACTGATAGGTTCGGATAGCACTTGATGATCCGCTGCCCGGAACCTGACCGATGGCTTCAAAGACATGCCCGTCGGTACTGCGTTCAATCACGAAATAATCGTTATTATGTTCGGTCGCTGTACTCCAGCGGAGGTAAACCACTTTGTTTTCCGGAGAAGCAGTAAAGCTGAGCCATTCTACAGGAAGTGGTGCACTGCCGAAGCCAATGCCGAAATCTCCCCAGAAAGTGGTTGTATTGATCGCCGTGCGAATCGCCGTAACCGTACCGCCTACTTCTGACTGAGTGCCGTTAGAATGAGTTCCGATAGGAGAACCGTACCAATCGTTGAGTTCATCATCGCGACGGATAATTCCATAACGAGTTGCGGGGATTACGGAGTTGGTATGTCCGCGTTCACGCAAGGTCATGGTGATATTGGTGAACGTTGGAGTTACATTCGGATTGATGGTCCAGTTGCCTGCATTCAGCATGCCGATGATCGGACTTGAATTGATCTGGCAGAGTACTGGATTCGGAGCTGCACCCGGAGAAGGCGATTTAAAGCTGGCGATGATATTGTTTACACCAAGTAAGCTGGCAATGTTGAGATTGGCAAGTTCATATTGTGTAACGGTACCGATGGGGAAATCATAGCTGCCCACCGTAGTGACCTGTCGTCTCAGATTACCATTGATGTACCGTGTGAGTCCATAGCCGGTAATAGCGGCGACATTGGTAGTTGAAACATACACCTCATTGGTGCCAGTATTGATTAATCCACTGTACATATTGAGCTGATTCAATACCTGAATCATTGTTCCTGCATTCAGTCCGGCAGGATTATTTACATCGAGTTGCCAGAATGATTCTTTAACCGGAGTATTGACAGGCTGCAATGCAGTGCCTTCAAAAACCACCTGTGAATTACCTTCTCTGAAAGCAAGTTCGTTGAAGTTCGTCCAGTTACCCTTGATGTAAATAATTCCATCCTTGGTATTGGGATTATTATCACTGAAGTCGAGTTCGCCGCCGTTCAGATTGAGATTGCCATAAATCTTCAGGATGCGCTTGTTGGTATCGGCACCGTTTACTTCATAGCCATCAATGGTGAGGTCTCTGCAGTAATGTGTAGAGTCCAGTTTGAGGCGGCAATTAAAAGTAACACCACTGGGCGGAACCCAGACATTGACGGTACTGTCGGGAATTACAAAATCTTCCCAGTTATCGCAGGTCCACCAGTCGGTGCTTTTTGATCCGATCCACTTTCCACGCATATATCCGCCGGCAATGATGGTTAAAGTATCATCAGGACCGAGCCATACCGGAGATGTTGAATTGTATAAAGCACAGGAAGTATGTCGTACCCATTTGGTCGCATCATTGATACTGTCGACCCAGTTACGTTGTGTTTTGGGGTTGAGAGATGCAGGATAGGTGCCGGTGAACTTGATCCAGTCGGATCCTGAGGCAGGTGTGATGGTATAACAATCGAGGTTGGGGAATTTACCGGACTGTTGTGTAGATAATCCGAAGTCGACCCATGCAGTATTGGTGTTAAAGCCGAAGAGTACGGTTCCGGTATATTGTGCATCGTGACTGCCTACGGTACCGGGAATCCAGTTTCCTCCTTGCATAAAGAAAAACTGATCACCGCCCGAGTTGAGGTTGAACTGCTGAATACCGTTGAGATTGGTGAAACTCCAGTTGGCATCGGGTGCTACTGCAGTACCAACACCACTGCCGTCAAAACGGATAGTGATTACGGTACCTGCGTTGATATTGCCGCCTGTACGGGTCATGCGCACTGTTCCTTCTGAGTTCCCCCAGCGATTGGCTACCTGTCGCTGCCATCCGTTGTCAGTGATGTCGATCGTGGTACCGGTGGAGATGGTCTGGAAGCAAACGAAGGAGATTTCGTCGGGACCTGATCCACCTACACAAGACTGATTGTTTGCATTCACACCGAGCACCATAAAGTCTCCGCGTTTCAGCAGTGTTCCGCCTCCGGGGGTGCAGAACACTTCTTCGCCACTGCTCCATTCGTTGCCGTAACGGGCCCAGATTTTAAAGTAATACTGTGTGAAATTCGTGAGACCTGTAACCGTTACATTGGTACCTGCTCCCTTGTATACAACAAATCCGCCGCCGAAGGCTGTTCCGGATCCGAAAACTGCATTTGCCGTATAGGCGCTGCCGTTACCTGAGGGTGCTCCGGCAACTGGATTTACAGCACAGGCCACAACCATTATTTCGTTGTAGCATCCTAACGGTAACGACCAGGAGATAATCGACGCCGAATTCTGGCAGTTGGCAGCAGGTAAGGTAACATTAAACGGAGATAAGCGGATGATGATATCCGTTCCGTTGTCGTTTCCGTTTACAGCAGGCACATCACTGACTACACGAATACGATAAGAAGTACCGGTTCCGAGTCCCGGAGGTAGTGCCGCGGAAATCGTTTGCGCACCTGATCCGTTTGATGCAATCGTTCCAATAACTGTAGGTGCCACAAACTGCCCCGCTGAGTTACTCAGTTCGGCTGCAAAGGTGCAGGTGCCCGGAACAAAGTTGGCTGCCGGGGTATAAGTGAAAGGGACGTTCAGGGTTGTGCCTGATGAGTTGGATACACAGAAGGGTGATCCGGCAATTACGCCGGTTGCAATATTATTTCCGGTGTTGGCCAAACTGGTCACATTGATTTCGTCGAGCGTCAGCAGGCAACCTGTGGTGCCAAATCCGCTTACGTAGTAGAACTTCCAGCGGAGTTCGATATTGGGTCGGTTATCAACGGCATTGGCGGTAGCTGTAGAAAGGTTAACGGATAACGTCTGAAGATTGGGCGCCACTCCGGTATATACATACTCGATCGGACCCGGAACATCCAGCCAGGGGGAGGCCGTGGAGATCCGGTATTGAAGACGAAGGTTATAACCGTTGCCGGCAGTCAGCGTTTGTGTTTGCCAGCTTACGGTGATATTGGTACGTCCGGTAGTGTTAAGGCCGAGAACAGCGGCACCGATCGTGGTCGGTGTCTTCAAACGGTTTATCATCCCGATACCCGAAGCTGCAAGTCCCGAAAAGCGGTTGCCGGTTCCGAGATTATAAGCAGCAGTATAGTCTCCCGTAGTAGCATCTCCAATGGCAGGATTCGAGTCAGCAGCGCAAACATGCAAAAACATATTGGCAGGATAAGTTCCTGCAGCTGAAGCGGATGGCCAGTTCGTAAATGTATAGTTACCGCCACCCAGGTTGAAAGGTGCCGGACTCGTTTGTGCAATGACGTTAAGTCCTGCCAATAACAGAACTGAGAAAATCAGAGCATATTTACCCCATTTTAACATAGGGCGCTAAGGTACGGAGTTACGTATTAATATACCATAATTAAGTGATTAAATTAAGGTCATGTTGGGTGAATGGAAAATCCTCGAATTGAGAGGGCTTGAATTCGATGGATTTCGGGTGTATGTGTAGGGACAGGTCGCGACCTGTCCCTACATCTTGGTGACCTGTCCCTGCATCTTGGTGACCTGTCCCTGCATCGTGGTGACCTGTCCCTGCATCGTCGCTAGCTGTCCGTACGGGGAAGAATGTTAAATTCATGTTTAATACAGCCATGAAAACCCCTCATACCCGTTATTTTTCTAACTTCGCCGGATTGTCTATTCGAATATGCAGAACTATCGGCTTATCAACAATTTATGTGGCTGGCTCGCCTTTGCCATTTCGGCATTTGTGTACATCAGCACGATTGAACCAACAGGAAGTTTTTGGGACTGTGGTGAATTCATTGCCTCATCCTATAAACTACAGGTAGGCCACCCGCCGGGTGCCCCGTTATTCCTCATGATGGGTCGTATCATGAGCTTATTTGCCGGAGGTGATGTAAAACTGGTGTCGGTGATGATCAATATTTTAAGTGCATTGATGAGTGCCGGTACCATTCTTTTCCTTTTCTGGACGGTGACCATTCTCACCCGGAAAATCATTGCACCTGATGGTCAGGTTGATGCAGGTAAACTCATCACCATTATGGGTGCAGGATTTGTAGGGGCGCTGGCGTATACCTTCAGCGATTCATTCTGGTTTTCAGCAGTAGAAGGTGAGGTTTACGCTTCATCGTCGTTCTTTACAGCTATTGTTTTCTGGGCGATGTTCAAGTGGGAATCGGTAGCAGATGAGAAGCATGCCAACCGCTGGATCATCCTGATCGCTTATCTGATGGGATTATCAATCGGTATTCACTTGTTGAACCTGTTGACGATTCCGGCTCTTGCCTTTATCTATTACTTCCGCAAATACAAACCAACCACTTCCGGTATTCTGCTGACGGCGATAGCCGGTGTTGCGATTCTGGGCATTATCCAGTTTGGGATCATCTCCATGCTGGTCAGTATTGCCGCAAAATTTGATCTCCTGTTTGTGAATTCGTTCGGACTTCCATTCTGGTCAGGATTTATTTTCTTCTTCCTGCTGGTGATTGGCGGTATTGCCTTTGGTCTTAAGCGTACCCGCGAGAAGAATCAGCCGCTGTGGAATCTTTCTCTGTTGTGCGTAGTATTTATCCTGTTAGGATACAGTTCCTACGCCATGATTGTGATTCGCTCAAATGCGGAGCCTCCCATGGACGAAAATGATCCGGAACATGCGTTTAACCTGCTCAGTTATATCAACCGTGAACAATACGGTGATCGTCCTTTGTTCTATGGCCAGTATTACAATGCTCGTCAAACCGACCTGAAAGAGGGAGATATGCAGTATACGAAGGGGGATGGTAAGTATATTGAAACCACACGTAAACTTTCTCCTGAATACGATCCCGCTGCCTGTACTATTTTCCCGAGGATGTACAGTTCACAGGACAATCATATCAATGCATATAAGGAATGGGCGGGAATCAAAGGTGATCAAACGCCTACCTTCTCTCAGAACCTGAAGTTTTTCTGGCAGTACCAGGTGATTCATATGTACTGGCGTTATTTCATGTGGAACTTTGCGGGTCGTCAGAACGACTTACAGGGTCACGGCGGAATCACGAAGGGAAACTGGATTTGCGGGATAAATTTCATTGATGAATGGCGTCTGGGTCCGCAGTCGGAGTTGCCGGAAGGAATGAAGAACAACAAGGCCAGAAATACATTTTATTTCCTGCCGCTCATTCTGGGAATCATCGGCCTCGTATGGCATTTCCGCCGCGATAATCACGATGCCTGGACTACCATGCTGTTATTCTTCTTTACAGGTCTTGCCATTGTATTATACCTGAACCAGTATCCGTATCAGCCACGTGAACGTGATTATGCCTATGCCGCTTCGTTCTATGCGTTTTCCATCTGGATTGGTCTGGGTGTAGCAGCCATTGTAGATAAACTGAAAAACCGTGCGCCCATGGCGGTCAGCGGTACGCTGGTTTCACTGGTGTGCCTGGTGGCGGTTCCGGGTATCATGGCGAAAGAAGGATGGGATGATCACAACCGTTCACACCGTTATACTTCACGTGATATTGCCTGGAACTATCTGCAGAGCTGCGCACCTAACGGTATCGTCTTTACGAACGGTGACAATGATACTTTCCCGCTCTGGTATGCTCAGGATGTGGAAGGTGTACGTACCGATATCCGCATCGTCAACCTGAGCCTGCTGAATACGGACTGGTACATTGATCAGATGAAGCGGAAAGCTTACCAGAGTGACGCGGTGCCGTTTACACTGACGCACGACAAATATGTACAGGGTACTCGTGATTATGTTCCGTTTTATGACCGTCAGATTCCGGGTTATGTGGATGCGAAGGAGGTCATGAAATTCATCAGCAGTGATAATCAGGATGCCAAAGTGCGTACGCAGGGTGGTACTGATCTCAATTATTTCCCCACCAAGAAATTCTTTATCAAAGTAGATAAAGAAGCGGTGTTGAAGAATGGTGTGGTACGTCCTGAAGATGCCGATAAAATTGTGGATACCATTTACTGGGAGGTGAACCGCAGTTATCTGATGAAGGCTGATCTGATGATCCTGGATCTTATCGCACACAACGACTGGACCCGTCCGATTTACTTCGCGGTGACCGTTGGAAACGACAGCTATCTGAATCTTGAACCGTACTTCCAGCTGGAGGGTCTGGCTTACCGTTTTGTACCTATCCGTACAGAACCGGATCAGTCAGGTCAAACCGGAAGAGTAGGGGTGAAGCAGATGTATGATAATATGATGGGCAAATTCCTCTGGGGCAATATGAACCGGGAAGATGTATACCTCGATCAGAACAATCTGAATATGACAATGAACTTCCGCAATAATTTCGCACGACTGGCGGAAGGCCTCTATCAGCAGGGAAAACTTGATTCTGTGGTGAAGGTGCTCGATAAGATGAATGATGAGATGCCGGATAAAACGGTGCCTTATAATGTAATGATGCTTCGTCCGATTGAACTTTATTTCAATGCTGCCAAAGGCATCAATGCGCCTCAGCTGGGACCTGACGGACAGCTTACAAGCAATACTGTTGAGTTGCCGGAAGCACAGCGTAAACATGCGATGGATATGGCGCGGGCGATTACCCTGCGGATGGCAGATATTTACGAAGACGAACTCAATTATTACTTCTCCCTCAAGGGAACAGAGTATCTGAAGTTTGTGGACCGTGAACTGAATCAGGCCATGGCTATTTTCAACGAACTGATACGTGTGGCGAAAGTCAACGGTCAGGATGATATCGTGAAGAAGCTGGAACCGAGGTTTAAAAAACTCGAACAGAAATACGGAAGATAAAAGTACAGAGCCCCGCAAGGGGCTCTTGTTTTAACAGCAGGTGATGAAACTTGTTAAGGTCAGATGGTGGATGAAGTGGCTCTATCCCGGCGTTGTATGGCAATACAGCGGGACGGAGAAAGTACTGTATCTTACTTTTGACGATGGTCCGGTACCGGAGGTTACGCCGAAAGTCCTTGAAATTCTTGACCGCTACAGCGCACAGGCCACTTTTTTTAGTATAGGCGATAACGTTAGTAAGCATCCGGATCTGTTCCGTCTCCTTTCTGCAGCCGGGCACCGTACCGGGCATCACGGACACCGGCATCTCAATGCCTGGAAAGTACCGGCAAAGGTCTATCTGAAAGATGTGGAGGAAGCAGCGAAACTGATTCCATCGGAATTGTTCCGGCCTCCGTACGGGAAGCTCACCTGGCGCGTGTTGTTTCCATTGCGCCGGAAATACCGGATCATCATGTGGGACGTTATCAGTTGCGATTTTGATCCGCAGGTGTCCGGGGAAGAGGTGTACAGAAATGTAGTGGAGCATGCCGGTCCGGGTTCCATTGTTGTTTTTCACGACAGCCTGAAAGCTGCTCCGCGGATGCTGGAAGTATTACCCCGGGTATTGGATTATTTTAAGAAGCAGGGTTATACTTTCAGGACAATACCTGAATGAAGGTATATGAGCGAAGATTAATGTTTGCCGTATTGAAATTTATTTTATTTTAACCTCCTATTTGTCTAAAACATCAACCAAACACCTATGATGAAAACGGTTACCCGGAAGTTACTGCTGCTGGCCATGCTCAGTCTTCCATTAGCAGGATGGAGCCAGACCTCCATCGACTACGACAACGATGGCTATGATGCAACAGTGGATTGTGATGATTACAACGATCAGATCTATCCCGGCGCTACTGAGTATTGTAATGGAATAGATGATAACTGCGACGGAAACATTGACGATGGAGTAACGTTCCAGTTTTTTTTCGCGGATGCAGATGGTGACGGTTATGGTGATGCTTCTGTTTCTACAGAGGCTTGTTCTCCTCCGTCAGGCTATGTTTCCGATGCCACCGACTGCGATGACCTGGATAATACGGTTTATCCGGGAGCAACAGAAGTGTGTAACAACATCGATGATGACTGTGACGGTTCCATTGACAATGTGATTTCGCCGCCAACGTTCTATGAAGATGCGGATGGTGACGGATACGGTAACCCTGCTTCAACGGTGCAGGATTGCGTGATGCCCTTCGGTTATGTTACTTCTTCTACCGATTGCGATGATCAGAACAGCAGTATTAATCCGGGAGCGGATGAGATCTGCAACAGTATTGACGACGATTGCAATGGCGTTACGGATGATGGCCTTTCCATTGCTGTATCTCCTGTTTCTGGCCCCGGTGATCAATGTGTGCCGATGACGTATGGTTATTCTACCTGGTCGGTACCTGCTGTTCCCGGAGCTACCTCTTATACATGGACTTATCCTTCCAATATGCAGGTGTTACAGGGACAGGGTACGAACACCTTTACAGGATACTGGACAACCACTGCCGCGCACAGTGGTGTTAAAGGTCTGGTATGTGTTACAGCGTCCAATGGCTGCGTCTCCGCCACTTCCTGCAAGGATGTAAATATCCAGATTTATATTCCGGGTCGTCCGGGTTCCATTTTTGGTCCCGGTAAAATCTGTCCCGGTGAAACGGTACTGTATTATGTGAATCCTGTTCCCAAGACTACTTCCTATGGATGGACCTTCCCTGCAGGAATGACAATCATTAGCGGCGCAGGAACCAATACAGTAAATGTGTTGGTAGATAATGCATATACAGGCGGTACTATTTCTGTGGTTGCTATAAACGGTTGTGGAACCAGTGCGATCCGTACGAAAGTAATTGCCCGGAACACACCAGCATCACCGGGAGTTATTACCGGACCATCCAGCGGACTTTGCGGAGCAACAGGAGTGGCGTATACAACAGCGGGATCAATAACTGCAACTTCATATGCCTGGACATTACCGGGAGGTGCAACCATTGCATCAGGCGCAGGTACTAACAGTATCACGGTGGATTATACCGGAGCAATTGCAGGTGGTAACATTGCAGTGTCATCTGTAAATGGTTGCGGAACCAGTGCAGCACGTACATATAAAGTATCCCTGATTGCAGCCATTCCATCAGCAGTAATCGGTCCGCTGGTGAATTGTCCGGGTTCTGTTCAAACGTATTCCGTAGCACCGGTTGCAGGAGCTACAGGATATACCTGGGTGAATCCACAGTCAGCAACGATACAAGGTGGACAAGGCACTTCATCACTGCTACTTAAATGGGGAAATACCGAGTTGAGCGGAATGGCCATTAAAGTAAAATCCGACAATGCCTGCGGAAGCAGCTCTCTGAAAACATCATCCGGTTACAGCACATCATTTGCTGTTTGTCCGCCACGATTGGCGAATGCAGAGAAGAACGGATTTTCGGTATATCCCAATCCTGCCAGCGGAAGCACTGCAGTAGAATTGTATGTTGAGCATGCGGGCACGGCGGTGATTACACTAACCGATGCAACCGGTCGCCGCATCATGGTAACAGATGCATCGCTGACAGAAGGTCAGAATAAAATTCAGTTATCCATTGCTGATCTGCAGCATGGCCTGTATCAGGTAATGGTACAGACTGAAGAGAACGTATTTACGTCAGGACTTATCATAGAGTAAAATACACTAACAGATATTTCATATGAAGAGGCGATCGGAAACGGTCGCCTCTTTATTTTTATAGAAAGCCGGAAAGCCGTCAAACATGAAAGAATCATCATAATCCATGCGTCCACCCATTTTGGTTTTTTGTAAAAACCGGCAAGTTTATTTATTAAACGGCGGTTTGAGCAATATCAATTGTTTGAACAAGTTAATTTTAAATTGCTGAAATTCAGATTTTAAGCTACCTGGTTAATGATTTTTTCACACAATAGATACTAACAGTACTTGTGTCGTATGCGAATGCATGGTAATTTGCGTACCGGTTGAAAAATGAGTGTATACATTTATCAGCCAAACAATCAATCTCACCAACCAAAAAGCTTTTCGGCTTTATGAATACAGTTTTAGTGCTTTTAGTCGCCCTATTTATTTTCGGGATTATTCCCGGAATAAATACAGTTTTTACCCTCAGGAAACCTCAGGGGTATTCACTCATTTTATCCTTGCTGCTCAAGAGCAAATCCGGCCATTCAGTTAACATTCCGGCATATCTGCTAACTCCGTCATCTGATTTTCTCATTGTTTTCCGAAAGAAGAAACGAAGAGTACGATACAGGTGGATGTAACGCCTTCCCCATCTCTATTATTTTATCAAAATATTCAACCACTTTAAGTTCAACAAAAACAACAAAATCAATTAACCATAATCACATGAAACCATTCTACAAGCTGAAAAGGCGAACAGGGTACCTATGGCTCCTGTTGGCCTGCGTGCTAAGCCTCACCACCGGTGCAGGTTACGCGCAGCTCTTTAACCAGACGTTTTCGTCAGGGACGAGTTTGTCCTCGTACGTGAATGCAGGTGGAGCTGCTAACAAGTTCAACAGCATTCTTACCTCCGGAGCGGGTACTACCGCTACGGTTCCGGGTGGAGCGTTGGTGTTCAACCGTACCAGCGGGTCAGGCACATTCTCCAGATCAACAGATCTGAGTCCGGTGCCCGGCACGATGATGTACAAAATGGATCTGAGTGTTACCTGCTCAGGTCTCGGCACCAACAACGTAGCACAGTTCAAAGTGGGCGAAGGATTCTCTGCTGCCAACACTCCTGAACTTAACACTACCACCTGGGGCAGGTTTGGTATCGACTTCGTTGGTACCAATCAGTTCCGGTTACGCAACCTCACTTCCGGTACCATTACCGGCGTGTTTGGCGGAACGCAAACGATCACCTGGGTATTGAATAACTCAGGTTCTTCGATTACCTATCTCGCGCCAAATGGCTCGAATGAAACGCTTGCGAATGATAAAATGGATATCTGGATTGGTACCAGTAAGCAACTGGACGAAATGGCGGCTACTACGCCGGCGCTCAATCTGGCTGACCTGAAATTTGTATTCAATGCAGGAACGGGTGCTATTACCATGGATAACATTGATATCAACTACGCAGTTGGTACCGTTGTTTGTGGTGCAAGCCCTTCTCCTTATGCAAACGATATTGATGAGTGCAGCGGTTATGTAACTGTTGCGCCTCCTACTGTTACCAATGTTTGTACTTCACCGATTACCCTCGTGAATGATTACAACGGAACAGATGATGCTTCTGATATTTACGCGATCGGTACAACCGTTGTAACCTGGACAATCACTGATGCCTGTGGTAACGTTTCTACCTGTACACAAACCATTGTTGTAAACGACCAGCAGGCTCCGGCATATACGGCTCCGGCCATTACTTCTGCCAATACTGCTGCTCCAGCCTGCAGCTATACGGCTTCAATGGGCGAATTTGATCCTGCAGTAACCGACAACTGTTATATCTCTTCGATGACCTACGTGCTGACCGGTGCTACTACCGGCAGTGGTTCTTCTTCGCTGGATGGCGTTGTGTTCAACCATGGTGTTACCAATGTAGCATGGACGGTGACAGATGGTGGCAGTAACACTACCAACTTCAACTATGATATCACGATCTCTGATGATGACGCTCCTGTTGTTTCAGGTTGTCCTTCCGATATTATTCAACCCCGCAGTTGCAGTGGTCCGGTAAGCTGGACTCCTCCTACTGCCGTGGATAACTGCGGCCCGGTTACAGTAAGCAGTACTCATAATCCGGGAGATGTTTTCCCGGTAGGTACAACTACGGTTACCTATACCTTCACAGATGCTTCCAGCAATGTAAGTACCTGTTCTTTTGATGTAATCATTCAACAGCTTTCTGCAAATCATACAGCTTCAGGTTTCAACGGATATAATATTTCCTGTTACGGAGCCAATGATGGTTATATTGATTTAGCTGTTAACAATAATGCAGGTGCACTGACGTACAGCTGGACAGGCCCGAACGGATTTTCATCTTCAGCAGAAGATCCTTCAGGTCTCGTAGCCGGTACTTACAATGTAACGATCACTGATGGCCCCTGCAGCATTATCTACAGCGTTACACTTACTGAACCTGTAGCAGTTTCTGCTTCAGCAACAGCAACGAACGTAACCTGTCCGGGAGATGCAACAGGAACCATTTCGCTGACCATCAGCGGAGGCGTTGCTCCTTACTCTTACAGCCTTAATGGTGGTCCTGCCACACCTTATACAGGAACCATCACAGGTCTGGTTGCCAATTCATATGTAATCACTGTACTGGATAACAATGGTTGCTCTTTCAATACCGGCGCCACCATCGGAACCACCAACTCGTTGCCAACGGTAACTAACCCTGGCAATCAGTCAGTGAATACAGCTCCGGGTTCCTGCTCCAATACAGTAAGCTATACGGCTGTTGCAGGCGGAACACCAGTAGCGTCACTCAGCTATTCATTCAGCGGAGCAACAACCGGCAGCGGATCCGGCAGTGGCAGCGGTTCATCTTTCAACAAAGGGGTAACAACTGTAACACTTACGGCCAGCAACGGCTGTACGCCGGATGATGTTGAATCATTCACAGTTACTGTAACAGACAACGAAGCACCGGTCATTTCCTGTGTTGGCACACCGCAGAACAGAAACGTGGATCTGAACCAGTGTTATTACACTGTATCAGGTACTGAATTCAATCCGGTATCTTATGCTGACAATTGCGGAAACATCTCGATCAGTTATGTACTGAGCGGAGCAACAACCGGCTCCGGCAGCAGTCTGGCAGGTGTAGCGATCAACAAAGGAACAACAACAGTAACCTGGACAGTAACGGATTCATCCAACCTGACCAACAGCTGCAGCTTTGACATTGTTGTTGCAGATCCTTCCAATATTTATGTTAACGACGGAAGCCTCGCCGGCGACGTATTCACTTACGCAGCAGGTAACGATGCTACCGGTGACGGTTCAAAATGTTCTCCCTATGCTACCATCGCGAAAGCGCTCTCAGTTGCTACAGGCGGACAAACCATTCATGTTGATGCAGGATCCTATCCTCAGTCAACTACGCTTTACATCAACAGTAACATCGCGGTAATCGGTGCGGGCACTTCGCTCACTACCATTGATGTAAGTGCGATCGGTGGAACCAGCTGGGGTATCAATACCAATGCAAACGGTATTACCCTGCAGGACTTCACCATCAGCGGCTACAATGCTACCGGTGGTTATCCGATCATCAATACACTTGGAACCAGCAACCTCACATTGACCAACATCAATGCGAATGGAACAAGAAGAACACCGTTCAACTTCAACGGACTGAGCAACTCTACCTTCACTAACCTTACCGCTACCAATACAGTAGCCGGATTCGGTTTAGCAATTTCAGGAGCCAGCTCAGGCATTACCATCAATGGTCTTACCACCAGCGGCAACGCGTGGGGAGATGCAGGTATTCTGGAATGGCCGGCTAACAGCGGAACCAATCCTTCCAACATCGAATTCCAGGGAACACTCAGTCTGAGCTCTGGAACTGGTGCTATCAACGTACAGCCCGGAACAGGTACTGCTTCAATCAGCACTACTGACATGACAGATGCACTCTACAATGGTGGTGCTGCTGTTCGTGTTCCTGCTTCCTTCAATCAGGTAGTATACAGCAAACGTGTAATTGACAACCTCAAAAACTACGCGATTGTTGCAGGACAAGCTACTGCGATTTCTACTGCTCAGTTCCTGGTAGCACAGGTTGCTCCCGGTAACTGGACCAACACCACGATCCGTGATTACGAAACCGGACACTGGACTGTTGCTCCTACCATGAAAATTCAGGATGCAGTGGATCAGAGTTCAGCTTCGAACATCATCGATGTATTAAGCGGTACGTATGTTGAAGATGTAAACGTAAACAAAGCTGTATCTGTATTGGGTGCAGGATACGCAACAACTACAGTAAGCGGTGCAATTGGCGGTGATGCTGCCACTATGCGCATTGGTGCTGCCGGTGTGCTGATTGATGGCTTCACCATCACCCGTCAGGGTAACAACGTAACTGACTGGAACAACAGCGGACTTAATACTGCCGGTGTTGCAGTTCAGGGACAAACTGTTTATGGCGAAGTTCGTAACTGTTACATCTTCGGAAACCGTACCGGTGTAGATATCAATAACAGCAATGGAAACAATATCCATAACAACATTATCGATAACAACCGTACCGGTATGATCTTCAGAAATCAGACGGATAACACCAATGTTTCTGAAAACTTCATCACCAACAACTGGACAGCAGGTGTACTCTTCCTGGATGGTAGTGGTGGAACCAATAGTCCGGTTCAGACAGCTGCCAACAGTACGTTCAACAATAACAACATCAGCGGTAACTGGTATGGCGATGTAGTAGATCGTCAGTCTGGCGGTTCATTGCCGACTCCGGGAACCAATATGAAAAACTTCGAGTGTAACTGGTATGGTGCAACTTCTGCTCCTGTCACCAGCACCTCCAACAGCACTGAACCCGGTTATGCAGCACAGATTCCTGTGCTCTTCGGTGGTACAGCTGTTGCTCCGGGTGGTCAGCCAAACATTCTCGGACCGGCATCAGCCAATATCGACTTCGTGACCTGGCTGGTAAACGGTACTGACAACAGTGCCAGCAACGGCTTCCAGCCTGTTGGCAGCTCATGTCTGGGTTCACCGCTTGTGATCACTCTTGCCAATCAAACCAATGTAGATTGTAACGGTAATGCAACCGGTGCACTTGATATCTCTGTTAGCGGTGGTAACGGCAGCTATTCATATAGCTGGACCGGTGGTGCCATTACAGAAGATGTGACTGGTCTTTCAGCAGGTACCTACACTGTTGTTGTGACAGATGGATTCGGAACAACAGCAACTGCGAACTATACCATCACTGAACCTGCTGTACTTACAGTTAGTGCAGCCAGCAATTCACCGGTATATGCAGGTACTGCTGTGAACTTCAACAGTACTCCGGCCGGCGGAACTGCTCCATACAGCTACAGCTGGACACCGGGCGCAAGCATGGTAAATTCTTCTGTTGAAGATCCTACCATTTCTTCTGCCCTTGTTAGCGACAACGGAACGTATACTGTAAACGTAATCGATGCAAACGGATGTACTGCTTCGGCAACCACTAATCTGATTGTATACGGTACCAACCTGTACGTAAACGATAACAACCTCGGCGGTGATTCTTATACTACTGCTGCAGGTAATAACGCTAATGCAGGTACGTCATCTGCACCATTCCGTGATATCAACTATGCTATTTCCATTGCACAGCCGGGCAGCACCATCTGGGTAGATGCAGGTACTTACAATGAAAATATCGTGGTGAACAAATCACTCACTGTAAAAGGTCATAACTACGGTATCTCTCCGAACACCGGAACACGTGTGGCTGAATCAGTTCTGCATCCTTCCACTTCTGATATCTTAAGTGGTATCAACGTTGAGATTCAGGCCAGCAATGTTGTATTCGACGGTTTCAAACTTGACGGTGACAACCCCGGTTTGACCAGCGGATATGGATTGAATGGCAGCGACCAGGATGCATCAGATGCGATTTCAGTATACACTGATAACAGAAGCAATCTGAACATCAGCCACAATATCATCACACAATACTCTTTCTTCGGAGTAACGCTCTTCGGTGCTTCTTACAGTTCTCCGGCTACCAGCGGTCACGTGATTGATGATAACCTGATCACCGACATGGGTACTTACGATGCCGGTTCAGGTGCTGATTACTGGGGTGGAGGTGTATTGCTCTACAACAACCAGTATGCGGCCGTTACCAACAACGTAATGACCAACGTACGTATCGGTGTTCAAACCGGTAACTACTCACAGGCCAATCCGGGAAGCACAGCTTACCAGATGATCAGCAACAACACCATGAGTGTTCGTCGCCGTGGTATCTTCCATAATCTGTTCTACAGCGCTGCTTCAGGATATACACTCAGCAACAACACCATCACCGGTGTAGCTGCAGGTGCCTGGGAAACACGCTGGGATGGTATCCTCATGTCATCTCAATCCGTTGCCAATACTGCCAGCGGAAACAATGTTGACGGTAGCGGAATCACGTACAACCCGATCGGGTTACAGGTGTGGAATGTGAAAAACGTTTCTCCTTCAGCACTGAGTGGTGGCAACATCACCAATGTAACTACCGGTGTGTTTGTGAACAACTATGATGGTTATAATTCCGATGCAGGTGATGGCGGACACGCTACACTCTCCGGTGTAACAATCAGCAATGTCACTACCGGTATCCGTGTACTCGACAATGTACTGAGTACACATGCCAACGTACAACTCAGCATCGGTTCCGGTGTAAGCGTTTCCAATGCAACAACCGGTTTATCTGTTGAGAATGCTTCTTCTTCAGTGCTTGCACTTTCTGATCTCACCTTCACCGGTGTGAGCGGAAAATACATCGATCTGGTGAACAATGCCGGTAACCTGGATGCGACTGCAGTAACCTTCGGTGGTGTTACAGGCGCTACAGCTACCCTTGCTCAGAACTTCGGTATTGAAGACAAGATCAACCATAAGGTAGATAACAGCGCGCTTGGATTTGTATCTGTTAAGGCGAACAACGATTTCGTAACGCTGAACAGCTATGTTTCTCCAAACACGACTCCTTCTATCCAGCGTGGTATTGATGCAGCTTCCAACAATTACACAGTAAACGTTCAGGCCGGTAACTATGGTAAGGAAGTAGCTTCCAACCGCTCTGTGTTTGGTGTGGGAACCTATCAGTTTGGTCTGTACATCGATAAAAACAACCTGACTGTTCGTGGTTATGATGCATCCAATGCAGCGATCACCAGTCCTTCAAGCGCAGCAGTTGAGTTCACTACCGGCTCTACAGCGAACTTCGGTCCTTCCGGAATCTTCGTACAGGGTAACAATGTAACTCTTGATGGATTGAAGATTGGCGATAACTTTGATAACAGCAACGTACTCTACAGCAACAAATCAATTGAAGTCATCGGTGATGGCTTTACAATGGCGAACTGCTGGTTGAATACTTCAAGTGACGAAGGTGCCTTCTACATGGGCGAATGGGATCCTTCTCATCCGATCGTTACCTATACACTTAACAACAACCGCTTCACCAACTCGCTTGTTTCCATTAACAATGGTGCAGGTCAGACAGGTGCAGTGAGCGGTCGTGCCATTACCAACAACACCTTCGACGGATTCATCACTCCTTATCTCATCGGCTTCCGCGGATGGAATGGAGCAAGTCCGGTACAGGGCTGGATTGTTAGCCCGGTAGGTGGTGCTGTTGTAACGGGTAATACCTTCAACAATACCGGTGTGGTTAACTATGTGATTGCTCGTGGTAACAGTGGTGGTTACGATAACAGCCAGTTGAACTGGGCAGATATCTGGAACCTCAACACCTACGGTAACCATGTAGTGACGCTCAGCGATTATAACACATTTGCCGTGCGTACATACAATGCAAGTGGTTATACTGAATCACGTCGTATCACACCGTATATCCAGGAAAACGAAAGCATCGGTCAGTCCGGTGACGTTGTACTGGTGAGCGCAGGTACTTTCAACGAAAATGTGAACGTAGCACATAGCGTAACACTTCGTGGTAACAACTATGGAGTGGCTTGTGACGGAGTACGCAGCAGTGAGTCCGTGATCAACGGAACACTGGGTGGCGGCACAGCAGCTGTCAGCATCACTGCCAACGATGTTACTGTAAATGGTTTCACCATCTCTAACCCGAACGGTTCTTATGGTGTTCAGGAATCAGGACGCAGCAACATCAACGTATCCTACAACGTGATTACCGACGTAGGTAATAACACTTCCGGCACAGGACCTTCTTATGGTATCCAGGTGGAGAGCAATGCTGCTGCTTCCAATGTGAACTTCAGTAACAACTGCATCAACAATATCCGCGGTGGACAATCAACGCCTACTGCAGGTTCTAACGGAAGTGCAGGTGGTGTCGCTGTGAATTCTTCGAATTCCAACTTCGATATTACCGGCCTTCAGGTTAACAACAACTACATCACCAATATCACAGCTTGCAATACCAACGGTACAGGTGGTAAAGGTGCATATGGTGTTATCATCAATGTAGGTGCTTCGGCTTCCGGCAGCGGAAAAGCAGTAAATGCTTCCGTGAGCGGAAATACAATTACCAACCTCAGCGCACGTTGGGCACATGGTATCGGTCTCGAAGGTGAAACTCCGGGAGCTACAGTCAGCAATAACTTAATTGATAATCTTTCTTCAGCAACTACAGACGCCATCGGTGTCCAGGTTGAGCAGAACGATGGTGTTGCTACTGTTGCCATCAACAACAACAGCTTTACCAATATGTCATATGCCATTGCCAACGTAAATGGCTTGGCCTATGCTCAGGATTCAGCAAGTGCCAACTGTAACTGGTATGGTTCACTGAATGCCGGAGTGATTGCATCTAAAGTGGCTGGTAAAGTGAAATATTCACCATGGCTCACCAACGGTACCGACAATCAGCCAACGGTAATGGGCTTCCAGCCTGTTGGCGGTGCTTGTTCAGGTACTCCTGTTTCACTCAGCGAAACACATGTAAATGTTTCCTGTAACGGTGCCGGTGACGGATCTATTGATCTGACTGTAGCCGGTGGACTTGCTCCATTCAGTTATCTCTGGAGTAATGCAGCCATTACAGAAGATCTTTCTGCCCTTGTTCCGGGAACCTATGTTGTAACTGTGACAGATGCAAACCTCAGCACTGCTACGCTTTCATTAACGATTACTGAGCCGGCAGTACTGGTAGCTTCAGAAACACATACCAACGTATTGTGTAACGGAGGCTCAACAGGCACAGCAACGATCACTGCAACCGGCGGTACTGCACCATATACTGGTACAGGCACCTTCACCGGACTTGCACAGGGTAACTACTCTTATACGGTAACTGACGCGAACGGCTGTTCATCAACAGTAAGCGTAACAATTACAGAACCAGATGTACTGGTAGCATCTGAAACACATACCAATGTATTGTGTAACGGAGGCTCAACCGGCACAGCAACGATCACCGTAACCGGTGGAACTGCGCCATACACCGGCACAGGCACCTTCAGCGGACTTACAGCAGGTACATACTCTTACACTGTGACTGACGCGAACGGATGTTCATCCACTGTCAGCGTAACAATTACAGAGCCAGCTGTACTGGTAGCATCGGAAACACATAATGATGTATTGTGTTACGGAGGTTCAACCGGAACAGCTACCATCACTGCTACCGGTGGTACTGCACCCTATACTGGAACAGGTACCTTCAGCGGACTTACACAGGGTACTTACTCTTATACTGTAACTGATGCGAACGGCTGTTCATCAACTGTGAGCGTAACGATTACACAGCCAACTGTACTGGCAGCATCTGAAACACATACCAACGTATTGTGTAACGGAGGTTCAACCGGCACAGCAACGATCACTGCAACCGGAGGAACAGCACCATATGCTGGTACAGGTACTTACACAGGACTTGCAGCAGGCACGTATTCTTACACCGTAATTGATGTGAACGGATGTACATCTATTGTCAGCGTAACGATTACAGAGCCGGATGTACTGGTAGCATCTGAAACACATACCAATGTATTGTGTAACGGAGGCTCAACAGGTAGAGCAACGATCACTGCTACCGGCGGTACTGCACCATATACTGGAACAGGCACCTTCACCGGACTTGCACAGGGTACCTACTCTTATACGGTAACTGACGCGAACGGATGTTCATCAACTGTAAGCGTAACTATCACCGAACCTGCAGTACTGGTAGCATCTGAAGCACATACCAACGTATTGTGTAACGGCGGTTCAACAGGAACAGCAACGATCACCGTAACCGGTGGAACTGCGCCATACACCGGCACAGGCACCTTCAGCGGACTTACAGCAGGTACATACTCTTACACTGTAACCGACGCGAATGGATGCGTATCAACAGTAGGAGTGACTATCACTGAACCTGCAGTACTGGTGGCATCTGAAACACATACCAATGTATTATGTGCCGGCGGTTCAACCGGAACAGCAACCATCACCGCTACCGGTGGTACTGCACCATACACTGGTACAGGTACCTTCACCGGACTTGCAGCAGGAACGTATTCTTATACTGTAACTGACGCGAACGGCTGTTCATCTACTGTAAGTGTAACCATCACTCAGCCTAACGTACTGATAGCTTCTGAAACACATACCAATGTATTGTGTAACGGAGGATCAACCGGCACAGCAACGATCAGCGCAACCGGCGGTACAGCACCCTATACTGGTACTGGCACCTTCACCGGTCTTGCAGCAGGTAACTACTCATATACAGTAACTGATGCAAACGGATGTATATCTACCGTAGCTGTATCGATCACCGAACCTGCAGTACTGGTAGCTTCTGAAACACATACCAACGTATTGTGTAACGGAGGATCAACCGGCACAGCAACGATCAGCGTTACCGGCGGTACTGCACCATACACTGGAACAGGCACCTTCACCGGTCTTGCACAGGGTACTTACTCTTATACAGTAACTGACGCGAACGGCTGTTCATCAACAGTAAGCGTAACGATCACCGAACCTGCAGTACTGGTAGCATCTGAAACACATACCAACGTATTGTGTAACGGAGGCTCAACAGGAACAGCAACGATCACGGTAACCGGTGGAACTGCGCCTTACACCGGCACAGGTACCTTCAGCGGACTTGCAGCAGGAACCTATTCTTACACTGTAACCGACGCGAATGGATGCGTATCAACAGTAGCAGTTACTATTACTGAACCTGCTGCACTGGTAGCTTCATCCGGCAGTCAGGTGAACGTAAGCTGTAATGGCGGAAACAACGGATCAGTAGTGATCTCAGCTACCGGCGGTACTGCACCATATTCTGGAACAGGCACCTTTACCGGACTTGCACAGGGCACCTACTCTTATACTGTAACGGACGCGAACGGATGTTCATCCACTGTTAGCGTAACCATCACTGAACCTACAGCTGTGGTAGCTTCCTTCATGGGAACAGCCAATGTAACCTGCTTCGGCGGTAACAATGGTGCTGCTACTGCAACCGGTACAGGCGGAACTCCTGGATATACATATCTCTGGAATGACGCATCTACCAGCGCAATTCGCGGTGGTCTCACTGCAGGAACCTATACAGTAACTGTAACAGATGCGAACGGATGTTCTGCTACCAACCAGGTAACGATCACCGAGCCTACAGCAATTTCTGTTGGTTCATCTGTGACCAACGTTTCTTGTAACGGCAGCAGCAATGGTGCGATCACCCTTTCTGTAAGCGGTGGTACTCCGGGTTATTCTTACCTCTGGAATGGTGGTCAGGTAACTCCGAACCGTACCGGTCTGGCAGCAGGTACTTACACCGTAACTGTAACGGATAACAACGGTTGTACTGCAGTATCAGCGATCACTGTAACTCAGCCGAACGTTCTCAATGCTTCACTTGCTTCTACCAATGTAACCTGTAACGGAGCAGCAAACGGAACCATCACTACCACAGTAACAGGTGGTACTAATCCGTACAGCTATCTCTGGAACGGCGGACAAACCACTCAGAACCGCAGTGGTCTGGCACCTGGTAACTACACCGTCACCATCACTGATGCGAACGGATGTTCAAGCGTGAAATCGGCCACGATTACTCAGCCTTCAGTTCTTAACCTGTCTACTTCACGTACCAACGTGACCTGTTTCGGCGGAAATAACGGAACTGCAAATGCTG
Organism: Bacteroidia bacterium; assembly: GCA_046330075.1. Taxonomy (GTDB): domain Bacteria; phylum Bacteroidota; class Bacteroidia; order AKYH767-A; family OLB10; genus JAJTFW01. The sequence goes on along the minus strand of JAXLTL010000005.1, from coordinate 100,803 downwards.
CTGCAAGTGGTGGTACTGCACCTTACACTTACTTCTGGACTGGTCCGGGCGGCTTCACAGCAACCACACAAAGCATCTCTGGTCTTACTGCCACTATCTATACAGTAGTAGTAACCGATGCCAATGGTTGTACGAAGTCAACCCTGGTTGGAATTACACAGCCTACTTCACCTGTAGGTGGTACCTTCACCAACAACCCTGGTTCAATGACTATTGCAGGAACAGGTGGTACTCCGGGTTATACCTATAAGTGGAACACCGGATCTACCTCTGCTACCATCAGCACCGTAAGCGGAACAACGTATACAGTAACTGTTACCGACAGCAAAGGATGCCGCACTACACTCACCAGCCCTGTGGCGGTACGTGTAGCCGGAGTTGATCCGAATGCAGGTCTTAACGTTAGCGTATATCCGAATCCGACAGCCGGCCAGCTCAATGTTGAGATTGCGGCTAACGAAGCTGATATGCTGCGCTTCACCCTTCGCGATGTAAGTGGTCGCATCATCTTCACTGATGAACGTATCGCTGCTGAAGGCACTAACAAACTGTTCTTCGATCTTACCGGTTATGCAGGTGGTATTTACCTCCTCGGTGTAGAGCGGAACGGTGTACATGAAATTATCAGAGTGATGGTTGAATAATCTGTTCATCTGTCAAACCATAAGGAACCCCGGGAGCAATTCCGGGGTTCTTTTTTTTTAAGAAATGAAGAAACGTTCAGGCCTCACCGAAAACTTTTATCGGATTGGTAAATTCATTAACTTGCGGCTCTTTCCAGTAATTATGAAAATTTATCCGATCCTTGTTGCCGGTACCTTCCTGATGATGATTGCCGGTACACTCCAGGCGCAAGAAACACCAAAGCCCTGTGATGCAAAATTTGAAGTAGATGCAGGTCCCGACATTGACGTTTGCCAGGGTGGTACCGTTGGTTTGAGCGGACTGCTGGGAGGCGATGCCACTCACGGAGTATGGAGAGGAGGGAAGGGTACTTTTTCTCCTGACCGCAATACAGCACTAACAGATTATACCCCCGACAGCAGTGAATACGGTACTACCGTAATGCTCACTTTTGTGGGAGATAATCCGAAATTCCCCGACTGCCCGAAGGGTCGTGATGATATTCAGATCCGTATTAACCTGCAACCAAAGGTGAACGCCGGCAGCAATGCGAAAGGCTGCGCCGGACATCCCGTAAAGCTGAACGGTAAACTGCTGGAAGGAAATGCGAAAAAGCTGGTATGGTCGAGTAATGGAGCCGGAACTTTTGATGATCCCTCTAAACCCGATGCGGTTTTTACCCCGCACGAAGTGGATGGCGCCAAGGGTTCGGTGATACTCACGTTCAAGGCGATTCCTTTTGGTGTATGCTTACCCGATAGTGATATGATTGAACTGAAGGTGCTCCCGGCTCCGATGGTGAAGTTACCGGCGGAAATGAAAAGCACCGGACTTGCACCGGTTACGATAGATGCCAAAGTGACAGGCGACGGTCGCCTCACCTGGAGCAGTTCCGGAACAGGGAAATTCTCAACGGCCAGTAAAGCAAATACCGTTTACACTCCTTCCGAAGAAGACCTGGCCGCCGGCAAAGTGGTGATCCGCCTCCGTGCTGAAGGGCAAAAGGGATGTGATTCAAAGGCGGAGATGGTGCTGTTGCTCAAAAAGTAAGACATATACGGATTTTTCCGATACGAGTCAAGTTAAATCTTTGTGATATTGGGCAGAGATTGTCCTGCGAAAAACCGGATTCTCGAATCCAGTGGGGTAATTATGCGCTGCCGGGTCGTAGCGGCAGGTGAAATCAGGATTTTATTCTGTGAAAAACTTAATTTGTGAAACGTATTTTATTCGCATTTTTCCTTGTGCAATTCAAACATTTTCGCTTATTTGCAGAAGTTATTTTTGCGGGGAGTCTGTGTTTCCCGGCGGATAACCAAAACCATTCGTTTAACCAACGCAACCTCTAACCAATATTCAAACAACTCTACTCATTTACAAAAGCTTTTAACGAAGCAGCGAACAATCATCTCTTTTTCTGAAGGAGATTGATTGCATTTGCTGCATATCCATATAGAAAAAAATAAATCACATATACCATGAAAAAACTGGTGACACATCAGGCCACGCGACGGAACAGATTGTTCAATTACTGGCTGAAACTATTGGGAATGATCCTGCTTTGTCTCTCGGCAACGACAGGGTGGGGGCAGGTGAGTTTGACTAATGGCACGCCAGGTGCCACTATTGATTTCAGCAGTTCAACCCTTTCAACAGCAGGTACAAATCCGGGTACTGCTTTTTCCGCGGCTGGATTTAGCCCTAATCCAACAATAGCAGGCAGGTTGAATTCAAATGCCTGGGCTATATCCGGCTGGAGTGATGGGAATTTGACTTTTGGAGGAACAAATACTACTGGTGATTATGCACGTGGTGCTGTTAATACCGCACAAACAACTGGCGGCATATATGCATTTACCGGAAGTCCGGGTAGCAGCACTAATCCATCGTTGATGATTCAGCCAGGGGGCTCAGATTGGGCACCGGGCACCTTAACGCTCAGGATAGTTAATAATGGAACAACAAACATTATTGGATTAGCTGTTCAGTATGATATTTTTATAAGAAATGATCAAGCAAGATCAAATTCTTTTAACTTCTCTTGGTCCATCGACAATGTTAATTACACATCTGTTGCTGCATTAGATTATACTTCTATAGCAAGCGCTGATGCCTTAGGATGGGTTTTAGTTGGTAGTTCACCATCAAGAAGCACAACCTTATCATCATTAAATATTGCACCTGGATCATATATATACATTCGCTGGTCGGGTAGCGATGTTGGTGGAACAGGTTCTAGGGATGAATTCGGTTTGGATAATATTTCTATGAATGCAACATTTTGTACTCCTCCTACTCTCTCTTCTTCCGTTACCAATGTAACCTGCCCAGGTGGTACCAATGGCGCTATTGATCTAACACTTACAGGTGGAACAGGCCCTTTTACTTATTTATGGAGCAATGCTTCTACATCAGAAGATCCATCCGGTCTTTCTGCTGGAACCTATAGTGTTACAGTAACTGCCACCGGTGGCTGTACAGCTGAACTTACCGGAATCACCGTTGGCACAGCTAATGCTAACCCCAACGCAGGAACTATTTCCGGTTCCTCTGCTGTTTGTTTGGGAAGTACCATCACTCTTACCAGCAATGGTGATGCGGGTGGAACCTGGACCAGCAGCGATGCCTTGACAGCATCTGTAAATAGCTCGGGTGTTGTGAGCGGTGTAGCTGCAGGCGGACCAGTTACAATCACCTATGAAGTAACAAATGTATGCGGAACAGTTTCGGCAACTAAAGATGTATCTGTTGACGAAGAACCCACACTTGATCTTTCTGCCTCCAATTCACCGGTCTGCGCAGGTGAGGATGCCAACCTGATTGCAGCGTTGGGTGGATCTGCTACTTCACTTACCTGGACTACAGGTGGTGATGGAGCGTTCAGTGACATACACGATCCGGCAGCGTTCTATACCCCGGGTTCAGCAGATATAACTGCGGGTACAGTTACACTTACTGCAACTTCTAATGCAAACGGATGTCCGGCCGATGTTCAGAATTTTGTACTCACCATCAATCCTGCTCCTGTAGTTTCAGCTTCGAACGATGGTCCGGTATGTGCCGGCAGTTCATTTACGCTGGACGGAACAGTGACCGGTGGCAGTGGTGTATATACTTCTTACACCTGGACAGGAGTAAACAACCTCAATACATATACAACACTCGATTATACCAAACCTGTTTCAGTTGCGTCTGACGACGATACCTATATTCTCGTTGTTCAGGATGCCAACGGTTGTTCAGGGGTGGCTCAAACGGTTCTTACCGTAAATACACCTTCTACCTGGTATCAGGATGCTGATCTCGACGGCTATCACGGCGCAATACAGTCTTCCTGTGGAACACCTTCCGGTTCAGGATGGTTGCTCGTACCGGGTACCAACGGCGGTGGAGATTGTAACGATAACAACGCAGCGGTGAATCCGGGCGCTACTGAAGTTTGTAACAGCATCGACGATGACTGCGACGCTTCAATAGATGAAGGTGTAACCACCACGTTCTATCAGGACAGCGATACAGATACTTATGGTAACGCGGCGGTGACCACACAAGCCTGCAGCGCTCCCTCAGGATATGTTGCCATTGCCGGTGACTGCAACGATGGAAACGCTGCAATTAATCCGGGTGCTACCGAAATTTGCAACAACATTGATGATGACTGCGACGCTTCAATCGATGAAGGTGTAACTTCTACCTTCTATGCTGATGCCGATGCAGATACCTATGGTAATGCAGCAGTAACCACACAGGCCTGCAGCGCTCCATCGGGATATGTTTCCAACAGCACCGATTGTAACGACGGTAATGGAGCCATCAATCCCGGCGCTACAGAAGTATGCAACGGAGTGGATGACGACTGCGACGGATTAACGGACGAAGGCGTTACTTCAACCTTCTACGCAGATGCTGACGGAGATACCTATGGTAATGCAGCAGTCACAACACTGGCATGTACCGCTCCTTTGGGTTATGTATCCAACAGCACCGATTGTAACGATGGCAACGGAGCAGTTAATCCGGGTGCAACAGAAGTGTGCAACACCATCGACGATGACTGCGATGGATTAACCGACGAAGGTCTGACTTCAACCTTCTATGCCGATGCTGACGGAGATACCTATGGTAATGCAGCAGTAACCACTGTGGCCTGCACTGCACCATCGGGATATGTTTCCAACAACACCGACTGTAACGACGCCAGCGCCACTGTTCATCCGGGAGCTACGGAACTTTGCAATGGCATTGACGACGATTGTGACGGCTTAACCGACGAAGGCGCCGGCACTGTACACAATACCACAGCCAACACCTATCATTGCACCATTCAGGCGGCCATCAATGCAGCTACCGCAGGTGATGTGATCAGTGTTCCTGCCGGTACCTATGCAGAAGACATCACCGTAAACAAATCAGTTTCGATTTTAGGTCCGAATGCCGGTATCGATCCCTGCAGCGGAACACGCGTAGCAGAAGCCATCGTAGTTCCTGCTACTGCTGATATCAGTATGCGTGAGATCTTCCACGTTGCGGCATCCAATGTAACCATCAGCGGATTTACCATCGACGGAGATAATACTTCAATCACTTCAGGATATACCAGCACCAACGGAGCAGATATTGATGCTGCGGAAGGTGTAACTGTATATGAAACCGGAGTCAACAACCTTACGGTTTCAAATAATATCATTCAGAACCTGTCTTACTTTGGTGTAACCCTGTACGATTATCCTGCAGGTGTTCCTTCCAGCGGACATTCTATCAATAACAACAAGATTCAGAATCTTGGAACATACGATGCTACCTCCGGTGTAGATTACTGGGGTGGTGGTGTACTGCTGTATAACAACCAGTATACAGCGGTTACCAATAACTGCATGAGCAATGTACGTCTGGGACTTCAGACCGGTAATTTCTATCAGGCGAATCCCGGAACCAGTGCTTCGCAGCAGATCAGTGGCAACACGATTCAGGCGCGTCGTACCGGTGTCTTCCATAACCTGCATTATTCTAATGCATCCGCACTGACATTCTCTAATAACACGATCACCGCTCTGGCCAATGCAAACGAAACCAAATGGGACGGTATTGCATTGAGCTCACTGGCGATCGGATCTTCCTGCACCAATAACACCATCAACGGTAACAACATTACCGTAGCGAATGGCTCTAAAGGTTATGAAGTATGGAATGTAGCCGCTCCGGCAACCAACAATACGATTACGGGCGGATCTGTAAGCGGAGTAGACATGGGCGTATTCGCAAATAACTACGACGGTTACAGCAGCAATGCACCGGACGGAGCCTATGCAACGGTGAGCAACGTAACCATCACACCGAAAGTAACAGGTGTTGGTGTACGTATTTATGACAATGCACTGGCTACATCACATGCTCCGGTTCGTCTGAGCGTAAGCGGCTGTACCATCAGCGGCGCAGAAGGTGTTCGCTTTGAAGAAAGTCAGGCGGGTACTGTAGGCGGTACGATCAGCGGCAATACCATCAATGCTTCAGCTGTAGGTGTGAACGTCAACAGCATGGTCACTTCCGGAAGCAATGTGTTTACGCTGAGCAACAACAATATTACCCTGAGCAGTCAGATCGCGGGCAGCAATCCTACGGTAGGTGTGTCATTGCGTAAACTGACAGGAACAAGCGCAGCTGCGATCAGTGGCAACACAATCAGCGGTGCGTTTTACGGTTATCTGGGCTATAATGTAAATACCAGTCCGGTAACAGAAATCGACGGTGGTACCATCAGCGGCGTGATGCAGGGCGTAGCCTTCATCAACGTTGATCCTTTATCCTCTTCTACCTATGCAGCATCTAATTCAGGTGTGAAGAATGTCAGCATGAGCGGATTCACAGGTAACTATCCTTCTGCTCCTGCCAGCAACTTCCACGCAGGTGTATATTCATTCACCGGTGGCAGCAATACTGCAGCAACACTTACTCTTAACATTAAGGAAGTAAGCATCAGCGGAACAGGTAAGAACAGTCAGTCCAGCGCAGCGATTTATCCTGCCGACTTCTCTACCGGCGCCGGTGTACGCCAAACGATCACCATTGACAGTGTAACACTGAGCAATAACCTGAACCGCGGTATCAGTGCGCGCGGAGCAAATGCCGTGATCGATGTAAACAACAGTACACTGACCAACAACGGAGGAGATCCATACGGACTGGGTGGTAACGATGGCTTTGGTATCATCGCTCGTGAAGCTTGTAACCTGACCGTTGATAACAGCTTCATCACAAACCCTGCAAGCAATGTTGGGTATAGTGTTTATGCCCTCGCAACTGATCCGGGTACAGCTGGAAGTGTAACACTTACTGCAACCAATAACAGTATTAATAATAACGGAAATGCCAGCGGTAAACTCGCGGGTGAATTCGGCGGAACGCTCGATGCAACCTGCAACTGGTGGGGAACCGGTAATCTGGCCACCATCGCATCAGGCATGGTAGGCGGAGTTACCTATCAGCCCATGCTGACAGGCGGAACCGACAACGATGCAGTGATGGATGGCTTCCAGCCGTCTGCAAGCTGTGCTATGGTGGTAGCTGTATCTGTTAGTGGTACCGCAACCGATGAGACCTGCAGCAACCTGAACGATGGTACAATCGATATCACTGCAGCAGGCGGTATAGCACCCTATACATATGCATGGAGCAACAGTGCTTCAACAGAAGACCTGAGCGGACTCGATGCAGGCATATACACAGTAACCGTAACCGATGCTTATGGCAACAGTGGTACAAGCAGCTTCACAGTAGGTACAGCAGCAACAGCAACCACTTGGTATGCAGATACGGATGCAGATACTTATGGTGATCTGAACACCACTACACTGGCCTGTACACAACCTTCAGGATATGTAGCAAACAGTACCGATTGCAACGACGGTAATGCTGCTATCAATCCGGGAGCTACCGAAGTTTGTAACGGAATTGACGACGACTGCGACGGCACAGCCGATGACGGTCTGACCTTCCTTATGTATTATACAGACGCTGACGGCGACGGATATGGCTCGTATTCTGCAACTGGAGTATCTTCTTGCTCACCCATCAGCGGTTCTGTTACAAACAACACAGATTGTAATGATGCAGTTGGTACAATTAATCCAGGAGCTCCGGAACTTTGCAACGGCATAGATGATAACTGTAATCTATCTGCTGACGAAGGTCTGACCTTTACAACTTATTACTTTGACCAGGATAATGATACATACGGCTATGGACCGATTCAGACTAGTACCTGTAACGGAGCACCATCAGGTTATGTAGCCATTGCCGGTGACTGTAACGATAACAATAACCAGATCTACCCCGGAGCTGCAGAAGTATGTAATGGCATCGATGATGACTGTGACTTCTCAACAGACGAAGGGCTGACCTTTACGACATATTACTTTGACCAGGATAATGATACATACGGCTATGGACCGATTCAGACTAGTACCTGTAACGGAGCACCATCGGGTTATGTAGCGATTGCCGGTGATTGTAATGATAATAACGCGGCGATCAACCCCGGAGCTGCAGAAGTATGTAACGGTATCGATGACGACTGTGACTTCTCAACAGACGAAGGGCTGACCTTTACGACATATTACTTTGACCAGGATAATGATACATACGGCTATGGGCCGATTCAGACGAGTACCTGTAACGGAGCACCATCAGGTTATGTAGCGATTGCCGGCGATTGTAATGATAATAACGCGGCGATCAACCCCGGAGCAACAGAAGTATGTAACGGTATCGATGATAACTGTGACTTCTCAGTAGATGAAGGCATGGGTCCCTATACACTTACTCCTTCGGCCTCAGGTAACGGTACCGTATCTCCGTCAATCACGCAGGTTGTTTCATGTCTGGGCAACCAGACCTTTACTTTCACCGCTGATCCGGGTTATATGGTAGGCGATGTACTGGTAAATGGTATATCAGTAGGCGCTCCTTCTTCTTATACATTCAGCAACGTAGCTGCAAATGCAACCATTGATGTAACATTTGTACTCGCCGGTTGTGCCAATCCTCCCACCATCTTTGCCGGTACGGATATTCATACCTGTATCACCGGTGATGCTACGTTCAGTGCATTACTGGGCGGAGGTGCTACTTCAGTCGTTTCCTGGACCGGTGGTCTCGGAACTTACAGCTATCCGAACTTCCCTGATCTGAGCGTTCTGGTTTACACTCCGGATCCTTCTGAAGCAGGTACTGTTGTAACCCTGGTTGCAACTACAGATGATCCGGATGGTGTTGGTCCATGTGTGGCTGCTTCTGACGATGTACAGATTACTGTAGACGAAGAAGTAACTGTAGATGCCGGTGCTGATATCCGCGTTTGTTCGGTAGGAGGTATCGTAAACCTGAATGGCATTGTTTCCGGTGGTGCTTCTGCCGGAATCTGGTCAGGCGGACTCGGTTCGTTCTCTCCGAATGCGAACTCACTCGCAGTACAATATATTCCTGACGGAAGTGAGTCTGGTACAGTTGTAACGCTTACACTTACTCCTGACATGGGCACCAATGTTTGTCCGGTTATTCCGGATGATGTGTCGATCACGGTGGATGCGGAGCCTCTTGCCAATGCAGGTGCAGACCTCATTGTTTGTGATGGCGGAAGTATCGCCCTTAACGGCAGTGTAACCAATGTGGCCGGAGGAATCTGGAGCGGCGGACTCGGCACCTTTACACCATCCAATACTGACCTGAATGCTACGTATACACCTGACCCTTCAGAAGTAAATACCGTAGTTACGCTTACATTAACCACTACAGATCCGCTTAACGTTTGTCCTGCGGGAACTGACGACGTAGATATAACAGTCAACGAAGTAATCGTAAACGCGGGTCCTGATATCCATGTTTGTGAAGATGGATTTGTTGGACTCAGCGGAATTATTTCCGGCGGTGCTTCTACCGGTGTATGGAGTGGCGGACTTGGAACCTTCTCACCATCCAATACTGATTTGAATGCTACTTATACGCCTGATCCTTCCGAAGCAGGTACAGTTGTAACCCTTACACTTACATCTGATGCAGGAATCGGCTGCCCTTCTTCAACAGATCAGATTGACATAACAATTGATCAGCTTGCAACGGTTAACGCCGGTCCATCTATCAATACCTGTGTGGATGGAACAGCCAACCTCAATGGAATTGTTGGTGGCGGTGCAGTTGGAGGAATCTGGAGTGGCGGTATTGGAACTTTCTCTCCATCCAATACTTCCTTAAACGTAATTTATACTCCCGATTTATCAGAAGTAAACTCTACGGTAACACTTACGCTGACTGCTGTAATGGGTGCCGGTAATGTATGTCCAGTGCCTTCTGATCAGCTTGACCTTATTATTGAAGATATTCCTTCTGCCGCTGCCGGTATGGATCAGTCGATCTGTTTCGGTGGCTCGGTTTCCCTCAATGGCTCATTGGCCGGTGGTGCTGTAACTGCAACCTGGACAACGTCCGGCGACGGAACATTCAACAATGCAAATGCACTTAACGCGGTATATACTCCCGGACCAAACGATCTGCTCAACGGAAATGTATGGTTGACCCTTACTCCTGATCCTACCGGAGTATGTTATGTATTAAGCGATGATGTGTTCATCACCTTCTTCCAGAGTCTTACGCTTACCGTTACCGGAACAGATGTAACCTGCACCGGTGCAAATGATGGTACAGCTTCTGCAAATGTGGTAGGTGGTTTAGCTCCGATTGATTATCTCTGGAATACCGGTGCGATTACTGCCGGAATCTCCTCTCTTTCTCCCGGAACGTACACCGTAACCGTTACAGATGCCAATGGCTGCTTCCTCTCTGATGATGTGACCATTTCTACTACTGTAGATGTAACGGATCCGGTGACACCTGTTCTGGCTGCCCTCACCGGCGAATGCAGCGTAACAGCAACGGCTCCGACCACTACCGACAACTGCGTTGGTACTGTAACCGGAACAACAACTGATCCGCTCACTTATACCACTCAGGGTACTTATACTATCAACTGGACGTTCGACGACGGCAACGGTAACAGCATCGTAGTACCGCAATCGGTAATTGTAGATGATGTCACCAATCCTGCTACTCCTGTACTGGCTGCCCTCACCGGCGAATGCAGCGTAACAGCAACGGCTCCGACCACTACTGACAACTGCGTTGGTACTGTAACCGGAACGACTACTGATCCGCTCACTTATACCACTCAGGGTACTTATACTATCAACTGGACGTTCGACGACGGCAATGGTAACAGCATCGTAGTACCACAATCGGTAATTGTAGATGATGTGACCAATCCTGCCTTCTCAGGATGTCCTGGAAACATCACACAATGTGGTTCAGTTGTTACATGGACTCCTCCTGTAGCATCTGACAACTGTTCAGGCTTCAGCGTAAGTTCAAACTACAGTCCGGGCGCAAGCTTCCCTGTTGGAACAACTACGGTTACTTACACTGTAACTGACATCGGTGGTAATATTGCTACCTGCAGCTTCACTGTTACGATTACTCCAACTCCAACCTGGTATCTCGATGCAGATGCTGACGGATACTACACCGGAACACCTGTAACACAATGTACATCTCCGGGAGCCGGATACACGACCAGCGTTGGCAACGGCGGTGGTGACTGTAACGACGGCAATGCAAACATCAACCCGGGTATGACAGAAGTATGCGGAAACGGAATAGATGATAACTGTGATGGAAATATTGATGAATTCTGTACAACTTATACCTTCTATGCGGATGCAGACGGTGACTCATATGGTAATGCAGCTGTATTTGTAACCTTATTTACACCGGTTGCTCCATCCGGATACGTTTCAGATAATACAGATTGTAACGATGCAAGCAATACCATATACCCCGGAGCACCAGAATTATGTAACGGCGTAGATGATGATTGTGATGGATTAATCGATGACGGACTTACTTCACTTCCAACCCCGGGAGCTATTACCGGTCAGTTTAGCGGTTGTGTTCCTGCAACATATGGATCAGCATCTTATTCTGTTCCTGTTGTACCCGGAGCCAGCAACTATACCTGGAATGTACCGGCAGGATTTACCATCCTCAGCGGACAAGGCACCAACTCTATTACCGTACAGTGGACGAATATTGCTGTACACAATGGAATCGTTGGACAAATCTGCGTAGGCGCATCCGGAACATGCGGATCAAGCGCACTCAGCTGCTCAAACATCGAGTATGAGATTGCGATTCCGGTAACTCCGAACTCAATTTCAGGGCCTGGTAAGATCTGTCCGGGTGAAACTGCTACCTACTCAATCTCTCCTGTATTCCGTGCAACCTCCTACAACTGGAATCTGCCAACAGGCATGACCCTGTTAACAGGAGCCGGCACCAATGTGATTACTGTTGCAGTAAACGGATCCTACACTGGCGGAACGATCAGTGTAAGCGGTACCAACGTATGCGGAACCGGTGTAGCACGTACGAAGACGCTCAGTCTGAATACACCGCTCACTCCAACTGTTATCAATGGTCAGCGTTATGGATTGTGCAATGCCACCGGTGTTGTATTCAGCACTCCGGCTGTTGCCAATGCAACCAGCTACACCTGGACAGTAGTAGGTGGAACAATCACTGCTGGTCAGGGAACAACATCTATTACTGTTGATATTGGTCTGCTCAGCGGAACAGGAACAGTAAGCGTTGTAGCAGTGAACAACTGCGGTCCTGGTCTGGCACGTTCAACCAATATCTTCGGTGTACCTGACAGAGCACAACCGATTACCGGCAACAATGCAGTATGTACAGGAACCATTGAACCCTACAGTGTAAGCACTGTTGCGGGAGCTGTGACCTATACATGGACAGTATCAGCCGGTGGTTCTATCAACTCCGGTCAGGGATCAAAGAACATTACGATCCTCTGGGGTGCATCACCTGCATCCAATCAGGCGATTACTGTTACTACATCCAACGCATGCGGAAACAGCACCATTCGTTCACAAAACGGATATAATGTAAGCAGCTGTCCGCGTATCGCTGATGAAAACAGTAACGTATCCAATGTGATGGTTTATCCGAATCCGGCAACCGATCTGATCACCCTCAACTTCGACGCGAAAGAAGAGGGCGACTATCAGGTACGCATTACCGATATGGCCGGCCGACTGGTGTTCAATGAACAAGGAGCAGCTGTTGCCGGTAATAATCGCAGAGATATTGCTGTTGATCAGTTTACAAGTGGAGTTTACTTTGTAACACTTGAAAATGCTGGTCAGACGCAGGTAATCCGTTTAATGGTAGAATAAAATAAACCAAGCCGGAAGAGGGGAGTATCCTCTTCCGGCTTTTCATACATCATCGTAAATTATAAACCGAACATAAAATGAAAAACAAAAACTACAACTTGCAGAAGTACCAGACGCAGCCTGGTTTCGGGAAGCTTTCCGGCCTGTTAAGGATTTGTATGCTACTCCTGCTTTCGGGGTTATGGAGTACAAGCTCTTTTGGTCAGATCGCGATGATCCGATCGACCTTTAATGGTACGTATGTTCCCATCTCCGGTACTGTTGCTACCGCAGCACAGGCAGACAATGGAAACTTTGCTGCCACCATCCCATTTACATTTAACTATCTGGGAGTAGGGTACACTACGTGCAATATCAATAGTAACGGTTACATCAATTTTGGAACAGCTACCGCTTCGAACGCGAATTCGACATTGTTCACCACTACCGCCCCACAGGGCACTGTGGCACCGTGGTTTGACGATATGTTCCCGACATCTGTACAGTTTACAACAACCGGCTCACCCGGTAGTCAGGTATTTACGGTGCAGTGGGTAGGTCCGAGTTACTGGACAGGCGTAACAGCCCGCACCGTTAGTTATCAGGTGAAGTTGTATGAAGGAACCAATGTGATTGAGTTCTGGTACGGCACACCAGTTGGTTTGCTTTCTGCGGCGTCCACTTTGGAATCTGCCTCCATCGGTATTGAAAACTTAACCGGAGGTCCGGGTAATTTCATTGATGCCGTTTCCGGATCCAGCCAGATCGGTAACGGAACTCAGAACTCGGGTCAATGGCCAACCACGAACTATCGTTTCACCCCCGGCACACCAACGCCACTTGCAGCCGGAACATATAATGTGGGAACAGGTCAGACCTATACAACGCTTACTGAAGCTGTTGCTGATATTAACCACAGAGGTATTTCGGGTCTCATCGTATTGAATTTAACGGACGCCACCTATACTGATAAAGTAGCAGGTGGAAATGAAACTTTTCCAGTTGTATTTGCTACCGTAAGCGGTACCTCTGCTGTAAATACGATCACCTTGAATGGCAATGGTGCTGACCTTCGTTATGCGGGTGCTCCTGCCGGTTCATGGAATAATGGCAGTGCAACCGGAACTATGTTTGGAACAACTGCAGAGCCTGTTTTAGGTGTATGTGGTACAGATTATCTGAATGTAAACAATATTAAACTCACTGCATTAACGGGAGTTGTTTTTGGTTCCGGATCAGGAACTCCAACACGTGTTGACAGAGGTCTCGCCGTTCAAAACAGTGGAGCAGTAAATGGAGCCACGTTCAACAACTTTACCGGATTAACCATTACGCTTGATCGCAGTAATACAAATACAATGGCGATTGATCAGGGTAACTCTACTACTCCGACTTCTGCTGCAGGTGCAAACTCAAATAACATTTACAAAAACTTAACGATCAAGAATACACAGAAAGGAATTTCACTGGGTGGTAACGCCTCCTTCCCGGATATTGGGTGTGAGATTGGTACAACTTCATGCACCACTTTCAACACCATCGGAGATCCCGCAACTGCAAATGACATAGGAAATGCTACTACGGCATCTTATGGTATTCAGGCAACAAACCAGAGTGGTATTAAAATTTACAACAATATCGTTCGCAACGTAACCGGTTCTGCAGTTCAGGTGGATGGTATCAACCTCGTGACTTCACAGGGTACCAGTGAAATTTACAACAACAAAGTACAGACGATTAAAAACAGCAGTACTTCTTCCACCACCGGCATCTCCGGCATCTCAGCTTCACATACAACAACAGGTACACATGTGATCAGAATTTACAATAACTCCGTTTCTGAAATTCTGACAGGGTACACTGGTGCTGCTACCGCTACCCGTGTTGCCCGTGGCATCTGGATCAGAGGAACCGGTGGTCTCAATACGCAGTCATATGAAATCTGGAATAATAGCGTAAGCATTGACGGAACAGGAAACCTGAATGCCAGTAATGCCTGTTTTGAAATTTCTACTACTTCAGGTCCGGTCTTCAATGTGCGGAATAACATCTTCGCAAACTTTACCCCTGCTCAGGGTGCTACGGCAAAGCATAGCGGGATTTTCAGTACTTCTGCAACAGCGTTAGGTAATACAGGATCCACTTATCAGAATAATAATATCTGGATTGCCAATGATGCCGGAGTATCCGGATTTACAGCTAACGGTAACGGCACTACCTATAACGGCGAAGCGGCATGGCAGGCTGCAATGACGCAAGCTACTGCTAATATTAACCCGGGTGTAAATCCGAATTATACAAATTCAAACTCTGATTTGCATTCTGCTTCATCCTTCCTGAATGGTGCAGGGCAAACTCCTCCGGTTTATGTTTCTGTTGATCTGGATTGCGCTGCCCGCACTCCGGATAATGACCTCGGTGCATATATTATCAACGGATGTACATCTGCCAATGGTGGTACTGCTTCTTTTACAGGAGGGTCAATCGCATGTGCAAATTCAACTAAAACCATGACTGCCACCGGGGCAACGACTCCAGCGGCTGGTCTGGTATACCAATGGGAAGTTTCAACTACCGGCGGTGGCGTTGGTTTTGCCAGTGTTTCCGGAGGCAGTGGTGCCAATTCAGCATCGTATACTACAGGCCCATTAACTGCAGGAACGTATTACTATCGTTTAAGCGTTACCTGTTCAGCCGGACCTGTTACCTCTTACAGTAATGAAATTGTAATGACCGTAAATGGTTTGCCTTCTGTATCTGTTAACCCGACCTCGGCCGGATTCTGCAGTCCAGGCGGTACACCAGTATCCTTAACAGCTGCCGGTGCAACAACGTATGCCTGGTCACCTGCTTCAGGTTTATCTGCAACAACAGGATCAAGCGTTAATGCTACGCCTTCCGCCACCACCACATATACCGTGGTTGGTACCGATGGCAATGGATGTACCAGTTCGGCTACAGCAGCCATTACGGTTAATCCTAATCCGGTAATAACAGCTACGGCTTCACCCGCTTCAGTTTGTTCGGGTAACGCCAGCACACTTACAGCTTCTTCTGGTGTTACCGGTTCAGCAACTGTAGGTACTGTAACTACTAGTATTGGTGGAAATACTGGAAATCCTTACCGTTCAGGTAATGGTGCCGGGAATCAGATCCGGACACAATTATTGTATACAGCTGCTGAGTTAATTGCTGCCGGTGTACAGCCCGGACCTCTTTCCAGTATTGGTTTCACAACTCAATCTGGTTCTACAGGCACCATGATCAATCTTTCAATCGCACTGGGAAGTACCAACGTAACAGCGCTTACCACTACATTTGAAACATCCCCTGTAACGACTGTGTTCACGCAGGCCAGCTTTACACCGGTCTCTGCAGGTTTAAATACACACGTATTTAACGCAGGTTCATTTTCATGGGATGGTGTATCGAACATTCTGGTAAATGTATGTCAGACCAACTCCGTTCTTGGTACTGCAACAGTTTCAGCCTTTACACCTGCCACCACATCTGACAATCACCTTGCAGGATCAGCAACTTCTTGTAGCGGGTTAACCGGTGCTACCGTTACTACCAAACCAATTGTTACTTTCGGTTGGACTCCCAATACCTCATTGTTCAGCTGGAGCTGGCAACCTGGTGGTCAAACTGGAACTTCTGTAACAGTAAACCCAGTTTCAACTACAACGTATACAGTAACAGCTACCGGAACCGGTGGATGTTCTGCCAGTGCAAACGTTACGGTTGATGTTACACCGCTTTCTTGTTCAAGTGCAACTGCTCCGGTACTTGCTTGCGCAGGCAATAACTTTACAGTAACTGCGAACCATGCAGGTGGTGGTGCTCCGTATAGTTATGTATGGAGTGATGGTCTTGGAGGTGTTTATCCAAATGCACAATCCATTACTGCCAATCTGCCCGCGGGTTCTTATACATTCACTTGCACAGTTTCTGATAACTGCGGAAACAGCTGTACTTCTGACGTCACTGTTACCGTAAATCCTGGTCCGGGAGGAACAGTGAATGGTCCTTCTTCTGCAGTGACTTACCAGAACCTGTCCTACAGCGTTACCGGTGCCGTTTCAGGATCAACCTATCAATGGCAATCGGCTACTGCTCTGGCAGGACCTTACACTAATATCTCAGGTGCCACTTCAGCAAACCAAAGTTTAACATCAAGCGCGGCTGGTACATTCTACATTCAATGTGTTGTGACTTCTCCGGGCGGTTGTCCTACTGTTCTCGGACCAATCACCACCGTTGTGACCGTTGCCGGTGATAACGTATGTGATGCGATCTCATTACCTGTTGGATACAGCGGGCCGTATAGCAACGTAGGTGCAACTGTTCAGGCAGGTGAACCGCAGCCAACATTGGGCAGCTGTACCGGTCAGACATCCTGGTGTACTGGCGGCCTTGCTCCAAATAATTCTGTGTGGTTCCAGTTTGTAGCCCCGGCATCCGGAAAAGTATCAATCCATTTCCTGCCGGGTACATGGGATAGTCAGATTGCTCTGTGGAGTGCTCCCGAATGTGGCGCACTGCTGAATGGAGAAGGTGTATTGGTGGCCGCCAATGATGACAGCTCAGGAAGTTCACCTTATAATGCTTACATCGCTGCTACCTGTCTTGTTCCGGGTGAAACCTATTTTGTACAGGTAGATGGTTATGGATCCACTACCAACAGTGCATTCGGTATGCTTCTCATCAACGAACCAAACACCGCTCCTGTGTTCAGCGGTTGTCCTTCTAATATTACCGTTACAGCTGCTGCAGGTTCTTGCTCACAAACTGCTACCTGGACACCACCTACAGCTACTGATGCAGATAATTGCGTATCTCCGGTTATTATCTCTTCAACAAATGCTCCGGGTGAAACCTTCCCGATTGGCGTAACTACTATCACCTATACAGCCACCGATGGATATAATAATGTGCCCTGTACATTTACTGTAACCGTTAATCCAAATCCTGCGGACCTTTGGTATGCAGATACTGATGGTGATGGCTACGGGGCAGGAGTTGCAGTTAATTCATGTACGCAACCTTCCGGTTATGTTTCCAATAACCTGGATTGTGATGACAATAACAACGCAATCAGTCCGCTTGCAACTGAAATCTGTAATGGTATCGATGATAACTGTAATGGTTTGGTGGATGATAACGTAGCTCCGATGCCTGCTCCGGGTACCATTTCCGGAACGGCTGCAGCCTGCTTGCCGGGTATTGCCGGTACCGCCAGCTTCAGTGTGGCTGCTGTACCTACTGCAGTGTCTTATACATGGTCAGTACCTGCCGGTATGACAATTACTAACGGTCAGGGAACTACGTCAATTACTGTAAACTATTCTGCAGCGGCCATTCAGAGTGGTATCAGCGGACAGATCTGTGTAACTGCCTCTAACCTTTGCGTGACATCACCCTCTTCCTGTGTGAGCGTGGATTATCAGGTAGCTGCACCGGTTACTCCGAATTCTATCTCTGGTCCCGGTAAAGTTTGTCCGGGTGATGTTGTAACATATTCGATCGCTGCAGTAGCCCGCGCTACTTCTTATACCTGGAGTGTTCCAACCGGAATGGTTATTCAGTCAGGACAAGGTACCAATGTGGTATCTGTTCAGGTGAATGCCGGCTATCTGGGCGGAAGCATCAGTGTAACGGCTTCTAACGTTTGCGGTACCAGTGCTGCTCGTACAAAATCACTCACTCAGAATCTTCCGGGTACACCCACTGCTATAGCCGGACAGAAAGACGGATTGTGCAACACCACAGGAAATGTTTATTCTATCCCGGCGGTTGCTGCAGCCACTTCTTATAACTGGTCAGCTACCGGTGCTACCATTGCCGGTGGAAATGGAACTACTTCCATCACTGCAGATGTGGCTCTGCTCGCAGGTTCCGGATCGATTACTGTTCAGGCCGTGAACGGTTGCGGATCAAGCCTTGTTCGTTCACTTACCATCACCGGTGCTCCTGCACGTCCGGGTGTGATCAGCGGATCTACTGCCGTTTGCAGCGGAGCTACTGAACCATACAGCGTGGCTACTGTTGCAGGTGCTGATTCATACAACTGGTCGGTTACGGCAAATGGTGCCATTGCATCAGGACAGGGAACCAAGAATATCACAGCTACCTGGGGAGCTGCTGCTGCCGGACAGGCCTTGAATGTATCTACATCAAATGCCTGCGGAACCAGTCTCACCCGCAGCCTGAATAGTATCACCATCAGCAATTGTCCACGACTCTCTGATGAATTCAGCACACTGCAGATGGTGATCATGCCGAATCCGGCAACTGCCTTCGCGAAAGTTGAATTCAGCGCAGCAGAAGCAGGAGATTATCGCCTCAGCATCGTTGACGTGAATGGTCGTGTCGTATTCCTGAAAGATGCTACCGCAGCAGCAGGAGTACAAACAATCACTCTTGATCTCTCAACCTTTGCAACCGGCATGTACATGGTACAGCTGACCTTCAATGGAGAACAGCAGATCAGCAGAATGATCGTAGAATAATCACTTCACTCAATCAACCATAAACACCAAAGCCCCGGGAAACCGGGGCTTTTTTATTGATTATCAGCTTGTCACGAGCGTTTGATTGTTTTTATTATATTGCAGTATACTTCGGGTCTTCTCTGAACGAATGTCCGTTTTTCACGTATAACCTCTAATCCCATCAAATCTATGAAGCAGATCAGGTTTACCGCATTCATCTCCGCACTGTTATTGTTGTTTTTCGCTGCCGGCAAAGTAACAGCGCAATCAAAACAATTGCCTTCTACAGTCCGGAATTATGTGTCGGACCTGCAGCAGCAGTATGGTTATTCAGCCGATGACCTGAAGGATCTGGTCGTGTCGGATCAATACACCGATCGCAGTACCGGCCGAACGTATACGTATCTGCAGCAAACCAGCAAAGGTGTGCCGGTGTTCAACGCGATTGTCCCGGTAATCTTTGCTAACGGTACCGCCTATGGGCTAAAACCTCCGTTTGTGATGAGCTTGGCATCTAAGGTGAACACAATACAACCTGTGCTGTCTCCTGCTCAGGCGTTGACAGCTGCCTTGACGCACATCGAAAAGAGTGCATCATTCGCTGCGCCGGTTCCGGTAAATGGCAGCACTATGAAGTATACGGTTTCAGTTCCTGCCGTGCTTTCATCTCCCTCTGAAATATCGCTGGTGTTGGTGCCTTCGGAAAAGTTCGTTCGCCTGGCCTGGAATGTGACGCTCGATCTGAAAGATGGCTCACACTGGTGGAATATCCGCATCGATGCATTGACCGGACAATACCTGGAGAAAAATGACTGGGTAGTTTCCTGCTCATTCGATGGCCCACATGATCATTCGGTGCATTCTTCCGATGCGTTGATGATGACCCCAACACCTGTGCCGGGTACAGGAACTGCGCAATACAATGTATTTCCATTGCCTGTTGAGAGCCCGATTCATGGCTCTCGTCAGTTGCTGAATGATCCTTCAGAGCCGGTACCTTCTCCGTATGGCTGGCATGATACCAATGGTGCTGCAGGAGCTGAATACAATATTACCCGCGGGAATAATGTGTATGCGTATGAAGATGCAAACAATGATAATCTTCCCGGATTTTCGCCCGATGGTGGTGCATTGCAGGTATTCAATTTCCCTTATAGCATTGATTCATCAACGTCTGCTAACCAAAGTGCTTCCCTCACGAATTTGTTTTACATGAACAATGTGATCCATGACATTTTGCATCCGAATGGTTTTAATGAAGTGGCCGGAAATTTCCAGTTTAACAATTATGGCAACGGAGGTCTGGGAAATGACTATGTGAATGCTGAAGGTCTTGACGGAGGCGGAACCAATAACGCGAATTTTGCTACCCCAAATGACGGGTTAAATCCACGGATGCAGATGTATCTCTGGACAGGTGGCTCTCAATCATCTTGCAGTAGTTTGAACATTAATACACCGGCTGCTATTGCAGGATTAAAGTCGATTGGATTTGCAACCTATAATCCCGCATCTTCATTTAATATTACTGCCAATATTGTGGTGGCGAATGATGGAGTAGGGACTACCAGCGATGGCTGTTCTGCGCTTACCAATGCAGCCGCCGTTGCAGGTAAAATTGTGCTGATGGACAGAGGTACCTGCAACTTTAACGTGAAGACTCAAAACGCACAGCTGGCTGGTGCGGCTGGTGTAATTATCGCTAATAATACTACCGGCGTTATCACGATGTCGGGCACTCCAACAATTACAATTACCATTCCTTCTGTTTCTGTTTCTCAGGCTGACGGAAATGCAATAAAAGCACAACTTGCATTGCCAACAACTGTGAATGCCTCTTTGATAATTTGTGCACCGCCACCAAACAGAGATGGCGGATTTGATAACGGCATCATCGCTCATGAATATGGACATGGAGTGTCTAACCGCCTCACCGGCGGACCTGCGGCGTCCAGTTGCCTGGCCAACGGTGAGCAGGGTGGTGAAGGATGGAGTGACTGGCTGGGACTCATCACAACCATTGAACCCGGTGATTCCGGAGCAATGGCCCGCGGTATCGGAACATATGCGCTCTTTCAGGCAACTAACGGTGCGGGTATCCGTCGTTATCCGTATTCAACCAATATGAGCATTAACCCCCAGACTTATGCGGATCTTGCCACGAGTTCTACCGTGCATCAGCGGGGCGAAATCTGGTGTGATGCCATCTGGGATATGACCTGGTTCCTCATCCGTGACTTTGGCTTTGATCCGAATCTGTACACCGGAACTTCAGGAAATAATATTGCTATGAAACTTGTGCTGGAAGGAATGAAGCTCCAGCCCTGCAGTCCGGGTTATATTGATGCCCGCGATGCAATTCTGATGGCTGATGATATCCTATACAGCAATGCTCATCGTTGTCAGATATGGGAAGCCTTTGCCCGCCGCGGAATGGGATATGGAGCTTCACAGGGAAGCTCCAATGCAGTAGGGGATGAAACCGTAAGTTTTGTGTATCCTGCTTTTTGCCTCGCCGCCACCTTGCCGCCTGTTGCCGATTTTACAGCTACGCAAACAACGGCGTCCTGCCCCTCAGTTATACAGTTTAATGATGCTTCACTGAATACTCCCCAATCCTGGTTGTGGAATTTCGGAGATGGCGGAACCTCTACGCAGCAGAATCCGTCTCATACGTATGCTCAGCCCGGACAATATTCCGTGAAACTGAAAGTCACCAATACACTGGGACAGGATTCAATTGTTAAAACGAATTACATCACGATTACTTCTTTTAGCCTGGCTGTTACTGCTACACCTGATACGATTTGTCAGGGTGATACTGTGCAGTTAAGTGCTGTGCCGTCTTCGTCAAATGCCATTGCAGGATATAACCTTTCCTCTATACCTTACGCGCCTGAAAGCGGAACCGGAACTGCTGTGTCACTGAGCGATGATGCTGTGAGTGCCGCCCTGCCCATCGGTTTCTCTTTTAATTTCTACGGGAACCTGTATAGCAGCTTCTACATTTCGTCCAATGGATTTATCGGATTCAGTTCCACAATGACGCATGGTTGCTGTAATGGGGTAACAATTCCATCCACCGGTAATCCCGATAATATGATTGCCTTCGCCTGGAATGACCTGAACCCGAGTGTAAACGGATCCGTTATTTCCTACTTCACAACCGGTGTTGCACCCTCCCGTAAACTGGTGGTTAAATTCAATACCAATCATTATAACGGTACGGCCTATCCTATGCGCGGTCAAATCGTTTTATATGAAGGATCAAATGTGATCGAAATTCACAGTGAAGTGATAACAGCTGTTCCATTGGTTGGTACCACTCCGGCTTCTCCTACGAGCCAGGGTATCGAGAACATCAGCGGCACTGCCGGTGTCAGTCCGTCCGGCCGCAATGCTGCCGTATTTGGTGTCACCAATGATGCGGTACGCTTTACTCCTTTCGCGGTATTCAGCTATGCCTGGACACCAGCGGTAAATCTTTCATCCGCATCGGTTTCCAATCCTCTGGCCTGGCCTCTAAACACCGGGAATTATACTGTTACGGCCACCGACCCTAACGGGTGTGCCGTAACGCAATCTACACCTGTTGTAGTAAATCTCTGTCTTTCATACGCTGTGGTTAATCTGAAGGCCTTTATCGAAGGATTTATGAACGGATCTTCTTCCATGCAACCGATCCTGTACCAGAATGGCCTGCACATCAGTCCTTCCGCAGCTGATTCAGTAACGGTTGAATTACACGCTGCGGCTGCTCCTCATGGTGTACAGTTTGCTGTTCAGGCCTTGCTGGACATCAACGGAAACGCCACTGCGAATTTCCCTCCCGCAGCAGCAGGAAGCAGTTATTATATCGTAGTAAAATCCAGAAACGGAATTGAAACCTGGTCAAAAACTCCGGTCCTGATCAATGCGGTGACCAATTTCCACTTTACGCCATAGTTAAACGATGACCCTGAGAATACGAGGCGGATCCAAATGATCCGCCTTTTTATTTTGACGGATTGCGGTGATGGCCGCAGCCTTGGATTTAATATATCCATAAGCCGCAGATAACATTTTTATATCAACGGCAAGCCATCTTTGCTGCAAAGTTTAATTCATGATGAGGACAATCGTCAACTGCTCAAAATGTGGCAATAAAATGGATCGGATCGGACGGAATCCCGCGGATCTGCAATTTACGAAAATGACATTCGGTTTGTATAAAGTCAAGCGTTACCTCTGTCATGCCTGTCTGCATGAACAACGGATAATACGCAGAGTCCGCACAGAAATCCAGCTGCATATGCTGACTAGTCCTGAAAAAAGTTGACAGGTTAGAAGTTGTAAAGTTAGTATAAATTCAAGCCTCGGGAGCAGTTGTTTCCTGGGGCTTTTTCCATTTTTTCAATACAATACTCCGCTGACGATGTGCTTTTTCTGGTGTTAGCATTCTGCAACTTAAGTGAGGTCGTTGTTTATTGTAGATATTTATAGACTCGGTTATTCCTTTAACAGCTTGCAAATGATCCTTAAATCCATTGATCCAAAGGAACTCATACTTTAGGATTCCGTTAACTCGCTCTGCTATAGCATTTTCGTAAGGATCTCCGTTTTGAGTCATGCTGATGGCGATATTATTAGTTTTTAATCGCTCCACGTATTCAGACGAACAATACTGAAGCCCCCGATCAGAATGATGTATGAGTTTCTGGTTCTTATAGTTTCTGGCCTTGATGGCCATTTCTATCGCCTGTAAGGGTCCTTCGACAGACAGGTTGTTACATAAGGCATACCCCATGATTTTTTTGGAGTAAGCATCGGTTACCAGACTTAGGTAATAATGGCCATCATCTGTTTTAATGTATGTAATATCACTTACCCACACCTGTTCAGGTCTGGTAAGAGACATGTTCTCTACCAGATTGGGATACCGCTTCATCCAATGTTTGGAATTAGTGGTTTTGACATAGCTTCTTTTTGGCCTTATCAATAAATGTTCTGCTCGTAGAAAGTTAAAAAGAACGTCCCTCCCCATTTTGATATTCATACGCTTAAGATCATCACCAAGAAGGTAGAGGAGCTTACGGGTGCCAATACGTGGCATCTGACTACGAATACGCATGACCATGTCTCTGACCTGAACTAGTTCATCCTTTCGCCTTGATCTGTCAACTTGATGCTTATAATAGGCTTGTCGGCTGAACCCGAGTAGTTGGCAAACGCCCAAGACTCCTGATTTCAGGGATTCTTTCTTAGTTTTTTCAACGACTCGGGTAAATACTTTTTTCGGATGTCCGTGTTAAGCATCTCATCAGCAATATCGATGGCCGTGTTCAGAATATGAACTTTCTCCTTCTCCTTAGCCAGTTGCGCCTCTAACTCTTTTATCCGTTGCTCAGGTGTTTTCTTCATATGTACAGTGGGCAATTGATCCCAGGACAAAGTACTGTATTTTTTCACCCATTTCGACACCGTGCAGTTTCCCTGAATTCCGTATTTCCGATTGGCCTGATCAAAATTCAATTCCCCTCTTTCAATCTCGCCTACAACCTGCAATTTAAAGGCTAGACTGTAATCCCTTTGGGTGCGTTTTTTTCTTTCATATTTTCCCATTTCTAGGTTGTTTTGTGTCAACCTATTTCAGGACGGGAGATGCGATAAAAAAAAGGCTGTCGATTGGTGACAGCCTTTTTTAATGAAAACAGGTTTCTTTATTTTTTCAGTACTACACGTTGTACATAACTTCCTGAAGCAGTTGTAATCTTGACGATGTAAACACCGTTTTGAAGGTCGCTGAGATCAAGCTGAGCAGCACCGTTATTGTTTTTGGCAACAGTGTTCATCACTTCATTTCCAATCATGTTGTTCACCACCACTTTCACTTCACGTGCAGCAATGGCTTTCAGATCAAGATTAATGATACCGCGTGAAGGGTTCGGATAAACAGACACAGATTTATGTGCAGCTACTGAAAGAAGTCCGGATGTTGGAGCAGGACAATTGCTGTTAGCGTTGGTATTTGCATAGCCCGGTGTAGCACAAACGCGGTTCCAGTCAAGTGAATCGTTGTTGCTGTCAGCACCATCAGGATAACGTGAAATGCTCAGGTATCGGCTTGCGATACTGTCTGATTGCGCAGTGTCGCTGTTTGCCAATGGAAGACCTGTTCCATTTACATAGGGAGCAAGGCAACTTCCTTCGTAGCTCACTGCGTCGATGAGGTTACCGCTGCTGTTTTCGCGGAGACCAACGGCATCGGGTGATCCGTTTTGAATCCAGCCAGTAGCAGGTGCATTTGTTTTAACCATGTCGCAGTTTGGCGTCTTGCCATAACCCGAGCAGATTACAAAATAATCACCGGGGTTTAAGCTTTGCGACGGAAGCGCAATTGAATCATATAACGTATTGTTATTTCCGTTCATCAGGGTTAACGTATAGTCACCAAGATTCACAGCACTGCTGCCGGCATTGTAAAGTTCAATGAATTCAGCACTGTCAACAGAAGGCTGGTCGTAATCAATTTCATTGATCACCAAACCTTGCGACATTCCCTGAAGGGTAATCAGGCTGAACAGCGCAATAAGAGAGTAGATTTTTTTCATCAGTAATGATTTTCGTAATGAAGGGCAAAATTAGTGATAATACCTGCACCCCTAATTAAGAAATTATGACTTTTAACCATGTCGCCAACAGGCCCATTAAATACATGATAACCAATTAATTGTAAATTTCAGGGTCCTGAAAATAAAAAGGCCACACTTGCGTGCAGCCTTTCCTCGGATTAACGGTTGATGTCAATTATCAGGGAACAACTCTTTAATTTCTATCATTTTCAGGTAAGGATCCATCACCCGCGTACTATAAGTAGCAGCGATTTTATCAATACGGTTTCGTTTAACGTGGTACCATAGCTGGATATAGTATCCGTTCATATGGTAGAGGTTTACCCGGTATTGTTTGTTCTGGCGGACGATCATAAAGGTGGCGTGGTGCCATACGTGCCAGGCTTTTTCATCGAAACTCAGGGCGTTGAATTGTTCAACAGAGGGTGCGTCTTTAATCATGTGTGTTATGTGCTTCGTATGCAAATAACCCCCGGGAAGCATCCTTTCCCTCCTTTGTTTTGGCTAAAAGAGGCCTGATTCGGGTGAAAACTTGTATTCGAAAGGGTGAAAATCATTACGGATAAGCCCCATTTCTTACAAAAAGCAAACCCCGGAAGCGATGGCCCCGGGGTTGGATATTCAGTATGTAAGATCTTACAAGGGGATATTACCGTGTTTCTTCCTCGGCAGCTTTGCCACTTTGTTTTCGAGCATTTTGAATGCCGTGATGAGCTTCTGACGGGTTTGTTCGGGAAGAATAACTTCGTCGATATATCCTCGTTCAGCGGCACGATAAGGATTCGCAAAGTGGTTGATGTACTCCTCTTCTTTTTCTTTGAGCTTCGCCGCAGGATCCGCTGATTTAGATATTTCTCCCTTGAAAATGATCTCAGCAGCACCTCGCGCCCCCATTACGGCAATCTCAGCAGATGGCCATGCATAGTTCATGTCAGCTCCGATGTGCTTCGAATTCATGACATCGTAGGCTCCGCCATACGCTTTGCGGGTGATAACGGTGATACGCGGCACTGTAGCTTCGCTGAATGCATACAGGAGTTTGGCACCGTTGGTGATGATGCCGTTCCATTCCTGGTCGGTGCCGGGAAGGAAGCCGGGAACATCTTCAAATACCAGCAAGGGTACATTAAAACAATCGCAAAAACGTACAAACCTTGCAGCCTTGGTACTGGAGTGTATATCCAGTACGCCGGCGAGATAGGCAGGCTGGTTGGCCACGATGCCGATGGATCGTCCGCCGAGTCGGGCAAATCCAACAACGATGTTTTCAGCAAAGTTTTTATGTACTTCAAAGAAACCTTCTCCGTCATCGTCGATTACTTCATTGATGACATCACGGATATCGTAGGGCTGATTCGGGTTCTCCGGCACTACTTTGTTCAGTGCAGAGCGTACTTCATTACCTGGTTCGTAAGGGCGTGAAGGAGGCGTTTCTTCGCAGTTGGAAGGCACGTAACTCAGCAGTCGCTTGATATGCCGGATACATTCAATTTCATTGGCGCAGGAGAAATGCGTAACGCCCGATTTTGTACTGTGTGCAGAGGCTCCACCGAGATCTTCACTGCTGACTTCTTCGTGCGTAACCGTTTTTACAACGTTCGGACCGGTCACAAACATGTAGCTGGTATTTTCTACCATCAGAATAAAATCGGTGATGGCGGGAGAATAAACAGCACCGCCGGCACAGGGTCCCATGATGGCGCTGATTTGCGGAATCACGCCGGAAGCAATCGTGTTGCGATAGAAAATATCAGCATAACCACCGAGGGAAACCACGCCTTCCTGTATACGCGCCCCACCGGAATCGTTCAATCCGATCACCGGAACACCGTTTTGCATGGCCATGTCCATGATGCGGCAGATTTTTCCGGCATGCGCTTCAGAAAGAGATCCTCCGAAAACGGTGAAGTCCTGCGCAAATACGTACACCGGACGACCATCGATGGTTCCGTATCCGGTTACCACACCATCGCCAAGATATTGCTCTCGGTCGAGTCCGAATTCTATTGAACGATGCGTCACAAACATGCCGATCTCTTCAAAACTTCCTTCATCGAGGAGGAAATGGAGACGTTCACGTGCTGTAAGTTTTCCTTTCTTGTGCTGTGAGGCTATGCGGGTTTCTCCACCACCTTTGAGGGCTTCTTCCTGCTTGCTGCGGAGTAGTTCGTACTTCTGATCCATAAGGGTTACAAAGGCACAAAAGTACGGATAAATGGGATTGTGGAGATTTGCTGATGTTCTCTTTTAAATAGTAGATTCTTAAAGTATTAGGAAGTTAAAATTGGCAACTTCTCATAAACTATTGCTACTTGTAGTAGTCGGTTCATGCCGGTCACGACCGGCCACTACTATCTCTTGCCCCTATTGCCCCTTCCCGAGGTGGCCAAAGGCCTCAACATGCCTCTTGTTGTAATTGGTTCATGCCGGTCACGACCGGCCACTACCACTTTTGCTATTTGAACTAAAAACCAAATCCCGCTCTTAGAGCGGGATTTAATCTTTAAACCTTAAACCCTGAGGTTCCCTTCGGTCACTCAGTCCCGCATTATCAGAATGTCAATGCGGGATCGGCTTCGCCTCAACCTTAAACCTTAAACCCTGAGGTTCTCCGAGGCAAGCTCGGAGCAGGCTCTTCGATCACTCAGTCCCGCATTATCAGAATGTCAATGCGGGATCGGCTTCGCCTCAACCTTAAACCTTAAACCCTGAGGTTCCCTTCGGTCACTCAGGATTTCGGCTTCGCCTCAACCTTAAACCTTAAACCCTGAGGTTCCCTTCGGTCACTCAGGATTTCGGCTTCGCCTCAACCTTAAACCTTAAACTTTCAACTTTAAACTCCCCTCTTACCATCCAAACAAATTCACCCCTACCTGGAATGGGTGCAGTTCCGGACCTTTTCCTTCTTTGAAAAGACTATTCATCGCGTAGCTGGCATAGAGGGTGTAATATTCGTAACCTAAGCGCAGCGTGAGATCATAACGAAAGGGTTCAATATTGAATTCATCCTGACGTTTGGTTTTTTCACGGTCGCCATCTTCTTTATATACGAGTTTAAGATGCGAATTGTATTTATAGGATAGGAGGAGTCCGGCCGCGACGTGGAAGCTGTTGTCGAATTTCTCGCGGCTGTTCCATTGCAGGAGCAGGGGAAGAGTAACATAACTGACAGCCAGCTTGTTTTTTTCGTACTTGATCTGGTTGTTGTTCTTATCGTAATCATAAGCTGCCATTACGCGGTTCGTATCTGCAATGAGTGTGCGGTTGTCGCTAAAGCGATAGTTGTTCAGACTTAAGCCGATACCGGTAGTGAACATCAGATAGCGTTTGTACAACGGAAAGTCGTGGTAAAAAATGTTTACGTTAACATTGATAGATTTTCCGGAGTTGAGTTCCAGGTAACTATAACCATCGGGAAGTGTGGTGCTGAAATTGTCCTTGTACATAAGCTGATTCACCCCAAAGTCGATTCCACCCCAGTGTGAGCGTGCTTTTTCAGGCATGTGAAAGATACTGTCGCTATCCCAGTGGAAGTTATAGTCGTCATCATCGTCGTCATCGCTGTCAGACTGTCCAACCACCGTGGTACTTCCACTTTCACCGGCACCAGTAGATGAACTGCTGCGTGATGTTTCTCCATCATCATCATCTTCTGTTTTCATGACGCCGTATTTTCCGATGCCACTGATATTGGCGGTGAGATTGGCCGGTTTGGTTTTGTAATAGATCGCACCGGAACCTGAAACATGCATATCGAGCGATTCAGTAACGTCGATGTAGCATTTACCAACGCCGCTGATATGTGCTGTGCAGCTTTTCACTTTCAGATTGCTCGCTTCGATTTTTCCGCTTCCGCTGATATTGATCTCCGCTTTTTCCGCTTCTCCGCTTAAGTTGATTTTCCCCATGCCGCTGATGCCTATTTCGAGCTTGCCAATGGCGACCGGAAGATTTACTTTTCCTGATCCGGATACGTTGATGCGAAGTGAGGATGCTGCCAGGGTGGAGTCACATTCTACTTTCCCGATTCCCGCTATGCCAATGGATTTGATAGAGGGAGTGGTAATATAAATAACAGAGGGTGGACCATGAATTTCAAGTACACCGTCTTCTACCTCGGTGCGTACAGCGTTCACCGGAGATTTTGTTTCAACCCGTACAGATTGCGGACTGCCAATGTGCAGATATACGGTAGCGTTATCGAGGATCTTAATACGGTCGAATTCGGCCAGCTGACGTGTTTCGCTGTCCTGTCCATAACACAAAGTGCCAATAAGGAGATACAATAGCAGGAGGAGGGAGTGAATCGGTTTCATGTGTATTCGTTTTTCGTTTCTGAATCTATGATGTTTTCGCGTATGGGTTTGTTACAGTTGCAGGTCACTTATTTTTAAATACGAAGATCATCCGAGGGGATGATCTTGCAGTACATTTAATCAGAATTGCTTTGCCCAGGATTTATTTTTTGTAAGCACTTCGTATGCGCTGAGCTTTCCGGTAACAGGATTGAAGACGGTTCTGACTTTCACTTTTTCACCTGATAATTTTCCCACGGCCTTTGCAGCAAAACGGATAATTTTACTGCCGAGGGTCAGTTTTTCCGGAGTTTTGGAATTGAGTATGATTTCTTCTCCGGCTGCCTGATTGATTTCTGCCGAGATGTTTTCTTCCAATGCCTGCAGATGTATGATATTGCGAAGAGAGGGTGGTTCATCGGCTGCATTGTATTGAGGCGTGGCTTTTGGGGTGTACCGGCGCTCTGCAAAAACAAAGGGCTCTTCTGTATAGAGGTGTGGATTACCTTTTAACGGCATCGGATCTGTCGCAGTTTTCACTGGGGTGCTTTGTGCAAGCTGCTGTTCACGGTTATAACGGCGACGAAGTACCGGGGTGGTAGATTTTTTCCGGGGCGGTGTAAGAGTTCCGGGAGTGTTTACGGAACCTACTGATGGTGCCGCTTCCTGATTCACCGTGGCTGCCTTTTCTTCCGGATTTTCAGTTGTTGCATCCGGCAAACGGTTTTCCGGGGTAATGACTTCAGGTTGTATGTCTGAGGCTATGTGTTGTTCGCCGGAAGTGGGTTGCAGATAGAGTTGCAAACCAAGGTATGCACCAATCAGGAGCAACAGTATAGCCGCGATTCGCAGCAGGGTGCGGTAGTTTTGCGCTCCCGAAACACCTCCTTTAACAGGAACCAGCGGAACTACCGGGGTTTCTTTCTTATACAGAGAAGCTTTGTCAGTATAAGTAACCGGACTGACTTCTGTTAACCGGGTGGCTGCGTATAACTCACGGTGACGGAGATACGAAGGATTCTTTGAGAGGAACTCCTGCAGCTGTACGCGTTGTTGTAAGTGCAGTTCTCCTTCCATCCCGGCGATCAGCCAGAGATCGATGTTGTGCGCACCAATTGGTTCCATCGCATAGAGCAATCGTCCCGATGGATTCTTTTCGTCGCCGGCTTCCAGACGGGTGGCCGCAAACAGGGTTCGACGTGTTTTTTCTTCCGGATGCTGATGCAGGTAATCATGGAGCAGATTAAGCTCTTCTTCACTGAGTCTCCCTTCCATTTCTGAAATCAGCCATTCGTCCAGGTTCCCGTTGTCTACGACCGTTTGCCTGTGCAGCAGGCTTTTGTCAAACTGAACCGGAGTGTCTTCCTTATCCAGACGAATCATTTCAAAAGCTTCGAATTCTTCACGGAGATCAGCATGGGCGTCGAGAAATGCAAAAAGTTCTTCCGCCTGACCGGGAGTCAGTGTTCCTTCGTGGTAATCAAGGAACCAGCTTTCGTAGTTGCTGCGGTTGATGTTCATTTCAGATGACATTTTCGGGTTTGCCGATATATTCTTTGAGCGCAAGTCGTGCTCTGTAGATGTAAACTTTTACCTGCGATGGGCTTAGTCCGGTGATTTCGCCGATTTCTTCGTAGCTGTATCCTTCGTAGTCACGTAGCATCACTACCGTGCGCTGTATGTCCGGTAAACGGTCCAGAGCTTCGCGGAGTATTTGCCGGAGTCCGCTGTAGTGTCCCTGACTATGACTGTATTGTTCTTCACTGACTTCATTCCAGTTGCCTTGTTTCTTCGCGCGACGGAGTTTGTCGAGCATGGTGTGATAGGCTGTGGTGTAGAGGTACGACTTCGCTTTTTCAGGATTGATGTTTTCTACATTGATCCACATCTTCTCAAATGCATCCTGTACAATGTCCTGCGCAAATTCTTTATCCCTGGTGTTATGCAGGATAAAGCGATACACCCCATCGGCATGGGCATCCACACAGTAATTGTAGTCCTGGGTAGTCACGTAAAATTGTCAGCGGTTCATGGATGGGACGCTGTACTGGTGCCAAAGTTACAGATGTTCCTGCAAGCGATGGTAAGTTGTTGAATGCCAGCCTTTAAACATTTGACCTGTTGCACGCTCACCTGTGTAATATTGGTGGGAATTCCTTCATTTCATCTCCATTCTCAGGCTTATTTTTGCAGGATGGTTAAAATATATTCAGCACTGCTGTCAGCCCTGGTTTTTCTATTCTCCATGCCGGCAGCAAAGGCACAGAAAACAGTGCGCAAACCTTTCCCGGGAACTAAATACATGATCAGCTTGCCCGATTCATTTTATCAGGCCGAACGCTTTGTCGGCTTGCAGAATGGTTCAGGTACAGTCAGCATTATGGTTTCAGAAGTTCCAACAGGAATTGAACATAACGTAAAGGCTTTCACCGGCGAGAAACTGAAATCGCAGGGTGTTGAGATTTTAGCGAAGGAGGAGGTTCCATCACCCGAAGGGATGCGATACCTGTATACGACGCGGCAGCGGATGAAGCAGACTATGTATTTCAAACTCGTGCTGATGATAGGCGATTCTGCAAGCACCAGTGTGTTCAGCGGTTTTGTACCGGAAACAGATTCAGTATTGGCAAAAACAATCGGCACCGCTCTGAAGGAAATGGTATACGATGCGGAGATGAAACTGAATCCCTGGGATGCCTTGAGTTTTTCGATGGAACCATCACCCGCTGAATTGAAGTTTGTACTCAACAATGCCGGTGGTATCATTTTTTCCACTGATGGTCGTTATCCTTCCATGGCGAAGGATCATACTACTCTGGTTGCAGGTCTCAGCATCCGGAGTTTTAGTCCACATAACCGTTATGAGGTAGCTAAAAACCGTATGATAGCCATGAAAGTGGCAGATAGCCTGAAGATCGTTAAAACGGATAGCCTGGAAATTGATGGAATGCCGGGGTATGAGTTAACCGGCTATGGGTTGAATAAAGCAGGAGAAAAGGAACTGGTTTTTATGGTTTTTCTGTTTGAAACGGACATGAGGTATTATATGATCAGCTATAACACAAATGCTGACTTTGATAAACATCTCGCAGGCTTCCGCTCATCTGCCCGTACCTTTAAAAGAAAAAAATAGTTTGATGACGTATCTTAAATCCAGCATTCATCCTTTGCCGGAATATTTCGACCGGTATATTCTCGAGTGTCCGTACGACGAGCTTTACGAGGCACTGGAGAAAACCACAGATACGTTCAGAGATTTCAACTGGAAGAAAGCTGCAGAACTTGGTACCACCGCATATGCACCCGGAAAATGGAGCATTCCCGATATCGTTCAGCATCTCACCGATACAGAATGGGTGTTTAATTACCGCGCTTTGCGTTTCGCGAGAAATGACCAGACTGTTCTTTCTTCCTATGATGAAAACGAATTCGCAATTGCTGCTGAAGCTTCCAAACGGCCGCTGCACGAACTCGTGGAGGAATTCCTGGATCTGCGGAAATCCACGTTGCATCTTTTTCGTTCGTTTACAGCGGAGATGCTGGAACGCAGCGGTGTCTGCTGGAATAAAAGAGTGTCGGTCGCCGGACTGGGCTTTATCTCTGCGGGCCATCCTGTTCATCACCTGAAAGTCATAGAAGAACGATACTTTCCATTGATCAAATAAAAAAACCTGCCGGATTCCGGCAGGTTTTTTTATTGCTATTGATTTTTCTGTGATTAAAATTTTAAGTCGATTCCCAATGCAATGGCATCCAGACTGTTTTTTGTTTTAACAGTGATATCCATCGGCGCAGCAAGCACTGCTTTGGTTTCGGCAGACTGATAAAATGTGTGCATATAACCCACTGTACCTGTCAGTGCAGACGTAATCCGGTAGCTGAAACCGGTATTGACATTGAAATTGTCGTCCGGAACTGTTTCGAAGGCACCGGCTTTCGTGAAATAACCATCACGGTCGCCGTATTGAAAGTCGGTGTATCCGCAACCGATACTCAGCATCAGGTTTTTGCCGGTTTGCACAGTTGTAGCAAGGTTAATGCTGATAGCATTTCCGGCCAGTTCACTGTAGTTTTTTTCATCTGTAGCCATCGTAGATGTTCCCCAGTTGGCACCGGTTTGCAGGTAATAGTTGAAGTCGGCGTACACCTGCGTTTTGGTAGAAGGCGCCACTGCCATACCGATCGCCAGCGTAGCCGGTAAGTCTCGGCGTGATTTGGAACCATCCTGCGTAATGCCGAATTCATCGGTTTCCTGGTTGGTTTCAAAATTGAGTTTTACAGCGGTCTCGTATCTAACGGTGAAGCGTGTACGCGGATTGGCCTGTACCATCATGGCGAATACACCACCAAAACCGGTTGCTTCTTCAGATGTTTTGAGCTCCATGGTTTCATCGGGCAGACTCATCGGAGATTGCGTGAGGGTGAGTCCTGCAGATGTTTTGTTGGTTGCACTGATATAGCGTCCTGCGAAGGAAAATGAAATGCGGTCGTTGGCGGCGAAAGCGGCACCAAGTGTAGTGGTGAGATAATAGGAAGAAGCCTTCATGTACTGATTGGTGTAAGCACCGTAGGCACCTTGTGTTGCCATGAGTGTCTGCAGACCAATCAGCTCGGTGTTGAAACTTCCGGTTGGATAGTTGGCAGTTGCACCACCACCGGCCATAAACATACCGGTGAAGAGGCTGAATTTATCCTTCTTATAGCTCATATAGAGATTCGGAAGGAAGAGATCGTTACCATCCTGGGTGTAGGTTTGTTCGCCCATGCCCATACCCATGTCAAAAGTGTGGGAAGGCTTGCGGAAGAGACTCTGGTTACCGATGTTGATGTGGAAACCATCGTTCAGTTTAACGAGCCCTGCGGGATTATACACCACAATATCGCCGGCGTCGGTGGCTGCATTGCGGGCAGGAGTTCGTACCCATTCTGCACTCAGGTTGATGAGATTGTCGTGCTGCGCCTGCGCGGCAACAGCCATCAGACAAAGGCTCAGGAAGAGTTGGAGTTTTTTCATGGTTTGGAGGGATTAACCTGCCTCCTTCTACGCAGAAAGTTGGGGAAGGTTACAGTTGAATTCAGAATTCAGAATGTAGAATTCAGAATTGACCCCCGGAAATTGTCGTTTAAGAGGGGAAAGTTCTAGTTATAGGGACATTTACAAAATTAAACCTGCCTGCCGGCAGGCGCAACGGCCCGATAGCTCCCGGGAGCAGCGATCACAGAACGAATGCTCTTCAACATTTTAATCCATTAACATTTTAACCCATTAACATTTATAACCCTTAAAACATTTATAACCCTGAGGCTACGCTCAGGGCGCTAGCGCCCTTATAACATTTAATGCGCTTCCAGCCAGTTTAATCCTGTGCCGGCTTCAACAAGTACAGGAACAGAAAGCGGTAATGCATTTTCCATGAGTTCTTTTACAAGTACTTTGGTTTCTTCTATTTCTTCTTTGTGGACATCAAACACCAATTCATCGTGAACCTGTAACACCATTCTGCTTCGCATCTTCTTGCTGTTGAGCGTATCGTGAATACGGATCATCGCGAGTTTGATCATGTCGGCAGCGGATCCCTGTATCGGTGCGTTGATGGCGTTGCGTTCGGCGAAGCCACGTACCGTTTGGTTTTGTGAGTTGATGTCGCGGAGGTAACGGCGGCGACCTAATATAGTTTCTACATAACCCAGCTTGCGCGCTTTTTCAATGGCACCATCCATATAGTCCTTGATGAGCGGATATTGAATGAAGTAGTTTTCGATGATCGATGCTGCTTCTTTTCTCGGAATATTTAAGCGCTCCGCTAATCCAAAAGCACTGATGCCATAGATAATACCGAAGTTAACCATCTTCGCCTTACGACGCATGTCGGAGTTGACTTCTTCCAGCGCTACACCAAAAACTTTCGCGGCAGTGGCGGAGTGGATATCTACATTATTACCGAAGGCTTCGAGGAGCCCGGGATCCTGGCAGAGGTGGGCCATGATGCGCAACTCGATCTGACTGTAATCGGCACTCAGGAGAATATGCTGATCGTCGCGGGCAACAAAGGCTTTGCGGACTTCTCTGCCTCTGGAGGTGCGGATCGGAATGTTCTGGAGATTGGGATTGTCGCTGCTGAGTCGTCCCGTAACCGCTACCACCTGATTAAAAGTCGTGTGAATGCGCCCGGTTTTCGGATTCACCATTTGCGGTAAGGCGTCCACGTAAGTGGACTTTAGTTTCACAATCTCCCGGTAATCGAGGATTTTATCTACGATCGGGTGCTTGCCGCTGAGTTTACTGAGAATGTCTTCGCTGGTGGCGTATTGTCCGGTCTTGGTTTTCTTGGGCTTCTCGGCAATCTTCAGCACTTCGAATAAAATATCGCCCACCTGTTTTGGCGAAGAAACGTTGAAGGGCGTTCCGGCCAGTGACTGTATTTCTTTGTCGATGGTGAGGATGTCGCCTTCCAGCAGTTTGCTGAACTCCTGCAGCGTACTGATATCGAGTTTAATGCCTTCACGTTCCATGGCACCCAGCACAGGAATCAGCGGAATCTCTACATCTGAAAACAGTTTACCTGCAGTGGATGCTTCCAGCTTCGGTGCGAAGTTTTCCTTGAGCTGTAAGGTAACATCGGCATCTTCCGCTGCATATTCCTTGATCTCTTCCAGCGCCACATCACGCATGCTGCCCTGATCTTTTCCCTTCTTACCGATGAGTGTTTCAATGGAAACCGGTGAGTAGTTGAGATAGGTCTCAGCCAGTACATTCATGTTATGACGCATCTCCGGCTGCAGCAGATAGTGTGCTACCATCGTATCGAAAATCGGATGCTGTACCTGAATGCCGTAGTTGGCAAGGACATTCATATCGTATTTTACATTCTGCCCGATTTTTACGAGTGTACGGTCTTCATATACCGGACGAAAAATCTCCACCAGCTCCTGTGCTTTCTCACGATCTGCCGGTACAGGAATGTACCAGCCTTCGTGTGGTTTACAGCTGAAGGAGAGTCCTACCAATTCAGCATTCAATGCGTCAATGCCTGTCGTTTCAGTATCGAAGCTCACTTCTTTTTCCTGTAGAAGTTGTGCGGCCAGTTTACGGCACGAATCCGGTTCCGTCACGGCTTCGTACTGATGTTTCGTGTTCTGTATGGTATTGAAGTTGGTGATATTTTCTTCTTCTTCAGCAACGAAAGTGGTGGATGCAGCAGCTGCAGTGCCGAACATATCCATCTGTCCTTTTTCATTCACTGCAGGTACAGCTACTTCAATTTCCTGTCCCAGAATTTGTTGAGCAAGACGACGAAATTCCAGTTCGGTAAACAATTCGGTGAGTGCTTCCTTGTTGGGTTCGCCCAGCAGGAGATCTTCCTCAACAAACGGCACCGGTACTTCGCAGTGAATCGTTGCCAGTTGTTTGGAGAGAATCGCTTTGTCTTTGTTGTTTTCGATTTTCTCTTTCAGTTTCCCCTTGAGCTGATCGGTATTCGCGAGCAGATTTTCTACCGAGCCAAACTGCTGCACAAGTTGTGTGGCGGTTTTTTCACCTACTCCGGGAACACCGGGAATATTATCGACCGCATCTCCCATTAAACCGAGAATATCGATCACCTGAGCCGGACGCTCAATTCCATATTTCTCACACACTTCTTTCACACCCATGATTTCTGCACCGTTTCCGAGCCGGGCCGGTTTGTAAATATGCACATGCTCTGTCACCAGCTGACCATAATCCTTATCCGGCGTCATCATGAAGGTCTCGAAACCTGCCTGCTCTGCTTTAACAGAAAAGGTGCCGATGATATCATCTGCTTCATATCCATCCAGTTCAATCACGGGAATGTTAAAGCAACGAACGAGCTGTTTGATATACGGAATCGAGATCGCAATATCTTCAGGAATCTCTTCCCGGTGCGCTTTATAATCTTCAAACGCTTCATGGCGATGTGTAGGGGCAGCTGTATCAAAAACAACGGCGATATGCGTAGGCTTTTCTTTTTTCAGAATCTCCAGTAAGGTATTCGTAAAACCAAACATGGCGGATGTATTGAGGCCTTTCGAATTCACACGGTGGTTATTGCTGAAAGCAAAATAAGCTCTGAACACCAGGGCCATGGCATCAAGCAGGAAGAGTTTCTTGGGAGCAGGATTCATGCGACTAAAATACTCTAAAAAATTAAATTATGAGCCGTCTCTAATGAATAGGCATCAAGTCATTTCTTCGCAATACAGGTTGGCAAATTGGTAAGTTGACAAATCCCCTCCATTTGAAAATTGACATCCCGTCATTGCTCCGCAATGTGGGATGCTGCAGGTCCCGAGCTTTCCTCGATAGCCGCAGGTTCCGGGTGAGAGTAGGGAACGTCCGGGGATAAATGGGTAAGTTGATAAATTTGTGACATGTCATTACGAAGCAAAGCGAGATATTGAAATGCTCTTCCAGAGAGATGAACGGTACTCTCTCAATAAACGTCACATCTTCATTAATTTGCCAATTCCTACATTTGTATTTATGTACATCGACGAACTGCGCGAATACTGCATCGCCAAGCCATTTACGGAGGAGACCTTTCCTTTTGATGAAGACACCCTTGTATTTAAGGTGAAGGGGAAGATGTTTGCCTTGATCAGCTTATCGGAACCGGATACTGTTAACTTAAAATGTGATCCGGAATATGCTGCGGAACTGCGTGAACGTTATGAAGGTGTCCGTCCGGGTTATCACATGAATAAAAAAATGTGGAATACTGTTTCGCTGGGTGCTGATGTGGACGAAACGCTCTTGCGGAAGCTCATTGATCATTCGTACACCGAAGTGGTAAAAGGACTGCCGAAGAAGATACAGAAGGAGATGGAGGGATTGTAGATTTCCGGTGGCTTCGGCTCCGGTGGCTTCGTCCGATAGCTATCGGACTCCGCTCAGCCACCGGACTCCGAGATATCTTTCGGACTCCGCTCAGCCACCGGACTCCGAGATATCTATCGGGGATGAGATCACCGGTGAATGAAGTGAACTCGATAAAGCATATTATTTTCAGATTTCAACCGGTGGCTGAGCGGAGCCGAAGCCACCGGACGCTACTCTCTCTGCCAACACCACCAGCGATCGTTGCTTAGCAGATGAAGTAAAGAAAAGATACTGTGGTTCGCCGGATTTTATTTGCAGTGCATTGGTTACTTCCTGCGCTTTTACAGGGAAATTGTAGAACAGCAGTTGTGCAGTAGTACCCGCTAATGCTTCGTGAATTTTATCTTTTTTATAGGGGAGGATCTGTTCAATCCTGAAAATTCGTCCGGGAAAATGCTCAATTGTCTTCGATCCTGTAAAGAGATGCGAGTTGGGATGCAGCATTTTCAAACCAAACCTTTCGCAGATGCTGCGCCAGGGTCCGGCTTTGCGAAGGGAAGCGTTCGGTTCAAAGAGAAATTTATCCGGCTCTCCGGTAGGTAAGGGGAGCAATGGTTCTGCATCGGGGTCATAGCTGAATGTACTTTCCGGGTGACCGGTATCGATGCAGACGATTTCCGGCTTACCTCCCTTATTCGACAGGAAGAACAGCAGTTCGCGGCATTCGTCTTTCCTTGAAATGACTTCCACCCGAAAGGTTTCCGGCAGTTGACGGAGTCCTTCGCGGATATCGAGCATCGGCGCCAGTTTTACCATGACCAACGCGTTATTGGAGAGGAGGAGCGCCTTCAGTTTGAGAATATCCGGGCTCAGTTCTTCCAGTCTGAATACCTTTCGGCCATCGTCGCTTCGCCGGGAGGGGTCGAGGAAGAAAACTTCGGTTTGAAGGAGCAACGCCGCGCCTGTTTCCTCTGCGGTTCCTTCCAATACTTCCACATTCGCGATGTTCAGCACCTTAAAATTATGCCGGGCCGCTGCGCAGCGTGCCGGATCCGGTTCGCAGTAAAACACTTTCTTCGCCGTGGTCGCGAATGCCAGGGAGTCGATACCGAGTCCTCCGGTAAGATCCGCCACCGTTTTACCTGTTGCCCAGGCTGCTTTCTGTGTTGCTGCTTCCTCTGAGGAACATTGCTCGAGGATCAGAGAATCCGGGTATATTATTTCGTTCCGGGCATAGAAGGAAGGGAGTTTTTGCCGGGCGATTTGTCGTCCTTTCACCTGTAGGAGTAAGTCCCTAAGTGGCAGGTCTTTCCGTCCGCTGTACCGCAAGGCCAGTTGCGAAACAGGCTCATTTTCATGCTCCTGAACCCAACTGATCCACTTTTTATGGTCAAATGATGAATTCTGTTCCATCTCCTGCAAAGAAAGGACGAAAAATGCATGCTTCCCCCGCGGGATTTACGGATATTTGCAGTCCCGAAAAACCGATCCGGCATCATGATGAAAAAACTGGCCAATTATTTCTTCCAGGGACTCCTGTTTGTGGTACCCATTGTAGTGACATTCTACGTGGTGTATCTGGCTATCCTGTGGATGGATAACCTGTTGCCCATTCAGATTCCGATTTCTGTACCCTGGAGCGACGACTTTAAACTGCCGGGTCTTGGCATTCTCATTATCCTCGCTGTAATCACTGTTGTAGGCTATATCGGTACACGGTTCGTCCGCAATCCTTTTTTCATCATGTTCGAAGGATTAATGGAACGTACGCCCCTGCTCAAAGTCATTTATTCATCAGTAAAAGACCTGATAGAGGCCTTCGTGGGAGAGAAGAAGCGGTTCAATCAGCCGGTACTTGTCACCGTAAACAATAATCCGTCGGTACAGCGGATTGGTTTCATTACCGAGAATGATCTCAGTGAATTAGGCCTCAGTAAGGAGAAGATGGCGGTTTATCTGCCGTTTTCCTATGGCTTTAACGGGCAGCTGGTGATTGTAGATGCCGGACAGGTGCAAAAACTGGATGCATCAGGAACAGAAATGATGAAGTTTGTAATTTCGGGAGGAGTAACAGATATTTAATTGGATATGTTGAAGAAAATTTGCTTTATACTGGCGCTGCTGTTTGTCGGCCAATACGCATCCGGACAACGCGTGAAAATCGAGCATGCACTGGAGCAGCTCGGTGATGGTTATAATTCGGCTTTCCGGATCAGTATACCGCACGCTACGATGAAAAGTGTGGAGAAAAAATGGAACAGTTTCATCAAAAGTAATGATGGGAAAGTGCGTTCTTCCAAGGGAATTATCAAGGGTGAAAATCTGATCATCAACGGCATCAGTCCGGATACCATCATGTTGTTTTCGAAACTCCTCGAAGACGCGGACGGTATTATGCTCAAGGTAGCATTCCGCAAGAAAGGTGTCTTTGTTTCTCCTGAAAGCGATGCCTCCTACAATTCGCGTCTGGAGCAGATCCTCATGGATTTCGCATTCGAACTCTCTCGGGAAGGGCTGAACGAAAAACTCGAAGTGGCGACGAAGCTGCTCAAGGATTCACAGGAAGAACAAGCCGATCTGGAGAAGTCCAATGAGCGTCTGGCCAGTGATAATGAAAGCATGAAAAAACAAATTTCCGAAAACGAAGCCACCATTGAAGAAAACAAATCCAAAATAGAAGAACTAAAGCAAAAAGTGAAGGGCCAGCAGGGCAGCCTCGACATCCTTCGCGGAAAATTCGGTGAACTGAAATAAGCTATGACAGGAGACACGATACTCGTTCTTGGTGCCGCCGGACAAATCGGCACGGACCTCGTTACCACTTTACGCGCCATCCATGGCGGACATAAAGTGATCGCTACAGATGTGAAGGAGCAACCCGGCATTCTCTCCGAAGGAGGCCCGTTTTATCAGCTCGATGTGCTGGATGCACAGGCCGTTGCCGACATCATTCGCACCAATAAGGTGAAAGAAGTATATCTGCTGGCTGCATTGCTAAGTGCAACTGCAGAGCAGAAAATGAAGACAGCCTGGAAGTTGAATATGGAAGGGTTGTTTATCCTGCTTGATATTGCCCGTGATCTGGGTGGATTAAAAATTTTCTGGCCGAGCAGCATCGCCGTATTTGGTTCGACAACACCCCGCGACATGACTCCGCAGTTTACAGTGATGGAGCCTTCTACGGTGTACGGTATTTCAAAGCTGGCCGGTGAACGCTGGTGTGAGTATTACTTCCACAAATTCGGTGTGGATGTACGTTCGATCCGTTATCCCGGACTCATCAGTTACAAGGCACTCCCCGGTGGTGGCACAACTGACTACGCCGTTGACATTTACCATCAGGCACTCGACAAAGGACGCTATACCTGCTTTCTGAAAGAGGATACCGCCCTTCCGATGATGTATATGCCTGACGCTATCCGTGCTACCATGGAACTGATGGCTGCACCGACAGAAAAGGTAAAAATCCGCAGCAGCTATAACCTCGGCGGCATCAGCTTTACTCCGGCGGAAATTGCATCAGAAATCGCGAAGCATCTGCCCGGCTTCCACATCGATTATGCTCCCGACTTCCGCCAGGAGATCGCGGATTCATGGCCCAACAGCATCGATGATTCACGCGCGCTCCAGGACTGGGGATTCCGATGTCAATACGATCTTACATCCATGACCGTTGACATGCTGAAACACCTCAAGGAAGCACGTCAACTGGTGTAGAGAATAATCAAATGTTGCAGTAGGGAGAAAGTTAATAAGTTGAACATTAATTCAAACACTTTGAAATTACAAAAACAGTTAAACCTGAAACAATCGCAATTTTAAAGTTGATGAGTAAAAAATCAAATTACGGATTTAGTTTGCGACTTATTACTTTGCGTCTCTGCGCCTTTGCGAGAAATTACTAAACATTCAGGATAACCGGATATAGCAATAAAAGAAGAGAATGTCAGAAAAAGAGGAAATAATTGAATATAGTGATTCTTCAGAAATTGAAGTGGTTTCTGAACCTGCCCCGGAGTATTATTCCGGGATTCCGATTAATGAATTGTCGGCCATTTTAATTGACATTTTCTATCAAGTGCACGTTGCATTAGGCCCGGGATTACTGGAGTCTGTTTACGAAAGAGTGATTTGCTATGAACTTAACCAAAGAAATATTCCTTTCGAAGCTCAAGTTGGAATTCCTTTATATTACAAGGGACAGCATATGGAGATGGGGTTTCGAGCGGATATTATTGTCGATAACAAAATAATAATAGAGATCA
Source organism: Bacteroidia bacterium (assembly GCA_046330075.1). Taxonomy (GTDB): domain Bacteria; phylum Bacteroidota; class Bacteroidia; order AKYH767-A; family OLB10; genus JAJTFW01. Next base: position 57,400 of record JAXLTL010000005.1, on the reverse strand, counting down.
AATCAGTTGAAGCAATTGCTCCGGTTCACCCTAAGCAATTACTGACTTATTTGAAGATTAGCAATAAAAAACTTGGTTTACTTGTTAACTTCAACTCTGCCTTAATTAAATCCGGGATTACAAGGATAGTAAACGGATTATAGACAGAATATTGGAACTAACAGTTTTAATCAAGCTAAGCATAATCCTTACATCATGAAGCCTTTTGAGGTAGAGTATATAGGTTCTCGCAAAGTCGCAGAGGCGCAGAGAGGTTCTTGCAGATCCCGATAGCTATCGGGGGCAAAGCCGCAGAGCGGTTCGTGCAGTGCCGCAGAGGTTCCTCGCAAATGCAAGAGGTAATGAAACACCTTGAGTAGAGTGTTAATTGGATTGAAAGTAAAACTCAAGGTATGTAAGCTAAGCAAATCAATGGAATATGTACTTGATTGAAACGAACCAATAAGTATGATCTATTAAAAGTACCGAGAATAAGAACTGTATTAAAATTGAGTATGAATCATCCATTATACATTACGAATTCACTCTCGCGTCAGCGGGAACAGTTTATACCCTTGAATCCTCCGTTTGTAGGATTGTATGTCTGCGGACCTACCGTTTACGGTGAGGCGCATCTTGGGCATGCACGTCCGTATATCACATTTGATGTGCTTTCACGCTATCTGACCCACCTTGGGTATAAAGTCCGGTATGTACGCAATATCACTGACGTAGGCCACCTTGTTGACGACGCCGACGAAGGAGAAGATAAAATTGCGAAGAAAGCCCGCCTCGAAAAACTTGAGCCGATGGAAGTGGTGGAACTATACACCACCAGCTTCCACGATTCCATGCGTGCGCTCAACAACAAACCTCCCGGTATTGAGCCGAGGGCATCAGGGCACATCATTGAACAGATAGAGATGATCAAAAAGATCATCGATAACGGTTACGCCTATGTGTCGAATGGCTCTGTTTACTTTGATGTAATCAATTACAGTAAATCCAATGATTACGGAAAACTCAGCGGGCGTGTGATTGAAGAACTCATCGCCGGAGCCGGCAGCGAACGGCGTGAGCTGGAAGGTCAGGAAGAGAAGCGCAATCCTGCCGATTTCGCACTTTGGAAGAAAGCATCACCTGAACACATCATGCGCTGGCCTTCACCCTGGAGCGATGGATTTCCCGGCTGGCATATCGAGTGCTCGGCGATGAGCAAGAAATACCTCGGAGAAACGTTTGATATTCACGGAGGAGGTATGGATCTGCTTTTTCCGCACCATGAAAGTGAAATTGCACAGTCGAAGGGAAGTTGTGGCCATGCGCCGGTCCGTTACTGGATGCACAACAACATGATTACTATCAACGGACAGAAGATGGGTAAGTCGCTGGGTAATTTTATCACCCTGCAGGAGCTCTTCAGCGGTGAACACAAGTTGTTGCAGCAGGCATATTCACCAATGACCATCCGTTTCTTCATTCTCACTGCACATTACCGCAGCACACTCGATTTCAGCAACGAAGGATTGCAGGCAGCCGAGAAGGGAATGAACCGCCTGATGTCAGCGATTGAACTGCTTCCTGCGCTGAAAGCATCTGCTTCTTCTACATCGGACGTAAAGGCTATTCGTCAGAAGGCGTTTGATGCCCTGAATGATGATATGAATACGGCCATCGCGATATCACAGCTTTTTGAGGGTGCCCGTATCATCAATTCTGTTAACGGCGGCACAGAGACACTCACGTCAGAGGATATTGCCCATCTCGGAGAAACGATGAAACTGTTTGTGTTCGATCTGCTCGGAATGAAATCGGAGGTGAAGGGGAATAACGACGATCTCAGGGAAGTGATGGAATTGCTGCTGACATTGCGTGCAGATGCGAAGGCGAAGAAAGACTTTGCGACGTCTGATAAAATCCGCGATGAACTGACACGTCTAAATTTCATCATCAAAGACGGGAAGGAAGGAACAACCTGGAGTAAAGGCTGATTAATGATTGAATAAACTTCTATGAAATACACACTTCTTGCCGGAACAATAGCACTGCTCATGTCTGCAGGTTGCGGAAATGAAAGCACGCATACGTCCTCTACAGGAAATACTAACCATTCCGGTAAGCCTGCAGTGAAAGCTCCGGATTTCAATTCGGATTCAGCCTATGCATTTACTGCGCAACAGGTACTGTTCGGTCCGCGTGTACCAAATTCGACGGCCCATAAGCAATGTGCTGACTGGATGACCTCCAGGATGCAGGAGTACTGTGATACGGTAATTGTACAATCGTACCGTGTTACGGCGTTTGACGGGAAGGTACTTGACTCGAGAAATATCATTGCTTCCTTCAGGCCGGATCTCGGGAACCGTATTCTGCTTTGTGCACACTGGGATACCCGGCCCTGGGCTGATCAGGATTCGGTACGGAAGAAGGAGCCGATAGACGGAGCCAACGATGGTGCAAGCGGAGTCGGGATTCTGATGGAAGTAGCACGGCAATTGGCGGCGTCTAAACCTGAACTGGGTGTAGATATTATTTTCTTTGATGCAGAGGATTATGGTCAACCTGACGACAGTGAGTTTCCGCCAATGGATGATTCTTATTGTTTAGGGTCACAGTACTGGGCTCAGCATCTGCACCAGCCCAATTATATGGCCCGGTATGGTATTCTGCTGGACATGGCAGGTGCTGATCAGGCTACATTCACTCAGGAAGGATCCTCCATGCAGTATGCTCCCTATATTGTGGATCTGGTTTGGAAAGCAGGTAACGACATAGGATATGGTCAGCACTTCATCAATGAAAAAACCAAGGGAATCATTGATGATCATTTTTACATTAACCGCCTGGCCGGAATCCGTTGCATTGACATTATTCACTACGACTATAACACTGCTTCTAACTTCTGGAAGCATTGGCATACCCATGGTGACACGATTGATAAAATCAGTCGCCCAACACTGAAAGCTGTCGGCCAAACACTGCTAGAAGTTCTTTACAGAGAAGTGAACAGCTAGACAAACTTCTGATAGCATAAAAGATCCGGAAGCGATTGCAGGATTAAACTATCCGCGAAAAAGGTTGTCTATACAAATTAATACACTCCCAAAACCCTCTATATATCATGCGTTCATTCATAACGATACTGCTGCTGTTCAGCAGTCTTTTTGTGTTGGCACAGGAACCTCAGCGGGAAATGCGCGATTCGTCGCGGTTTCGCGGCGGAATGAAAGATTCATCCTTTATGCGGAACATGGCTCCCATCGGGAAAGTCATCGGCGTGCTGCGCGATTCAGCCACCCGGGCCCCGCTGGAGTATGCTTCTGTTGCCCTGATGAAAGTGCGTGACTCTTCGGTTGCCGGAGGATCACTGACGGATGAAAAGGGGATGTTCCGCATTGAGGATGTAATGCCGGGCCGGTACTTCATACGTATAACGTCGATCGGTTACCGAAAACTGGATTCAAAACCGTTTATGCTGACACCACAGGAAGTTCTCAAGGATTTTGGCAGTGTATGGATGCCGCCTTCGCAGAAACTGTTGAAAGAAGCAGAAGTGGTAGGTGAAAAAGTGGAATACACGAATTCCCTGGATAAGAAAGTCTATAACGTTGATAAAACTCTCATCAATGCAGGAGGGTCGGTTTCAGAAGTGTTATCGAATATTCCTTCGGTGAATGTGGATATCGACGGGAAAGTAAGTCTGCGCGGCAGTGAACAGGTTACCATTCTTATTGATGGGAAGCCGGCAGGACTTACCGGAGATAACCGTGGCGCCATCTTACAGCAATTACCGGCATCATCCATTGAGCAGATTGAAGTGATTACCAATCCTTCTTCCAAGTATGATGCGGAAGGCATGTCGGGGATCATCAATATCAAAACCAAAAAAGATAAAAATCCCGGCATCAACGGAACCATCACCGTTGGTGCAGGTACCGGAGATAAATACAACGCGTCACTCCAGCTCAACCGCCGTTCGAAGAAGAGTAATATATTCATGAATTATGGTTTCCGTGATGATCGCCGCACCAATACCAGCAACAGTCTTCGTACCAATACCTACGGCGATCAGTTATCTTATTACCGGTCTTTAGGCGATGGGTTCAACGACAACCTCTCGCACAACATCAGAGCAGGAGTGGACTTTTATCTGAATGACTACAACACACTCGGTTTTTCCGGTGGATTCAATAACCGGAACGAAGACCGTAGCGAACTTACGGTTACCACAGAGGAAAATTCTCTGTTTCAGGTACTGAGTGGATTTGACCGAAACAGCCTGAACGATGAATCCAGCTCTAACTTCGATGGCAGCATTGATTATCGCAAAACCTTCTCCGGATCGAAACGTGAACTCACCGCCAATATCAATATGACGCGGATGACACGTGATAATGAGAACGGACTTTACACCTACATCTACAACGCAGACGATCTCAGTCAGCGCATATTTACAGAGGGAGAATCGTATAACGGTACTGCGCAGGTCGATTATGTGTTGCCGAAGGAGAAATTCAAAATAGAAACAGGACTCAAAACTTCATATCGTTCCAACGACAGCAAACAGCGCTCTGACCGTTATGATTTTTCCGTTGGCAACTGGTATACGGATCCTGCGTTTTCCGATCAGTTTATTCTGACCGAAAATGTATTTGCAGGCTATTTGCAATGGTCGGGAAGATGGAAAGTATTTGATCTCAGTGCCGGACTTCGTGCAGAGCAAACCTACATCACCGGCGACAGTAAAAGTGCAGATACCACATTCACCCGCGACTTTCTCAATCTGTTTCCCTCGGGAGCCATCAAGTATAGTCTGAAGGAAGGACAGGATATTCAGCTCAGCTACAGCCGTCGCATCAATCGCCCGCGTGAACAACAACTCAACCCGTTCCGTAACGTTTCCGATTCACTGAACATCTTCGTAGGTAATCCTGCGATCTACCCTGAACTTACACATTCACTCGAATTCGGCTATACCGGTCGTTTCAAGGAGCAGAGTGTGGCAGCGAACGTTTTCTACCGCTACACGAATGATTATTCCCAACGTTTCAGAACGGTAGATACGGTCACCAATGTTTCCACGCAGACATTTGTGAACTACAGCACTTCCGAAAATCTCGGCTTCGAACTCACAATTCGGAATTCCTTCCTGAAAATCTTTACCTCCAGCTTAAGTTTCACCGCATTTTACAACAAAGTGGATGGCACCAATCTGGGCAGTGATCTGGTAAGTAATGTATGGAGCGGAGATGTGCGCGGTTCCGTTTCGGCAAAGATCACAAAACAGTTATCGATGCAGTTCACCGGTAATTACATGGCACCCCGCAAACAGCCTCAGGGAACATTCCAGGGAATGAGTGGGGTAGATTTTGGTTTCCGTTACGATTTCAAAGGAGGCAAATGGTCGCTGAATGGTTCGGTAACCGATATCTTCGATACCCGCAACTTCGACATCGACAACCGCGGAACCGGATTCAGAGTAGAGATGGTACGTAAGCGTGAATCGCGTGTTGCCAGCTTCACCCTCAGCTACCGGTTCGGTAAAACAGATAACAGCCAGCGGAACCGCAAACAGAATAGCCGTCAGAATGACGCACCTCAAAATGATATGATGGATTTTTAATTCATATCAGAAGTTAAGAAAATGAAACCCACAACCATCTTTATAGGTCTCTTGTTACTCTTTGGTAACAACCTGGCAATGGCGCAGAAAGAGATAGTACCTTCTGCAGCGCTGGAGATTACCGGTGCCATTCAGGAAAAGGTGGTGCTTGATCTCTCTGTTCTGAAGGCTATGAAGGATTCTGTTTATGGTGATAAGGTACTGGTGAATCACAAGGGAGAAATCAGAGATACACTGAGGGATATTCATGGAATACCGCTAACAAGAATACTGGAAAATGTAAACTACAAATTTGATCAGGCACGGGAGCTCAGTCGGTTTGTATTTATTTTGAAAGCAACGGATGGTTACACCGTTGCAATATCCTGGAATGAATTATACAATTCTTCACATGGTCAATCGTTTTGTATAATCAGCTCAGCGGATGGTGTTAAAATGGCGGACATGAAAAATCGCATAGCATTCATTGCCTTTGATGACCTCATCAGCGGCCGGCGTTTCGTCAAATCATTGAAATATATTGACGTCAAGAAGCTCGATTAAACAGTAATCAGGTAGCCCTCCAATGGATCGTAAATCGTTTATAAAACAATCGGCAATTATGGCAACAGGACTCTTCACCCTGAACGAATTCTCATCGCTCGCTTCCGGTATGGCCGGTGAGAAAAAGCGCATGCCGGTGATGTTTGTGGGACACGGTAACCCGATGAATGCAATCGAACAGAATGAATTCAGTCTGGCCTGGAAGAAAATAGGTGCTGCCATTGAACGTCCGAAAGCCATTCTCTGTGTTTCGGCGCACTGGATGACCAGTGGTAAAACGCTCGTAACGGCCATGGCCAAACCGGAAACCATCCACGATTTTTATGGTTTCCCCGATGAGCTGTTCGCCGTACAATACCCCGCTCCCGGAGCGGTAGAGGTGGCGCAGGAAACTATCTCCCTGGTAAAGAAAACAACGGTGCAGCCGGCGCACGACTGGGGCCTCGACCACGGCTGCTGGTCGGTGCTGAAGCCCATGTTTCCGAAGGCTGATATTCCGGTTTTCCAGCTTAGTCTCGACCTCAGTAAACCACCGCAATGGCACTATGAACTGGCAATGGAACTGAAAGCCCTCCGGGACAAAGGCGTGCTGATCATCGGTTCCGGAAATATCGTCCACAATCTGGGCCGGATGCAATGGAACGACAACGCCTTCGACTGGGCCATTGAATTCGATAACTGGTCAACGGATAGATTGCTCGCCGGCGACCATGCTGCGCTCGTAAATTACAGTTCCAAAGGGAAAATCGCGGAATTATCGATTCCCACCAACGAGCATTACCTGCCCTTGCTCTATGCCATCGCCTTACAGGATAAACAGGACGATCTCCGGTTTTTCAACGAAAAAACCATGATGGGTTCTATTTCCATGCGATCGGTGTTGCTGGGCTGATACTATTTCAGTCCTGCCCCCGTTCTATTACGACGAAATCAAGGTTCTCCGCGCTGAAATGGCAGGAGGAAACAGATAGTTTTATAATTTCGTCGATCTATGGCGAAGGCGCAAGGCTCAACAAAACAGTTCGGTAAATACGTAAAATATCTCTGGATCATTGTACTTGCTCCGGTGTTATTTATTTTTTTGCTGGTTGGTCTCACCTCAGCGGGTGTTTTCGGGGAGCTGCCATCATTTGAGGAACTTGAAAATCCAAATTCGAGTCTGGCCAGCGAAGTGTATTCTGCCGACACAAAAATCCTTGGCAAGTACTATGTACAGAACCGTGTCAACATCCACTTCAAGGACCTGTCTCCGAATCTGGTTAGTGCACTGAAGGCTACCGAAGACGTACGTTTCGAAGAGCATAGTGGTGTTGATATCAAAGGCCTGTTCCGTGTTTTTGTGAAAAGCATCATCCTTCAACAGGATGCTGGCGGTGGAAGTACGCTTACACAGCAGCTGGCAAAGAACCTTTTCCCGCGCGGGGATTTGAATAAACTTCAAATCGTAATTCAGAAACTTAAAGAATGGATTATTGCTGTACGGTTAGAGAGAAATTATACTAAACCGGAAATTCTTGCTATGTACCTTAATACAGTGGAGTTTGGGAATAACGCATATGGAATTAAATCGGCCTCCACAACCTATTTCAACAAACAGCCATCTGAATTAAAGATCGAAGAAGCTGCTTTACTTATTGGAATGTTACAGGCACCAACACGGTATAACCCTGTCAGGAAGGTAGAGAGTGCAACGTTCCGCCGCAACACTGTTATCGGGCAGATGGCGAAGTATAATTTCATCACTGAAGGACAAAAGGACTCGCTTATCAAGCTGCCGATAAAACTCAACTTCCGTCAGGAAAGTCATACGGAGGGCCTTGCACAGTATTTCAGGGAGGTGCTGCGTCAGGATCTGCTGAAATGGTGCAAGGATCATAAAAAGGCGGATGGAACACCCTACAATCTTTACCGGGATGGCTTACACATCTATACAACCATAGACTCCAGGATGCAGCGTTATGCAGAGGAGGCGGTGCAGGAGCATTTCACCGAACTGCAGAAAACGTTTTATGATCACTGGAAAGGACGTGTGCCCTGGTCAGATCACCCGGAGCTGATTGATGAAGCGATGAAACGCAGCGACCGATACATCAGCATGAAAAAGGCAGGGGCTTCGGAGTCAGAGATAAAAAAGGCATTTGCGAAAAAGACAGAGATGAGGGTTTTCTCCTGGAAGGGAGAAGTGGATACGATGATGTCGCCGCTGGATTCCATTAAGTACTATAAGATGTTTTATCAGACCGGCTTTATGTCGATGGAGCCGCAGACCGGTTACGTGCGTGCATGGGTAGGAGGGAACAACTACAAATATTTCCAATATGATCACGTGAAAGAAGGAAAGCGTCAGGTAGGATCTACGTTCAAACCGTTCCTTTATACACTCGCTATGCAGGAAGGGTATTCGCCCTGCTATGAAGTGCCCAACGTGCCGGTTACTATTATTGACAAAGCAGGAGTTCCCTGGACACCTTCCAACTCCGATGGTAAATATGGTGGCATGTTATCACTCAAGGAAGCGCTGGCCGAATCGATCAATTGTATCTCTGCGTATCTGATGAAGCAGTTCGGTCCGGATGCTGTGGTGCAGGTGGCCCGCAAGATGGGTATTACCAGCGAACTGGAGCCGTATCCGAGTCTGGCACTGGGAACCGCCGATGTCTCCGTTTACGAAATGGTATCTGCCTATTGCACTTTCGCAAATAAAGGCGTGTATACCGAGCCGCAATATATTCTGCGGATTGAAGATAAGAACGGAGTCGTACTGCAGGATTTCGTTCCCCGAAAAATAGAAGCCATCAGCGAAGAAACATCCTATCTCATGTTAAACCTGATGCAGGGTGTAACACTTTTTGGTACCGGTGCACGTCTGCGTGGATCAAAATATGGGTTTACCAATCCGATAGCCGGAAAAACGGGAACAACACAGAACAACAGTGATGGATGGTTCATGGGAATCACTCCGGAACTGGTAAGTGGTGCCTGGGCCGGATGTGAAGACCGTGCAGTACATTTCCGCACCACTCAACTCGGGCAAGGTGCCAATGTAGCTCTTCCGATATGGGGGCTATACATGAAGAAAGTATATGCAGATCCTACTTTGAATTACTCGAAAGGCGCCTTTGAACCACCCGAGAAGCCGCTGGGTGTAGAACTGGATTGTTCGAAATATAAAAATCCGGTTCAACAGCAGAACGGAGGCGATGATTTCGGAATTTGAGGCTTGCCGTTTTCTGCTGAATCAGATGTGCAGCTGATAAAACCTGCTCAATAACCGGTTGTCAGATCCATTTATTCAAACAAACGGATAACGGATGTTTTCCCTGCGGGTTCTATTAAAATAGAAATCCCATCAATTGAACAATTTGATTAATTTTGTGTACTTCTAAATCCACTATGAAAAAGTCAATCAACAACCTCCTGATCGTTTCCTTGTTTGCCGGATTAGCGTCCTGTTCGGAACCTGAAAAAACAAATACCACTTTTCATATCAGTTATGATGATGTAGCAGGATTTGTGGATCAACCTGCTATCGTCAGTAATCCACTTGCACATTCAGGAGTAAAATGCGCACAGGTCAATCAGGAGACAATTTATGGTCCCACCTATAGCCGAAAGATTGGTGATATGGTTAATTTCCTGCCAAAGAAAATCAAGATTAAAGCCTACGTGCGCCTCGAGAATGCTTCGTCGGTTGTAAAGATGGTTTGCTCGATTGATAATGATTCAGCACAAACGGTATATTGGAATGCCCTTGATACAAAAACAGCGAATATAAAACCCGGTTCATGGGAGCTTTTGGAAGGGGAGCTTGAATTCGAAGGTAAAGCACAAGCCGGGTACAAATTGAGTGTTTATCCGTTGTTTGATAAAGGCGGAAATACCCTCATCGATGATGTTGAGTTAGGCTTTGAATAATTCAATTGTCTGCTCTGAAATGCAGTAGCCAATAAATCCTTTGAGTTCATATTCAGTGTATCCCATATCCGCGATATAAAAGGGTCAAACGATGTTAACTGTTCAGATTGGAATCCTCGATGATATACAATGGGCGTTTTCTCACATTTGCGCTTAACCTGCTGATATATTCACCAATGATGCCGATACTGATAAGCTGGACACCTCCGATAAAAAGTATCGCCAGGATCAGTGAAGTCCAGCCGGGTACATAATCCTTAGAAATAAATCGGGCATACAACGCATACAGACTGATGAGAAAGGTAACACCACTCACGATAAACCCGGCAATGGTTGCGAATTTCAGCGGCAGATTTGAAAAGCCAGTGATGCCATCCAGTGCAAAGCGGATCATTTTTTTATAAGTATATCCTGTTTCACCAGCCTGACGCTGATCACGGTCGTATTCAATGTATGTCTGACGAAACCCGGCCCAGGCAATCTGTCCTCTCAGAAATTTCTGTTGTTCCGGCATTTGTTTCAGGACATCCACAATCTTTCGGTCCATGATCCGGAAGTCACCTGTATCGAGCGGAATGTTGACGGAGGTGATCTTCGCAAGGGTGCGGTAAAACATCTTCGCCGTGTACTTCTTCAGGAATGTTTCACCCTGACGTTTTTTTCGTCTGGCATAAACGACTTCAAATCCTTCTGCCAGTTTCTTACGCATTTCGAAAATCAGTTCCGGCGGATCCTGCAGGTCAGCATCAATGATTACAATCTGTTGTCCTTTACATCCTTCGAGTCCTGCCGTAACAGCTATCTGATGTCCGAAATTCCGGCTGAAATTGATATACCTGACAGCGGTATCTTTCTTCGCCAGTTCACGGATCAACGCCAGCGACTGATCACGGCTGCCATCATTGATAAAAACCAGTTCATGGGAGGGGCTGATGTCTGATGCTACCTTTTTAACCCGGTCATATAACGGCTGAATATTCTTCTCTTCGTTATAAATGGGAATAATAATTGAAATATCCATTTTCAGCGGCCGTCTATTAGTCGATTATCATTTCAGGAATATCACCTTCGATGATCAGTTTCCCGGCAGTTGCATTTCGTATATCCTCTACCGTTACACCGGGAGCACGTTCCAGTAAAACAAATCCCTTGCCGGGTACTACTTCCAGTACAGCCAGCTCAGTAACGATCTTTTTTACACACTTGACGCCGGTCAGTGGCAGTGAACATTTTGGTAAGAGTTTGCTTTCACCGGCCTTGTTCACATGTTGCATGGCCACGATGATATTCTTGGCAGCAGCAACCAGGTCCATCGCTCCTCCCATACCTTTAACCATCTTTCCGGGGATCTTCCAGTTGGCAATATCTCCGTCTTCACTCACTTCCATGGCACCGAGTATGGTAAGATCTACTTTCCCTGCACGGATCATTCCGAAGCTTAAGGCAGAGTCGAAGTAGGCGGTGCCCGGTACTTCCGTAATAGTTTGTTTCCCTGCGTTGATCAGATCAGGATCTTCTTGTCCTTCGTAGGGGAAGGGTCCCATTCCCAGCATACCGTTTTCGGACTGCAGGGTAACATTAACACCGTTGGGAATATAGTTTGCTACCAGCGTAGGAATGCCGATACCCAGGTTAACATAGTACCCGTCTTTTACTTCCTTCGCAATGCGTTTGGCAATGCCGTTTTTGTCTAACATAGTCTTTCTGTTTTGAACGCGGATGACACTGATTTTACTGATTCTCGCAGATCTGCATGATCAGTAATATCAGGCTCAGGAATAATTTAAACTTTTTTTCGAGTTGTTCTTTGCTCAATCCGTTTTTCAAATTTCTCTCCTTTGAAGATGCGGTGAATATAAATCCCCGGTACATGAATCTGATCCGGATCCAGTTCACCTGCCGGAACCAATTCTTCCACTTCAGCGATTGAAATTTTTCCTGCCATCGCCATGGGCATGTTAAAATTGCGTGTGGTCTTGCGGAAAATCAGATTACCATGTGTGTCTCCTTTCCATGCTTTTACAATGGAAAAATCTGCATCGAAAGCATATTCAAGCAGGTAGTCCACTCCGTTGAAGGATCGCACTTCTTTTCCTTCAGCCACTTCTGTTCCGACTCCTGCTCTAACCCAAACGGCAGGCATTCCGTAGGCGGCGGCCATACAACGGGTGGCCAGCGTTCCCTGTGGAATCAGATCCACTTCCAACTCACCTGATAGCAGCTGCCGTTCAAATTCTGCATTTTCTCCCACGTAAGAGGAAATCATTTTTTTTACCTGACGTGTCTGAAGCATCAGGCCGATACCGAAATCATCTACGCCCGCATTGTTGGATATGCACGTCAGCCCTTTCACTTTTTTCTCAACGAGAGCGGTAATGCAGTTTTCGGGAATTCCACATAAACCAAATCCGCCAAGCATGATGACGGCTCCATCCTGTATATCGTGAATCGCTTCTTTTGCGTTATTGACAACTTTATTCATTGAATTGATCTGAAATGAGGAGCAAATTTACGAATTATTGATCAGCACTTCTTTTGCAGGGTCACTAACATCCGGAGTTCTGATTTGATTCATTAACCTCAGCAAATTGATTCGATTTAAGCAGCAGGTGACCTTCTTGAAAGTCATTGCCATGATCGTCTCATAATTACCTGAAAGCCAGTTTGGTAAATTTGCTTTTTGGTGATCACTCCACGAGTCAGGCCGGCATTTGTTGATCAGAAGGAGTGAGGTACAGACTCCTGTAAACTATTACTAATTGGTCAAGTGATCGAAGAGACGGGGCATTCGGTTCGGCCTCAGCAGTAGGGGAGCAAATTAGTATATATTTGTCGCTAAATAAGGTTCATCGTATGGCGTTTATCAGACGGAAATACGCTGATGTTTTACCTGCCGGAGTGGATTAGTTGCAAGCTCGGCTCCGATAGTAAACATGGATGCGGTGACCTGATCAGTTGATTGTATGGAATTACTAAAACGAATATTGCCTCTGGTACTTATCATTGGATTTTCCTGGTTTACACATGTGTTTACCATGATGCATCAGCGTCCACAGTCTGTGCATATGTGGGCGATGTGCGACCGTGGATCAGTAGCCAGGAATTATGCGCAGGACAGCATGGATTTTTTTCATCCGCGCGTACATGAAACCAAGGAGGGTGAAGGTATTTCAGGAATGGAATTCCCGATTATGAATTACCTCGCGGCTATTTGTTATAGGCTGTTTGGTTTTAATGAATTCTGGTATCGTTTTCTGATGTTCATTGTACATGTTTCTGGTGTATTGGCAGCCTATGCGATTACAGGGTTTTTTCTGAAAAACATTGCGAACCGTCTGCTCACCGTGGCCTTCTATATTTCTTCTCCGGTGATGACGTATTATGCCGCGAATTTTATTCCGGATACGGCAGCACTGGGATTTGCCATGCTCTCATGGTATTTTTTCTTTCGCTGGAGAAAAGATGGGACCCCTGTTGCTCTGGCCGGACTTTTTCTGTTTGCGGTGCTCGCTGCGCTGATTAAAATTACCACACTTATCGGTGTACTTATATTAGCCGGACTTGTTGTTTTCTCCTATTTGTTCCGCTCTAACAAACTTGCATTGGAGAAAGTCAACCGTCCCCTGCTACTGATTCTCCTGTTCATCGTGATAGGAGCGGGATATGCCTGGATTCAGTATGCCAAATACCTGAATGAAACATATGGGTTGAGTGTTTTCCTGATGCGCTCCATGACACCCGAAAATATGGAGGCGGTGCGGAATACCTTTAAACATATCAACGAGATATGGGTGGCTTTTTATTTTTCCAAACCTGTTTATTTCATTTTGCTTGCGGCCTTGATTACGGTAATTGCGTTTCACCGTCGGATTTCTCAATTTCTGCTGCTGGTAACAACGGGTTACTTTTTCGGAGTCTGCGGATTCGCTTATCTGATGCTGCTGCAGTTCAATGATCACGATTATTACCTGATCACGTTATTTCCACTTGTTTTCTTTTTAATGCTCTCTGCGTTTGAAGTTTTTGAGAAAATGAAAATGCCGGCGAAAGTGTCGCTGCTTTTACAAAGCGGATTAGCAGTGATCGTTTTATTGGGATTGCAACACAACAGAAAGCATCAGGAGTTCAGGATGGATGAACATTGCTGGTTGTTTGACTGGGCCCGTTACAAAGATTATCAGGAAGTGGAACCTTATATTCACTCACTTGGAATAGATCATTCAGAGAGAGTGATTGCCATCTGCGACTATAGTCCAAATATCGCCTTGTATTTTCTCAATCTGAAAGGATGGAGTGTAGCCGATGTGGCGGATGATGAGCCCATCATAAATGCACTGCAGTATAAACCGAAGTATGTAATACTGAACGATACGGCCCAGCTATCCCGTCCTGTATTTAAAGAACATCCGTTACAGCAGGTTGGAGAATTTAAAAGTATACGGATTTACCGGATCGGATATTGATGTTATTCGAATGAGAATTCCAGATCATCCAGATTCACATCTTCTTCTCCCGCAAAAAAAGGATAGATATTTAATTTGTTTTGAGGATCATTAAACCGGCTGATATCGAATTCTCCTTCTATTTTTTTCCATTCACCGGAGTTGGAAACAACCGTGGAGTTGTCGATGGTCTCCCTGTATACCGTACTATCACCTCTGTCAATTGAGCAAACGATCTGAACACGTGACGCTTTTGAATAGGAACGTACCCAGGCGGATACTTTGATGCTGGAAATGTTTCCTGATCCGAATTCTTCAATTTTACCTGAGAAAGTGGGGCCGTATTTATTTTCCCTGGTTAACAGTACACACTTTTCTCCCGAATGGGCCAGTTGTTTCTTTACAATTGTTGCATGATCATTATAAAGATCAATATCATCAAAATTGTAAGAGTAAAGTTTGTTTTTCTGCCTGCAAGCGGAGACCAACAAAAGCAGAAAGAATAGGATCAGATAAGTTCGCGTCATAAGTTGATCCGTGTTAAGGGGATTATTATTGCGAATTTAGGGAATCAATTGAAATAAGATGCTTAATGTATGTGTCTTAATCTTCACCATTTTTTGTTTCCGCTGCTAATTGATCAGCCATAAAGGCACCTTGCTTTTTGTTATGAACTGATTCAGATCATGTTTCAGGCCGATTGACTGAGTACCATGGTCATTGTGATTTTTTTTTATTGCTTAGCCGAATAATAGCGGCTAATTGAATATTTTTGAATCTCAAAGGCCTGATATGATATTTGCGAGTTCATTGTTCCTGGTATATTTCTTACCGGTTTTTATGTTTTTGTACTTTGCGGTACCACAGCGTTGGCGCAACTATTTGTTATTGGCCGGAAGTATATTTTTTTACAGCTGGGGGGCGCCAAGATTCATCTTTGTCATTCTGGGTACTACAATTATCGATTTCTTTCTGGTCCGTAAAATGGACAATTCCGAAAACGAATGGGGCCGGCGCGCCTTGCTGACACTTTCCGTTTGCATTAACGTTGGTTTATTGTTCTATTTCAAGTATTCCAACTTTTTCATTGAGAACCTGAATGCATTACTTGAAATTTTCGGCGTTAAACCCATTGGCTGGCTTAAACTGGCCTTGCCGATTGGGATCTCCTTCTATACATTCGAAACGATAACGTATGTGGTAGATGTTTATCGCAGAGTGCATAAGCCGCAACCCAATTTTCTCAATTATCAATTATATATCATCTTCTTTCCTAAACTGATTGCCGGTCCTATTATCCGTTATCATGAATTTGCCGATCAGATTGATAAACGCGTTTTCAGCGACTCGTATTATAACCGGTTAGCGGGGTTTGTTCGTTTTGCGATCGGCTTAGCGAAGAAGGTGATCATCGCGAATCCCTGTGGTGCCATTGCCGATCAGATTCTCAGCAGTGATGGTGGGTTCATCTCCAGTTCTACAGCCTGGGTGGGAATCATTGCATATACCATGCAGATCTATTTTGATTTCTCCGGTTATTCGGATATGGCCATCGGACTGGGAAGAATGATGGGTTTCCGTATTCCTGAGAATTTCAACAGTCCCTACACGGCCGGCAGCATCACAGAATTCTGGAGACGATGGCATATTACACTCGGAAACTGGATGCGGAACTATCTCTATATCCCGCTGGGAGGAAACAAAGTTTCTACAAAAAGCAGATTGTATTTTAACCTGATCGTGGTATTCCTTCTTTCCGGTTTCTGGCATGGTGCATCCTGGAATTTTATTTTCTGGGGCGCCTTTCATGGTTTCTTTCTGGTGATAGAACGGGCGTTCCTGCTGAAATACTATGAAAGAGTATCTCACCTGATCCGGGTGCCGGTTAATTTCCTCATTGTTATGATCGGCTGGGTTTTTTTCAGACTGGAGACATTCAATGAAGCAACCACCTTTATCGCTACGATGTTCTCTTTCACCGATGGTTCACGGTTATCGATTACTACTGACCAATGGAGTATTCTGGCTGCCGGACTTTTGTTCTCGTTTCTTACCATGAGTACCATCGGGAAAAATCTCGAAAATTATTTCTTCGAACCTTCCCGCCCCCGACTTTCTTATCTGATCACAATTGGTCTGACAGGCGCCCTCCTCTTTTCTGTTTCACTGGGCATGATTACATCAGTGGGCTTTAATCCGTTTATATATTTTAGATTCTGAGATGAAAGCAACAAAGGTCATCGGTAAAATAATCGCGTGGTTGATGGGGCTGCTGCTGCTGATTCCTGCCATAGATGGAGTGTTTAATATCATTGATGACAGAAAGCTGGATGGCGCGGTTGTGCTGAGTGATGATGCAGCGTTTAGCTGGAAGGGTTGGTGGGATGGTTCCTGGCAACCGGGAAAGGAAGCTTTTCTCAATGATCATTTCGGTTATCGCGGGTTTTTTGTTCGCCTTTATCACGAACTGGATTTTCGCATTTTCGGAAATCTGCATGCGCGAAGCGTGATTTATGGGAAGGAAGGTTACCTGTATGAAAAAGACTATATCACTTCTTACTATGGTGAAGATTATATCGGACATGCAAACATTTCCGATTATGTTCATCTCATAAAGAGAGTGCAGGATATCATCGAACAGCAGGGAAAAACCTTTCTGCTGGTGATAGCATCAGATAAAGGTTCGTTTTATCCGGAGTATTTTCCGGATGATATGCGCCGCGATAAACGGGATACAACCAACTACCAGGTGTTTCTGGAAGAAGCGAAGAAGTCAGGAATTCACTTTATGGATTTATCGGCGCAGCATCGTGCTTTAAAAGGTAAAACGGAATATCTGCTTTACCCTAAAAATGGAATTCACTGGAGCACGTATGCCATGTTTCTGGCTGCAGATACCATGATAAAATACATTGAACAGCATCAACACCTGGTATTGCCGCATTATAGATGGTCAGAAACAGAACTTTTACACGAGAAGGATCAGGATTATGATCTCGGGCGTGGATTGAATCTGTTGTTCCCATTATCAGGACCCAAACTTGGTTATCCGAAAGCACATACTGATTTTACAAATGTGAAGAAGAAATTGTCTTCAGTGATTATTGCAGATAGTTTTTATTGGGGTTTATTTAACATGGGTTTCTCAGAGATGTTTTCTGATTCGAAATTCTGGTTTTATAACAATGAGATCTATCCTGATCATTATAATTCGCCGACCTTTACCAGGGATGTGGATATTAAAGAAACAATCGGGAAGAACGATGTTTTTATTTTAATGGCTACCGAGCATAATGCGTATCGGGTAGGTTGGGGATTTATAAATCGTGTAGCGGAAGCGTATCCTGAAAATTAAGCGAACAAGGCAATCATCAATCATTTTTACTGACGACATTGTCATGCTTTTTTCCGGTTGCCTGCAGGTCCTGACCGTGTTAAGTTGGCTGTCGTTGAAGAAGACTTCATGATTAAAACGGATCAGTGGTTTGGCTATACGTTTTAAAATCAGTTGTTTGGAAAGCAATTTAATTCAGCCGGACCATTTATTTCGCAATCTTTCGCATTGCCCCATCCTTTATATTTGCAGGCCAATTATGAAAGTTGCCGAATTCTTTGACCTCTTTGTGAAGGAGCTGGAGTCGATGGAGTCGTTGTGGGGATATTATAAGTATCACACCGATCCGGCGAGCCTCGAGTTTCGCAAAGCATATTTCTGCCAGCGTCTGGAGTATATTCAGCAGCATATCACAAAACCGGGATCGTTCACCTGGGATGTAGGCTGCGGGTATGGTACCACCGCTCTATTTCTCGCTCTCAACGGGTATAAAGTTCACGGCACAACGCTCGAGTTTTATTACAAGGTGATTCCTGAACGGGTGAAGTATTGGTCGCAGTTTGGTGATGTGTCCGGTTTTACATTCGATTATGAAGATATCTTCGATCCGGCAGCCTCTCATCAGGAGTATGATTATATCATCGTGCAGGATACCTTGCATCATCTCGAACCGCTTCCGCAGGCATTGGCGATTTTAAAGAAGCATCTGAAACAGGATGGAGAGATGGTGATCATTGAGGAGAACGGAAATAATGTGATTCAGTCGGCGAAATTGTATAAACAACGCGGCAACAAACGCATCATTGAGTTTCATGATGAACGGTTGAATAAAACCATTTTGCTGGGCAACGAAAACATCCGCTCGCTGGCTACCTGGCGAAAAGAATTTGAAGCGCAGGGTCTTCGTATTCCGCAGGAGAGTGTGCACTATGTCAGAGCGTATCCTCCCTTTTTATTCAATAAATACGGGTATCAGAAAGCGATCGAAAAAGAGCAGCAGTTGTGGAGGAAGAATGCGCTGATGCGGGAGTATTTCTTCTTTGGTGTGAATTTTACGGCCCGGCACCAATAGGTGTGTTCCTGAAGAAAATGTATTTTCGCAGGGATGTCGCACGGTAAACTATCCATCATTGTCCCTTGCTATAACGAGGAACGGAGTATACGTCCCATGCTGGATCGTGTGATTAAAGCAACTTTGCCAGCGGATTTCACCAGAGAAATCATCATCGTGAACGATTGCTCCACGGATCGTAGTGTGAACGTGGTAGAGCAATTTATCAGTGAGCATCCACAGGAAGAAATCCGTCTTTTTCATCACGAACGAAACAGCGGTAAAGGTGCAGCGCTCCATACCGGAATTTCGAAAGCTACCGGAGATTTTGTAATCGTTCAGGATGCCGATCTCGAATATGATCCCGAAGAGTTTAAAATACTCCTGCAGCCTGTGCTGGATGGCTTCGCAGATGTAGTGTTCGGGTCGCGTTTTACCGGCGGACGTCCGCATCGTATTCTCTTCTTCTGGCATACCATCGGTAATAAATTTCTTACCTTCCTGTCGAATATGTTTACCAACCTGAACCTCACCGACATGGAAACCTGTTATAAGTTGTTTCGCAGGGAGATTATCCAATCGCTTGATTTGCGTGAAAAACGCTTTGGCTTCGAGCCGGAGGTAACTGCTAAAGTTGCCCGGGTTCCCAACGTGCGTATTTATGAAGTCGGCATTTCCTATTATGGCCGTACCTATGCAGAAGGAAAGAAGATCAACTGGAAGGATGGTGTACGGGCAATCTATTGTATTCTGAGATATAATCTCTTTCGTTAACCTTTATTGTTTTATTCCGGTAATGGTTGTGGAACTATAGCCACCTAAACCGCCTGAACGGAAATAAATAATAGCCGTATCATTACTGAAGCTAAACGTACGGGTATTTGGCCCCGGCAGTAATCCTTCTGTAAAATACAGGTTGGAGTCAACTTTAAATGAATAACCATCTGCAATGATCGTACTATCAGAGGTGCTATCCTTTATGATAGTAAAAGTCCAGGCGTAGGTAGTGTCGAATTCATTCGGCGGCATACCCATTATCCAGGTATGGTTATTCTTAGTACCGATGTAATTTCCAACAACGGCATCTCTATAATCGACCGGTGTTACCGGTGTAAGTGTTTCTTCATGTTCTTCTTTTTTGCAGGCATAGAAAGCGGATAGAAGAAAGGAGAAAAAAAGGAGTCTTTTCATGGTCGGGATGGTTTAAGGAGAATAAAATTACTCAATCTGGTTTAATATTGCAATTGAAATGGGGAATTTTACATTCAAAGAACACGACGAAGAAGGCCTCCATACGCTGGAAGCGGTGAGTGAAGCTGTGCACTTCAATCGCTGGATGTATGAACAGGTTCGACCTTACATGCAAGGAAATATTCTGGAAGTAGGTAGCGGAATCGGAAATATCTCTGAGTTTTTCATCCTTGAGAAGGCCAACATCACCCTCAGTGATATTCGTGATAACTACTGCCGGGCACTCAACAGGAAATTTCCGGCACAAACGGTTCTGCAGATGGATCTGGTGGATCCACAGTTCGAAGTGAAATATGCCGCATTGGCTTCCACCTACGATGGGATCTTCGCGCTCAATGTGGTGGAACATATCGAAGACCATGATACGGCCTTAAAGAACATCCGCTTTCTCCTTAAGCCCGGTGGCAAGGTGCTGATTCTGGTTCCCGCCTGGCCGATGCTCTACAATAAAATCGACAAAGGACTCTTTCATTTCCGCCGTTATACCAGATCCTCCCTGAACACGGTGCTGACCGGTGCCGGCTTTACGATAGAGAAAACCTGGATGTTCAATGCGCTGGGTATTCCGGCCTGGATCACCGGCGGGTTGTTGTTCAGAGAGAAGGAGCTGAAGAAGGGACAGATGAATGCCTACGATAAACTGATTCCGCTTGCACGGGTTCTGGACACGCTTACCTTCCGTAGCCTGGGACTTTCGGTGATTTCAGTAGGGGTGAAATAACCCCATCCGGTAAGCGGCCGGAAACCGGTCAGTTTGCCACCTACTTCTTCAAACCCACGAAAACCACCATTTTTTCCACATTTCGGAAAATTCTCATTTTTGGAACAGCGTTTTTTGAGCTTATCTTGTTTGCAACCAATGATTTAACAGCAAATTAAAAATTGTTAATTCTGTTTGCAAATCGAAAAGGAATGTCTAATTTTGCCCTCCCATTTAAAATCTAAATTAAAATCGTGGATACGTTAAGTTACAAAACCGTATCGGCTAATGCCAAGACCGTTACCAAGGAGTGGGTGGTACTGGATGCCAAGGACCAGGTGCTGGGCCGTTTCGCATCACAGGCTGCTATGATCCTCCGTGGTAAGCATAAAGCCAGCTACACTCCGCACGTTGATTGCGGCGACAATGTGATCATCATCAATGCCGATAAGATTCGTCTCACCGGTCGCAAGTGGACCGAGCGTGAGTATGTATCTCACACCGGTTACCCGGGTGGTCAGCGTTTCATCACGCCTGCCAAGCTGATTCAGCAGAAGCCTACGGCTGTGGTGGAAAAAGCAATTTACGGCATGCTGCCGAAAACCCGCCTCGGAAACGCTATCAAAGGCAATCTGTTCATTTATGCTGGTGCTGAGCATCCACATGCTGCGCAGCAACCGAAAGCGGTAACCCTTAAGTACTAAGAAGGAAACATGGAAATTACACATACCATTGGCCGTCGTAAGACCGCTGTAGCCCGCGTATATGTTCAGCCGGGCAACGGTACCATTACCGTGAACAATAAAGATTACAAGCAGTATTTCCCCACACTGCCCCTGCAGAATCTGATTCAGCAGGCATTTGATCTTTCTAAAACAAAGGATCAGTACGATGTGGCGGTTAACGTTTTCGGTGGTGGCTATAATGGCCAGGCTGAAGCGATCCGCATGGCGTTAGCCCGGGCTCTCTGTAAAATCAATGCTGAATACCGTCCGGCTTTGAAAGCTGGTGGTCTCCTGACCCGCGATCCGCGTATGGTTGAACGTAAGAAGTTCGGTCAGCGCAAAGCCCGTCGTCGCTTCCAGTTCAGTAAACGTTAATCCACATTCTTATCCCTATATAATCAGCGTAATGATCAACGTAACGCAAGAAGAACTTCTCAATGCCGGTGTCCATTTCGGTCACCTCAAGCGCAAGTGGAACCCGAAGATGGCTCCGTACATCTTCATGGAGCGCAATGGCATTCACATTATCGACCTCAACAAAACCCACGCGAAACTCGAGGAAGCCGCTGCTGCAGTAAAGCAGATCGCGAAATCAGGAAAGAAAATCCTGTTCGTGGCTACCAAGAAACAAGCAAAGGAAATCGTGGCTTCCGCAGCGAAATCCGTAAATATGCCATACATCACCGAGCGCTGGCCCGGTGGTATGCTCACCAACTTCGCTACGCAGCGTAAGTCAGTGAAGAAAATGACTTCACTTGATAAAATGCTCACCGATGGTACTGCAGATAACTTCTCTAAAAAGGAGCGTTTGATGATGGGCCGTCAGAAATCGAAAATGGAAAAGCTGATCGGCTCTATCGCTGACCTGAACCGTTTGCCTGCTGCTCTGTTTATCGTAGATACGGTAAAAGAACACATCGCGGTTGACGAAGCGATTAAACTGGGTATCCCAACGCTTGCCATCAACGATACCAACAGCGATCCTTCACTCATCGACTTCCCGATTCCGGCGAACGACGATGCCAGCAAATCCATCGAACTCATCATGAATGTAATGGTGAAGTCGATCGAAGAAGGTCTCGCAGAGCGTAAAGTAGATAAGGAAGCAGAGCGTGAGCGCGAAGCTGCTAACGAAGAGGAAGCAGAAGACCGCAAAATGGCTGTAGCCGACGAAGAAGGTGGTGAATCTTCCGGCGGTGGTGCTCCGAAAGGCGGAAGCGGCCGTCCCCGCAAAGGCGGTCCTCGCAAATAAAACGAGAAACACGCAGCGGGATGTCCATCACAGACATCCCGCTCGTTCAATAAGCCGGTAACAATAAACTCCGGTAACCATTAATTAATACGCAGACAACATCTTTGTCTGCATCATAACGAAATAAAATACCCTCAATAAAATGTCAACTACTGCACCAGTTACAGCTGCCGATGTAAACAAACTGCGCCAGATGACCGGCGCCGGCATGATGGATTGTAAAAAAGCACTCGCTGAGTCGGGTGGAGATTTTGAACAGGCTGTCGACTACCTCCGTAAGAAAGGTCAGAAAGTAGCCGCTAACCGTGCCGATCGCGAAGCGAAAGAAGGTTATATCATCGCAAAAGGAAATGCTGATAACACAGCAGGCTACCTGATCTCTCTGAGTTGCGAAACCGACTTCGTTGCGAAAAACCAGGACTTCGTGAATTTCGCTGAGTCCATCCTCAATACGGCAATGGCTAACAATCCTGCCGATGTGGAAGGCCTCAAAGCCCTCACCCTCGACGGTACTACGATCAACGATAAACTGTTCGACATGATCGGTAAGATCGGTGAGAAAATCGAGCTGAGCGCTTACGAAAAAATCACGGCTCCGAAAGTGATCGTTTATAATCACCCCGGCAACCGTCTGGCATCCATGGTAGGTCTTTCCTCTGCTGCTGCTTCTGCTGACGCAGGAAAAGACGTTGCTATGCAGATTGCAGCTATGAATCCGGTAGCGATCGATAAAGATGATGTAGATGCATCTGTTGTTGAGCGTGAACTCGAAATCGCGAAAGAACAAATCCGCGCTGAAGGTAAACCGGAAGAGATGGTAGAGAAAATTGCTCAGGGTAAACTGAACAAATTCTATCAGGAGAATACCCTCCTCAATCAGGCCTTCATTAAGGAAGATAAGAAGTCAGTCAAACAATACCTTGATGGTGTTGAGAAGGGACTGACAGTTACAGTTTTCCGCAGAGTGCAAATCGGCTAAGGTTACAGATTACAGATAACAAAGGGGGCGTTTGCAGGGCAAACGCCCCCTTTTGATTTTACAGATGATGGGTTACAGATTACAGATCCCCTGAAGCGTGCCGCAGGCTCTGCTTCAAGGGTACGGAGTGATTAGGATTATACAGATTGCTGATGTACAGATTCGGATTTTATGGATTGTACAGATACACGGATTACGGATTTTAGTATTTTGAGATATACAGATTGCGGATGTACAGATGTACGGATATACAGATGTACAGATATACCGATGTGCAGAGATACAGGAAAGGCTTCGGGCATTGGGGTTTAATACTGGACCTCAATAAAGCAGCGACAAAATTAATCTGCGTGAATCAGCTAAATCCGCTTCATCCGTGTTCAAAACGGGTTGCGAAAAACCGCTTCCGGAGTGTGATGCCAACATTATGCTGATGAAACGACAAATAAGTGCCAGAGAAAAAACAGCCATCACTTGAATGACTATTAAAACAATTATATCTGCACATTGCCTTCGAGTTGAATGAACGCCGATCTGCAGAAACCAATTCACCGATTCACCAATTCACCAATTCACCAATTTACCAATTTACCAATTCACCAATTAATATGTCCGTATCAGATTCAATCAGTTTCATCCGTCATCAGGATGTACAAAACATCATTCGTCAACAGGGTTCACCATTGTATGTGTACAACGGTGATAAGATGGTTGCGCAGTATAAACGGTTAACTTCCGCTTTCACCGGTGTGAAGCTGAAGATCAAGTATGCGATGAAGGCAAACAATAACCTGCATATCCTCCGTTTGCTGAAGCAGCAAGGTGCCGGACTCGATTGTGTTTCCATCTTTGAAGTGGAGCTGGGTATGCTGGCCGGATTTTCTCCCGCCGAAATTCTCTTTACGCCCAACAGCGTTTCATTCGATGAAATACAACGCGCGGTGGAGTTGGGTGTACAGATCAACATCGATAATATTTCCCTGCTGGAACAGTTTGGTCATGCCTATGGTAATAAAGTGCCTTGCTGCATTCGTATTAATCCACACATTGTAGCCGGCGGAACTTCACACATCCAGACCGGACATATCGACTCGAAGTTCGGCATCTCCATTCATCAGCTGCGGCATGTACTGCGCATCGTGGCAAAGGAAAACATCCGCGTGAACGGACTGCACATGCATACCGGCAGCGATATCCTCGACTCCGGTGTTTTCATCCGCGCTGCTGAACTGCTCTTCGATGCGGCTGCACAATTCCCCGATCTCGCATTCCTCGATTTCGGCTCCGGCTTCAAGGTAGCCTACAAGGAAGATGATGTGGTTACCGATGTAGAAGAACTCGGTAAAGCCATCACGGAGCGTTTTAAAGCCTTCTGCGCAGAGTACGGACGCGAACTGGAACTTTGGTTCGAGCCGGGTAAATTCCTCGTTAGCGAAAGCGGTTACCTGCTCGTCACAGTAAACGTGATCAAACAAACCACCGCCACCGTTTTCGTGGGCGTGGACTCCGGGCAAAATCACCTGATCCGTCCGATGTTTTACGACGCTTACCATCACATCGTCAACCTCAGCAACCCGCAGGGCACGCCACGTATTTATACGGTTGTGGGTTATATCTGCGAAACCGACACCTTCGCCCTCGACCGCAAACTCAACGAAGTACGCGAAGGCGATATACTCGCGCTCCTGAATACCGGTGCTTACGGCTATACCATGAGCAACAACTACAACTCACGGCCACGCCCAGCCGAAGTATTGATTGCAGATGGTGAAGTAAAGTTGATCCGCAGAAGAGAAAATATTGAGGATATGTTGGGGACGGTGACACCACTAACATAGGGTTACAGATCCCTGAAGCGTGCCTTGAAGCAGAGTCTGCGACTCGCTTCGAGGCTCTGCTTCAGGGATACAGAATGATTTGGATTATACAGAATCCCGCAGCTGGCAGCGGGACAGATTTGCAGATCCGGATTTTACCGACCATACAGAATCGCTGATTACAGATTTTATTATTAAGAAATATACGGATTGCAGATAAGCAGATATACAGATTATGCTTCGGGCGGTGGGTTGTAATACGGATCGTTGTAAAGCATCGATAAAATAAATCCGGGGTCCGCCGTCTACCACCGCCTCCGCCGTTCGGCGGACGGCGAATAACTCAATCCCCACCATCTGCGTTCAATTCAGGTAACGAAGACCAGCCAGAGTCGAAGTGAGGATGATTTTTTTCATTTTACAGAAAGTGGAAAAAGTTTTCAGCCTATCTAATTCCCTTTATTCACCACCAACTTCAGCACTTCAGTTTGATGATTGGTGGTGACGGTGAGCAGGTAGATGCCAGTAGCCAGCTTAGATACATCCATGATGTCAGTTGTTGAACGAAGGCTGGTTTTAAATGTGAGTAATTGTCCGCTCAAATCATGAATTTGAATTTCGCGAATATATGTCCCGCCAGTTTTTACTTTTAGGGAAACATTAATATTATCGTTTGCCGGATTCGGCCATATTTTTATAGTTCGTTCATCCGAATGGTCCCAAAGACTTTGTGCAGTTGAGCAAATAGTGATAATGGAAGCGGAATCAATGGTGGAAGTGATGTCTTTTGAAGCTCCCAAACTATCGCTAATGGTATGAATGGAAATTACATTTGAAGTAACGATACGTGAGACAGTAGGTAAGGAAGAACCGTTCGTAGAACAACCGGATCCGTCAGAGCGAGATTTGGAAATTAGCATATCTTCTGAACTGCTCCCCAAAGTTCTGATGGAGGCAAGGAAAAAGGAACTATTATTTGAAAGAGGGGTTATTTGATTTACTTGACAAGTGGAAAATGGAGATAAATTATATTCGACAACTGGGAATAAACTTTCAATGTTCCCGGTTGAATCTAATGTTACAATTTTTTCGAAGAGTGCGCATTGGATTTTGTCTGAATTATTGTATATTCCAAAGCGGAAAATCTCATCAAATAAAGGTCCGCCATATTTATTTGACCAATTCACATTAAGTGAAGTATCCAGTTGAGTTAAACATGCATCGTATCCAGGCAAATAAACACTGTAATTTATAAGTATGTGCGTTTTCATTGCCAAAATCCCGGTGAGATATCCAATATTTGTTTCCAACAGCATTGATTTTATGGGGTTGAACCCCAGGTCAAATTTGGATAGCAAGATTTTATGAGAAAATGTTACAGTGTCCTGGAAAAAGGATACACAGTAATAGCGTGAATCGTAGTTTAAGTAAATACTTTGGACACCGAAAAGTCCTCCATTTATTGAGTCTGAATCATATTTATAAAAGCCGGTTAGATCACCACTTTGTTTGTCAATAAAAATAAATGCCGGTTTAGAGGTATTGTTCTGATGACTTCCCATGTAGCCAAACAATATTATTGAATCAGCCCTGTTCGATACATAATTTAAGTCGGCATCGCTATTTGATTTGAAAATCCTGTTCGTCCATATCGTGTCTAATTGAGCATTTAATAAAAGCAACATTGTGGAGATGTTATTCAATTGACTAACCGTGTCTATACACCGCCCGATAACCAGTAATTCAGAATCATTCAGTGCGATAATATTCGTACACTGGAGAGTACCCGCAGATCGAAAATCTCTGGAATTCTGAATTACCAGATTGGTGTCCATTTCCAGAACACGCAGACTGGAATTGAGTGAGGTGTTTTCCCTGGAATCTGTAACAACAAATATTTTCCCATCAACAACCACTCCTTTGTTGACCTTTTCAGCGTACTGACTTGAGCCATAAATTCGTTGCAAGTAGGACTGGGCATAGTTCAGCTGTGTGTCGAGAAGTATAATTAGGAAAAGCAACAGAATTCTCCATTTGCCAATATGGTGGATAAATTTTGTTCGTTGCATTATTGAAACATATTCGTTTAAATCTTCAGCTAAACAATATGAATTTGATAATTCAATCTGGGTTTTCAACTTTGGTCATCCGCTCCTCCATCTCCAGCAAATGCAAATACAACTCTTCAATTTTTTCGTAGGCTTTGGCGAGTTGTTCGTAAATGTGATGGGTAGGCATGTTTAATAGGATTTAGTTGGTTTTATTCACCACCAGCTTCAGTACTTCAGTTTGATGATTGGTGGTGACGGTGAGCAGGTAGATGCCGTCTGTCATACCTGAAACATCGATTATATCGTTTGTAGTCGATAGATTTTCCTTTGAGAAAAGCAATTGTCCTCTGGCATCATGCAGTTGCAACCGCTGAATGAAATTTTCATTACCTGATTGCAGTAGGGAAACAATTGTTTGCTGCTGAACGGGATTGGGAGAGAGAACAGCTTTAGCCAAGGACGGATCAGCTTGTTCAATTTGCGGATTTAACATCCTGTTGTTGTTGGATTGCGTAGGCGGTACCGGAGGACAGGCCGGTATACTCATGGCCGGATCTACAGCGATTTTAACTTCTGCACCGGCATGCGCCTCAAAGCCATCGGCCAGCTTCACATAGTTTTTGGCGATGAGTTCCAATGCCGATCCGCTTGAAGCGATATAAGGTCCGGCTTGTTGCCCGGGATCCACATTTGATCCTGCCAGTATTTTCTCATCTACAATATACGAATTGGGTGCTGTGGCAACCTCTGTTTGATGTTGCAAATACAAGGTAGCATTGGGTAGTGAATTATCATACTGACGGACCAATCTACCACCGTTACGATCAATGGCTACGCGGCTGATGGAAAGGTTGTCGGGATAATATCCTTTCTGCGTGAGATAATTTTCATAGACCAGCGTTGAGCCGGTTTCAAGAATGAAAGCGGCATCGAAAATATTTACACAAGGCTCAATGGTTATTTTCGATCCGTTTTTTAATCTGTATAAGGAAGCATACCGGCTGTCTTCCGGAATGGCTTCATCATGTGGGAAAGCCGGATCTTCAGAACGTAAATCCGTTCTGACGGGCACATCGCGTGGATCTGGATATGGGCCTCCGTTTTCGGGGGTGTCGTCATTGCTGACTTCGATGGGTGTTGGATACAATCCTCGAATTGTCCTGAAAGAGTAATGACTTGGGAACACCAAAGCTGGAGCTGTGATATATACATCGCTTGGATTATATATAATACGGTCTTCGTGTGAAATTTCAGTAGCAACTAAATCAATATTATTTTGAATGTTATAGGTATGGAGCATTCCAGTTATTTGACTAAAATTGACAAAGTCATATCCGGCTGGAATTCTACCTCTAAATTGATATAATGGAGCTGAAACCAGAGAATAAGGTGGTGGATAAACTTTGTTATATCCAAATCCCCCTGGTAAGTCAAAATAATCAGCATTTGCAGGAGGGATTATGATCGGTTTGGTACATAGTATGTTTTGATTGATTTCAGAGTAAGGATAATAATCTAACACACCGATAGTAGATACTGCAGTTGGAGATGTTTCATTGAATTGATGATTTGATTTATGCAATAAATGTGGGTAAAAAGCAACATCATAGAGCAACATGGAGGCGCAAGCAGAACAATTACAAGCACAAAATGGATAATACTTCATTCTGCCTCTTGTGTTATCATATATCCAGGAGATTTTCGCAGCCCATGGAGTTGTTGGAGTTAAATTTGTAGTAGTCCAGTCTTCGCAATGCACATATACGGTATGTTTTATTACTGTATGTGGTAAAACGTATCGAGGTTGAACAGTCGAACCAGGAGGAGGTATGGGAAAATTGTCTTTATAAAACAAACTTGCAAGTGATTGGTGTTGTTGACCAAAGCGTGAAACTGGTTCTTTTCTATAAATAGGCCCCCAGCTATCATTTGAGTATGGAGTAGAATTGAATGGCATAACAAAATTGCGCGAGGATTGTCCCAAACATCCTGCAGAATTTTGATAACAATCTGGTGTAAATGGAAACGATACTATTTCCATTTCATAAAATAAAGTTATTGATTGAGCTAAAGGCACATGATCTTCGTACCAAGCCCACGTTAGCCAATTGTTATTTAATACAATTTCATATTCGCCAGTGTATCCTGATAGGTTGGATGAACGGTGCCAACTAATTTTATTGTTAATTGCATCGCTTGAATTGGAAGGTATTTCCAAATCATTTGTTGTTAATATTGGATTATTAAAATATGGAGATTTAATGTCTTGGGAATACGAATTATAACTTTGCATTAATAGCCCAAGCACGATGATTGATTTACAAACGTGTTTCATTAGTTTTTCAAAATTTTTGTACTGTATTTATACCCTTCCGTTGTATTCAAAATCAATATATACATACCTGCATCGCATTCCTGTATAGAGTAATCTGCATCATATCCTATGAAATCGATTGATTTAACAAAACGGCCGCTTAAATCATATATCTTACAAGAAACAGGAAGGCGGTTTCTATTCTCTTCGTTGGTAAAATGAAATTTTCCATTGGTGGGATTAGGATAAACCTGCAGAGGTAAAATGGAGTTTGTTTCTGCAACAGCGGTGGTATAACAATAGTTATAGAGAGGTAGGGTGGTACTGTCTGTAAAGAAGGTATCCGGTATAAATTCTATTAGGCTATCAACAGGAACAAGTTGGAGTGGAAAGGATGTGAAATTGTTGATAGTATCTGCAGCAGCAAGAGTATAGATCGAATGATCACATGAAATTAAATTGGAATCCGGCCAGATAAATCCAGCATCAAACAAGGAAGTTCCGAAATTAAAACTACCCGTTATCAAAGGTTTTTGATTCCAGATATGAAATCCCGAAATACCAAAATTGCTGAATGGATATGCCGGATTTGTCAAATGACCAATAGTGCTAATTACATTGCCAAGACTGTCAAGTAAAATAGTATTTCTACCACTAATTAAAAGGATTTGATGTTGGATTGTATCATAGTTAAAAGCAAAATTGAAGCGATCAAAGCTTGGCGAGAATATTTTCTCAAAAACAATTCCGGAGTACAAATTTAGTTTAGCAAGATAATATTTCTTAGTTGTAAAAGGGTTAATGCTCTTTCGATTGTACCCAATTAAATAATTTTTTGAATCCAGGTGTTGAATATTTGCAATTCCATCGCTTGGATCTATGGTGTCTGTAGAATAGAGGTTATTCACAATTGTAAAAGTAGTATCCATCGTAATAAAACACGGATTAAAAAAGTTACTTGCAGAGTCCGTTTCAATTCCTATACCAATGCTAATGAGGTTTTGTAATGAATCTATGCTAAAATCACTTAAATAGAGCAATCGGTTTTGTGGTGGTAATAATTCAACCTGTGTTAAAACAACCTTGTTGATGAGGTCGATTTTGACAAGGTAAAAATGTTCATTAGATAGACTATCAGGAGTATTCAAAACTCCATATATTTTATCATTATGAAGCATAAGGGATGTCCATCCAAAGTTGTTGTCTTTATCAAAGTGTTTTATTCTTGAGCATGAAATTGTATTTAGTTGCTCATTTAAAAGAAATTGTGAATAGAATAATTTACTACTTAATATATCAATTTCTAAAATTGTAACTACTGATCTCCCGTTTGAATGATTTGTGAATCCAAATCCATTTAAAGAAACATTCGGTTTAAAGTATCTGGTACATTTGAGTAAATTCATTGCTGTATCCATACGGATTATAGCTACTTTTGAATCGGCAAATGGTGCCCTTAGATTAACCATGGCAATGGCGGTAGAATCGCTTTCAATTAAAAAACCTTCTAAATATTCTGATTGGTTTTGGAGGCCCATAAAGCTTATTTTGCTTTGAGCATTGCATATAGTGATGCCGGAAACCATCTGCAAGCCAAGCCAAGCCAGAAAGAAGCATTCTATTAATTTACCTGAGATATTCATGTATCTATGGGCCAGTCGTCATTTGTACTTATGAAAACGCGGATTGAAATTAGCAGAATAAGTAGTAGTTACTTTTCAGCCTCCATCTTCTGTATCCGCTCCTCCATCTCTATCAAATGCAGATACAACTCTTCAATTTTCTCGTAGGCTTTGGCGAGTTGTTCGTACACGTTTACTCCGGAAGATTGCATTTCTGCTGCTGAAGGTACACCGGGCAGATGTTTATTTGCTTTAATGTACTCTTTGAGTTCTTTCAATGGCATTAAATGATACTCATCACTGAATACATAATCCGGCCAGGGGTTGCCCACAATGCAATTGATTGGATTAAGATGTATACCTCAAACATAGGTATAAAATATGATTTAATCAAGAGCTAAACTGCTGTTGGGGTTGCAGATTACGGATCCCTGAAGCGTGACGCAGGCTCTGCTTCAGGGGTACGGAGTGATTAGGATCGGACAGAAGTTACAGATTTACTGATCCGGATTTTACCGAACTTACAAATGCACTGATTACGGATTTTAGAATGAAGAGATGTACAGATTGCAGATATACTGATGTACAGAGGGTAATTGTAGTTATAGGATGAGTGGCTTATTGACGAGGTGTTTATTACTAAACGGTCAAAGAGCGGTATACCATGTTAAACATTTGTATCCGTATGTAAATGATTAAAAACGGCTATTGGGAACTCAAATACTGAAGTTTGCAGCGAAAACTAAAGCGAGTAACTATGTCAAATGAATTAATGTTTGAAGATCTGACTTATAAGATCATCGGTGTTTGTTATGAAGTGCAGAACCAATTGGGAGGAGGATTGCTGGAAAAAACCTACCAGAAAGCGCTTGTGATTGGATTGAAGTCTGCGGGGTTTATCGTTGACGAAGAAGTAAAAGTTCCGATTCTGTTTAACAATGAGAAAATCGCCACCGGTTATGCAGATCTGGTAGTGAATGGAAAAGTGCTTATCGAGTTGAAAAGAAATGGATCGTTTAATCGGTCCCAAATTCTTCAGCTTGAAAATTACCTGACCGCCTGCAATTGTCCCCTCGGACTCCTAATCAATTTCGGATACGACAGCGTTAAAGTAAAACGTGTCATCAACCGTTCGTTTTTTAATGCGTTGAAATCCTGAAACAATTAACGGGTTCTTTACGCTAACTCCCCGCTAGTTATTGTTGGATCGGTTGACAGTTTACGGTTTGCAGTTTTCAGTTGTGAATTGACAGTTGCAAGTTGATAGCCATTCTACAGATTGGTACATCATTCCGCCTCCGCCGTACGGCGGACCGCGGATCTGTAATCCAAAATCTGTTTATCCTAATCGGTAAATCATTAAATCCTATCGTCCTAATCTGTGTATCTGTATAGTCTGTCCGCCGTACGGCGAATCTGTAGTCAGTAAATCTGCCCGTTGCTTGCAACGGGATCCGTATAATCCTAATCACTCCGTACCCCTGAAGCAGAGCCATGAATTGAGCCACGGGCTCTGCTTCAGGGGATCTGTAATCTGTAACCACAGCCCCTTTTGGAGGATTTATACTACTTTTGACTCATGAAGTACAACCGTATCCTCCTCAAATTATCAGGCGAAGCCCTGATGGGTGATAAGCAGTTTGGTATTGATAATAAGCGACTTGCACAGTATGCGGCCGATATTAAGGCGATTGCCGATATGGGTGTGCAGGTGGCGGTGGTGATCGGTGGAGGCAATATCTTCCGCGGACTTCAGGCTGCTGAGGGCGGCATGGATCGCGTTCAGGGCGATTATATGGGGATGCTGGCTACGGTGATTAACTCCATGGCTTTGCAGTCGGCCCTCGAAACGCAGGGTGTATTGACCCGTCTGCAGTCTGCAATTAAGATGGAGGCGATCTGCGAGCCCTTTATCCGCCGTCGTGCTGTACGTCACCTCGAGAAAGGCCGCGTGGTCATCTTCGGTGCCGGTACCGGAAACCCGTACTTCACGACCGATACTGCGGCTTCACTTCGTGCCATTGAAATTGAAGCGGATGTGATCCTGAAAGGTACCCGCGTGGACGGTATCTATACTGCTGATCCCGAAAAGGATAAAACAGCCACCAAGTACGATACCCTTACCTTTATGGAAGCCTATGAGCGCAACCTGCAGGTGATGGACATGACCGCATTTACGCTCTGCCAGGAGAATAAACTGCCGATCATTGTGTTCGATATGAATAAACCGGGAAATCTCACCCGCGTCGTGAAAGGAGATGAGGTAGGAACACTCGTGACTGTCTGAAATCATCCTTGTGCATTCAACAGAATCAATAATTTTGTAACCGATCTATACGATTAACTATGGAAGTGAAAGCAATTATCGACTATATGCAGGATCATATGCAGAAGGCGATCAATCACCTCGAATCTGAACTGACAAAGATCCGCGCCGGCAAGGCGAGTCCCTCGATGCTCGATGGCGTGATGGTGGATTACTATGGTGCCATGACTCCGCTCAATCAGGTGGCCAGCGTCAATACACCCGAAGCAAGAACGATTATTATCCAGCCCTGGGAAAAGGCGATGATCAAGCCGATCGAAAAGGCCATCATTGACTCTAATCTCGGATTTACTCCGGCCAACGATGGTATCATGATCCGCATTAACGTTCCACCTCTGTCGGAAGAACGTCGCCGCGACCTGGTGAAACGCGCCAAGGCCGAAGGGGAACATGCCAAAGTCGGTATTCGTAACCTCCGCCGCGATGCGAATGAGAATATCAAGAAAGCACAGAAGGCTGGTCTTCCCGAGGATGCTGCCAAGGAAGCAGAAACAAAAACCCAGAAAATGACCGACGATTTCATTACGAAGGTGGATAAACACCTCGAAGCGAAAGAGAAGGAAATTATGACCGTATAAAGGTCTCAGATACAGGAAAGAAGGAGCTCGAAAGGCTCCTTTTTTCATTTCCGGAGGTGGTATCCAACCCCGAAGGGGTGGACTTTTTGTAACCACGAGCCATGCTCGTGGTTACAAAAAGCGAAGAGGGAGCCTCAACCCCTGCGGGGTTGAATAAAGGCCTTCGAGCGTAGCTCGAAGAGGTCGCCCGTGGAGTTCAACCCCTTCGGGGTTGTTGGTATATTAAGTTGTCCAGTAACACGGCATTGCATGCCGTGTTACTGGTGTTCCACCCCTTCGGGGTGGGAGGTTTTTTCACCCAACCCCGAGGGGGTGGCTTTTTGCAACCACGAGCTATGCTCGTGGTTGCAAAAAGCAATGAAGGCGTCTCCACCCCTTCGGGGTGGGACGTATTTGCATCCAACCCCGAAGGGGTTAAATGTTTGTATCCGTATCTCGTATATTGTACCAGTATTCGTCCTTTTCGAGTATCTTTGATGCCCCATGGCATTAGTCGAACAACTTGAAAGTCAGGGTAACTGGCTGTTTCGTTACCGCGGACAACTCCCGCTGATCCTCTTCCTGCTGGTGATCCCGGTAATGATCTATACCGCACCGGTGAATCTTGAACCTTCATCTTCCAATCTATGGACACTCATGGCCATCGCCATCAGTGTGCTGGGTGCAGTTGTGCGCGCCTACACCATCGGCACCACGCCGCGCGGAACTTCCGGCAGAAATACAAAGAATCAGGTAGCTGAACAGCTGAACACGACAGGCATTTATTCTACGGTACGTCATCCGCTTTATCTCGGCAATTACCTGATGTGGATCGGCATCGTAATCTATACGTTCGATCCGGTTTTCACCATCTCCGTTTCGCTCTTGTACTGGATCTACTACGAACGCATCATGATGGCCGAAGAACGGTTTCTCATTGGTAAGTTTGGCGACAGCTACTACGCCTGGGCCGATAAAACGCCCGCCTTCTTTCCCCGCCTGAGCAGCTTCACCACTCCCTCCGAAACTTTTTCCTTGCGGTCGGTGTTCAGGAGAGAGTACTCCGGCTGGCTGGCAACGGTGGTGGGATTCGCCTATGTGGATTTCCTGAGAGTGTTGCGAACCGATGACTATGCGTTTGTATCCGCGGGAAACAACTGGTGGGTAAAATGGATGATGATTTTAATCGTCTTCACCGGAATTACCCTTCTACTCCGCTCGCTGAAACATTATACATCGCTGTTGAAGGAAGAAGGAAGAAGTTAATCAGGCTGTGGCCGGAAGAGAGGAAGAAACATGTTTCCCGCATTTAAAGATAAATTATTGGTGGCAGGTCCCTGCAGTGCGGAGTCGCCTGCGCAGGTGATGCATACTGCACAGGGAATTGCTGCCCGTTTTCCACAGGCCTGGTTTCGTGCCGGTGTGTGGAAACCGCGTACGCGTCCCGGTTCGTTTGAAGGTATAGGTGAACCTGCCCTCGATTGGCTGAAGGACGTTAAGAGTAAAACCGGATTGCGCATCATTACCGAAGCTGCAAATGCCTATCAGGCGGAAGCCTGTCTCAAAGCCGGAGTGGATGGTGTATGGATTGGCGCCCGTACAACGGTGAATCCGTTTCTGGTGCAGGAGGTGGCCGATGTTTTGCGAGGCAGTCACCTGACCGTGATGGTGAAGAATCCGATTCATCCCGATGCTGATTTGTGGAGAGGGGCCATAGAACGGATACGCGAAGCCGTTAGTACCGAAGTGATCGCTATTCATCGCGGTTTTCATTCGTTTGAAACTACCGAGTTCCGCAATCATCCCCGCTGGCAGGTCGCTTTCGAATTGCGTTCAATGATGCCGGGATTGAAAATGATCTGCGATATCAGTCATATTGCCGGTGCGCGTCCGCTGTTGCAGAGCGTAGCGCAGGAAGCACTCGACCTGAACTACGACGGATGGATGGTAGAGACGCATGAGAATCCCGAGGTAGCCTTGTCGGATAAAATGCAGCAGATAACCCCTCATCAGCTGGGAGATCTTTTCGAAGCCCTGCAGCCGCGTTTTTCGGTCGCTGATGATCCGCAGAGCCTGCATCAGCTCAATATCTGGCGCAATGAAATTGATCAGCTCGACGATGAACTCCTGCATCTCCTGCAGAAACGCCTGGGCTACTCAGAGAAAATCGGTGAGCTTAAGAAAGAGAAACAAGTTTCCATTTTCCAGCCTGATCGTTGGAAGTATATCCTCGACGAGATGAACCGCAAGGGCTCAGCACTGGGCATCAATCCCGGATTTATCCGCAATCTCTTTATCCAGATCCACGATGAATCGATCCGCATTCAGGGGGAAATCGTGAATAAGGAAGAGAAAAAAGTATCCTGATCCTGCTGTTATCTGTTAATCATTGTATCACAGGGTTTTACTCTTGACAAGGTCAACCGAATTTCCGCACAAATGAAAGGTAAACATGTCTTTTATCTTTATTTTTGCCTCCCCTGAACAAAGGCAACGAGGACGGCTTAGATTCCTTACCGGATCATTAAGCTCAATACAGATCCATCATGGAGAACCCCGGCATACTGACTTTGTGATGTAATCAACCATGTGGAAATTCCTTTCATCTAATATTCTCCGTTACCGGTATTACTATCTCCTCGTGGTGATTGTATTGTCGGCAGTGATGGGCTTTTGGGGATCGAAGATCAAACTCAGCTATGAGTTCGCCAAGGTGCTTCCCGAGAATGACAGTACGCTGATTGCTTACGAGAAATTCAAAAAGCAGTTCGGGGAAGATGGCAGTGTGATGGTGATCGGTTTCCGCGATGAGCAATTTTTTACACCGGATCATATCACCCGTTTCAATCACTACACCGATGGTATTAAAAAGATCGATGGTGTGAAGCAGGTGTTGTCGATCAATACGCTGTATAATATTGTCCGCGATGATTCGCTGCATAAGTTTGAACTGAAGCAACTCGACATGAGCCGGCTTCGGTCGCAGGCGGAGATTGATTCCATGCGCGATCTGATAGCAGACCTGCCCTTCTACAAAGGACTCATCTACCACGAAGACTCCAGCGCCTTCCTGTTAGCGATTACTTTCAACGATAAAGCCCTCAACAGTTCACGACGGATTGAAATCGTAAACGATATCAAGGAACGCAGCGATGTGTTCTCGCAGGAGAGTGGAGTACAGCTGCACTTCTCCGGTATGCCATATATCCGCACGGTGATCATGAAGAAGGTGACTTCGGAGATGACCATTTTCATGATTCTTGCAGTGGTGGTGATGTCGATCGCGCTCTGGCTGTTCTTCCGCACCTTCACCTCGGTGATACTGAGTATTACGGTTGTGCTCATTGGAGTGGTATGGTCGTTGGGACTCATCTTCCTCTTCGACTACCGCATCACGATGCTCACGGGATTATTGCCGGCGCTCATCATGGTAATCGGTGTGCCCAACTGCGTATTCCTGATCAATAAATACCATCAGGAATTCTCGCGGCATGGCAACAAGATGAAAGCATTGGCACGGATGATTCAGACCATCGGCGTCACTTTGTTTCTCGCAAATGTCACCACGGCCATCGGATTCGGTGTGTTGTATTTCACCGGCAGCTCGTTGCTGGTGCAGTTCGGCATCGTAGCGGCCATCGCAGTGATGGTGACGTACATGATCACCCTCGTGCTGATTCCCATCGTGCTCAGCTTCATGAAAGAGCCTGATCAGGACGATATGAAGCATCTCCAGGCACGCCGTCTCGGCTTCATGCTCGACAAAATCGACTATCTCGTTCACAACAAGCGCAACGCGATCTACACCATCATTGCCGTACTCGCCGTGGTTTCTTTATTCGGCTTTTCCCGCATCAACATCATTACGTTCATTGTTGATGATCTGCCACGCAAAGATCCGGTGTATGCCGATCTGCGCTTCTTCGAAGAGAATTTTAAAGGCGTATTGCCCTTTGAGATTTCTATTGATACCAAAGAAAAGAACGGTATCGCAGCAAACAACGCGGCGGTATTGTACAAGATGCAGCGCTTGCAACGCATGCTCGCAGAGTATCCGCAGTTCTCACGGGCGATATCGGTGGTGGACATGGTGAAGTTCTCCAATCAGGCCTTGCACGACGGAGAACGCAAGCAGTACATCCTGCCGGGCTACGCCGGACTCCAGGAGCTCACCGGTTACATGGACTCCGCGCAGAACCAGAAAGGCATGCTGAAAGGATTTACCGACAGTACGCTGCAGCTGTTCCGGATGAGCGCACAAGTGGCCGATGTAGGCTCCAAAGAACTGAAGCGCATCACCGACGAAATTCATCCCCGCATCGATTCCATCTTCCCGAAAGATCAATACGACGTACAGCTCACCGGACACAGTTACACGTTCATGAAGAGCAATGACTATTTGCTGTACAATCTCTTCGAAAGTCTGATCATTGAAATTGTTCTGATCACCATTGTGGGCTTCGCACTCTTCCGTTCCATCCGCATCATTCTGCTCTCGAAGATTCCGGTACTGGTGCCCCTCATCATCACCGCCGGAGTGATGGGATTTCTGTCGATTACGTTCCGGCCCTCCACCATCCTCATCTTCAGCGTCGCCTTCGGTATCTCCAGCGACGGTACCATCTACTTCCTCACGCGCTATCGTCAGGCCCTGCGCCACATGAACCTCAGCGTCAGCGAAGCCATCTCCGTCACCATCCGCGACACCGGCATCAGCATGGTGTACACCACCATCATTCTGTTTGTAGGCTTTGCCATCTTCACCGTTTCCGGTTTCGGAGGTACGGTAGCGTTAGGAACGCTACTTAGTATCACCCTGCTGGTTTCCATGATCACCAACCTCATTTTATTGCCATCGATTCTCCTTTCCATCAACTCCCGCCAGCTCCGCAAGGAAATGGAAGAGCATGCGCTGATCGATATCGATGAGGACGAGGTGGAGGAGTGAAAAAGGAATTACAGATCAGAAATATGAGCAAGAAATGGGATCAAATGACTGGGGAAGAAAGAGAGCAATTTATAAAGGAAAATCCTTGGATTTTTAAAACGTTTAGATATCTCTTTTATGCTGCAGTTGTGATGTTGGTTATTGTAGTGCTGGGTGAGATATTTAATTGAAAATACAACCTATCTTCAATTATTGTATTGAGTTGGGAGATTTTGTTATTCAAGTTCCAAAACTTTGTGAATAGCTCTCAGAATGTATCTTTGAATTCGTGATAAACAACTTTGTCGCTCCTTGCATTGTAGTCATGACGTTGTGAATAGCTCTCAGAATGTATCTTTGAATTCGTGACAAACAGTGTCTGTTAATAAGTCCGGTGATCAAGATCAGTTGTGATTTGCTCTCAAAATGTATCTTTGAATTCGTGACAAACAGTCATTTGTTACGCCCTCCCTTATTGCCCTGAGTTGTGATTTGCTCTCAAAATGTATCTTTGAATTCGTGACAAACAGTAGCGTAATGGAAAACGGTAAAACATTCTTCGTTGTGATTTGCTCTCAAAATGTATCTTTGAATTCGTGACAAACAGTCTCTCATCATGGTTCTACGTGAACCTGATTGTTGTGATTTGCTCTCAAAATGTATCTTTGAATTCGTGACAAACAACCGCTAAACCCGCATACTGTATCATCATTCGTTGTGAATAGCTCTCAGAATGTATCTTTGAATTCGTGATAAACAACAGGATAAAGTTTATTGGGATTGGATTAGTGGTTGTGAATAGCTCTCAGAATGTATCTTTGAATTCGTGATAAACAACAAGATTTCAATGAGTTTGTCAATCAAAGCGGTTGTGAATAGCTCTCAGAATGTATCTTTGAATTCGTGATAAACAACTTGACCTGCACCTAAATAACCCCACGCTATGTTGTGAATAGCTCTCAGAATGTATCTTTGAATTCGTGATAAACAACAAAGCGAAAGCGCGATCTCATGGGAACGCTGTTGTGAATAGCTCTCAGAATGTATCTTTGAATTCGTGATAAACAACACTGAAGAAAGTTCCCATACTGCAGGATTGTTGTGAATAGCTCTCAGAATGTATCTTTGAATTCGTGATAAACAACAAATATTGTTTTTTGAGTCGCACAGATTCAGTTGTGAATAGCTCTCAGAATGTATCTTTGAATTCGTGATAAACAACCGGGGGGAATGAAGGTAAATCGCCGTCCGAGTTGTGAATAGCTCTCAGAATGTATCTTTGAATTCGTGATAAACAACTACTTCCTGAACATTAATACAAGAAGAAGGTTGTGAATAGCTCTCAGAATGTATCTTTGAATTCGTGATAAACAGTCGATGGAGCGCATCCGTTTAAATCCGTCAGTTGTGATTTGCTCTCAAAATGTATCTTTGAATTCGTGACAAACAGTCAAATTCTCTGAGTGTTGGACTACGTTTCAGTTGTGATTTGCTCTCAAAATGTATCTTTGAATTCGTGACAAACAGTGTAGCCCGAAAAGGGACTTTCGGAGCATCAGTTGTGATTTGCTCTCAAAATGTATCTTTGAATTCGTGACAAACAGTAACTCAACTGATACCAGCAACCAGGTTGCAGTTGTGATTTGCTCTCAAAATGTATCTTTGAATTCGTGACAAACAGTTCGCTTGACGGAGTGAAGTACCTGATGGATGTTGTGATTTGCTCTCAAAATGTATCTTTGAATTCGTGACAAACAGTGCTCTGATCTGTCACGTTAAAGGATATTCCGTTGTGATTTGCTCTCAAAATGTATCTTTGAATTCGTGACAAACAGTTGATGTTAATAAGTCCGCTGAGCGATTTCAGTTGTGATTTGCTCTCAAAATGTATCTTTGAATTCGTGACAAACAGTATTTCCTCTCTTATTCAGGATCACTTCCGGGTTGTGATTTGCTCTCAAAATGTATCTTTGAATTCGTGACAAACAGTCGCTATCGCTGTGGAGTCTCCCGATAAATAGTTGTGATTTGCTCTCAAAATGTATCTTTGAATTCGTGACAAACAGTATGACCGTTTCCCAATCGTCACGGCTGATAGTTGTGATTTGCTCTCAAAATGTATCTTTGAATTCGTGACAAACAGTTTATTACGAAGGCTGTAGCCATAGCGATAAGTTGTGATTTGCTCTCAAAATGTATCTTTGAATTCGTGACAAACAGTTGGATACGTACTTTGAACGTGCTGTAACGGTTGTGATTTGCTCTCAAAATGTATCTTTGAATTCGTGACAAACAGTCAAGTACACAAAAAACATTCAGGCGAAATGGTTGTGATTTGCTCTCAAAATGTATCTTTGAATTCGTGACAAACAGTTTGCAGGAATGTTGGGTTGCCCTGTGCTGCGTTGTGATTTGCTCTCAAAATGTATCTTTGAATTCGTGACAAACAGTATATACCCATGATACGAATATCCCGCACCAGTTGTGATTTGCTCTCAAAATGTATCTTTGAATTCGTGACAAACAGTTTCCTGATCACAATAAACTTTACAGTTGTTGGTTGTGATTTGCTCTCAAAATGTATCTTTGAATTCGTGACAAACAGTTGATTTTGTTGAGCAGATCGCAACGGCAGTGTTGTGATTTGCTCTCAAAATGTATCTTTGAATTCGTGACAAACAGTAATTCATCAGGAACATCTTCAAAGATCACTGTTGTGATTTGCTCTCAAAATGTATCTTTGAATTCGTGACAAACAGTACATCTTGTCATAGGATACTTCGAGCTCCTGTTGTGATTTGCTCTCAAAATGTATCTTTGAATTCGTGACAAACAGTCCGCTCAACGTACTTATCGTGAACCTCCGGGTTGTGATTTGCTCTCAAAATGTATCTTTGAATTCGTGACAAACAGTTAGTTACCGGAGGCGGACGCGTAGCCAATGGTTGTGATTTGCTCTCAAAATGTATCTTTGAATTCGTGACAAACAGTATCGGGGGGGATGGATTCCATCACCCTCCTTGTTGTGATTTGCTCTCAAAATGTATCTTTGAATTCGTGACAAACAGTCACCCCGGCTGGATAGGTTGGCCAATTGTAGTTGTGATTTGCTCTCAAAATGTATCTTTGAATTCGTGACAAACAGTGTTAACGCTTATATTATCATCCGGTAATTTGTTGTGATTTGCTCTCAAAATGTATCTTTGAATTCGTGACAAACAGTGACGACATTGCAAGTATCACTCTCGACCCGGTTGTGATTTGCTCTCAAAATGTATCTTTGAATTCGTGACAAACAGTTGGTTCCGACGAAATGGCATTAATAGCAGAGTTGTGATTTGCTCTCAAAATGTATCTTTGAATTCGTGACAAACAGTTATCCAGCGAAGAATTACAACAGGCACGTAGTTGTGATTTGCTCTCAAAATGTATCTTTGAATTCGTGACAAACAGTATGGATACACATCACAAATGAACGGCAGAGTTGTGATTTGCTCTCAAAATGTATCTTTGAATTCGTGACAAACAGTCCGGTACTGAAATCAACTGAAAGCCGCATAGTTGTGATTTGCTCTCAAAATGTATCTTTGAATTCGTGACAAACAGTTTTGATCAACTCCGGATCAAACCATGCCCGGTTGTGATTTGCTCTCAAAATGTATCTTTGAATTCGTGACAAACAGTGTAACGCAGTAGGACAGCAGCAGTTGAATGTTGTGATTTGCTCTCAAAATGTATCTTTGAATTCGTGACAAACAGTCACGTGTGATAGCAAGATCGGATACACGGTGTTGTGATTTGCTCTCAAAATGTATCTTTGAATTCGTGACAAACAGTAATTCAAAATCAAAACAGACCTATGCTTAAGTTGTGATTTGCTCTCAAAATGTATCTTTGAATTCGTGACAAACAGTCTGACGGGAAGGCGTTAAAAGGGGTGATTGTTGTGATTTGCTCTCAAAATGTATCTTTGAATTCGTGACAAACAGTTTACCTGAGAAGGCATAAATTAATCCGGCGTTGTGATTTGCTCTCAAAATGTATCTTTGAATTCGTGACAAACAGTTTCAATTGCTATGCTGTGAACATCTCTAAAGTTGTGATTTGCTCTCAAAATGTATCTTTGAATTCGTGACAAACAGTAGATGAAGTTTTAGAATATGCAATGACCAAGTTGTGATTTGCTCTCAAAATGTATCTTTGAATTCGTGACAAACAGTATACACTATCAGGTATATCCAACTGGAACTGTTGTGATTTGCTCTCAAAATGTATCTTTGAATTCGTGACAAACAGTAAGCGGATTCCGGCCTTGTTGCTGTGGCATGTTGTGATTTGCTCTCAAAATGTATCTTTGAATTCGTGACAAACAGTTCCCCAGATAGTGAATACACACTGGTTTGCGTTGTGATTTGCTCTCAAAATGTATCTTTGAATTCGTGACAAACAGTTGACTCACCCTCAATTACTTACGTTCTGCTGTTGTGATTTGCTCTCAAAATGTATCTTTGAATTCGTGACAAACAGTTTCAATCAGTTTTTCATCAGGCAATTTTGAGTTGTGATTTGCTCTCAAAATGTATCTTTGAATTCGTGACAAACAGTCAACCGGTTGCAATCACCATCCACCAGCCAGTTGTGATTTGCTCTCAAAATGTATCTTTGAATTCGTGACAAACAGTATACATGCGACTATCCAGACCGCCCGGCAAGTTGTGATTTGCTCTCAAAATGTATCTTTGAATTCGTGACAAACAGTACCATCAGTTAATAGCTTTCTACTATGCTGTTGTGATTTGCTCTCAAAATGTATCTTTGAATTCGTGACAAACAGTACCATACCCCCCGGGTATGTCATTCACATAGTTGTGATTTGCTCTCAAAATGTATCTTTGAATTCGTGACAAACAGTATCAATTAAAGAGATATAAAACAAATACCGGTTGTGATTTGCTCTCAAAATGTATCTTTGAATTCGTGACAAACAGTAATTATCGCCGTCAATTTCAAGACCGAGAAGTTGTGATTTGCTCTCAAAATGTATCTTTGAATTCGTGACAAACAGTGTTCCTGTAAATCTCCCCGGATTCAGCACCGTTGTGATTTGCTCTCAAAAT
Source organism: Bacteroidia bacterium (assembly GCA_046330075.1). Classification (GTDB taxonomy): domain Bacteria; phylum Bacteroidota; class Bacteroidia; order AKYH767-A; family OLB10; genus JAJTFW01. Next base: position 12,875 of record JAXLTL010000005.1, on the reverse strand, counting down.
GTATCTTTGAATTCGTGACAAACAGTAGCCAGAGTGCCAAACCCAATAGACCAGCGGTTGTGATTTGCTCTCAAAATGTATCTTTGAATTCGTGACAAACAGTATCTTTAAGAGAAAGAATCGTATTTACCCCGTTGTGATTTGCTCTCAAAATGTATCTTTGAATTCGTGACAAACAGTGTCTACATAATCAGCTGTTAAAGTATCAACGTTGTGATTTGCTCTCAAAATGTATCTTTGAATTCGTGACAAACAGTGCCTGCTGCTGAAAACAGCAACGCTACAATGTTGTGATTTGCTCTCAAAATGTATCTTTGAATTCGTGACAAACAGTTATGGATTTAAAACTACTACCGACACCACAGTTGTGATTTGCTCTCAAAATGTATCTTTGAATTCGTGACAAACAGTTGATGATATAGGCAGGGGAATAGACCAGCCGTTGTGATTTGCTCTCAAAATGTATCTTTGAATTCGTGACAAACAGTGCTGATTGGTATAGGCTTGATTAAAGATATGTTGTGATTTGCTCTCAAAATGTATCTTTGAATTCGTGACAAACAGTTGCGCTCTTTGAGCGGCCAGAGCATAATTCGTTGTGATTTGCTCTCAAAATGTATCTTTGAATTCGTGACAAACAGTTTTGTATCTTTGTCTTTGTATCTTTTGTTAGTTGTGATTTGCTCTCAAAATGTATCTTTGAATTCGTGACAAACAGTGGCGCGGTATTTATGCATGGACGGCGTCCTGTTGTGATTTGCTCTCAAAATGTATCTTTGAATTCGTGACAAACAGTGACTTCAAGCCGCAGCGGTGCCAATATTATGTTGTGATTTGCTCTCAAAATGTATCTTTGAATTCGTGACAAACAGTACAAAAGATAAAAGATACTGACATATACTGGTTGTGATTTGCTCTCAAAATGTATCTTTGAATTCGTGACAAACAGTATCGTGGTGAAAGCAAAGCAGCCACCGGTCGTTGTGATTTGCTCTCAAAATGTATCTTTGAATTCGTGACAAACAGTCACAGCAGGCATTCTTAAGCAAGCTGTTCAGTTGTGATTTGCTCTCAAAATGTATCTTTGAATTCGTGACAAACAGTAACGATAGTTGTGGTGGTTGTGATTTGCTCTCAAAATGTATCTTTGAATTCGTGACAAACAGTGACGTAACAACGCCAACTTTGTTGTGATTTGCTCTCAAAATGTATCTTTGAATTCGTGACAAACAGTAGACTCTTTCCTGTATTGTGATGCTTAAAATGTATCTTTGAATTCGTGACAAACAGTTCTGCGTTGTGATTTGCTCTCAAAATGTATCTTTGAATTCGTGACAAACAGTAATTAGAACTCACGATGTTGTGATTTGCTCTCAAAATGTATCTTTGAATTCGTGACAAACAGTGTGGTACGCCAATGACTACACGTTGGTTGTGATTTGCTCTCAAAATGTATCTTTGAATTCGTGACAAACAGTACCTTACATCAAATATACAGAGTTGTGATTTGCTCTCAAAATGTATCTTTGAATTCGTGACAAACAGTTATTTGCGCATGACCAGGCAAAAGATTGACAAAGATACTGATACGTTGTGATTTGCTCTCAAAATGTATCTTTGAATTCGTGACAAACAGTGAGCCGAACAGCGCCAGTTGTGATTTGCTCTCAAAATGTATCTTTGAATTCGTGACAAACAGTCTATATCGATAATGAACGTTGTGATTTGCTCTCAAAATGTATCTTTGAATTCGTGACAAACAGTATCTAGGACAGTTGTGATTTGCTCTCAATGTATCTGAATTCGTGACAAACAGTCGAAAAAGTATGTTGTGATTTGCTCTCAAAATGTATCTTTGAATTCGTGACAAACAGTGCCTAAAGGATCTAACAAAGATCTAGAAGTTGTGATTTGCTCTCAAAATGTATCTTTGAATTCGTGACAAACAGTATTTGGGCTTTAAAATACCGTTTATCAATAGATTACAAAGAATAAACCAATCAAAAATCTGGCAGTCTCGCATTAAAAGATCCGGCTCAGCCCGGATTTTTTATTCCTAAAACAGTTCCAGTTGCTGGGGTACGTCTGGTGTAGCTTGTGCTTTTTTACCGTAGTATATCTCCATTTGGCCGAATTGCTTATCGGTAATTTGTAAAATACCGATTTTCCCGGTTTCCGGGAGGCATTTCTTTACCCTTTTTTTATGCACGTCTGCATTTTCTGCACTGGCACTGTGCCTGACGTACAAGCTGAATTGGAACATGTTAAACCCATCTTGAAGTAACTCCTTTCTGAACCGGGCAGCCACCTTTCGTTCTTTCTTTGTTTCAGTCGGTAAATCGTACATAACAATGGTCCACATTACCCGATAAGCATTTAATCGTTCGGTTTTCATAACATATCCGGATACAGTAATTTCCGTTGTTCTCCGTTAAAACATTTCACCAGACTGACAGCTGTACGTTGGGTGGCATTCATCAGCGGACTCTTTTCACCGTCTATCGTAACATCCATGGCAGGAATGCACAATAGTTCGGTTTTGATTTCTTTGAGTAACTCGCTGGTTAAGCCATGATTACCAACAATCTCATAAACTACTTCGTCCACATAGGGTCGATAAGGTTCCATCAGGTCGTCAGCCAGACAATAGGCATTGTAGCGGTTAGCATGGTGAATGCCCAGGGTAGGTAATAATCCGGCTCCGACAATACTTCTGGCCATGGTAGCCCGTAAAATTGCATAACCGTAATTCAGGTAATTATTGGGCGGAATGCCTTCTCGGAATCGACGAAATTCCGGAACAAAATAAAATAGCTTCTGCCAGTAGAATAGGGCAGCGGTAGCTTCCGCATTATCCGCATCTCCGCTTTTTACGTTTTTATACAAGGGATGCAGATAATCGGCAGCCACCCCTTTTCTTTTCAGCACCGCGTATTGGTTTTTTATTTTTTGTGCGACCGTTTGTGCCCAGAGTTGCTTTTTCAAGGGTTCGGTAGCGTCTAATTGTGCTCTGAACCGTTCATTTTGAATCGTATTACCACTCAGTGGCATCAATAAGCCGGTAGGGTGATGAGTGCCGTCGCAGGTAAGTACCACCGCATTATTGGATAAAAGCGCATCTAATAATCCATGCGTAATGGTTACCTGTTTATTATCCAGAATTACGATCCCAATATCTTCCACAGGAATGGAAGCTGTAGCGCTTCTTTTAAACTCAGTTGGAAGGGTTTCGTTCTTTTCCACCTCCGGCAACCGCACCAATAGCTGGGCATTACTTAAAGACAGGTATGCCGGATTGCCGAAATATAGAGTGCGTTTGATCAATTTATTTCCAATGTATTACACCGTCCATTTTTATCTCAAAATCGTAGCTTTCTACTGCAAAGTTTAAGCTGTCTTTTGAAAGTTTCAACTTTGGATAAGGATTTTCAAAATTCACTTGGGAAAACCCTTGCCAATACGCTTTTCCATAAATTTCTTCTAAAGCTTTTAGGTCATTATCTGAACGACTATCAATGTGATGAGTAAGTTTAATTCGGCCGTCTTTTTCAAAGCTGTTAATTATATAAAGCCGATTAGAAATAGCTCGTAAGTCGTTTTTCAGATCATGAATTTCAGAAATATTCTCTTTATAGAATATAACTTTTAATCCCGAGGTTAAAACGTATTTTAGTTGAACTTTTCCTTGTGGTCTTTTTATTTCAATTTCTTGTTCAAACATTTCTCTCAGTTTGTCAGAAGTTCCACTAAGCCTACTTACATTGAATAAACTTAATAATTTGAAACCTCGATGTTTTTGGTCATTTTCATAAAGACCATATGCGAAATTTTCACCATTCGCTGCCCAATAATGCTGCTTATATTCTTTGTCAGATAGATGGGTATGTTTCTTAATTGGCAATGGCTCTGAAACGCTTGCCCAAACTCGAATATGTCTGATTTTATTTCCGTGCGGGTTGCGGTTTTTGTCTAGCAAATAAATCCCTTCCTCAAATGCTTTTTTGAAGCTTCCTGCCCTTTGTACATGTTCTTTTATTTGTTTTTTTAATCCTTCATCAACTATTTTATCTATACCTGTAAAATCTACGTTAAAAGGAATTCTTTGAACATATTTTATATTTTCCTCTTGAATGAATTTTCCGTTTTCATCTCGCAGAAGATTTCCGTTTGCTCCTATTTGTGCAGGTCTAATTGCGCCATAAAAAGTATCTTGGTGTAATTGTCCGCGAATGCTATCGCCTGTTGCCCAACGAATATTACCATTAATTATTACTTCTTTGCCTCGCTTGCGCACCTTCCGTTTGGCAGGTGTTAGCGCCTGATTATTCACAATATTGTTTATCAAAAGACTATCGTCAATGCTCCAAACGAACTCTCGTTTAAATCCTTTGTAAGGTTCAACTGTAAATGTAGCTTTCAGATTTTTCTCTTTTTCTTCGTAATATTTTTCCAAAATCTCATCACGTTTTGCTGCAACAGGAATAAGCGTTAATACTGCTGCATCTTTAGCATGGTGCGAATGTTTACTCCGGTCTTTCTTTTCGTCGGCCACTTGCAGTTTGTATATTTTTCGGAATTCAGCTGTAATACTACCTTTTTGAACTTCTACTCGTTCAAAATACGTCTTTAAATAATGGAATGCATATTTTGAAATGAGTTGTGTATCTACTTTTTGACTGTTCTTAAAGCCACTTGTAATTTCGGTAATGGTAAAACGATCTAATTTATTTTTCCAATAATCCAGTTCCATTCGCCATAAATGAACCTGGCGAATGGCATCATCTTTCCAGCTTTTATCAGTTGCTTTTTTTGATTTTGTTTTCCAAAAATCAATTTGCTGTTTTATTCGCTCCACTTTGTCTTGCCACGCTTCTAATCTTGGAAGAATGGCTGTACATTTTCCGATATTTCCTCCAAAATCGAATTCTTTGTCGTAATTAGGAAGATCTGTAGGAATTTGGTTTTTCTTTATTGTTCTGTTGTAATCGTGATAACAAACTGTAAGGTTCGCCAATGAATTATCAAACGATTTACTTCTTGGTATGGTGTGTTCAAAATCAATTACATTTTCATTAAACAAATCGGATAATTTGATAAACTTTCCAGTATATAAACACTGATAACCTTGTTCCTTCCACAATCGGTATTTATCAATTAGATTATTGCCAAGCCCGCTCCAGCGAATGGCTTCATCTTTCTCTGCTGATTTTTTCCTTTTGCCTTTCGCGTTTTCTTCCACTTCTATAACTTCGGGAAGTGTTTGTTCGGTGTTTTGTTCGTAGAACAAACGCATTTTATTAATATCTTCATTGCTTTCTGCGCTTGCCTTAATGCTTTTATCTTCGCCAAGAAGCTGTTTGATGGCTTCTTCAAATTTCTGATTTTCGGCTTCACGTTGGCGTTGCCAGCATCCAATGGCCCAACGTTTATTGGCATCATTTAAATCACGCGCAACTTCCACTACTACTCTTGTTTCGTTGTCTATCTGATTGGTTTCAATCATATAGTTCATCAACTTACGTAACTCGTGTAAGGTACGCATGGCCATTGGATTTTTAAACGAACCTGTTTTTGGGCTTCCCAGTTTCAACATTCCGTCTATTTCTTTGGCTGGAGGATAAATGTAAATTTCCGACGGATGATAAATTCTTGAAATTTTAGTTTCTTCAAGATGATCAAAATTTGCATATAAGAATTCTTTCAGGGTGTCAATCAATTTTGGCAATCGATAATAACCGGTTTCGGTCTTATGATAGCTTCTATTCCCTGATCGGATAGTTACAATACGTTCTTCATTGCCGTTGTTTCTTACCATTCCTTGTTTAGCAAAATACCCTTGGTAACAATCTTTTACGGTGTCGAATATGTATTTTTTTTCATCTTCGGGAAGACTGTTCCAATTACTTATTCCAAATTGTTCGTCAATTGCATTTTGAATATCGTTTAAGTCACTCTCAGCCAGTATATAATTGTTGTTTTTATATCCAAATTTATTTTCATCTAAATTTTTGTGTTTAGAAACAAGATTATTTACGATATTCAGTATTGTTTTTTGTTGGCGGTTTTCAGCAATTATATTACTAACACTACTCAATAATAGTTGTTCATTTTCCTGCCACAGTTTCTTGCCGATAATCTCAGGAATATTCGCCAATAAAACCGCTTCAGTATAAATCAAACCTTTCATCAGAAATAAATTGATTTTGTTGATTGCATTAATACTTAGCATTCCATAACCAACTGGACATGCATTCCACGCTATTACAAATTTTTCAACATCTGACCTTTCTTTTTCGCCTGTTTTTACATCACTTAGCTTTAGTTTTTCTTTCGCAAATTCAGTGACATATTCCTGGTCTTCATAGTTGAACAAAACGTGCCAAATATCTTCAAGGTCGTAAAAATCCTTACCTGATTTTGATTTTTTGTCTTTCTTGATTTTTATATTTAAATAGTCATTGCCAAATATATCTTTTAATCTCGCCGAAACAGGACAAGCCGTAACTGTTGTTTTAAATGAGTAATTTAATTGCCAGTCTTTCCCTTTTTTCTTTATCAAAGTAGATATTTCTGAAAACGGAAAGTAGGACTTTGATTTTCTGAAAAACAGTTCATCATAAATTTCTTGTTTTAGTTCAATAGGTAATGGTTTCCATTGGTTATTTTCTTTGAATTTGATGTTGTTCAAAAACGCCCACGCCCTGAAAGCTTCAAATGCTGGGTGACTGATGGGTGCACGGTATTTATTTGGTTCTAATGTACATTTACCAACCAACCCTTTCTGGGAGCGTAGTGGACGTTTATAGAAAATACTTCCATCATTCTTATTATTGCCTGTTTCAACTAACTTTTTGTATAGTGGATGTTCTAATCCCAATTTTTGGGTCTCCCTGAAAATGAATTTGATTTCGTCTTTGTAATTTTCACGGATGGCATACTGTGCAATGCTTTCTCGAATTCTGATTTTATCATTTTCCAATAAAGCAAAAAGCCAACCAACCGTTTTTGCATCTACATATTTTTCAAATAAATTGGATATGATTTTATTCCTTTTCTTTTCAGAATATTGCAGATCTATTACTTCATTTTCTTCAGTTTCTTTTTCTTTGCTGTCATCAGCACTTTTGCGACTGCTTTTAAAACCTCTACGTTGAGCAATGTGATACAATGCTCTACCCAATTTAAAACGATTTACCTCCTTTGTAAAGTCTAATTCTGTTTCTGCTATTTCTTTGCGTAATTGATATGGACTTTGGTAGTCTGGCTTCCCGTCATTATCAAAGTCTAATTTTATCCATGCCTCAAATGCTGCGTTCCAAATCGGGTAGATACGCCCTGCATTGTTGTTTTTATAGGCCTCCTCTTTACTATAATATCGCCATTTGTTCAAATCTTCTATAGTCAAAGGGCAATAACCTTCAGTAATTAAGTGATTAAGAGTAGCCCAAAGTCTATACTTTCGGGCTTGATACAATCTTCTCGTGGAACGTTTTTTTGTCCGTTCAGCAGCGTAAGAAAATTCTCCTGTTTTCCCTAATCCGATCCCTTTGTTAAAAGTTACTACTCCAAATTTTTCGATCTGATTTTCAATCAAATCAGTGTTTCTTATTGCCCAGCCTATTGAGTTGGTTCCTAAGTCAAGTCCTAAAATTTTGCTCATAGTTATTATTTCAGTTTTTATTTATATTTTTGCCTTGCAAATCACAATAAGGCTATAAGCCGAAGATTTCTTGGCCCTGCTTCGGTGGGGCTTTATATTTAAGTTTTGATTTTGGAAATCATACATTCAGGAATATTCCATTGTGAAAACAACTAAGGCGGATAGCAATCTTCGCCTTTTTATTTTTAACCATGTAGTTTCACTATTCGCCCTTTCGGTCTTGTATCGTCCGAAGGAGTAAGATTGAATGAAATCTCCCGGCTTTTGAAGGGCGTCCGTTTGCGCTCTCAAAGTATCTGAAAATATCATAATGAAGTTATTGAAGGGTTTTGTTAAAGTTTGTTGATCCAAGTGGATCGGTAAAAACAAATATATGATTTTTTGAAAAATCGCAAACTTGACCACAAAAAGTTCTTAAATTTAAATCTTTAAAAACCGAGATTCAGGAAATTTGATCCCCTTAGAAATAAAAAGGGACAACCTTATTCGGATTGTCCCTTTTTTAATTGGCTGTTTAATCAATTGACAATACCTCGTAGACGGTATTGCGGATGAAGACAGGTTTAAATCGTGCGATGACTTCTTATAACTACGCAAACCTCTTCGCTACTTCGTTCCAGTTTACCACATTCCACCAGGCGGCGAGGTAATCGGGACGGCGGTTCTGGTAGTTGAGATAGTAAGCGTGTTCCCAAACATCGCAGCCCAGAATCGGAGTGCCCTTTACTTCGGCGATGTCCATGAGCGGATTGTCCTGGTTGGGAGTAGAGCAGATTTCCAGTTTGCCGGCGGCATTTTTGATGAGCCATGCCCAGCCGGAGCCAAAGCGTCCTACGCCTGCTGCATTGAATTTGGTTTTGAATTCATCGAAGGAGCCGAAGGTGGCGTTGATCGCATCACCCAAGGCACCGGATGGAGCGCCACCGCCGTTCGGACCCATGATGCTCCAGAAGAAGGTGTGGTTCCAGTGTCCGCCACCGTTGTTGCGTACCGGCATCGCGAATTTGGAGATGTTGCGGCAGATCTCTTCGAGATCGAGGTTTTCTGCCTCTGTTCCGGCGATGGCGTTATTCAGATTGGTAACGTACGCCTGATGGTGTTTGCCATGGTGGATTTCCATGGTTTTAGCGTCGATATGCGGTTCCAGCGCGTCGAACGCGTAGGGGAGAGGGGCAAGTGTGAAAGCCATTGTTTGTTTTTTTAGATGAGACAACAAAAATACGAAGAAACGGTTTATCGGATGATCAAATCCCAATCCCCATTCCACATTGCCCATGAGCGGCCAGAGGCTTCAGTCCCGGGCCGGGTATGGGAAACGGAAAAGACCCGGGCAAAGGAACCGAAAACAACCGGACATTGAAACCGAAAACACCCGGGCATTGAATACGGATATCGCCCGTTAATGTGTTAAGCGAAAGGGAAAACGCCCATAGATGGGAATCGTATGTTAAATGTTTGTATCCGTATGTAAATGATTATCTATCTGTCATTCCGGGTAAATTTTACGTGTTTTGCAGCCTAATCAAATATTTCCTATATTTCATCAATCAAACCAACAACCTATGAAGAAATTGTTATTAATGTTGTCAGCTGCAGGATTTCTGTTGCTGGGGTCCTGCTCTAAAAAGGAGGATGCAGGAAATGATCAGAATGGTCCTGTATTGAAGGAGAAAACTGTGCAGGTACAGGTGCCGGCCGGTAATGTGTACGATAAGGAGAAGCTCGATCATATCATGATCAGTACACTGGAGGCGCATAATGATTTTCAATGGACCATGGTGGACCTCAAAACCGTCTGGAGTGCACTCGAACACAGTGATCATACCTTGTCGATTGGATATAAGCCTGCTGATGAAGGGGATATCAGCACGAAAATCCATAAGATCAACGTCCGCTCCGGTGCTTACAAGGCGGTACACGACGCCCTGATCAGCCTGATTCTATCGGAACTGAATAAATCCGCAGCACAACCCGTGAAGTGGCAGGATATCCTCGTAGAGGATGATCCGGTGCTCCCCATTCTAACGGTGCGCCTTACCGACAAAAACACATTGACACGTCTTGCCAACCTCGAAAATGTGCGTTATATCGAGCCGATGGACTACTGGCCCAACGATCCGAACCGCTCTTCTTCCGGATGTGGCGGAAGCTCTACTGCTCTCGTGAGTACCGATTATACAACTATTTCCCCCGGTGCTGTCGTTCCCTGGAATTTCAATAACGCCAATATACCGGCGGCATGGAATGTGGCGCAGGGACAAGGTTTGACGGTGGGTGTGATTGATGCGGGAATCAGTTCGTCTCAGCCACTGCTGGGTGCACAGTTTAATAACGGTGACTCCAACGTTGGCCGTACCGTTTCTACCGGCTATACGCTGGGATCAAGTGCTTATACCACCTGCACGCATGGCACTTCCATGAGCGGACAAGCCGTTGGTGCCCGGAACAATCTCGGTGCACCGGTTGGTGTGGCCTATAAAAGCAGCCTGCATTTCATCCGCGCTGCCGATGATGTGGTACTGGATGCATCTTCAGAAAAAACAGCAACAAAAAATGCATTTATTCAGATGGGCAACCGCAGCGACGTGCGGATCATCTCGCTCAGTATGGGTAATCCTTTTGCCAGTTCTGTACTGAAGGATGGTGCTGATTATGCTTACAACCTTGGTAAAATCATTTTCGCAGCTGCCGGTACTTCCTTTAGCTGGACCAGCTGGTGGGGCGTAGTTTATCCTGCTGCATATAGTTCCTGTATCGCTGTAACCGGTGTAAATGAAAGCAGCAGCACCTGCTCCGATTGCCACGATGGCAGCAAAGTATTATACACGATCTGCATGGAGCGCAATGCCAGCAGCAGCCGTAATTCCATCTCGCTTGCACCGTCAGGAAATGTGGGTACTTATATTGGCGGCAGTTCCTGTGCAACCGCTACCGCAGCCGGTATCGCTGCCCTGGTCTGGAGTGCGCGTCCCAATATGACAAGGGCACAGCTGCAGGCTTGCCTGACAAATACTTCACAGTATTATCCTTCAAAAAACAGCTCACGTGGTTACGGAAATCTCAATGCCGGCGCTGCTGTGAATTATGCAGTAGCGAATTATTGATGAGCCCCTGCCGGAAAGTAAAATGGCTGCCTGTCGGGCAGCCATTTTTTTATGAATGTTGATTCAATAATCGTTTAAACAATTCTTCGTATTCACCGGCAATCTTTTTCCAGTTGTACTGCGACCGGATTTTCTCCGTCTGTACTCCAATATATTCTTTTCGCTTTGCTTCGAGATCTTCCGTTTTGGATAGTAATGCCGCTACCTCCTGGGGATTGCCGAAATAGAAGGCATGTTCGCCGAGCACATCGCGGTTGAAGAGGTTGTTGTGGGAGATGATGTAGGCGCCGGAAGCCATCGCTTCGAGCAGACTGGGATTGGTACCTCCTACCGAGTGGCCGTGAAAATAATAGCGACCGTACCAGCGGATATTGTTCAGATGATTCAGGTTGTAAATGCCACCCATGAAACGGATACCAGGATGATCTTTGTATTTATTCTTCAGGAATTCACCGTACGGTGTCAGGTGCTTTCCGATAACCAGAAATGGTTTTTGTACACCTGAAAGAACGATACCATCAAGAATCGTTTCGATATTGTTTTCTTTCTCGAGACGCGCAATCAGGAGATCATATTCGCCGGGAGCGATGTTATATGGCTGAAGGATGTTGGCGTCCGGCTGATCAAAAATCTCTGCACCATAGGCGATGAAGGTTGAGTCTTTCCCGTATTCCTGCAGCAGATAATTACGGATCTCTCCGTTGTCACTGACCAGATGATCGGAGTATTTTGCACCCAGCGACTCAAACCATTTCGCGAGTTTCTTTATGGCAGCATTCCACTTGTCACGCTTCCACTCGAGGCCATCCATGTTGGTCACCAGGATACTCTTGCCTTTTCTCAGAAAAGGAAAGAATACCGAAGCCGTGGTATATCCCAGCACGAGCAGAATATCGCATTTTTCTTTCAGCGCATGTTTCATGCAGCCGTAGTCGTAGATGAAATTACCGGCAGTACCGATTTTCTTTTCGGGATTACCGATCTTCACAATGCGTACACCGTGATAATCGGGTTGATTGTATTCGTGGTAATCGGGATTGTAAACGGTGACTTCGTGTCCGGCTTTCACCAGCAATACGGCAAGATTCTCGGCACATTGCTCGAAGCCTCCGTAGTTATTGGGAATTCCTCTCGATCCGGTGATGGCGATACGCATAATCTCTTTGCTGTTCAGGATTTGAAGGCATCCCAGCCCTGCGCTTTTAATTCGTGAACATTATTTTGCCGGTCAACAAAACGATATCCGGCTTCCGGCTCTGCCATATGTCCGATGACGGTGATCTCGCCGCGGTCTTTTACTTTTTCATATTCGCTCAGCGGAATCGTAAACAAGAGTTCGTAATCTTCACCGCCGTTCAATGCAGCAATGGTGGGATCGATCCCGAATTCCATGCCCAGCTCACGGGTAAGATGATCAACAGGCAGTTTTTCTTCGTACAGCTGACAACCGGTATTCGATTGTTTGCAGAGATGAATCACTTCCGAAGCAACACCATCGGATACATCAATCATGGATGTGGGTTTGATGTACCAGGTTTCAAAACGCTGGATGATGTCGAGGCGGGCTTCCGGTTTTAATTGTCGTTCGAGGAGATAATCATAGCCTTGCAAGTCGGGTTGTGCACTGGGGTTTTCAAGGAATACTTTTTTCTCACGGTTCAGCAATTGCAGTCCCATGTAAGCTGCACCCACATCTCCTGTTAAACAGATCAGATCATTGGGTTTGGCACCGTTGCGATATACCAGATCTTCGTCGTTGGCAACACCAATGGCGGTAATGCTGATCGTTAGTCCGTGCGGTGATGAACAGGTATCTCCGCCCACGAGGTCAACGCCGTAGCGTTCGCAGGCCAGTAACATTCCGGCCGTCAGTTCTTCTACCGCTTCCAGCGAAAAGCGATTCGACATGGCCAACGCACAAACGATTTGTTTGGGTTGTGCATTCATGGCGCAGATATCACTGATGTTGACGATGACAGCTTTATAGCCAAGATGTTTTAACGGCGTAAAAGTCAAATCGAAGTGAACACCTTCTACCAGCATGTCAGTGGTAACTACGGTTCGTCCGCGGCCGTTATCGATTACTGCAGCATCGTCGCCGATCCCTTTCA
>JAXLTL010000004.1:0-259129 GCA_046330075.1 Bacteroidia bacterium | reverse complement strand
AGTTTACAAAGTACACAATAAAGTAATCATATACGTTTACTTATGTACTTCTTGAAGTATCTGAAAACAATGTATATTATTGAATTTCAACGCTAAGATTAAAACCAAAATACTTTCGGCGCTTCGCCCGATGGCTTCGTCCGATAGCTATCGGACTCCGCTCCCCGATGCTACTCCCGCAATCTGTACTCCGTTCAGATTACAGGACGGGGCAGGCAGGCGCCGGACGTGCTTTTTTGGTGGCTGTCCCGCAAGTAAGTGCGGGAGGAGTCGAAGCCACAAAAAAAGGCCACCCTTCCGGATGACCTCTTTTCTATTTATCAGTTCGCTACTTCTTAGTAACGATACATTTCGTTTTTGAAAGGTCCATTCACCGTTACGCCGATGTATTCGGCCTGGTCCGGTGTGAGGGTGTCGATCTCTACGCCGATTTTGGCGAGGTGGAGACGCGCTACCTTCTCGTCGAGGTGCTTGGGCAGCGTGTAAACTTTGTTTTCGTATTTGCCGTGGTTCATCCAGAGTTCGAGCTGTGCGAGCGTCTGGTTGGTGAACGAGTTCGACATCACGAAACTTGGGTGTCCCATGGCGCAACCGAGGTTCACCAGACGTCCTTCGGCCAGTACGATGATGTCCTTGCCGTCGATGGTGTATTTGTCTACCTGTGGTTTGATGGTTTCCTTGGTATGTCCGTAGTTGGTGTTCAACCAGGCCATGTCGATTTCGTTGTCGAAGTGTCCGATGTTGCAAACCACCGCATTGTGCTTCATCGCGCGGAAGTGTGCTTCGCCGATGATGCCGAAGTTACCGGTCGCCGTCACTACGATATCCGCTTCTTTCACCGCGTCGATCATCTTCTTCACTTCGTAGCCTTCCATCGCGGCCTGCAGTGCGCAGATCGGGTCGATTTCGGTAACGATGGTACGTACTTTCGCGTCTTTCAGTGATTCGGCAGATCCTTTGCCTACGTCGCCAAAGCCTGCTACTACGGCAATCTTACCGGCCAGCATGAGGTCGGTGGCGCGGCGGATGGCGTCAACGAGTGATTCGCGGCAGCCGTATTTGTTGTCGAACTTCGACTTGGTCACGGAGTCGTTGATGTTGATCGCAGGGAGTGGCAAGGTGCCGTTCTTCATGCGCTCGTGGAGACGGTGTACACCGGTAGTAGTCTCTTCAGAGATACCGCGGATGTTGGCGATGAGCTCAGGGTATTTGTCGAGGACCATGTTGGTGAGGTCACCACCGTCGTCGAGGATCATGTTGAGGGGCTGACGCTCTTCTCCGAAGAAAAGGGTCTGCTCGATGCACCAGTCGAATTCTTCGGCGTTCATGCCTTTCCAGGCGTAAACGGAGATGCCGGCAGCAGCGATGGCCGCAGCAGCGTGGTCCTGAGTTGAGAAAATGTTGCAGGACGACCAGGTCACTTCCGCGCCCAGTTCCACCAACGTTTCAATCAATACAGCAGTCTGGATGGTCATGTGGAGACAGCCTGCGATGCGGGCGCCTTTCAATGGCTTCTTCGGGCCGTATTCTTCACGGATCGACATCAAACCAGGCATTTCGGTTTCCGCCAGTTTGATTTCTTTGCGTCCCCATTCAGCCAAGGACATGTCTTTCACCTTGTATTTTACATACTGTGCTGTTTGTGTCTTCATTTTTTTTTGAAATTTTGTGCGAAGTTAAGATTCTGCGCTGAGCTATCCACTACGCCGGGGTTAATAATATTTCAACAGATGCCATTGATTCAGCATACACTGCTATCGACGGGGGCCGGTGTATGGATCTGGCACCTCACTGAAACGCAAAAGGACTTCGAAAGGTTTTTATCACCCGACGATTTTGCGGAGATCCTCCGCCTCTATCCGCATGATACCCGCCGGCGGGAGAAAATGGCGACCCGTTGTCTGCTGGATGCCCTCCAGCCGGGACATCGTATTGATATTCAGTACGATGAATTGGGCGCCCCGGGACTCAACGGCCGTGACGGACATATCTCTATCTCCCATTGCCGGACCCATATCGGACTTCTTTACCATCCTTTGGAGCGTTGTGGACTCGATCTGGAGGAGATCTCTCCCCGGGTCATGAAGATCGCTCCCCGGTTCCTGAACGAAGTGGAAAAGTCGTGGATTCGCCCCGAAAAGGAGCTGGAAGACACCACCCTCGTATGGAGCACCAAGGAAGCCTTGTTCAAAACCATTGGCGGAGGCGGCATCCATTTCGCAGCTGAACTGATTGTATATGAACCGGTTTTCACATATCCGATGGAAGGCGACGGCGAAGCCCATTACCGCGGCGCACAGGGAGAAAAGGCCTTTGTGTACCAGTTTAAATATTTGGACGGCGTGCTTCTGGTTCATACTATTGCAAAACGAACGAAGAGCGACGCACCATGATTTATCAGCAGATACAGGACGCGAAACATAACGGCAAGCGGATGCTGGCCGTGCTGATCGATCCCGACAAGGTGAACGAACTGCACCTGGACAAAATCTGCCATAACTGTAATGAAGCGGGTGTCGATTTTTTCTTCGTGGGCGGAAGTCTGCTCACCAACGGCGACCTCGCAAGCACCGTTCTCGGCATCAAGAACCGCAGCACCATTCCCGTGGTGATCTTCCCCGGCAACCACCAGCAGGTGGATGAACACGCCGACGCGATTCTGCTCCTTTCCCTCATTTCGGGCCGCAACCCTGATCTCCTCATCGGACAACATGTACTCGCCGCTCAGCGGTTGAAATCGGCCGAAATTGAGATCATGCCCACCGGCTACCTCCTCATCGATGGCGGCAACATGACCACCGTGCAATACGTGAGCGGCACCGCACCTATCCCCGTGAATCGCCCCGAGATCGCAGCCACCACGGCCTTAGCCGGAGAACAGCTCGGCATGAAACTCATTTTCGCCGAAGCCGGCAGCGGAGCCAAGCATCCCGTTTCACCCGAGATGATCCGCGCCATCCGCAGAGAGATCAATATTCCGTTGATTGTTGGCGGCGGTATCCGCACCCCCGAAAAAGCCGAAGAATGCTACAAAGCCGGCGCTGATATTGTCGTTGTCGGCAATCAGTTTGAAACGAATCCCGAGCTGATCTTCGAAATAGCAGCTACACGAAAAGTTTAGCCACTGTTAAGTTATTATACGCCTTCAGCGTGAAGCGGATCATAACCTAACAGTAGCCAAATAAACGTTTTCGTTAAATACTATTTTTCTCCCAGGAGATATTTCTGCACGAAGAGTATCGTCGCATAGAACTGGAAGTCGGTATTGTTTTTCTTCCGGAATCCATGCCCTTCGTCTTTCGCTTCGAGGTACCAGGTGGCGATATTGTTTTTCTTCAAGGCTTCTGCCATCTGTGTGGCTTCGGTTCTCGGCACACGCGGATCGTTACCACCCTGCACGATGAACATCGGAATCTTGATCTTGTTCACGTTGTTGACGGGAGAAATCTTCTCCAGAAACTCCGCCATCTTCGGATCCTGTTCGTCGCCGTATTCTACACGACGTAAATCACGACGGTAGCTTTCGGTGTTCTTGAGGAAGGTGTTGAAGTTGGAGATGCCCACGATGTCGTTGGAACAACGCAGACGATCGCTGTAGAAAGTTGCGCAGGCGAGAGCCATATATCCACCGTAGCTGCCGCCCATGGTCATCACACGTGATGCATCGAGTTCAGGTTGCTGTGCGATCCAGTCGAGGAGGGCGCCGATGTCTTTCACCGAGTTTTCGCGGAGATAACCGTTATCCAGTTTCACGAAGGTCTTTCCGTAACCGGTACTGCCACGCACATTGGGATAGATCAATGCAACGCCGAGTTCGTTGAGGTAATAGTTATTGCGTCCCTGGAAGCCGGGGAAACTTTGCCCTTCGGGTCCGCCGTGAATCACAATGATGACCGGACGCTTGCCGGTAAATTTCTTGTTCGCCTTGTAATAGAAGCCGGAGATTTCTTTCTGATCGAAGCTCTTCCACTTGATGAGCTGCGCATCGCTGAGCTGGGAGGAGACGAGTCCGCCGAGTTCACTTTCTGTCCACCGCTCGCTCTTGCGCGTCGCCATGTTGAACGTATACACATCCGACGATGTAGTCGCATTCGAATACACATAGGCGAACTCTGTTCCGTTCTTGTGCCATTTGAAGCCGCCAATGGAACCGTTGGGGATTTCGGTCACAGGTTCGTAGAGATTCGCGTCAACGTTGAGCATATAGAGTTTGGAGAAGCCGGCTTCGTTAGTGGTGAAGAGGAGTTTCTTTCCGTCGGGACTCAGATCATAACCACTCACATCCCAGGGAATACTTTTGGTGATGGGTGTAATTTTCTTCGTGGTGAGATCCATCTTCGCGAGATACTGGAACTCGTTGTCGAGGTCGGTAGAGATGATGATCGTTTTACCATCTTTCAGGAACAGGGCTCCTTCGAACACCGCCTGTTCTTTTGTTTCGGGAGACAATCGTGTTTTGGTTCCGGTAGCAATATCCACGAGGTAGAGACGGCTTTCGGTCACCGAGAGTCCTTCGCCCACGATGATGGTTTTATCGTCGGGAGAGATATCGTTCACGCCCCAGCCTCCGCCGGTCACCTGTAGCACCAGCCGTTCGTTTTTCGGATTCATCGGATCCAGGATATAGATATCACGGTCGGCGCCGTTGCGTTTGGTGGAAGAGTAGAGGAACTGATCGCCCTTGTTGGTCCACTGCATGCCGCCGTTCTGACTGCGTCCGCCATCGGTGAGCAGGGTAATGTTTCCATCGGCCATATCGTAGCGGTAGAGTTGTCCGAACTCATTACCGCCCGCATCGCGTGAAAACACAAAATAATTTCCGTTCACCGGATCGAAGGTAGCACCGCCTACGGGCTCATCGAAGAAGGTGAGCTGCTTGCGGGCACCCATGGGCATGCTCAGGTAATGTAACTGCGACGTATTACCGAAACGTGTGCTCATGAGGATCTCGCGGCGTTTGGGATGCCAGTCGACGAAGCCGGCCGAACGCACGTTGGTATAACGGTTGACTTCTTTCACGAGCGCCAGTGGAATCGGATCAAGTCCGTCCACGATCAGGTTTTCAGAAGGGTTCAGCACCGGCACTTTCTCCGGCGGACCCTGCGCAACCGCTGTGGCGACAAAGCCGGCACAGAGCAAGGAAATGAGGATTTTTTTCATGGTGTTATTTGGTTATGCGAGTATAGTGAAAATTAAGTAGGAAGCTGATGCGATTCGACCTAAACAGGGAAATGATCGACGAATGGCGATAGAAGTTACAGAGTTGCAGAGCGCTTGCGCCCTGAGCGAAGCCTCAGGGTTGCGAAGTTGCGAAGTTGCAATGGTAGTGGCTGGTCGCGACCGGCCATGAAGTCAAACCTAATCCGCGATTATCGGCTCTATCCGCGTTATCCGCGTTCCACCTTTTTAGCCACTGATTAGACTGATGATTAAGATTTATTAAGATCTTATCATAACTCATCTTAATGCTCATAACAAATCTGCGGCCTAAATCAGCGACTATCCGCCCAATCCGCTTTATCCGCGTTCCCCTTTTAGCCACTGATTGCGCTGATTATTAAGATTTATTATGATCGTATCATAACTGATCTTAATGCTCATAATAAATCTGCGGCTTAGATCGCGATTGCTGATTCTTTGCGGATCTGGTTCGCGTTTCTGTTGAATTTCATCTTGAACCGTCGGGAGAAATATGCCGGATCTTTGAAGCCGATGCTGTGCGCGATTTCCTGCACATTGTCCTTGGTCGTGCGCAGCAGATAATGCGCTTTTTCGAGGCGCTGGTTCTCGATATAATCCTGCAGGTTGGTATTGGTCATCGTTTTGAAAAACTGACCTACATAATCCTTCGACACATACGCCTGGTTTGCGATGGTCTGATTACTCAGATCGCCTCCCAAATTCGACTGGATATACTGAATGATATTCACGAGCCGTTTATCGAGCAGGTAATTGATCTTGTCAAAATTCTTCTCATAACCCGGCTTACCGGAGATATAACGGCAGATATGGATCACGAGTTCTTCGCAGAGGTTGCGCTGCAGTCGCTCCTTTCCCAGTCTGGCGCGTTCTTCTTCGGCGATGAGCGTCTCCACGAGATAATTCATCTCTTCATCCGGTGGTAATACGAAACAGGGCAATTCCAGAATAGAAAAGAATGGAATCGCGCCGTAGATATGCACATCGAATCCGATGATGGAGAAGATATCCTTTCGCGGATCTACGCCGGCACTGTGCGGTCGTGTTTTCAGAAATTGCTCGCGCTGATCGGGCGATGTGAATCCTTCCTTTCCGAATACAGGATACTTGGGACCTTTTCCGTGCCGGAAAAAAATCGGTGAACCCACCGGCATGAAGTAAAAACTTCCCGGTGGTATCGGTGTAAAATCTCGCTCTCCGTAAAACTCTCCCGACTTCACCTGTACAAGGATATTTCGGGGCTCAATGGATCCGTTGAGTTCGGAGGGCTTGATGACTTCTCGCATCGCAGAACGGTAATACTTCACCTGCAGCGATTCGATGATTCTGTTAAAAGCATCAGCAGTGGTCATGGCGTGGTAGGGTTGACTAAACAAATCTAGTCAATCAGGCGGAATCTCACAAGCAATAAATCGGAAAAATCCAATTCTTAGAATTGTGCAAGCCACCGGAACACCTGATCACCAACCGGATACGAGAGCAATCGATCCCAAAGCCCCGTTAAAATCTAAGGTGCCGTTTTTACGGACAGCCCTCTCCCACTCCATTCAATTGGCGTAAGTTTGCAGCCGATGAATGCTCTGGAGATAATTGGCGTATTGACCGGCGTAGTGGGCGTTTGGCTCACGCTGAAGCAGCAGGTTTGGTGTTTTCCGGTCGGGCTGCTGAATGTCACCATCTCTATGTTTCTCTTTTTCCAGCAACAGCTATACGCCGACACCTTGCAACAGGCGGTATATATTCCGCTCCTGGTGTATGGCTGGGTCAACTGGAAACAACAGGCTGCTGATCATTTTACTCCGGCATGGATGTCGGGTAAGGAGCGTATAATTGCAGTCCTTATCATACTGGCTGGAGGGCTCACTCTCGGCGGACTCCTCCTCCGGTTCACGAATGCCCACTTCCCCTGGGCTGACAGCATGGCCACCTGTGCCGCCTTCATGGCGCAATATCTTGTGGCGAACAAGAAAATGGAGAACTGGCTCCTCTGGATGGTAGTCAACATAGCATATATTTCCATCTATATGATCAAGGACCTGCAACTTTACGCGGGACTGTTTTCCATCTATTTCATCCTGTCCATACTCGGCTACCGGGAATGGAAACAGAAACTAACGGTACGGCATGGAGAACATTAAACGCATCGGAATTGTGGGTCCGGAAAGTACCGGAAAGTCGTCGCTGGCAGCTGCGATGGCTCAACATTTCGGGTGCGGATTTGTGAAAGAAATCGCCCGTGATTACCTCGAACACCTCGGTCGCCCTTACCAACAACAAGACCTCGACGAAATCGCGCGCCTGCAGATAGCCGAAGAAGAAAAAATACTCCGCACAAATCCGCCGGTCCTCATTTGCGACACCACCTTGCTCGTCATCCGCATCTGGAGCGAATACAAATACGGAACTGTTTCTGACACCATTCTCCATCTCGACCGGCAAAGGCACTACGACTATTACCTCCTCACCGACATTGACTTGCCCTGGGAAGACGATCCGCTGCGCGAACACCCTAACGAACGACAACAGCTTTTCTCCATCTACTACCGCGCCTTGATTCAGCAACCTGTGCCTTTTGCTGTTGTTTTTGGCGAAGGAAATGAGAGGGTTTTGAGAAGTTTAAGATTTAAAGTTTAAGGTTTTCAGTTTACAGTTTATAGTTCAGAGTTGATGGTTCTTGCCTAAACAGTCCCGCAATCTGATCGAAGTACCGTTTGTGGAAATAGCATCCGGGAACGAAGGCGAATCTGTGTTCCCGTCTAGCCACTGATTGGACTGATGATTAAGATTTATTATGATTTGATTTTATCATAACCAATCATAATCTGCATAATAAATCTGCGGCCCAAATCCGCGACCATCTGCCCAATCCGTGTCAGCCAAAGGCGAATCCGCGTTCCTTCTTCTCTGGCGTAGTTTTCCGCAAAGGGTGATAGCAATTGGGTGAAGCCAACGCCCCCAATCCCCTGAAAACAAAATATTTGCAATTAATTGTCTTTCACAGTCGTAAGCTGTCATCTCTGTTCACCCCCATTTCCCCGCGGAATCATACCTTTGCACTCCTGAAAACAGTTCTATTTCGACATGAAAATCTGCAATAATATCCTTGAAGCGATCGGCAATACTCCGCTGGTGCGCCTGAATTCTATCACGGCCGGAATTCCTGCCACGGTCCTCGCAAAAGTGGAGACCTTTAATCCCGGTAACTCGATCAAGGATCGGATGGCACTGAAGATGATTGAAGATGCAGAAGCTGCCGGTATTTTGAAGCCGGGTGGAACCATCATCGAAGGGACTTCCGGAAACACGGGCATGGGACTGGCCATCGCCGGCATCGTAAAAGGCTATAAATGCATCTTCACCACCACGGATAAACAGTCGAAGGAGAAAGTGGATGCATTGAAAGCGTATGGCGCTGAGGTGATCGTTTGTCCGACGAATGTAGAACCGGAAGATCCACGCTCCTACTATTCCGTAGCGAAGCGTCTTTCACGTGAAATCCCGAATTCGTTTTACCCGAACCAATACGATAACCTGAGCAACCGCCAGGCGCATTACGAGCAAACAGGTCCCGAAATCTGGGAACAGACCGAAGGCAAAATCACCCATCTCGTGGTAGGTGCAGGTACCGGCGGAACGGTGACCGGAACCGGCATGTACCTGAAGGAGAAAAATCCGAACATCAAAATATGGGCGATCGATACCTACGGTTCTACGCTGAAGAAATTTCACGAGACCGGAAAGATCGACATGAACGAAATCTATCCGTACGTGACTGAAGGCATCGGCGAAGATTTCATTCCGCAGAATTATAAGTTCGATGTGATTGATCACTTCGAAAAAGTAACGGATAAAGACGCTGCAGTTTATACGCGCGAGATCTGCCGTCAGGAAGGTATCTGGGTCGGCAACTCCGCCGGATCAGCCATCGCAGGCTTACTTCAACTGAAGGATCAGCTGAAGCCTACAGATGTGGTAGTCGTAATCTTCCACGATCACGGCTCCCGTTACATCGGCAAGATGTTCAACGACGACTGGATGCGCAAGATGGGTTACCTCGACAAAGCCGGTATGACTGCGGCAGATGTGGTATCTCCCCGCTCCAACATTGAAATCACCACGATCGATAAAAACGAAACCATCGGCGATGCACTCAAGCTGATGCTCGCTCATAACTTCAGTCAGCTGCCGGTAGTTTCCGACGGACGCATCGTAGGATCTATCTTCGAAAACAAAGTGATGTCGTTCCTGCTCGATGCACCGGAAAAGAAAGGACATAAAGTGGAAGAGATCATGAGCGCTGCCCTGCCCTTTGTCGATATCACTACTCCTGTAGATACACTCTCGAAGATGGTGAGCGGAGACTATGAAGCTGTCCTCGTGAAAGACTTCAAACGCGACCGTACTTACATCATCACCCGCAGCGACCTCGCGGAAGTGATGCTTAAATAATAATATATCATCATCCTGCGGGGAGCCATGGATTACACCGACCAGATCGGACATACCATCACCCTTTCGCGTCCTCCCCGCAGGATCATTTCCCTCGTTCCCTCTCAAACGGAACTCCTTTTCGATCTCGGCCTCGATGAAGAAGTCATCGGCATCACAAAATTCTGCATTCATCCCGAACGCTGGTTCCGCACCAAACAACGTGTAGGCGGTACCAAGGATTTCAAGATCGATCTCATCCGTTCACTGCAGCCCGATCTCATTCTCGCCAATAAAGAGGAGAATACCGAAGCCGGACTCAAAACCCTGATGCAGGAATTTCCGGTATGGACCAGCGATATCCGCAACCTTGCTGAAGCACTCGACATGATCCGGTCGGTAGGGGCACTCTGCGGAAAACAGGAAACAGCGCAGTCCCTGGCTGAAGAAATACAGGCCGCTTTTGGAGCACTGAAGATGGCTCCTTCCGGCAAAAAGGCGGCTTACTTCATCTGGCGTGAACCCTGGATGCTGGCCGGTACGGATACCTTTATCTCCGATATGCTCCACCATTGCGGACTGAACAACTACACCGGCGAATCACGATACCCGGAAATTACGCTTGCGCAACTCGCAACCAATCCGCCTGATACGATCCTCCTATCGTCGGAGCCCTACCCGTTCAAAGAAAAACACATTGCTGAATTGCAACAGGCTACAGGTGTTGCCGACATCCGACTGGCAGATGGTGAATACTTCAGCTGGTACGGTTCACGACTTAAATCTGCGCCCTCATACTTTAAAAGCCTCAACCTGCACGGCTGAACACGGGCCAGGACTCAAAACAACTATTTTTGCAGCCGATGCGCATCCGCCACACCATTTTCCTGATCATTTCCTGCCTGCTGCTGGCGGTTACCACTGCATACGCTCAAAAAGTCGGCCTGGTACTGAGCGGCGGGGGTGTTCGCGGACTCGCCCATCTCGGTGTGATTAAAGCACTCGAAGAGGAAAATATTCCCATCGATTTTATCACCGGCACTTCATCGGGGGCACTCGTAGGCAGTATGTACGCCATCGGACTTACACCGGCGCAGATGCAGCACGTGATGACCCGGCCTGAGTTTGTACTCTGGGCCTCCGGCGCACATGATGAAGAACACGACTACTATTTTCAGGAGCCGACGCCCGATGCCAGTTGGGTCACCATTAAACTCTTCATCGACTCCATGCTAAGGATGCAGCTGCCCAGCAACGTTGTGAATCCGGCAGAAATTGATTTCGGGCTGATGGAGCGCATGTCGGGTCCTGCCGCTGCAGCCGGATACAACTTCGATTCATTGCTGGTACCGTTTCGCTGTGTCGCTGCCGACATCACCGCCAAGAAACCTGTGGTATTCGGGAAAGGAGATCTGGCTCAGGCAGTGCGCGCAAGTATGGCTTTCCCGTTTTATTTCTCACCGGTCTACATCGGAGATCATATCCTTTACGACGGAGGTATTTACAACAACTTCCCGACGGATGTGATGCTGAAAGATTTCAACCCCGACATCATCATCGGCGTGAGTGCGGCCGGATTACCCGATTTTCCCTCGGAAGGAAACTTCCTGAGTCAGCTGAAAACAATGATTCAGCAGACGACGTTGTATGCCGTACCGCGTACCAGTGATTTTCTCATCGAACCGGTAATCAGCGAAATCGGCACCTTTGAATTTGACGCGATACAAGCAGCCATCGACAGCGGCTATACGGCCACGAAGCGAATGATTCCGCAGCTCAAAGCCGCCATTGCACGACAGGCAGATACAACGGCCATGCAGTACCGAAGATCTTTTCTGCAAAACTCCACCTTTCATGCTACGGTCGACCGTATTTATGTGGAAGGAGTGAATGAAGATCAGGCCGCTTATGTTCGCGCGGTGTTGAATCCAAAAAACCAGTGCCTGAGTCTCGAACAACTCAAGAAAAACTGGTTCAAGCTCGTCGCCGACGATAATCAAACTTATCTGTTTCCCCGGCTGATATACAATAACCAGAGCGGCGATTATGATCTGCACCTGGATGTCAGAAAGAAACGCGGGTTACAAATCGACTTCGGAGGAATCATCTCATCCCGACCCGTCAACACCGGATTTGTATCGGCACAATACAATATCTGGGGGCAACAGAGTCTGCGCTTCAGCGGAAACTTCTACTTTGGCAAGCTCTACAATTCCGCACAACTGAAAATGCGGCTCGACGCTCCGGGTAAACTCCCCTTCTTCCTTGAACCCGGCATCACCGTAAATCAATACGATTTTTACAAAAGCAGCAATACGTTTTTCAGTGATGTAAAACCCTCCTTTCTTGTACAAATCGACAGAAGCGTAAAGATGGATCTTGGCATTCCGGTGCGCAACAAAGGAAAGTTCATTGTAGGCGCCAACTCTCTCTTCACCCGCGACACCTATTATCTAACGCGGCAGTTCAGTGTCAATGACACTGCCGACAAAACAGAGCAAAGCGGATTCTCCCTCTATGGTTTTTTCGACCGCAATACCCTGAACCGGAAGATGTATCCGAATGAAGGTACTTTCTTCGAAATCAGAGGACGATACTACAAGACCACAGAAAGAACCTTACCGGGCAGCACAGGTGTATTGACCGATACTGTCCTCGAAAAACACGAATGGTACACCGTAACGGTGAAATACGACAACTATTTTAAAACCGTAAACTGGTACAAAGCCGGTTTCTATACGGAACTGAACTTCTCCGGCATGCCGTTCTTCTCCAACTACATTGCCAGTAAGGCACAGGCTCCGGCCTTTGCTCCGATTCCTGAGATGCAAACACTTTTTATTGAAGAGTTCAGAGCACATAACTATCTCGCCTTCGGACTGAAAAACATTTTTACACTGAACGAAGACATCGACCTGCGTCTGGAGGGATATGTATTTCAACCTTTCCAGGAGATCCTGAAGCGAAACAATTTCAAACCCTACTACGGCGAAACTTTTAACAAACGATATTTCATCGTTACCTTTAATCCTGTATACAACAGTCCCGTTGGTCCGGTAAGCCTCGCTGTCAACTACATCAACAGCCGCGAAAAACCATTCTCGGTAATGTTTAATATCGGGTATCTGTTGTTTAATAAGAAGTCGATGCAGTGATATCCGGCGGCTTCGTTCGGTGGCTTCGGCTCCGCTCAGCCACCGTAGCCTACGCCTCCTTATTCCTTTCCTTGCTCCTGAAATAAATAGTGATCGGCACTCCGGAGAGATCGAAGTGCTCGCGCATTTTGTTCTCGAGGAAACGCTTGTAGGTGGTGCCGATGTATTGCGGGAGGTTACAGAAAAATGCAAATGTTGGCGCTGCTCCGGGTAACTGCGTAATGTATTTAATGCTGATGCTTTTTCCCTTCGTGGTAGGAGGCGGAAAACCTTCGATGAAAGGCAGCATTATTTTATTCAGCTTCGATGTCGGAATTTTCTGTGTCTTGTTCTTGAAAACCATCAATGCTGTTTCGAGCGCTTTGTGCACACGTTGCTTGTTGGCCACTGAGGTAAAGATCACCGGTACATCTTCAAAAGGTGCGATGCGTTGCTTGATTTCTTTTTCCAGGTCGCGGGCGGTATTGGTCTCCTTCTCCATGAGGTCCCACTTGTTCACCAGAATCACAACGCCTTTCCGGTTGCGTTCGCAGAGATGGAAAATATTCAGGTCCTGTGCCGTAATGCCGCTTGTTGCGTCAAGCATCATCAGACAAACATCGGCTTCTTCAATAGCACGGATAGAGCGCATCACCGAGTAGAATTCGATATCTTCCTTGACGCTTCTTTTTTTACGTAACCCTGCTGTATCAATGAGCAGGAAGTCGAAGCCAAAACTGTTGTAACGCTTGTAGATGGTATCACGGGTGGTGCCTGCCATCGGTGTTACGATGCTGCGCTCTTCTCCGATGAGTGTATTGAGCAGCGATGACTTTCCAACATTGGGCTGTCCGATGATGGCAATACGCGGCAACTCAGGATCGATCACATCTTCCGGATCAAAGGCTTCTACAGCAGCATCCAGCAATTCACCGGTACCGCTGCCACTCATGCCGGAGATGCCATAAGGATCGCCGAGACCGAGTGCATAGAACTCGTGCACATCATGTATGCGAGCCGAACTGTCAACCTTATTCGCTACAAGAAAAATTTTCTTTCCCGATCTGCGCAGGAGATTGGCTACTTCTTTATCGAGGTCAGTGAGTCCGTCGGCGGTGTCAACAACAAAGAAAATCACATTGGCTTCGTCGATAGCGAGATCAACCTGCTTGCGGATTTCCTTTTCGAAAATATCATCCGACCCGACCACATAACCTCCGGTGTCAATTACCGAAAAAGTACGGCCGGTCCACTCCGCCTTACCATAGTGACGGTCGCGGGTAACACCAGCAGTTTCATCCACAATGGCCTTCCTCGATTCGGTTAACCGGTTAAACAAGGTGGATTTACCCACATTCGGGCGGCCAACAATGGCGACAATATTTGCCATGACTCAGTTTTATTTTCTTTAATTCAGCATCTAACGGTTATTCATAACCGAAACGCTTCAGCATTTTATCGTTATCTCTCCAGTCGTCAGCGACCTTTATGGTGAGGTCGAGATAAATTTTCTTGCCAACGAAATCCTCTATTTTCATCCTCGACTCTATCCCGAGCTTCTTGATCGCCTTGCCCTGATGACCGAGCAGAATCGCCTTCTGTGATTCACGGGCGCAGAAAATCGTGGCCTTGATGCGATCAATCTCTTCACTCTCCTTGTACTCCTCTACAACTACTTCCACAGAATACGGAATCTCTTTCTGATACAACTGAAGAATTGATCCACGAATCATCTCAGCAACAAAGAAACGCGTGTTCCGGTCGGAGATCTCATCGTCTTTCTCGAAATACGGCGGACCTTCCGGCAACACTTCCAGTATTTTCTTCAGCAACACATCGAGGTTGAAATTGTGCATGGCTGAAACCGGCAAAATGACCTGTGGATTGAGCACCTCTCGCCAATGCGCAACTGCTTCCTCCACCATTGCCTGATCGCCTTTGTCCACTTTGTTGATGAGCACATACACCGGAACCGGCAAAACGGTAAGCTTTACCTTCAGCTCTTCGTCGATGTTTTTATCGCCCAGCTCTGTCACATACAGCACCAGATCTGAATCGGTAAAAGTCTCTTCTACCGCGTCCAGCATCCGTTCGTGCAGCTTGTAGGCTGGTTTCATAATACCGGGAGTGTCAGAAAACACTATCTGGAAATCGTCTTCATTCATGATCGCTTTGATCCGGTGACGGGTAGTTTGTGCCTTGGGCGTGACGACTGATAAGTCCTGCCCCATCAATGCGTTAAGCAGCGTACTCTTCCCTACATTGGGTTTTCCCACGATGTTTACGAATCCGGATTTATGCGACATGGGTGCAAAGATAGTCAATCCGCCCACCTCCGGCGCATTAATCAGAATATTAGTATTTTAGGCCCAAATCTCAACGCATGTTAAAAAAACTTACACTCACAGCTTTATTGTCCTTCGGTCTCTTCTCTACGTATGCACAGGGCTGGAAAAAGACCTATACAACTTCAGGTGGTGATAAAGTATATCTGAATGATATCAAGGGCTTACCCGATGGAGGTTTCATCGCTGCCGGGGAAACCGGTGGTGCTGCTGCCGGTAATGCCGTTTTGCTTCGCGGGAATGCACAAGGTACCGTTCTCTGGGCACAGTCGTACGACGCGTCTGGTTTTGAAAGAGCATCAAAAGTCAGCCTGCATCCCGATGGCGGATTTGTGATCGCCATGAACTTCCTGGATACTACTAACCTGAACGACAATAATGTTATTTTCAGATCGGACACTGCCGGTGCCCTGGTGTCAGGATATGAATTTACCGGCAACGGTGTATTTGTACTGCAGGATCTGGAAGTGACCCCAACCGGCAATATCATGGTGGTGGGAAACAGCGCAAGTTGTCCCACCAACTTCGGCTGCGGATTCGTGGCAGCTTTTGATGGCCTTTGCTCTCCGCTGTGGTCGAAGAGCATTGAAGGTGGATTCGTGACAAATTTCTACGACGTGATTAACACCTCCGACAATCAGCTGCTGGTGACCGGTTCTGTGCTCGACATGATGGCTTCTGAAAAAGGGTTTATTGCGAAGATGGATTCAACAGGACAGATGAGTTGGGCGAATGTTTTCTCCGGCGGATTTTCTTCCGACCGCCTCTATGCAGCCACTGAAAATGCCGCTCTTCAGGGCTTTGTTCTTGTGGGTGCCACGCTTCAAAGCCCCATCTCCAATTATGATGCTCTGGTGATTACTACCAATACGTCCGGCAATGTGCAGAACAGCGGATTTGCAGGCGGAACAGAAGGTGATGAAGCCCGTCAGGTTTTTTCACTTACCGGCTCTGATGTATTCGTTGGCGGATACTCTGAAGTGGCAGTCGGACTCACTATTCATCCTCAGGGATTGAACCTGCAACTGGATGTCAGCAATGGCAATATCAGCAACGGAACGCTGTTGGGTGTTACTTCCAACAATGAACAGGTTGCAGCCATGGTACCGGAAGCTGCCGGCAACGTTTATCAGGTAACACAGATGGATGTATTTTCAGGGAATGCACGTACGGATTTTGTCTGGAACAAGACTACAGCTCCGGGCTCTGTGTGCAATGAGACCAATTACACCAGCACAACTTCCCTGCTGAACTATACCGATGCTTTCGGAGCCGATACCGCCAGCCTGATTCTGACTACGCATGTGAGTGCACTGTTTTCCAATCCCCTTATTGTTACAGCAGCAGATGGTTGTGTGAATGCAGGAATCTCTTCAACAGAAAACACACTGTCTGCGCATCTCTATCCGAATCCGGCTCATGATTTCCTGATGATCGATTGCGCACTTGCTGCTGCTGCCGACCTCATCGTCTTCAATGTAAACGGCGAACGCATGCTGTCACAACGGATCCTCAGCGGCCGTAGCCTGCTGGATGTACGTCAGCTGCCTGCAGGAAACTACATGGCCCATGTTTCCGACGGAACGAACACCGCCACATTAAAATTTGTGGTAATCCGGTAAGGACTCATTGATACAAAGAATGAAAGGCTGCGGAAACGCGGCCTTTTTCTTTATCAGAAATAATTGATCAGCCCGAAATGCACTTTGGCAGAACGGAACTCAACCGGATTCCCCTGTTGACTGCCCAGCGCATAAGTAAAGGAAAAGATACCCAGCTTTGTCTCGAAGGTGATACCGGCTCCATAACCATAAGGCGTATCCGAAAATAGCTGTGGCTTGCTTTGGTCCTCATACCAGGCCTGATTATAAAACAAGAGGAGATAAGAGTTTTGCTCGAGGATGAACCGGTATTCTGCTTTCCACAATACAAACGAAGATGCACTGATCGACTGCTCATCAAATCCCCGCAGTGTTCGCAGTCCGCCTAACCGGTATAACTCGTTGGAAAAGATATTCTCTGCTTCCATCCAGGCTGCATACGTTCCGATATTGATCACGCCACGTTTGAAGACCGGCAGATAGAAGTCGGCCGTGACTTCTCCTTTGTATTGGGTATTTCGCAAATCCAGACTGTCGTAAACCTGCTCGTTGACTTTCGGGTTTTTGGTGATGGTACGTACACCGGCACCGGCATTGAAATCAACAGCAAAACCTCTCCTTGGATTCAGTCGGTAGTCGAGGCGCTGAAACTGAAGTCCCAGCCCATACGTGTTGGTAGCCACATCGGCGAAGGATGGAAGTGTGGTGGTGTTTTCGTAGCCTTTGGCAGAGATCAGATCACTGGTTTTACGTCCGAGAAAAAGGCGGAAGGAATTGTTGCCGGCAAAGAAGTACCGGAATCCGAGTTGCCGGTTGATCTCCAGGAAAATGGTATCTTTTTTAAAGAGGGTTAGATCCCCTTCCACACCTACCGGCAATGAAAACAGAAACGGAAGGCTGAATTTTATCTTCAGATCCTGCGACCTGGGCATCGGATTGCTCCAGTTGAGGTCTAACAGCTCTGCCTTACCGAATGAATTGTGCAGCCGTAACCGGACATCTCCTGTCACAAAGACTTTTCCGGAACCGGCGTTATCGGGTTGCACGCCTACTACGCCGTTGATCTGGCTGGCTTTCCTGGCCTGCAGGAACAGGACCGGCCGCGCAGTATTCTTCGTGAATTCAATCTCCGGCGTACGGCCTTCGGTCAGAAAAGGTATCTCCTGTATGCGGACCGATATCTTTCTGAACACCGACTCGTTGAAGGGTTCTCCGGTTTTGAGCGAAAGGTAGTTTCGTAAATACGCCGGCGTTATGCGGGCATTGCCACGGATCACCAGCGTATCCACCGTCATCAGCGGACCGCGGTCCAGCACCAGTCGGGCAGAGAGATGTCCGTTTTCCGCCACGACGCTATCCAGCCTTACTAACGCAAAGGGATAGCCGTTATTGGTGCAGTATTTCAGGATATCATTGCAAAGCCGGGCATACGAAGGTGGCGTGAACACTTTCTTCCGGTATAAGCGGTCGCTGACACCAGCCCCCGAAAGGATATCTTCATCCGCCTCCGCTGTCTTTAACCGGGCCCAGCTGTATGGTGGTCCCTGATCAAATTTTATCTCCCTTTTCAATGTATCGCGGTTATCCTGATATCCGGCTTCCAGATATCCGGCGTTGTGGAGGAGCACCAGCGATTGACGAATGGCGGCCAAAACATTCATCTCTGCGGCAGCATTTACTTTCTGAAAAACCGCTTCAATGTCTCCCTTCAGCTTCCTGTCGTTCAGCCCGTCTGTCAGCACGTGAACCGCATTACCCCGCTGCTGACCCGATCCCCATGCCGGTATCAGGCAGCAAAGCGCAAAAACAAGCAACCGTATCAGGCGAACGAAACGAATCATGGCAGAAAGATAAACGTAGCGGGTTGAATCATAGTCTCCAGTCGACCGGAGTTTTCCCCTGCTTTATCAGCAACTCGTTGGCTTTGGAGAAATGCCGGCATCCCATGAATCCGGTACGGGCCAGTGGTGAAGGATGTGCGGCTTCGAGGATGAAGTGTTTGCTTTTGTCAATGAGTTCAGATTTCGCCTGCGCAAAACGTCCCCACAGCAGGAACACCACACCAAAACAGCGGTCAGAAACAGCACGGATCACTGCATCGGTAAACTGCTCCCAGCCTTTGTTCTGATGTGAACCGGCTTCGTTGGCTCTGACCGTTAAGGTAGCGTTGAGCAACAACACACCTTGTCCGGCCCAGGCATCGAGGTTTCCATTCACCGGAATGGGAATACCCAGATCATCCTGCAGTTCTTTGAAGATATTGAGCAGCGAAGGTGGTTTCCTGATGCCCGGAGCAACGGAAAAACAAAGTCCGTTCGCCTGTCCCTCACCGTGATACGGATCCTGTCCGATGATCACTACTTTCACCTGATCCACCGGTGTTTCATTGAACGCCGCGAAGATACGTCCCCCCGGAGGGTAAATCACCTTCCCGGCTGCCTTTTCCTGCTTCAGAAAGGCACGTAAACCATCGAAATAGGGCTGTGCAAATTCATCCTTCAGCAGTTCCTTCCATGAAGGTTCCAGCTGCACCTCCGGGGAATTCACTTTTATCACTCGCTCGGTTTCAGAACTCATGCTTCGAAATTACAGGATCATAATGAAACCTGCGAAAGCGCATCTTCATCTGCTGATTATTTTTGTTTCAGGATAACTTTCAGCTACAATTCTCCGTTTATTGAATGTTAACAAATGCAGGATTTTTAAACAAATCGACCGGTTTCGTTAGAAATTTAACTTAATTTGCGGAGCAATTAATCAACCACTGATATGCGAAACAGAATCAGCCTTCTCCTCTTAGGAATCATCCTGGTAGCCGCGGTTTCATGTAAACCAAGAGAGCGCTGCCCGGCCTATGGTCACCGTGCCACTCCAGCAGCAACGGAGCACCGCCCTTCCTGAGGAGAGCCTATATGATAATATGTGTCATCCGGTCTGTTTCAGGCCGGATTTCTTTTTTTATGCAGGGAACGCTGATTACTTTCCTCTCAATGCTTGATTTCAGCACCCCGATTTCATACTTTTGCGCCGGCCATTGAAAGTAAGCTTGTTAGGTGAGGTTACTGAATGAACACAGGCTGTTGCCCGGAAATGTCGAGAGACGCCAATGGGTAGAACAGGCGTAGTCGGGTTAAGGCTTCGCATAAGGCAGCTTTCCACTCCAGGTGGAATAAGTCATTCTGAACTAAAACTCTACGAGGAGCGAACATGCCTTTGGACCAGGGTTTTTCATTACCTGACATCTGCTTATGGAGCAGTGCGCCGACTTTTCGTACCCGTTACGGATTAACAATATGGAATTCGAAGTAGAAAAACCGATCGTTTTCGGATTGCTCGAGTCGGGCTCTAAGGAACAGCTGGAAGAAAAGCTGGAATCCTGGCTGCCCAATGAGCTGGCCGAACTCTGCAATGACCTGAGTCCTGCGGAGCAATCGGTAATTTTCTCTGTGATCGACCGTGAACGGGCTTATCAGGCGTTCGAGCTCCTCGACCTGAACTCGCAGGTCTTGCTCATCGAAGCACTTCGTCCCCGGCAGCTCCAGCTCATCCTGAATGACATGTCGGCGGATAACCGTACCGCCCTCCTCGAACAGCTCGAATCAGAACAGCTCAACAAACTGCTCAAACTCCTCACCCAGAAAGAACGACGCGTTGCATTGTCGCTGCTGGGTTATCCGGAAGATTCGATCGGTCGTTTGATGACGCCTGATTATATTACCGTGAATCAGGACTGGACCGTTCGTGAAGTACTCGACTATATCCGTCGCGTCGGAGAGAAAAGTGAAACACTGGACGTGATTTATATTGTTGACGATATGGGCTATCTCATCGACGATATCAAAGTAGGCGATGTGTTGCTGGCCGATGATCATACTCCGGTAAAAGAACTCCTTGACGGGAAATATACCGCCCTCCTGGTAACAGATGACGAAGAAGTAGCCGTAAAGGCATTTTCCAATACCAACCGCGTTGCCTTACCCGTAACCGATGCCGGTGGACTCTTGCTGGGCATCATCACGGTAGATGACGTACTGGACCTTGCCAAGAAAGAAGATACCGAAGACATCCAGAAACTGGGTGCGGTAGAAGCCCTGGAAGATCCCTACATGGAAGTTCCGTTGGGTGAGATGATCCGCAAACGCGCTCCATGGCTGGTTGTACTCTTTGTAGGCGAACTGTTCACCGCATCAGCAATGGGATTCTTTGAACATGAAATCGCCAAAGCAGTGGTTCTGGCGCTCTTCATCCCGCTCATTGTTTCCAGTGGTGGTAACAGCGGATCCCAGGCATCAACACTGATAATCAGGGCTTTGGCACTTGGGGAAATTACTGTTGGTGATTGGTGGAAGATCATGCGCAAGGAAATTATCAGCGGTATTTTGCTGGGTCTCATCCTTGGTTCATTGGGTTTTGCAAGGGTTGGCATCTGGAACATCTTTACCGATCTATATGGTGTTCACTGGCTTATGATTGGCTGCACCATCGGACTTTCGGTCATGTTTGTGGTTTTATGGGGTACTGTGATGGGGTCCATGATGCCGTTACTTTTAAAGAAGCTCGGTGCTGACCCCGCCACTTCTTCTGCTCCTTTTATTGCGACCCTGGTAGATGTGACCGGGCTGGTCATTTATTTTTCGATGGCAGCATTGCTTTTGAGTGGCACCTTGCTCTGATTGCCACGAAAATGTAAAAAAAGACAAATCACTCCTTTTATAAACTAAAGTCATTTTATTTCGTAATAAGCAGATACAAATTCGCACCGATTAATTAAGGGAATCCCCGTTACCCGAAAAAAAGACGTCGCTACAGACTATCGCAGCCCCCGGCTTTTCTTCATAATACCGGAAACGAATGAAAAAAGTACGTTATGTGGACCCATTGAAGCGGGCCATACTTGGCGCCATCCTCATCGCCATTACAGGACTAACAGTCTTTATTTTTATTACTTACAACAACCTCCTCACCTTCGTCAATTCACGATCGCAGGAAAAGGCATCACTGGCTGTATTAAAAAACACGGAGGTGCTGATGTTATCTCTCGTCGACCTTGAAACCGGCTACCGTGGTTTTCTTCTGGGCCGCGACAGCATCTTTCTCGACTCTTATCTCAGATCCAGAGCCCTGCTGCCCATGCAGATGGAAGCGTTGCGCACTACTGATCCGGGTGATATCATTCAGAAAGGAAGGATACTCCTGCTCGTACAGGATGCTGCACAATGTCTGGAATTAAGCGAACACCTGCTGAGCACCTTCGGTACGCAGCCGCATCAAAAAGTGCAGGATCTGCTGGAACTCAAGAAAGCGAAAGAGATCATGGACATCGCGCGGATTCATGCCTTGCAGCTGGAAGAAAAAGAAAGAGCTAATCTGCATCTGTTTAACAAAGCAAGAACAGAACAGGAAAAGAAAACCCTGAACACCTTTATCATCCTTTCCGGAATCATCATTCTATACCTGATCATTACTTACCTGATCATCCGTGATAACCTCCGTAAACGTGACAGCGCAGAGCAACATCTTTTTGAGAGCCGGCAAACGTTCCATTCCTTGTTTCAGGAAAGCCCGCTCGGTTACATGGCCATTGAAGCCCAAACAGGTGTTATCCTGCACTCCAACCGCCAGCTTGAGTCCATGCTGGGTAAGAAGATTCATCCTTCGGAAAGCATTTTTAAAATCGGACTCCTGGCAGACAACGCCTCCGGCAGAGCAATACTACAGGAAATCAACGGCAGAGGTGCGATCAAAAATCATGAGATTATCTACGAGCCTGAGCCCGGCACCAGATTATATTTCAGTCTCAATGCTGAACGTGTTACTGTTGAACACGCGTCAAGGATATTGATAGCACTCAGCGATATCACCTCCCTCAAGCAACACGAAGAACACATCCGCAGTCTGAACGAAAGTCTGGAACAAAAGATTGCCGCCAGAACAGCAGAAATCCTCGACTACAAATTCGCACTCGACGCCTCTTCCATCGTCTTATTTACCGACACATTGGGCACCATCAAGTATGCCAATGAAAACTTTGAAAAAATCTCCGGGTTCACCAGCGAAGAACTCATCGGCAACAACATCAGCATCATCAACAGCGGATACCATCCGAAGGCCTTTTTCAAAGAACTATGGGCGACTATTCTCGCAGGAAAAATCTGGAAAGGAGAAATCCGGAACCGCTCCAAAGAAGGAAAAATGTATTGGGTGGATACGACGATCATTCCGTTTCTCGATGAACATAAAAAGCCGATACAGTTTCTATCGATCCGCTATGACATCACAGATAAAAAAGCTGCGGCAGAAAATCTGGAACGCTCGGAAGCCAACCTCCGGACCATTCTCAGCAATGCCAATACCTCCTACGTACTCTTCGATCTCAACCTGAACATCATCACGTACAACCCTCAGGCCGACCGGCTGCTATCGCGGCATTTCGGAAGGACAATCAACAAAGCAGAAAGTTTTCTCACGCATTTCCCGGATGAACGAAGGGAGGTATATACCAGAATCATTGAGAAGGTAAAAGAAGGAGAAACGATTTCCTACGACATAGACTACCCTTCCGGACACGGCGATAAAGTATGGTATAACACCCGCTTTACAGGCATCAACAATGAAAAAGGCGAGCTCTTTGCCATCATGATGCAAACCATTGAAACCACGGATCAGAAAAAGAACGAACAGTACCGTGAACGCATTACCCGTAATCTTATCGCCCGAAACCGTGATCTGGAACAATTCACCTATATCGTTTCGCATAATCTGCGGGCACCGGTTGCGAATATCATGGGGCTCTCTGATTTTCTCATCCATAATAAGGTGAGCGAACAGGATCTTGAAACCATCAATAACGGCATTCACACCTCTGTACAACGACTGGATACCGTCATCCGTGATCTGAACAACATCCTGCATGTGAAGAGAGAATCGAATGATCAGAAAGAAAAAATTGATCTGGGATCTGCCGTTGAACATGTAAAGGAAATGCTGAGTGAGGAAATCAGAAAATCGCAGGCTTCTATTCATTGCGACTTCCACGAATGTCCAGCCATCGATTCGGTGAAACCACTGGTGGAGAGCATTCTGTTTAACCTCATCTCTAACAGCATCAAGTATGCACGCCGCGAAATACATCCCGAGATTGATATCATGACGTCGGTCGACAAAAATGAAGTCACACTGCTGCTCACCGACAATGGTCTCGGTATCGATCTGGAAAGAAAAAAAGAAGAAGTCTTCGGATTGTACAAACGTTTCCACCCTCAGATCGAAGGCAAGGGCATGGGACTTTATATGGTAAAAACCCAGGTAGAAAGTCTGCATGGAAAAATAGAAATTGAAAGCAGTGTCAACCACGGCACCCGATTTAAAATCACACTACCCCAATGATTAACTTCCATTACGTTCTCATCATTGATGACGACCCGGTCAATAATTTCCTGTGCAGACAACTACTGCATCAGATGACACCGGAAACGGTAATACATGACTTCACCAATCCATTGGATGGTATTCGGTTTCTCCAGGACGGTGGCGACACCCAATCAGCGAACGACAAGATACTACTGTTGCTGGATATTAATATGCCAGGCATGAATGGCTGGGAGTTCATGGATGAATTCGCAAAACTTCCGGCCTCTCTCACATCGAAATTTACGATTCACATTCTGTCTTCGTCCGTTGACCCGGATGATAAAAACAGGGCCGATGCCAATCCGCAGATCTGCAGTTTTGTAGAAAAACCGCTTACCTTGCTGAAGATCGATTCTCTTTTGCGCATTTCCTGAAAAATCTGCTCCGATCAGCTACCTTTACAGCATGAAAAAAGTGCTGCTGATCGACACGATGCATCCTTCCTTCGCTGAATGCCTCGAAGCATGTGGCATCGAACCGGTTCCTGCGTATGCACTGCGCCGGGAGGAAGTGATCGCCGCTGCTGCACAAGCTGATGGACTGGCTATCCGCAGCCGGTTTAAACTCGATGCAGACTTCCTGAAGGCTGTAGCCGGCTCTATCCGATGTATCGGTCGTGCCGGGGCCGGTATGGAAAACATAGATGTACCTGTTGCTGCTGCGCTGGGTATTACCTGCGTAAGTGCTCCGGAAGGTAACCGTGATGCAGTAGGCGAACATGCTACCGGTATGCTGCTGATGCTGATGAATCATCTGCGTCGCGCTGATCAGGAAGTGCGTCAGGGCATCTGGAAAAGGGAAGAGAACCGCGGAGATGAACTCGAAGGGAAAACCGTTGGTATCATCGGCTTTGGGCATATGGGTTCATCCTTTGCCAGACGACTGGCCGGTTTCGGCGTGAACATCATTGCCTTCGACCCCTACCTTACTATTGATAAAAACCAATGGCCACAGGTACAGCAAGTGAGTGAAGAAGTATTATTGGCAACAGCAGATGTGATCAGTTTGCACGTACCCTTGACGGATGAAACGCGTGGCTTTATCAACCGTCACTGGTTTGCCCGCCTCGGGAAACCAATCCGGCTGATCAATACTGCGCGGGGAAAAAACATTGTTACCGCTGACCTGGTGGATGCCCTTGAAAATGGAAAGGTGATTGGCGCCGCTCTCGATGTACTGGAATATGAAGCGGTGAGTTTTGAAAAGATTGATGCTTCTGCATTACCAGCTCCTTTTCAATACCTGATCGCCTCTGACAAAGTGGTGCTCTCTCCACATATTGCAGGATGGACGCACGAGTCGAATGTAAAAATTGCCCGCATTCTGGCAGAGAGAATGGCGGCAGTGCTGAATACCATCTGATCATGACCCGAAAACTTATCTCTTCCGGCTCTCCCTGGGAACCCGTTGTGGGTTATTCTAGAGCGGTGCGTGCCGGCAATACCATTGAAGTTTCAGGCACAACCGCCATCAGAAACGGCGAGGTGCAATGCAAGGATGATTTGTACGGACAAACCCTAATCTGCCTTCAAATCATTGAAGCTGCTTTACTGCAGGCTGGTGCATCTATGAAAGATGTGGTGCGTACCCGTCTCTACGTTACCGATATCAGCCGCTGGGAAGATGCTGCCAAAGCGCATGCTTCGTTCTTTGGTGAAATACGTCCGGCCACAACAATGGTGGAAGTAAGCAAACTCATCGACCCGGCGATGCTGGTGGAAGTGGAAGCAACAGCAATTGTAAACGAGTCCTGAAAATTTTAGTCTGCAGACTATTTGGGTTGTAATACGAGACGCCCGATGCGGTTGGCTTCAATCTCCGCACGGTTCATTTTCTGTTTGCGCATCTTGCCCGTATTGTACATCACCGACTGATCATAATAATACCGGCTCATCACGTTGCCGGATTGTCCGGTCGGTAAAATACTCTTGGAGTTTTCCATGTCGGCCATGTCGATCACTATGCGCATCGCAGGACCATATTTCACTCTGTAAATACCTTCTCCGTTCAGATCGAAGCCCATCTGGTTAAGTACCTCCGGTCCACCGGGAATCGGATACGGCCCCACATTGAACATAATATTAAAAGGCTTCTTCATGCCAATGGGATGCTTATGCTCCAGCACATGCACTCTTCCCCACTCCCAGGTATCAGGATTTTTCCCAAGCTGAGCAATCAGTTCGTTGATGGTGGTTTCAAATGCTTTTTCAAAAATCATATTCCTTGACTCAACGATATCCCGTGTGTTCACATCATTCCACCAGACAGATGAATCATTCTTCACAAGATTGATCAGCGATGATTTCATCACATGCGTCGTGAGAAACACGTTGAAATTATCATCCCCCAGCTCATCCTTCATCGCACCCTCCAGCACATGATAAATCAGTTTATAATAGATCACCGGCGCCACATCCCTCAGCTCATGGCTGCCATCCCATAACAGCAGTAACTTCGCCGCGCTTTCATGTACTTCGGATTTTTTCTTGACTTCGTTACGAATTGCGGAAAGAATCACCTCAGCTACCTCCGGAGCTACCGGCGATACTACATCCAGATTAAACCGGTGCAGGTCTTCCTGGTTGAACATTTTTTTCTCGGCGAACAGCTGTTTCACCCGCAAAGCTCTGTCTTCCGGCACATAATAACCGGGATAGTATCCCATGCCGGGCATAGAATCAGGCTGATTATTGGCACTGTAAACGAAACCGGAAGGCGGATTCACCGCATGCGGATTGAAAGCAAAATCATAGTATCCTACCGGATCATTTGCATAGTAGCTGCCATCTACTAACGTTACCGGATCTACGCCATCTGCTCTCTTCACCAGTCGTCCTGCAGTCCACCAGGCGATATTACCCTGACGGTCACCATACATCACATTGAGTCCGGGCGAAATCAGTTGCGAGACACCGGTACGGAAGGATGACATATCCGTGGCGTGGTTCAAATCATACGTTACCTGCAGCAGATTATTCAGAAACTTCAGATGCGTCCATTGTAAGGCTATGGCATCCCCGGTAACATTTTGCCATTCCGGCATCGCTTGCTGCACCAGCGGACCATGCTTACTCTCATATACGTTCAACTCTACCTCGGGCTCTCCTTTCACATAGATCGTCTTGTGCGTCTTTTTCATGGCCACCCATTGCCCTCCTGACCAGCACATGGATGAATCACCCGGCTTGATACGCTCGCTGTAGAAGTCAGCATCATCATTTTCAAACATTGTAAGACCCCATGCCAGCTCCCGTGTATGTCCGAGGGCTGCAAAAGGTAATCCCGCCAGGAAGTTCCCGTAGAAACTATATCCGGGATATTCTATATGGGCTTCATACCATACCGCAGGCTGTCCAAATGCGATGTGCGTATCGTTTCCGAGGAGTACTTTACCACTCTTCGAACGCGAAGGAGCAACCACCCATCCGTTACTGCCGGTCAGAAAAGGAACAGGCAGCGAATTCAAGATACTGATGCCGGCATGATAAGCTGCAGGCGAATGATTCACCGCAGCACGAATGGCCGAATCACCGGCATCTTCCATTCCGGTAGTATCATCGAACACCGGAATAGCTTCAGTACCGTTGTAGCGGGTTGTAAGGTCTTTGTAATAGGATTTGCCAAGCTTATACTTCACATAGCTCATCAGCGGATCCGTACGGAAAGCCATGGCAAAATTGAAAGCCATGAATTCGGAAGACAGATAAAGGTCATTGACCGTATATTCTTCCTTCGGAATACCCAGCATCACGAACTCTACCGGTGTGCGACCGTTACGGATGAAATTATTTACTCCGTGGAGATATGCTTTTGCTGCCCGCTGATACGGCAATGAATCGCCGGTCATATATGCTTTCGCAGATGCAGCTGCATGTTCAGCAAGCCCCAGCGTCTTGAAAAACGCATCCACTTTCACGAATTCGGGACCCAGCAGCTCTGAAAGCCGACCGGAAGCAACCCGTCGTGTCATCTCCATCTGAAAAAGACGATCCTGCGCATGCACGTATCCCAGCGCGAAATAGGCGTCTTCTTCGTTATCCGCATAGATATGCGGCACACCGTAATAATCGTAAACGATCTCTACCTTCTTATTCAGTCCCTCCAGTTCAATGCTGCCGTTATACTGCGGCTTTTGACTGGTGAGATAGATCAAAACACCTGCAATGGATAACAGCAGGAGAATAATGACCGCATATACTATTTTCCGGAAAATTTTCATTCGCAGCAAAGGTAAGCGAAATGAAACAGTCTGAAAATGCAAAGTCCGGCTATGGGCCGGACTTCACACAACATTCAGTTCAACTATTTTACAGTGAATTTTCGTGAAACAGCACCTGCATCAGTTTGAACCCTGAGCTGGTACATGCCAGATGCAAGTCCGTCAACAGCAATTGGCTGCACAAGTCCGGCTCCGGTTTTTTCAAGACGAACTGAAGAAACCAGGCGACCATCAACGGTGTATATCATCGCCGTTACTTCTCCACGGTAATTTCCGGCCATGCTGAGTGAGAGCTCGTCTTCTGCCGGATTCGGGTAGAGGTTAACACTCTCACCTGACAGCATTTCATTGAGAGATTGCTGGTTGGTTATGATAAAATTCGCATTGGAGATATCGAAGAATACGTTTCCAGCGCCTTTAACCATCACCCGGGCAGTATTGGTAACATTTGCAGGAACGGTAACCGTAGCTGTACCGTTGTTCGGCACACCGGTGGCCAGTGTGATCGGATACGTATAACCTCCGTCGGTGCTGAGAAAAATATCAACATTGGCAGCATTCACCGGAGTAACATCGGTTCCGGCAACGTTCCAGGTTACGTTTTCCTGTGTCCCAACTACCCAGGTCACAGCCGTATTGGGAGCAGTAACCAGAAAAGGACCTGCTGCCGCAGATACAGCCAGCGTAATTTTCGTATTATCATAGGTTACCCCGCCACCATTTGAGCGATTGTCACGCACTGTTAAGCGGAAGGTGAGATTGCGTGCGTACGTTGGAAGCCGTTCACCTACTGATGTGGCGTTATTCACGAGCTTAGTCAGCGTAGGGAAATACCGCATTGGATTGGGTGTTGGATTGAACGAACGGAAAATCGTGGCATTGCCACTGGGAGAAGCCATTGCTCCCTGAGGACCATAATCATGCTCTTCCCAGCAATAGGTGATTGAATCTCCGTCAGGATCACTGGCCACGCCTTCCAGTACAAAGGGCGTACTGATGGGAATGGTGTGGTTTGAACCAATGGATGTGATGACCGGAGGATTGTTCAGCGTTGGTGTGTTTACCGGACAATTATTACCGGAACTGGTAGTAGAGAAGTTCACAATTTCATCAAAACTTCCGGTATGAAAATAAGGATCACTATGTGGTTGCAGATCCTGTCCTGTGCAAATTCCCGCATAGGCCATGATCGTAGATCCGCTGCCCGGCTCGAAGGCGGTAGTAGGATTGGCATTACCTGAACAGGATCCGGTGGTAGCATTGAACGTATGGTTACCACCAAACTGGTGCCCCATCTCGTGCGCCACATAATCGATATCAAACGGATCATTCACGGGTGCCGGTGATCCGGTTACACCACGCGCTTTCTGACTGGCAATACAAATCACGCCAAGGCCGGCAATCCCACCGCCACCGGTACTGAATACGTGACCGATATCGTAGTTGTTCATGCCGATATAGCTGGTAACGGTGGTTTGATTTTGACCCAGCATCGTGGAACCACTGTTGTTTGTGTAAGGGTCTGTTGCAGAATTCAGGAAGATCAGCGTATCGTTATTGGCGATCAGACTCAGACGGATGGCTACTTCGTATTCGTAAACTCCCGATACACGGTTCACACTGGTGACAATCGCTGACAATACCAGGGGTTTTGTACTTCCGAAATAAGCTGAATATTCACCCGTACAGGCAACCGCTGCCCGATACGTACGCAAATTCGCTCCGCTGGATTTTGCAATGGAAGATGTTCCGGCATAGCGGTTGTAATCCTGATTGATCTCTGCCTGACGTTGCTTGTTCAATTCCTCGAGCGGGTTAAATTCACAATGCGCCGCCTGGTCCTTTTTACGGGCGTCAGATTTGTAATAAACTTTGTAATAGGAGGTGGTGGAAGAATTGTACGGGTCGATAAATACAGATCCGTTGGGCGATAAGGTCATCGCATGAAACCCGCTATAGGTAAGATCCATCCGGATAGCAGTTGAGGGATGATCGAGGCTTTGTCCTGCGAACGTATAGAGTGCAGGATACTTCGCCTGCATTGCCGGCAATACTACCGGTACCGTATATACGATAAAACGCTCAGCACTTCCATCCGGCATGGGAACGGTCAGTTCAAAAGTGCGGTCATTGCTGCTTTCAGCAGGTGCC
Source organism: Bacteroidia bacterium (assembly GCA_046330075.1). Lineage (GTDB taxonomy): Bacteria > Bacteroidota > Bacteroidia > AKYH767-A > OLB10 > JAJTFW01. Next base: position 228,642 of record JAXLTL010000004.1, on the reverse strand, counting down.
TGTTGCAGGTAGGACCTCAGCATGCCAAGATCAATAGAGATGAGGCGTTCTTTAACGGTCAGTATAGAAGCATTACCGAGGCTTTTCACTTCAGCAGCTTCCGCATTTCTCCAGTAGCCCGGCGAACCGGCTACCGAAAGGCTGCTTATCACGGTGAACGCGATAAGAGTCAGAATTCTTTTCATGTTGTTGCAGGAGTTGTTGTTTGAACAAAAATAACAACTACATACCCGGATTAAAAAGCGGCCTGAAAGAGAAATCGCCCCGGTAATTAACAACCGGAGCGATTTTTACATACTACAAACATATGGAATTCAATCACATACCCTTCACAAACCGATAAGTCAGTGATTTCACCGAATTTGACAATCGGATGGCATAGGTGCCGGGCGCCAGTAAATCGATGGGCAGCGGCAGTGTATTCAGACCCACTTCAGATGCAATGGCATCTTTTGCATATACCAGCCGGCCTTCCATATCGAAGAGCTGAACACCAACTGGTTCATTGGTATCGTAATCATATACCAGCGCATGGCTGTTTTCCTGAGTCAGATAAAGAATCTCGAATCTTGTATCTTTTTCAAATCGTACAGGAATATAGGAAGCAGCTTCGTTGATTGTGCCGTCAAAGTCCTGTTGCAATAACCGGTAATAATTGACACCTGTAACTGGTTGCTCATCCCAGGTTTGGTATTGATGCACGATGGTGCTGTTGCCGGCTCCGTTGAGCTTATCAATGGTGATGTTATTTACCAGGTCGAGCGATCGTTCTACGATGAATGTTTCACTGTTGATCTCCGAAGCTGTTGACCATTTCAGCAATACTTTTTCGCCTGATTTAATCGCATCAAAGGAAATCAGCTCAACCGGTAATGGATTATTGTTGTTGGAGATTGCCCAGGGAAGATAGTTGCCGATGGGTCCTGCAGGTGAGAAGAAGGGGCCCGGGCCAGCAGGCAGTGTGGGCCAGTCCCAACTCAATACACGCACAGAGTCGACGCCTGCAGCCAGTGTATGATCCTGTACATAGGATGCTGAAGTACCCAGTGTTGATCCGGCCGGAGAGGCAGGCGATGTATTGGAAATTCGGATCCATGCATTGTAAACACCGGCAGCCGCAGTACGCCAGGGCTGCGCACGTCCTTTGTTCAAGGCCGACATCGACGTCGCCCTTTCTGCATTGGTGAAGCGGAAGGTAAGATTCGCCACAGGATTGGGGCCCGTTTTTTCAGTGGTCCAGAAGCGATCTACCACATTCGTGAAATTCGATGCAGAGGCATTGTAAATGTTCAGATGAGTGACCGTTGGAGGGAAGGGCAGATTGTTAGCCGGTGTATTGTACGTTGATACTTTGAAATCACCCATATCACCGGAATTCAGGAAGAAGCTGAAAGGTATATAAGCTGGACTCACCGCCGAACTTCCGAACGGTACCACTCTGTACCCGATATTGTTTCCGACGGTCCAGCTGACTGTTGCCGCTGCATTTTCTGAAATAATAAATCCGGATACGCGGGAGATAGGACCCACCGGTGCCGCCAGTGTCCCCACACAGTTTCTGAAGTTGTTAACGGTAATGGTATTGCCATTCATCAGCAGGTTGCCTTGTGTGAGACTCAGGGTATCCACCACGGTGATGCTTTTTGCCATTGTGACGGTTTGTCCGGCACCCGCTTTCGTAATGTCAAGTTCGTGGAAACTGCTGGGGTTCGAGCCAGTGATGTTCTGAGCCAGCGCACCTCCGAAATTGGTTTTGCAGTTACCGGGAATCAATACGCCATTGTTGACCCAGTCAACACCATTCATATTGAAAATATTTTTACGGTTTACTAACGCCGGAGCATAGCTGAAGTCGGCCGATCCGTTATTATTGAAATTTCCGGCGAGCGTGATCAGAGAAGAATCAGCATAAAACTGTGAAGAGTTGTTGATATTTCCGGTGATCGCGATCGCGCCCATGCTGGTGTAGAATTTTGCACCGGCGTTGATGTTCAGGTCGCCGCCAATTGTTCCCGGCATCAGCTTCTGTGGACGATGGAACCGGAAGCCTATGTTCGGGCGGAGGGAGGAAGGCACCTGTCCGAAGTTGGTCTGGAATCCCGGTGAGAGGGTGGTCAGCGCACAACCATCCGTGGCAATGTTATTGGAGCCCAACCACAGGGTTGATTTCCGCGGTGCAGTCGTTGACACATACATCAGATCGTTACCTCCCGGTGAACCTCCGGTCATGTTATAACAGATCTGTACCAGCAGGTTGCTAACACCATCCCAGGTCATATTGCTCAACGGTAATTTCAGCACGCCCGAAGTAGCTGTATAGGCAGTGTAAATTCCATTGGTGGGTGTGCCGATGATCAGAGACGGATTGGTGTAAACAGGTGTAACGCCCAGCAACGGATCGTTGGATACAAACTGATCCTGTGCCAGCGGTAACTGCATGTAAGAGATCGTAAAATTCTGATATCCTGCTGTGGATCCGCGCAGATAGAACTTTAAGTAGATGGAATCGATCACATCACCGGGCAACATACCCGCAGCCTGGAGTTCGTTCACCGTGTATATTACCTGAACAATATTGTCAGTAGATGAAAGTCCTCTGAACGTTTGGATCAGGCCGGAGGTTGTTGTGGATGTTCCGAATTGCGTGGAATCATAATCGGTGGAGATGATGGCCATCTTTCCATTGTTGTGGATATTGGCCGCAATGGTCATCATCACCGTCGTGTCGGTCCGTACGGTAACTGAATCTGTGGTGGCAATGGTGAGGTTTTTGGCGCGCATCGTATCACCTACCGCAACAACCGGGAAATAATAGGAGGCAGCTGGCCTTCCGGATGCTGCGAGTGAAATCAAGGCATCATCTGCGGTCGTAGGAATACGACCACACCAGTTGGTTCCATCGTTCCAGTCGTCAGTAAAACCAAGCCAGGTGGCCGGCAAAACAAAAACCTGCACAGGAGTGGATGTAGAAGACAAACCACTGTTGGTACAGGTGACGATGCAATGATACCATTGCGTAGTGGTCACATTGGAAGTGTATAGTTTGTTGTTGGCTCCGGCAATGGGTGTCCAGGGACCCACATTGGTGGGACCGCTTTCCCATTGGAAGTTAAGCCCGGCAAAAATTGTACTGGCGGTCGGACTTAAAGTGAGATTAACCAGCGTTCCGGAACAAACCGTTGCCGCTGACGTCAGCGTAGTGAAGGTAGCCGGAGTGCCTGTACAGGGCGGAGGAATAAATGGAATGATCGTGATGAGGTAATCTTCGGTTTCACCGGAACCAAAGGTAAGACAGGCGTCATTCGGACCGTTGGGATTACCGCTGAAACGTGATCGGATACGCATACCCGTTAGTCCTGTTCCGGATGTTCCGGGAATCGTAATCGGTATTGTGGCGGTGCTTCCCGGCGGATTACTGATTGACAACTGCTGCCATTCCGAAGCAGAATAAATTCCGTCAAAATTATAGTCGATCCAGACAGAAATGATCGCATTGTAGATTCCGCTGGTGGTAACACCGAGATTGTACGTTTGGTTTTGTGTCACGGATGTGGTCGTGGTCCCCGCAGCAGGATAAACATTGTAGGCCAGCGTCGTATTGCTGCTGCAACCCGTTGGATTATTCAATGTATTGAACACTACATTGGAAGTCCACATATTATTACAGTTCGGAATATGAACCGGTACACAATAACAGGTCGTGGGCGAATTGAGTATTACCTGAACGGGAGTGGTATAGAGCGTAGTTGCTCCGCAGGTAATCTGACAGCGGTACCAGGTGGTTGCCAGCTGCGTTGTGGTAAACGGATAGAGATTGGCGCCGGCGATATTGGTCCATGGACCTACAGCCGAAGGGCCACTCTGCCATTGCCAGGTCATCCCCGATCCTAAGGTTACCGTACCAGTTATGCTTAAAGTAAATGGTTTTGACGGACAAACATTCGTGAGTGAGGTAGTAGTTGTTCCGGCATTGGTCAGACCACAAGGTGAGCCGGCAACGATATTGATCAAATAATCTTCGGTCTCACCCCACGTGTAGGTGCCGCAGGGAGGATTCGTGTTGTTTCCGCCTTCTCTTAAGATGACACGCATGCGCGTGAGTCCAGTAAAGGATGCAAACGGTATCGTGATACTGCCTGTTACGGATGTGATGGTGGGAGCTGAACTGGTTGGCCCTGTTGGTCCGCCACTGAAGACCCTCTCGCCTACGGGATCAAAATTTCCATCCTGATTGTAGTCGATGAAGACGTTGAAATAAGCGCTGAAGAAATAAGTACCGGACGTGATCTGCGATAAGGTAATCGGATAGGTCAGTCCTTGCGTATAGTTCTGGGCCGTTACCGTGCCGGTGTAATTGGTGTACAGGTTGAAAGCGGAGGGATTATTGGTGACAGGTCCCGGTGCTGCGGGATTGGTCATGGCACCGAAAATCACCTGACCGATATCGGTATCAAAACTGGATGTGGCAGAGGATGTACAATAACAACCATTAGGCGGATTCATCGCCACCGTGGCTACTGTAGTAGTGGTTATAGGTCCCATACTGCAGCGCACCTCACAGCGATACCAGGTCTGTGCGATCTGTCCCGCACTGGCGTAGATGGCTTGCGTAGCCCCCGGAATTAATGTCCAGGGTCCGACAGCACTGGTAGTAGACGAATACCATTGAAACGTATAATTTGAATTATACGGAGGATACAATCCTCCCACACTTACCGTATAGGGCACCGCAGGACATACGGTCGCCGGACTTGCATTCGCTGTAATACCGGGAGGAACACCTACACAAGGCGTCGCCACTGTATAGTTGATTTGCGCATCGGGACGGGACACACTCACAAAACCATTTCCAGCCGGCGGAGTATTATCTGCAGCCCAGTATTGGTAATAGTTTCCGGGAGCATTACTTCTGGAAAAGACTTTTCCATTGAAGGCTTCTCCGCCACTGCCTCCGTAGTTCTCCTCTACCAGAATATCGAGATGCGTACCTCCGCCTCCGAAGAAAAACGGAGTAGTGAGTGTAATGGTTACCCAGCTGCCGGCAACAAGGGACCCTCCGTTCACATTTCCATTATAACAAAGCTGAGCCGTTGAAATGGCTGCGGCGTAGGTTGAAGGAGAAAGTCCGGCAGGACCCGAAACTTCTTTCAGATAAACTTTAACCGGTGTCACCGGCGAAGGCCCGCTCAAACTGTTGAGATAAAATCCTACCGAAGTAATCATGATGCCATTCGGAACACCTGCTGCTGTAAGCTCAGTAGCTGAATACAGCATCTCGCTGCGGTCATATCCCCAGAAAGTTCCCAGAGGGCGATAGTTGAACGCCACACCCGGAGCCGGACCTGCGCCCCCGCCCGGAATATTAACCGTTTGCGAAAAGGCACTAAAACTAAGCAGCAGGAAGAAGAGTACTCTTTTCCACACTAAATTCAGCCAATGAGGGTTAGGGTAGCATTTGATCATGTTATGGTTGGTTGGTGGTGTAAAGGATCGTTAAAGGTAAATATATTCCCGACTTTTCAAACTTTTTTTACCAAGTTTTAGGTAATGTTAAGCTGTTCATATCTATCTTTGACCCAAACACTGGGGTGCCCTGGGCAAAAAGGGCTGAGATTACACCCATACAACCTGATCCGGATTATACCGGCGTAGGGAGTGGTTCGATACGGCTGTTTTGCCCTCGGTGTCTGCAAGTTCAAACCGTATCATGAAAAGACTCATCTTCTTACTCTCCTCTCTCCTGCTCTGTTCGCTCCTCCAGGCACAATCTTCCATTTCCGGTACCATCACCGGCGCTGCCGGCGAACCGCTTCCAGGCGCTTTTATCAGGCTGATGAACACCCCATTTCAGACACTCAGCGACAACCATGGCAATTTTCTCATCAATGCTGCTGAAGGAAGTGATTATGCTATTCAGGTCCGCTACATCGGTTTCCGTGACACTATGCTCTACCTGAAAGCTCCCGCCAATGGCTTAAAAATCCAACTGAGCGTATTGAATCATCTCAGCAACGAAGTCGTGGTGACGGCAACGCGTGCTGGCAATAACGCAGGGCTTGCACAAAGCACCATCAACAGAGAAGACATTGAAAAACTCAATACCGGACAAGATCTCCCCTATCTCCTACAACTGCTTCCATCAGCGGTAATGACTTCCGACGCAGGAAACGGAGTTGGTTATACCGGAATTCGCATCAGAGGAAGTGATGCATCGCGGGTGAATGTTAGTGTAAACGGTACTCCCGTGAATGATGCAGAGTCGCAGCTGGTGTATTGGGTCAACATGCCCGACTTTGCTTCATCCGCAGAAGACATTCAGGTGCAGCGAGGAGCCGGCACGAGCGTGAATGGTGCTGGTGCTTTCGGCGGAACCATCAACATCCTTACGCAGGATAAAAATGATACGGCGTATGCACAAACCACAGCAGGCTACGGATCTTTCAACACCCTGCGCAACAACATCAGCTTCGGCACCGGCAGCATCCGACAGCATTTTTTCCTCGAAGGACGACTCTCCCGCATTACCTCTGATGGCTATATCGATCGCGCCACTTCCGATCTGAAATCATTTTACATGAGCGGTGGTTACTACGATAAAAACAACCTGCTGCGCGTGAATGTATTTTCAGGGAAAGAAGTTACCTATCAGAGCTGGTATGGAACGCCCGAGAGCAGAGTAAACGGCAATCAGCAGGAGATGCTCGACTACAGTATCCGCAACGGACTCTCCGAAGAAGAAACCGCCAATCTGCTTAACAGCGGAAGAACCTACAATTATTACACGTACGAAAACCAGGTCGACAATTACCAGCAGGATCATTACCAGTTATTGTACAGCAGAGCGCTCCCAAAAAACTGGGTGGCGAATGTAGCCTTGCATGCAACAAAAGGCAGAGGATATTACGAGGAATATAAAAAAGACCAATCGCTGCTCGCTTATGGTTTGTTACCCGTACAACTGAACGACACCACCATTGATGCAACAGATCTTGTTCGTCGTCGCTGGCTCGACAACTGGTTCTACGGAGCGACCTGGAGTATCAAAGGAGATGTTTCTTCGAAAATCAATCTGCTCTGGGGAGGCGGATGGAATAAATACGACGGTGATCACTTCGGCGAAATCACCTGGGCGAGATATGCTTCCACCTCTGAAACCGGCGACCGGTATTATTTCAACACTGCTGAAAAAACCGACTTCAACACTTTTGTTAAAGCAGGTTTACAGACAGGCAGATCAACAAGTGTTTATGCTGACCTTCAATATCGTCGTGTAAACTACATTTTCACAGGACCTGATGAACTTGGCAATCCGGCTCCGCAGGAAGCCACCCTTTCCTTTTTCAATCCGAAAGCAGGCATCAGTCACCGCATACAGAATATGGAAGTTTACGCATCTGCAGCTGTTGCTCAACGCGAACCCAACCGCGATGATTACACAGAAACAACACGAAAATCGCGTCCACGACCGGAAATGATGATCGACTATGAAGCCGGCGTAAAATATGCCAACCGGAAGATCAATGCCGGCATCAATTTCTATTACATGGACTACTACGATCAGCTGGTGCTCAACGGAAAAATCAACGATGTTGGCTCCTATACCCGTGTCAACATCGACCGCAGTTACAGAATGGGAGCAGAACTGGAGGCAGCCTGGATGGTAGCCAGGAAAGTGACGGTGAAAGGTAATCTCACCCTTAGCGATAATCGCATTACAGAATTCATCGAATATACCGACGCGTATGATGTGGACTTTAATTACATCGGACAACAAACCGATACGTTCAGAAATACCATCATCGCCTTCTCTCCTGCGATCACTTCCGCACTACAACTTTCGTACACCCCATTCACCTCTACTGAAATCAGCCTGATTGCGCGACATGTTTCTGAACAATTTCTCGACAACACGGAAAACAACGACCGCATCATTCCCGCCTACACCGTGACTGACGTGCGTCTCTCGTTCACTCCGGCAACAAAATGGTGCAAGAATCTACGTGTAGATCTGCTGATCAATAATCTGTTCAGCACGATGTATTCTTCCAATGGATACACGTATGGATATCTCTATGATAATTCACGCATTCAAGAAGACTTCTTCTACCCGCAAGCGACCATCAACTACATGGCACAGGCAACATTGAGGTTCTGAGAAACTACTGCCGGCTCTTTATCGTCTCAAAGATTTCGTTGCGAAGAGCTACAGGAACACCGGTTTCTTTTGCATATTTCTTCCAGTTGAAAATAACTGCTTCTGTTTCATCAATGATGGAAGTCGCCTGCTTGCACTGAATAGATTTGCCGATCAGCAACAGATCATCCTTCGTGATACCGGTTCGTTTTCCGTTCATGCTGAGTGCATGCTGACTTACCCATTGATGTCCGGGTTTGTAAGCATGGCAAACATCATACGCGGGAGCCAGCTCCCATCGTCCGCCTTTCTTCAACCGGAAAGAAAAATTCTTGGTATGGTCATCACAATTCCGCGCCATCACATTAAACACCATCCGGCGGAACATCTGTTCTGCTTCCGGATAGGTCAGCTTCAGCTCCCGCATGGTTTGAAACAACTGCTCATAACTAAAACTCAGCACTTCATTAAAATCAAAATGCTTCAACGCACAGAACGTTTGAATATGATGCTTCACATCACCATCTTCCCGGTCAAATCGTTTGGTCATAAAATGAGCCCGACCATTTTCCTCCAGTAACCGCGAAGGCATCATCTCAATGCCACAATCGATCGCCATGAGATAGTAGGCCATCTCCACCCGACCATAACCGGTTCCTTCACCAAACTGCACATTGCTGACACCATCCAGTTTGATCAGCCAATGCTCAAATCCCTTCGGTGCCGTAGCCTGACCCGATCGTACTTCGCCGGTTGTTTCATTGAATGCTATCACGGCCTTCGGTCGCGCACCACCGGCAGACGTCCCGATTTTAAGAATATCCAGCATAGCCTGCTCCTCTTCCTTCTTGGTATTGGCTGAAAACGAGGTCCGCTCTGCGAGTAACCGGGTGGCAATTGCTACCAACTCATCCACCTCTATCGAAAACGAGCGCTTCCCCTCCTTCATCACCACCGGTTCAAACTCCAAGGCCCCCATACCCCGCGTTCCGATAAAACATAACATCTCCACGGGATTCATCCCATTTCGCCCCTGTGCTGACAACCATGTTTCGATCAGCTGATTTCCGTATTTATCCGGCAACACATCTGCAAGCAATCCGGGCAATCCTTTGAATGTATCAAATCCAGTGCGCAGGTCCCTTCGCAGCTCCGGAAAACTATAGATTGATCGGGACTCCGTCAAAGGCATCCTTAATGGAGAAAGCTCCCACATCAGCTTCTTAAAATTCTGATCGTATTCAAACGTTGCATAACCAGTTTGCTCATCCCAGAGGACAGCACCGGCGACTTCGTTCCATATTTTAACAAAAGCAGCATTCACAACCTACCAGCTTGAAGTTGTTGGTGATGAATTATCTTTTCCTCTTGCACGCTTTCGAAGTTTCAGTTCCATCTCAGCAACCTGAATCGGACTCACTACCGGATGTATCGTGAACACATCCAACACCGACAATTGATCCAACACGCGTAACACCTGTAACAACGTGGCCAACGTAACTACTTCGCCTTTCTCTAACAGACTCAAAGTGGACCTGCTGATGCCTGCTGCATGTGCTAATTGCTCCTGCGTTTGGTTGCGATCCAGGCGTTTCGTTTTGATGAAATGACCAATGTGTTCGGCAAGTGCTTTATCACTCATTGAACTCCAGTTTCTGTATGATATATCAGCCATTAAATGAATTATTTAACTATAACGAATGATTAACCACACAAATATACGAATAAACAAACGAAATAGTTTATATTAGCATGATTTATCAGTCATTAATAGCATTAAAAGCCATTAATGACTGATTTACAATACATAATTATTGATTATTACAGAAATATTTCTTCGCAATTTATCCGCTTTTACCGGAATTCAACTCCACCACCTTCTCCCCAACCAAGGCAAAAATGCGATCCTCCTTATGCTGACGTCGAAGCGCATGAAGTCCGGTGAGCGCACCGAACGCAGGAAGAACAGCATACTTCTCCGTGAAATAAAAGCAGGGCAGTCGGGCATGTTGCCGCGCTTTGCCGTGGAGCACAACGCCAGGATGAATGTGTCCGCCAATGAGATATTTTGTTTCATGCTTCACTTCGAGCGGATCATGCACAAACGCAAAGGGTCCGTCTTCGAGGTATTGTTCATGAAGGATGATTCCTGCTGATTGATAGTCGGCGTTTGTTAAAATATCATGATTCCCCTTCACGACTTCCAGCAGCAACGCCGGAAAATTCGACTTGAAAATTTTCAGCAACTCGAATTCATTGTTGTATTCGGAGTGAAAGAGATCGCCTAACACCAACAGAGATTGCGCATGCAGCAGTTCGCAGAGGAGATGCAGTTTCTGCAAATCACGCACAGCAGGGGTGTTCGGTAATACGGAACCGTGACGATTGAAATGAGATGCTTTGCCAAGATGAAGGTCAGCGATGATGAGTTGCTTCCGCGATGGCCACCAGAGCGCACGATCGGGCATCAGGAAGAGTGTTTCTTCGCCGATGGTGACGGATGCATATTCCTGTAATTCGATCATCGCCCTCAAAAATAGTTTATCCTTCCTGCATATGAGCGATCATCCGCTTTACCCTGTCTTCCAGTGATTCATTGGTGAGTTTTCCCCGCATCATTGAATCCACGAGTATCGGAAAAGAAAATGGCGTAGGCTGATCAATTTCAAACAGGAGCAGTTGTTGCTTTTGCATCCGCTTCAATGCGATCCTCAGACGCGTTTCTTCGAGCTGATACATCAATGCTTCTTCGAGTGATTGCCGTAGCAGGAAGTTATCAGGATCATAATCGGCGAAGACTTCATAAAACAAATTGGAGTTCGCCTGAAGATGCCGTGTCTTCTGTTGCTTTTTCGGAAATCCCTTGAAAAGAAGTCCGGCAATAGAAGCGATGTCCCTGAATCGCCGGCGAGCAATTTCGGTGTAGTTGGTGCTGGCGTAGATATCGGTCGTGAGGTTTTCTGTACCAAACAATGACTCGTTGATGTATGCACTGAAATCGACATCGCTGTCGGTGAGCAGTTCGAAGCCGTAGTCGTTCATGCCCAGACTAAAACTCGCCGGATGGAGTTGTGTCAACCGGTAAGCTAATAACATCGCCATCCCTTCATGCACCAGTCTTCCTTCGAAAGGATAGAAGAGATAATGATGGCCTTCGTCGGAATGAAAAACCTCAACGAGTAATTCCTTTTCGCGGGGTACGGCTGAGCGTTCGCGCTGTAACTCGAGCAATGGCACCAGCTTTTCCATTTCCACATCGGTAATATCCCCATCGGCATAATCGCTGAGTTTTTCACGGATAAGCGCAGAGATCTGATTGCTCAGCGGCATGCGTCCGCCGTTCCAGCTGGGTACCACCTTCGACTTACGCGTTGTCTTTCTGACGATGGCCTGCGTACCACGCACCTGCACCAGTTCGAGCATTTGTCCGGCATACACAAAGACATCGCCGGGATTAATCTTCGAGATAAAATATTCTTCAATATTTCCGAGCTTCTTTCCGTTCATCAGTGTTACCGACATACTGATCTCACTGGCAATGGTACCAATCGACAAACGGTGACGCATAGCTGTCCTTTTATCTTCAACAACAAACTTCCCCTCCACCACCTGAACTTTCGAAAATTCAGAGTAGGCTTTCAGCGTATCGCCGCCGGTGGTGATGAACTGCAATACCTGCCGCCACTCGTCGTCGCTGAAGGTGGAGTAACAAAACGTCTGCGACACTTCTTTACGGATTTCATCGGGATAAAATCCATCTCCCACCGCCAGTGTTACAAGGTATTGCACCAGCACATCGAAGGCACGATACACCGGTGGGCGTTCTTCAAACAGTTTTCGCTTCAATGCTTCTTTCATGCCCGCTGCTTCTATGAGTTCAAGAGCGTTGGTGGGCAGAAGATAAATCCTGCTGGTTTCTCCCGGACGATGTCCGCTGCGGCCCGCCCGTTGTGCAAACCTCGAAACGCCTTTCGGACTTCCAATTTGCACTACAGTCTCTACCGGACGAAAATCCACACCCAGATCCAGCGACGAAGTACAGACGACCAGTTTTAATTTTCCTTCGTGCAGCGCATTCTCGACCCAGGCGCGTGTAGCACCGTCAAGGGAGCCATGGTGCAAGGCCATTTGTCCGGCCCAGTCAGGATAGGCATTCAACAGTGACTGATACCAGATTTCGGCCTGTCCCCGGGTATTGGTAAACACTAACGTGGAGGCAGATCCGTTAATGATCGGAATCAAAGCCGGCAGCATCTTCAGACCGAGATGTCCCGCCCAAGGATAACGGTCGATTTCCTCCGGCAGGAGCGTCACAACTTCTGTTTTCTTTTCAATATCGGTACGGATGAGCTTGTACGGCGGAGGGTTCAGGCCGAGTAATACTGTGGCGGCTTCTTCCAGATTACCGATGGTGGCGGAGATGCCCCAGGTGCGGAGTCCGGGCGCCAAGGTCCGCAACCGCGACAAGGTCAGTTCCAGCTGCACACCCCGTTTTGTACTGAGCAATTCATGCCATTCATCGGCGACGATGCACTGCAGGTTACCGAAGAGTTCCTTACTGCCTTTTTGAGACAACAGGATATGCAGGCTTTCGGGAGTAGTGATCAGGAAATCCGGCGGACTCTTTTTCTGCCGCGCACGGTCTTTGGAAGAGGTATCCCCGGTCCGGTTTTCCACTCTCCAATCGAGGCCGAGAATTTCGCAGGCTGTTTTCAGGCTCGTTTCGATCTCGGGGGCGAGTGCACGGATGGGCGTGATCCAGATCGCTTTCAATCCTTTCGGAAGCGTCCCGGCATGTTGCAGCATCAGCGCCTGCGCCAAAACCGGCAGACCTAACGCATAGGTCTTACCGCTACCTGTTGGTGCGTTCAGCAATCCTGAATAGCCGGCAAAAAAGCAATCAAATACTTCCCGCTGAAAAGGAAATGGCGACCAGTTTTTCTCAGCATAAAACGTAGTGAAAGCCGCCTCCGCCACTTCCATCTGTTCCGGTGCTATTTTCTTCACCCGTCCCATCAGCGGATCATCTTCTTTAAATCATCCAGCGAATGAGCTTCTTCGGGCTTCGCCGCTGTTTTCCACTTCAGAATTTTCGGAGCACGAACGGTAACCCCTGATTTATGCCGTGTACTGAACTCAACAGCTTCAAAAGCAATCTCAAACACCAGCTCTGCTGTGATACTTCGAACCGGACCAAATTTCTCCTTTGTATTATTCCGAACAAACTCATCTATCTCCCTAACTTCTGCATTCGACAATCCCGTGATGGCTTTGGCGACTGGCACCAGCAACTCCCCGCTCCAGAGTCCAAAGGTGTATTCAGAATACTTCGCAGCACCACTCCTCGGACCCGCCTGCGCATAGATCAGCACCGCATCAATTGTATGCTGTTCAAACTTCCACTTGAACCAACTGCCGCTCTCATAAAAACATGCTGCCCGCTTCAACATCAGCCCTTCACTACCCAAGGCAATGCCCGAACGACGGGTCTCCCGCAACTGCTTCCACGACTTGAACGGAACCACTTCCGAAAGCATCAATGCTTCACCCTGGCATTTATCCAGCAATTTCGACAAGCGTTTTCGACGTTCGATAAGTGGTAATTGACGGACATCCGCACCGTTATCTTCCAGCAGATCGAAGGCCATGAAAACTGCCGGAATCTCCTGCAATACTTTTTTATCGATATTCTTCCGGTTTAACCTCGACTGCAATTGCAGTAAGGTCATGGGACGTCCTTCGCGGAAACCCATGATCTCGCCATCGATGACGGTACCATCGGGCCAATTCGCCATGGATGAATCAATCTCCGGAAACTTATCTGTCACCAGTTCCCCTTCCTTGCTCCATAAATATACTTTGCCGCCGCGTTTGATCAATTGTCCGCGGATACCCTCCCATTTCCATTCTGCCAGCCAATCACCCGCTTCTCCTAACGCATCCGGATCTGCCGGCAATTTCTCTGCTTTGCAGAACGGATAAGGAGTAGAAAGATGCTCATCCGCATGCGGAGTCAGCACCAACTCTTCGTATGAAATACGATACGGTGTCCACTCGCCGGACAAGCGGTGTGCAATTGTTTTCTCCGAAATACCGGTATGCATCGCCACAGCTTTGCAGATGATCTTCCTCGGCAGCCGTTGACGAAGTCCGGCTGTAAGCAACCGGTTAAAAACAAAACGCTCAAAAGTTTCCATCGCATCCCAGGCACCTACCACCACTTTGCATTTCTCTTCCACCTCCGCTTTCTCCACTTCGCGCATGAGACGCAAGGTTTCGGCGAGTGTTCGCCCATGCTCCTGATTCGGCGCCGGGAGAATCAGCGAAATCGTCTCTGCCAGATCCCCGACCCGTGCATAACATTCATCGAACAACCACTCTTCGATTTCAGACACCTGAAGTGCAAATTCCCGAAGGAGATTCACCGACACCCCGCTGCGCACTTTCTTTCCGCTGAAGATCGCAATCGCCCAGAGCTTATCATCATCTTTCGCATTCTCCAGAAAGCGCATCAACAGCTCCGCTTTCTTTTCAGGAGAACGGGCATATTCCAAACGGCGATATAATTCGGCGAAAGCTTTCATCAATGTTGCATAAATGCTCTCGCTTCGGCCTCATCGCCTTCGTAGAGCGTCTCCAGTTCCATGGCATTAACGCCTTGATCATTCAAATAGCGGACTAACGTTTCCGTATAGCCGTGTGTAACGTAAATCTCTTCCGCTTCCGTAGCTTTAATCGCCGAGAGCAATCCCGGCCAGTCGGCGTGATCGCTGATCACAAATCCACGATCTGCGAGGTCCCAACGGTTGGCACCGCGCAGATTCATCCAGCCGGAAGCAAAACCAATCGAGTATGGGCGAAATTTCTCAAGCCAGTTGGCCTCGTGCGCTCCGGGCGGAATCAATATCATCGCATTCCGGTGTTGCTCCGGATTTATACCTTTCGTCCACTTGGTAGCTTGTTTTAACTGCGGAGCAAAGGCGCGGATATCATCGTTCATGTCGTGGATTGCAGGATGAACGATGATGGGACCGATGGAATCATCAAGATGGTGCAAAATGCGCTGCGCCTTGCCCAGGCTATATCCCACCATCACCGACACTACGCCTTCTTCGGCATTCGTTGTCCACCAATCGTTGAGTTCACCGAACACTTTCTCCTGCGACATCCAGCGGTAAATTGGCAAACCAAACGTTGACTCGGTAATAAACTTATGGCATTTCACAACTTCAAAGGGTACGCTCAATCCATCATCTTCCACTTTATAATCACCGGATGCTACCCATACTTCGCCTTTGTACTCAATCCTTACCTGAGCAGAGCCGGGTACGTGTCCCGCAGGATGAAAAGAAAACCGCACTCCATTGCAATAAAAGCTGGTGCCGTAACTATACCCCTGCGCCTGAATCTTCCCCAAACGGGATTTCAGCAAAGGGACTGAATGTTCCTGCGCAATGTAGAGTCCCATCCCTCCCCGCGCATGATCAGCATGCGCATGCGTGATGATTGCCTTTGACACCTTCCGCCAGGGATCAATGTACACATCCGCCTGCGGACAATACAAACCTTGTTTTGTGACTTCTACGAGTGGCATGATTGCTTAACAATCTGAAATTAGAAAAGATTTTTACCCAACGGAACCTTCCGTTACAATAGAGTGATTACCAAAACCAAATTTTTGAGCCGGATTGCATTATGATCAAGATTATCGTTACAACCGTTAAACAGCCACTGATTAAACTGATTATTATGATTTCTTATGATCAGAACAATCAATCATAATCTTCATAAAAAATCAGTGGCTAAGCAGGTTCGCCAATTCCACAAACTGCTCCCATCCCAGTGCTTCTGCCCGCAGATCGAGATACGGAATATGAGAGGCATCCTTCGGTAGCAGTGGCTTAAGTGCATTGCGTAAAGTTTTTCTGCGCTGGCTGAATCCCTGCTTGATCACCTTTTTAAAAAACACTTCATCACAGCCGAGTTCGGTGCGTTTATTCCTCCGCATGGAGAGAATGGCCGACTTTACCCTCGGTGGCGGATCAAACTGATGCTCGTGCACGGTAAAGAGATAATCGATATCGTACCATGGCTGCAGCAAAACGCTGAGAATGCCATAATCTCTGTTGCCGGGAGGAGAAGCGATTCGCTCCGCGACTTCTTTCTGAAACATGCCCACCATCACAGGCACTCGCTCTTTCATCTCAAGGATTCGAAAAAGAATCTGCGAAGAAATATTATACGGAAAATTCCCGATGATGGCGAATTTTCCGGGAAAGAGTTGTTCAAGATCAAGTTTGAGAAAATCACCTTCAATGAGTCGCCCGTTGAGTTGCGGATAATGCGCAAGCAAATACGGCACCGATTCACGGTCGAGTTCTACAGCCCAGGTGGTATAGCTTTTTTCTTCGAGGAGGTATTTTGTGAGCACACCCATGCCCGGACCAATCTCCAGCACCGTATCCGTATCTTCGGGTAACGTTAACGCAGCTACGATATCTTTCGCTACCTGCTCGTCGGTTAGAAAATGTTGCCCGAGAAACTTCTTGGCTCTGACCTGATCGCTCCGTTGCTTCATACTACCTCTAACAATGTTCGGAATGCCACAAACTTACCACCGTATTTACGGGCGGTATCCGCTTGTAATGCCGGAGCAAATTCATCACGGTATTTTTCATAGGTAGCCATATCCTTACAGGTGTATTGAATAGCATACGTCCATCCACCCGCTTCTTCTGCCAGCACCCTGCATATCCGCGACTCCAGAAACATGCCCGTTTTCATCACATCAGGAATATGCGTTTCCTTCATCCACTTCAACCACTCTACAGCAACATCTTCGTCGACATTCACTGTTACGTTGTAAATTATCATAGCCATAATAATGGATCAAAAGTACGAAATCACGGGACATTGGCGGGGCATCCTTCACGGAGTGCGGGAGATGAAGAGGAGCATGAGAGGGTAGTGGCCGGTCGTGACCGGTATGAACCCGAAGCAAATCCGCGACCATCCGCTATATCAGCGTCCGCCGTACGGCGGATCCGCGTTCAAAATGGAGCATTTGGTAAGAGGATTCAATTTACTTTATCTCCACGCAATGCCCTGAAGCGTTTGCGGGCATCGACCACAAAAAGACTGCCCGGGTATTTGGTGAGCAAGGTCTCGTATAAGGTTTTTGCTTTTTCCTTGTCGTTGAGTTTTTCCTCGTATAAAAGTCCGAGCTGATACAGCGCATCATCGGCAAGGATATCTTCTCCGTATTTGTCAACGATCTCCTGCAACATGGGCACCGCCTCGGTATAACGGCCTTTGGCTTTGTAAATCTGCGCTTTTTTGTAGATGACTTCGTCGGTGAGTGTATGACCCGGAAAATTAAGCATCAGGGTGTCGAGCACCATCAGCGCAATGCTGTCTTTGTTCTGGAAATCGAGCAGGTCGGCACGACTAAAAGCAAGTAGCGCATCGTACGAAGTATCGAGGTTGGTATTGTCGGTAATGAGCAGTGCGAGCGACAAGGCATCGTTGGAGATGAGTTGTGAGGTTGCAGCTTTGAGGACGTTGAGCTGATCCTTGGCCCAGTCGAATTCTCCGAGGTAATACGACAACCGTGCGTTTCGGAATTTAGCTTCCCGACCCAGCGCATCGTTTTTGAAATCCTTATCAACTTGTCCGTACAACAATGCCGCGTCCCATACTTCTCCGCCAAACACATAAATATCCGCAAGCTCCAGTTTACACTCTGCCTTGAACTGCGGACGAAGGTTGGGTAAGTCAATGGTCTCGTTGAGGAGATCAATGGCCGCCTGCGAATTGTGCAGATAGAAGGCCTGCAGATGCGCAAAGCCACGAATGAGCGGAGCCGTAGCAATGGTTTTACCGAGTTCATCAATGGCGAGCTTGTAGTCTGTTTCCAGCTTTAACAGGTCGGCTTGTGTGTAGTTGCCACTGCCGGTAATCCTGTCGTTCATGGTATTGATGAGCTCCATGCGCGCAGTAACATAATTGGGACCATCTACACCTTTGTCAACCACATACTGGAAACATTTCTCCGCTGTGCCGTAGTCGAGGTTGCTGATGCAGGTTCTTCCCAGACTCAACATCCGTTCACCGGTTTCTCCCAGTCGCTTGTCGAGTCCTCTCGCCTGAATGAAGGCCGATTCAAAATCTTTTTCCTGCAAAAACAACCAGTACAACAATTCGCTGTAGTTGGTTTCATTGGGATATTTCTGAATCTTGCGCAACAGAGCCTGGCGTACTACATCGCTGAGTCCGCCCGAAAGATCATTGGCAATTTTATTCTGAAGGATCGTCTGAACGTTGTTGAGATACGCCGGATTGAAATCAACCATGTCGATGTATTCATTCACCATCTCCGGATATTTCCCCAGCTGCGAATAGGCTTCGGCAAGTTCGAACGAAAACGGATAGGCACCCTTGAGCACTTTTCTTCCCTGCAAATACGTCTGCACGGTATAGTCAAACATCTGCCTTCGCGTGAACGCATTGCCCAACAGATTCACCTGATTGATATCGGGCGGAAGATTCTTTACCGCATCGTTGTACACCTTCGTGGCTTTCTCGGTCTCGCCCTGGGCTTCGTACACCGTGGCCATATCGAGTTTTACAGAAGGGTCCTGCGGGAATTTGCGCTGGTGTTTCTTGATGAGCTTTTCTGCTTTGTCATAGTCTTTAATTTTCAGCAGACATTGCAGAAAACCGCCATATGCATTGAAAGGGTCCTGATCGTAGTACTTGTCGAAGTACACGATTGCTTTGTCATACTCTTCTGTGCTCAGGTACTGATTCGCCAGCTCGGCATTGGATTGCCCGGGCTGTGCCTGCACCATCGCCGGCAGCCAAAGCAGTAGGAAAAGAAGCAGGTGTTTTATCTTCATTTGATCTTGTCGAATCCTGTATACGGAACCAACACGGCAGGGATACGTATTCCGTCTTCCTGCTGGTTATTTTCGAGGAGAGCCGCTACAATACGGGGTAACGCCAGCGCCGACCCGTTTAGTGTGTGGGCCAGGACCGGTTTATTGTTTCCTTCACGATAGCGGAGTTTGAGGCGGTTAGCCTGGAAGGATTCGAAGTTGGAGACAGAGCTTACCTCCAGCCAACGTTGCTGGGCCGCACTCCATACTTCCATATCGTACGTCAATGCCGATGCAAAACTCATGTCGCCACCGCAGAGTTTCAAAATACGAAATGGTAATTCGAGCATTTTTAGCAGTCCGGCCACATATTCACGCATATCCTCCAGGATAGCATAGCTCTTATCGGGATGCGCAATTTGCACAATCTCAACTTTATCGAACTGATGCAATCTGTTCAAACCGCGGACATGCGCACCGTACGAGCCTGCTTCACGACGGAAACAGGGCGTATAAGCAGTGCATTTGATGGGTAACTCTTCCGCTTTCACAATCGTGTCGCGGAAGATATTAGTGACCGGTACTTCGGCAGTCGGAATCAGGTATAGATTGTCGACACCCACATGATACATCTGCCCTTCTTTATCGGGCAATTGACCGGTACCAAAACCTGAATCTTCATTGATGAGAATCGGCGGCTGTACTTCGTTATAGCCCGCGCGGTTGGCCTGATCGAGGAAAAAATTAATGAGCGCACGTTGCAATCTCGCGCCTTGCCCTTTATACACAGGAAAACCGGCACCGGTGATTTTATTGCCGAGTTCGAAGTCGATGATATCGTATTTCGCAGCCAGTTCCCAGTGCGGAAGTGCATTGGCGGGGAGTTTGGGCTGATAGGTTTCGTCGAGGAACACCACTTCGTTATCGTCGGCGGTCTTACCTTTCGGTACTACGGGAGATGGCAGATTCGGGAGGCGGATAATAAGATCGGTAACCTGCTTTTCGAGTTCGACCTGCTTCTCTTCCAGCCCTTTGGCCATTTCCTTGATGGCAGTACTGCGGTTGCGGAGATCTTCAGCTTCGGCTTTCTTGCCCGACTTCATCATCTCCCCGATTTGCTTTGCCAGCGTATTTTGCTCGGCCAGCAGCGTTTCGAGTTCGGTCTGGTGTTTACGCTTGTCTGCATCGAGGCGGATAATGTCATCGATGGTATCTTTCGCGTCGATGTTTTTCACAGCGAGGCGGGCTATTACGTCGTCCTTGTTTTCGCGGATATACGCTAACTGAATCATAATCGGGTAAGAATGAAGCGCAAAGGTAATGGATTTGGCGGCGGGAAAGGGCGCAAAAGGGCTATTTTTGCCACATGTTTGAACAGGCTACGGCTGCTGCGGAATTCCTGCGTCCTTCTCTCGGTGCGCAGCCCGTGGCGGGCATCATTCTCGGGACCGGACTCCATCGTTTGGCCGAACATATTGATATAAAATCATCTATCCCTTACAGCGAAATTCCCCATTTCCCGGTGAGTACGGTGGAATCGCACAAGGGGAATCTGCTGATTGGTATGTTGGCGGGGAAACCGGTGGTGGCGATGCAGGGAAGATTTCATTTTTACGAAGGATACACCATGCAGCAGGTGAGTTTTCCGGTGCGGGTGATGCATCTGCTGGGAATAAAATCTCTGCTGGTTTCGAATGCCGCCGGTGCGCTGAACCCGTCTTTCAAAAAGGGCGACCTGATGTTACTGAATGATCATATCCACTTGCAGGGTTGTAATCCGCTCATCGGTAAAAACGACGATCGTTTCGGAGTACGTTTTCCTGATATGAGTGCGCCCTACGATGCAATGCTGGCGCAGATGGCAAAGAGGATGGCTGCGGAAGATGGTCTTGCGCTGAAAGAAGGAGTATATGTTTCAGTGAATGGACCAATGCTGGAAACACGCGCCGAATATCGTTTTTTGAGAATGATTGGCGCCGATGCGGTGGGCATGAGCACCACTCCCGAAATCATCACCGCGCGACAAATGAACATGCATTGCCTGGCTATTTCCGTCCTCACCGACGAATGCGACCCCGACAACTTACATCCCGTTACGCTCGAAGAAATTATTGCTGTGGCCCAATCGGCGGATGAGAAGCTATCGCTGTTGTTTCATAAGTTGGTGGCGGGCTTGTAAGACAATAAGGAGATTAAGTTTTTAACCCGAAAGCAGGTATTTAATCAGTATATTTGGGTTCAGTCTTCCTTATTCTATGCTAACGGAATAACATCAGATGATCAAATACTTTGTTTTTGCAATATTTCTGCTTTTAAGCGAAGCAGGTTCCGCTCAGTACCATGATGCAAATTGGTTAGTGTCCAGTGGGTATATGGGGCAAGGGAGCAATACATTAATACACTTTCCCATAGGAGGTGGTCCTCCTCAGATATCCTCAACAACGGGAACAATTCCCTTTAACTATGCAAATGCAAGTATTTCTGACGCAAACGGGAATTTCCTTTTCTTTTCGAATGGAATAGATGTGTTTGATAGAAATTATCAAGTTATACCGGGGTGTATTATTCAGACTCCCTATACCATTCAATGGGCGACTGCCGGATTAAATAGGTATAATGCTGGATTATTTTTACCATGGCCGGGAGATACAAACCGATATATACTCTTTTATTGCGTTCCAGAGATACCAATAATAAATACCGGCTCTTGTCCAGGTGGATGGACTTGGCTCTCTAATCATCTTTATTATACTGTTTTAGATAAGAGTTTAAATGGTGGTAATGGTGGTATAGTTTCTTCAAACAATATTGCTTATTTAGATACATTAGTATTTCTAAATGGGCTTACCGCAGTTAAACATGGCAACGGAAGAGATTGGTGGATATTAACAAGGGAAAGATGTTCGTCAAATACGAATACAATTTTATTTACCAATTTTGGTATTCAACAATTTTTTAAACAATCTATTGGTCCAATTTTAAACGATGGGTTAAAGTCAGCTGTGTCTAGGTTCGCGCCTAACGGTATTACATTGGCAACTGCAATTGATGATACTTCAATCATATTCTATAAATTTGACAGATGTAATGGATCTTTATTTGATCCAATTGTTTTAAATACCAGCCCAAATGGAGAAGTTTATAGTGAGTTTTCACCCAGTAGTCAGTTTCTATATCGTAATAACCCACCGCAAGGAATACAAACCACCCAGTATGACCTTAATCAATATTACCTACCTAATGGTATCCTTAATAGTCGTACATACATAGATCCTGTGGCTGATACAGGTAATTGTGGGCAAGGAGTGGGTTCAGCAAGCAGTGCTTGTATGCCTTCATTAGCACCAGATGGCAAGATTTACTGGGGTCATTGTTATACCTGTAATTTGTCTGTAATTAATAATCCAGATAGCCTGGATACTCTATGCAATATGGAGTATAATACCATTCAATTGCCAATGCCTCATTCTGGTGCCTTGCCTCAGTTTCCCAATTTTAGACTAGGTCCGGTTGTAGGAAGTATTTGTGATAGCCTTACCGCTGTTCACGAGTTACAATCGGAGGATGTGAGTTTGTACCCCAACCCTGCAAAGGATCACATTACACTTCAATCAAAACGATCCTTAAGCAAGGCTGTAATCACTTTGACGAATGTGCAAGGTCAGGTTTTGTTCAGCCGGCAAACAGGAACCGGAACCGGTTTTGAAGTGGAGTTACCACGCGATATGGGCAACGGCATTTACTTTTTACGCATCCATAGTACCGAAGGTGCTGTGACGAAGAAACTGGTGGTGCAACGGTGAGCTGTGAATACGGAAGCAGAATTGTAGATCATCTCATTTAGATTTTTTATCTTTGATAGATGAGGTATTTCGTTTTGATATTCTTTTTGTTGTTGACCGAGATAGGAGCAGCCCAACGCCATGATGCAAATTGGTTAGTGTCCAGTGGGTATATGGGTCAAGGTAGCAATACATTAATACACTTTCCTATTGGAGGTGGTCCTCCTCAGATATCCTCAACAGCAGGAACAATTCCATTTAACTATACAAATGCGAGTATTTCTGATGCGTACGGGAATTTTCTTTTCTTTTCTAATGGTATAGATGTTTTTGATAGAAATTATCAGGTTATACCTGGATGCATAACCCAAACCCCATATACAATACAATGGGCATCTACTGGCCTTAATAGGCCATATGCAGATGTTTTCTTACCTTGGCCAGGAGATACCAATAAATATATTTTATTCTATTGTGTGCCTGAAATTCCACTTATCAACACTGGAATGTGCCCTGGTGGGTATGGGTGGTTGTTTTCACACTTGTATTATACTGTTTTAGATAAAAGTTTGAATGGGGGAAATGGAGGAATTATATCAGCTAATAATATTGCATATACTGATACACTTATTCATGCAGGAGGGTTATGTGTTGTTAAGCATGCAAACGGAAGAGATTGGTGGGTATTGACCAAGGAAAGATGTTCCGCAAATTTTAATACATTATTATTTACCCCTGCTGGAGTTCAGCAAGTATTTTCTCAATCAATCGGTCCTAGTTTCAGCAATAGCTTGTATGGGGCAGTTTCAAGATTTTCACAAGATGGCACAATAGTTTCAGTGTTTATGGATGACACGTTAAATGTTTTATATAAATTCGATCGATGTAATGGAATATTATATGATCCACAAATAATTAATACTACTCCAAACGGTGAAGCCTATGGTGAGTTTTCGCCGAACAATAGACTTTTATACAGAAATTGCGAGCCACAAGGTCTTCAAACTGCACAATATGATTTGAATTACTATTATCAACCCTCTTTATTGTTAAGTAATAGAAAATATATTGATCCTGTAGTGGATACCGGCGATTGTGGACAGGGTGTTGGTACTGCAAGCAGTGCCTGTTCTCCTTCCTTAGCCCCAGATGGCAAGATTTACTGGGGTCATTGTTATACCTGTAATTTGTCTGTAATTAATAATCCAGATAGCCTGGATACTCTATGCAATATGGAGTATAATACCATTCAATTGCCAATGCCTCATTCTGGTGCTTTACCTCAGTTTCCTAATTTTAAACTTGGGCCGGTTATAGGAAGTATTTGTGATAGTTTAACGTCAATAAATGAATTAAATATCGGATCTGTTAACATTTACCCAAATCCGGTGAAGGATCGATTCACTATTACCTCTCAAAAATCATTGCAACATTTGGTAATAGTTCTACTTGATCAATTAGGAAGAGTTAAAATACGTCAGGAATTTTCAGGTGGCTCGGCTTTCGAAATTGAAGTGCCATCGTATATTAACTCTGGATTATATGTTGTTCAGATTAGTTCTGATCAAGGCAGCATTATCAAGAAAATAGTTGTGCAAAGAAGATAGTTTAAAGCCGCAGAATAACTGAGAAGTACAAGTAATAAAATCTGTAGTTTGGAAAATTTTTCATTACCAACAAATTAATCCGCCTCCGCTAGATGGTGAACGGCGGATCCGCAGAATCTGCTTCATCGGCGTTCTCTCTCCGCTAACGAAGTTTCTCGCAAATCCCGATAGCTATCGGGAGCAAAGACGCAGAGACAAGTGGACGCTGAAGCAAGTGAACGCAGAAATATTGAGACTCCGAGAAGAAAAGCAGAATAATCCGTGGTTTGAAAATTTTTCAATGTCGAATAATTTTATCCGCGATCATCTGCAAGATCAGCGTTATCCGCGTTCCCTCCTTTCAACGAAATTTCTGGTAAGAACTGGTTTTAATAACCGGACAAAATCAGTTGGAAATAAAAGTATATTTGCCGTACTTCTATGAAAGAGTACTGGGAAAAATGCTGTCTGATTGTGTTTACCGGTGTCCGCGCCGGGAGCAATGCTGTATTGAAGAAAGAAACAATCGACATTCAACATATCACCTCTCTCCTCCCCGACCCCGCCATCCGCATCGTTTTCTTCGACATCACCATCGACCCTAACGTTGAGGCATGGCCGAAAAATGAAACCCCATCCGGAATTGATCAACAACTGTTATCCGTTTTTGAAGAAGCCTTCGCCGGTGGATACCGCAAAGTGGCAGCCTTATTTTCGCTGCCGGAGAAACTGGAGAAAAAACATCTGGAAGAAACCTTTCTCAGCCTCAAAATTCTCGACTTCACCCTGGGTCCGGATAACGACGAGGGCATCTGGTTGCTGGGCATGAACCTGCCTGATTTTAGTGTCATCGCCGCTCAGCCCTGGGGGCAAAACACTCTGAATAAGGCAATTACACGGGAGATTGGCGCAGCGAAAAAAGTCATGTACAAATTACCCCGCCTTTGAAGGGCTGATTTGGAAGAAAACCGATTCCTTTGCACCACTCAAATCGTACCGCTTGCCATGCTTGAACTCCTGAAAAAATTCGAGGAAAAGAAACCTGAAATCATCTTTGAATGGAACGACCCACATACCGATGCTACGGGCTGGATCGTGATCAATTCCCTCCGCGGCGGAGCAGCCGGCGGTGGTACCAGGATGCGTAAAGGCCTCGACCGCAGAGAAGTAGAGTCGCTGGCGAAGACGATGGAGATCAAGTTCACCGTGGCCGGTCCTCCGATCGGTGGTGCAAAGTCAGGAATTAATTTCGACCCCACCGACCCTCGTAAACAGGAGGTCCTCCAGCGTTGGTACAAGGCGGCTATGCCTTTGTTGAAGAACTATTACGGTACCGGCGGCGATCTTTTTGTGGACGAAATTCACGAAGTAATCCCGATCACTTCTAACCTCGGACTTTTACATCCCCAGGAAGGAGTCGTGAACGGTCATTTTAAAAGTTCCGGCAGCGACCGCGAAGAACGCATTCATAAACTGCAGGTGGGCGTGAGTCTGGAAGTAGAAGACGAACGCTATGTGCCCAAAGGTTCGAAATACAGAGTGGCCGATATGATCACCGGCTACGGCGTGGCTGAATCAGTGATTCATTTTTACGAGCTGAAAGGAGAAAGCATCAAAGGAAAAAAAGTACTGGTACAAGGTTGGGGCAATGTAGGTGCCGCTGCCGGATACTACCTCTCACAAGCCGGTGGCATTGTTACCGGCATCATCGACCGCATGGGTGGCGTGATCAGCGAAAATGGGTTTAAGCATGATGAAGTGGTAAAACTCTTCCATTCGCGCACCACCAATATGTTTGAAGGTTTTGAAAAAGTAGCCGACATCAACGAACGCTTCTGGAACCTGAAAGCTGATGTATTCATTCCTGCAGCTGCTTCGCGTCTCGTGACACTCGATCAGGTTTCGTCGCTGACAGATAATGGTCTGCAGGTGATTGCCTGTGGTGCCAACGTACCTTTTGCCGATCCGGAAATTTTCTTCGGTGCCATCGGACGCTATGCCGATCATCACCTCAGCGTCATCCCCGACTTCATCAGCAACTGCGGCATGGCCAGAGTGTTTGCCTATCTCATGAGCAATCCGGCGAAATACGACGCAGAAGGAATCTTCACCGATGTAGCCGCTACCATCCACAAAGCCCTCGACGATATCCACGCAGTTCACAAAGGCAAGACCGATCTAACGGCACGCGCCTACGAAATTGCGCTGAAGCAGCTGGTATAATTTCACATGCTGCAACATTTTGTATTTCTAAAATCCGCTGAACAATGAACTCCCCCTGGCTGCAGCAGACATTTCTTGAAAACCGGATCCTCGACTACCTGTTCTTTGCAGGAATAATCCTCGCAGGTCTCCTCTTCAAACGTTTTGTTTCGAACCACCTATCGGGACTCATTTACCGGTTCATTAAAAAACGAACCGCCGGCGTAGATGTAAATCAGCTGCGCGACTTATTGCGCAAGCCTTTTGGATTATTCATCGTTCTGATCAGCATATATATTGCCTGCCTACAATTGCACTGGCCTGCAAGCTGGCATCTGCCAACAGAAGAAAATTTCGGTATCCGTTTTGTTATCTGGAAAGCTTTTCAGCTGCTGATCATTCTTTCGCTCACATGGATTTTAATGCGCGGCATTGATTTCTTCGGCATCGTACTTATTCAACGCGCTAAAAGAACCGCTTCACGTACGGATGATCAGCTGGTGCCGTTTGTAAAAGAGTCGATCAAGTTCATCGTCATCATCTTTAGTTTTTTTATCGCGCTGGGAATTGTCTTCCATGTAAATGTAGCTTCGCTGATTGCCGGTCTGGGTATCGGCGGACTCGCCATTGCACTCGCAGCAAAAGACACTCTTGAGAATCTGTTGGGGTCTTTTGCTATCTTCCTGGATAAACCATTCACATTAGGCGATATGGTGAAAGTAGGTGCGGTTCAGGGTAAGGTAGAACGCATTGGATTCCGCAGTACGCAAATCCGGACGCTGGAGAAAACACTGGTGAGTGTACCAAACAAGAAAATGACCGATGCAGAACTGGAGAATATCAGTCTTCGCAATATGATCCGCGCGTTGTTTCCACTCCAGGTTCGCATGGAAACACCCATTGAAAAGATTGAACAGTTCCGCGATGAAGTAAAGTATCTTTTATTGCAACATCCGGATGTGGTGCAGGATCCGGCGCCGATGGTTCGCATCGACCGTATCACTGATGCCGGCATTGAACTTCAGTTCCTCTTTTTCATCAACACCATCGACGCTGATGTTTTCAGTACGAAAAGGGAAGAAATCCTGCTGGAAATCCTGCGAAAAGCACGTGTTCTGGATATCCGCTTCGACACTAAAACTCAGGAGTTTACGATCAACCGCCCCTGACCCATCCCCAAAATAGGGGGTTTTTAGGCGGAGCTGGAAGTCCGAAATAAAAAACGACGTAATTTTAGTGGGATTATCCCCTGCAGACAGCGCTATGAATTATAAAGACGCGGAAGTGTTTGTCCTTGGACAACTTCGCCAAAAACTCCCTCACGGACTCTACTACCATAATATCCCCCATACGTTGGACGTGGTTCGCGCCACGGAAATTCTTTGCGATCTGGAACGTCTCGACGAAGAATCTTCGATGCTGATCAAGACAGCAGCACTCTTGCATGATGTAGGATTTATAGAGAAATACGACAAGAACGAAGGTATCGGTGCACGCCTCGCCGGCGAATGGCTTCCGCAGTTCGGTTATAACAAACAGCAAATCGATGTGATCTGCGAATTGATTATGGCGACGCAGAGTCCACGAAAACCCGATGGACTTTTTCAGAAAATCATGTGCGATGCCGACCTCGATTACCTGGGACGCAACGATTTCTTTACGGTATCCCAATCGCTGCGACAGGAATGGAGTGAACAGGGAAAATCATTTACGCTCAACGACTGGTACGAACTTGAAAAAGACTTTTTAGAGAATCATTTTTACTATACGGACTCTGCTTACGGTCTCCGTAACAAGAAGAAACTCGAAAATCTCGAAGAAATAAAACAACTGCTCGCTGAACGCGGCGCGCTCAATCCCAAACAGATCATCATCGCTAGCGATGTACAGCCCTTGCTCGACGATCGGCTGAAGCTGGTGGAACTGCTCAGTAAAACCTCACTGTTCCGCAGTGCCGAAAAATCATTGCTCGAGCAGATCTGTGTGATGGTAGAACGGATCACACTCCGCGCCAATGAGCCGCTCTTTAAAAAAGGAGATCCCGGCGAGAGTATGTACATCATCGAAAGCGGAAAGTTAAAAGTCCACGATGGCAACATCGAATTCGCCGAACTGGGCCCAGCCGATTACTTCGGTGAAGCTTCTCTCATCGACAACTCTCCCCGCACAGCCTCTGTGAGTGCCAAATCTGACGCATCCATTCTCCGTCTTGGCATCCGCGACTTCTTCAGTCTGCTGGGCAGCAACCCCTCGATGAACCGCCTGCTGATGAAAGAACTCATCAACCGGTTGCGCAATCAGAACGACGCCGTTGTAGCGGAATTCCGCAGCCGTGAGGCCAAACTCCAGGAACTCGTTGAACTGCGTACCAAGCAGATTGTAGAAGAAAAGAAAAACGTAGAGAAGAAATCACTGGAACTGGAGCTGGCGTTGAAAGAACTGCAGGAGGCACAGCGATTGCTGATTCACCAGGAGAAGATGGCTTCGCTGGGTCAGCTGACAACAGGCATCGCGCACGAACTGCTCAATCCACTCAACTTCGTTAATAATTTCTCAGCGGTATCTATCGATCTGGTGAAAGAACTTCAGGAACTGAAAGGCATCGATAGCATCACCGATGCTGTTGATATCTGCAACGACCTGCTGGATAATTTAGGACGTATTTCACAACACGGACATCGTGCCGGTGAAATCGTGCGCAGTATGGCCGAGCACTCTTCGGCGTTTGGAAAAGAGAAAACCGAAGTCGATGTGCATGCGCTCATCAACGACGCAGTGGGTGTCAGCGTAAAAACATGGACCAATGCGATGAACGAAACGCCTTTCGGCGTAGAGATGGATCTAGCGGCCGATCCGCAGAAAACATCTTCGGTCTACAGCGATCTCTTCCGGGTAATGATCAATATTCTGAGAAATGCAGCAACTGCCATTCAGGACCGTTTGGCCACCAGCGATAAACGCGAAGGACTCATCTCCATCTCTACCCGTAATGAAGATGGTAAAATCATCGTGAGCGTGAAAGACAATGGCATCGGAATCCCCGAGGTAAACGTTGAAAAAATCTTCCTGCCATTCTTCACAACACGTCCAACCGGTAAAGGTGTAGGTCTTGGACTCAGCATCAGTCACCAGATTGTTACGGCTTATGGCGGTAACCTGCTCTACGTGAAAAACGGCGACGGTGCTACATTCGAAATGGTATTACCTGAGGTCGGAAAGAAATAAACTTTTCAGATGCGTTATTTCGTAACCCTCAACTACGAATTTGCCATTTTGAATTGCAAAGACACGGGCACTTGCCGAATTTCCAATCTTTCCAATCTGAGTTCCTAACGGAGATTGTCTGGAAATTGGTGTAATAATGTAAGATGATCAACAACGAGTTTGGGTTCAGGAATCTGAACCCGTGCAACTCGTCATATCAGTCGTCACAATTTTCGATCCGCATTATGAACTCCCGATGGGAACACAAATAAAGCTGATTTAGCTGATGAACACGGATTTATTTCTGGTACAAAACGATTACATCCCAATCAGATAAAATCAGCCTGATCCGTCGTAATCTGCGTTCCCTTCTATTTTCGAAAAACCGGATCGCGGGTTTGTTTCTTCAATGAAACTTATCTATTTGCTTACTGGCTCTGCTTCAGTCACACGAGGCTATCGGCTTTCATGCTGCTGAGGCGTTGCTCAGCACAAGTCGAGGCCTTCGGCAATTTGTCAATTTCCTAATGGAGGGGATTTGCCAACTTACCAATTTGCCATGCCGCATTGCGAAGCAATGACGGGACACCCCTGAGGTTCGCTTCGCTCACTCAGGGCCTTCAGCAAGTTGCCAACTTGCCAATTTACCAACTTCCTAATTAATTTTCGCCGTCGGCGCAAATCACCAGCTCCCTCCTGCTCCGCCACCGCCGAACGATCCGCCACCAAAGCCACCAAAGCCTCCGCCGCCGGATGATCCACCACCGAATCCTCCGCCACCCCAGCCACCAAAGGTGCCTCTGCCGCCACTAAAATCTGACCAGCGCCCTTTTCTGCGTCCCGCCGCTGCATTCAGCAGCGACCAGGCCACCCAGAAGGGAATATTGTTGAGCATTGAATAGCGACGCACGGAAAAAATCTTCGCAAGGAAAATAAACAGGAATACCAGTATAATGATGAGCACAGCAGGAATACCATCTGCGCCTTTCTTCTTCTTACGCGGCGTATCCTTGTAATCTCCTTTCACGGCCTGCATCATCTTTTCGGTGCCGGCCTGTATACCTTCGTAATAGAGTCCTTTTTTGAAAGCCGGTGTGATATCGTTTTCAATAATATTTCGGCAACGCGCATCCGGTAGTGTAGCTTCGAGTCCGTATCCGGTGGCGATAAACAGCTTATGATCGTTAAGGGCGATCAGCAACAAGGCGCCGCTGTTTTTCTTTTTATCGCCAACACCCCATTTTTCGCCTAACTCAAAGGCATAATCGCTGATGGGATATCCGTCGAGGGTAGAGATGATCACCACCGCAATCTGCACTGAGGTGGAATCATCAAACGTAACCAGCTGCCGCTCGAGCCGTGCCACATCCTCTTCCGCCAGTGTGCCGGTAAAATCATTGACCAATCGCGGAGGATCTGGTCTCGGAGGGAAATCTACCGCCAGCGTATTCGTGTATACACCCAGCAGGCAGAGTAAAACAAACAGGTACTTTTTCATTTCACATCTCCTTTACCAAACACGATATCATCCGGCAATTCATTCTTATCGTCGCGCTGGTACGGGAAATATTGTTGCAACTGCATACCCGCTTCACGAATACCAAATACCAGTGCATCACGGTACCGGTTCTCGGACAACATCTTTCCCATCTCGGCTTTAATCCTGTTCCAAAAGTCATTTCCGACTTTCGCATGGATACCGGCATCACCAATGATGGCGAACTTCCGGTCGTTGACCGCCAGATAAATGAGTACACCATTGCGTTGCTCCGTCTGATGCATGTCCAGTTCCGCAAACACAAAGGCTGCCTTGTCCATCACATCTTCCTTGCAATCATCATCGATGTACACACGGATCTCACCCGAGGTCATTTTCTCGGCTTCTCCGATCATGGCTTTGATGAGCACACGATCTTCGTCAGAAAATAATTCGGGTGCCTTCATGGTTAGAATTCTACTTTAGGTGCTTTCTCAGCGCCTTTGTCAGCAGCAAAGAATGCCTTATCCTTGAAACCATACATCCCCGCTAACAACACCTGCGGAAATTTCTTGATGTAGGCATTGTAATCCTGTACAATGTCGTTGAACTTCTGGCGTTCAACTGCAATTCTGTTCTCCGTTCCTTCCAGCTGCGATTGCAGTTCGAGGAAGTTCTGATTGGCTTTCAGCTGAGGATATTGTTCAGCCACCACCATCAGTCGTCCGAGTGCTGCACTCAGCTCACCTTGCGCTGCCTGGAACTTTTGCAGGTCGGCGGCGTTGAGGTTTTTCGGATCTACTTTTATCTGTGTGGCACTGGCTCTGGCTTCTATAACGGCTGTGAGCGTACTCTTTTCAAATTCGGCGGCACCTTTCACAGTAGCAACAAGGTTTGGAATCAGGTCGAGGCGACGCTGATATACGTTTTCAACCTGTGCCCATGCGCCTTGCACTGCCTGGTCTTTTTCAACCATGTTGTTATACGACCCGGCAAAGAGTCGGTAAACGAAGAAGAGGACGACGGCGATAACGCCGACAACGATGAGGGTTTTTCTCATGGTATCTGATATTTGTGGTAAAGGTATATGGTTTGACGAATCAAGGGACCGCAAATTTTACTAAAAAGGGTGAACTGCTTCCGAAACGTGGTCAGGCCCACCTGAATCTAAGATAATTGATCCTGAAACCTTCAGCCAGAAACTTTTTTTCATACGTAGTCTGTATGCTGAGATCAAAACCAGCCGGTGGTTCGTTGTATAAATCACGGGTGCAGACTTCCATAAATCCCTTTTCATTGCCGAGCATCTCTACCGTGTAGTCGAAAAGTCCGATA
This sequence comes from Bacteroidia bacterium, assembly GCA_046330075.1. Taxonomy (GTDB): domain Bacteria; phylum Bacteroidota; class Bacteroidia; order AKYH767-A; family OLB10; genus JAJTFW01. Next base: position 196,045 of record JAXLTL010000004.1, on the reverse strand, counting down.
TTGTCGGTTTTGAGATGAAAGATGCCGCCCTTAGCTGTCAGATGGCGATAACGGGAGAGAAAAACCGGATTGGTGAGGCGTCGGTTCTCCCGCGACAACTGCGGCTGCGGATCAGGAAAGGTGATCCAGATTTCACTGAGTTCACCTTCTGCAAAAAACTCTCCGAGCCATTCAGCCTGTACGCGGAGAAAAGCTGCATTGAGAATGTTTTCTTCATTGATGGTTTTTGCACCGCGCCAGAGACGGGCCCCCTTTATGTCGGCACCAATGAAGTTCTTTTCAGGAAAAGATTGGGCCAGGTTGACGGTGTACTCACCCCGGCCACATCCGAGCTCCAGTACCAGCGGATGTTCATTCCCGAAAACGTTGGGACGCCAGTTCCCTTTCATACCGTGATCGGTATGTACCTGTGAATAAGGAAACTGGTACACGCGCTGCAGTCCTTTTAGCTCTTCAAACCGTTGTAGTTTTCGCTTGGGCATGATTGGTTTTCGGGACGACGAAATTAAGGTGTTTTCAGCTCGCTCCAAAGCCCTATTTTTACCGGGTGCAACAACGGCATGTATTATATACAGTATTGAACTGGGGACTCGGTCACGCAACGCGGAGCATCCCGGTCATCAGACACCTTTTGTCACTGGGTCATCGCGTTTCGCTGGCCGGCGAAGGAGATTCGCTGTTCCTGCTGCAGCAGGTTTTTCCGGAACTGAATACCTATCCGCTGAAAGGAATCGATGTACGCTATCCGTTGCACCGTCCGCTGGCTCTTTCGATGTTGCTGCAATCACGCACGATCCTCACCGCGATTCGTCATGAACATACGGCCATCGAAAAACTCGCGACAGAACTGCAACCCGATCTTATGATCAGCGACAACCGGTATGGAGCCTGGTCAGTAAAGGTTCCGTCGGTACTGATCTGTCATCAGCTTAAACTGATGCTGCCACATGGCTATCGTTTTTTATCGGCACCGGTGCAGGCATCCTACCGTCATTTCCTCAAACCTTTTCAAGAGCTCTGGGTGCCGGATCTGCCCGGAGCAGAGAATATTACCGGTGAGTTGTCGCATTTTCGAGGTTTAGAAAAACTTCCGGTGACGTTCATAGGACCGTTGTCCCGACTGCCTGAATTCAACACTGCGGATATCCACGACCGTTATGATATATTTACCATCATCTCCGGTCCGGAACCACAACGGTCAGAACTGGAAAGAATCCTCCGGGAACAACTTTTGGGTCGCTCCGAATCCGTTCTTCTGGTACGAGGTCAACCCGGGAAAAAAGAGGATTATACCGAAGGGAATATCCGCTTCATGTCTCATTTATCTCCCGAAGCAATGAAACACCATTTCCTCTCCGCCGGTAAAATCATCTCCCGATCCGGTCATTCAACAATCATGGACCTTTGCGCCGTGAAACGCCCTGCTATCTGTATTCCTACTCCCGGACAAACGGAACAGGAATATCTCGCCAGGCTGCACGCAAATGCCGGACGTATAATCCATGTGAACCAGAAATATCCCGACATCGGTTCCGCACTCCACAACTTCGCAGACCTTAAACCGTTTGATTTTCCGGTTAACACAGGAATTGATTCCGCCATTTCATCCATATTAAATCCGTGATTATCTGCCTAATCCGTTTTATCTGTGTTCCTCAGCGTAAATTACATTATCGTTTTATATATGTTTGCCCCGCTGATGGTTTCCGCCTCCGCGCGGAATGAAAAGGGAATGCCGTGAAATCCGGCAACAGTCCCCGCTGCTGTAAACAGAATTTGCCTGGTGCAAACGATCCCGATTACCACTGTCCGTGAATTTTAACCGGACGGGAAGGATGGGATGGCCTGTGAGTCAGAAGACCTGCCAACAGTACATCATGAAGCCACCTTCGGAGGGAAGGTCAGTTCATCATCAGCCGTTCATCGGCTTGGTCGTGCAGCTCTTCGTGGTGAAACTGTTTTTACACATCAACTGCACAAATATGAAAAAAGCAACCTATTTGCTCATGCTGGCCATCACGGCCCTTATCACTTCTTCCTGCGAAAAAGAAAAAGAAGAAACAGCTGGCCCACTACCTGCAAACCTGCATGGTGTATTCATTATTAACGAAGGAGCCTTCGGACAAGGCAACGCTTCTGTTTCATTCGCTTCGTCTGATTCGTCCTATTACAACGCTGACCTCTTCAACGCGGCCAATGGTTATCCGGCAGGCGATTTATTGCAATCCATGACCATATATCATAGCGTTGGTTATCTCTGCGTCAACAATTCACAACGCGTGGAAGTGGTCTCAATGACCGATTTCAAAAAGAAAGCTACTATTACAGGAATCAATTCTCCCCGTTTCATGGCCGGAGATCAAAACAATGGTTATATCTCTGACTGGGGCACGAACAGCGTGTTTAAAATAAATCTGCTGAACAATACGATCACCGGAAGCGTCGCTTGCGGATCCGGACCTGAACAGTTGCTGGTGTGCGACGGTAAGCTCTTTGTGTGCAACGGTGGTGGTTACGGCGAAGACAGTACTATCACAGTGATCGACCTCACTACATTTTCAGTCATCCATACCATTCAAACTGACATTAACCCTTCTTCCATTCGTCAGGACAACAGCGGAAACATCTGGGTTCTTTGCAGAGGGAGTCTGGGCTCTGATTTCACACCTACTCCCGATGATGCACCCGGAAGCATTCTGCAAATCGACCCCGACAATTACTCCCTATTGAAACACATTACACTTAACTGGGATCAGCATCCTGTACAGTTAAATGTAAACGGAAACGGAGACCGAATCTACTTCCTCGTGGGCAGCGGCACGTATACCGGCAGCGTCTATACGATGTCGACGAACGATAATGCGCTTCCTGCAACACCACTCATCGACCGCGAATTCTATTCCATCGGCATTCATCCGTCCAGTAACATTATCTATGCCGGCAAATCTTCGTTCTCTGCGAACACCCATTTTCTGCGCTATACCATAAACGGATCATTGATTGATTCAACCCTCACCGGTATCGGACCCAACAGCTTCGTGTTCAATTAGCCAATGGAGCAAATTAGCAAATGTCCTGGAAGGCTATGGACTGAAGCATTTGTCTTATTGTAGCAATGTTTAAGATGGAGAGAAATTTCCGATTTTCCCTCCAAATGAATCTAAATCGCCCGGGTGTTTAATCCGGCTGAAAAAAGGTTGGTGTACGGGTACTTAATATTCCTGAATGGAAAGTTGGTATTCGAGTACTTGCTACCCAAAAGAGAATGTTGGTGCTCGTGTGATTGATATTACAAAAATTAATGTAAGGTGTTCGAGTGTCCCGAGGTATCAAACACCGTTTGATACTCGGGATGTATCGAGAACACCACCGAGAACACCAATCACTTCACCAGCACCAGATCCTCGCTAAATATCCGGTTGCTCTTATTATTCGCCCGATCGCGGATATAAAAATCGAAGCGACCGGTATTACTGAGGAGTATCAGCGCACTTACATAATCCATCCGATAGCGCACTTCAGCCTCGATGCCCTTACTGTTACCTGCAGGTTCGATGTATTGCATACGCTGATTGAAAGCAATCTGCACACTGTCAAAATAAACAAGCGTATCGCAATTCTTTGTGATTTCTGTTACTTGCGTCCACAGTTTTTTCGGGCGATAGGCCGTGCCATTTTTCTCTTCGTAGTAAATGTAAAGATTGAAGTTATCTGCACCACAGGATTTATCTATTTCATTGTCGGCAAAACCGATATCGCCATCCCCATCTGTCAGTGAGAAAATAAAATCAACTGTCGTGTCCTGCCCTGCAGCGTTCTTATACAACTCAAAACGCTCGAATTTGATTTCAGGAACGGTGTTGAAATTCGTATCCTTCTGGCAGGCGTTGAAAACGAGGAGCCCAAGGAACAATATGGGGATCAGTTGTTTCATTTATGCGAAGATACGAAGTTCGGAGACATTTTAGTCATTTACCTGTCATTTCGGGAGGTAAACCAGCAATGAGCGGTTTCTGGCCCCCAGCATTTCCCGGGCAATCTCACGCAGATCTTTGGCAGTAACACTTCTGATCTTCTCACTGATTTCGCTGAGCGGCACGATACGTCCCAGATTCAACTGACTCTTGGCCATTGACAACAAAACGCTCAGCCTGTTCTCCTGCGCCAGCTGGATCTGTCCGATCAGCTGCTCCTGATAGGCATGTACCTGCTTTGGGGTGAACAGCTTGTCGCAAACGATATCCATCTCTTTTTTCAGGAGTTTCTCAGTCTTTTCAAAGTGTCCGGCGTCAGTGGCAAAGTAAATATGAAAGATTCCGGTATCGGTATAGGTATGATACCCTGACTCAATGGTATAGGTAAACCCATACTTTTCACGGATATTGAGGTTCAACCTGCTGTTCATGCCTGGTCCACCCAGGAGATTATTGAAAAGTACCAGGCCGTACCGGCGGGGATCTTCGAGCGCGTAAGCTGGTCGGCCGGCAATGTAATGCACTTGTGATATAGCCTTCGGGAGATGCTGCTCTGCCGGCTGGTACTTTGCAAAGGACTTCCGTCCCGGCTTCCGCCCTTTCTTTCGAATGGTTCCGTAATATTTCCCGGCTATGCCGAGCACTTTCTCTGCCGGAAGGTCAGAACTGACAGCGAAAACCATCTCGGAAGGGTCGTATTGAGCGTCAACGTAACGTACGAGATCTTGCCGTGTAAATGTTTTCAGTGAATGCTCTGTGCCGAGAATCGGATGTCCGAGTGTATGCCCCTTGAACAATTGACCTTCGAAATCATCAAAAATCTGCTCGTAGGGTGTGTCCTGATACGAACGGATTTCATCGAGAATCACTTCCTTTTCTTTCTCAATTTCCTTCGCTGGAAAAACCGAATGAAAGGCCACATCAGCAATCAGCTCTGCTGCCCGTTCAAAATAGGTGCTCATCACAGAAGCATGAAGACAGGTTTCTTCCTTGGTGGTATAGGCATTCAATTCTCCTCCTACTACTTCGAGACGGTTAAGAATATGATATGACTTTCTCTTTTTTGTCCCCTTGAACAGTGAATGTTCAATAAAATGCGCCAACCCTTCCTTCCCTTTAACCTCATCCCGGGTGCCGGCTTTGATCAGCAAACCGCAATGCGTCACCTTCGTCTCGGGATGATAAACATATAACACCCTTAAACCATTCGGCAGGCGATGTACTTCATACTTCTTCATACAACAAACATAAGGCATGGAGGATTGCCGGACAAACAACCCGGCCATGAATATGAACTTAAATTTAAATTCAGTCGCTCGATTCTTCCGTTAATGGCTGCCCTGGAAAACCAAAATGACTTTACTTTGTTACGCACTTGTATGAAAACGAAACTATTCCTCCTGTTTTACTTTGTCGCTCTCCTCTGGTTCCCTGCGCTGTCCCAGGAATGCCTTGTGCGCGGCAAAGTGGTGAATGCCTCCAGCAATGAGCCTGTTCCATTGGCCGTAGTGGCTTTCAAAGATAAATCAGCCACTTATCCCGTTACAGCCGATCTCGAAGGAGTTTTTCAAACCAAACTTCCGCATCCCGGACTTTACAACCTCGAGGTGGTGATGGTTGGCTTTAAGCCTTATGCGCGGTTTGAAATCGAAATTAACCCCGAACGTCCTTTGGACCTCACTCTCCCACTCGAAGAAGTGCAGAAAGCCTTGAATGAAGTCACCATCAAAGCAACGCCCTTTTACCGGAAAGAGGAGAGTCCGCTTTCCATGCGCAGCATTGGTGTGGCAGAAATCAAGCGTAACCCGGGTGGTAACCGCGACATCTCTAAAGTCCTCCAGTCATTGCCGGGAGTAGCCTCGGTAGCCGCTTTCAGAAACGACCTGATCGTGCGCGGCGGCTCACCCAACGAAAACCGGTTTTTCCTCGATGGTATCGAAGTACCCAACATCAACCACTTCGCTACACAGGGTGCTTCAGGCGGACCCGTGGGCATGCTCAACGTAGATTTTATCAGCGATGTCGACTTCTACTCCGGAGCGTTTCCATCGAACAGAGGCAATGCACTTAGTTCGGTCCTTGACCTGAAGTTCAAAGACGGCCGCACCGATAAGCCCGGCGTAGCGTTTGCCCTCGGAGCGACGGATCTTGCAACAACTTTCGACGGACCTATCTCTAAAAACTCTTCACTGATCGCCTCCTACCGCAGATCTTATCTGCAGTTTTTATTTTCTGCGATCGGCCTACCCTTTCTTCCTACCTACAACGACTTTCAGTTTAAGTATAAAATCAAACCCGACAATAAAACAGAATTCAATTTCATCGGACTCGGAGCATACGATGTTGTTACGCTCAATACTTCTGCAAACGAAACCGAAGAACAACGGTACATTCTGGGGAATCTCCCCGAAAACACACAGTGGAATTACGCCATCGGCGGAAGTTATAAGAAATACAAAGGCAGTGGTTTTTACCAACTCGTGATCAGCAGAAACCAACTGAGCAACGGTGCCATTAAATACACCAACAACAACGAAGAACAGGCGAAATTACTCGACTACTCTTCTACCGAAACAGAAAACAAATTACGGGCGGAACGAACCATCTCACAAAACAACTGGAAAACGAATGTCGGAATTGCATTGGAGCAGGCCGGTTATACCAATACCACTTTTAACCAGGTGCCTAACATCGGAACCGTCAGCTATTCTTCAGAAATCGATTTCCTGAAGTACGGAGCCTTCGGTCAGGTCAGCAAAACGTTTACCGGAAGTGGACTTGTGCTCTCACTGGGAGGTCGCCTCGATGCGAATACGTTCGGAAACAAGATGAAAAATCCGCTGCAACAGTTCTCACCTCGTTTTTCACTCTCAAAAAACATTACTGAAAAGATCACATTCAACGCCAACACCGGCATTTATTATCAATTGCCGGCGTATACAATTCTGGGCTACCGAAACAATAACAATGAACTGGTGAACCGCGACGTGAAGTATATCCGCTCTGCTCATTTCGTGGCAGGATTCGAATACCAGACCAAGAACAATGCTCGTTTCACAGTAGAAGGTTTTCTGAAATTGTACGACCAGTATCCCTTCGGACTACTCGATTCCATCAGCATCGCGAATCAGGGAAGTGACTTCGGCGTGGTGGGAGATGAACCGGTCGATTCCCGTTCGAAAGGAAGATCGTATGGCGTGGAATTCCTGTTTCAGCAGAAGCTCTTCAAAGGATTTTACGGATTGGTGTCGTATACGTTTGTCCGTAGTGAATTCACCAACTTAACTACTGAATACATTCCAGCGTCCTGGGACTACCGGCATATCATGAGTCTGACCGCCGGCAAAACATTTAAACGTAACTGGGAGGCAGGTATCCGGTTCCGGTTTAACAGTGGCAGTCCGTATACGCCATATGATGTGTATTCATCATCGCTGAAAGCTAACTGGGATATCAGCGGACAAGGTGTATTAGACAGAACGAAGGTGAATGCTGAACGTACTGCAGTTTTCCATCAGCTTGACATCCGTATCGACAAGAAATACTATTTCAGAAAATGGGCGCTTGACTTGTATCTAGACATTCAGAATTTCTACAATCAGAAGTCAGAGCTTGCTCCGTATATCGACGTGGTACGTGATGCAAACAACCAGAATGTTACAGATCCGGATGACAACTCCCGTTATCTGGTGAAAAATGTAAAAAACACCACGGGTACAGTCATCCCGACACTCGGATTTATAATTGAACTATAAGTCAGGGATGGATAGTAATCACAGGCGACACCACTGTATTACTGATGTGACCTGCCCTGTCCTTCATGTAAATTGAAAATGTGGCGGATTCCTGTGCCACTGAAGTGTCAGTCCGTGCTATAGTATTCAGCACAATCTGAAGATTTCCGGCAATAGTTATGTCCGCACCGGCAGGTGCCAATTGCTGCACCCGATAAGCATACTGAATCCCGATGCGGTTATCTGTGAGGAAAAGATTCTTCGCATCCGGATTGTTTTCTCCAAGATCTCCGTCAACATCAGTATAATGAATAGTAAAAACAAGAGAGTCACTGAATTCGGTAGCGGAAGTTGGCGTCACGGAAACAAACTCCAGTGCAGGAGCAGGATCAGGAACATCTTCCTCTTTCTTGCAAGCCGCCAAAGCGACGATAGAAACAGTGAGTAACAGCAGCTTTTTCATTGCACCTTAAACGCGAAATAAGTTTTATAATAATCGAGCGATTGATTTCTTGGAAACTCTGCCGGGTTTAGCTGGAACCCATCGTTGAAATAGGCTCTGAAAAATACAGTAGTACCTGCCGGCCAGTTAGCCGTATTCACGGTTGCCTGCCATACACCCACCGGAATCGGCGACAACCAGGTCATGTTGACTGTTGTGGCAGCACTGAAGTTGTTTTTATCGGTAGATAATTTCAGCTGATGAACAGTGAAGTCCTCCGGCAAGGTGGCATTGGTTCCGTCGGCTGTATCATAGGCCAGGACAGGAATGAGCATGGTGATGTTTGCCGGTGCGATAAACGGGTTGTAGACAATATTGTCAACACGGGAAGTATCCAGGCGGACATAGGTCGTTGTATAGGCATTATATCCTAAAATATTCGGAGGAAGATTGGGCTTTTGCGGCAGCTGACCATCCGCATCAGGGCATCCGTTGTTGATCCACGTGCGGACGTTAGCGATTTCAGCACTGCTCAACCGCACGCTGTTGGAGGGCATGTATTCAGAAGTAGTGGTCGTCAGCCGTTCCATCAGAAACGAATTATCCGGATCATCAGGAATGACGCGGTAAGTAAAAATTTTCGCAGAGTCCAAGGTTCGTTTGTTAACAGTCATGTACAACATGGTACTGAATGTACTTTGAACGGTCCGGAAATCCGGCTCAAACGTCCCATCGTGACATCCGGGTACCGCACATTTCGGAAAAAACAGATTCTGATGTAACCCGGTAATGGAAGCGGGATCTGGCGTAGTGTCGTTACCGTTAGTATTGGAATAGTCAACCGAGTCGTATGGATTCTCCGGTGTTTCCTCTTTCGAACAGCCTATGATACCCGACACCATCAGCAGGATACTGCAAAGAATCAACGTATATTTATTTCGTTTCATACGTGGCATGGTGTTATCAATAGAAGGCCTGTGCAATGTCGCACGCGACATAATCTTTGAGTCCGGCGCTGGCGGGAATATTGTTATCGAAGCCGAGCAGATTGGCTATGGCGGATGCAACTTCTATACTCTCCCCTTGTACCGCGTTGATCACTTGTCCTTGTTTGACCACTGAAGGTGGACCCACTACCATACAGAAAATCTCCCTCGCCATCTGATCACCACTCACCCCATCCTGCGGAGCGGTATGATCGAGTGCGAACCGGCCATACGCATCAACAGTAGTATTGGCATTGAGATTTCTTCCATGTTCCGGAACAATGATCATCACCGTATCATTTGCCATTCCAGGTGTGCTTTGGATATGATTCCAGAGATGCGCAGCAGCCCAGTCAGCTTTGCGGAGATTATTGGCGTACTGCGAGAAATTGAAGTGACCGATATCCACATCCTGCATGTTAACGGTCAGTAACTCAGGTTTGAACTCAGTGATAATCTCTTCCGCAAACATAATATTGAGCATATCGCCATTCATAGCTGATCCAACGCCCCATGGATTCGAATAGGCACCATTCTGATACTTGGTATACAATCCGGTCATGAATTGCTGCAGGCGATGGGCATCAGCAGGCGGATTCACAACTCCTGCATTGGGATCTACGAAGGATTGATTGAAAGATCCATTTGAAAATTTACGTATCGCCTCGATGGCGGATTGTTCGGCACTACTGAACGACGCAGGATTGCCGAGCATTGTTAAACCATCGTTGTTGATCAGAAAATTGGGCGACATAAAATTCGCACCATAAGCAGGACCGTAGTTGGGGTCGCTGCTGTAGTTGAGCGCTGGATAAGGTCCGAGCGAGTTGGCCACCCACCAGCTGTTAAGTGCAGTTTGCTGCGGACTATTGTGCTTGCGGTAGTACTCGAAGATGGTTGGATTGCGCGGTGCTTCGCGGATATTCAGATCGGTGCTGACGTATTGCCCTGTCACCGCAACGGTATGTCCGTTATAATGTCCTGTCGGACCTTGCTTATACCTGAAATTCCGGAACAGTGTGCCATAGTTTTGCAAAGGCTGAGTCAGAGGTCCCGGAGGAAGAAAATCCATCGCAGGCAATATATCCGGAGAGATAGAACTTCCACCACTGAGCATATTGGTCATCAGGTTGCCATCGTTGAACTGCACGGATTCAAGATTACGCACCCCACCGGCAAAGAGCAGAAACACTACATGGTTGACCTTGCGCATACCACTGGCTGCGAATAATCTGCCCGATGGAAGGATATAGGGCGCAGCAAAAGCACCCGCGGCGGCGAGTCCTGCTGTACGGAGAAATTTTCTTCTGTTCATGCGCTCTGGTTAATAGTATCTGTATTCATCGCTGGTCATCAGTGCATAGAAGATGACGCGCGGAGTAAATGCTGGATTCAAACGGATCTGCTCTTTCAGGTAATATACCTCGAAAGCATCTGCTTCACGGTTGTATAGTTTGCGATACGTCTGCTGTATAAACGCAGCGGTGTCGCCATTGACATGCGGAACCGAAGGAATCTGTACATTGGATTGTGAGAGCATATTGAGCAGAATCCGGTCTTCGATCAGCTTCTTATCACCCAAAGCATCATATAAAACACTTAACCGCAGCAATCCTTGTTGCGGAATCTGCGTACCGAACAGATCTGCATAGGCGATCGTGATAAATTCCGCATTGGTTTTAGGCGTATGCTTCCCGCCACCGCCTGATTGCACCTGTACAGGATTTACCTCGTAAATGTATTCCTTCTCCTTAGTACAGGAAGAGAGCATAGCCGGCAGCACGAAGAAAGCCGGCCAAATGAAACGTTGATAGATTTGCTTTATCATTTGATGCCGATAAATTCGTTAGTAGAGAGAATATCTTTCTGTGCCTGCTCGTAATCGCCGGTATCACGGTAACGGATAGCCGCAACCGACATCTCCAGCGACTCAGGGTCACGGAAGAGGAAATCATTGTATAACCGCACAATGGCTCCTTCATAATAATCATCCGAATGAGTCAGAATATTCAGATAATCGTCCTTCCCTGTTCCGGACTGCAGCAACAGGACCGCGCTGTTACCGCCTACCATGCTGACCCCGGCCGACTTCTCCTGATCTGTAGCATTCCGGTGCAGCAACTGGCGAAATGAAACCACCACAAAATTGAGCGCCCCCATATTGATCTGATCATAGAAATAACTGTTCAGCATCCGCGACTGCAACTCAGGCAATGAAATAGCTCCGCTTACAAACAGATTCCCGGCAGGTTGCAAGGCCAACAGCCGGTCCTTTTCATATTGCAACGCCGGCCAGGCAAACTGATAGGTCGTATCGCTCAGCTGCAGATCGAACAGATATAAGAAAAAACTGATCTCACTGGTATCGAGATTATTCATCAGTTCGCTGTTCCATTTCTGATATTGCCGGTGCTTATATCCGGGATCACTGAACACATCATCCAGAAAAACCTGGCGTGATGAATCAGAAAGGCCGGCGGTTTTGAGGATATCCATTGCCGCGTGAAACTCGGTGCTATCCGGCTCTCGACCCAGTACAAGGATGTAGGTCTTGGTAATATAATTCTCATACACGTCGTTTTCTATGGTATGATCGGGAGGAGCCTGATTACCTAAAACAGAAGCCACCTCCGTTTTCTTACACGACATAAGGGCGACCGAAATTCCGAATATGAAGAGGAGAAGATATTGACGCTGCATGTCCCGAATTTAAAGACTGAACTAAACAGAAACGCCTGCCGGTAAAATAAATTATCGACAGGCGTACGTTATTTTATTATTTTCTTATCTCGCCAATGAAGTTGAGATCATCTTACACTCAATGATCTGTTTTTGATTGAACTCGAGGGTCATCTTCTTATAGTTGATGAGATCCATGATGGTGCCAACCAAACAGAGTCCGCCGGTAAAGAGATAGAGAATCCCCATTCCTACCTGCCCCAGCATGAAACGCTGTACACCGGCGACGATGACCAGACCCAGCAGGGTACAAATCATGATGGTTTGCGGATCTTTTCTGCGTCCCTGATACAGGAGGAGAAAATTCTTTTGCTGGTCTTCAGAGAGGTCCTTGATCGCTTCCTGAATGAAGAGCATTTCTTCTGACTCAATGCCAGGTAAGGAGAGGAGTAAATTGTTGTTCATAAGGGTTGGTTGGTTGGGTTATTTTGTTGGATGAGATATCGGTTTCTGAAGAGCTGTTGCAGCAACTGCGTAATACGGAAGCCAATAATAGCAATTGCCGGAATGCCCATGAAATGCGCTTGCCATGCTTCTGACCATTGACCATGTAGGGCGTAACTGATGCTGTGCCCGATACCACAACCCGGACACCAGCTGATGCCCAGCCAGTGAAAAACACAAAGACTTATGTGTTCGGCCGCCGGATTGATGCAGAACAAATAGACCAGCGCACCGGTCCAGAACATAAGCTCTGATGGAAATTTCTTCATATTCTGTGTGAAAGTAACAGACGGATATTAAAAATCAAAATAAAAACGGGAGCTCCGTGATGGAACTCCCGTTTTGCTGACTGAGAAATCAGTTTTGGCCGATGAACTTATTTTTTCATCATCTCCGCATAGTTCAGAAAGAAGTGCGGAATGGTTTCAATACCCTTGAGGAAATTGAATATACCATAGTGTTCGTTCGGGCTATGAATCAGGTCGCTGTCGAGTCCAAAACCCATGAGCACACTCTTCAGTCCGAGTTCCTTTTCGAACAGAGCAACAATCGGAATGGAGCCTCCGCCGCGGGTGGGAACCGGCTTCTTGCCGAATGTCGCTTCCATCGCTTTACTGGCTGCGAGATACGCAACCGAGTCGGTAGGTGTTACCACCGGCTCTCCGCCGTGATGAGGTTTCACCACTACTTTCACCGATGATGGTGCGATGCTGGTAAAATAATCCGCGAAAAGTTTGGTAATCTTCTCGGATTGCTGGTTAGGCACGAGGCGCATGGAGAACTTGGCAAAAGCCTTGGAGGGAAGGACCGTCTTTGCACCCTCGCCGATGTATCCGCCCCAGATGCCGTTCACTTCAAACGTAGGACGAATACCGGTCTGCTCGAGCACCGTATATCCTTTTTCGCCATGTACATCCCCTACCTGCAGATCCGTTTTGTATTCCTCCAGACTAAATGGCGCGAGATTGAGTTCTGCGCGTTCTGCTGCCGTTAACTCGAGCACGTCGTCATAGAAGCCGGGAATGGTGATGTGATTGTTCTCATCCTTCATCTTCGCAATCATCTCACAAAGAATGGTGATTGGGTTCGCCACCGCACCACCGTACACACCGGAATGCAAATCACGGTTGGGACCGGTCACTTCCACTTCCACGTAACTGAGTCCGCGAAGGCCAACATCAATACTCGGAATATCATTGGCAATGATTGACGTATCTGAAATCAGAATCACATCTCCCTTCAACCGCTCCTTATTTTCGCGGATCCACTGTCCGAGATGCACCGACCCCACTTCTTCCTCCCCCTCAATCATAAACTTCACGTTGCAGGGAAGGAATCCTTCGCGGTTCATCATCTCGAACGCCTTTACATGCATATATACCTGACCCTTATCATCGCAGGCACCACGGGCGTAAATCTTTCCATCCTTGATCACCGGCTCGAAAGGCGGCGAATCCCATAAATCCAGCGGATCAGGTGGCTGGACGTCATAGTGACCATACACCAGCACCGTGGGCAGCTTAGGATCAATCATTTTCTCCCCGTAAACGATGGGGTGTCCGGCTGTCGGACAAACTTCAGCCTTATCAACACCGGCTGCCACGAGCGACTGCTTCACAAACTCGGCCGCCCGGCTGACATCACTCTTGTACTTTGAATCAGCACTCACCGAAGGTATTTTCAGGAGATCGGTTAACTCGGTTAAAAACCGGTCTTTATTGGTCTCAATATACTGTTGAATCTTATCCATAATTTGGGTATTTTCGCACGACAAAAGTAATTGATCCGAAATTGGATACCGGCGCAACGGCTGTGAATCTTTAACGCCGAATCGTCTTTATACTCAAGTCACACAACATCAATCAGAAAATCTAACCGGAAATGAAAAATCCAAGGCTGTGGACCCTGTTGCTCCTGATCATTTTTTCAGGACAGGCAATGTCCCAGACGCCTGCCAACGACGATTGTACAGGAGCCACCTTTGTTTACCTGGACCAGACCGGCAACGCCTGCGTTGACGACAGTAATACAACCGCTACAGGTGACGGATATTCCAATGCCTGCGATGCGGGTGCTCTGTCTCCATTGCCGGCAGGCGGTCATGAGGTATGGTACACCTACGTTGTGAATGGACCGGTAAATACCATTACGGTCGTTCCGATAGGTATAAACCCGGCCGGAAAAGTGTCAGTTACCGTGACCAACGGAAATTGTGCCGGCGGTGGCACCAATGTCTGCAATACAGCTCCATTAACGTCTGATCCTGCCACGGTGGCTTTTACCAGCAGCGCAGGTACACAGGTATGGTTTTATGTGACCGCTCTTGAGACTGATGGAGAATTCCTGGTCTGCATTTCCAGCACGAACGGATTTATTTCTCCCGGACTGGCGTGCAATTCAGCTACTCGGCTCTGTAATACCTATGATTTCTCGAGTCCCGGAAGCAACCAGCCCGGGTCCTCGCCTACTCCGTCCTGCTTTAACTCTCCTCCCGTTAGGCCCTTCTGGTATAAATTCACATCCGGCTATACCGGACCACTGGAATTTACTGGCTTCCCCACCAATGTTGGCGGGTTTCGCTGGGCATTATACGATATCACTTCCGGTTGTCCGGGTACAGAGATGGCATGCAATTCCGTGTACGACCCTTTTCTTCCCTTCGGCATGTCCTCATCCGTCAGTAATTGCACCTCGAGTCCGTATTGCCCGCCTGTGATTATCAGCTACGGCAATACGTATGCATTGATGATCGATGACACTTCGCAGAATGGTTCAGGATTTGATTTTACCTGGGGATATGGGGTGAAGATGTTGCCAACTGCAGAGTTTGATGTCGATTCGGTGCTGGCCTGCGGTTCATTAACTGCAGACTTCAGCGATAACAGCATTTACAACCCCAGCACACTCTACAACTTTGATTACGGCGATGGCTCAGTCCCTGTATCTGGCAGTGGAGCCAGTTTCAATCTGCCTTCACACTATTATGGCCCGGGGACGTATCTTGTAACACTTACCCTGAACGATCCTTCCGGCTGTTCACATTCCTATTCAAAACAGATTGTCGTCAAGGCGCGTCCGGTCATCACCTTTACAACAAGCGATGACACCCTTTGCTTCGATGGTAGCAACCCTGCATCCGTTGACCTTACTTCTTCCGTTACAGACCCATCCAATTTCTACAACTGGTGGTTTCCCAACAGCAACAGTTCATTTGTCACCGGCTTCGGCCAGGCAACAAGCTTATACACACAGTCAGGAAGTTTTCCTGTGGGATTAATTGTTACCATCAATGGTTGCGTGTCAGATACAGCAAAAGATACGATTGTAGTACTCGATATTCCGGATGCAACATTTTCGCTTGCTGATTCCGGGTGTACCGGAGTTAAGGAGACCATCGTTTACACCGGTGGCGCATCAGCATCTGCAACCTATGCCTGGACCTATGGAGGTGGAACTATCACCAATGCCTCCAATCAGCAGTTCGATGCCAGCTGGGCTACAGCAGGAACGTATTACCTGAATCTTACTATCGAAGAAGCCGGTTGCCTTGGATTTACCTACACGGACTCTATCCGTATTTTCAATACTCCAACGGTTACTTTCAATCCCCCGACTCAGATTTGCCAGGGAGAAATCATCAACCTGAATCCGCTTTCTTCCGGAGCTCCTGCCGGCGCCACTTATACCTGGAACTTCGGTAATGCGACCCTGTTAGGTGGTAGTCCGGGGAACGGCACTTCCGCAACACTCCAGTGGAATACCGCCGGGAACACCTTTGTAACGGTAGAAGCCACAAGTTTAGAAGGCTGTACTTCTCCGCGCGACTCAACACCATTAACGGTGCGGACTAAACCTCAGGTTGACTTTACGCTGAACGATCATCAGCTTTGCGGAGATGACAGCGTATTGTTTACGTATACCGGAGCAATGCCGGCATCTGGAAATAATTTCACGTTTGAATTCAGCTTCGCCAATATCTTAAACAGTGGCAGCACCGGTGTAGCCGGGCCATTTTGGTTAGCATGGAACGCACCCGGCACCTATGAAATATATTTAGTAGGAAATGATCAATTCTGTAACTCAGACACCATTCGTGATACCGTTGAAGTAGGACTGCAACCTGTTGCAGATGCCGGTGTAGATGACACCATCTGCTCCGCTCAACCCGTTGTAATCGGTGCTACTCCGGTGAGTGGTTATACGTATAGCTGGACACCACAGCAATTCGTTAATATTCCGACATCATCCAACCCCAATGCGCTGGTTCCTGTGTATGGTGTCAGTGATTCAACTGTTCAGTTCATTGTAACAGCTACACAAGGTTTCTGTAGTGATAAAGACACGATGCGCCTTCGCATCAAAGCAGTTCAGCAGGCAATCTTTAACCCACCCAACCCGCAATGTGAACAGGGAAACAGTTTCGATTTTGCACCCTTATACGGAGTTGTTCCGGGAGCTACGCAGACCTGGATCTTTAACAACACTGACACTGTTTTTTCCGGCACAGTGCAGAACTATTCTTTCTCTACAACAGGCACACAGAACGTTACTCTCGAGACCACTACACCGGGCTGTCCGCCATCACAGTATTCGTCATCCGTATTCGTGAAGGAAAATCCAGTGGTTGATTTTTCCGTGAACATTACCGAAGGCTGCGAACCGCTTACCGTACAATTTACGGATCAGTCGCCTGCACTGGGCGGAGCAACTTACGAATGGAATTTCGACGATGGCAGTGTTTCCTTCCTGAACAACCCTTCTCACACCTACAATTTCCAGGGCACCTATATTCCGATGTTAACCATCACCAGTGCGGACACCTGCTCTACCACTGATACACTCGCAGGACAAATTGACGTCTATCCGATTCCTGAGGCTTTGTTCACAGCCAGCCCGCTTATTGCAAGCAACATCAACCCCACATTCACTTTTGAATCGGTTTATGCCAATGCTACCTGCTATTTTGATTTCGGGGATGGCACGGGTGACACTACAACTTCTGCCACCCATACATATCAGGACACCGGCACTTATGTGGTTACGTTGTACACCACTAATCCGGGCGGGTGTGCGGATACATCCAGCATTACCGTACAGGTGGTTCCCAACTATTCCTTCTACATACCCAGCGCCTTTACCCCCAACCGGGATCAGATCAACGAACGGCTGGAAGTGTATACAGAGGGCATTGAACATTTCGACATCAAAATTTACAACCGCCGCGGACAAGTTGTTTACCATTCTGACTCCGTACTTGAATCCTGGAACGGGACATACCTGAATACCGGTGAAGAATGTCCGCACGATGTATATGTATACGAGGCAGAACTGAAGGACTTCTACCGGAAAAACCACAATATCCGAGGTCGAATTACACTGATCCGCTAAATAAAAAAGGCCACCGTTTCCGGTGGCCACCTAACCCTATACTTTAACTCATTACTATCGAAGTTGTATCGCGAAAGTGTATCCGTTTATGGTCACCTGTGCAAAATTGTCACGTCCACCATTAACATATCCATAATCAATGATGCGTGTATATTTGCCGGCTGGCGTGAAATTCAGCACCCCGTCAGTAAAATGCCTGAACCCGATTTCCTTTTTCAATGCTTCAGATGTTGACATGGTGTAGGAGTTACCCAATCGCGTTGTACCATTTGCTGTACCGCTGATCAGATAAACATCATCCAGCCAGTTAACAGTATTATAACCCGAAATCCATTCACGGGTGCGTGTAGATGTGTAAGTGCTTGTTCCGCCTCCGCCAAAATAGGATGAATCCCATACAATGGAGCCATTTACTACCACACTATACGTCGGATGTCCGCTAACGTTAGTTCCGTTATTGGTTATTGTTTTCGTTCCCTGAATCTTGTTATAGTTCACGTAATAATTGTCGAAGGTAATGACGCGAACAGAGCCTGAATCACGGTAAGGACCGGTCCAGGTAACGATAATTTTACCACGGCGGTAATTACTATCCCCGCAAAGACAATCTGTTGATCCGAAATCAATCGTTAATGACTTGGGACTGGTGGTCGTATCAAAAGAAATCGTTGCACAGGTCGACATAACTCTGTTAGAAGATGTGGTACGATACGTATCAAGAGAACCATCATACGCTTCATCCGCTATACTTGCCACATCATTAAATGCATTATCTGCAATGGCATATTCCACAGAACTGGTCGTGTCATTATCCAGTTCTTCCTCCTTGTCCTTTCTGCAGGAAACAAATACCAGCGACAGCAGTCCTGCCGATAACATCATTACTTTAAATTGAATTTTCATATCAGGTTTATTTTGTTTATCGTGAATTTATTTTCCGGAAGTATGGTTAGGACAGGATGCCCGGCCGATGGTTTAACGCCGTTTTCTGTTTTTTTTCATGAACGGAACATGAACCGGTCAACACGCTTAAGACATCAGGACTCCAATTTATGCTTCAACTTGTCTTTTTTTCACTCTTAGCGGCTGAATTCTTACATCGTCCTAATTCATATTCGCCTGTTAATAATTCCACCCATTGAGATACGATTAAAAGAACGATCGGCGTTTCATAGGTGTACTTTTGAAAGAATACCCGCACTGAAAATACCA
The DNA here is from genome assembly GCA_046330075.1 of Bacteroidia bacterium. Lineage (GTDB taxonomy): Bacteria > Bacteroidota > Bacteroidia > AKYH767-A > OLB10 > JAJTFW01. The sequence goes on along the minus strand of JAXLTL010000004.1, from coordinate 177,126 downwards.
AAATAATAAATGCGTAAACTACTGATAATCTGCTGCTTATTAATCGCAAACAGCAGCTTCGGCCAATTAACGGAGTTTTTTACGGATGCCGATCGTCCTTATAAAGAAGCCTGGGAACTCTTCATTAAAGAGAAGTACAGCGCTGCCCGCGAACAGTTTGACGCTTACCTGAAGGGAGGAAAAGGGACGGCGAATAACCGGATCAATGCGGAATTTTACGCTGCAGCCTGTTCTTACGAACTCTGGAATCCCGATGCAGAAGAACGCCTAATGCAGTTCACCGCGAACCACGCTGAAAGTACAAAAGCCCCGCTGGCGTGGTTCTATCTGGGCCGTCATTATTACAGAACCAAGAAATATAATCAGGCATTGCCTGCCTTTGAGAAAGCAGATGTGTATTATCTGTCGGGTGATGAAGTACCGGAGTATTACTTCAAAACCGGGTATTGCTATTTCAACAAAGGCGATAATGATAAAGCCGCCAGAAATTTTCACGAAATTCTGAACGTAAAATCGAAATACCAGACAGCCGCTCAATACTATTACGGCCACATCGCCTATTCGAATAACAATTATAAAACAGCACTCGAATATTTCAGTAAACTGGATTCATCAGCCACCTTTGGTCCGCTCGTCCCTTATTACATTACCCAAATGTATTTCGATCAGGCCAAGTATCAGGAAGCGATCGATTATGCGGTGCCCGTTCTGAAGAACAAAAGCCCTCAAAACAATGCAGAGATCATGCGGATTGTGGCAGAGAGCTACTACCGCAAGGGTGATTACAAAAATGCGCTGGTATACTTCGACGGATACAGTCAGGCTACTCCGGTGCTGAGCCGTGATGACCGCTATACCATTGGCATGTGTGAATTCAAAGGCGGTAATTATGGAAATGCAATCACACAGTTTGAAAAGGTAATCGGCCCGCAGGATTCAATCGACCAGAATGCATGGTATCACCTCGGCGCCTGTTACCTCAAAGAGAAAAACAAAACATCGGCGCGCAACGCTTTTGAATTTGCATCCAAATCCTCGTACAATCCGTCTATTACAGAACTTTCGCTGTTTAACTATGCAAAGCTATCGTACGAACTAAAGCTTCCGGGCGGACTCAACGCTTTCAGAAATTTCCTCGACAAGTATCCGAACTCCAGCTATGCAGATGAAGCGAATGAGTTACTGGCCGAGCTTTATCTCAGTACCAGAAACTACAAGGATGCACTCGCTGCGCTTGACAAAGTAAAAACTCAGAGCACACGTACCAAAGGGGCTTATCAGAAAGTAGCATACTTCCGCGGGACAGAACTCATGAACGATGGAGAAAATGACAAGGCCATCTCCATGTTTGAAAAAGCCATCCTCAATGATGTAGATCCCGATGTGAAAGCGAAGGCGATCTACTGGAAGGCCGAAATCCTGTTCAAGCAGGCGAAATACGATCCGGCCATCAAACAGTACCGCACCTTCGTTTTTAACCCCGGTTCGGTCAATACTCCGATGTATAATATTGCCAATTACAATATCGGTTATTGCTATTTCAAACTGGCCAACTACAATGAATCACAGTCTTGGTTCAGAAAATACCTGGCAAAGAAATCGCCGGAGGAAAATGACATCTACAACGATGCCCTTGTCCGTACGGGTGATTGCTTCTATGCAAACCGCGACTTCGACAATGCTTTGCAGTATTACTCGCAAGCGATCTCCAACAAAGCCGCATCTGCCGATTATGCGCTCTTTCAAAAAGGAGTGATTCTTGGACTACAGGGTCAATCCGAAGCAAAATCCTCTACCCTTACCAGTCTTCTTAGTTCCTATCCCAAATCACGTTACCGCGCCGATGCACTCTTCGAGCGGGGAAGATCTTTCATGACTGCAGGAGACGTTACCAAAGCCCGTGACAACTTCTCCACCCTGCTCCGCGAATTCCCCAACAGCCAGTATGCGCGGAAAGCACAGCTGAACATCGCACTTACTTACTATAATAACAAGCAGGATAACGAAGCCCTTGAACAATTCAAGAAAGTAATTTCCAATTATCCCGGCACGCCTGAAGCCACCGAAGCATTGAACAGCGTGAAGAATATCTATGTCAGTGACGGGAAACCTGACGAGTACTTCTCCTACGTTAAAAACATTCCGAATGCCAGCGTCAGCAGCGGAGCACAGGATTCCATTACGTACGAAGCTGCTGAACAGCGTTATCTGAAATCAAGCTTCGACGAAGCATCCCGTGACTTCAACAAGTACCTTCAACAATTCCCCAATGGTGCATATCGCCTCAATGCTACATTTTATAAAGCCGAGTGCGATTACCGAAATAAAAATTATCAGGACGCCCTTACCGGTTATGAATCCATCATTGCTGAGCAGGCGAACATCTTTTCCGAAAAATCACTCGCTAAAGCCGCTTCCATTAACTACGGCAATAAAAATTACACAAAGGCGATTGAGCAATTCACCAAACTGGAACAGAATGCTGACATGCGTGATAATATTCTGGCTGCCCAAACCGGTTTGATGCGGTCTTTTTACTTCAACAAAAATTACGATCAGGCTATCGTATATGCACAAAAACTCATTAACGGCGAAAAAGTATCCAATGAAACCATGAATGAAGCACATCTTGTTTGGGGACGTTCCGCCATGGAATTGAATGATCTGGCAGCAGCGAAAAAAGAGTACACCATCATCTCGAAACAATCCAGCCAGACAGGAGCCGAAGCCAAGTATATGCTGGCGCTCATCGATTTCAAAATGGGCAATTTCAAGGCATCACAAAACAAATGTTACGATGTAGCCAATCAGGTGCCTTCCTACGATTATTGGATTGCCAAAAGTTTTATTCTGCTTGCTGACAACTTCGTGGAACTGAAAGATAACTTCCAGGCAAAAGCCACATTGCAGAGTATCCTCGACAACTATGAAAAAGATCCTTCCGATCCCGAAGACATCAAAGCCATAGCCAAGGAAAAACTCGACGATCTGTTGCTGATCGAAATGAACGACAACAAACAGCCGGAAGAACAACCGGTACCCGAAACCGATCTGAATAAAGAACAAAAGAACTAATCTACAGATGCGAACTCATATCATGAAAATATCACCCATCGTATTATTGCTCGGCTGTTCTCTTTTTGCACATGCACAAACCGGAGGAAAGGAAGGTAACGTTGGAAACGAAGACATCAACATCGTGAAGGATTATCAGCCTGTGCTGAATGACGCTTTCAAGATCAACATCTCTCCTGATCAGGATACCAGCTCATTCAGGTCTCCGGCAGCCCTTACGTATAAAGCAGACCCAAAGCCGATGAATGCGGCTTTCAATACAAGACCGATTAAACCGGTCAGGATCAAGGACGATGTGATTAAGAAACTCTACCATGGCTGGATTAAAGCAGGTTATGGCCTTGAGAATATGCCATTGCTTGATATCTCCTATAATGCATTGCGCTCAAAGAATTTTGATGCAGGTGTTCGTTTTAATCATCTCTCCGCTTCCGGAAAAATAAAAGACTATGGTCAACCGGCCAGCAGCTTAAATAAACTGAATGTATTCGGAACGCGTTACTTCGAAAAATTCTCATTAGGTGCTGCATTGGGTTATCGCAGAGATCTTGTCCATTATTACGGCTATAAGTCGCCGCCCGACCTCTACTCCAAATCCGAAACACGCAGAGCGATGGATGATATTAACGGGAATGTATCTCTGGCATCTATCAATAAAAGCAAGGATGAATGGACCTACAGTGCAGGCCTTGACTTTTATAACTTCCGCGATAACCGAAAAAACAATGAAAACAATGTGCGCCTGGAAGCCAGAGGATCCAAGCTCATGAACAATGCCGTTTTCTCCATGACGGCCTCTTTTGAAGGAGGTAAGATCAGTGAAGATTTATTCGAATACAACAGAAGCATCTTCCGCCTCAAACCTACGTTTACTTTTTCGAAAGATCAGATTTTACTCACCGCCGGAGGCAACCTTGCCTACGAGGTAAACAATGGTTCAGGAGCCATGCGCATTTACCCTGTCGCACGTGCGGAATATCAGGTAATCAACGATGCCTTTAAGATTTTCGCGGAAGCAAGTGGTGATCTGGAACGTAACGACCTCCGCGCACTTAGTCGTGAAAATCCGTTTCTCGACAAAACCATCGCATTGACCAATACCAACCGGAAATTAACGGTGATGGGAGGTTTGTCTGTTAAACTGGAACATGACCTCATGTTCATCGGTGAAGTTTCTTATGGACGTTACCGCAATATGCCCTTTTTCATCAACTACTATGATAGTCTGTTCCCGGTGACTTATACTACCTATTATGACAATGTTAATCTGCTGCGCATCAAAGGTGCTCTGGAATATAAACAAGCTGAAAAAGTGAGTGCGGCAGTCAGTGCAGAGTATAATAAATATGACACCGATCACCTGAGCGAAGCGATTTACAAACCGGCGTTCCGCTTCGGTCTGAACGGACATTATAATATCAGTGACAAAATCTATCTGAAAGCTGACGTGACCTACAACAGTGACATGACAGGCATCCAGTATACTGCAACCGACTCGACTGTAAGTTCCTCTAAAATCAATCTGAAAGGCTGGCTCGACTTCAGCCTCGGCATTGATTATCGTTACAGCAAAGTACTTTCGGTGTGGGTGCAGCTAAACAATGTGGCTTTCGCCCAGTACTACCGCTGGTACGAATATCCCAGCTATCGGTTCCTCGGACTTGCCGGTTTTACATACTCATTCTGAAGTCAGCAGTATACGAAGTAAAAAAGGCCGTCTATGAACGGCCTTTTTTGTTGTCTTGTCAAACACCTTCTGCGTTTTTTCCTGACATCACCTCCTCACCGGATGAACGATAATTTTCACCTCACGCACACCAATAAACAAGCTGATCAGCGTATAAACTCCATTGCCGGTGAATCCCTGCAAGTCTCCCTACGGAAACATTATAAAAAGAAAGGGGAAGATTTGCATCTTCCCCTCCCATCAATTGTATGAACTGATTAGTTCTTGGTGAAACGTGCATTGAATGACTCAACGCCGTTATCGATCGTTACAAAGTAAATACCGGAAGCAATAGAAGCGAGGTCAACAGAAAGTGTATTCACACCGTTGTTCACTGCTTTGTTCTCCGAAGTAATCACACGTCCGAGCTGATCTTTCACGCTGATAACAACATCACCTTTAACATTTGAATTGTAGTCGAGGTTCAGTCTGCTGGCAGCAGGAACAGGATACAGTTTCACGATTCCGAAACCTGTAGCATTAACCTCATTTACACCAATCGGGTTACAAGCAGGGTCGCCGTTAGCATATACAGTAACTGCGATGCTGGTTCCTGTATTGGTACAAGCTGGATCCAGAATGAGGTCTGACAGGAATACAGGTGAAGGATTTGCAGAATTCGGATTTGGAGTAGCATTACCGAATACTACCGGAGTCCAGTAATACACACCAAATGGCAGGTTAGTACCGTCGATGAGTGTTCCGTCATTGATAAGAGTACGTGTATAGGTTGCAGGAACCGGATCAACGAATCCATAAGTTGCGATAAGAGCAGGATCATTGAGCGGGTCAGTGCTACCTGTGATCGGCGCATTAGAGATGATCATTCCGATACCGTAGAATGAACCAACGTTTGGAGCAGCAGCACCAGTTACGTTGATACGGAGTGTATCGCCCCAGCAGATAGTTGTGTCATTTGCAACAGCAGATCCAACCGTTACAGAAGGATCAGCACATGCTACAGAAGCAACACGTGAAACAGCCAGACAGAACTGACCACTTGAAACTGCACCATTGAAGCTGAAACCGTCAACCATCAGATAGTAAGTCTGACCAGCTGTAGTACCGAAGCTGAATCCTGCAGGATACAGGGTAGCCGTAGCAGAAGGACCATCTTCATTGCACTTGATTGGTGTGAGACCGGTGCAGGAAGTTCCGGTGAAAAGAGCAAACTGAGTGTCGCCATCATCAATATAGTTCGCGCCCAGTGTACCACCGCAATCAGTACTTTCTACAAAGTAGTTGTTGCCGTCACCTGTGAAAGTGAACCACACGTTATTGTTCAACTCAGGAGCAGATCCGCTTCCATCCGGCTCACCGAAACATTCCCAGCCAATTGCAGGATCGTTTACTCCAACAGTAGCTGTAGAGTTATCGTATGGACCAACAGAGTTTACAACACCCACAGCACCACCGAATGCACTGTTGATGTCTTCAGCATTGGCACAATCATCGAAAGTTCCTGATACTGTTCCTCCATTAAGAGCAACATCATCAATCATCCATGCATATGCGCAGCCGGGAGCTCCACCGGGACCGGTAGTATAAGTTGAAGGACTCCAGAACTCAAAACGAATCCATACAGTAGCCTGGTTAGCAGCTACTGAAGAGATGTCAACAGTTACTACTTCAGGATTGGTAGCAGAACTTTGGTTGTTTGCATACGCTTCGTTTACCGGGAATTTAGTCCAGTTTACGTTGTCAACGCTGACAAATACAAACGTACTGTCATCAAAACGACGATAGTATTGCTCGAATGACAGGGTTACTGTTGATTCAGAACTACAGTTGATAGAATTCGCAGTAGTCACGTCAGCAATCTGATCACCTGAACATAACAGATCAGAGTCGAACAGTGCATAACCGTTAGCTGCTGAAGTAGAAGTGATCGCCGGAATGGCAAATGACCCACTTGGAACAGAAGTACCGATCACCCAGTTATCTGAGTTGCCGGATTGGTTAGAGATGGTCCAGTTTGCTGCATTGGAGAAATCATCACTCCAGAAACTTGCTACTGATGGAACAGGGCGAATTCCGCGTGCAGTCGAAACGTTAAGGTTGTGCGACTTTGCATTATGCTTTACAACATGGATTAAATCCTGAGCAATGCTCAACTGTGCTGAAGCAAGAACGCAAATGCCTAGTAATAGTTTTTTCATGGTTCTTGGTAATTTGGTTTTTGTAGGGAGTAAAGATAGTTAGACTTTTTCTTTTTAACGGGTAAATCTCCTCTGAAAAACCATCAAAAAAACACACATTTAGCTCTAAAACAATTGTTTGCAGTGATGGTAAATAAAACCAGCCACCTTATAATTTGGTTTTTTTAAAGCACGAGACACCCCTTCCGTCTTAAACGGACTGGACTGCACTCCCTAAAAACGGATGCTAACTACTAAGCTTTGAGGATATTACGTGCAATTACCAGCTTCTGAATTTCACTGGTTCCTTCCCCTATCGTACAAAGTTTGGAGTCGCGGTAGAACTTCTCCACCGGAAAATCCTTTGTATATCCATATCCGCCAAAAATCTGAACTGCTTCTGTAGAAACCCGAACTGCAACTTCCGAGGCGTAATATTTCGCAAAAGCACTTTCCTTCGTCATTGGCAGGCCCTTGTTTTTGAGATCTGCAGCCTGCAGCGTTAACAATTCAGCTGCTTCAATTTGAGTTGCCATATCTGCCAGTTTGAAGGAAATAGCCTGAAAATTTGAAATGGGCTGACCAAACTGCTGACGTTCTTTCGAGTATTTGATAGATGCTTCCAAGGCACCTTTTGCGATTCCAAGTGACAAGGCCGCGATGGAAATTCGTCCGCCATCCAGCACTTTCATGGCTTGCTTAAATCCATCGCCAACATTACCAAGGATCTGACTTTTATGTACTCTGCAATCTTCGAAAATCATCTCCGCAGTTTCGGAAGCACGCATCCCAAGTTTGTTTTCTTTCTTACCGGCTTTGAATCCCGGTGTTCCCCGCTCTACAACAAATGCTGTGATGCCTTTTGAATCAAGTAATTCACCGGTACGTGCCAATACTACTGCTACGTTTCCGGTAATTCCATGGGTAATCCAGTTCTTCGCACCATTCAGGATCCAATGATCTCCATCCTGCTTCGCTACAACCTGCATGCGCATCGAATCAGATCCGGTATTCGCCTCTGTTAATCCCCAGGCACCAATCCATTCACCGGTAGCAAGTTTCGGGAGATATTTTTCCTTCTGCTCTTCATTTCCGAAGGTCATGATATGACCGGTGCAAAGTGAATTATGAGCTGCCATTGACAGTCCTACAGATCCGCAAACTTTAGCCAGCTCCTGAATAGCAGTAACATATTCAAAATAACTCAAACCGGCACCGTGGTATTTTTCCGGAACCAGCACGCCCATCAACCCAAGCTCTCCGAGTTTTTTAAAAACCTCAATCGGAAATCGTTGAGTCTCATCCCATTCCATCATTCCCGGACGAATATGCTTGTCAGCAAAGTCGCGTACAGTTTGTGCAATGAGTTGTTGGTTTTCGGTGGGACGGAAGTCCATATTGATTCAGGGATTAAATTTTAAATAAGGTGCAAGTTTAGTGAGTATTTCGGCTTCTCCCAAGGGTAATTTTTCAAGATCAGTCTGACTTTTATAGGCCCCATGTTGCTCACGATAACTAACAATTATACGTGCCATTGGTTTTGGAAGATACGGATGCCGTAAACTATCAACAGGAGCATGATTAATATCCAGCTGCCTGAAAACCAGACCATCACAGGATACCCGTGGGGCAATAATCTCATAAACGGAGTCAGGAATTATTTTGATCTCCAACAACTGCTCTTTCCTGACATAACCTCCCAACTTGTTCCGGTAATTCACGATGGCTCGGGCACGACCTGCACCAATGAACGGCAGATCCATCAATTGACTGGTATCTGCACGGTTGATTTCAACCAACATAATTTTCCTTGCTTTTTCTACAGATTGTTTAAAGGCAGGTGCATCTACCGTCGTTTTTGGGTGAGGTGTCTCGCTGAACCGCAACCAGGGTTTCCATTTTTCAAGTAATTCAGGTCGCAAGACGCGCACCGCAGCAAGGTCGTCCTGAGAATGAAATCCTCCGGCCTTTTCGCGAAAACGAATCATGGAGGCTGCTTGCTTTGGCGACAAGCCCATCAGCACCAGCGTCGCTTCCCCTGCGGTATCAGGATCAAAGGGAAAGAACGCCTCCACCTCCTTTACAGATTGAGATTTTTGCGATGAATGCACTTGGGCGACCTTCTGCTGACCCGGCGATTCAAATGGAGGCGGCAAAGATGTAGTCAACACCGGAGGACTCAACCAGTAACGAATCCAAAGTGCGGATTGAAGAAGGAGCAGTAATCCGGTCAGGAATAAAGCAGCATGCTTCTCAGCCCTTGTGTATGTAAAACAGGATAGGATAAAATGACGGATTCGGTTTGTTTTCATCCGGCAAAAGAAGCAGAACTCAAGTCAAACAGTCGTATGATAAACGCTTGTATCCGTTTAACTTCAATTGCAAGTAACCGGGAACGGCGATCAGAGTACTTTAGTGTCCCTTCAACAGCTGCTCCATAACCTGCTGCACCTTCAGGGCTTCTTCGCGTGCCTTCCTGGCAAAATCCTCTCCTGCACCTGCGTAAATAATCTGACGGGAAGAGTTTACCAGTAAGCCAACATCGCTGTTCATCCCTTTACGTGAGATCGCTTCGAGGTCACCACCTTGTGCACCCACACCGGGTACCAGAAAGAAATAGTCAGGAGCAATGTCACGCAACTGCTCGAACTGATCTGCACGCGTGGCACCACAAACAAACATAAGCTGATCAGGGCTTCCCCATTGCATAGCTTTTCGCATCACCTCCTCGAACAGCAAACCGCCCATCTCCTGCTGGTTGAGCTGGAAATCCATCGCTCCCGGATTGGAAGTAAGGGCAAGCAGAATCACCCATTTCCCTTCGAACTCCAGGAACGGCTTTACTGAATCTTCTCCCATATATGGTGCAACTGTTACGGAATCAAAATTCATCTGCTGAAAAAAAGCTCTGGCATATAACGTTGACGTATTACCGATATCACCACGCTTTGCATCAGCGATGGTAAAACAGTGCTCCGGAATAATCTCCATTGTCTTCTCCAGACTCCTCCAACCTTCCGACCCCAGGCTTTCATAAAATGCCAGATTGGGTTTGTAGGCAACACAGAGATCCGATGTGGCTTCAATAATCGCTTTGTTAAACTCAAAAACAGGATCTTCCGCTGTTAAAAGATGCTGCGGGATCTTTGCAATATCTGTATCGAGACCAATACAGAGGTAAGATCTCTTTTTACGAATCAATGCGGTGAGTGCTGCTTTATTCATTGCTCTGTTTTCGTTTTATTCCGGCTTTCATCTTCATCCCGCCCTCCAGGCGAAACTCAAACCCTGAACTTTTAACTTTAACTCTTAAATCCTGAGGTTCTCCGAGGCAAGCTCGGAGCAGGCTCTTCGATCATTCAGTCCCGCATTATCAGAATGTCAATGCGGGATCGGCTTCGCCTCAACCTTAAACTTTAAACCTCACACCACTACGCCAGATTCTCTTCTTTCATTTTCTCTGCATTTTCAGCAAACTGAAGCGCGTCAATGAAGTCCTGAATGGCTCCGTTCATCACAGCATCCAGATTATGACTGGTAAATCCAATCCTGTGATCTGTCACCCTGCTTTGAGGATAGTTATAAGTACGGATTTTCGCTGACCGGTCGCCGGTACTCACCAGTGTTTTCCTGCGCTTGGACACTTCGTCCATGCGCTTGGTGTATTCAATCTCGTAAAGTTTTGAGCGAAGCATCTGCAGCGCCATATCCCGGTTGGCATGTTGGGATCGCGCCACCTGACAGGTGATCACGATACCGGATGGCTTATGGGTCAGTTGAACTTTCGTCTCAACTTTGTTAACGTTCTGTCCTCCCGCACCACTCGACCTGGCGGTCTGATATTCGAGATCTGCCGGATTTATTTCAACTCCATCAAATTCATCCGCTTCAGGCAACACCACTACTGTAGCTGCAGAGGTATGAATTCTCCCTTGCGTTTCCGTTGCCGGTACGCGTTGTACCCGATGAACACCGCTCTCGTATTTCAACACTCCGTAGGCTTTATCTCCCTTTACTTCCATCACGATTTCTTTATACCCTCCGGTGTTTCCTTCGTTATAATCAACTACCTCTACTTTCCATCCGCGTGTTTCGCAATAACGCTGGTACATTCGGGCTAAATCTCCTGCAAACAAACTGGCCTCGTCGCCTCCGGTACCGGCACGAATTTCAAGAATAGCATTTTTGCTGTCTTCCGGATCTTGCGGTATCAATAAAAACTGAATGTGCTCTTCCAGCTTTGCAAGCTTTGGTTCGAGGTCTTCGATTTCCGATTTTGCCATGTTTCGGAAATCTTCATCCTTATCGTTGTTTAAAACATAGCGGGCTTCGGTAAGGCTGGACAGAATTTTTCTGTACTCACGGGTGGCCATCACAACTTCCTCCAGATCGCGGTACGATTTATTCAGCTGCGTAAATTTTTTCTGGTCAGCAATGACCGTTGGGTCGGCTAACTGTACGCCGATATCATTGAACCTCGCCTCGAGGCTTTCCAGTTTTTCGATGAGTTGATCTGTTGCCATAGCCTTACCACACAAAGGTTCCCTGCGCAGTCTGAATGGTGAGTTTTTTACGGTCAGAGGCTTCAACACGGCCAATCAGCTTCGCATCAATGCCAAACGACTTACTCACCTGAATCATTTTTTCCGCAGATGCCGCGTCTGTATATATTTCCATCCTGTGTCCCATGTTGAACACCTGATACATTTCTTTCCAGTCAGTGCCCGACTGCTCCCTGATAATGCTGAATAACGGAGGGATATCAAAGAGCTGATCCTTGACCACATGAACGTTTTCTACAAAGTGCAGCACTTTGGTTTGCCCGCCACCACTGCAATGGACCATACCATGAATCTTGTCGCGCATTTCATTAAAAATCGCCTGGACTACCGGAGCATAGGTTCTGGTAGGAGACAATACCAAACGACCGGCATCAAGCCCGGTTGCGGCTATGGCATCCGTTAGTTTCAGTTGACCATTATACACCAGTGAACTGTCAATACCATGATCAAACGTGTCGGGATATTTTTTTGCGAGAATGTTTTCGAAAACATCGTGACGTGCGCTGGTAAGTCCGTTGCTGCCCATGCCACCGTTATAGGCAGTTTCATAGTTGGCCTGGCCATAGGAACAAAGCCCAACAATCACATCGCCCGGGCGTATGTTCGCGTTATCAATTACATCGCTCCGCTTCATCCGGCAGGTCACAGTACTGTCTACAATGATTGTCCGCACCAGATCCCCGACATCAGCCGTTTCACCACCGGTAGTGTAGATATTGATCCCGTACTTACGAAGCTCCTCCACCAGCTCTTCTGTTCCATTGATGATGGCAGCAATGACTTCCCCTGGAATCAATCGTTTATTCCGTCCAATAGTTGAGGAAAGGAGAATGCGATCGGTTGCGCCCACACAAAGCAGGTCATCGAGATTCATCACCAATGCATCCTGTGCGATGCCTTTCCACACATCGAGATTGCCGGTTTCGCGCCAGTAGGCATAAGCCAGACTACTTTTTGTTCCGGCACCATCTGCATGCATGATGCAGCACCACTCGTCGTCACCGGCCAGATAATCCGGAACAATCTTGCAGAATGCCTTTGGAAAAAGACCTTTATCTACAGATTTAATGGCAGCATGCACTTCGTCCTTGGTGGCCGACACGCCGCGTTGCTGGTAACGATCAGAAGTATTCATTGCATTGCAAAGATACACGAAGGGCGGCCTTGTGGGCCGCCCTGTCGTGACATTATGGTGTTTTTAGTTTTTCGGAACATAGGTAGTACCGGTCACTTCAAACTCGGTACGACGGTTGTACTGATGTGCTTTCTCTCTCAGCTCCTTCGTTTCCAGCTTGTCGATGAACTCCTTGGTGAGTACATCGCCAGATTTGAAGGGCAGGTATTCTTCGTTGTTCTCCACTGATTTCGGTGTGGTCTCACCTTTTCCTTCAAAGGTCAAACGGTCAGCAGGAATACCATGACTAATCAGATAATCCATTACACTCTTCGCACGACGCTCTGAAAGCTTCATGTTGTAGTTGTCATCCGCACGGTAGTCAGTGTGAGATGTCAGCTTGATGGTAATGGTTGGGTTTTCGTTCAATACAGTGATCAGACCATCCAATGCCTTCTTAGATTCCGGACGCAGCGTCGCTTTGTCAAGATCGTAGAAAATTTCAGGAACTGTGATCGGCTTGGCAGTAGACTTGAGCGGGAAATCGAAGTCTTTCAGGAAATCCTGATCTTCTTCCAGACCTACTGTTGAAAGTTCATGGAACTTGGTGAGGTATCCGGTGAAAGAAGCTGAAAGCTTATATTTTACATTAGGCTTCAATTCATAACGATACATTCCATCAGGGCCGGTTTGTACGCTGAGGGATGTTCCATCTGAACCAAACAACTCCACAGTTGCTCCTTGCAGGCTTTCCTTGGTATCAGTATCATACACCCGGCCACCCACAGCAAGCTTAACCGGAGGTACAAGGAATGTGTAAATATCATCCATCCCTTTTCCGCCATCGCGGTTAGACGTGAAGTATCCTGTAGTTTCAGAATTCCAGATCAGACCAAAATCATCACCGGCAGAGTTCATCGGCGATTTGAGGTTGGTTGCCTCTGCCCATACTCCGTTTTCATTGATTGTCCACATCATATCCAATCCGCCCATGCCGGGTTTACCATTGGATGCATAATATAAACGACCATTCTTACCGAGTGTCGGGAACATTTCATCACCATCACTGTTAACACCAGAACCCAGATTTACCGGAGCTCCCCAGGATGAACCATCGAAGGTTGAAACCCAGATGTCTTTACCACCAAGTCCGCCCGGCATGTCAGAAGCGAAGTAAAGTTGCTTACCATCTGCTGAAAGACAAGGATGACCACAGGTATAGGTGTCAGAGTTAAAAGGCAATGCAACAGGATCACCCCATTTGCCATCGGCCATGGTGGTCATCATGATTTTACATTGGGTGTTTTTCTCTTTTGAATTCGGACAGGTAGTGTAATACATCACCTTACCTGAAGCATCAAAACAGGCAGCACCGTCAGAGTACTGTGTATTGGCCGGTCCAGGGAATACTGTAGGCGTGCTCCACTTGGCGTTGTTGTCCTGTGAAGTCTGGAACAAGTCGAAGAACTTCTCACCGTACCATCCGTCATTCTTGCTGCCTGTAGCTTCTTCACGTGAAGAAGAAAACACCAGCGTATTTTTAGCCGCAGGGTTTTCACACACTGCGAACTCGTAATATTTTGTATTAATAGCAGCGAGATTGTCAATGCGGTGTCGGGTTGGCTTGTCCTTCCAGGCTTGTGCCTGTTCAGTGTTCTTTACCGATTCACCGGCTTTTGAATCTCCCGGATTTTTCTCTTTATAAACGTTATATGCAGCAATTGCTTCAGCATATTTACCGTTTGCTTTCAGAGCGTCCGCATACCGAAGGTAAGCTACCGGATCTTTTGATTTGGCTTTCACCGCCTTGCCATACCAGTCTTCAGCTTCTACGCTGTTACCCATGGCGCGGGCGCATTCTCCGGCATAATACGCTGCACGGCTTTTGTCTTCGTTTTTCTTGAACTTGGTATACGACTTCTTGTAATAAGTAGAAGCGGTGTAGAACTCACCAATTTTGAAAAACTTATCTGCTTTTTGGGTTTTGCTCTTAGGCGCTTTGGTGGTTTTCTCCTGAGCAAATCCACTGACCACGGAGAGTGCGAGAATCAGCAGCAGACTTAAGGTTTTCTTGATCATATGGGCACGTACGTTAAACAGTTTTCAATGATCGACAAAGGAAACAAATTATTTTTAAAAGGAAAAATGAGAAGGATTTATATCATTATCCGGCTGTCTTGTTCCTTTCCCTCAAACTGGTAGTCACGAGGCATTATAATATGCTTTAAATCAACAATATACAGAATCAAGCTTCGATTCACCTCATTTTTGATTCCAGGTTTAGCTCCTGTTTTGTTGATAACGTTTTAAAACCTGATCGGTACTAATCATCTGTCGTTCGTTACCCGATGGGATGAAATGGATCGGCTTCAGGCAGATTCGAAATTTAAGTTGCTGAATAACAATTATTTGAATTACCAGTTGAGCCTACCGGTAGTTCCGGTCAAAATCATCCGCTTTTTCGAATTGACCTGTTTTGGTTGCAGAAAGCAATTTTAATGTCAGGTTGGTTTATCTCACTAATAATGGTGGTGTCGGAAAATAACTGAACCGCATGTTCTTCTACGATAGCATCCTATCTATAAAGCAATCGTTGCTGAAAGATGCTCTTTTACCACTTTCAGGGTGGACTCATTCAGCTGATTATTTTCATCCAGCTCTAAATGTACTCTGCTGATGGGTAATAAATTGGGCAACACCGTTACTTTCATATGATGAAGTATGGAGGCCATATGATCGAGTCCCCTAAGATTCCCCGCCCTTCCGGTTGAAATCCCGATCAATGAGGCCTTTTTATGTTGAAAAGCCACGCGCGGGTCCAGATTATCAATCAATAGCTTCAGGACGCCTGGCACACTGCCATTGTATTCAGGAAAAATAAAAACGAATTTCCCGGAATTTGTAAAGTATTCGTCCTGCAATTGCTGTATGATTGCCGGCTTTTTCTTGTGATCATAAACGTCCGTCAGCAACGTTTCTGCAGGGAGATGGATAAGCGATAAATATTTCACTTCTTCTCCTGCTTCTTCCAGCATTCGTTTATATACGCGTGTAAATCTGTCAGTAATACTGTTTTCCCGGTTGGTTCCGGCGATTATCGTAATCATCAGCGTTTTTTACAGTAGGTATGGTGGTGACGTTTTGGAAAGGAACTTATTTTTCCGGGGACTGCACCACTACCTTGTATCTCTTTTCTTCTTTGTTGTTTTCAATGACCACCATAAATACTCCTGATCCGTTTCCACTTAGATCGATGGTTTTATCGGTATAAATCCGGTCGCTCAATAACAAGGATCCATCAGGTCGGTAGATATACATCGCGGCTGACTCAGGCGACTGATACCGGATGCTGACTATCCCATTGGTAGGATTAGGATAAATATCAGGCTTTACAGAGGTATCCATGAACTCTTCTGGTTCATGATTCCATGATTTTACGATGCGAAATGAATCTGCTACTACACCATCTGAACGCAGAAATTTGTAAGCAAGCGTATCATGATCGATCTCCAATACCGAAGATCCATTTACGGAGGTATAGGAAACAGCCATGGCATTGTGTGGAAATCCGCTGAAGCTGTTTCCACTGCGTTGGCCGCCAACTCCGCAAACTACATACACCGCTCCTTTATGTAAACTGTCTTTATTATAAGGCACGAGACTACCATCACCGGGTTGCACAAGCATGGTGGAGTCGAAAGTATCGTCGGTACCATAATGACCACGTATAAAATAACTACGCTCATAGGTATGACTGTGACCGGTAAGAACCATATCAACACCATATTTCTCCAATAAAGGAACGATGTTATTCCGGATGTTGACCATTTCTATTTCCGTGTTTGAGTTATGACTTCCCAAACTATACGGTGGATGATGCCAGTACGCAATCGTCCAACGCTGACCATTGTGTTTCAGATCTTCTTCCAGCCATTTGTACATCGGACTGTCAGGATCGTTATAAGCACCATAACTGTCAAGTGCGATAAAATGAATATTACTCCAGTCGTAGGAGTAGTATTTCTCGGTTCCGGATGGCTTTCCTCCACTCTGCCCATTTACGGGTAATCTGAAAATATCAAAGTATGGAAAATTCGTAGTGAGTGCATTGGCCGACTGATACCCTGCAAATCCATAATCGTGATTGCCGGGCGCCGGGTAGAAATTCCAGCTCTTGAATTGCTCTTTATATACATTGAAAACCTTGATACTGTATTCCGAATCAAGTCCGAAACCATAAGCATTATCGCCTAACCAGATCCACATATCATTCCGCTTATCTCCGAGGTAATTCACGTAGGACTGCAGTACGGTTTGCTGGTCTGCGCTGCCATTACCAAAATCACCGAGTGCCCAGATGCGTACGGGCTGAATTACTCCGGGTAAAGGTGCAGTATGAATTTTATATTCCGGTCCCTGAGTAAGCCAGTGTACAGAGGTACCGATCTGATAACCCACAGAGTCGTTAGCGGCTAAACCGTCTACCATAACCGCATGTTCAGTTCCGACTAAAGGATGATAAAACTCCCTTTGTTTACCGTTCTTTTCGGTAATGAGTACCCGTGAGTCAGTTGGGAAATCCGTCCGCCATACTACAATACAACTGTGATGGTTTACACTTTGAAGATATGGCCCCCGAATAAGCTGCGGAAGCACTGCATTGAACACCGGCTCGTCTTCAAAATTCAGATACGCTCCTCCCTGATCTGAAACTGCCTGATGTACTTCCAGGGCAACAACATTTTTTCCCCGGTTCAGTAAGAACGAAGGAACTGATACAACGACCGGAATTTTCCCGCCTTGGGGCGCAGCAACAATAGCCGGTGTTGAATACCCCGGAGTACCGTCCGGCATCCGGCAACGACTCACCTCTTTCCCATTCAGATAAATCACAAAA
Organism: Bacteroidia bacterium; assembly: GCA_046330075.1. GTDB lineage: Bacteria > Bacteroidota > Bacteroidia > AKYH767-A > OLB10 > JAJTFW01. Next base: position 159,614 of record JAXLTL010000004.1, on the reverse strand, counting down.
CCATCTTCAGCATATACTTTGAAACGCAATGAGTCGAGAAGATTTACCTGCCCTACCATAAATTCATTTCGGAAATAATTCGTTTTCTTTCCCGGCATGATCAGCGTCCCGTCAATACCTCCGGCACTAAATGGTACACTTCCTTTCCTCCACGAACTTTCATTGAACCTGATTTTCTTCCAGGATTCAACAGGCTCGTTCAGCCCGGTATACATTCTCCATTTTCCTCTGCTGATCAATGACTGACCATCCGCATGAACTGCAAACAGTACTGAACAGATGAAAGCCAGCAGGGTGATGAAACGGTGCGACATATGTTGCAAATATCGGACATTTATTGCCCTTACAACAGTTTTCACCACTATTCGTTTTTCAAATTGCACTAAAAATGTTTGACCGGCTCCGAAAAGACAATTCCTTTTTGTGACGTAAGATGATATTCATCAATCAGGGCTTCCCGGCTTCCAGAACATGCCCCGGGTCGCTGACCCTGAAAACAAAAATCGGGTTGTTTTTATTTCTTGGATTCAGCCAATGCAGCAGCTTGTCAAAATAACTCGGTTCGGCAGTATAGCGATATTCAAGTGCAAGTCCGGTCTGGTGCTTGAAGGCCGCCACTCTGTTATAAATGTCGTCTTCCTGGAAAAAGAGAATATAATGTGGCAATTTCTCAGGGTGCCCTTGCAGAAATTCCATCATTTTGCCGGCAGTAAACTGCTTATATATACAATACGGATGATTCCATTTTCCACTGTAAAACTGTGGCGCCATCATGGGATCTTCTTTATGTGAAACCTCAAAGATATAGGAGTTGAAATCCGGTTGCTGATAGAGATAGTACATCCCTTCAACCATCGATCTTTTGGAATAGGTAGTACTGAGCACAAGCAGACCAAGTGTATTCAATGACCAAAAGAAGACCCATACGCCGCGCTCCCAGCTGAAAGTACCTTTCATCGCCTTATAGTCATTCCATCCGGCGACGCCAACCATGATGAAGAACGGAATGAAAGGCAGAATAAAACGCTCCTGCTTATTCGGAAAATAAGAGTGTATGGCGAAAAAAACGAATGCCGGCAACGCAAGTATCAGATATTTTCTGAATCCGCGTACATAGCCGATCCCAAGTAATATACTGACCGGCGGAACCAGCATTCCACCAATCGTAAGCAGATAGTTGTACCAGGGCAGATTGAAATAGTCAGATGAGTGCAGAATATTGTACTCTATATAACCAGCCACTTCAGCAAATGGATATCCATAAAAAAATAAATCTGTCAGCTGAGTCAGCATCAGCGCTGAAATAAATCCGGCAAAGAAGATTATTCCCGGAACAATTTTTTTCCGCAGCAACAGGTACAACCCGATTCCGGCAATAAAGAAGACAACCTGCAAACGAATTCCCATGCTGATGCCTGCGAAAATTCCCGATAAAATGTACCGCTTCGTTGTGCGTTCATCCTGTTCCGCCATTATCAGGTGATACATGCTGATGATCAATGGTGGTAAACAGACCCACTCCACCAGATTACGGACACTCGCATTGGGTATGAACCACAACAGCGCCAGTATCCAGGCTGTTTGAATTCCGGCCTTCTGACTGTGGATTTTTTCCATAATCCGGTACGACCAATACACCGTCAGTAAAGAATAGACAGCATGGACGAGCCGTATAAATATCATCTTCAGTTGAGGATCTGATACACCTATCAGGTTCAAAAACTTGAAGAGGATATAGTGTATGCCAACATAAAACCAGCTATGCCCGGTGGGAATCCCATCATTATGCCAGGGAAGCCAGTTATTGTAATCATCACCATCGGCAAAACTCTGTCCCGCTTCTATCACCAGATAATGGTCGTCATGCATGCCGAACCCTTTGGCAAATAAAACAGCCAACAGTCTGAAAATGAACCCAACCCATAATACTGTCTGGATTTTTCGCGTCTGAATAATATCCTTGAATAAACTCACGGGTGCAATGTTAAACACATATTATTTATCTGCCGTTAACAGCACAAAGAAATCACCCGGAAAACCTTTTTACCTTTGGATTTGCAGATCCTGACTTAACCTGATTTATTACCCCTGCTTCAAATCAGGGATATTGAGCGCCAAAAAAACGGCCTTAATTCAACAAAATTTCCCCGCCTGATTAACGTTTTCAACATAAATGGGAATTATCAACACCCTTTAAAAAACGATGCTTCTGAAAGCATATAAATCCGTATCTTTGTTATCCTTAGGTAAAAAACGCATAACTAACTGATAATGAGCGAACAAGTCTTGGAACAAGAGAGGAAGCAAAACGAATATTCAGCAGACAGTATCCAGGTCCTGGAAGGATTGGAAGCCGTCAGAAAGCGCCCGGCGATGTATATCGGCGATATCGGCGTGAAAGGTCTTCACCATCTGGTATATGAGGTGGTCGATAACTCAATCGATGAAGCCCTGGCGGGTTACTGCAAAAACATCCAGGTTTTTATAAATCCCGATAACAGCATTACCGTTAAGGACGATGGACGCGGTATTCCAACGGATATACATCCGAAAGAGAAGAAATCGGCATTGGAAGTAGTTATGACCGTTTTACATGCCGGTGGTAAATTCGACAAAGACTCCTATAAAGTTTCCGGTGGTTTGCACGGTGTTGGTGTGAGTTGTGTGAATGCATTATCCACTACCCTGATAGCAACAATTCACCGTAACGGTGAAATCTGGCAGCAGGAGTACAGCTGCGGAAAACCTTTGTATCCTGCTAAAGTAATCGGCACCACCGATCGCACAGGCACAGAAGTACATTTTAAGCCGGATGGTTCTATTTTCATCACGACCGAATATCACTACGATACACTGGCGACCAGGATGCGCGAACTGGCCTTCCTGAACAAAGGCATTAACATTGAACTCTTTGACTTGCGGGAAGTAAATGAGCAGGGTGAAGCTGTAAATAAAGACAGATTTTTCAGCGACCGCGGACTTGTTGAATTTGTTGAGTACCTCGATGCTACCCGTGAAAAACTCATCGAAGATGTGATTTACATGGAAGGTGAACGCGCCGGCATTCCGGTAGAAGTAGCCATGTCCTATAACACTTCGTTCAACGAAAACGTGCACAGTTATGTAAACAACATCAACACGCACGAAGGAGGTACTCACCTGGCCGGTTTCCGCCGTGCCTTGACACGCACGCTGAAAAACTACGCTGAGAAAGAAGGACTCCTTTCAAAACTGAAGTTCGATATCAGTGGCGATGACTTCCGCGAAGGACTTACCGCTGTTATCTCGGTAAAAGTGGCAGAACCTCAGTTTGAAGGACAGACCAAAACCAAACTCGGAAACAACGAGGTAATGGGGGCAACGGATCAGGCGGTAGCTGAGATGCTCAACAATTATCTCGAAGAGCATCCGCGTGAAGCACGGAACATCGTTAACAAAGTTATCCTCGCAGCCACTGCACGTCACGCAGCGCGTAAAGCCCGTGAGATGGTGCAGAGGAAAGGTGCATTCACGGGTACCGGACTCCCGGGTAAACTGAGCGACTGCGCTGAACGTGATCCTTCAAAATGCGAAATCTTCCTCGTCGAAGGAGACTCTGCGGGTGGTACCGCCAAACAAGGTCGCGACCGCGCCTTTCAGGCAATTCTCCCGCTTCGTGGTAAAATCCTGAACGTGGAAAAAGCGATGGATCATAAAATCTTCGACAATGAAGAGATCCGGAATATCTTCACCGGACTGGGTGTAAGCAAAGGCACTGCGGATGATGAACGCGCACTGAACATCGAAAAACTCCGCTATCATAAAGTGGTGATCATGACCGATGCTGACGTGGATGGAAGCCACATCACAACGCTGATCCTTACTTTCTTCTTCCGCCACATGAAAGAGTTGATCGAACAGGGCTATGTATATATCGCCACTCCTCCGCTTTATCTCGTTAAGAAAGGCCGGGAGGAACAATACTGCTGGAATGACGAACAGCGTCAGGAAGCAGTGAAGCGCCTGGGTGGAGAAAAAGAAAGTTCGGTAACGGTTCAACGTTATAAGGGTCTTGGTGAGATGAATGCCGAACAGCTTTGGGAAACCACCATGCGCCCCGACACCCGTACCCTTCGTCAGGTTACCATCGAGAGTGCCGCAGAAGCGGATCGTATTTTCTCTATGCTGATGGGCGACGATGTGCCACCACGTCGTGAGTTCATTGAGAAAAATGCGAAGTATGCCAAAGTGGACGCATAATACCTGCTTAAAACATCTTCAACGGCTGCCCAAAAGGTGGCCGTTTTTTTATCGTACCAGCAACACGGTACCGGAGGCTTCTGTACCATCGTCCAGCTTCACGATGTAAAAATAAGTGCCGGCCGGCAGCTCCTTTCCCTCGTCTGAACGCCCGTCCCAACGGCCGGATGTTCCTGAATAGACCTCACTTCCCCAGCGATTCAAAATGGAAATCGACCGGATTATTGCTGATCCGTTTACCGCTTCAAACAAATCATTTACCTGATCACCGTTTGGCGTAAACACATTCGGCATCGTCAATTGACAATCATTAACCGTCACTAAAACGGAATCATATCCCACACAACCATTTTCCGCCTTAACAAGTGTATACCAGCCGTTGTCCGACGCTGATAAAGGACCAATCTGCAAAACCGAATCTGCAACGATACTTCCGTCAGGCAATGACCATAGATAACTTCCGGGTGTAGATGACAGGTCTTTTAAAACAACCATTTCCTCTTTGCACCAATCCCCGTCAGGATCAATCAAAGGATGAGGTAAAGCAAAAACATGTATATATACGGTAGTGTCTCCATAACATTGTCCATCGAACTGCGACGCTGTATACCCGCCGTTATCCGATAGTTGAGCATTTGATATAACAGGATTCAGCTGCGTGGAAGCAAACCCTCCCGGTCCGGTCCAGCTGAAACTTCCGCTAACAGCGCCTGCACTTAACACAATATCCTGACCTTCGCACAAACTATCATTCACCAGAACAGAAGGTGCCGGAGGAGCCGGAATTTCAGTAACCTGAACATAGGAAGAAGTGTCCATACATCCCGCAGCAGAAATTACAAAAACAGCATACGATCCCGCCGTTGTAACCGTAAGCTGATTCCCGTTTTCATTACCGGGAATCCATTGATAAACCGGATAACTTCCGTTCGCAGTAAGTTGAACAGTATCGTTTTCGCAGATGCTGATGTTCCCGGAAGGAGTAACACCTGCCTGAATATTTTCAGCAGCAACCTGTATACTGGCCAGACTCGTGATATTACACGAGGTCACATTACATTGATAGATACCCGGAGAACTGATCAACTGCTGAGGGTTACTGCCGGTTAGTGGTGGTAACCAATTCAACACACTGCCTGTATTGGAAGAAACCTGCAGAGTGATAGGAACTCCGTTACAGATCACAGGCACTGGTTGCGCAAACAATGCCGGCGTTGAATATTGCTCCAACTCAACAGCATTTGAAACCAGCGTACATCCTGAAGTATCCTGTACATACACATAATAAAATCCGGGGACAGCAGTCTGAATAACAGCAGTGGTATCCTGTAAAGGTCCGGAAGGTCCGTACCAATCATAGTGAACGCCTCCGGATGCAGTGATTGAAATAGAATCACCCGGACATATCAATTCCGTACTGGCCACGATGGAGGGTGGAGCAGGTCCTGTTAAAGTCACGCAGGACATGGAAGATCCTATACAGCCCAGATCAGTAGAATCTGTTACGATCACACAATACTGCCCCTGGTCACTTACAACCAATACAGAATCATTGTACGGCATCTGTACACCCGGCCCCGACCAGGAATAAAAATATCCGCCGGAAGCGGTAAGCATTTTTATTTCTCCCGGGCAAATAATATCAGTGGAATTCGCACCGGATATTCCTGCATTTACAACCGGAGAAGGTGCAAATGAAACATAAACCGATTTTGTGAGCTGAAAAGAATCGATGCCCCCGCAAAGCGAGCTTCGTATCATGGAACAGGTCAATGTATATATTCCCTGATTTAACACCTGTACCGATACCATCTGTCCGCCACAGCCTGTAAACAGGTTAGCAGATGGCACACTCGTCCAGTTAATCGCAAACCCGGAAAGTTTGCAGGGAAATTCTCCCAACGGATCAACAAGTGAATCCACAACATATAAAGAAACCGAACTACCCGCACAAGCCGTCAGTGTATCGGGATCAGATGAAACAATCATCGGAACAACCACCGGGAAAAGAGAATCTGCAGCGATGAACACTGAATTTGTTGCGATGCATCCAAAACTATTTGTAACCGTAAGATCAACATTAAAACTATCAGCTATGGTAGCTACATAAGTATAAGGACCGTTTGCATTTGCAATTCCGTTTTGAGTACTCCAGGTGTAGGTATTGCCTCCGGTATTGCTGGCCGTCAGAATAAATGTATCCGGCACACAGGTGCGGACCGGCAAAGGGTAAAAAGCATTGATGTTGACATTGAAATTATCTGAAATATATGGAATGGAAGGAGCCGGTAAAACATCTGCATACGCTGATGCAGTTCCTGTGAAACAGCCATCTTCTGAAGTTACCGTAACAGTAAACATTCCGTCGAAAGGAACAGAAATCGTTGCCGCTGTAGATCCATTAGACCATAAATAGTGAAAAAACGGACCGGCTGTCGTTAATGTATCTCCCGCAGGACCCGCATTGGTATTGGTAGCACCTGATAAAGAAACTTGTCCACAAGCTGTAATTGTATCGCCCTTACATTCCGCATCTCCTCCGGTTCCTATACATAGTGGAATTGCCGGGAATGTACAATCAACAATCTGGCGCCCGAAAAAATCGTATACACCTCTCTGTACATCAACACAGGTTCCATAAAAGAAATCTGTACCACTCAATACATCTCTCTTTTGAAATTTACCATGCCAGGGATCATTACAAACTGTACCGCTGGTAACTCCGAAGAGATTCTGAAATCCATCATACTGTTTGAAAAATGGATTTGAAGGAATAATAACTCTTCTGTCATAACGGCCTGCAAGAAATGGAACTCCACCCGCATCAGCCATGGCGACTACCCTTTCTTCTCCATGCCCTCCAAATTGCTGTGCAAATAAACGTGTTCCATTCATAGCATAAGCTGCCAGCCAGATGTCCTCATAACCGGTACTCCTGAATCTCCCTTGACCGTAAGCTGTTGACATACTTGAAAACATGCAATTGAATGTACCGGCCATCCAGACTTTACCGTTGGGTTCAACACTGATACAGGAAACACTCAGATTGGAAGAAGATCCTTCATGCGTGATCCATACAATATTTCCGGAAGAAGAATAGCTGGCCAAAAAGGCAGCATTGGGATAAGGTGTATTTAACACAGAACTTACCGGACCAGAAAAAAGGCAACCATTTCCGGCTTCGCCACCCACATAGAGGTCCCCATTTGACAATACTTCCATGCCCCGAAGAATACTCTTTGAACTTCCGGCAATGGTACGACACCAGAGATCCGTACCCGACTGGTCTGTTTTCAAAATCCAGATGGCATTATATGCAGCATTCGGGTAAGTCTGTCCAAATTGAATAGTATCTGAACATTGCCCGGCAGCATACACATTTCCCTGACCATCCACTTCCACTTCCACTCCCGTATCATTGAAGGACGAACCACCTTTCTTCAGCCAGTTGACGCTTCCTGAAGGAGAGATGGAGGCTATAAACGGATCTGACCCATATGTTTGAGTAACTGGATTTATCGTACTAATGACTGATTGACCACCAAAATTTGACTGGCCAGTGAACGTTCCAGTAACAATGATATTCCCGTTCAGATCGATTTCGATATCGCCAGGCTCTTCATTGCCCACTCCTCCATATGACCATGCCGAAAGCAATGCACCGGCCGGACTCAGCTTTACGATGAACATATCTTTCTGGCCAGAACAGGTTAACAAGGTCAAACCAACCTGGAAATTCTGTGTAAAGGTTCCAGCCACATAAACCTCGCCCGTACCTGCAATTTTCAATGCAGTTGCGCGGTCATCTCCGCTACCTCCAATGGGGCGTGCCCAGCGGATACCTCCGGTATCATTATGACAGATGATAAATGCATCGGAAAGTCCGGCTGAAACAAACGGATAAACGCCTATGGAAAACGGAAAGTTGAAATGACCGGCAACAACAGAACCGGTAACCGGATGATGGTCGGCGCACACAACATCCTCATAACCAACCCCTCCGGAAGATCTAATCCAGTAATTCTGAGCGAGAACAGGACAGAAGCCTGCCAATATCAAAACTGATCCAATGAAAACTTTCAAAAGATGATGCATAGATTGTCAACGGTGGTAACGCGTATAATAAAGGTAGACATAAAATCCGGAAGATTCGTTGCTTCCTCTTAAAATAATTGATGGGAATCATTTCCCGTTCAGCAGTTTTTACTTGCTATTAACTCAGTGTTTTTCCTACCTTCGCGGCGCAATAATTAAACTAGTTTTAAACTCATTATACATGAAAGTAACTGTAGTAGGCGCCGGAAACGTAGGAGCAACCTGCGCAAACGTTATCGCTCACCGCGAGCTGGTAAATGAAGTAGTTCTTCTCGATATCAAGGAAGGTACTGCTGAAGGAAAATCACTTGATATGTGGCAAACTGCCCCGATCAATATGTATGATACCCGTATCAAGGGTGTCACCAATGATTACGCTGCTACAGCCAATTCAGATGTAGTGGTGATCACTTCCGGACTTCCCCGCAAACCTGGAATGAGCCGCGACGACCTAATCGCTACCAATGCAGGAATTGTGAAGTCTGTAACTGAAAACATCATCAAGTACAGCCCCAATACAATCATCATTGTTGTCAGCAACCCGCTTGACGTGATGACCTACTGCTCATACCTCACAGCTGGATTTGACTCCAAACGCGTATTTGGTATGGCTGGTATCCTTGATACTGCCCGCTATTGCGCATTCCTTGCTGAAGCACTCAACACTTCTCCAAAGGATATCAAAGCTGTTTTGATGGGCGGTCATGGCGATACCATGGTTCCCCTGCCCCGCTACACAACTGTTGCAGGTATTCCAGTTACTGAACTTATCGACAAGGACAAACTTGATGCAATCGTTCAGCGCACAAAAGTTGGTGGCGGTGAATTGGTAAACCTGATGGGTACCTCTGCCTGGTATGCTCCGGGTGCTGCAGCAGCACAGATGGTTGAAGCGATTGTACGCGATCAGAAACGGATTTTCCCGGTTTGCGCCTGGTTGCAGGGCGAATACGGCATGAAAGATGTCTACCTGGGTGTTCCGGTTAAGCTTGGTAAAAACGGAATCGAAGAGATTATCGAGTTAAAACTGAATGCGGATGAAAAAGACCTCCTTACCAAATCAGCAACAGCTGTAAAAGAAGTAATGTCCGTGCTCGACAAAATGTCTGAAACGGTGAAATGATCCCGTTCTGCAAACAAATAAAAAAGCCCTGTACAACAGGGCTTTTTTATTTAATAAACCTGTGCCCGTATGTTGTTTCAGGAAATTCACACCGGTTAGTCTTAGCTCCAAATCGATGTCGGTTGCGGGCAATAAAATCGTAGATCATATTGCGGAGAGCAGATGGAATTATCCGAAAAAGTCTTGCAAAACTCCAGGCTCCCCCAACAATTTCAAGTATCCGGATAAATGCATCTGATCTGGTACTGATCTTTCCTCCTTCCACCAGCAATACCGTAGCTCCCGTCTGACCGAAAAATCTTCCGGCGATCACTTGAGCCTGCCGGGCATCCGAAGAACAGAACATCAGCCGCTCTTTCCGGTCAATTTTAATTATGAAGCGTACCGCCCGGTTGCATACTCCGCATTGACCATCGTAAATTACGATCGGCAACCTGGAAGTTGAAAGATCCACCTCTCCCGGCATCTTACTTAGCCCGGACAGCGATTCCGTAAGGATCAACACTTACCTCCGGACGAAAATCTGCGATTTTTTCCAGTGTGGCAATATCGATGGCTGACAAATAGCCGTTCTTACCTGCGCAGGCCGTTGTATGATGCGGAGCCGGACCGCCTGAAACATTTCGGTTGGCAATCCATACGATTCCTTTCTTTTCATCCACAGCGATACCATGCGGCTGCCAGCCCACCTTGATCCTCTTAATTTCAGTAAGCGTATTCATATCAATCACACTGATCGACCCTTTCATGTCCGGGAAATAGTTGTCTTCGGTATTTGTAACAAATAACAACCCGTTCGATGGACTCATCCCAAATTCAAGCGGCAACCTGCCTACATCAATCGCAGCGATCAGCTGATCATCGGAAGTATTGTACACTCGAACCTGACGCACATTCGAATCCTGGCAGGTCACAAAATACTTTGTATAATCGGGACTGAAAATAATCTCATGTGGATTCATATTATGCGGAGTAAACCAGGGATTACCCAGCGGGTTCAGATTGACATCATCATATCCCGACAAATCATTCACAGGAATTTTCAGAATTCTGCTGGTTAATTCCGCAGTGATATAGAGTGTGTCTTCCGTTTTGTTTAGCGCAACTCCATGCAGAGCAGGAATGGAGGCACCCGTAATCGGAAAGGTAGAGGTGGTGGTGGAAGTGCCTGCCACCAAATCAACAAAAGCTACCCGGCCATTATTGTAATCAGGAATGTACGCTTTCTTCGAATCCTTGGTAATGACCAACGTATTCCATGCTCCGGAAATGCCGTTTCCAATTGGAATATTCATCACCAGCTGATCGGTTTCTGTACTGTACACCTGTACTACATTCGAATTCAGAAATACTACCAGCCAGTATTTCCCGTCAGGGGTGACCTTTACGTTGTGAGGAGATTCAGCCGGCGAAGCACCGGGAACGATACCAATATCAATCACCCGCATGGCTTTTCGGGAATTCCCGTCAAACACATAAGCTACATCACAACCCTGATTGACAACATAGAATTTATGACGCAACGGATCATCGGCGAACTTGATTTCTCCTTTTACATTGGGTGCACCGGCATTGATCCAGTCGCGAAGCGCAGTGTATTCTGAAGTTGAAATCGGATCGCCATTTACAGGCATTGTAGGCTGTACCACCAGCCCCAGCGAACTGTCTACATTGGTAAAATAGCATAAAGTACTGTTATCGGATCTGTACGGAATCACAACAGCGCCATTGTTGGTGCCGTTAAACATTGCATCCCAGTTACTGAGATCAAGACCTGCCGCCGCATCCTTGCTGATGGTATTGTGGCAGCCTGCAGTGGCACATTTTCCAACGATGATGCCCTCCACGGCGGAAGGATATCCTGTCGATACCGGAACAGTATTATCGTACTGATCATACGTACAGGATGGAACAAGCAACGATATAAAAGCAATAAATAATAACCTTTTCATCAGTCGCCTTCGGTAATGTAAACGTTGATTGAATCTGTACCAGCAGTAGCAGTGGTGGAATAGGGCAACCCTCCCTTAACGATCCAGTTTGAAGGATCCAGCAAACTGTCAATTCCTATTGCATAAATGTAATAACTACCACAGTTCAGACTATCGATCGTTGCATAGGGAGAGTTCCAGTCGGAGGTGACACTGTAATCATATTTGGTGGTGTCTTCACCCGGAAAATTGGTAGCACCGTATTTGATGAACACCCTACAACCATTGATCGGTCGGGTATGGTGAACCATTTTCGGAACCAACGTAAGTGCGGCCGTACGGCCTTCGGGACAGTTATCAACTACTTCCTCCTTTTCGTTTTTTTTACAAGACTGGAATGAGAAGGATAAGATTGCTAATGTCAATAAAGCTGTAAGATGGGATGAGGTCAAACGCATGGAGATTGTATTATTTTATTCTTTAATGAACTTCCGGGCAAATACTGAATTGCCATTTTGCACCTGACACAGATATAATCCGGGTGCCAGACCACCGGCCTCCACTTCTAGCACATGACCCAGATAGGCTTTCTTGTCAATGATGGCACCGCGTACATCAAAGATAGTAACATAGGACCGATCCTGTGAGTTGGATTCCAGATTTATAAAGAGACGATCCTGTACCGGATTCGGGTACAAACTGAAGAAGGATGAACCACCAGGCTCGTTGATTCCAGAAAAAAGATAATTCTGGGTATACAACACACAGCCTCCGGCCAGACTTCCTATAGCCAGATCATATTTACCATCACCATCCACATCATCCATTGCCGGCACTGCCAGAACTGGTTCAAAAATATTCTGGAACATGCTGTCAGCAAGAGTAAAGGTTCCGCCAAGATTGCCATCAATATTGGTATAATGATAGAGATATCCACTCAGGCTTCCAACCAGCATTTCATAGCCGTTTCCATCATCGAACAAAAGCGGAGATGAGAATCCGGCATAAGCCCCTGCTTTGGTAACATTTGCTCCCCCAAAAGAGTTAGTGACATAGGCAAAAACAGGAACTGTACTTGTTCCATTATTGTGATAATAACTGATGGTACCCGCTCTTTTGCCTATCAACAGATCCAGCTTGCCATCACGGTCAACATCAATCAGCTGTGGAACTGCATTATCAGATACATTGATGGATTGATAATTCGCCTGCAGAAATACAAAAGTGCATGGATTTCCTGCTCCAGCTATGTTCTGATAATAGATCAGCCCACCGTCAGCTTCTCCTAAAAGCATGTCCTCATCACCGTCGCCATCAAGGTCGCCAAAGGTCATGTAAATGCCAAGTAAATTCAGATTGGAGACCGAAGCGAAATCATCGGTAACGAAAGTATAGGATGCCGGACCTGTTGCTGAGGTATTACGATAGTATGCAATTTTTGCTCGTTGAGAACCATTGTTAAAGTAAAAATCATTGCCAATCAGCAAATCTTTGCGGCCATCCTGATCTACATCAAAAAACACAGGATGTGCTCCGGTACCAACTTCCAGCATTCCGTCAACAAGCCATCGGTCATTTTGAAAACTGAATACATTCGAACTGTTGTTGGTGGTGTTACGGTAAAACCACACATTGTGATAATCTTCTCCGGAATTGTAAAAATTAGAAACCAGAAGATCCTTCAGCCCATCATTATTAATATCAAAGTAATGCGGTCCTGATACATCACGCACATAAGCGGGAACATCATAAGAGGGGAAATTGGTGTCCTGTGAACATACCCAGGCAGAGTCGGGCGTACCGCAGTTTTCAATAAACAGCAAATTGGGACTGAGAATATCTCCGTTCAGTACATCCTTGTCGCCATCGCCCCCCTGATCGAACACTTCGAGCGAGGATCCTGCATGGCGTGATGCCTTTTCTGTCACCATGCTATGGGTACCTCTCACCGGCCCTGAAGGATCCGGATCGGCCATGCGGAAGGGAGCTGCAGGTAACAACGGACAGGTGGGTAATACCGGAGGAAGTATTGCATCATTATGATTGTTGGAAAGCACAAAATAACCCCAGCACACAGGAACATTGTAGAACTTCATCGTTGAAGGATTTCCCAGAGAATCCATTGCAACATTTTTGTGATGCTCTACCCAGGATCCGCTGATACTGAAGTTGAGTATGTCCATATCCCCGTCATTATCCAGATCTGATAAAGCCGGGGCATTAACACGGGATACATAGATGTTGATCGCAGGTCCGGGTCCATAATAAGACAGCAATGAGAGAGAGACCAATGAAAATGACAATCCGTTTGTGGGTGTATAATCATTCCTGAAACAGGAAATACCTGCGTTGTAATAGGAAAAGAGGTCCATGTCGCCATCGAAATCATAATCGAACGTTCGTATCCAACCCTCTAATTGAGTCGGGAATTTAGACCGGTACTCTGGAGCATACTTATAAGAGGATTTTCCGGGCACAGCCAGATTGATATAAGGGTTAATCCGAAAACTGGGGGCTTCAAACTCCACGATATCCATTTTGTTGTCTCCATTGAGATCAATGACCGCGAAATTTCCACTGTTGATGCCGCCCGCCCATGCATTCGCAAGCCGCTGACTGTTTTGATACACAGAGATGCTGGAATCTCTCCATAAATGCACCGTTTGAGCAGGCGAAAGCCGCCCGAAAAAAACGATAAAAATGATGAGTAAGAGCGTGGTTTTCCTTTTCATTGTATAATGAGTTTTTGAACTGCTGATTTTCGTCCGTCAGTAATTGCTATTAGATATAACCCTGACGTAAATGAACCGGTATCCAGTTGCATACCGTTTGAATATTTTCCCCTGTATACGACTTTGCCGTCAGCCTGACTTAGGACCAACTGCAATGGCAATGTGCTATTCAGTTCATTGGTCTCCATGTTTATACGAATGAAGTCCGTTGCCGGGTTCGGCACAACACGAAAAGATGGCATATAATCCGCCTCAGAAAGTCCGGAACTCAGGCGCTGAGTATACAACCTCATGCCTCCGGCCAGACAACCGGTCAGCACATCAAACTTTGCATCACCATCGATATCGGTCACTGCTACCGTCGTACGTTTCAGCTCCCGGATATCCTGAAACATGGTATCAGCAAGTGTAAATAATCCGGCCAGATTACCATCGATATTGGTATAATGAAATAGCTGTCCCCTATCGCTTCCTACCAGTAACTCATAACCGTTTCCTCTGTCAAACAATGCCGGCGAACTATATCCGGCAATACCCCCTGCAGGCAACACATTAACGCCACCAAAATTCTGTGTATTAAGCGTAAAAACAGGAGCATTGACAGTACCGGTATTTTCATAATAATTGATGACTCCTGTTCTTTCTCCTATCAGAAGATCCGGTTTCCCGTCACGATTCACATCAATGATTTGAGGAATGCTGTTGTTCCCGATATCAATGCCCTGGTACGCCGGGGATGCAAAGGCAAATACACATGGATTCCCTGCACCGGCAGTATTCTGATAATAAATCAACGTCCCGTCAGAATTACCGAGCAAGAGGTCGTCATCACCATCTCCGTCGAGATCTCCGAAAGCAGGATACAATGAATATTGTGTAATACCCGACAAACCGTTCCAATCATCGGTTATCAATTCAAACACCGGCTGAGAGGCTGTTCCTGTATTCCTGAAATAGGACAGCCGCGAATATGCAGTGGTCTGATTTGGGTTATAGTAAAGATCGTTCCCCGATACAATATCCTTCAGCCCGTCCTTGTCAACATCAAAAAAAGCAACGGTAGAAGCAGTACCCACATCTATCGATTCCTCAGCAATGAATCTGTTTTTAATGTAATTGAATACGTTCGTACAGTTATCGGTTGTGTTTTTGTAAAACAACATATTGTTATAGTCTTCTCCCACCGTGGCAAACGGTGCTACCAGCATATCTTTGATGCTATCGTTATCCAGATCGAGGTAATAGGCAGCCGGAAGATTTTGCAGGTTCACCTGCACATCATAGACCGGAAAAGCCGAATCCTGAGAGACAATATAAGCCGAATCCGGCGTACCACCGTTTCTCAGATAAAGCATATTGGCTCCTAATAAATCGCCATTCAGCAGATCGACATCTCCATCACAATCCTGATCGATAGGAGTCAGAACCGATCCGGAATGCCGGCTTCCGCTTCTTGCCACAGCATCTTCTTCATCTGCGATTCCCAGACGACAATTCTGATTCAGGATACCGATGTTACTGAGACCACTGAGCTTAAAATATCCCCAGCAATATGGTTGCAGATAGAATCTGAATGCATTGCAGGTGCCGAGTGAATCCATTGCAAAATTTTTGTGGTATTCCAGATAATTGCTGGAATTGGCAAAAGTGATGACATCCAGATCGCCGTCACCATCTGCATCCGTCAGTGCCGGCATGTTCACCTGCGAAACGAAGATGGGATTTTGTATGCTTCCATACCACGATGTTATTGCAGCAGAAGCCAATGAAAACTGAAGCCCTGTACCTGATGTGTAGTTGTTTTGCCAAACACCCATGGCAGAATTGGTATAGGTAAACAAATCCATATCTCCGTCGCAGTCATAATCCACTGACCGAACCCAGTCATGCAGCGGTGGCAGTGCAGCCGCGAACTGTGGTGCAAAATCATAGGCACTGGTGCCGGTTGATCCGTTGTTGATATAGGTGGTGATACGGTTTCCGGCCCTGTCAAATAAAAACAGATCCATTAATCCATCGCCATTAAATTCCATTTCCACCGGGATAATTGAATTAAAGCCTCCGGTCCAGGGAGCTGCCAGCGTATCCCCACCTATTACTACCTTAATACTGTAATCAGGCAACAGATAGGGTGTCTGAGCTGATACGTTTCCGGCTAATCCTGCCAGCAGGAATAGCCCTGAAATAAAACGCATAGAGAATATTGGTTTGTTGTTCAACCCAAAGATAGAGGTTCTCTATCCGGAATACAGGCAAACTTCGGCTGATTTTTACACGAATCCGACGAAGCTTTAAAATGGAAACACTGTGAATGATAACGGAATCCCGGGTAGTTCAAACATCTCGCCATCGACCCGTAACAGCCTGATTAAACAGAGTTTACACTGACGATTACTCTTTATAACGAAGAATCTGCTGAGGATAGCCCGCTTTTTTTCATCTCAGCAGTCAGGTTTCTTCACAGCACACACTTTTCTGAACTATCTTCGAATCCCCGCAAAAAGCATCAAAATGCCGTCCTTCGATATTGTCAACGAAATTGACCTGCAAAAACTGGATAATGCCATAAATGTCGCCATCAAGGAGATTACTTCACGATATGATTTTCATGGCTCGAAAACAGAACTCACGCTGGATAAAAAGACCATGGTGATCACTTTTGTGACCGAAAATGATATGCGGATTAAAGCCATACAGGATATATTGATATCCCGTATGATGAAACAGGGATTGGATGCAAAAGCGCTGGATTTCGGGAAAGAACATTATGCCAGTGGGAATATGATCCGAAAAGAAGTTTCTGTAAAAAAGGGGATTGATAAAGAAACCGCAAAAAAGATTGTGAAATTCATCAAGGATTCCGGTCTTAAAGTACAACCCTCCATCATGGATGACCAGTTGCGGATCACCGGAAAGAAAATCGATGATTTACAGGAGGTTATCGCAAAAGTTAAAGGAATGAACGTTGAATTACCGCTGCAATATACCAACTTCAGGAGCTGACAAAAATCATAATTCACTGCATAACAACAAGATACAACATCAGCTTCAGATGCTGGTATGTCAACACAAGGTAACATTTAACCAATTAGGCAACAATTTATTAACCTGCACCCGTTTTCAGGTTCAACGGGATTCCTTAATATTGTCGCCCCTTGAAAAACAAGAAAAATTAATCACTTAAACTATAACAAAAATTAACGAGCACTATGAGTCAGAACAAATCAGGCTCCGGCATTCAGGGTATGCTGGCTGCGATTGTGATCCCGGCTGCAATCATCCTTTGCAGTATCATTTACAAATTTATCCTGGGCAATCCGTCTAATTTCCAGGACAATAATCCTGAACTCAACCCGCTTCCGGGCAACTACCTCGGAATCATCTACAAAGGTGGTTTCATCGTACCGATTCTGATGGCGCTCCTCGTGATCGTTATCACGTTCGTGATCGAGCGATTCGTAACGGTTGGTAAATCAAAAGGTAAAGGCAGTATCGATGGATTCGTTCACAAGATCCGCACCAACCTGTCTAAAGGCGATGTTGATGCAGCCCGCAAAGAATGCGAGCGTCAGCAGGGTTCTATTGCTGCAGTCGTAAACGCCGGACTGGGTGCTTACAAGCAGATGGAAAACGACAAAGGCCTCGACAAGGAGCACAAGATCGCTGCGATTCAGAAAGAGATCGAAGAAGCAACCACGCTGGAGCTTCCTATGCTTTCTAAAAACCTGATCATCATTTCTACTATCGCTTCTATCGCAACCCTGATGGGACTGCTCGGAACCGTATTGGGTATGATCCGTGCGTTCGCAGCCCTTGCTCAGGCAGGTGCTCCGGATGCTGTAGCACTGGCAACAGGTATCTCTGAAGCCTTGATCAATACCGGTCTGGGTATCGGAACATCGGCCATCGCCATCATCTTCTACAACTACTTCACGAATAAAATTGACTCCATTACTTATGGAATCGATGAGGCCGGCTACTCTATTGTGCAGACCTTCACCGCCCGTAACTAACAGGATCCGATTTATAAACCTCTAAAGAAAGAGAAGTATGCCAAAAGTGAAGATGCCGAAAAAGAGTCCGTCATTGGATATGACCCCAATGGTGGATCTGGCCTTCCTCCTGGTTACGTTCTTTATGTTAACCACCCAGTTCCGTCCGGATGAGCCGGTGATCATTGATTCACCCTCCTCCATCTCCGAAAAAATACTTCCGGAGAAAGTGATGGTCGTCAGTATCGACAAAGGCAATCGCGTGTTCTTTAACCTCGAAGGAAAAGACCTCCGCCGTACGATGCTGGAACAAATGGGTGCTAAATACAAAGTAACGTTCGACGAAAACGATTACAAGCGCTTCTCCGTAATGACCACCTTCGGAATGACTGTTCAGCAACTGAAACAGTATCTCCCGCTGGGTGAAGAAGAACGGAAGAAGTTCATGAAACAAAGCGCAGGAATTCCTTATGACTCCCTGAACAATCAGCTGGCCGATTGGATCCGTTTCGGTCGTTTGGCAGATGCCCAGCTTAACGGGACGGAAGACAAGGAAAAACAAATGCGTTTTGCAATCAAAGGAGATGGCAATGCTAATTATACAGCCATCAAACGCGTAATCGAAATTTTCCAGGAGATGAAGGTAAACCGATTCAACCTGATCACCGCATTAGAAGAAAACCCACACCTTTAAACGAGCAATAAAATGGCAGAAGTACAAAGCAACGATCACGACTCGGGGAAAGGCGGGAAACATAAAAAAGTCAGAGCCAAGAAACAGAGCACCCACATCGATATGACTCCGATGGTGGATCTCGCGTTCCTCCTGTTGACCTTCTTTATGTTGACAACCACCTTCGGCAAACCGAAGACCATGGAAATCAACATGCCGGTGAAGCCGGAAGATGAAAAGAACCAGCAATTAGTAAATAATGCGGTTACGATTCTTCTCAGCGGTGACAACAAGGTTTACTGGTACTACGGAGAGCTGAAAAAAGAAACGACGCTGACGCCGACTTCCTATGCACCGGATGGACTCAGAAAACTGTTCATAGAGAAAAACCAGTACGCCTTCGATAAAATCAAGCAACTGCGTGAGCAGGCTGCCAAAAACAACATGGCCGACACAACCCTTAAGCGTCTCGAAGTAGAAGTGAAAGGTGAGAAAAAAGCTCTGATGGTATTGGTGAAGGCCGATGATAAAGCCGTCTACAAAAATGTTGTAGACGTGCTGGACGAACTCAACATCTGCATGATTGGTAAATATGCAATCGTAGATCTTGGTCAACAGGAATACGATCTGATGCAAGCCATGAAATAATGATCTAAAATCTACCCAACATGGCAGAGATAAAAAGACTCATTTACATCGTTGACGATGAACCCTTACAGGCAGAAATCCTGAAGGATCACCTCGTCAAGACACACAAGTGCGAAATCAAAGTATTTGGCACCGGTGAAGACGCGCTTGCAGTAATTGAGAAAGACAAGCCATTCATTGTTTTTCTTGATTACAACCTCGATTCACAGGTTCGCAACGCCATGAATGGTGTTGAGATTCTGAAGGAAATCAAACGCCGCCTCCCCACTACGGAATGTGTAATGCTTTCCGGACAGAATAAAATCGAAGTTGCCAATCAGGCCATTGAAGCCGGTGCCTTTGATTATATCAAGAAGGGAGATGATGCATTAGAACAAGCAGAAAAAACAGTATTTAACTTGAACAACTTACTGCTGCATCCGGGCTGGGATGACCCAACTTCTCTCGAAAGGGCGGAGATGGTATTCCAGAACAGAAATAAGAACTACGGAGCCTATGTCATCCGTACCGGATACAACAAAACAACGGCACAGGCACTTATTGCCTCTCTTATTGGATTCGCATTCCTGATCAGCTTACCGGTTATCATTAAACTGATTGGCGGGGATGAAACCAAAACTGTTGACAAACCTGTGGAAGTGACCGTGGATCTCAAAGAACCACCACCCCTCGACAAGAACGAGCCCCCACCCCCTCCACCACCACCTCCCCCTCCCACCATTGAGACGGTGAAGTTCACACCTCCGGTAGTTGTGGACCGGGAGATTGAAGACGAGGAGCAACCACCGCCCCAGGAACAACTGAGTGAAACCAACGTGGGTGTTGTAACGCAGGAAGGTGATGAAAATGCTACAGAACTTCCTCCGGAAGAACCGGTAGCCGATCCGGATGCCGGGAAGGTATTCACCTTCGTAGAAGAACAGGCTGAATTCCCAGGTGGAGAAGAAGCACGTATCGCTTATCTCCAGAAGAATATCAAGTACCCTGCTCTGGCACGTGAAAACGGCATCGAAGGAACCGTTTACCTCACATTCGTTGTAGGTCCTGATGGTGCAATCCGCGATGTGAAGATGCTCCGCGGTATTGGATTTGGTTGTGATGAAGAAGCGATTCGTGTGGCTAAGAATATGCCGTCATTTAAACCGGCAAAACAAAATGGCCGGGCGGTTAACTATCAGTTCAATATGCCGATCAAGTTCACACTCAAGTAATTGGAATATAATTAAAAAAGGCTGCCGAATGGCGGCCTTTTTTTTTGACCAGTGTGAACCGGTTGATCTTCTATATTTGTGCATGGCCAAAGTTTCACCACTCTACTATTTCACACTGGTAATGTCCAGTCTTTATATCGTTTTAGGATTAATTGTCATGTTCACACCACAGGTAGCTGAAATGCTGCCCGGCTGGAAGCACTGGACTCTGGGGTTGATGCTGATTGCCTATGCTTTTTTCCGGTTCAAGCGGTTAAAAGCGATGCGAAAAACCATGGAAAACGAATCCTGATTTCAAATACCGATAGATCGATGAAACGTCTCTTCACCCTCCTGCTTTTGGCTATGCTGTTCAACAAGGTTAATGCACAAAACGCTGATACTCTGAATCCCTCTACGCCGACAGTTACTCAGCAAGATAACGACCCAATATCTTCCTTCGCCGAGGAACTGCCTCGGTTTCCTGGTGGAGAAGAAGCGCGAATGAAATTTATGGTAGAGAATATTCGCTATCCGGCTGAGGCTCTCAAAGCCGGAATTGAAGGAATGGTATATTTATCCTTTGTAGTTAGAAAGGATGGCTCAGTAACAGATGTCAAGGTCATGAAGGGACTCGGATATGGATGCGACGAAGAAGCCATGAGAGTCGTGAAATCCTTTCCCAAATTTGTGCCTGCCCTTTTACATGGGAAGAACGTCAGTTTTCGGTTGAACCTACCCATTCGTTTCCGTCTGACCCAGCCAAATGATGGAATCAAACACTGATATTATCTCTCTGTAAAATCCTTTTTACATTGCGATTACTTTACGATCTTTGCAAGGAGGCGAAAATCCGCCTCTTTTGCGTTTAATTACCATGAAGCTATCTAATCTTCTGCTCGTCATTACTGTATTTCTGGCCTCCTGCGGCACGGATTTTAACAAGCCCTACAGTGATACTCCAACCTCCGGGAAAGTAAATATTGCCGGAGATGAAACGTTGCAGCCTTTGTTAGACGCCAATAAGGACACTTTCATGGGTCTTTACCGGTATGCAAAACTGAATGTCACCATTAAACCCGAGGCAGAGTGTTTCAAGGACCTTCTGAATGATTCTGTTAAAGTGATTATGGCGACGCGTAAACTGAATGCATCAGAGGAAGAAGTTTTCAAATCAAAGAATCTGATTCCGGTAACCACCCGCGTGGCGATTGACGCCCTTGCAATTATTGTAAACCGTGAAAACCCTGATAGCCTGTTGCAGCTCGAGCAGTTAAAAGGAATGCTAACCGGAAAGCTTACAGGATGGAATCAGATCAATCCCCAATCAACCTTGGGCAATCTCACCTTTGTATTCGATCACGCGGCTTCTTCCACTGTTCGATATCTGAGTGACAGTCTGATGGGTGGTTCAACCACCTTTCCTCCCTATTGCTACGCAGCCAAAAGCAATCCCGCCGTTATTGACTACGTGGAAAAAAATAAAAATGCGATTGGTGTAATCGGTGTAAACTGGATCAGTGATAAGGATGACCCAAAAATGCTGAGCTTCAGTAACCGCATTCGTGTGGTCTGGCTGAGCAATGTAAAAGACCCCATTTATCCGGATAATTATTTCGGGCCATTTCAGGCTTATCTCTTCACAGGAGAGTATCCGCTTAAGCGTGAAGTTTACATGATCAACCGGGAAGGCCGGAATGGCCTTGGCACAGGCTTTGTCTCCTTTGTGGCCGGCGAACAAGGCCAACGAATTGTACGACTGGCTGGACTCCTTCCCTCGTCGCCTTATACCAGAGACATCAAACTGAATTAACAACGCAATTACAAGTAATATTTAAAGAATGAAACGCAGCCTCATCATCAGCATCCTTGCTCTTAACGGCGTATCAGCTTCTGCACAAACATTGAAAGAAGCTATTCGCCTCAATGAAAACGAGCAACAGGAAGCTGCCGCCGCGATGTACGAACAATTGATCATCAAGGAACCCAATAACGGAAATCTCTATTACTACTACGGAGAAAACTGGCTGGATGCAGAAAACCCCGAAAAAGCGGCACAAGCGTTTGCAAAGGGACTGGAAAAAGATCCCGCCAACCCCATCAACCTGATTGGTCAGGCTGAAATCAAACTGCAGGATGGTGACCTGGCCGGCGGAAAATCACTCGTAGAACAAGCAATAAAAGCTGCCGGAAATAAAAACCTGTTGGTTTTGATGGAGTCCGGAGAAGCGCTGATGCATTACCCGAAAGCGCAGGATCTGATGTCGGCACAGACCTACCTTGATATGGCACTGAAAATGGATGCCAAAAATCCTGAGATCTACAACCTTCAGGGTGACTTGTACTCTGAGCTCAACAACGGTACACAAGCTGCAATTAACTACAACAAGGCGCTTGACATGGATAAAACCCAGGTGAAGGCTTTATTGCACAAAGGACAACTTTACAAGCGCTCAACCAACTATGACGGTGCGATTGTGGAGTTTGAAAACGCGATTAAAATCGATCCCAACTTTGCCCCGGCTTATCGTGAAATGGGTGAAGCCTATTTCAAGAAGAAAGAAATTGAAAAGGCAAAAGAAAATTATCGCAAATACCTCGATCTTTCCAAAAACAATACATCAGCACGCCTTCGTTATGCCTATTTCTTACTCGAAACAGAGGATTACAAAGGAGCTCAAACCGAGTTGAACAATATTACCCGCGTTGACTCTTCCAGTGTTGGCATGATGCGTATTATGTCATACGTGGCGTATGAAAACAATCTGCTCGACACGGCACTTCGCACAATCCGTAAGGTATTTGAACTGACTGAAAAAGATACCGCCCGCCGGATCGGCCGTGATTTCGCATATTATGGCAAGGCTCTGGCGAAGACAGGCAACGATTCACTGGGTACGGAATACCTGCGCCGCGCTATTGCTGTTGATCCCCGCAACGGAGAATTGTATGACGATCTCGGCAAGATGGCAACGAAGTCAAAAAAATATGACGTTGCTGTTCAGGCTTACCGCGATAAAATTGCAAATCTTCCCAAAATCACCAGTGCTGATTATTTCAGTCTGGGAAGAGCACTCTATTCCGCAAAGAACTATGTAGAAGCCGACACCATTTTTACCAAGGTAACAACACTGAGTCCAAACTGGCCTAATGGTTATCTGTACCTGGGACGTACCAACTCACAGATTGATTCCGCATACATCTCCCTCAAGGCGATTCCGGCCTATACAAAATACATTGAACTTGTAACTGCTGATTCGGCCAATGCGGCGAAATACAGTAAGGAGTTAATAGAATCATACAGTTATATCGCGGTTGTCAATCTGCGGAAGAAAGACAAAGACCTGAAGACTTCGCTTGAGTACTGGAATAAAGTGCTGATGATTGACCCGAAACAGCAACAGGCACTTGAAGCCATTAAAATTATCAACCAGCTCAAAGAAGGAAAATAACAGCAGCGGGCATAAACATTTTCAATGTACTCATACAACAAAAAGGCCGGAGAAATCCGGCCTTTTTGTTGTATTTCATCAGGCTTCCAGTCCGCCTTCGCTTTCAAACTTAAATCCGAGACGCTTTCCGGTAGTCACCGTACTCTGCATCGTATTGACCATTGCCTCGTAAACCGTTATTTCCTTCATCGCATCGAAAGGAGGCACGTTTACATCGATATCAATACTGAATGCAATCACACTTTCAATAAAACTCCGAAGCAGGGTTTCATCTGCCTGCATATTTGCATAATCGTTGAACAGAACGCCCAACTGCCGCTTTCCTTCTACAAAGAAATGTCCTTCGCGGTTCACAAACATCCGGGCTACCAGATGGCCAATATCGTTACGTCGGTCGAACTTGAAAGAATCAGAAAGGAAGTTATATACCGATATCATTCCAACTGTACCGCGTGACTGATCAAGGCTGACATAGCCGGTTTTCCAGACAGGATGTCCGGCATCAAACACAAATGCATTGGTATGCATAATGAAGATCAGCAGATCCTCTCCCACTTTTATCTCCGCTTCAAACGTACCACGGTCATGGTATTGAATTTTAATTCGCGGATCAGCAGCTACCACCTGCTTCCGCAAATCAGTTTCAAGACGCTGCATAACCAGTTTAATGGATTGCAAAACAGCATATGCTTTATCTGTAACATCCTTGGCGATGCCACCTTTTTGCAAAATAGCAGTTACAAGCGGAGAATTCTCGATACTCATGCTGTACAGAAATTATTATTCCAGGCTATTAATAGGCACGGGCAAACAACACCCGCTGAACGGAAGGATTTCCGGTAAGTATACACTTGCCAGCCTCCTGTTTATTATTGAGCGGGATACAACGAATCGTAGCCTTCGTCAGTTCCTTGATTTTTTGTTCAGTTTCAGAAGTTCCGTCCCAATGAGCATAGATAAATCCACCCTTCTCATCAAGAATATTGGTAAACTCCTCCCATGAATCGGCCCGGAATGTATTTTCCTCTCTGAACGTCAGTGCTTTTTTGAAGATATTATCCTGAATCTGATTCAAAAGATGTTCAATTTTGACATCGAGATCAACCACCTGATATACCTGTTTTTCGAGCGTATCCCGGCGCGCAACTTCAACACTTCCGTTTTCCATATCGCGCGGACCAATGGCGATGCGGACCGGCACACCTTTTAATTCATACTCTGCGAATTTCCAGCCAGGCTTATGTGTGTCACGGTTATCAAACTTCACCGTAATTCCCTTCGCCTTCAGTGACTGCATGATAGGTTGTACATAGTCATTTATCTGTGCAAGCTGATCGGAGTTCTTATACACCGGTATTATCACCACTTGTATGGGCGCCAGCCGTGGTGGTAACACCAAACCCTGATCATCGCTATGCGACATAATCAGCGCGCCCATTAAACGTGTTGAAACACCCCAGGAAGTTGCCCATACGAAATCCTGTTTTCCGTCCTTACCTGTGAACTTAACATCGAAAGCCTTTGCAAAGTTTTGACCCAGGAAATGCGAAGTTCCGGCCTGCAAGGCTTTTCCATCCTGCATGAGCGCTTCAATGCACATAGTATCCAGGGCTCCGGCAAACCGTTCGTTGGCCGTTTTTGATCCCTTGATCACGGGAACCGCCAGCACTTCCTCTGCGAATGTGGCATATACATCCAGCATTCGGTTGGTTTCTTCCACAGCTTCTTCGGCAGTGGCGTGAGCAGTATGGCCTTCCTGCCAGAGAAACTCCGCAGTACGCAGGAATAATCTGGTCCGCATTTCCCACCTGACAACATTGGCCCATTGATTCACCAGAATAGGAAGATCGCGGTAGGACTGAATCCAGCCCCGATAGGTATTCCAGATGATGGTTTCAGAGGTCGGGCGAACGATCAGTTCTTCCTCCAGCTTCGCATCCTCGTCAACTATGATCCCATTTCCATCTGGGTCATTTTTCAGACGATAATGCGTCACCACGGCGCATTCTTTGGCAAATCCTTCTACGTGCGAAGCTTCCTTTGAGAAAAATGATTTTGGGATGAAGAGCGGGAAATAAGCATTCACATGCCCGGTGTCTTTGAACATTTTATCCAGGTGTTGCTGCATGCGTTCCCAAATAGCATACCCGTACGGTTTGATGACCATACACCCCCTTACTGCCGAATTTTCAGCCAGATCCGCTTTAATGACAAGGTCCTGGTACCACTGGGAATAATTTTCACTGCGTGAAGTCAATTGTTCGCTCATATCCTTAGTATCTTTACAAAGTTTGGCATTGTGTTTGTCTGCCCTTTGTCGCAACAAAGTTGGGAAACTGACCGCACATTGCCAATGATATTTAAACTTAGAAGGGATCTGAATATCTAAAATCTGGTCTTGACCATGAAAAACAGAGAAAAAGCCATGAAAAACCTGAGCTTCTTGTTTCTTTTAACAGTGTTAGGAATGAGTTCATGCTCTTCCGGACGATATGCCTTCAGCGACAACGACGACGTTTATTACTCCAAGAGAGATGCTGCTGTTGATGAGTATAATGCGGCTTCAACCGGAAATCAGAACCAAACACAGACAAAGCCGGAAGATTATACTCAGGCGCCAGCAGGTAACAACACCTACCAGGGGGATGGTGATTACAACAACTCCGGCAATACAAACGAACAACCTTCGGCTTCTTCCGGTCAAAATGATCGTTTCCGATACAATACCGATCAGCAAGACAACCGTCAGCCTGATTACAGTACAACCGAACGCAGGTATGATGATGAGGGCAACTCGTATGTCACCAATAACTATTACTACAACGAGGATGATTACTATGACTACGCATATTCGTCCCGTGTTCGTCGTTTTTACCATCCCTATGGATGGAGTTATTATGACCCATACTATACCAACATGTACTGGTATGACTACAACCCTTATTCATGGGGCGTGAGCCTTTATACCACTTATAGCTGGTGGAATCCGAATCCCTGGGGTGGATATGGCTGGAGTGCAGGTTACGGATGGGGATCAGGATGGAATTACGGCTTTGGTTATAATTCCTGCTGGGATAACTGGGGATACGGTTGCGGTTCAGGCTGGGGTTATGGCGGCTATTATAACAGTTACTGGAACGGTTATAACAATGGTTACTGGAATGGTTATTACGCCGGACTTTACAACGGAACATTCAACCCTTACTATTTTAATTCTTACGATAACTACAGTTATTATTATGGTCCGCGTGGTGGCAGAAATGCTGTCGCGTCCAATACACCCCGAGGCGGTCACAACGTTGGTGATCTTTATGGGAAAAGTTTGTTAAACGAAAACCCAAGAAGTCCACGGGCAACCCGCGGCATTGACGCCCTTGAAGCAATGGGACGTCCTAAACGAGAAATCCGTTCACTGGAATCTGAAGTGAATCCTCGCGGTACTGCTGTCGGTAACGAAGGTCGCCCGCGTGTCAACGGAAATAATTCGGATGTAAAGACAGGTACCACACCACGTTCAGATGGTACTGTACGCGACAACGCCACCAGTACTCCGCGTAATTCCAACGGTGTAACCCCTAAACAACAAAACGAAAATCAGCCGGGTACACGACCTGACGGATATACTCCGAGAACCAATCCCGGCTATACACCAAAATCCGGCGATAACGAAAACGGCACGGCTCCACGCAACACTACTACGCCACGGAATAACGGAAACGGTGCACCGGCCCAGAATCCTGGCTACACTCCCCGCAACAATGACGGGTATACTCCCAGAAATAATTCTTCAAGTCCATCCAACAACGACGGATATATGCCGCGGACCAATACTTCGACTCCGCGCAACAACGACGGATACACGCCGCGCAACGAGTCACCCGCTCCGCGCAACAACGACGGATACACTCCGCGCAACGAGTCGCCCGCACCACGCAACAACGACGGATACACTCCGCGCAACGAGTCACCCGCACCACGCAACAACGACGGATACACTCCACGCAACGAGTCACCCGCACCGCGCAACAACAACGGATACACTCCGCGTAATGAGTCCCCTACCCCGCGCAACAACGACGGCTATACTCCACGCAATTCCTCTGCTCCGCGCAATGAAGGAAGTTACTCTACTCCTTCCCGCAAGGATTCGCCTAAAAACGATTCTCCGGCTCCGTCAAGAAGTAATTCTGAAAACAGAGGAAGCCAACGAGAAAACACACCTTCCTATAGCTCGCCTTCACCTTCTTACAGCAGCCCGTCATCCGGAAGATCTGGATCAACCGGAGGAAGCAGCAGCTCACCAGGCGGCAGAAGAAGATAATACAACAATACCAAGGCTGCCAGCGCATACATACAAACCGCAAAACGGAATGTTATGTCCATTCGATGGCAGCCTTTCTTATTCCCATTCATCACCAACTCCACCATCTTATGAAAAAAGGAATCATCGCCCTCGCGGTATGTGCCTTGCTTACAGCAGAAGCAAAAGCACAATCTGATGCCGACGCTTTGAGGTTTTCTATGTTGAATTACGGCTCTACAGCACGTTCACTCGCCATGGGAAATTCCTTTGGTGCACTGGGTGCCGATTTCAGCACGCTGGCGATCAACCCTGCCGGCATCGGATTATTCCGTCGCTCTGAAGTTTCCATCAGCACTCAGTTTTCCAACAGGAATGTACTTTCAACCTTTAATAAAGACGAGGAATCTGACAATTATTTCAAGCTCGCCTTTGGCAACCTGGGCATTGTACTTGCAAAATCAGAAAAAGGAGCCGGAAGGGGCTGGAAAGGATTTGCCTTCGGATTTGGTTATAATAAAACGAACGATTTCAGCACCCACTATACAGCGCAAACCGGCAACGGCAAAAACTCTTTACTGGATTCGTATCTGGAAGACCTGAACGATGTTGCTCCGGAAGATATTCCTGCATATTACCCCTATGATGTTGATCTGGCCTGGGAAACCTATCTGATTGATACCGTAACATACAACGGAGACCTGTATTATTATTCAGCTTTACCTTATGCCGGAGCCTTGCAGCGACGCAGCATCGAAACACGCGGCGGAACCGGAGAATGGGATATTTCATTCGGTGGCAATTATAACGATCAACTATATTTTGGATTTACCATGGGTATTTCCAATCTCCGATACGTAGAAGAAAGCACCTGGGAAGAAATAGACGATCAGGATACCATCCCCTATTTTAAAAACTACACCTACTCCACCAATTTAAAAACAGAAGGCGCCGGTCTCAATCTGAAAGCCGGTGTTATTTATCGTCCAGCTGATTTCTTCCGTCTTGGACTTGCCATCCATTCACCAACCTGGTATAGTCTCACTGATACCTATTCTGCTTCGATGGAAGCCGATCTGGAAGACGGTATAGAAAATCGTTGGGACGGGCCTGAGTATATTCCTTTTGACTACAGCATCACCACGCCTTTCAGAGCCATTGGCAGCATGGCCTTCGTATTCGCCAAGCAGGGAGCATTCAATGTTGACTATGAATTTGTAAACTACAATCAGGCGCGTACGCGATCAACAGACGATAGTTTCAAATCCTATTTCAACACAGTCAACAAAGCCATCCGATCAAAATATACGATGTCACATAATGTTCGGGCCGGATTCGAATGGCGGTATGAAAAAACCCGTTTCCGTCTCGGTGGTTTCTATTCAACATCTCCTTTTAAAAACGAATTGCGGGACTCTGAAGAAACAGACATGACCCGTTTCGGCTTTACCGGCGGCATCGGATACCGTACAGATAAATTCTATTTCGACGCCGGATATGCCTGGTCGCAGATGGGTTCATATGTTATACCCTATACGCTGAGTTATCAGGACACCTACGGCATTACTCAGAAACAAACCGACAACCGTATTATGTTTACGGCTGGCTGGTTGTTTTAAGAATAGCCTTCGGATAAGCCGGCAGATCTCTTCTGCCGGCATTTTTTAATACACTGACAAGCGGAAGTCATCCACAAAAACCAGTTCCCGCTGAGGATTATGCAGATAGAAACTGACGATATCCCCGGGTTGTATTTTTTCCTGAATCCTATATCCGCTGAAAGCAGAAAACCATTTTCCGTTTGCTTGCTGATAATGCCGGATATCCAATCCACGCCAGAGAACTGTTTCATCACCACGCATAACCTGTACAACCAGCTTCAATTCTTTGACAGCTGAATCTGCAAAAGCTTTACAAGCGAACATAAGCGTGGCCCCTTCATGTAGTCCCATCTCACCTGCCTTCATACGAACGGTAGGACCGAATTCCTGATCAGGTTTCATCAGCAATGCATTATTTCCACTATAGGCTTGCAGCTGCGACTTATATAAAGAATCGTTTTCCCATGGCTTACCTTCGAAATCGAGAAACAAACTATACGCAGGCTGTGCAACAGGCACTTCTAACTGACCCTTTTCCCTGGTAAAAACCATCACGCCTGCATTGAAGAAAGTATCACTTTGCACCAGATAGGGAAACCGTTCACGGAGCATCCATTCAATTTCCGGCGCATGATAGTTATTACACCAGCCATGCACAAGAGTCCGGGCGCTGGTGGTATCGGCCATGTTTCTCAATGCGATGATATCCTCCGGTTTATTGCAGATGTACTGACTGAATTTTAATACAGGCAATGTACGCTGGCTGTAATAGAGAATGTAATCCGGATGAATAACGTTCACCGTATTCAGCACAGGACCTGCTACAACATACTTTGAATTATAAGCAGCCATCTTCTCTGCCACATTCTTAAAGGGGGCAAAAAACGGTGTTGAATAAAACCGCTCCGCAAACAAGGTACTGCCGGCGGTAATCAAGAACAATAAAACAAGTTGCAGGTATTGCATCGTCTTCCAATATACCGGCCGAAATCCTGAGAAGAAGAACAGCAGAACAAACGGAAAACTAAACAGCAGTATAGAATACTGAAATACCGGATTCCTGAAGATCGAATAAAAGTATGCGATGAGCGCAGGCAGTAAAAAGAAGAACAATGCAAGCAACCGATGTGTACGCAGAGTTGCATTGCTCCGATAATAAAACTGAAAGAACAAACCGGCAAACGCCATCACCCCCAGCAACCAGCCGCTTCCATTAAAGCAATAGAGCAGGTAGTTCCAAACTGCATCTTTGCCTGGAGGGCCCAGCCATCCTTCTGGTCCGCCCAGTCCGCCAATACTGAACTGCGCAATAAACACCGGCACATTGGGAATATACAGGAGCATCATAGCAAGTCCGCATGCAGAGTATTTCATCCAATCGTTTTTCGGAAGAAAAAAATACCCGGTACTGCAGATGATTCCGGCAAACATGAAACTGAAATAATGCGAATACATAGCTCCGACAGCACCCAGCACGAGCCAGATTGCCTCAGGCCATCGCCAGGATTTATTTACCAGGCACATTTGCGACCAGGCCCAGGCCGTCAGCAGGGAAAAGAAAAGTCCGGGGCTATAGGGCCGTGCCAGTTGTGCATACAATACCGGAAACTGTAACGCAGCAAACACGGTCATGGCAGCTAACGCCGGTGCCTTACCGAACATATTCCTGCCCGTCAGGTATAACAATCCTGTCGCGCCAATCCCCAGCAGGACAAACGGAAGTCTCACCATGGTTTCACCGGTACCGAAGAGATGTGTCCACACCCATAAAAACGACTGAACACCCATCGGATGCATATCATTATCACGGACACCTTTCTGAATCATTTCCGGGAACGAAGCAAACTTCAGGCGTGTAAGTGCACTTAGCTCGTCATTACTCAACGACCATTGGTCATAATGATAAAAACGAAATCCGGCGGCGATAACCATCACCACCACAGCCAGTTTATCCTCGATCGACCATTTTCTCATTTTTTACCCAGCTGATGGCGTTGTCTGCTGACCTCATACAGAATCATTCCTGCGGCAACTGAAACGTTATAAGAAGAAATAGCACCTTCCATGGGAAGTTTCACCACATCATCACAACGTCTGAGATATTCATGAGAGACCCCGTTCTCCTCACTACCCATGATAACTGCCAGGGGTCCGGTGAGGTCGGCAGCTGCTGCCAGTTTCTCTGTTTTCTCTGAACAGGCCACGACTCTTACGCCACATTCTTTCAGGTAATCGATGGTTGTTTTTAAATTATCTTCCCTGCAAACCGGCAGGTGATGCAAAGCCCCTGCGCTCGTTTTCACTGCATCGGAGTTGATCATGGCTGAGCCCCGTGACGGAATAATCATTGCATGAGCTCCGATACACTCAGCTGTACGTGCGATAGCTCCCAGGTTGCGGGTATCCGTAACACGATCAAGGATGATGAACAATGGTGTTTTACCGGAAGCAAAAATATCCGGCACTACATCGGTCGTTTTATGATATTCAAGGGATGACAGAAATGCAATGGCACCCTGATGATTCTGACGGGTAAGCCTGTTCAGTTTATCACCCGGCACCAACTGAAAATGCACGCCTGCTCTTTTGAGTTCATCTTTCAGTTCACGCATCAACGGGTTATTCAACCCATGCTGGATGAACACCCTTTCGAATTCCTGATCACTCTTCAATGCTTCAATAATGGCACGTGTACCATAGATCATTGAGTTTTCATCCCTGTTTTCCATTCGCATCAAAATTAATTATCATTTACCACTCTTCCCTGCCGCCACTGATCTACCGCCTGAAACCACACATTTTCATATACCGGTTGCCGGATAAGCGAATAGTCATTTGTTGTAAACGGGTTATTCATCTTCCGGAACACAAAAAGCAATTCCGGAAAACCAACGACAGCGTTGTATGTCCACTGTTCTGTTTCTTCGTCCCGGTAGATAGACTGAGGTTGACCGAAGATAATGTGGATCATCCCGCGGTCAGATTTCCAGCCTTCCAGATACGATGTATACAAGCGGTTGGCATCCTGCACCCGGTTGTAATAAGCACGGATCAGCGTACGCGCACGGTCATAATTTCCACCGGTCTCCAGCCAGAACTGATCGATAGCCTTTTTGCGGTCAGGCATAGCTTTCAACCGTTCATACTCCTTTCTCGTTGTAATATAGCGTGTAGCTTCCAGCAATTGCTGCGCCCGGGTCACTTTAGGAAATTCATTATCGAAACACATCACAGTGCAGCCTGACAGCGTATTTGTGTCGTTCTGTATAAAATAAATTCCCGGCCGCTGAAACGATATATTCGCACCAGGATTCAGTTTAACCGAAAAGAAGCTATCTCCGGCCATTTCAAAAACCGGATCATCAATCACGCGGAAAGGCAGGTAAGCCAGAGGGAAATTTCTGAAATAGCAACGCACTTTCCATGTGATGTCATTCCCATAGGGTGCAATAATTCTCAAAGCCTCCCCTTCACTCACCTGATTTCTGCAAAGCGCATTTCCCAATGTATCGGTCAGCAGAAAATCCTGCGATGACAATATACCGGCCTTCGCCACCTGCAGGTACCGCACAGCAGAGACCTGTCTGTTCCGGTCTGTAAAATCCAGTTTCAGCACACTGCCGGTCTGACGATTCAACGGCAAACGAAACGAGGAACGGAATGGCCCGCTGCTCACTTCAGAAGTGACAAGGTAATGCACCGTTCCGGAGTCAGCGACATCTTTTGAATTATAAGAACTGTAAAGCGACCAATGCACCGAAAGACTTGCACCGAACTTAGCGGCATCTGATTTATACAGCAGTCCATCCTCAGGAATCGAAAAAAAAAGTTCAGATGAATCGTTGCTCAGGTGATACAATGCAATGTCGGGACTCAACAAATCATTGCCATAGCTGAATCGGGAATTCAGATTATCGGAACTCAACCGGCCGGCGGTGCAAGCCGACAAAACCGCCATGCTCACCAACAGCAGAAACGCTCCAACGTTATACGACAACCATCTTGTTTTCATCAGGAGTTGGAAGAAGAAGCAGTCGGCAAATCATCGGAGCTGTCGATATCTTCAGTACGCTCCAGCAGTTTCTGATTGATCTGTTTGGATGTTTTAAGACCCAGTTTTTTCAGGTTTTCAACCCGTGAGATGAGATTGCCTCTGCCAAGGTGCAGTTTGTTCATGGTACTTTCGTAGGCTCCCTGTGCATCCTGCATCTTTTTGCCAACGGTAATCATATCATCTACCAGCGCCACGAATTTATCGTAGAGATCGCCTGACTGACGGGCGATTTCCATCGCATTTTTATTCTGATACTCGAGTCGCCAGATGCTGGCGATGGTACGTAAGGTAGCAAGCAACGTTGACGTAGTCACCAGAACAATATTCCGTTCAAATGCTTCATTGAACAACTCCTGATCCTGTTCAACAGCCAGAGCAAAAGCCGGCTCAACCGGAATGAAGAGTAAAACAAAGTCAAGTGTGTTAATCTGATAGAGTGACTGATAATTTTTTCCGCTAAGATCACGGATATGCTTTCGAACAGAAGTAAGATGCTCACGCAAGGCCAAAGCACGAGCCGTTTCATCCTCCTCATTGCAATACCGTTCGTAGGCCACCAGTGAAACTTTGGAATCGACCACCAGGCTTCTTCCTTCCGGCAGGCTGATGATGACATCCGGTTGAAGCCGGCGGCCATCTTCTGTCTGCAGGCTGGTCTGAATAAAATACTCACGACCCTTTACCAATCCGGAACGCTCGAGTATTTTCTCCAGGATCATCTCTCCCCAGTTACCTTGTGTTTTAGCCTGACCTTTCAATGCGGTTACAAGATTCCGGGCTTCATCGCCAATGGATTTATTCAGTGTTTGCAACTGCCCCAGCTGTTCACGCAAGGATTGATGTTCGCGGATCCGTTCTTCGTGTGTTTGACGCACCTGCGTTTCAAATTTTTCAATCTTCTCTCTTAACGGACTCAGGATATCATCAAGTTTCTCTTTATGTTCTTCCTGGATTCGGGCAGCATTTTTAAGCACCACATCCGCAGCGATCGCGCTGAATTGCTCCTTCATCTGCTGACGCAAGGTTTCGAGTTCACGGTGATGTTCTTCCAGCCGCTGCTGTGTAGCTTTGGCCTGGGCCTGAGTTGCGGCGGTCTCTGACATCGCTTTTGACAAAGCGTCCCTTGACTTCTCCAGTTCGCTTTCTGATTTCAATACCTGCAAGCGGAGATCTTCACCCTGCTGTTTTGCTACAGCAAGATCACGTTCAGCCTGAACAATACGTTGCGGATCCACACTTTGAAGTGCAGACAACTTGCTTTTCAGCACCAGCCAAACAGCCAGACCGCCCAACAAAACACCTGTTAAAAGAAACACCAGTTCCATAATCAACAAAGATAACGAATTGGCAAATCAGCCAATGGTTTCGATATCGGCCAACGGAGGTAATTCATCGAGAAACCCGAAGGACTGACCGTCCCATTTCAGGCAGTAATGTTCCAGGCCGTTGGTCAGGACAAAAAAAGGAACATTCAGTTTCATATTGTACCGTGCCGCCTGAAGAAACGTATCTTCTGTGATTTTAACCGAAGCAGCCTTACATTCAGCGATCATCACCGGTTTACCGGCCCGGTTATACACCACCACATCAGCGCGCTGACTTATTCCATTCACTTCCA
This sequence comes from Bacteroidia bacterium, assembly GCA_046330075.1. GTDB lineage: Bacteria > Bacteroidota > Bacteroidia > AKYH767-A > OLB10 > JAJTFW01. The sequence continues at coordinate 123,966 of JAXLTL010000004.1, read as the reverse complement.
CCTTTTTCTCTACGGCCATCCATGAAGCAGGGTACATAAACACATCGGCCATCAGGCGGATAAGGTTCTGCCGCACCCATTCTTCAGGTGTGAGCGCAACGAATCTTTTCCTGACAGAGTCGTAAATTTGCTTACTTTGTCCCGTATCCCTGACCCTGAAGGAAAAATCAGGGAAATTCAGCGGTTCGAGGGTAAACTGATCCATGATCCAAAAATACCCGATAAAAGTAAACGTTACATCACAATAGCGCAGCGTCATGAAAAGTAAGAAGGAAATTGTTGAAAACTGGCTCCCGAGGTATACTGGAGAGAAACTGGAAAATTTTGGTAAGTACATCTTACTCACCAACTTCCAGCATTACGTCGATTTATTTGCCAAATGGAATAAGGTGAAGGTGGTAGGTATTGGAAAACCCATGACCTGTGCAACCGCCAAAGGCATAACCATTATAAACTTCGGCATCGGCAGTGCCAATGCAGCAACCATTATGGACCTGCTCAGTGCCATAAAACCCAAGGCCTGTCTGTTTCTTGGAAAATGCGGTGGATTAAAGAAAAAGAATAAAGTGGGTGACCTCATACTCCCGATTGCTGCCATCCGGGGAGAAGGAACCTCGAATGATTATTTGCCACCAATCGTACCTGCGCTTCCGGCCTTCAGTCTGCAAAAAGCCGTATCTACCACAATCCGAAATTACGGGAAAGACTACTGGACAGGTACCGTGTATACAACCAACCGCAGGGTATGGGAGCACGATAATGAATTCAAAAAGTATCTTGAAAAAGTCAGGGCTATGGCCATTGATATGGAAACGGCCACAGTTTTTATTGCCGGATTCGCCAATCAAGTGCCTACCGGAGCGCTTTTACTGGTTTCAGATCAGCCAATGATACCTGAAGGAGTTAAAACAGCCGACAGTGATTCAAAGGTGACAAAATCATATGTTGAAGACCATATCAAAATCGGCATTGCCGCGATAAACGAGTTAATCAATAACGGACTTACTGTTAAACATTTGAGATTCTAAGGAAGGAAGTTGTGTGTTATCCGGATTTTAAATCAGGCAAAAAACTATAAACAATCAGGATAGACCGCCGACCAGACATTCGTGTTGCGAAAAAATAAATCATCATGGCGATTAAGAGTTACGACGAGATAAAGAGAGATATCAGGAATAAAATCTATTCTCCGATTTATCTGTTGCAGGGAGATGAGCCTTATTACATTGACCAGTTGAGTGACTTGCTGGAACAATCTGTGCTGGACGAAATGGAGAAAGAGTTCAACCAGACTGTGGCCTATGGAAAAGACATAGACCTGGTGACACTAGCAGGATCAGCGAAAAGGTACCCGATGATGTCCAATTATCAGGTTGTGATGATAAAGGAAGCGCAGGACATAAAAGGCATTACCGGTAAGGATAAAGAAGATGAGGATGCGAAAGGAGGCAAGGACAAAGACAATAACCCTTTGCTGAATTATGCGCTGCAACCACTCAGTTCAACAGTACTTGTTCTATGCATGAAGTACAAAAGTCTGGACAAGCGTGGCAAGCTCTATAAAGCCATTGAAAAAAACGGAATTGTATTCGAATCAAAGAAACTATACGATGACAAGCTTCCACGCTGGATCGAAGTATATCTTTCAGACAAAAAGCATCTGATACAACCGAAGGCTGCTGTGCTGATGGCTGAGCACCTGGGCAATGATTTATCAAGGATAGCCAATGAATGCGACAAGCTGCTGATCAATCTTAAACCGGGCGAAACCATTGATGTCAGACACATCGAAGAGAACATCGGCATCAGCAAAGAGTTCAACATCTTCGAGCTGCAAAAATCGCTGGGGCAGCGTGACGTACTGACAAGTTCCAGAATTGTAAATTACTTCAGAGACAATCCCAAAAGCAATCCATTGCCGTTGACCTTTGGAAATTTATATTCGTTTTTTGCGAAGCTCATGCTCTACCACAGCCTCACTGACAAAAGCAAGACGAATGTTGCCTCAGCACTGAAAATCAACCCATTTTTTGTTGATGACTATGTCACTGCAGCCCGAAACTATTCACCAGCCAAACTTGTTGAGATTATCGGGTATCTGCGGGAATATGATCTGAAGTCAAAAGGCGTTGGTTCTTCATCAGCAGAACCCGGCGAACTGGTAAGAGAGATGGTCTATAAAATCATGCATTAATTGTGAAAGAGCAATCCATAAGAATATCGGTTGTATCCTATCTCAACTCCAAGCCATTTCTGAGAGGGCTCAACTCCACCACTGACTCAGCGACCTTTATGGTGAGTACAGACATACCATCGGTATGCGCCCAAAAGCTGCTGGACGACCAAACGGATATCGGCTTGATTCCCGTAGCCATGATTCCGCGACTGAAAGAAGCACATATCATCAGTGATTTTTGCATTGCTGCCGACGGAAAAGTTGAATCTGTATTATTGGTAAGTCAGCATCCGCTGGAGGACATCCGTCAGGTCATCATGGACACAGAATCACGCACCTCTGTGATGCTGGCGAAAATTCTTTGCAGGAATCACTGGCATATACAGCCGGCATTTATCAGCCAGCAACCCGGGCACGATTTTTCAAAACCTGAGACGATAGCATCCGCAGTTATTATTGGAGACAAGGCCCTGCAACACCGGCATCGGTACAATTATGTATACGATCTGGCGGAAGCATGGAAGGAATATACCGGCTTACCCTTTGTATTTGCAGCATGGGTGAGTAACAAGGTTATTGCTCCAACGCGCATTGCACAGCTCAACAAAATCTTCGAAACAGGCATACAGGAAATACCGCAACTCAGTATCGAACTGGCGAATGAGTATCCTTACGCTGATGTACAGCATTATTTGCAACGAAACATCCGGTTCGTTTTAAGCACACAGGAAAGAAAGGGACTTCAGTTATTCCTTGACCAGCTAAAAAAATTCGAAGCCGAAGAATCAGGCCCGGTGATCGCCGCCGTCGATATCAAATAAATCGTCGGTTTTATCAGACAGCGTTTTGATTAATTTCATCTGAGCATCGGTCAAATCACCTTTTGGTGTTTTACGGCCCGACTTTATTTTTTCAGCAGCGGATGAGACCTGCTTGCGATCAGGCATTAATCGCAGGAACGTTTCGTTCACAAAACGCAAACGTTCTGCGGGATCCAGTTCAGACAGCAGTGATTTAATGGTACGTACAGCCTGCTCAAGATCGTGTTTCACATCAGATTCGGTTCTGGTTTTCATGGTGTCGGGTTTCCCCTTCTTACGCAGAACGTGCCTCGAAGTTTCAGGCTACCACTTCATTTGCAAAAACCGATTCCTCCACGCCCGCCTTCTTTATTTTGGGCCAGGTAAAATAAAACGTAGCGCCTTTGCCCTTATCACTTTCTACCCAGATCCGGCCACCTTCTTCTTCAATAATCTTTTTAACGATAGCGAGTCCGACGCCTCTTGCTTCCACTTCATCGCGGGCATTCAGCGTCTGGAAGATCACAAAGATTTTTTCATGATAACGCGGTTCAATACCGGGGCCATTGTCTTTCACGAAAAACTTCCAGTCGCTGCCGGCATCTTCACAGCCAATTTCCACCTGAATATCTTCCTTATCATTGTACGTAATTGCATTGTGGATCAGATTCAGGAATATCTGCTGGAGCTTTACTCTTTCCGTTTTCATCACCGGCATATTATCACGCAGATGGATAACTGCAGCTGGCGGAGGTCCGATCAGGTCGATGGTTTCACGCACCAGTTCATCAGAGGGGAACGAATGCTGTTCGCCCGCTTTCTTGGATGCTTTGGTATAATCCAGAATGCCGTTGATCAGTCCTTCCATCCGTACCACTCGTCCTTTGATGGTACTGAAATGTCCGCGAAGTTCTTCAGGCATATTATCGCCCATATCCTCTTCGATCCAACCTGTAAGATTTCCGATTGCCCGTAAAGGCGCTTTCAGGTCATGTGAAACAACATATGCGAACTTATCAAGCTCAGAGTTGGTTTTCTCCAGATTGCGCATATATTGATTCATTTTCTCCTCCACTATTTTCCGAGGGGTGATATCACTTTCGATGAAGATGTATTTTCCTTCACCTTCATTGTCATCCGCTGTAATAGGTGTCATTGTAACCTGCGTCCAGAACGGGGTACCATCTTTACGATACTTCATCAATTCACCCGTAAACGCACGATGCGAAGCGATCGCGTCGATCAGTTCCTGCTGAACATTTTTATTGGTACCGCTTCCATGCAACAATTCAACCGGCCGTTTACCCACCGTTTCTTCAAAAGAAAATCCGGTAAGCCTGACAAAACCATCGTTCACCCATTCCGCAACACCATTACTATCAGTAATCACAATCGCATTGTCTGCTTTGCCTGCAACGATAGATAATTTACGCAGCTCACGGTTTTTCTCTCTCAGTTCATTTCGCTGCATGGTGATGCGTTCAATCACGATATTTTTACCGCTTTCCAGATAATTCATCTGTGCACTCAGAATGAAAAACGCGAATACGGAGGTGATGATAAAGTCGAGATTCAGCAGAGAGTTGGTACTCCCGATAAGGTCAAATGAAACAATATTGGTATATTCAGAAATGAAATAGAAATAAACCAGGTTACCGGCCACAAACAAAAAGATAAATCGACCTATTTTATTTCCCAGCAACATGAATGCCATCAGGGTGATAGGAGCATAATAGTACGCTGCAGAGGCACGGATACCACCTGACCAATACATATGAAAGTGAATAACGCTGATAGCAAAAATATTCAGCAGGATATAAGCCAGCTTAAAATTTCTATGACGCCAGAGGGCCATCATATTCACGAAGAACACAGTCCCTATAATCAGGGTAGCCCATACCAGGGGGTGATGAAAATAGAACGTTGCTACACTCTGCACAGCAAAAAGGTAACAGGCAATTGTTCCAACAATAGATGTGGTGCGAAACAATTTATACCGCTGTTTTGCGATCAAATCATCATCCGGAATGGATGAATAGAATGTGTCTTTAATAATCAGGTCCTTTAACATGCTCCAGTGGACATTTGTGTTTTTAGACAAATCCCGCCTTTTTGTACGATGGAAATCAAACTTTGTTATATTCGTCCGGTAAATCCCCGGGCCATGAAAAACAACAATCTATGTATTCTCCACATAGAAGACGACCAGGTCGACCAGATGGTTGTGAAACGGTTCCTCAATAAAATGAGCGTCGTATCAACAATTCATCATGCCAGCAACGGAGCTGAAGCGCTGGATCTTCTCAGAGGAGAAAACGGAAAAACCAAGCTGGATCCGATGCCGGATGTTGTGCTTGCAGATATCAATATGCCTCAGATCAATGGCATAGAATTTCTGACTGAAATCCGTAATGACCAGGCGCTCCGTCACCTGATGGTATATATGATTACCACTTCCAGTGACATCGATGATATCCGCAATGCCTACGACCATAATGTAGCCGGATATATCATTAAACCAGTGGATTTGAACGACTTCGAGAAACTTTTTAAGACCCTTGAAGACTTTTTCAAAATCTGCGTATTCCCTGCTTGAGGGAACTGTTATTCAGGGCTTTCCCCTTAATTAATTTACGCAACTGCTTTAAAATCAGCCCAGTTTAAAGAACCTCTTTACTTCCTTCATTGACGAACCTGCCTCTTTCAGTGCAATCGGCAGTTGAATGGCTATTTCATTCAGTAAACCCTCAATATCCTCATTGCGGTGATGGTTTGTCAATGCTATGCGGATACCGGTATTATTCATAGAAACACTAGGGTAAACACAAAGACTTACGAAATACCCTGCATTCTTTAACCGGGTTACGAGATTATAACCAACCTGTGGTTTACCCAGCATAATAAAACGAACCGGCGTAATCGAATCACTTATTATAGGGATATCAAGCATCTTCGCTGTCTGATTAAAAAACTTGATTCGTTGTTGAAGATGGCTTTGCAATAGTGTAATATCCGGACTCAGGTGAATCTTGGCAGATGCTCTGATAGCGCCCAGAATAGGTGGTGACAACTGAGTAGAAAAAATAAATGTACGCCCAAAATCATGCACGCGTTTGTAGTTGAGTCGCTCAGGGAACGCCAGCACTCCACCGGAAGCTCCGAAACCTTTGGCCAATGAAGTTGTGAAATACATTTTTTCATGGAACGGCAACTGTGTATACACATAACCTGCACCATGTTCACCTGCCCAACTCATTCCGTGAGCATCATCGATGTACAGATAAAACTGTTCGTATTCGTCCAGCAGCGTTTTCAGTTCTTTCAACGGGGCTCCATCGCCAAACATCGAATAAACACCGTCAGCCATGTACCAGATCTTTTCATGCGTCATACGAAGTTCTCTGATGCGTTCTTCCAGCTGATCAGTCCGGTTATGGCGAACACGTTCAATCGTTATGCCCCGTTCCACTAACAACGAAACTGCTTCCTGAACGGTAGCGTGAACACTGATGTCCATGATAACCGCATCACGGTCGCCTACCAGAATCGGAATATTGCTGATGTGTCCTAACGAGGTTGTTTGAGATAAGGCAACCGGAGCTTTAAATATTTTTGATAAAAGATCCTCCACTTCCTCATACATGGTCATGGAAAGATAGGAGCGGGAGGACGCGAACTGAGTTCCGTACCGGGTGGTGGCATCAATAACACCGCCGATGAGTCTGGCATCCATTTCAAGACCCAGGTAACTACAATTCGTGAAGTTGACAAATTTCTGCTCACCAACATGAACAATACGACCATCCATCTGATCGTCGCTGGTTGTCTGGAGGATAATCCCCAACGATTTGCCTGACTCTGCAATCTGATCCAAAACCTCCAGCGTTTGCTGATGGCGTGTTTTTGATGTTTCACCGGTGTTCATAGGCTGATGTTAAGTGATACCGGTAATCTGAAATTAAAGTCCGATAACCTTTGTAAAGGTAATCATCAACCAAACACGGGTCAAATTTTAAATCTTTTTTTTCAACCCGCCGATGTTAATTTTATCACAAAGAAAATCGGGTGAAAAGTTCATCAGAAAACTGACAAAAATTTGTTGACTGAGAAATGAAAATCAATTCAGATCTGAGGGACTTCTCCGATTGATATTTAGCTGAAAACCGTTATTGCGAAGATCACCCAGGTTCACTTTACATTGTGAATCCACCGACAAGCTTTGCGAGAGGTTCACTACGTGAGTTGACTGTGTCTTATTAACGATGAGTTTATAGACGGAGTTTTGTTTCGGATATGTTGTAAAAACCCCGGTTTGCTGAGGTTGACTATCGGTGTAATAATAATACGTGGCACCGCTATGATATTTTCGGATAGCCGTACGGATATTTCCATGGTCACCTTCAGAATAGATGCCTTCCGTATGACCGATTCCGAGAACAGCCTTATCGCTCAGAACAAATTCGCCTTTGCCTCCTATCACCACTGACTCGCACATCAGTTCTCCACCCTCACCCACTGTCAGCGTACGTGCTTTGGCCACTTCGGCAAATTTTTCGCCCTTGATTGCGAGTGTATGCTTCGCCCCGATCATTGTATTTCCAACTGTTGCTGTGCACGATGCTTTCTGTACCCAACGGGTGATTCCTTCACCTGTAAAGCTCAAGGTGGAAAGCTGACTGACAGCAGTATTCATTACACCGCCAAGCAGAAGCACATCCGTTCCGATACTGAGTTTACAAACGGCGTCTTTCGAAGAGCCGGTGATATCTGTAAAATTGCCACCCTTCAGGATAAAGCTCTTGCCAACCTGCATCGTGAGACTCCCTGAATTTGCCCCGGAGAAGTTTCCGCCGGTCATGACAAATGATCCATCTACAGAGAGCATGTTATTTCCTGTGAAACTGATTCCACGTTTACCCTGCCCGGTCCGCCGGATTTCAAAGTCGCCTTTTACCTGTGATACTTTTCCACCCAGATCAAGATCGCCACCTCGCATGGCATCAATCACCAGATTACCGAATGATGTCAGTCCATCAAAGGTGATATCGCTGTAGTTAAAGAAGAGCTGACTGGAATGAGGTGCCAGAGCACATTTCAGTCCGGGGAATTTGCCGGTATTGTTATGAATGTACATAGCGCCATTGTCCATATACATTTCATTGAATGCATAATAATCGTTTATGGCAGTATCCATTTGCACCACGCCTCCGCAGGCCACATACATGGCGTTGAGACGGAGAGGAGAAGTGATACGCAATTCGCCACCTTTTTCTATCACCAATGTCTGAAGATTTGAGCCTGTAGCACTGATCATCCGGTGACCCGCCTGAATAAAATAGCTGTTACGGGTTTCCTGCATGCTTTTCGGAGCAGAGCCGGAGCCATCACGTTTGGAATTCCATGAATTCACTTTATTCAGCGCGTAATTCCCCATTGAAAAGTAAGGAACATTGGCCTGGATGAAGCGTTTACCCATTGGGTTTGACACCAACGGCAAATAGGCGATAGCACCAATCCGGACTTCCTGACAAGTAGCATCAACAGTACCCGGATTATAGGCTGCTTCCGGCTTCACATCGATTGTAAGCCAGAAATAATTTTTACCCGGTAAGAGATTGAGACCTGCGCTGAACACCATCGGCTGATCACCAATATGTGCGATCGTGGTTCCAACTGTTTGCTGAAGGTTGAACTCCGGATCATTGCCGGTATACCATAACCGGGCGTTCTCAATGAACTGTTCAACCGGTTGTGATGTGCCTTTTGCATTAAAAGTAATGGAGTTCATACGGGCAGGTGTCCCCTTGCCGTAGGTTTCAACCACTACGCCAATAACTTTCTGATTGATACTTCCCCGCAGGATTCCAGTGGTATCCTGAATGGTTGTTGCCTGTTTAAAGGTCATGGACGATGCAGCCCGGCCTTCTTCTTCCTTCGACAGATTAAAAACAATAATCAACAACACCACCAGTCCGGTAACTGCAGAAACAGCCGCCACCAGGGTTAATCTCAACGTGGTTTTGAGTGCTGTTTTCTGCTTTAAATTTTTCTTCGCCATGATTTCTTTTACACTTGTAATCACTGCTTTATACTGATAATCTTCAAAATAGTTGCAATAACTCAGCGTATCTGTCTGATCGCAAACTGCTCATTTTCAATAAAAAAGCCCGGAAACTAACCGGGCCTTTCCACTCATGTTCTATTTTATTACAGATTCCCTCTCAGTGCCTGCTCTCTTTCGATGGCTTCGAAAAGGGCTTTAAAGTTCCCCTTACCAAATGAACGGGCACCTTTACGTTGAATAATTTCAAAGAATACGGTAGGTCTGTCTTCTACCGGTTTGGTGAACAACTGCAGGAGATACCCTTCATCATCACGATCAACCAGAATGCCCAGTTTAGAAAGTTCTTCCATATCCTCGTCAATCTTCCCTACGCGCTGAATCAGATCATCGTAATAGGTCTGGGGAACCGTAAGGAAATCGACACCGCGGTCTTTTAACCGGGTTACTGTTTCGATAATATTGTTCGTAATAATGGCGATATGCTGCACTCCTGCACCATGATAAAACTCCAGGTATTCATCAATCTGTGACTTCTTCTTCCCTTCCGCCGGTTCATTGATCGGAAATTTCACATATCCGTTACCGTTAGAAACCACTTTTGACATCAGGGCACTGTATTCGGTGGAAATATCCTTGTCATCAAAGGTGATGATCATTTTAAAGCCCATGACATCCTCGTAGAATTTCACCCACTCGTTCATACGGCCCAGCTCAACATTTCCTACGCAGTGATCCACGTATTCGAGTCCGACCGGCTCCACATGCATGGCAGATGTTACTGCCTTGAATCCCGGCATAAAGGCTCCTTTGTAGTTTTTCCGTTCGATGAACCGGTGAATGGTTTCTCCATAGGTATGGATGGCAGCTACTTTTACTTCGCCGAATTCGTCGGTCAGCGTTTGGGGCTCGGTATGGGCACGGGCCCCGCGCGACATGGTTTCATAAAACGCCTTTTCTGCATCGTCGACCCAAAGTGCAAGCACTTTAACACCATCACCATGCTGAGCCACATGGCGGGTGATTTCATGATCAGGATGAAGGGCGGTGGTCAGCACAAAACGCACTTTCCCTTGTTGCAGGACATAAGAAGCACGATCTCTGACTCCGGTTTCCGGTCCGGAATACGCCACCAGCCGGAAGCCAAAGGCATGTTGATAATAATAAGCGGCTTGTTTCGCATTACCGACATAGAATTCGATGTGGTCGGTGCCATTCAATGGCAGGAAGTCAGTTGACATGTTAACGAAGGTTTGGGGACTCCAAATTTACGGCGAAGCAGAAGAAAAAGCGAGAAAAATCGAACACAAATGAAAATTTATTCATCCACCTTCAAACCCTGCAGGTTTTTCCACTCGAGCGCATCCATTGTCTTCTCCAGTTCCGAAACAAATTCGGTGATTTCCACAGGCGGCTGATCATGGTTCACATAAATCCGTCTGGCAGGTTTTTGATCCGAAACGGTAATGAAAAAAGCTGGATAATCGGCGAGGTATTTATTGATATAAACAGTATCCTTCTCTTCTACCTTGTAATTACGTATCAATCCGACCAAGGCAGAGAGTGTTTCGGTTGAAACCTGTGCCTTCCAGATACCGGTCTTTTTCACATTGCGCTCCCCATCATACACTGCAAGTCCGGTTTTATATATTGTACATGTAAACTGCGGGCAGGCGCCAAAACAGGCCCCGCGCTGTAAACTCACCAGCAAAGAATCACCCGGAACTGCGGATGCAGGTGATGTTACAGTTTCGGAAGTTCTGGTTTTACAGGCGGAAAAAATGAATACCAGGACAATTACCCAATATTTATTGTGCGATATCATCGGGATTGCCATGAGAACAGAATCCTGAAAATTATTTCTTAGGTAACTGGTATCCCCGCTCCTTTGCCATTTTTTCAAGTCGTTGCTGGAACTTCGACTTGGTTTGAGCCTGAGGGCGTTTCTTGTTCTCCTGTATCTTCCGGTGAATCTCATCATCATTCACAAATGATTTGAAGAGATATTGCTGACCGATAGAGATAATATTTGCGAGGAAATAATAATAACTCAAGCCCGCGGAATAATTATTGAAGACACCCAGGAACACAATCGGCATCAGATACATCATCCACTTCATCTGAGGATTGGTCATTGTTGTCTGACTGTTCACCATGGTAATCAGGAGTGTGGAAACCGTCATCAGCAACGTAAACAAGCTAACGTGATCGCCATAGCCCCAGATGTGAAAAGGAAGATCGAGAATAGAATCGTAGGTACTCAGATCCTTTGCCCAAAGGAAGCTTTCCTGACGGAGTTCGATAGACTGCGGGAAAAAGCGGAACATAGCAATCAGAATCGGCAATTGAAGTATCATTGGCAAACAACCTCCCAGAGGACTTACGCCGGCCTTCCGGTAGAGCCCGAGCATCTCCTGCTGCATCTTCATCGGATCCTCTTTGAACTTACCCTGAATTTCTTCAATCTCCGGCTTAATCACTTTCATTTTTGCCTGTGAAAGATAGGCCTTGAATGTAAGTGGAAGTAACATCAGCTTGATGGCGATGGTCATCACCAGAATAATGATTCCATAATTCCAGTTAAAACCATTGAGCAGATTAAACAGGAAAATAACGATATACCGGTTTACCCAACCGAAAATCCCCCAGCCCAGCGGAATCTGCTTTTCAAGATTATCACCGGCCTGCTTGAGTAATTGAAAATGGTTAGGTCCGATGTAAAAATGCATGGCAAATGATTCACTGTTGCTGTGATTATAGGGCAAGGTGAGAGATATATTCATTTGCTTCACAAAAGGATCGTTTTCCTGACCGCCGATTGTTTCAATACGCGTAGGTTTGTCAAATCCCTTATCAGCCACCAGAGCCTGGGTGAAAAATTGTTGTTTCATCGACACCCATTTCAGGGTCGTTTTGATTTCATCTTTCGCATCCTTGGTTTCAGAGAGATGGTCTACGTCGCCGTCTTCGTCGTTAAACCGGTAGTAAATGGTAGAGGCCTTTCGTTCGTTCTCTATACTCTTCTCCTGATTGTGGAGGCGTTCATTCCAGTTCAGCTCCACATACCCGGTATTGGCGGCAATGACATCTTTCAGGCCAACGAAATTGATTTTGTAACCAATCTTATAGCTGTTTCCGGCAAGTGTGTAAACGTATTCCATATAACGGTCGGGGCTACCCGCTTCCAAACGGAAAGCGATCGCATTGCTATCCTTTCCTGCAACACTGAATCCGCTGCCAGTCGGGCGAAAGAAAAGCCCATCGGTTGAAATACTGCGGTTTTGCGCAAAGAAATTCAGGCCAAAACGGGTCGAGTCAGAAGCAAACAACACAACCGGCTTGCCGGCAGAAGATTTATATTTCTTCAGCTCTACAGCATGAATGCGTCCACCCTTGTTGGACAATGTGACTTTGATTAATTCATTTTCAATGACGGTTGCCGCTTCAGTACCGGTCGCTCCGGAAGCAAAAGATCCGAGCATATCCGCCATCATGGCTGAGCGGGCTGAATCAGAAATGGTCGTGTCGACAACAGGGGCGGGAGCATTTGCCGCATTTTTAAGGCGGGCAGCGGCTTGGGCAGCCTGCGCCTGCTCTACTTTTGCTATACTGTCCTGCTGACGCTTAGCAGCAGCTAACTGCTCCTCGCTTGGTGAGGTCCATATTGAGAAACCTATGAGAATCAGGCCTATAAGCAATAGCCCGATCATTGACTGACGATCCATTCAGGGAAATTTAGGGCGCAAAAATACAATTCCTGAGTGGAATACGCCTCTTGGGAAGCGATTATTTAACCTGCATAAGCACCGGAAGCCACATCCGTACGGGTATCCATCAGCGTTCCATTCGCCTTATCGAGGGCTGCTTTCACAAATCGGACAAAGAGCGGATGGGGGTTCAGCACGGTACTTTTGTATTCAGGATGAAACTGAACACCCATAAACCAGGGATGATTTTTCAGTTCGACAATTTCCACCAGGTTATTATCGGGATTTGTACCCGAAGGAATCATGCCGGCCTTTTCAAAATCGTCGAGATACTTGTTATTAAACTCATAACGATGGCGGTGACGTTCCATTATTTTCGTTTTACCATACACCTGATAGGCGCGGGTCCCCTTTGTGATGTTACAGGGATACTCACCCAGGCGCATGGTTCCACCTTTGTTGGTGATGGCCTTCTGCTCTTCCATCATATCAATAACAGGGTGAGATGACTCAGGCTTCATCTCAGTAGAGTGAGCATCCGAAAATCCGAGAACATTTCTGGCAAACTCCACTACGGCACATTGCATACCAAGACAAATTCCCAGGAACGGTATTTTATTTTCACGCGCAAAACGGATAGCCGTGATTTTCCCTTCAAATCCACGCTCACCAAATCCCGGTGCAACCAGAATTCCGTTCAGGGTACCCAACTGTGATTTTACGTTATCCGTATCTATCTTCTCGGAATGAATCCACTCCAGCTTAACTTTACATTCATTGGCCACTCCGGCATGAATAAACGCTTCAGCGATCGACTTGTAAGCATCTTTCAGCTCAATGTATTTTCCAATCAGTCCTATCCGTACTTCATAGACCGGATTTTTAAGTTTACCCAGAAAATCCTTCCAGGCTGCCATATCCGGTTCCTGCTTGAGAGGAAGCTTGAGTTTATTGAGAATTACTTTATCGAGCTGCTCTTTCAGCATCAGCAGCGGTACATCGTAGATGGTAGAAGCATCGATTGATTCTATAACTGCATTGATATTGACATTACAGAACAATGCGATTTTCCGGCGCAGGTCATTCGACATCGGTTTCTCCGTACGGCATACAAGTACATCGGGCTGAATTCCATACTCCAGCAGCATCTTTACCGAGTGCTGAGTGGGTTTGGTTTTCAACTCACCCGTGGTGCTGAGGTACGGCAATAAAGTAAGATGGATAACCGCAGCATTAGAGGCTCCCATTTCCCAGATCATCTGACGTACTGACTCGATATACGGCAGCGATTCAATATCACCAACTGTTCCGCCGATCTCAGTGATCACAATATCATACTCACCAGTTTCGCCCAGCAGCTTTATGCGACGCTTGATCTCATCCGTAATGTGCGGAATAACCTGTACCGTCTTTCCCAGATAGGCTCCTTCACGTTCACGGTTAATGACAGTTTGGTAAATACGCCCGGTAGTAACGTTGTTTGCCTGTGATGTTGACGTATTTAAAAAACGCTCATAGTGACCTAAATCCAGATCTGTTTCTGTGCCGTCATTGGTCACAAAACATTCACCATGTTCGTAAGGATTCAGCGTACCCGGATCCACATTGATATACGGATCCAGCTTTTGTATCGTCACCCGATACCCGCGGGCCTGCAGCAATTTGGCAAGCGAAGCGGAAATAATGCCTTTACCTAAGGACGAGGTTACGCCTCCGGTGACGAATATGTACCGAACCGTGGTGGTGCTGATGGGTGACATGGGGAGAAGGTTTGCACAAAATTAAGGCAAAGTTGAACCCCTTCGAATAAAAAATCGAGATTGGTGAAAACAAAAGCAGGTAAAAATATACAAATTGCTGTTAACGTGTAACATACGGGGTAAAAACGGCACCACTTTTTACCCAAACCTCTTGCCTGCCGTTGAAAAAACAATTAAAAATAAGGTTGCGAACAGACGGGTCAGGCACCTTTCGAAGCAGACGGATCTCTGTCTGAAACCAAGCGGTCGGCCGTTTCCATATGAACAAAACCAGCCTGATCTTGTTACAGAAACGAACAGCACCGAACTATGCATCGTCTCGAAACCATACAAAAGCTGCCGATCAGTCTTGACAAAGCGTGGGACTTTTTTTCATCACCGGCCAATCTGAAAACAATAACACCTGAGTACATGGGCTTTGAGATTTTGTCGGGTTACACTCCCGGAGAGGAGATGTATGCCGGTATGCTGATCAGTTACCATGTCAGACCGGTTTTGGGCATCCCATTAAAATGGGTCACAGAAATTACCCATGTGCGTAACCGTAGTTTTTTTGTAGATGAACAGCGATTTGGTCCGTATGCACTCTGGCATCATCAGCATCACTTCCGGGAGATAGAAGGAGGGGTTGAAATGCGCGACATTGTGCATTACAAAATCCCATTCGGGCCGGTGGGACGCCTTGTCAATCGGCTGTTTGTAGGCAGTCAGGTACAATCCATCTTCCGTTACCGGCAACAACAACTCGAACGTTTGTTTGGCTCCTTTAGCACTGACCAGCGACAAAAGCACTAAACGGATACAAGTATTTATCATACGACTGTGCGGTGGGCCCTGCAGTAGTTTTGCCGCCAATGCAGGAAGAATTTCTTTACTTCATCTGGCAACAGCGCTTATTGCTGCAGCCGGAATTACGATTAATCAATGGCGACAAACTGGAAATCATCCATCCGGGATATCGCAACTACGAAAGTGGTCCTGACTTTTTCAATGCACGATTACGCATTGATGGAATGTTATGGGCAGGCAATGTAGAAATTCACACCAGAGCCAGCGACTGGCACCGTCATCATCACACCGGCGATCTCAGTTACGACAACATTATCCTCCACGCCGTTTACATCAACGATACGACCATCACCCGACAGGACGGAAGTCCATTCCCTACGCTGGTGATGTGTGGCGCTTTCCCTGAACACTATGCAGAAAATTACCACCATCTTATGGAAGGCCATGGTAAATATCTGCCCTGTTCCAGCCAGTTGTTAACGGTAAGCGACCTCGTGCGACAACAGGTACTCGGCCGTATGCTCACCGAACGCCTTGAAAGCCGTTTCTCTGACCTGGAAGGCATCATCGCCGCCACCGACAAGCGCTGGCCAGAAGCCTTTCATCGCCTACTCGGACGATCGTTCGGATTTAAAACCAACGCCCTTCCCTTCGAGCTGATAGCAAAGTCACTGCCTCATGAATTGCTGCTCCGCCACCGGGATCAACCCGAAGACATAGAAGCACTGTTATACGGTCAGGCCGGGTTATTACCGGCTCAGGTTTCCGACCCGTATGCCGAACGCTTAAAACGTCAATACCGGTTTTTCCGCCACAAATACCATCTCCAGCCACTGTCAGCACATCTTTGGAAATTCGGAGGTTTACGTCCTGGCAACTTCCCAACACTACGTATATCTCAATTTGCCGCCTTATTCAACCACCACGAATATCTGTTCGACCGCATCATCAATGCTATCGAGCTCAGCGAATTGGCCGAACTTCTGGATGTAACCGCCTCCGACTATTGGTATCAGCATTACCGGTTTGGGATCCGCTCGGAGCCCTATGCAAAAAAACTGGGGAAGGATGCGATACACACGCTTATCATCAATGCCATCATCCCGTTTCTCTTTTATTACGGTCGCAGGCGCCACCAGCCCTTGCTGAGCGATAAGGCCCTATACTGGCTGGAAAAATGTCCGCCGGAAAACAATAGGATCATCCGTTTGTTTCAGGAAACAGGATGGTATTCACAAAACGCCGGTAATACTCAGGCCCAATTGCACCTGAAAAAGCAATACTGCGACTATAAAAAATGTGTAAATTGCGGCATCGGACAACACCTTCTTCAACAACATGCAACAGATCACAGAACTGATTAAAAACTGGTTTGAACGCCAGGCCTTCGGTGTTTGCGAATGGTGGGGCGAAAAACTCAATGTACCCTCTGCCAACATCCGCAAGTTTTTCATCTATGCGTCCTGTCTTACAGTAGGCTCGCCGATCATTCTCTACATGATTATGGGATTCCTGAAAAATCTCCGTGTGATGATTGCAGAACAGAAACGAGGAAGTGTGTGGGACCTCTGATCCACGCTCCTCTTTTTTCTCAACTTACGGTTGATATCCTTCTCCTGCGCGGGCTCTTCATCGGCACAAATTGCAGTAACTTCGCCGTATGCACAAACGGCATTTCCATTTAGTCAGACAACTCCGAATTGCGGCGGCGCTGATCATTAGTACCATGATCATCGGCATTGGCGGTTTTATGACTATTGAGGATTATACCTTCAGCGAAGCGGTATATACAACTGTCATTATTCTCTCGACAGTCGGACTCGGTGTAGTCCATACTTTATCTGATGCTGGTCGCTGGTTCACAGCCGGACTCATCATACTTGCCATTGGTATTTTCGCATATGGGATATCGCTCATCACCACCTACATCATGGAAGGAGAACTGCAGCGGTATCTGAAATACAGAAAAATCCTGAAAATGATTGATAAGTTAAATGACCATATCATCGTATGCGGTTTTGGCCGTAACGGGAAGCAGGCATGCGAACAGCTTTGGGCTCACAAGCATTCATTCGTAGTGATTGAGAATGGAGAAAAAGCGGTAAGTGATCTGCGTGAACAGGACGAATTTCTGTTCATAGAAGGCGATGCAACCAAGGATGAAATTCTCATTGAAGCCGGCATTACCAAGGCACGCGCCCTCATCACCACCTTACCCAATGATGCGGCCAATGTATTTGTGGTACTTACTGCACGTGAGCTGCGACCGGAGATGAAAATTATCTCCCGGGCATCGGAAGACACTTCTGAAAACAAACTACGGCGTGCGGGGGCCAATAATGTAATCATGCCGGATAAAATCGGCGGTGTGCACATGGCAACCCTGGTGACCCGACCTGATGTTCTTGAGTTTATCGACCATATCACAGGAAGGATTAATATCCGGCTGGAAGAGATAAAATGCAACAATCTCAAAGAGAGTCTGAAAGGCAAAACAATCCGTGAACTGGAGATCAGGAATAAAACCGGAGCCAACGTAATTGGCTACAAAACCGTTGAAGGTGAATACATTATCAACCCAGGACCAGAGACTATAATGAAACCTGATTCGAAATTATTCGTATTGGGTACCAGGGAGCAGGTGGAGACGTTAATGCAGGTGTTGTCATAATTAGCTGCTTGCCCGGTAAAATGTCGCACATGAAAATTCTCATCACCGGTTCTAATGGTCTGCTGGGCCAAAAACTAGTTTATGCACTTCGCCAGCAGGATACTGTTTCCTGCATTGCCACTGCACGTGGAGAAAACCGAATCCGTGAAAAATCAGGGTACATTTTTGAATCCCTGGATCTGACGGATGCCACAAGGGTAAAAGCAATCATTTCGCATTACCAGCCGGATTGCATTATTCACACGGCAGCCATGACCAATGTTGATGCCTGTGAACTGGATCCTGAAGGCTGCAGGCGCAACAACATCGATGCAGTAAAGTATCTGCTCGATGCCTGTAAAGGAACACAGACACACTTTATTGATATCAGTACTGACTTTGTTTTCGATGGGGAGAACGGCCCTTATAGAGAAACTGATGTGATTGGTCCGTTAAGTGTTTACGCACATTCAAAAGCGGAGGCAGAACGGCTGGTTCAGCAAAGCGGATTGCCCTGGGCAATCCTGCGCACCATGATCATCTACGGAGTAACGGATGACGCTCAACGATCCAATGTTATTTTATGGACTAAAAATTCGCTGGAGCAAGGCAAGGACATCAATGTAATCAATGATCAGTTCCGAGGACCCACGCTTGCTGAAGACCTTGCAGATGCATGTGTGCAGGCAGCGCTTCGTAAGGCACAAGGCATTTACCATGTCAGTGGCCGGGAGGTTTTATCAATACTGGACATTTGTTATGCTGTCGCTGATTTTTTCGGGTTCGAGAAAAAGTACATACATCCCATCACCACTGCTTCGTTGAAACAGCCAGCTCTCCGTCCACTCAAAACAGGATTTATCATCGAAAAAGCGGAGCGTGATCTGGCCTACAAACCACATTCCTTAAAAGAAGGTATTGCCCTCGTTGCGCAACAACTGAAGGAGAAAGAAGGACTCGAAAAGCTGAACAGCTGATTTAAAGAACAAAGAGGAGCAAGAGGAGCAAGAGAAGTAAGAGGGGCAAGTGAGGCCATAGGCCGATCCCGTCATGGCCATTTTGACCATTACGGGACCGAGTGAACGAAGAGAACCTCGGGAAGAGGTAAGAGAATCCCAAAGTATCTGGCTGCCTGCAACGCAGAATAAACCAATTCAACACTGCAATAAAACAGAAGAGCCCGTCGATGACGGGCTCTTCTGTTTTATGCGTTCAAAGGATTATTTGTTTTCTCCTTTATCGAGATCGATAACCACCGGTGTTGCGATACAAAGTGAACTGTACGTACCTACAACGATACCGATCAACAGGGCGAAGGTAAATCCACGGATCACATCACCACCGAACAGGAAGATGGCAAGCAGTACGAAGAAAGTGGTAAGAGAGGTATTCAACGTACGACTCAGTGTAGAGTTCAATGCGTTATTGATAACCTGCTTTTTGTCCATATGCGGATGAATACCGAGGTACTCACGGATACGGTCAAACACCACCACGGTATCTGTCATGGAGTAACCCATAACGGTTAAGATTGCTGCGATAAAATCCTGATTGATTTCGAGGGTAAATGGCAGGATTCCGTTGAAGATCGAGAAGATAGAGAGGATCAACAGAACGTCGTGGAAGAGTGCAAGTGTTGCACCCAAACCATATTGCCACTTCTTGAATCGCACCAGGATGTAGATAAACATCAGCGCACATCCGAAGAGGATTGCACCCACAGCAGAAGATTTGATATCATCGGCAACGGTAGGTCCTACTTTCTGTGAGTTGATAATCTTATTGGAACGGAAATCCTCAAGGCTGATGTTGGAGTAATATCCTTTTACACCATCATAGAGTGCGCCCACTACTTTAGTTTCGGCCTCAGCAGTGTTTTCTTCAATAAGGTAGTCGGTAGTGATTTTGTAACGGTTATCAGTACCGAAGGTCTTCACATCCGGAGCTTCACCGAACTTACCGGCGAGTGCTTCGCGGATTTCGGTGGTTTGCATGCTCTTGTCGAACTGAACAACATAGGTACGTCCTCCGTCGAAATCCACACCGAAGTTAAAGCCTTTCATCACGATGGAAACGATACCGGCAGCGATGATAATACCGGAAACGGTATAGTAGATTTTGCGTTTTGCTACGAACGGAAGATTGATCCTGGTGTAAGCATCTTTTGAGAAGTTATTCCAGAATGCAATCTCCTTATTGCCATCCAGCATCCACTCAAATACCAGGCGGCTGATAAAGATCGCACTGAAGAGTGAACAAAGAATACCGATGATCAGCGTAGTTGCGAAACCTTGAACGGGACCGCTTCCGAATGCATAGAGGATGATACCAAGGATGAGTGTAGTAAAGTTCGAGTCGATGATCGAAGACATCGCATGACGGTAACCATCGGCGATGGCCAGACGAATACCTTTACCCAAACGAAGCTCCTCACGAACGCGTTCGAAAATCAGGATGTTTGCATCCACCGAGAGTGCGATGATGAGAACGATACCAGCTATACCCGGCAGTGTCAATACGGCACCGAGGGAAGCAAGCACACCCATAATAAAGAACATATTACAGATCAGGGCGAAGTCGGCTACAAGACCGGCTTTACTGTAATAAATCGCCATGAATACGAATACGATCAGGATAGCCACCAGGAATGAAGTCAGACCATTCGAGATCGCCTCCTTACCCAGTGAAGGGCCCACCACTGCTTCTTCCACGATACGGGCAGGAGCAGGGAGTTTACCGGCTTTCAGGATATTCGCAAGGTCTTTCGCTTCATTGATTTCGAAGTTACCGGAGATACTGGAGTTTCCGCCGGCAATTTCACCCTGAACGGTCGGGAAACTATATACATAATCATCCAGCACGATGGCAATTGCCTTTCCCACATTTTCACCCGTAAGGCGTTTCCATGTCTGTGCACCTTCCGCATTCATCCGCATGCTGATTTCCGGCTTGCTGTTAAATTGTCCGAAATCCTGACGGGCATCGGAGATGGCAGCACCGTCGAGCGGAGCTTTTCCATCGCGGCTGGTAACTTTAATAGCGATCAGCTCAAGTGAAGGAGCATCCGGATTGCGGGGTTTTACAGTCCACAGCAGGCGAAGATTTTTTGGCAGCATTGCCTTTACTTCGTCGCGGGCCAGAATGGTATTTAATGCACCTGTATCTTTAATGGCAGCATAACCCACGATACATTGCTTATCCACCATGTTTTTCTCGTCCTGGGTACGTACCTGACCGTCGGCCGGGAAAAGCAAAGCAAACAGCGGATTTTCACGGGCAAACTCTTCAAAAGTTTTATTCGCCTTGGAAGTATCATTTTTAGCTGTGGAATCCTTGCCCATTTTGTCGAGCAGGGAAACAGATGAATCTTTTGCTGCAGTGGTTGAATCCTTAGCAGCAACTGCTGACGTGTCGACCGTTGTTGCGGCATCAGTGCCACCCATTGCTTTCGCCAGCGAATCTTTCTTATTCTCTTCGGAAAGGAACTTATTTACATTCACCAGTGCAGGTGCAACTTCACCGAAGTTATAGGTTTCCCAGAACTCCAGTTTCGCTGTACCCTGAAGCAGTTTACGAACACGCTCGGGCTCTTTCACGCCCGGAAGTTCTACCAGAATACGTCCGGAACCTAACTGCTGGATGTTGGGCTGTGTAACACCAAATTTATCGATACGGGTACGGAGAATGTTGAAAGAACGACTGATTGCAGCATCAGATTCTTCCTTCAGGACTTTCAGCACCTGATCGTTGGTGGAGTTGAACTTGATTTTATCCTGATTCTCGATATTGGAGAAGATCGCTGCCATAGAGGCATTCGGATCCACTTCCTTGAAAGCCTGACCGAAGAGCGTAACGAAATCCAGGTTGCTGTTACGTTGCATTTCCTGGGCACGGTTAATCGCTTTCTGGAATGTAGGATCGTTCACGTTCTGACCAGCCATCGAGCGTACGAGGTCGACCACGGAAACTTCCATGGTCACGTTCATACCGCCTTTCAAGTCGAGGCCGAGGTTCAGTTCATGTTCTTTACACTCACGGTAAGTGAAGTTCTTAACGCCAAGATTATACACCCCTTTCGGGCCAATTGAATCGAGATAGGCTTTTTCCCTTTCAGGATTACCTTTAGCAAACTCTTTGGCATCACCTTCCACACTTTTAGTGATCAGTGTGAACGAAAGCTCATAGAGGCAAACTAACGCCAGGATGATGGCAAACAGCTTAATCGCACCTTTACTTTGCATTGATATAACGTATTAATTTATAGAGGACGGCAAATATAGGAGATGGCGGCATACGAAACAATTAAACAGAAGGTTAATAAAAGGGCCGGATTTCGTAAACTCCATTAACGTTAAAGGCTTATTTACAGGTATTTACACTTTTTATTTATTGAACCTGCCTGAAACCGCCTCAAACATTGCCTATCCGGAACGCAATCCCTTGCTGTTTTGTCCCTTCAGAACAGCCATATCCGCTATTTTCGCAAGGTGCTGAAACAAGTTATCATCAGTGTTACATCCGACCTGGTTACCGACCAACGGGTGCATCGTACGGCTTCTACCCTCAAAGAATCAGGGTATAAGATTCTGGTGATAGGAAGGCGATTACCTTCTTCGGCAGAATTAGCAGGAAAAAAATACCGTTGCAAACGATTCCAGCTTTGGTTTCACAAAGGACCACTTTTTTACGCCAGCTATAACCTGCGGCTCTTCTGGTTTCTGCTCTTTTCAAAAGCCGAAATACTGTTGAGCAATGACCTCGACACATTGCCGGCCAACTATCTGATTTCCAAATTAAAAAGAATCCCACTGGTGTACGATAGCCATGAGTATTTCACGGGTGTACCTGAACTTGTAAACCGTCCGCGGGTACAGCGGATCTGGAAGAAGATCGAAGCTCGCATCCTGCCCCACCTTCAATATGCGTACACGGTGAACGATAGCATTGCCCGTTTGTACCGGGAGGAATACGGTGTTGAGTTTCTGTCGATCCGCAACGTCCCGGAGCCCCGTCGTTATGCAAAGCGCGACAAAGCCTTGTTGCGGCGTGAACTCAAACTTCCGACTGATAAAAGAATCATTCTGCTGCAGGGCGCCGGTATTAACATTCAGCGCGGAGCAGAAGAAGCGGTGGAAGCGATGCAATATCTTGAAAACTATTTACTACTGATTGTAGGTGGTGGCGATGTATTACCGGTACTTAAAAAAATAGTTGCTGAATACAAACTCGGTGACAAGGTCAGGTTTGAGGGCAAAAAGCCTCCTTCCGAACTGGTCTTCTATACGGAATCAGCTGACCTTGGACTTAGTCTTGACAAAGACACCAACCTGAATTACCGGTATAGCCTTCCCAACAAACTCTTCGACTACATCCATGCAGGCATTCCGGTGCTGGTGAGCGATCTGCCTGAAGTGAGGGCGATCGTTGATCAATACAACATCGGAAGTATTGCCACTTCGCATGATCCGCGCTACCTTGCCGGCAAGATTGAAGAAATGTTTCAGCATCCGGAAATGATGGAACAGATGACGAGAAATCTGGAAGCTGCAGCCAGGGAACTTAACTGGGAAACCGAGCGAAAAAAACTAACTGACCTGTTCAAAAACATTGGCTGACACCCGACTGCATATCGTTTCCTTTGATGTACCCTGGCCGGATAATTACGGAGGAGTAATCGATGTGTTTCATAAAGTTCGTCATCTCTATGCACTGGGTGCCGATATACATCTGCATTGCTTCAGTTATGGGCGGACGCCTGCCACTATCCTCGAAAAGTTTTGTTCAAGGGTCAGTTACTATCCCCGTAAAGTCTCCAAACTTTTACTCTTACAATCCACTCCCTACATTGTCACCACCAGAGTCAATGATCGGCTCATCCGGGAAATCCAGAAGGATGATGCTCCGGTGCTGCTGGAAGGACTTCATTGCACCGCGCAATATGCTGCAATGGGCCTTCGCCGCAGGAAAATCATGGTCAGGGCGCATAATGTAGAGCACGATTATTACCGTCAGCTGGCGAGAACAGAACCGCATCTGTTCAAACGCATCTATCTTGATCAGGAAGCCGCCAAACTGGAAAAATACGAGCCGGAGGTATACCGGAATCTGCCTGTAGCAGCCATCTCATCCGCCGATCATACTTATTTCAATCAGCAATATGGCCAGTCACTGCTGATCCCTGCATTTCACCGCAACGACCGCATTGCTTCGGCTGAAGGGAATGGCCAATATTTCCTTTACCATGGAAATCTGGGCGTAGGTGAAAACATGGCAGCGGTTGAATGGCTATTGCATGAAGTGCAACCGGGACTGAAACATCCGCTTGTGATTGCCGGACAAAAAATTCCGGCCCCGATGATACGCGATTTCTCCTCTGAAAATATCATTTTCCACCCTTCGCCGACGGCAGAAAAAATGGACCAGCTGATTCGTGAAGCACAGGTAATGCTGCTGCCGGCGATGCAGAATACGGGACTTAAATTAAAACTGATTGAATCACTGTACAACGGCCGCCATGTTCTGGCCAATGCAGCGATGGCGAATGATCCGGTACTGACAACGCTCTGTCACCTCGGTGAAGATGCCGCAACCTTTATTGAAAAAGCCAACCAATTATTCGACCAGCCATTTGAAGATGCGGATATACGTCGCCGTGAGGAACTGATGCTGGAATATTTCTCTAACCGCACAGCTGCATCACGGTTACTGAACGCTCTTCAGGCTTCCTGAAAACCCTGCGGATCGCCCACCGGCACCAGACGTCCCTGCTCCACCTTTGCGGTACGGGACGGAAAACGTTCCATGAGTGCGTAATTATGCGTCACCATCACCACAGCCCTGCTGTTCCGGCTCACTTCAAAAAGCAGGTTCATGATTTCATTACTCGTTTCGGGATCCAGATTTCCGGTAGGCTCATCAGCCAGAATAAGGTCCGGATCATTGAGCAAGGCTCTTGCAATGGCTAAACGCTGTTGTTCCCCACCGGAGAGTTCATGAGGCATTTTGAAACCTTTGGTAGAGAGGCCAACTTTCGCCAGTACTTCACCTACGCGTTCTTCCATTCTGGCCTTATCCGTCCAGCCGGTAGCCTTGAGGTAAAACAGAAGGTTATCCTTTGCTGTACGATCTGTGAGCAATTGAAAATCCTGAAAAATAATTCCCAGTTTTCTGCGCAGGCGCGGAATATCGGCATTACGGATTCCGGCCAGATCAAACCCTGCTACATGCCCTACTCCGTCTTTGAGCGGCAGATCACCATAGAGCAGACGCATGATGCTGGATTTACCACTCCCGGTTTTTCCGATCAGATAAACGAATTCGCCGCGCATTACCCGCAGGTCGACACCATTCAGCACGAGATTTTTATTGTGAAAGATGCTGACGTTCTGGAGGTCAATAATGATATCCGACATGAGTTAAACTGGTGTTTGTGATTCAGATTTCGAGCTTTTGAACTTTACCGAAAGGCATAGAGGTGAGGAACGCCAGAATTTTCTGCTCATGATCCGCAAGGCCGGCCTTCACGAGAGATTTCTCGGGACGGTCGAGCCGGAAATACGCCAGCAGGGTAAACTGTTCATCCCTAAGCTGGACATAATCCGGTATTTTGGCCTTACCCTGAATCTTCAGTAGATAATAGACGCTCATATGCTGATACAAACTTAATCAGTAAAAACAGCCTTCAGGAGAAAATGTTCGCTGTATCCGGCTTATTTATTCACGGCAAAAAGAAGGATTCCGTTAAAAAAACAAAGGCCGCAGATTGCTGCAGCCTTCGTTATCTATTTCTTACTGTGATCAGTGTTTCTCGCGTTTCTTATCTCCGCCCAAACCAACCGGGCTGCCAACACGGGCCATGGCACAGCGGAAACCGAGCCAGTCTGTTGACTGTTCCTGATCGAGGAACCGGCGAGCACCGGGTGTCATGTAATAAACACGATCTTTCCATGATCCACCTTTTACTACGCGGGCTTTATCATCAATCAGTGTAGTATTACCTGAACCATAGGATGCATAATCCGGTTCGTCACCATCCACGTAATTGATATTATTCGCTTTCTGATAGTTACGGCGGGTAGCAGCTTCCTGCTCAGTTACATCGCGCTGCTGAATGCGGCCCAATGAATCTTTCTCCGCAATGGCACCTTCTTCATCGGTTACCTGTGTTTGATATACAGATCCGCGGAATGAACGGAAGTCGGTTTTATCTTCACCGGAGAGCGGACGATACACATCCATTACCCATTCAGCAACGTTACCGGCCATATTGTAGATCCCGTAATCATTGGGCACAAATGAATACACCGGAGCGGTGATGTCGGCATTATCATTCAGACGACCGGATACACCCATATTATCACCTCGGCCACGCTTGAAGTTGGCGAGCATTTCACCTTGCCATTTATCTTCCGCATTACGTACACCGTGACCGTTCCAAGGGTATAATTTACGCTCGTTTACGTTTTCATATACAGTATTACCGATAAGTGAAAGCGCGGCAAACTCCCATTCAGCTTCGGTTGGGAGGCGGTACCTCGGAAGGAGGATACCATCTTCCATACGCACTTTACGGGTATCCACATTCGGATTGAGGTCAACCAACGGACTTTTCACAAGGCCTTCGTATTGTCCTGCGAGATAAGCATCAGTATTGAAGTTATCTTCATTCACCTGAGCAGGATTTACACGGAGAATACCTTCGCGGATGAGAATCTGCTCATTCACACGGTCAGTTCTCCAGGCACAATAGTCGTTACATTGCAGCCAGTTTACTCCTACCACAGGATAATCTTCATAAGCCGGGTGGCGAAGATAGAGTTCAACATAGGGTTCATTGTAGGCCAGACGATCGCGCCATACCAGAGTATCCGGCAATGCTTTGCGTTGAACTTCAGGATAGTCGGTACCGAATACACGACCAAGCCAGTAAAGGTATTCGAGCCAGTACGTGTTAGACACCTCGGTTTCATCCAGGTAATAAGATGAAACGGTGACACGACGTGGGATGTTATCCCAGTCCTGTACCACGTCCTGTTCAGTACGTCCCATAACGAATGTACCACCTTCAATGAGTACGAGGCCGGGACCTGTTTCCTGTTCGGTGTAGGGTACGACTTCGAAACCACCGTTCCGTTCATCATTGATGTTCCAGCCGGTAGCGCCCGATTTAGAGTAGTTGTTACAGGAGGCTGTAAAAACCATTATTCCCATTGCGAGGAAGGGAAGCAAATGATTTTTAGTCTTCATGTTTCTTGTTTTATTTGGGGTGACAAATATGCGAAATAACTAAAAACTAGGGCAGCTTATTGCGCGGAAACGTTTCTTTTTCGGCCGGCACTCGAACTGGAGTCCCACGCTGATTTCGTGTGATCCGCCAGTGGCATTGCTTAAGGCTGAGACAGTTACGTCGTAGCTATAGCCGAATTTGAAGATGCCCCGCTGCAATCCGATGAGGGCGATAAATGAGTCACTTGACATGAATTTATCACCTCCAAAGTTGCCGCGATACCAAAGTCCGCCCACAATCGGCGACTTCAGAATGTACATACCAATATTTAACTGATTAAACGAAGCCTGTTGCTGGAACAGGATGTTTGGAGAAATATAGGTACCCTCGTCACGGTTCATACGGCCACGGCTACGTCCCGAATAGGTGTCGCCGATCGGGAGCATCGCTCCGGCATGAACAGTATATTTACGAGGTAATTTTGATGTTCCTTTTACGATAAACGCTTCATCGGGCTCGGTCAGATGGTGGACTGCGAAGCCACCATAAAACTTACTGGAGTAACCTATTACACCACCACTGAAATCCATGAAGTTACGGGTTTCTGTAGGGCGCATTTCAGTAGTCGGATATACAAACCCGTAACGCGGGTCAATCATGTCACCGAAAGTCAGTTTATTGAAGTCGAGTTTCTTTTGAACATAGGTGCCCTGTAAGCCGAAACGCATTGAAAATTTGCGGTTTACATTCAGCTGGTAGGCATACATTGCGCTGATGTTGGTGGTGGTAATGGTCCCCTCACCTGCCCGGTCATTCAGAAATAATAATCCGACACCTCCATTGATGGCGTCAAAATGCTGGTCGTAGCTGGCGCTGGTGGTGATATAGGTTTCTTTGAGGGCCGGCCATTGATTACGGTAATTTATGCACACACGCGGACATCGGTTAGAACCTGCAAAAGCCGGGTTCAGATAAAGCGGGTTCGCATAGAACTGCGTGAATTGAGGATCCTGCGCTTCAGCCGCCAGGCTAAACACCATCATCAGGCACAGGAAGACGCGTTTGAGCATATTAATTTCTTTTACCGTTATTTATACGCAGAAATCTATTTTTGTTTCGATTTCAACGTAAGTAAACTGCAATATTTGCGGGTGAGAGACGTTGAAGTTCCGCCTAACACTAAACTCCAAAGATGCAAATTCCGTTGCAGATACAGCACAAATGTAATTTTTTTTACAAAAACCAAGGGTCCAATCCCCGAGAAACCTTACGCCGCATGACGTTCACGTATATCCGACAATCGCTCAAAATGTCATCCGCCCTGCTTGGGCTGGCATGTCTTTTCGTCTTTTTACCAGGCCGGATTCTTTCACAATCAGCCGAAATAATCACTCTTTCATGGAAGTCGCCCCTCCTTACCGAAGCCGGCACCTATCGCCTGGGCTTTGAAGGAGCTCACTTTGGCACGGCTACCGCTGAACTCCCGGTTTTTTTCAAGCGACTGGATAACAGCTATTTAGACATGGATGTGGTGCCGATTGAAACTGCCTTGCTGAGTCCGGAAGAGTCCCGGTGCATCCAGACTGACCTTCCCAACGACTTCCGGATTCAAACCGAAGAAGCCATTGAGCGAAAGCAACCGGTTACGGTGCTGAACTTGATTCCGCTTCGCCGAAACCCGTCAACAGGAAGAGCAGAAAAGCTCATTTCCTTTCAAATAAACTACCGGACACGTACCTCCTCTTCCGTACAGAAAGCGGCCGGTATCGCTACTTTCAATCAGCAATCGGTACTCAGCTCCGGCGACTGGTTCAAATTTGGCGTAACCTCCGATGGGGTCTATAAAGTAACTGCATATATGTTACTGAATGCCGGAATGAATCCGGCACAACTCAGTCTTTCGGGCATCCGCGTTTTTGGAAATGGAGGTGGTATGGTACCGGAGCTGAACGGGGCTCCGAGAAAGGATGATCTGCAGGAATGCCCGATAGCAGTAGTTGATGAAAACCAGGACGGACTATTCAGCGGCAATGACTATCTATTGTTTTACGGCCAGAGCCCTGATCAATGGTTCTATAATGCCAATGAAAAGAAATACAACCACGTCAAACACATTTATTCAGACACCACCTACTATTTTATCTCCGGAAATGCTTCAGGTGTTCCGGCAAGAATTACCTCAGTCAATTCACTTCCCTCCTCTTCCGGAGATCCGGTGATCACCACGTTCACTGATTTTACATTTTATGAAAACGAAGAGCGCAATTTTATCAAATCAGGCAGAGGATGGTACGGAGAAGTGTTCGATGTTATCCTCAATAAAAAATTCAACTTCACACTCCCCAACCTGGTGCCTGGTCCGGTCAAGCTGAAATCAAGTGTTGTCGGCCGCACTGTTTCAGGTCCTGCTGTCACCAGTCAGTTCAACGTCAGTTATAACGGCAACACTGTACTCAATCATATCATCAGCAATGTAGGCACCAGTTACACTGCCGACTTTGGCAGAAGTTCTGTACTGAACACCACTTTTAACGCCACATCTTCTGACATAACACTGGATTACACCTTTCTCCCTTACAATGCTACGGCAACAGGGTACATGGATTATATTGAACTCAACCTCACACGGTCACTGCGTTTCAGCGGCAATGAGCTCACGTTCCGATACCGCGACACAACAGGGCTCGGAGGAAACATACAATATACGATCAGCAACACCACTTCCGGGCTCACGCTCTGGAACATATCTGATCCGAACAATGTTACGGCACAAGCCTACAACATCTCCGGAGGGATCATTGACTTCACCAGCAACATTACCGCCGGTGGCGAACAGAAATACATCCTTTTCAACAACACGGCAGCCCGCACACCGGTATTTTCCGGGAAAGTTGAAAACCAAAATCTCCACGGACTCTCGCAGGCAGCGTATATCATTATTGCACACCCCGACTTTCTTGCAGAAGCCGAACGTCTTGCTGAATTCCATAAGACACACGACAACCTCAGCACTGTTGTAGTATCGCTTCCGCAAATTTTCAACGAATTCTCCAGCGGGGCACAGGATGCATCCGCCATACGTGATTTTATCCGGATGTTTTATGAACGATCCACATCTGCTGCTGACGCTCCCCGCTATGTATTATTATTTGGCGACGGATCCTACGACCTGAAAAATCACGTAGGCAGCAACACCAACTTCATCACCACGTATCAATCCTACGAATCACTCTCCATTCTGAGTTCCTACACCTGCGACGATTTTTTCGGATTACTGGATCCTGCTGAAGGCGATTTTTCCGGAACGGAACTCATGGATGTTGGTGTTGGACGGTTTCCTGTGAAAACAGAAGAAGAAGCCCGGGAGATGGTAGACAAAGTCATCACATACTCCACGATCGGCACCATTAACGACCAAAGCTATTGTCAGGGAAGCAACAGTACGCGTTTAGGCGACTGGAGAAACGTACTTTGTTTTATCTCCGACGACCAGGACGATAACCTTCACCAGCGCCAAAGTGAACGCATCTCCAAACTGGTGCAACAGAATTATCCTGTCTACAATGTCGACAAGATCCTCAGTGATGCGTACCAGCAGGTATCAACGCCCGGTGGTCAGCGCTATCCTGATGTCAATGATGCCATCACTCAACGAGTAGAGAAAGGCGCGCTCATTCTTAACTATACCGGTCACGGTGGAGAACTTGGCTGGGCTGCGGAGTCAATCCTTAATAACGACATGATCAACAGCTGGCATAATGCGAACAATATGCCCGCGTTTATCACCGCCACCTGTGAATTCAGCCGGTACGATGATCCTCAGCGCACCTCTGCCGGAGAATTCGTTCTACTCAACGGACAAGGAGGTGGTATCTGTCTCTTTACTACAGTACGCATCGCCTTTGCCTTCGATAACGAGCTCATCAACTCCGACATGATGGTGCATATGTTCAGTCCGCTGTCCGGTGAAATGCCCAGGGTAGGCGATATCATGCGTCTTTCGAAACGCGATAACCCCGGAAACCGCAACGTTACGCTGCTGGGTGACCCTGCTTTACGACTGGCCTATCCCCGTTACCGGATCAACACAACGGCCATACAGGAAACCGGAAGCGGGCAATCCATCGATACGCTGTCTGCACTCAGTAAAGTCACTGTAAAGGGAAAAGTAATTGATGATGCCGGTAATATCATGACCAGCTTTAACGGTGTTGTATATCCGACCATTTACGATAAAGAAACCAAAATCTACAACATTGTAAATGACTCCACCGGCGACGACGTAAGTATCCCCGACTCATTTAATCTCCGCAAAAACATTCTTTATAAAGGCAAGGCATCGGTAGTAAACGGTGAATTCAGCTGCTCATTTATCGTTCCCAAGGACATTTCTTTTCAATACGGCACCGGTCGCCTGAGCTATTATGCCCATAACGGATCAGAAGATGCGAACGGTTATGACCAGAACTTATATATAGGAGGAATCTCCACCAATGCCATTAACGATCAGCAAGGGCCGCAGATCAGGCTCTACATGAATGACGAAAACTTTGTAACCGGAAGCATGACCAACAGCACACCGAATATCTTCGCCATCCTTTTCGATTCGAGTGGCATCAATACTGTCGGGAATGGCATTGGTCATGATGTAACCGCCATTGTAGACAATAATCCCAAGCAACTCTTCGTTCTTAACGATTATTACGAATCGGATCTGGATTCATATCAGAAAGGAAGGGTCCGCTACCGGTTAGACGCATTGAGCGATGGACCCCACACGCTCACGTTCAAAGCCTGGGACATCAACAACAACTCCTCGGAAGCCACCACTGACTTCGTGGTCAGCTCATCGGCCGGACTTGCCCTTCAACATGTGCTGAACTACCCTAATCCGTTCACCACCAAAACCACCTTCATGTTTGAACACAACAAGCCCTGCACCGGCATGGCTATTCAGGTTCAAATATTTACGGTCACCGGTAAGTTAGTCAAGACAATCGATGCGTATCAGGTATGTGAAGGGTTCCGGAACACCCCGCTGGACTGGGACGGAAAGGACGATTTTGGCGACCAACTGGCCAAGGGAGTTTACATCTATCGCCTGAGAATCAGGACGGCAGAAGGTGAAACCGCCCAAAAGACCGAACGCCTCGTATTGATCCGATAAGCCTCAAAACAGTAACAAAAACGATCCATATTTCGTTATATTTGCCATCCCTGTCCGGTACCCGGCTTGAAAAGCCCTGTCCGTTCCGGCGAAATTCCTCTGTATGATGAACAAACACCTTAAAAAGCTCTTCCTGCTCCCTGCAATTTTCGCCTTACCCGCAACTCAGGTTTCGGCACAAAACACCAATCTGCTGGGGCAGATCAACACCATTACAACTGCTGTTCCATTTGTGATGATTTCTCCCGACGCCCGTGCCGGCGGTATGGGTGATCAGGGCGTTGCTTCCGCACCGGACGTAAACTCCATTCACTGGAATCCTGCCAAGCTGGCCTTCGCTGAAAAGAAGATGGCCGTTGGTGTAAGTTATACTCCCTGGCTGCGTGCGCTGGTGAATGACATGTTCATCGCTTATCTGTCAGGTTATACAAAGATGAAAAATGACCAGGCGGTAGGTGCTTCGCTGCGTTATTTCTCATTGGGTAACATCACCTTTACTGATAACAACGGTAATACTATACGTGATTTCAAGCCAAATGAATTCGCGCTCGACCTCGCCTACTCACGTAAACTCAGTGATAACTTCGCCGGCGGTATCGCCCTGCGCTTTATCCACTCCAACCTTACCGGAGGAACACAGGTAGAAGGACAGGACAGTAAAGCCGGAAATACCGTTGCAGCGGACGTTTCTGTTTTCTACAAAAAGAAGATTGAAATCGGTGGAAAAGATGCCGACCTGATGGCCGGTGTAAACATTTCTAACATTGGAGCGAAAATTTCCTATACCGAATCAGGCGTTAAAAACTTCATTCCTACCAACCTGCGTTTAGGTCCTGGATTGAATCTCCACCTCAACGAATACAACGACCTTGCCTTTATGCTCGACATCAACAAACTGCTGGTGCCGACCCCTCCTATCTATACACAGGACACTGCCAACAGTGCCGACAATATCATCCTTTACGGACAAGATCCGAATGTAAGTACTGCTCAAGGTATCTTCCAGTCGTTCAGCGATGCGCCGAATGGTTTTAAAGAAGAGTTGCAGGAGTTCAACCTTGCTTTTGGTATGGAATACTGGTATGATAAGCAATTTGCATTCCGCGCCGGTTATTTCTACGAAGACAAGCGCAAAGGAAACCGTAAATATTTCACCCTGGGTGCAGGTCTCCGTTATAACGTATTCGGTATCGATCTGGCGTATCTGATTCCTACCGATCAGCGTAATCCACTCGAGAACACCCTCCACTTCACCCTCACCTTCGACTTCGCAGCACTTGACGGCAGCGACGATAAAGCCGAAGAATAATTCCGGGAATGAAGATCAGGGTTGGTTTCGGGTTTGATGTACATCAGCTCACCGAAGGCCGCGACCTTATTTTAGGCGGAGTTCAGATTCCACATACTAAAGGTGCACTCGGACATTCAGATGCCGACGTGCTGATTCATGCCATCTGCGATGCGTTATTAGGCGCAGCGGGTCTGAAAGACATTGGTTATTATTTCCCTGACACTTCGGCTGAATTCAAAGGCATCGACAGCAAAATTTTATTGCAACGGGTCATGGATTTACTTCAGGAACGCAACTACGTTGTAGGTAATGTAGATGCCTCCCTTATTTTAGAAAAGCCAAAGATCAAACCCTATATCGATCAGATGCGTGAAACTCTTGCGCCCATTTTAAAGATCGAAACCGGCGACATCAGCATCAAGGCCACCACCAACGAAAAGATGGGCTACGTAGGACGCGAAGAAGGCGTAGCGGCCTATGCGGTGTGTTTGATCGAGAAACAGTGAACTGATTTTTCGGATTAAAAAACCGGCAGGATTCAACTGATCCGCGAATAATTCGCATTGGCTTCATCAATCTTACGCAACTGCTCCACTAAAACCGAATTAGAGGGAAGCATCAGCTGTTCATCTTCTTTTAAAACATCAGCGGCCGCATTGCGGGCTATCTCCATTATTTTACGGTCCTTCGCCAGGCTCGCAATGTGCAGATTCACCACGCCGCTTTGCTGGGTTCCGGCAATATCTCCCGGTCCGCGGAGTTCCAGATCCACTTCCGCGATTTTAAATCCATCGTTGGTGTCGCACATCGTTTTCATGCGCAGCCGTGCATCGTTGCCGAGTTTGTTACCGGTCATGAGAATACAATAACTCTGCTCGGCGCCTCGTCCTACTCTACCCCGCAACTGATGCAACTGGGATAAGCCAAAACGCTCGGCACTCTCGATAATCATGACGGATGCATTGGGGACATTCACCCCTACTTCAATAACCGTTGTAGCTACCATGATCTGCGATTTTCCCTCTTTAAATCGGTTCATCTCAAAATCCTTATCCGCCGGTTTCATTCGCCCATTCACGATGCTCACCTGATACTGTGGCTGCGGAAATTCTCTGCAGATGGTATCATATCCTTCCATCAGGTTGGTATAATCCATCTTCTCTGATTCCTCGATGAGCGGATACACGATATAGACCTGACGTCCTTTCGCAATTTCCTGTTTGATAAAACCAAACACGGCCAGCCTATGCGACTCCATGCGGTGAATGGTTTGAATGGGTTTACGTCCCGGAGGCAGTTCATCAATCACGGAAGTATCCAGATCGCCGTAGAGGGTCATGGCCAGTGTACGCGGAATCGGCGTGGCGGTCATCACCAGTACGTGCGGCACAAATTCATCCTTCTGCCAGAGGCGGGCCCGTTGCTCCACTCCAAACCGATGCTGTTCATCGATGACCACGAGACCGAGGTTCTGAAACTGCACTCTGTCCTCAATCAAAGCATGTGTACCGATAAGGATCTGCAAACGTCCTGTTTCTAACTCCTCCAACAAAAACCTTCGGTGCGCAGCTTTGGTACTGCCGGTAAGCAAACCCACGCGGATATCCATATCCTTGAGCGCTTCCGTCACGGACTGAAAATGCTGCGATGCGAGAATTTCGGTGGGTGCCATGAGGCAAGCCTGATAACCGCAATCGAGTACCATGAGCATACTCAGCAAGGCCACCATCGTTTTACCTGAACCTACATCGCCCTGCAACAGACGGTTCATCTGCTTACCGGTGCCCATGTCCGTACGGATTTCCTTCAAGACTCTTTTCTGCGCATTGGTAAGTTCGAACGGAATATGCTCTTTATAAAACGTATTGAAGAGCTCACCGATTTTATCCACCTGTTTTCCTTTCAACACGATTTGTCGTCCGATTTTTGCCCGCAGGAGCCGCAGTTGCAAATAAAACAGTTCCTCGAATTTCAGGCGCAGCACAGCCCGTTGCAGCAGCTGTTCATCGGCAGGAAGATGAATATTAAAAAGCGCCTCGCGCAGATTCATCAGTTTATAACGGTGAAGGATATCCGCCGACAAGGTTTCGGAAAGATCATTCGGCAACCCCACTACCAGGCTCCGCATCAGCTTCTGCAAGGCTTTTGTATCGAGTCCTTTCGCCTTACACTTTTCAGTGGTGCTGTACACGCCGGTAAGGGAAGGGCCGGAAAATTTCTCCGCTTTCGCCGCTTCCTCCATTTCCGGATGAATGATACTGAATCGTCCGTTGAAGAAACCGGGCTTACCGAATACGATATACTCCGTATGCTCCTTCACGGCTTCGCGGATCCATCGGATGCCCTGAAACCACACAAGTTCCATCGTTCCCGTCTGATCGCGAAACGTAGCCGACATACGGGTTACCCGTTTTCCGCCATGCAGCTGAATACGGGTAATGATACCTTTCAGCTGCACGTAGGGTAAATCCTCGTTGAGTTCGGCCACCGTCTGAAATTTCGATTTATCGATATACCGGAACGGAAAATGACGGATGAAATCACCGAAGGTTGCAATGCCCAGTTCTGATCGCAACAATTCTGCCCGCTGGGGTCCCACCCCTTTCAGGTACTCGATTGCCGTATCCATAAACCGGTCGCGCTGCATGAAACAAAAATAAAGCAAGGCATAAAAAAGAAAGACAGGAAGATCAAAAAGAAATCAACGATACGACATGCTTTTAAATAGAAAGGCCACCCGAAGGTGGCCTTAATACGTTTTAAAAAACTACAATTATTGCACTTTTTTAACGTTCACAGCATTCATGCCTTTACGGCCTTCAATAACCTCGTAACTTACCAGGTCATGTTCACGGATTTTGTCGGTGAGACCGCTGTGGTGCACGAAGATTTCCTTGTTTGTTTCGTCTTCAAGAATGAAACCATATCCCTTGGCTTCATTGAAGAATTTTACTTTACCTGTTTTCATTGAAATGAATTAATTGACTATATCACAAATGTAGCTATAAAACGATTGCTTTAACAGCCTATTATACATCTTTTCAACATTTCTGTTAAAATATTCGCAGTGAATTTCAGGCAACTAACTTTGCAGGACCGGAAAAACCATCACCACCATATGGAAAAGACAATCAGCGGCCAATGGATCGATATTGAAAGCAGAAGCATCAAAAGCGGATATTTTACGATCAGCGATGGGCAGATTGAAGGCTTCACCGAAGCACCGGTAAATGAAAACCGTTTCATACTTCCAGGATTTACCGATGCACATATTCACATTGAAAGTTCGATGCTGGTGCCGTATGAATTCGCCCGCGTAGCACTTGGCCATGGCACTGTCGCCACGATCAGCGACCCACACGAAATCGCCAATGTGAATGGGGTAGAAGGCGTTCATTACATGCTGGAAAATGCCCGTGATGCGAAACTCAAATTTCATTTTGGTGCGCCATCCTGTGTACCGGCTACCCATTTTGAAAGCGCCGGTGCTGTACTGGGACCGGAAGAAGTTTTATCGTTATTGCAACGCGACGATATTTATTACCTGAGTGAGATGATGAACTATCCGGGCGTGCTGTTCAACGATCCCGATGTCATGAAGAAGATCGCTTATGCACAGCAATGCCGGAAACCGGTTGACGGACATGCACCCGGATTACGTGGCGAAGAGGCAGCTCGTTATATCGCAGCAGGTATCAGTACCGATCATGAATGTTTCACGCTGGAAGAAGCACTCGATAAAATTCAGCACGGCATGAAGATTCTGATCCGCGAAGGATCTGCCGCACGGAATTTCAATGCCCTGCATCCCCTGCTGAAATCACATCCGGAGATGTGCATGTTTTGCTGCGACGACAAACATCCCGACGAACTGCTGGCCGGTCATATCAACGTACACGTAGCACGAGCCGTTGCATTGGGCTATGATCTCTACGATGTGCTCTATGCCGCCTGCATTCATCCGAAGTATCACTACAAGATGCGGCAAGGTATTTTACGTCCCGGAGATCCCGCCGACTTTATCATTGTTGAAAACACCGCCGACTTCAAAGTACTGGAAACCTGGATCGATGGAGCTTGTGTTTATAAAGACGGTCATTGCAATCTGCCACCCAAAACCCATCCGCTCATCAATCAGTTTGCTGCCTCTTCCATTACCCCCGGCGATTTTACCGTTAAAGCCGAAGGAGAACTGTTGCGGGTCATTGAAGTCTACGACGGGCAACTCATCACCGGCGAACACCATCAGCCTGCCAAAAGAGAAAACGGAAACTGTGTAAGTGATCCCGCGAATGATATTCTGAAAATTGCGGTCGTAAACCGATACCGGCAGGAACAACCGGCGGTAGCCTTCATCAAAAATTTCGGGTTAGAAAGAGGAGCCATTGCGAGCAGTGTAGCCCACGACTCACACAATATTATCGTGGTGGGGGCAGATGATACCTCCATGGCGAAAGCGGTGAATTTGCTGATGCAGCACGAAGGCGGATTGAGTCTGGTAGATGGTGAAGAAGAAATCTGCATTGGACTTCCTGTAGCCGGACTCATGAGCGACAAAGACTGCAAGACGATCGGACATGCCTACGCTGCCATTGATGAAAAAGCGAAACAGCTGGGCTCCTCCTTACGGGCGCCCTATATGAGTTTATCATTCATGGCCTTGCTGGTGATTCCCCAATTAAAACTCAGCGATAAAGGCTTGTTTGACGGGAAAACGTTTCAGTTTACGACGAATTTTGTGGGTTGAGGGGATACCATTTAACAGGTATTATAGATTAACATAAGCATATTCAGAAACAACTTGGTATTGGTAAGCTTACTCAACAGCGCAGAAAAACCAACCTCATTTCAATCGACAGGCATGACCCAAAACGCCTCCAAAACTTTTATTCAACGCGACAATTATTTTCCGAAATGACCTGATTCAAGCCTTAACCCACCCCACTTTCCACCCCCTAAACAAAATTTAACAATAAAATCCTTGCAAAAACCAATTTTCTGTTTACATTCGTTTAACCAAATTTTTTAATACCATGAAAAAATTCAATTTGAAATTAAGAGTAGTTTTATTCTCTTTGATACTGCTCGCGCCGATCTATTTATCTGCGCAAACCCCTTCGGACGCTACCGTGAGTCTGACACCGGATACGGGTGGAATGGTGAAAGGAGTATTTTTTGTACTCCTGCCGGACACCAATAATCTGGATGCCGTAGAGATTCAACTGGGTAGTGAAGCCGACAGTACCAATCTGGTGAATTATACCTTTGGGTATGATGTAACAGCAGGACTTCCATCCGGATTTAGCTGGAACCGCGAAGGGCTGAAGCTGTACCTCAACGTAGGTACATTTGCCGAGACCGATTTACGCTTTGGCAAAGTACGGCTCCGACGAGTAGGTGCCGGCTGGGGCAGCGAGTATGCCTTTGTGTCCAATTGATCTCAAAATTACAGGCGGACTTTTTTCGCCTTTCATATTCATTTCAATAACCTAACCTTTCATTACCCATGAACACCTCTGCTTACAGGCTCGTGGCGGCCATCTATGTAGCCATGATCTTTGTGCTAAACAGCACATCCTCCTTTGCCGGTAATTATACCTGGACCGGTAATACCAGCTCCGCATGGAGTGTTTCTTCAAACTGGTCGCCGTCGGGTGTACCAGGCACCAACGACACAGTGACCATAGGTAGCGGAAGTGATACCATTGTTCTGGCAAGCAACAGAACCATCTCCCGATTAGTGATAAACGGAAGAACACTCAATCTGGGTGATTATAAACTGGAAGTTTCCCAAAAGGCATCATTAAGCGGAGGCAAAATCTACAATGGTACCCTGAAATTACGAGGTGCATTAGCCACCTTTTCGGGAACACATACAGACTGCCTGATTGATTGTATCACAGGCCAGCTAGAGTTCAACGGAGGGGTATTTGACGGGGAAGGCAGCTTTGAACAAAACGGCACCGGCAACGGGTACGGTACGGGAGGTTGTGTATTCAATGCACCAATTACAATAAAGAAGAGTACCAATGCCCTGCTGCGGCTTGGCACTGCAATCCCCGACACCTTTAATAGCCGCGTTGAATTTATTTGTGTGAATAAAATACCACTGGAAATCTCCTACGGTAGTGCATCGGTATTTAATGACATTGTTTCCGTTAGCTGTTATGGTGCTAACTCAGAAATAACCATTGGCAACGATACGGATACTGTTCAGTTTAACGGGGACGCGGCTCTGGCCACTGGTTCAGAAGGGCTCACCGATGGTGTGGTCATCCTGAAAAGAATTAGCCAGAGTGGCAGAGGTGATAATGAGTTAAGCGGCGATGAAGAGTTTGTTATCCATATTGAATCCTGTACCTTTAACGGTGGAATGCTACTGACAGCCCCCTCCATACTTTTAAAGAACTCGGTGTTTCTCGGAGATGTAACACTGACAAAAATCCGCGCGGCTTCAAATAATTATTCCTACGGCGGAAACTCTTTCTACGGAAGAGCAACACTCGAAAATCAGGACGGCACCTATGCATTCCGGTTAGCCAACAATGCGGGAGACCATTTTTACAATGACGTTGTATTTGCGTCTTCCAGTAATCGGATTCAGATGGCTTATTCAGGCAACAATTATTTTGAAGGAAATATATCCATTAACAGCAGCGACATCAAATTCAACACCAGCAGCGGCAAAGTGGTGCTGACCGGCGATAAAAACCAGACACTGGAAGGCACCGACCCCTATCTGCTCGGCAAACTGGAAATAGATAAAACAGCGGGCACGGTACAGCTGGATCAGCAAATGACCATCGACTCATCCATTACCTTTGTAAACGGCATCATCAATACCGATTCCGTCATCACCCTTAAAGCGGCCACCACCTGCAGCGGCGCCGGCAACCAGAGTTTTGTAGATGGTTCGGTAAAGAAAATCGGTAATACGGCTTTTGTGTTCCGGTGGGGGATTTAAACACTTATTATCCGCTTGAAATGACCAATCCTGTGAACACCGCAGATGCTTTTATGTGCCGATACTGGGGTTATTATCATTCTGAATCCGATAGTGCAGATTCAACTATCGGATTTCTGTCTACATGTGGTTACTGGGAGTTGTTTCGCGTGACAGGAACTAGCAATGTAAAAGTCCGACTGTTCTGGGATAATACAGGTTGTGGAGTATTTGATACAACAAATTTATGTGTTGCTAACTGGAACGGTAATATATGGAAGGATCTGGGGAATGACTCAATAAGTGGTAATAAATTTTCAGGTTCAATTTACAGTCATTCAAACGTTGTATCATACAATAAGTTGGTGTGGGCACAACAAACGCCATCTAGCTTAGTAATAGCAACTACATCCAATACAACACGCTTGCTTCCTGAAGATATTTTTGGATACAATGGAAACAACACCATCCAGTCAGATCTCAGTGGAAATCCTATGCAGTCGTGGGATATTTTGGGAACCTCACAGTTATTGAACCAAACAAATATCAACTTGATGCGTCTACCGGCAGGTACAATGGCAAATTATACAGATTGGAAGACTGGTTACCCAATAATCGAAAAAGACCTCCCTTACAATTGGTTCTATGAAATTCAATCTTACCGAAAGAAAATGAACAGGACCGGAAACGAATATTATTTTGCAAAACAGAATCTTGATTTGTTATCTGCCCGGCCCATATTGGTTTGGAATTTACTTACTTCCAGCTTTCAGTATGAAGCTGCTTCTGTCTTCAGAATTAATGAGGTCAATCTACCTTGTCAATTTATAGAACTTGGTAATGAATTTTATCTTTCAGACCAACAATACAAAGAACGATTTCCAACTGTATTGGATTATGTTCAAAATGCTGAAAATTGGGCTGGAGACTATAAAAACCTAAACATACCGCATCATACCGGTCTGAAAATCGCGATTGTAGGAGCTGTTAGTGATGATGCAGGTCGTGGTCGTGGCCGCCTCTGGTTGAAAAAGGTACTTGGATCATTGTCTTCTTCAACATCAATTGATGCAATTACCATTCATGACTATATTACTGAATCAGGTGCCTTATGTAGTTTAAACCCTCTTGGCAATCCTGCTCAGGAACAACTAATGACCCTGCCATTTAAAAGCCGGGATGAGATCAAGTTGAATACGTTTAGTCAAATCCAGCAATTCAATCAATCTCATAATCCGCTTGAAATATGGATGACCGAATTCAATTTAAATGATCAGGATGATCAACGTGTAGGAACCTGGATGCATGGTTTGATAAATGCTACTATGGCTTTAACTTATCTTGAAACACCGGAAGTGACCCGGATAATTTCTCATACCATGTTCTCGGATGGGCGATTTGGGAATATTTTTGAATCAAATGATGGATTTAGCAAAATAGAATGCCATGGACTACCAGGTGGCAACCCAACAACACGTACGGGTGAGTTTACAGCATTGGGCACTTCTCTTAATTTAGTAGCCAAGGCACTCCGGAACGCAACCGATGCAACATTACTTAATTTTCCCGGAGCGCTAATGCTACGGGATGACAATAACCTGCCCTCCGGTTACAGTAGCTTATACGGTTGGCAATTTAATAATACTGTAAACAACAAGATGTCGGTCATTTTACTAAATCTATCAGGAAGCGTTCAAACCATTGATGTACTGACAAATTTATTTCCGGGATCTACATCTCAGGATATTACGGTAACAGCATTAGAAGCCAATAATGTGAATTATGCTATTGTAGGGAATCCTTCATTGAGTAACCCCTCTTCTAATAATGACGAATTACGATTTTATTCCCCATGGCGAACGATTGCCGGAGGCATTAACGTATTAAAGATAAGGCCATTTTCAATGATTTTGCTGGAACTGGATGTTCCTTATGTATATGCCCGGTTAACCGATGAGGAAATTTGTACAGGAAGTACTACTTCTCTTATCGTTGAGAGCAACGATCTTTCAACGATTTCAACAACAACAATCACCTATACCCCATCAAACAACGGATTGAATATTACAGACAATGTCACCAACAACCTTCGTAAATCTTTCGTAGTTGAAGCAGTTACTCCTGGAACGTATACTATTTCACCTTGCCCCACATGTCCAACAGTTTCACTCACGGTACATCAAGACATTCAGGATCTTCAAATATCTTCTTCAAATTATTCAATTAACTCAAATAAAATAATGTACTGTCCCGGGGCCAATGATATTGAGTTGGCTGCCTCCTGTACTTCTTCTTATCCATCCTCACCCTTAACCTGGATATGGACTCCGGCTATTGATAGTGGATATGTTGCATCTGTCTGTAGCAACTCACCCTTCTGTGATGAAATTACGTTGAGGCCTTTCCGAACTACACATTACACAGTCTATGTTACAGATCAACATTGCTGGAAAAGCAAGGATATTGAAGTTCAATTGCCTATTGAGCGATTGAGTTTAGGTGATCCGATTAGGGTTTGTGACCCTACTGTGGTAAATCTAACGGCTGATTTTATTGCACATCCTGATTATTCTGATGTAACTTTTAGCTGGTCACTTGGCAATAATACCTGGACAACCAACCAACCCACCATTGGTATTGATCATTCTTATCTGGCTACTGGATTGAATGTTGTTAATTTGACAGTGATTAATCCTGATAACAATGAAAGCTGCAACATTTCCACCTCGCTTGAAGTATATAAATTATCATGTTGTGCAGCAAGCAATAATGGCCCCCTATTGAATCCTGTTGAAGTAACCACGAATGAACCTTACCCTCTCTACTTCAATCATGCGTTGAATCTGGCCAATGCCTGTTCTTTGCAAACAGGTAATTACAATGTAGTATTTACCGGTGGTGCAAACAACAAAACAAGTGCTACAATTACCTGCACTCAGAATTCACCTCCTATTACAATTAATGGAGATTTTAAAATTTTATCAGATGTTTTGGACCCGAACAATGGAACTATACTTCTGGATGGATTACATCTCACTTTAATTGGGTGCACATTGAATTTGGGTTCGCAGGCTCAAATTGAATTATTGGATAACAGAAAATTAATTCTTCAGGATTGCTATTTTAATGCTTGCGCAAATGACATGTGGAAAGGGATAACCGCTGACAAGAAAAAGGAAAGTAATCCTCCGGAGTTAACTATG
Source organism: Bacteroidia bacterium (assembly GCA_046330075.1). Taxonomy (GTDB): domain Bacteria; phylum Bacteroidota; class Bacteroidia; order AKYH767-A; family OLB10; genus JAJTFW01. Next base: position 80,193 of record JAXLTL010000004.1, on the reverse strand, counting down.
AGAAACTGCAATATAATGAATGCTGAACATGCAGTTTCCCTCACAAGAGAGTCCATATATAGAATAATTGAAAACACCTTTATTGATAATTATATCGACCTCTCAATATACAACGACAATACGATTGTAGTGGCGGGAAACGCTCTGGATTTTGAAATCAGCGGCAACACTTTTACACGAGGAACAGGATCCTTATTGCCCCCCTATTCATTTCAGGATAAGTTTGCAGCAATAAAATTGGACAATACAGACCGGCCCCGTATTGGAAATGACAATTCGATTAATAATATAATCAATAACTCACTTTATGGAGTCTATATAACCAACAGCGGAGCAGAGATTTACAACACTGATTTTTCGGATTTGATTTTTACTTCTGGTACCAATAACAATACGAACGGTACCGCGATTTTTCTGAACAATCAACTCCTGCATTGGGACCGCCTGCTTCGTGTTGGCCGCTATCAAAACCCAAACACCTTTAAATCATGCAAAAATGGTGTATGGGGTACCGGTGAAGCTGATTATAGAATACAATTTAATACCTTTGGGAATAACAATACTTCGCAAGCAGACGATGTATCCAATACTTGTATAAACATAGAAAACTCCAGCGATAATGAGATTGAAATCGGTACTGAAAATAAATTCTATGCTTTTAATAAAGGTATCTTTCTGTATAATCTTGGGCAGGATGTTACACTTAATATTAATTCCAATAAGTTCTGGGATGCTGTTTGGGGCACTTCACCAGCTACCAGATACAGTTCTACAGCCATCTCCATTATGAATCCGATGCCGGTAATTTATAAAACGCAAGCACTTGTTGAAGAAAACAGAATTGGCACTTCATCTTCACCCAACCATGCTCGTATTGGTATTAGTGTATTTCAGGCCGGCAATGTAAAAGTGGCTTACAATGAAATTTATTTTCATTATAACAGCACCACATACCCGTTTTTCCGGGGTATTCAGCTAATCAATTCGCAGGATTGCCGTATTAACCGCAACACAACAATTGAAAATTCAAATTACGTTCAAGGGCTGAATGCAGCAGTTGTGGGTATTCAGGTACAGGAAAGTGTGACTCCTTCCGTCAATTGTAATGAGCCGGAAGGCATGGGATATGGAATGCACTTTATCGGGAAAAATGGCGCAGTAACTATGGTGGATAATTTATTTTCTACTTATGATCGTGGTATTTCATTGGGAATAAATTCCAGTTTGACAGGTTATATCGGTCAAGTACAGGGCAGCCAAAACCCATCACCGCAAGGTACCGGGTACATGAATACCTGGGTGGATCAAAGCTCAGACAGGGTGGAAGGATTTACAATGCAGCCAATTGATTGGTATTATGGTGGCCCCCAAAGTTTTAGCAATCAGGATGCACCATTGAAAGTTAATGGCTCACCAATGCAATTGTTGACTTCTCGATCTAATGCCGATGAAGGAAATGATTGCTCTATGGACGCATGGTACTTAAGTCGCATAAGCGGGTACGCCGGATTGGCATTTGACAGCATCCGGTTTGAAGGATCGTATAGTGAACAAGATCACTACGGGCATAAAAACTCCTTCTATAAGTTTTTTGCTGCTGATACCTCGCGGCTGGAAGGAACAGGAAGCGACACTATATATCGTCATGTTTATAACCAGATTAATGTATCAAATATTGGCAAGTACCAACAAGTGATTCAAAAAACAAGCGGGAGGAGCTATGCAGAAGCCTATGCCTTACTTGAAACCATTGAAGACACTAACTATTACGAAACACAACTTAGAACTGTGCTTGCGCTCTATTTGAATAGGATACTAAACGATTCCGTTTTAAGTGCAGAAGATACAGCAATGCTCACAGAAATCGCCTATCAAAACTATTTAATAGGCGGCGAGGCTGTATATCTGGCCAGGGCTATTCTTCGATTGGAAATTGAGGATGGGCCTATTGGTGAAGCGCGATTAAAAAAGTTGGAATCATCAGTAGAATCACGTTACTTTAACGTTAGTCCCAATCCTGCAACGGAATCGCTGAACCTGGATTACAATCAAGAGGAAAAAGTAGTTAGAATTGAAATTTCCGATCCCTCAGGAAGAATATACCAGTCAACTGGAAATATTAAAACGGTCCTGATATCTGAAATGAAACCGGGATTGTATTTGATTACCTTGTATTATACGGATGGATACAGAATAATGCAGAAGTTTATAAAAATCAAATGATGCTTAGATCATTAAAAATAGTACTGCTGTTTATCATTCTGGCTAGAGCTGGAGGTATAACTCATGCCCAGTATTCTAATAAAGTGTGGTGTTGGGGAGATAGTGCAGGGGTAGTTTTTAGTAATCCTATCACTTATTTTACATCCAGTTTAGTAAGTTATCGAAATTCAGTATCAATTGCCGATTCTAATGACAGCCTGTTGTTTTACGGAACATCTACACACTCCGAAGCTTATATCAATGGCTGGAGGAAAGATGGCAGATTGTATGACAAGCAACATCAGGTGATGCAAAATGGTGATTCGTTAATTAGTGGTGGTTGGTACCATGATATGTTGATTGTACCAAAATCGATAATAGATAGCACATTTTATATTTTCAATGCAGGGGTGTCGGGCCCATATTTTGGCCTTTACTACAGCATCGTAGATTTAAAATTGAACAATGGTTTAGGAGCTGTTACACAAAAAAACGCGCAATTGGATACAACGCATACAAAGGATGCTTTAATGGCCGTAAAGCATGGTAACGGCAAGGACTGGTGGCTGGTGACCAGGAGATGGGATTATTATTCTTGGTCCTATGATAATGCCTTTTATATTTATTTGGTAGATTCAAATGGAATTTATCCCCAAACAATTCAAAATGTTGGCACGTTCAGAGCCTCAGGAGGAGGAGATATCACCTTTAATTCCAATGGTACTAAATTCGCTGAAAGCGACTGGGGCAACCTAATCGAGCTTTACGATTTTGACCGGTGCACCGGTATCATTTCAAATCCTGTGAATATTGAAATGCCAAGTACAACAGGGCCGTATAAATATTATTTAAGTAGCTGCTTTTCTCCCAATGACCAGTTCTTATATGTTCTCTCAATTTTGAATCCATTCGATAGTGCTCAAGTAAATCAATACGATTTATTAGCATCAAATATCACTAATTCAAAAATGCTAATTGGCACCATTAATGATAGTGCATTAGTAGCAATGATGAAACTGGCCCCTGATGGTAAAATATACATAGCTGCATTGTCTGATTTGCCTGGTGGTACCTATCCATACGCATCAACATCATATAATACAGTTAACACCCACCTATCAACAATTAACTATCCTGACAGTCTCGGCAGCTCATGCGATTTTCAACTGTTTTCCTTCCCCCTGGGAGGTCATCGCACTTATTACGGCTTACCTCACAATCCCAACTATGAAATGGGGCCGTTAATTGGCAGTCCCTGTGATACGTTAACGGTGGGCCTCACCCCCGGCCCCGCAGAGGAGAGGGGAGCCTGGCTGCAGGCATGGTATAACCAAGAATGGAATATGATTCACGTGAATGCAGCGCAGTTGAAAGGAAGGAAAGGAATGCTGCGGTTATTTGATATCGAAGGAAGAATCGTTTTCGAAAAACCGGCGGAGGTGATTGCGGGTGGGTATTATACGACGGAGATCAGCACCAATGAATTGGCGAATGGGGTATATATCGTTAATTTAGTGACAGAAAAAGATGCCTTGTCGTATAAGGTGATGAAATGATAACCACCCAACGCTACCTCGCCCGCGAGTCCGTTTTCAAAACTTTGCGCCAACACCCAGGTTTGCTGGTACGTGATGACAGCGAACAACATCATTATGGGCATCGAAACTCCTTTTATAAATTTTTCGTGGCTGACACTACTCGATTGGAAGGCACAGGAAGCGACACTATATATCGTCATGTTTATAACCAGATTAATGTATCAAATATTGGCAAGTACCAACAAGTGATTCAAAAAACAAGCGGGAGGAGCTATGCAGAAGCCTATGCCTTACTTGAAACCATTGAAGACACTAACTATTACGAAACACAACTTAGAACTGTGCTTGCGCTCTATTTGAATAGGATACTAAACGATTCCGTTTTAAGTGCAGAAGATACAGCAATGCTCACAGAAATCGCCTATCAAAACTATTTAATAGGCGGCGAGGCTGTATATCTGGCCAGGGCTATTCTTCGATTGGAAATTGAGGATGGGCCTATTGGTGAAGCGCGATTAAAAAAGTTGGAATCATCAGTAGAATCACGTTACTTTAACGTTAGTCCCAATCCTGCAACGGAATCGCTGAACCTGGATTACAATCAAGAGGAAAAAGTAGTTAGAATTGAAATTTCCGATCCCTCAGGAAGAATATACCAGTCAACTGGAAATATTAAAACGGTCCTGATATCTGAAATGAAACCGGGATTGTATTTGATTACCTTGTATTATACGGATGGATACAGAATAATGCAGAAGTTTATAAAAATCAAATGATGCTTAGATCATTAAAAATAGTACTGCTGTTTATCATTCTGGCTAGAGCTGGAGGTATAACTCATGCCCAGTATTCTAATAAAGTGTGGTGTTGGGGAGATAGTGCAGGGGTAGTTTTTAGTAATCCTATCACTTATTTTACATCCAGTTTAGTAAGTTATCGAAATTCAGTATCAATTGCCGATTCTAATGACAGCCTGTTGTTTTACGGAACATCTACACACTCCGAAGCTTATATCAATGGCTGGAGGAAAGATGGCAGATTGTATGACAAGCAACATCAGGTGATGCAAAATGGTGATTCGTTAATTAGTGGTGGTTGGTACCATGATATGTTGATTGTACCAAAATCGATAATAGATAGCACATTTTATATTTTCAATGCAGGGGTGTCGGGCCCATATTTTGGCCTTTACTACAGCATCGTAGATTTAAAATTGAACAATGGTTTAGGAGCTGTTACACAAAAAAACGCGCAATTGGATACAACGCATACAAAGGATGCTTTAATGGCCGTAAAGCATGGTAACGGCAAGGACTGGTGGCTGGTGACCAGGAGATGGGATTATTATTCTTGGTCCTATGATAATGCCTTTTATATTTATTTGGTAGATTCAAATGGAATTTATCCCCAAACAATTCAAAATGTTGGCACGTTCAGAGCCTCAGGAGGAGGAGATATCACCTTTAATTCCAATGGTACTAAATTCGCTGAAAGCGACTGGGGCAACCTAATCGAGCTTTACGATTTTGACCGGTGCACCGGTATCATTTCAAATCCTGTGAATATTGAAATGCCAAGTACAACAGGGCCGTATAAATATTATTTAAGTAGCTGCTTTTCTCCCAATGACCAGTTCTTATATGTTCTCTCAATTTTGAATCCATTCGATAGTGCTCAAGTAAATCAATACGATTTATTAGCATCAAATATCACTAATTCAAAAATGCTAATTGGCACCATTAATGATAGTGCATTAGTAGCAATGATGAAACTGGCCCCTGATGGTAAAATATACATAGCTGCATTGTCTGATTTGCCTGGTGGTACCTATCCATACGCATCAACATCATATAATACAGTTAACACCCACCTATCAACAATTAACTATCCTGACAGTCTCGGCAGCTCATGCGATTTTCAACTGTTTTCCTTCCCCCTGGGAGGTCATCGCACTTATTACGGCTTACCTCACAATCCCAACTATGAAATGGGGCCGTTAATTGGCAGTCCCTGTGATACGTTAACGGTGGGCCTCACCCCCGGCCCCGCAGAGGAGAGGGGAGCCTGGCTGCAGGCATGGTATAACCAAGAATGGAATATGATTCACGTGAATGCAGCGCAGTTGAAAGGAAGGAAAGGAATGCTGCGGTTATTTGATATCGAAGGAAGAATCGTTTTCGAAAAACCGGCGGAGGTGATTGCGGGTGGGTATTATACGACGGAGATCAGCACCAATGAATTGGCGAATGGGGTATATATCGTTAATTTAGTGACAGAAAAAGATGCCTTGTCGTATAAGGTGATGAAATGATAACCACCCAACGCTACCTCGCCCGCGAGTCCGTTTTCAAAACTTTGCGCCAACACCCAGGTTTGCTGGTACGTGATGACAGCGAACAACATCATTATGGGCATCGAAACTCCTTTTATAAATTTTTCGTGGCTGACACTACTCGATTGGAAGGCACAGGAAGCGACACTATATATCGTCATGTTTATAACCAGATTAATGTATCAAATATTGGCAAGTACCAACAAGTGATTCAAAAAACAAGCGGGAGGAGCTATGCAGAAGCCTATGCCTTACTTGAAACCATTGAAGACACTAACTATTACGAAACACAACTTAGAACTGTGCTTGCGCTCTATTTGAATAGGATACTAAACGATTCCGTTTTAAGTGCAGAAGATACAGCAATGCTCACAGAAATCGCCTATCAAAACTATTTAATAGGCGGCGAGGCTGTATATCTGGCCAGGGCTATTCTTCGATTGGAAATTGAGGATGGGCCTATTGGTGAAGCGCGATTAAAAAAGTTGGAATCATCAGTAGAATCACGTTACTTTAACGTTAGTCCCAATCCTGCAACGGAATCGCTGAACCTGGATTACAATCAAGAGGAAAAAGTAGTTAGAATTGAAATTTCCGATCCCTCAGGAAGAATATACCAGTCAACTGGAAATATTAAAACGGTCCTGATATCTGAAATGAAACCGGGATTGTATTTGATTACCTTGTATTATACGGATGGATACAGAATAATGCAGAAGTTTATAAAAATCAAATGATGCTTAGATCATTAAAAATAGTACTGCTGTTTATCATTCTGGCTAGAGCTGGAGGTATAACTCATGCCCAGTATTCTAATAAAGTGTGGTGTTGGGGAGATAGTGCAGGGGTAGTTTTTAGTAATCCTATCACTTATTTTACATCCAGTTTAGTAAGTTATCGAAATTCAGTATCAATTGCCGATTCTAATGACAGCCTGTTGTTTTACGGAACATCTACACACTCCGAAGCTTATATCAATGGCTGGAGGAAAGATGGCAGATTGTATGACAAGCAACATCAGGTGATGCAAAATGGTGATTCGTTAATTAGTGGTGGTTGGTACCATGATATGTTGATTGTACCAAAATCGATAATAGATAGCACATTTTATATTTTCAATGCAGGGGTGTCGGGCCCATATTTTGGCCTTTACTACAGCATCGTAGATTTAAAATTGAACAATGGTTTAGGAGCTGTTACACAAAAAAACGCGCAATTGGATACAACGCATACAAAGGATGCTTTAATGGCCGTAAAGCATGGTAACGGCAAGGACTGGTGGCTGGTGACCAGGAGATGGGATTATTATTCTTGGTCCTATGATAATGCCTTTTATATTTATTTGGTAGATTCAAATGGAATTTATCCCCAAACAATTCAAAATGTTGGCACGTTCAGAGCCTCAGGAGGAGGAGATATCACCTTTAATTCCAATGGTACTAAATTCGCTGAAAGCGACTGGGGCAACCTAATCGAGCTTTACGATTTTGACCGGTGCACCGGTATCATTTCAAATCCTGTGAATATTGAAATGCCAAGTACAACAGGGCCTTTTAAATATTATGCCAGCACCTGTTTTTCATCTAATGATCAATTTTTATATACTCTTTCAAATATAAATGCATTTGATAGTGCTCAAATACATCAATACGATTTACAAGCAATCAATATCTCCAACACTAAAACGCTGGTTGGAACAATCAATGATAGTGCTTCGGCGGTAATGATGAAACTAGCACCCGACGGTAAAATTTATATTGCTTCGTGGTCTGATTTGCCAGGTGGCACCTATCCATACGCATCAACATCATATAATACAGTTAACACCCACCTTTCAACAATTAACTATCCTGACAGTCTTGGAGCCCTATGCGATTTTCAACTGTTTTCCTTCCCCCTGGGAGGTCATCGCACTTATTACGGTTTACCACACAACCCCAATTATGAAATGGGGCCGTTAATTGGCAGTCCCTGTGATACGTTAACTGTGGGCCTCACCCCCGGCCCCTCTCCAGAGGCGAGGGGAGCCTGGATGCAGGCCTGGTACAACCATGAATGGAACATGATTCATGTGAATGCGGCGCAGTTGAAGGGAAAGAAAGGTCTGCTGCGGTTATTGGATATCGAAGGCAGAATCGTTTTCGAAAAACCGGCGGAGGTGTTGGCAGGAGGGTATTTTACGACGGAGATTTATACGAATGAGTTGGTGAGTGGCGTTTATTTGGTTAATTTAGTGACAGAAAAAGATGCCTTGTCGTATAAAGTGATGAAATAATTTCCAGGTATTAATTCTAATCAGTTGACTAAATCAACCATTCCCGAAATCGCATACCTTAATTCACTAAATGGAGGCCTCGCAACAAAATTAGCCCGGGCCATACTTCGCCTGAAAATTGAGGATGGGCCTATTGGGGAATCGCGAATTAAGAACCCTCTCCCAAAAAAAGCAACAAGATTCTTTACTGTTCATCCTAATCCGGCTACAGATTGGTTGGAGTTAAATTATTCGAACGAAGATCAGGTAAAGCATTTGGTAATATATGATTTATCAGGTCGTCAGATCAAAGTGGCGGGCAACACAAGAACAATAAAACTTATCGAATTGCAACCTGGCTTATACTTCATATCCATTTGCTATACGGATGGCGAAGAACTCATTCAAAAATTTATTAAACAATAATGGTTAAAACAATCATCCAATGCGTATTGGTATTTTTTTACCTGATTCTATCAGGTAAGAATGGCCATTCCCAATATTCCAATAAGGTGTGGTGTTGGGGAGATAGTGCAGGGGTAGTTTTTAGTAATCCTATCACTTATTTTACATCCAGTTTAGTAAGTTATCGAAATTCAGTATCAATTGCCGATTCTAATGACAGCCTGTTGTTTTACGGAACATCTACACACTCCGAAGCTTATATCAATGGCTGGAGGAAAGATGGCAGATTGTATGACAAGCAACATCAGGTGATGCAAAATGGTGATTCGTTAATTAGTGGTGGTTGGTACCATGATATGTTGATTGTACCAAAATCGATAATAGATAGCACATTTTATATTTTCAATGCAGGGGTGTCGGGCCCATATTTTGGCCTTTACTACAGCATCGTAGATTTAAAATTGAACAATGGTTTAGGAGCTGTTACACAAAAAAACGCGCAATTGGATACAACGCATACAAAGGATGCTTTAATGGCCGTAAAGCATGGTAACGGCAAGGACTGGTGGCTGGTGACCAGGAGATGGGATTATTATTCTTGGTCCTATGATAATGCCTTTTATATTTATTTGGTAGATTCAAATGGAATTTATCCCCAAACAATTCAAAATGTTGGCACGTTCAGAGCCTCAGGAGGAGGAGATATCACCTTTAATTCCAATGGTACTAAATTCGCTGAAAGCGACTGGGGCAACCTAATCGAGCTTTACGATTTTGACCGGTGCACCGGTATCATTTCAAATCCTGTGAATATTGAAATGCCAAGTACAACAGGGCCTTTTAAATATTATGCCAGCACCTGTTTTTCATCTAATGATCAATTTTTATATACTCTTTCAAATATAAATGCATTTGATAGTGCTCAAATACATCAATACGATTTACAAGCAATCAATATCTCCAACACTAAAACGCTGGTTGGAACAATCAATGATAGTGCTTCGGCGGTAATGATGAAACTAGCACCCGACGGTAAAATTTATATTGCTTCGTGGTCTGATTTGCCAGGTGGCACCTATCCATACGCATCAACATCATATAATACAGTTAACACCCACCTTTCAACAATTAACTATCCTGACAGTCTTGGAGCCCTATGCGATTTTCAACTGTTTTCCTTCCCCCTGGGAGGTCATCGCACTTATTATGGCTTGCCTCATAATCCTAACTATGAAATGAGGCCTCTAGTGGGTAGTCCCTGTGATACGTTATCTGTGGGCCTCACCCCCAACCCCGCAGAGGAGAAGGGAGCCTGGATGCAAGCCTGGTATAACCATGAATGGAACATGATTCACGTCAACGCCGCGCAGTTGAAGGGAAAGAATGGGATGTTGCGGTTATTTGATATGGAAGGCAGAATCGTTTTCGAAAAACCGGCGGAGGTGTTGGCGGGAGGGTATTATACTACCGAGATTTATATGAATCAGTTGTCAAGTGGGGTTTATGTTGTGCAGCTTGTTACGGAGAAAGAGACGTTGTCGTTTAAGACCAGCAAATACTAGTTACAAGAGCATTTGTCGACTTAAACGCGGTGGGCGCGGCGGTTACGCGGCGGGCGCGGGGAGTAACATTTATAACTCTTACAACATTTATAACCCTTAAAACATTTATAACTCTTAAAACATTTATAACTCTTAAAACATTTTTAACATTTATAACCCTTCTTTTTATCGGTGAAGAATAACGCCCAGTTGAAGGTAAGTAGCCCCGCCTTTGAGGTTTTGGCGATTAAGGGGAATATGGTAGCGGAAATCAAGACCGGAGAATACATCCACATTTGCATTGAGTCGTCGAATCAGTTTTATGCCGGCGCGTAAGGAAAAGTAGTTCCAGGTTTCTTTGAGGTTGGATTCGTTTACGGTTACCTGATCATCGGGATTGTATTTACGGATGAGTCGGGTGGCGGTGCGTGAATTGTATTCGAGTCCTGCATACGGCGACCATACCCAGGCACCATTTACGATGGCGTATTGTACCACCACCGGAATGGTGAGCACGGATACGCTGGCCGAATAGCCAAGTTTTTCGCGGACAGCATTTGTGAGAAACGTAGTGTCAACATTCAACTCGAAATAATCGGTATCAGGGGTAACCACATGCACTAAAAAAGTATCAAACAATAATTTTGTCTGCACACCTGTTGTGGTCCAGTCAAAGGCGATTTCACGGCGGGTGAATTCGAGTCCGAGGTGCACTGAATACCGCGGACTCATCTGATATCCCAGCATCATCCCGAAACCCATGCCACTATGCACTTTGCGCTGAAAATCGAGTTGCTCATTCGCGGTCAGCAACGAGGTATAATTCACTTTCTCTAAAAATCCTGATCCATAAACGGAGATCAGGGTTGGACTCAATTCATCTTCCTGCAATTTAGCGCCCTGTTTTCCGGAAGGGATCACCGAATCAACGAAGGTAAGCCGCGGTTCCGGCTGGAAAGTTCGTCCACGCATCGAAAGCAATACTTCTTGTTTTGAAGCTGATAGCTGTGCAACCGGAAGACGATCCGGTGCGCCTGTTATTTCTGAATCGTCCACAAACTTCCCATCAGGTTGACCAATGCTATTTCCGGACTTTACCACCACTGTTTTTCCGGTAAATGTATTTCGTTTAGATGGTTCATCGCCGGCTGACGACCGGCTTTTATTCTCTTCCAAACGGTATTCCTTTGTTTCTCCGGAAAAGGCTGCAGCATCTCCACGTGCTTTTCGTGCAGTTGTTTTTCCCTTTGCACCATCTGTTTTCCCATACCCATTAACGTTAGCCGACGCCTGTTTCGTTTCTGCCTGTTTCGTTATGGTTGATTTATCTTGTCCCGCTATAGCAGTAGTACTGCCGGAGAAAATTGACGCGGAATCCACCGGCGCCACTTGCGAAAATTGTACTTCATCTGATGTTGCAGAAAATATTTTTTCCGGAGACCCTGTTGCAGAACCGGCTATCGTTCCGGCTTCTGCCACACCTTTAACAGGTTCATGAAACTGTATTGAACCCATGATCATCAACCCGATCGACAATACATCGGCGAAGAAAAATCCACGCAGCCAGCCCAGCCCTCTCCGGTTCTTCCGGTGGATGAGCTGATCCATCTCCTCCCACGAGAACGGAGCCTCCGCCTCAGCGTTCTCCAGACGCCCGGCAATTTTCCGGTCAAAATATTTCTCCTGTTCGTTCATGATCTCATTTTATGCAGTTTATCGGACAATGTCGTATCCGAGCCCAGAATTTTCTTTTGCAGCAAGACTCTTGCTTTCAGTAATTGCGTACGCGATGTGCTTTCAGTAATACCCAGCGATTGTGCAATTTCACGATGATCGAAACCCTCCAGCACGTAGAGGTTAAACACGGTGCGGTATCCGCGGGGCAATTCGGCAATCAGCTTCAACAATTCCTGTTCATTCAGATGATTGATAGCGCCGTTGAACTCGGGGTTCAGCACAAAACCATCCGACACATCTTCCAGCCACACCATTTTTCTTTTTTTCAGTTCATTGAGGGCACAGCTGACAACGATCTTCCGCAGCCAGGCTTCGATGGGTCCTTCTCCTCTGTAGTTCGCCATCAGCCGGAAGGCTTTGATAAAGGCTTCCTGAAACACGTCTGACGCCTGCTCCTTTCCGCCCATGTACCGCATACAAACAGCCATCATACGGCTCTTGAAGCGATTATAAAACTCCTCCTGACCCTTACGATCACCCTCCCGGCAGCGGCGTGCCAGGTCGATATCTGACTGAAGGGTATAAAGGGTTTGGCTCATAGGTCAAATCAAAAGACAACGGAAGGAGGGCGGGCGTTGCCTGAAGGACAAAATTTACTTAAAAAACCGATTCATTCGTCTCGATATGGTAAAAATCAGCACCAACTGATCTGAATCAGGCCAAACTATGCTTACTTTTGCCCTACCCTACAACGCAGCCACACACTGCACCAAAACACAACAATTTTAAATTTTCTTCGTATTAGCTTATGATGAAAGCGCTCCGGACATTTCTGTTCAAGCCACTTGAGTACCTGTTTATCGCCGGGATTTTCCTGGTGTTTATCCAGATGCTCTTCCACCCTGTTTCCGTGCCGGAAGCTTGGACGATTTCGCTGAGTCCTGCCCTGATCTGGATGGGTCTTTTCGGATTGTTCTTCGCCTTTATTTTTCTGGCGACGTGGATCAGCACCTCTTCTACTGAGATGTAATTTCAGTGCCATTCCCCAACAGCTCCTGCTGAAGATTTTTATCGCGGCCGTACACGTCTTCGCGGAAATGTAATTGTCCGTCTTCCTCTACCCAGGCTGTAAAATACACGATATAAACGGGAACCGTATGTTGCAAGGTGACCCAGTTTTCCTTTCCGGGTTTCAATGCCTTCTTCACGTCTTCAGGTGTCCAGTCTTCGGCATTTAAGAGATAATTCGCCAGTTTCTCCGGATCACCCACGCGAACACAGCCATGACTGAAGGCTCTTTTCTCTTCCTTAAACAATCCGCGCGATGGCGTATCATGCAGATAAATACTGAAGCTGTTCGGGAAAAGAAATTTCACTTTTCCCAATGAATTATCGTTACCGGGTTTCTGACGGATGGTGTACGGGAAACCTTTCTCGGTATATTTCTTCCAGTCGAGTCCGCTGCCTGTTACCACCTTTCCGCTTCTGTCAACGAGTTCCATGTTGTGTTTCCGGAGATAGTTGGGATTGGCGATTACTGCCGGCACCACTTCCTTGTAAATGATACTCGAGGGCACCACCCAGTAAGGATTAAAAACAATGTATTTGAGGTTACCGCTAAATGTTGCCGTTTCGTGGAGCAGCTTACCCACTACCACGTTCATGGTCCAGATTTGTTTACCCTGATCATAGGCGTAGAGTGAGAAATCGGGGATATTCACGATCAGATAGCGATCCGGATAATCACTCGGCATCCATCGGCAGCGTTCCATGTTGAGTAGGATTTCTTCGATGCGCTGTTCAACGGGAACATTCAATGCTCTGAAAAATGCCGGGCCTGCTACTCCATCGGGTTTCATGCCGTGACGTAACTGGAAGCGTTTGATAGCGGCAACCAGCGTAGTATCGATTTTATCGGATGAATCGGGGATGACCGTGAGATCACCATGCAGGTACAGGCTTTTTGCGAGATCGTTTACGGCGGAGTCGTGATCGCCTTCACGCAGTGATTTCTTCGAGATCGTCACTTCCGGCCATCCACCTGCCTTCGCGATACTATCGTATTTTACCAGATAGGTGCGCAAGCGGTAATACTGACGAAACACGCCTTTCGACAAGAGTTTACCATCCGGAGAATGTATCAGTGCTGAGTCGAGCCATTCAGCACGATCAACGTGATAGCGCGGAAGAAACCAGCCGAGGGCCTTTGTTTTCTCTTCGGGAAGTCCGCTCCAGGCTTTATCGGAATACCAGAGAAACGCAGTGGTCATCAGCACATCCAGCAAGGGATCCGGCGACAGGGTACTGTCTGCATTGCGTGCGATGTCCATCCGCTCTTCGAGCAGCTGCATCGCGGGAAAAGAATCACGCAGTCCTTCCACGCCGGCGTTTTCCAGCATCTGAATCAGGTAACCGGCATGTTCACGTAATCCGCTCTTGCCATACCAGGCCAGTTTCCAGTCGCGGTTGCTGTAAAACGCAAAGAGTTCTTCTTCGTAGGGGCGAAACGCAAGTGTATCCGCCTTTGTCAGCGAATCGATAAACAGCGAGTCGGTAGTAGTAACGATTTTGCGGTCGTACGATTTCATTTCCTGCCGCAGCTTTTCACGCTTCTCTTCCTTCGCCGAATTATTGGTACAGGAAGTAAGCAACAAGAGCAAGAAACCGAAAACAAGGAGGACGTTTTTCATGGCCTGAAAGCAGATCATTCGCGCATACGTTGCATGATTTTAGAGGCAAAAACAAAATCATTCAACTCTTTATTATCGCTGTGTTTAATTTCTTCGTAGGCGCCTTCCCACCATTTTTTGCCCTTGTAGATAAAAACAATTTTCTCTCCGATCTCCGTCAGTGAATTCATATCATGGGTATTCACTACTGTGGTGGTATGAAACTCTTCGGTGATTTCCTTGATGAGATCATCAATAACAATTGAGGTTTTCGGGTCGAGGCCCGAGTTGGGCTCGTCGCAGAAAAGGTATTTCGGATTCATGGCGATAGCGCGGGCGATGGCTACCCGTTTTTTCATCCCGCCACTGATCTCCGAAGGAAATAATTTATTTACGTTTTCGAGATGGACGCATTTGAGACAGAAGTTCACGCGGTCAAGTTTCTCCGATAACGTCATTGGCGTAAACATATTCAGCGGAAACATCACATTCTGTTCCACGGTGAGTGAATCAAACAAGGCTCCGCCCTGAAACACCATCCCGATTTCCTGACGAATGGGCTTGCGTTCCTTGAAATTCATCTCGCTGAAATTTCTTCCATCGAAAAAGACGGCGCCTTCGTCAACTTCAAAGAGTCCGACTGTGCATTTCATCAACACCGTTTTTCCCATTCCGCTTTGTCCGATGATGAGATTCACTTTCCCCGACTCAAACGTACAGGAGATATCTTCCAGCACCGTTTTGCCTCCGAAGCGTTTGTAGATATTGCGGACTTCAATCATGACAAATCAGGCGAGAATGAGTTGTGTAAGGATGTAATCAAAGATAAGAACCACGATACTGCTGTATACAACGGCCTTGGTGGAACTCTGTCCCACTTCGAGCGCACCACCTTCGGTATGATAACCATGGTAGGCTGAAACGCTGGTGATGATAAAAGCGAACACCAGAGTTTTAGTGAGTGCAAAGATGATATTGAATGGAATAAACTGATCCTGTAATCCACGAATATAATCAGCGGACGGAACGGTACCACTGAGATCACCGGCAACCCATCCGCCAAGAATGCCAAGGAACATACTCAGCAACACCACGAACGGCATGATGAGAAGTCCGGCAATAATTTTGGGCAATGTCAGATACCCCGACGAATTGATACCCATGATTTCGAGTGCATCGATTTGTTCGGTTACCCGCATCGTACCGATTTCCGAGGCAATACTCGACCCCACTTTTCCGGCCAGAATCAGCATGATGATGGTGGGAGAAAACTCGAGGATAATGGAGTCGCGGGCAACGATTCCGACAGCATACAAGGGCACCATCGGATTCACGAGATTATACGCACTCTGGATTGTAATAACGGCACCCATAAAAACGGAAGTCAGAGCGGTGATTCCCAGGGCCCCAACACCGATATTCACCAGTTCGTGCATCACCTGACGATAATAAATGATGAACTTTTCGGGTTTAAGAAAGAGTCCTTTCATAAAAACCCAGTACCTGCCGATTTCAAACAGAGTGCGCAACATTGAGGGCACCAAATTACAAACATGTGCGTAAGCAGCAGCGCAGATCACTGTGGATTCCTCCCCGATTTACAAACAAATCAACAGCAGCTTTGTAATAAAGCAGCGATACTTTTTCGGGATAAATTGCGTTCTGTTGTATCTTTGAATCATGAAGCTGCAACGCCCTGTTTCCCGCCTGCTGATATTTCTTGCCCTGGTGGCGCTGAGCAGTTGTGGTCTTTTCAAAAAGAAGTGCGACTGCCCGCATTGGGGGCAAAATCTACCCAAAACCCAGCAGGATCGACCGGCCTGACGAAGATCAATTTCGGTTTATTCACCTTAATATCAATCAATTATATTCAAACGAAAACTTCCCTTTTCCGGGATTAAAATGTGGTTACTATCTTAGCGAAGTCTTTAGAATGATTCTAAACAAGAGTATATATGCCAACGGGGATGAAACAGCTGTCAAGTTTGCACAAGGGTGATTCTGCCATCATCGATTCCTTCGCGGATGACCTGATGAAGCAGAAATTACTGGAGATGGGCTGTTTACCCGGAGAAATTATCACCATCGACCGTTTTGCAGCAATGGGAGGCCCTATGGCGATCCGTATAAATGGATCCATGCTGGGCTTGCGTCTGGATGAAGCAGCATCGATTATCGTCAAACCCGTTTAATCCTTTTTCACAGTTTGTTCCAGGTGGCTGCTACGGAATCGGATATCCGTCAACGTTATGTGAAGATTGCCCTGGTCGGGAACCCCAACTCCGGCAAAAGTTCAATATTTAACAGTCTGACCGGGCTCCATCAGAAAATCGCCAATTTTCCCGGCGTCACGGTAGAGAAGAAAACCGGCTTCAGCAAGATTTATAATTCTACATCTGGGCTTGCCACTTCCTTCGAGATCATTGATCTTCCCGGCACTTATTCGCTCTATCCGAAATCGCCGGACGAACGTATTCCATTCGAAGTACTTTGTGATCCCGGTAACGAAAGCCATCCTGACATGGTGGTGCTGATGGTAGATGGAACCAATCTCAAGCGAAGTTTGTTTCTGGCCAGTCAGGTGATCGATTTAAAGATCCCCTGTTTACTCGCCCTTAACATGATGGATCTGGTAAAAGAAGCAGGAATTGATATTCATGTGGATGAGCTGGA
Source organism: Bacteroidia bacterium (assembly GCA_046330075.1). Taxonomy (GTDB): domain Bacteria; phylum Bacteroidota; class Bacteroidia; order AKYH767-A; family OLB10; genus JAJTFW01. The sequence goes on along the minus strand of JAXLTL010000004.1, from coordinate 62,902 downwards.
GCGCAGACTTGGTGTCCGCGTTATTCCCATCAATGCACGTCGGGAAGAAGGAATTGAAGACCTGAAACAGGCCTTGCTGAATCCCATTCCTGTTCCTGAAAAAGAAATTCTCGATACCGGCGAATTTGCTCCGAAAATGCTCAAGAGTCTGAAAGACCTCCTGTCGCTTCGCAGCAGCTACGCCGCCCTGCAGGTTGCACAACATATCGAAGCATTGCATGAATTCAATATCAGTGCAGAGAAAGTTGCGACCGCCCGGCAGATCATGGATGTATCGGATCCTGATCTTGACAAACTGAAATCCTACGAGACACTTGAACGCTATAAAGTCATTCAGGACATTTTACAATACTCCGTCTATCAGAAAGGCAATCCTGAACCACCCACGTTCACCAAAGCCATCGACAGAGTATTGCTTCATAACGTTTGGGGCTATGTGAGTTTTTTGCTCATTCTGTTCCTGATGTTCCAGGCCATCTTTTCGCTGGCCGAATGGCCGATGAATTTCATCGACGAAACGTTTACTTCACTGAGTGACTATGTAAGCAGTCTTCTGCCCAAGGGCACGTTCAACGACCTGATGGTAAATGGCATTCTCGCCGGTATCGGGGGAATTATAATTTTCATACCACAGATTGCACTGCTGTTTACCTTCATTGCCATTCTGGAAGATACCGGCTACATGGCACGTGTAAGTTTCCTGATGGATAAACTCATGCGTAAATTCGGACTCAACGGACGCTCGGTGATTCCGCTGATTTCCGGTGCTGCCTGCGCGGTGCCTGCTATTCTTTCAACTCGAACCATCGGAAGCTGGAGAGAACGGATCATCACCATTTTCGTTACTCCATTGATGAGTTGTTCGGCGCGATTGCCGGTTTACACTTTGCTCATAGCACTGGTCGTTCCCCAAACGATGGTATTTGGATTCATCGGATTGAAAGGACTCGTGATGATGTCGCTTTATCTCATTGGATTTCTGGCTGCGATTGCCTCTGCGGCGCTCTTCAAGCATTTTGTGAAAGCCCGGGAGAAAGCTTATTTCATCATGGAGATTCCGGTGTACCGCATGCCACGCTGGAAAAACATTGGCTATTCGATCATTGAAAAAGTTCGCATCTTTCTTTTTGATGCCGGTAAAATCATTGTTGCCATTTCAATCATCCTCTGGTATTTATCATCCAGAGGTCCGGGAGATAAATATGATACATTGAGCCGTGAAGTTGCTCAACTACAGGAACAACCGGCAGCCGATCAGGAATTAATATACCAAAAGCAGGCTGAGATGCTGGAAGTATCCTATGCAGGAAAACTCGGCCATATTCTCGAACCGGTGATTCGTCCGCTCGGCTTCGACTGGAAAATCGGCATTGCACTGGTTACTTCCTTTGCTGCGCGGGAAGTTTTTGTGGGCACCATGAGCACCATTTACAGTGTTGGGCAAGATGATGAAGATGGTCATACCGTAAAGCATAAAATGGAAGCTGAAATCAACCCCGACACCGGTGGTCCGCGATATACACCTGCTGTAGGCTGGTCGCTGATGCTGTTTTACGCTTTTGCGATGCAATGCATGAGCACCATGGCTGTTGTTAAACGGGAAACCGGCAGCTGGAAATGGCCACTGCTTCAATTTGCGTACCTCAGTATACTTGCCTACGTAAGCAGTCTGCTCGCTTATCAGCTGTTAAGCTGATGCGTGAAAAACTTTTTTTGGAAGGATAAATCCGACCGTTATACATTTGACACCATCATGGCCCATCCCGCAGTAACCGGCGAACAACTGAGAGCAGCACTGGCTAAATATGTCCCGGCCGATGCTGTCGACACCTGCTTTGACTGGATTCGGGAACATAGAATCAGAGTACGGGTAAAGGAAAGCCGGCAGTCGAAATACGGTGATTACCATCCCCCCTACGATGGAAAGAGTCATACCATTACGATCAACCACGACCTCAACAAATTTGCGTTTCTCATTACGTTTACACACGAAGTAGCGCATCTCACCTGCTTCAATAAATTCCGCGACCGGGTAGCGCCGCATGGTGAAGAATGGAAAGCAGAATTCCGGCATCATCTCAAAAGCTTCCTCGACCGAAAGATTTTCCCTGACGATATCCGGGATGCACTTATCCACTACATAAAGGATCCGGCCGCTTCCAGTTGCGGAGATGTTAACCTGATGAAAGCGCTCAAACGCTACGACAAAAATACTGAAGGATGGTTACACCTCGAGGATGTTCCGTATAACGGCCAATTCCGACTGCGTAACGGGCAGCATTTTGTAAAAGGCAAGCAACTGCGAAAAAATTTTGAATGCTATGAGGTCTCTACCCGGCATAAATATTTTATTCATCCGCTGATGGAAGTGGAAGTGGTTTAGTTACAGAGTTACAGAGTTGCTGAGCTACAGAGTTACAGAGTTACAGAGTTACAGAGTTACAGAGTTTCAAGGATGATGGGATGAAGAGTGGGATGAAGAAAAACAAAGCAAATAACTGCATTGAAAGAATATACAGATCGCGCGAGCTTTAAAAAAGATCAGAACAGCTTTTGCTGAAGCTTATATTGCTCGTAGAGCAAGTGCACAATTCCATCTGAAAGTCCGATTTGAGGAACGATGATTTTATCGATGCCGGCTGTTTTCATGACCGTAAGAAAAATTTTAGAGGCAGGCACAATAACATCTGCGCGGTCGGGATTTAATCCAAGAATAGTGATACGCTGTTCAACAGAAAACTCTTTCAGAAAGTAGTAGTTTTCCTGAATTTTACTGAAGGTAAGCGGTTTGTTTTCTTTCTTGTCCGCCATTTTGAAAAGCTTATTGATATTTCCACCAGATCCGATGGCCGTCAGCGGATCAAGCGCTTTGGTTTTTTCACGGATCCATTCTTTAAAGTCAGTCCAGGTTTCCTTGCTCACCTGATCATGCAGCAGACGAATGGTCCCGATATTAAACGACTGACTGGCGACTACTTTATTCTTTACAAATAGTGTAAGCTCTGTGCTTCCACCACCTACATCAATATAGAGATAATTCTGATCGTGATCGAGGTGTTCTTCGATATGATTGGAATAGATGATCTGCGCTTCGGTTTTACCATCAATGATTTCGATATCGATCCCGCTTTGTTTTTTAACAAAGGCGATCACTTCCGCACCATTCTCCGCTTCACGCATGGCTGCAGTGGCACAGGCACGATAACTGACGGCCTCAAATGTTTCAATCAGCAACCGGAAAGCATTCATTGTTTTCGCCAGTTTCTCCCTTTTTTCCTCTGAAATTCTTCCGAAGCGAAACACATCTTCACCCAAACGAATCGGCATCCGTACCAGCTCTGCTTTCTTAAATACGGGTTCACCTTCATGGTCATATACGTTGCAGAGCAACAGTCGCACTGCATTGGAGCCAATATCGATGGAAGCGAAACGCATGGGTTAACTGATACAGGCCGAATTTACCGGAATTCTTGTTTCTGCAACTGACTTCTTAAAAATACTTTTCCTCATCCTGCTTTTCCGTCCGTAGCAGAGCCGGTGTCCGCCACGAGTTTTGAGAGATATGTATATATCGCTTCCTGCGCCCGTACTTTTGTCCTCGAACGGGTGCGACGATACTGATTATCCTGCTGTACATTGATATGACGCGCCTTGGCATTATCCGTCCACTGAATCTCCAGAATATCCAGCAATTGCTGCTGAATGGCCCGATCATAGATGGGCACTCCCACTTCTGAGCGATGATCAATATTCCGCGGCATCCAGTCGAAGGAAGAGATAAAGTAACGGGGATCACCATCGTTCGAGAAAACAAATACTCGGGCATGTTCGAGGTATTTATCCACGATGCTGATCACTTCTATATTATCGCTGAGCCCATGCACACTGGGAACCAGCGAACAAATGCCCCGGATAATCATCCTTATCTTTACCCCTGCCCTGCTGGCCTCATACAATTTTTTTATCATCTCGGGATCCGTAAGGCTGTTCATCTTGATAATCATCCATGCTTCCTTCCCTTCTGCTGCCAGATCAATTTCCTTCTGAATAAAGGAAAGAAACTTTTTACGGGTAAAGAACGGAGATACAATCAGGTGCTTATAGGTGCCGGTTTTGTAATTATCATTATAAAACTGGAACACGCGGCTGACTTCCTCTGTAATCCGCTTATCGCAGGTCAACAAACTATGGTCACAATACAGGCGTGCGGTATCTTCATTGAAGTTACCTGTACCGATATGCGCATACAGCACTTCCTTCTTGGCTTCAATGCGACGAATCAGAAACAACTTGCTGTGCATTTTTAATCCGGGCACACCATAAATAATTCTTGCCCCCTCCTCATTCAGCCGGTTGGCCCAGCGGATATTGTTCTCCTCATCAAAACGGGCCTGTAACTCCACCACTGCTGTCACCTGTTTGCCGTTACGGATGGCATTGATGAGTGCATTGACCACATGTGAATTTTTCGACAAACGGTACAAGGTAATTTCAATCGATTTCACCTTGGGATCAATGGAAGCTTCGCGCAAGACATCGATGATATGATGATAACTCTGATATGGAAATGAAAGCAGGATATCCTTATGGCGAATTACCTTGAGTACCGAGTTATTGGGTTTCAGTGCAGGATGAGACAGCGGGGCGGGGTTCTTCGCACGCAGCTCATTTTTATTGAGAGAAGGAAACTTAATAAAATCAACAAAGTTGTGGTAACGTCCTGCGGGAATCGGCTGATCCTCCTTGCTGAAGCGGATACGGCTAACAAGGTATTTCACAGCCTCCTTCGGCAGTTCATCATCGTACAACAATCGTGTTGGCTGGCCTTTATTCCGGCGCTTCACACTTTCGGCCACTTTTTTCACCAGACTCTTGGTTACGTCCTGCTCGATATCCAGCTCCGCATCACGGGTAAGTTTAATCGTATAGGCTTTAATACTATCGTAATCAAAGTTGAAAAAGAGGTCATCCAGGCAATAACGGATCACATCATCCAGCAAAATCACATACTTATTATCTCTGGGAAGTACAATAAAACGTGGCAATACATCTGTCGGTATCTCCACCAATGCATATTTAGGCTTTACATCCTTCCGTTGCATCACCACCATGAAGTAAATGCTCTTGTCGCGCAGATAAGGGAACTTCTTCACATTATCCAGCAACACGGGCACCAGGGTTGGGAGCACCTGTTCACGGAAATACTGATGTACAAATGCGCCTTGTGCTGCATTCAGCTGCGTTTCATTCAGGATAAAAATGCCTTGCAACTCCAGTTCCCGCAGGATATTCTCATAGCTCTCGTCGAACTTTTCCTGTTGACGAATGATGATCCGTTGAATCCGTTCCAACAACAACGACGGGTCCTCTCCCAGCAGTTCCTCCCCCTTCTTCCCCATGCGCATCATGCGGCGGATGGTAGCCACCCGGACGCGGAAAAACTCATCACGGTTGCTCGACACAATCCCCAGGAACTTCAGCCGCTCCAGCAGTGGCACTGTAGGATCATTCGCCTCCTGCAACACACGATCGTTGAAGGCCAGCCAGCTGATATCGCGGTTGACCAGCAACACTTCATCCTTTTTCATACACCCTTTTTACTTTTTCGCCGCCTTCACCGCTTTCTTTGCGGCCACCTTCTTCACTGCCTTCTTTGCGGCTTTCTTCACGGTTTTCTTCGCTGAAACTTTGACTCCAGGTTTGGAGGTTCCGGCTTTCTTTTCTGCCGCTTCCTTCAGTGCGGCCTGATTTTTTACAAATTTCTTCGCCACTTCTTTTGCGGCTGAACGGATGGTTTTTTCAATAGCTGCCGCGGCTTTCTCATCGGTCTTGCGCAGGAAATACGCGATGCTCATGGCCAACTGCTGTTCAATTTGTTTGCGGAATTTCTTATCCATATCCGTTGGTTTAATTCAATGTTAAGTAATTGTTATGCAATAGAATTTCAATGCAAAGTTGATCAAAAGGTTTGACTTAACATCCCGCTTAATGTAAACTTAACACTGGGAGCCGTTGATCTTTCTCAGCGCATTGGTTTATGGCCCGAAAACACATCGGAAATCACGCAGGAGTCCTGCCTTACCTCATTCCACGCTTTACATTTCACATCCATTACCACGACGCCGGCGGTTGGGAGATGATGGATTTCGGGTCCACAAAGAAAATTGGTAAAATCAGTAAACCCGGGATTATGTCCGAAAAGAAACACGGTTTTTACCGTTTCAGGTAATGAAGCAATGACATACAACAACTGCTGAACACCCGCTTCGTAGATTGAACTTTCCAGCAAAATACGATCCGGCGGATATCCGTAACCGTTAGCAAATATGAGTGCTGTGGAATAGGCACGGATAGCAGGGCTGCTTACCATCAATCCGGGCTGAAGTTTCATCTGCCTGCACCACTTCAACGAATCTGCCACATCTGCATAGCCACGGGGTGCGAGATGACGCTGCATATCTGTGCCTGCATACTCATCATACAACGATTTTCCGTGCCGAACGAGTACAAGGGTTTTCATAGAAACTATTTTTCTTTCAGCAATACGATATAGGTCGGAAAGTGATCGCTGTAACCTCCCATATACACTCCGAAATCGAAGGTACGTTTGGGATATCCTTTATATCGTCCGGAAGCCTGCAGCATAAACTCTTTCTTAAAAATGAGTGCTTTGTGCAGGAAAAACCCTTTCTGTTCCTGAGGAAGAAACGCCTGTGAAATCATAATCTGATCGAAAAGATTCCAGGCATCGTTATAGGCCAGTGTACCGATACCTTCCTTGTAGTAATCTACCCAGGGATTATACAGTTCACTTTGTTTCACCTTTGCCTTTTCCCCTTTTGCACCCAACACCTTTGTAACAGAAGGACTCACGGGGTCATCATTCAGGTCACCCATCAGCACCACTTTCGAATCTGGGTTGGATTTCATAATCGAATCAATTTTATTCTTCGCTACACTGGCAGCCAGTGCACGACCGGGAGCCGATGCTTCCTCTCCTCCACGACGGGACGGCCAGTGATTCACGAAAAAATGCATCATTTCACCATTGTACAAACCATATACATATAAGACATCCCGGGTAGGGTGAGGTTTACCATCAGAGCCCATCAACGGAACGTTCAGCGCCTGCGAACCTAACACTTTGAAATACTTGGGATTATACATTAAAGCAACATCAATACCACGCTCATCCGGACTATCATAATGCACCATCTGATAATTGCGGGCTTTCAGTTTTGGCTGGCTGGCCAGATCCTTCAGAACCGACTCATTTTCAATCTCTGCCACACCAAAAACCGAAAGTCCATCCGGGGTGATATCGGTTCCAATCTGGCTTAGCACTTCCTCCAGTTTCGAGAGTTTATCCAGATACACTTTACCGGTATATAGATTGGATCCTTCAGGGGTAAATTCCTCATCGTTAACTTCGGCCTGATTGATCGTATCAAACAGGTTTTCAAGGTTATAAAACCCAATAATGCCAACTGAATATTGTTTCTTCTGGGCGCATACGTCCTGAGACTGAAGCGTTAAAACAAACAACGCCGCGAGTAGTATTTGAACTTTTTTCATGTTATTCTGATGCAAACCTATAAAAAAGGAGGAAGTGCTCAGTACCTTAACGAAATCATCATATTTATCCTTACAATTATCACTCAGCGCGTAGATAGTAATTCTGTACTTTTGCCCTCCCTAATAATCTAACTAGAGAAGAATATGAAGTTAAGACTGGCCTGCCTATGGCTGATCCTTTTCCTTCCGGCATTCGCTTTCGCACAAAACGCTGTGGTGCGGGGTCTATTGCAGGATCGTGACAACAAGGCGCCCTTATCCGGAGCAACGGTTCAACTGAAAGGAGAAGTCAACCAAAGCACACAAACCAATGATCTCGGCGTTTTTGAATTCAAGGATGTCCCATTCGGGAAATATACGCTGGAGGTAAGCAGTGAAGGACACGAAACAACCACACAGGAAGTCACTGTAAACAGCAAGACCACTGATCTGGGATCTATTGCTGCTGCACCTGCCGATGCAAATCTGGCCGGACAACAGGACAATCTTCCGACCGTTTCACTCAGTGAAACGGATTTGCGTGAATCCACCACCTCCACTGTTGCGGGTGTACTTTCTGCATCAAGAGATCCGTTCCAGGCGGCTTCTGCCTACAACTTCAGTGCAGGACGATTCCGTAACCGAGGCTATCAGAACGAAAATCTCACACTGATGAATGGGATTCCGGTAGAAGATCTGGCGAGCAGCCGTACGCTGTTTGGCACCTGGGCCGGACTCAACGATGTGACCAGAGGACGGGAGAGCACCTACGGTTTGAATCCTTCCAATTACAGTTACGGAAGTCTTGATGGCTCGTTCAGTATTGACGCACGGGCTTCTAAACAACGTAAGCAATTTGCGCTGAGCTATGCTAATTCCAACCGCACCTATGATCATCGCCTCATGGCATCCTATGGTTCAGGATTACTTAAAGGCGGCTGGGCATTTTCAGCTTCGGTAAGCCGTCGCTCCGGAGACGAAGGCTATGTTCCCGGCACGTTCACCGATGGCTGGAGCTGGTTTGGTTCTATCGAAAAACGTTTCGGCACGTCGCACTCATTAAGTCTCACTCAGTTTGGCGCCAATACCATTACCGGTCGTGCCAATCCTGCTGTTCAGGAAGTCTACGATCTTACCGGCAGCAACTACTACAATCCCAACTGGGGATATCAAAACGGTGAAGTGCGCAATTCACGCATCAGCCGCCAGCAAAACCCACTTACTATCCTTAGCCACGAATGGAAAATCAACAGCAAGTCGGAGCTGGAGACTTCCATTGGTTATCAGTACGGATCCAACTCACTGAGTGGCTTCGACTGGTTCAACGCTCCGGATCCGCGTCCTGACTACTACCGCAACCTCCCCAGCTATGTACTGGACTCAGAAGTTGCCGATGAGGTAGCAGCACTTTGGAGAAACAACGAAAACATCCGTCAGGTAAACTGGGATAAAATCTACAACACCAACTACAACAGCTACGACTCCGTGCAGAATGCCAATGGTATTGATGGCTACACCTACTACGGTAAGCGTAGCCGTTACATCATTGAAGAAAGAGTAACCGACACACGTCGTTTCACCTTCAACTCCACTTATAACAATGTGGTAAACGACCATCTGGTGCTCAATGCAGGTCTCACCTATCAATATCAGGAAAGCGACAACTACAAACGCGTAGGTGATTTGCTGGGAGGTGAATACTATGTAGATCTCAACCAGTGGGCAGAGCAGGACTTCCCTGATTCTGCCGAAGCCGTACAAAACAATCTGGAAACACCTAACCGGATCCTGTATCAGGGCGACCGTTTCGGCTACAGTTACCTCTCGACTGTGAAGAAAAGAATGTTCTGGGCACAGGGACAATTCAAATACGACCGTGTGGATTTCTTCCTCGGCTTTCATTTCGCCGGTACCGAATTCTACCGTACAGGACAATATCAGAACGGCGTTTTTGCCAGCAACTCGCTCGGCAAATCTGCAGTTCAAAACTTCAACACAGGAGGGGTAAAAGGTGGATTCACCTATAAGTTGAATGGCCGGAATTACTTCTTTGTGAACGGAGCCTATGAAACCCGCGCACCATTGTTTGATGATGTATATGTTTCACCCCGCACCCGTAATGACGTTATTCCGAACCTCGAAAACGAAAAAGTAACCTCCATTGAAGGCGGATACTTACTCCGTGCTCCGAAAGCAAAAATCCGCGCGACACTCTACTATACACAATTCAACGACGGGTACAATACCGTTAACTTCTGGCACGAAGACTTCCGCACGTTTGTTAACTACACAGTGAGCAATATCGATCACAAACACATCGGACTGGAATTAGGAACAGAAGTAAACCTCGGACAAGGCCTCAATGCCAACTTTGCTCTGGCACACGGACAATACTACTACACCGACCGTATGAAGGCGACCATCACTCAGGACAACAATGCCGAAGTGCTGGCGAAAGACGAAACTATTTACTCCAAGAACTTCTTCTATGCTACTGGTCCACAAACTGCGATGAGTGCAGGTCTTTATTACCGGGCGAAGAAATTCTGGAGCGTAAGTCTGACCGGAAACCTCTTCGCCAACAACTGGATCGACTTCAACCCTGCCCGCCGCACCGTAGCCGGAGTTGAACTTCTGGAAGACGGTTCACTTCGTCAGGACATCATCGATCAGCAAAAAGCCGATGCACAATTCACACTCGACCTCTTCGCGATGAAATCGTGGAGAATGAGCGACGTGATCAACGGATTCCGCAAAAACACCTTCCTGGTTCTCAACCTGGGCATCTCCAACCTTCTCGACAATCAGGAAATGATTGTCACCGGGTTCGAGCAACTGCGCTTCGATTACACCGACAAAAACCCGAACAAGTTCCCGCCCAAATACTATTACGGTTTTGGACGCACCTACTTCGCATCCATCATTGTTCGCTTCAATTAATTCAATCCTACAAAACAGAAAACATCATCCCCATGATATCCTTCAACAAGTATTCAAAACACCTGCTGAGCCTGCTGCTGCTCGCCCTGGTAAGCTTCAACTTCACAGCCTGCCGTGACGAAGAATTCGACGAGCCGCCCATTAACGGAACAAACCCGAATCTGACGGTTAACATGACCATCGACTCTTTGAAGAAGCTGTACTCCGACAGCATTATCAGCTTCAACAAAATCATCACCATCGACAGCAACTGGGTTATTTCCGGTGTTGTTACTGCAGATGATAAATCCGGCAACTTCTACAAGACCATGGTTATTGAAGATGCTACTGCCGGTATCTCTATCCGCCTCGATCAGGGTGATTTCTACACCCAATACCCGATCGGCCGTCGTGTTTATGTAAAACTGAAAGGTCTGGTAATGGGCGATTATGGTAATCTGATCCAGTTAGGCGGATACATTGATAATACAGGAACCACACCTTCTGCTGCTCCGATTCCGCAGGCACTTATTCCCAATTACATTGTGGGTGGTGAATGGAATCAGAACCTCACACCGAGCAAGGTGACCATGAACGATCTTTTCAATACCGACAAATGGCAAAACCGTTTGGTGGAAATTGAGAATGTTGAATTCGCCCCCGGAGATACAGCACAACCCTTTGCAGATGCCGTGTTACTTACTTCTGTGAACCACGACCTCAACGACTGCAATGGAAATACCATCATTGTACGTACCAGCGGATATTCCAACTTTGCAACCAAACTGACGCCAACCGGAAAAGGAACCATCAAGGGTATCTTCTCTATTTATACCAGCGATCTGCAGTTGATTTTGCGCGATTCTCTCGATGCTACCGGCATGGACAGTATCCGTTGCAACGGTTCCGGTGGCACACCTACACTGATCAACATCTCTGATCTTCGTAACTTATACAGCGGATCTACCATCAACAGCCTCGGCAACTATTATATCCAGGGTGTTGTCATCAGTGATCGTACCAACTCCAACCTGAACGGCAAAAACCTCTTTATTCAGGACAACACCGGAGGTATCTGTGTTCGTTTCTCATCCAACCACACCTTTAATCTGGGCGACTCACTGTACATCAATCTGGCCGGACAGAACATGGGTGCTTTCAACGGGTTATTACAGGTAGGCACCAACACACCAAACGTTCCCAATGCAAATGCTACTATCCTTGCTACAGGTAAAACCGTTACGCCAACCATTGTAACGGCAAACCAGATTACTACCAACATGGCCGGCAATGGAAGTCTGGAAAGTTCATTGGTAAAAGTTGTAGGTTGCACGCTGAGCAGTGGTACCGGTGCAACGACCTACAGCGGTTCCTTGACGCTGAATGATGCAACAGGAACTACGGTGGTATACACTTACTCCAGTGCTACTTTCTCCGGCACTACTTTCCCAACAGGAACGGTTAGTGTAACCGGTATTTTAGGCGACTTCAACGGGGCGCAGATTCTGATGAGAAGTGCGACAGATGTTCAGTAATCCACAAAGGATTAGCCAACAAAAAAGCCTGCGAAAACTTCGCAGGCTTTTTTGTTTATAGAAAAAACCCCGGAAGAAATCCTCCGGGGTTTTCATTTACAGATTTATTCGCTTACAACGTTCCTCTTTTCTCCTGCTCAGCTTCGATCGACTCGAACAGTGCTTTAAAGTTTCCTTTACCAAAGGATTTCGCACCCTTACGCTGGATAATTTCGAGGAATAAGGTTGGACGATCCTCGATCGGTTTGGTGAAGATCTGAAGGAGATAACCGTCTTCGTCGCGGTCTACCATGATACCCCATTTACGGAGTTCTTCCAGGTCCTCTTCAATCACACCCACACGATCCTGAACCGTATCATAATAAGTGCCGGGAACATACAGGAATTCAACACCACGGCGACGCATTTCCGAAACCGTAAACACGATATCATCGGTAGCTACAGCGATGTGCTGACAACCCGGGCCTTTGTAGAAATCAAGAAACTCTTCAATCTGTGATTTCTTTTTACCCATTGCCGGTTCATTAATCGGGAATTTGATATAGCCATTACCATTGGTCATTACTTTACTCATCAGCGCAGTGTACTCTGTACTGATGTCTTTATCATCAAAAGTGATCAGATTGGCAAATCCCATAATATCGTTGTAGAAGGCAGCCCACTTATTCATACCACCCAACTCTACGTTTCCTACCATGTGATCTACGTACTTCAGTCCAACCTGACCGGGACGATATTCTGTTTCCCATTTTACGAAGCCAGGCAGGAAAAGTCCTTTATAATTTTTACGCTCAACAAAGATGTGAACCGTATCCCCATAGGTAAGAATACCCGAACGGCGGATTTCCCCGTTTTCATCCTTTATGGTTTCCGGCTGAATATAAGGTGTCGCGCCGCGTTTTGTCGTTTGTTCAAATGCATCATAAGCATCGTCCACCCAAAGTGCAATCACTTTCACTCCATCGCCATGCATGCGGATATGATGAGAAATATCTGAATCCGGATCGAAAGGTGAAGTGAGTACAATACGGATCTTGCCTTGTTGCAAGACATAAGAAGTACGATCGCGGAGTCCGGTTTCAAGTCCTGCGTACGCCAGCTCCTGAAAACCAAGCGCCGTTTTATAGTAATGCGCTGCCTGTTTGGCGTTGCCTACATAAAGTTCAACATAATCAGTTCCGTTGATGGGCAAAAAATCCTGTGCTTTTTCGAAGATTTTAGCTCCGGTGTAACGGTAATTTTTTACTTCGGTTAAGTTATCCATTATCAGTTTACAGTTATCAGTTTACAGTTATCAGTTTACAGTTATCAGTTTACAGTTTAGAGTTTAGAGTTTTCGATTCATGAAAATTGCATTTGCTTGCAGGTTTCGATTGATGAGCTGATCCTCGAGTGATTTAACGTCTTCTCGATACAATCCTGACGCGCCGTCAGGATCACCCGAAGACCCGGAAATCTCTAAGTGTTGAGAATACAGTATTACACCGCCACTCCGTTTTTATGCATCCACGAATGGTAGTAATCACCGATTTCGAGATGGATGGCATCTTCTGTAATCTTTACCGGATTAAACGGATCAATCATCACAGCGAGTTCGTTCGTTTCTTTCTTTCCGATGCTGCGTTCTATTGCGCCGGGATGCGGTCCGTGGGGAATACCACCCGGATGGAGTGTGAATTGACCTTGTTTGATATCATTACGGCTCATGAAATCACCGTCAACATAATAGAGGATTTCATCGCTGTCGATGTTACTGTGGTGATAAGGAGCCGGAATCGCATGCGGATGGTAATCGTAGAGACGGGGAACAAAGGAACAAATCACAAAATTGCGTCCCTGGAAATGTTGATGAATGGGTGGTGGCATGTGAATGCGACCGGTGATCGGTTCGAAGTTGAAGATCGACATCGCATACGGATAAGAACAGCCGTCCCATCCTACTACATCAAAGGGATGATTGTTGTAGACATACGGATAAATCAGTCCGCGTTTTTTGATCTTCACCATAAACTCGCCGGTTTCGTCGTGGGTTTCCAGATTTTGAGGAAGACGGAAATCGCGCTCGCAGAAAGGAGAATGCTCCAGGAATTGCCCGTACTCATTCCGATAACGGGGAGGAGTAACAATCGGACTATACGACTCGGTTATCTGCAATCTGTTATCCGCATTATCAAAACGCATCTTATAGATAGTACCACGGGGAATCACCAGATAATCACCATAACCGAAATCGATCGAACCATACATCGTACTCAGTGTTCCGGATCCGCGATGCACAAAAATGAGTTCATCCGCATCTGCATTCTTGAAAAAATAATCATTCATGCTTTCCCGGGGGGCAGCGATACCGATGGTCATATCGCCATTCAGGAAAAGTACTTTACGACTCTCCAGGTAGTCCTCCGTTGGTTGCAGATCGAAGCCCAGATAGGAGCGCGCCTGCAGGTTATCTTCGATGGCAATCCGGGGGCGAACAGAATAGGGTTCTCCCCGCTCCTTCACCATTGTTGGCGGATAAAGATGATATACCAATGACGACATTCCCGAGAACCCTTCGGTGCCGAACAATTCCTCATGGTACAACGCCCCGCTGGGCTGACGATAAACAATATGACGTTTGGGCGGGATAAGGCCCATTTGACGGTAGATAGGCATGGGAGTGATTAAATTATTTGAATAAGCGAAGATGAAAGAATTGTCATTTTTCGGTTATGAGAAAAATCATTTGCCTCGCTGAGAAATATCCGACCAGCCATCCTCTCTGGCCCGCCCCTGTCCGGTGGAAAAGAGATCATAAAGCAGGTCTCGGTCGTCCACTGCATAAGTCAAAGAGAAATACTGAATACAGTGCCGGTCGCAACCGGCTCCTTCATAAATCTAATGTTATCGATGCTGTCCGACTAAAATCTCTCCTACCTTTGCGCCTCCAAAAACCAAATTCATGTCTTCCCTGCCTATTCGTTCTGCACTTCTTTCTGTTTACCATAAAGACGGCCTCGACCGTATCGTTGATGGCCTGCATCGCCTTGGGGTTCAATTATATGCAACGGGGGGAACGTATGATTTTATCAAAGAGAGAAATCTGCCGGTGACTCCGGTAGAAGATATTACCGGCTATCCATCCATACTTGGCGGTAGGGTAAAAACCCTACACCCTGCCGTTTTCGGAGGCATTCTGGCCAAGCGCAACGACACGGTACATCAACAGGAGATGAGTCAGCACCAACTCCCTTTTATCGATCTGGTAGTTGTTGATCTTTACCCATTTGAAGAAACGGTACGGGGTGGCGGAACACCGGAGGCCATTATTGAAAAAATTGATATTGGTGGAATCAGTCTGATTCGTGGTGCGGCCAAGAACTTTAACGATGTAGTTATCATCCCCTCTGTAAACGACTATAGCACGTTGATCGACATCATTGAAAACGGCGGGGGCCAATCTACTCTGGACCAACGAAGAGCATTGGCCACCAGAGCTTTTTCGGTGAGCAGTGGGTATGACGGAGCTATTCACAGCTGGTTCAGCACAGGAGAACTTCCACATGGGCTCATTCGCTTTGCCAATGGAACTCCCTCTAGATCACTACGCTACGGTGAAAACCCGCATCAAAAAGCAGCCTATCACGGCGACCTCAATGCCATTTTCACTCAGGTACACGGCAAGGAGCTCAGCTACAATAATCTGCTGGATGTAGATGCAGCCATTGGACTTATCCGCGAATTCGATCAGCCTACGGTTGCCATCATCAAACACAACAATGCCTGCGGACTCGCCTCGGATACCGACCTTATCAAAGCCTGGGAAAAAGCACTCGCCGGCGATCCTGTCTCGGCATTCGGCGGCATCATTGCTACCAACGCTGCCATTACAAAAGAAGTAGCTGAAGCGATGAACAGCCTCTTCTTTGAAGTACTGCTCGCTCCGGAAATCACCGCCGATGCCATGTTCATACTTCAATCGAAGAAAAACAGAATGATTTTGATTACCAATCACTTCGACTCTCCAAAGACCCTTTTCCGCAGCGTTTTGAACGGGGTACTGGAGCAGGAAAGCGATCATATTACAGAAGGACCAGAACACCTCCGCACGGTCACCAATCAAGCACCCACCGACACTGAAAAAGCCGATATGCTCTTTGCAAACAAGATTGTAAAACACAGCAAGAGCAACGCCATTGTACTCGTAAAAAACAGCCAGTTACTGGCCAGCGGAGTAGGACAAACATCCAGAGTTGACGCCCTCAAACAAGCGATTGCGAAGGCCACCCACTTCGGATTCAGGCTCAGTGGTGCTGTGATGGCATCTGACGCTTTCTTCCCCTTCCCCGACTGCGTAGAAATTGCCTCACAGGCAGGCATCACCGCAGTCATACAGCCAGGCGGTTCGGTACGCGATCAGGACTCCGTCGACAAAGCCAACGAACTAGGCGTTTCGATGGTTGTTACAGGAATCCGTCATTTTAAACATTAACGGGTTTATAATTAGAATTTTTCTTTCCACTTTTGCACTCTGCTATCCGCTACCTTGCGGCTGCGGCTGAACCGCTACAGCAGCAGGAACACCGTACACCCAAACACAACCGGACTTTCGAGAGAAAGTACACCTAAAACCAACCGCGCAAGCATGGGACTCTTTGATTTCCTCACACAGGAGATCGCCATCGATCTGGGGACTGCAAACACCCTCATTATTCACAACGACAAAGTTGTTGTAGACGAACCCTCCATTGTGGCCATCGACCGCACTACCGGCAGAGTGATTGCCGTAGGTAAGCAGGCGATGATGATGCACGGGAAAACGCACGAGAACATCAAGACGGTACGTCCTCTTAAGGATGGAGTAATTGCCGACTTCGAAGCTGCCGAGCAGATGATCAAAGGAATGATCCGCATGATCAGTGCCGGCAACAAATTATTCACTCCGAGTCTGCGGATGGTGATTTGTATTCCATCCGGCATTACCGAAGTGGAAAAACGCGCGGTACGCGACTCTGCTGAACATGCCGGTGCCAAGGAAGTATACCTTATTCACGAGCCTATGGCCGCAGCGATTGGTATTGGTATCGACGTAGAAGAGCCGATGGGCAATATGATCATCGACATTGGCGGTGGTACCAGTGAGATTGCCGTTATCGCACTCGGCGGCATTGTTTGTGATCAGAGTATCCGTGTAGCCGGTGACGGTTTCACCACAGATATCTGGGATTACATGCGCCGACAGCACAACATCCTCATTGGTGAACGCACTGCAGAACGCATCAAGATAGAAGTAGGTTCGGCCTTGCCGGAGCTCGATAATGCTCCGCCTGATTTTGCCGTACACGGACGCGACCTGATGACGGGTATTCCAAAAGAAATCACTGTCAGCTACCCCGAAATCGCACATGCGCTCGACAAGTCGATCAGTAAAATTGAAGAAGCGATTCTCAAAGCACTGGAGATCACTCCACCCGAGCTCTCAGCCGACATCTACCGTACCGGCATCTATCTCACCGGTGGTGGTGCCTTATTACGTGGCCTCGACAAGCGAATCTCCATGAAGACCAAGCTGCCGGTGCACGTCGCAGAAGATCCGCTTCGCGCAGTTGTACGTGGTACCGGTATCGCACTGAAGAACATCCACCGTTATAAATTCCTGCAGCACTAATCGCAGGCTCACGCGCTGCGCTGAACCGGAACACACATGAGGCTGCTCTTCCTCCTACTCTGGCGCAATAACTTCACTCTGTTTTTTCTGTTACTGCAGGCTATCTGCATTTATCTCCTTATCCGTAACAGCCGTTTCCAGCAGGCTTCTGTACTGAACGCTACCAACAAAGTGGTTACCACCACGATGGAAGGTGTTAATTATGTACGTGAATACATTCATCTCCGCGACAACAACAATGCGCTGGCCGAGGAAAACGCACGCCTTCGTGGCATGCTGAAAGAAGCATATTACAGTGAAGACTCTGTAACAGTCTTTGTGAATGACACCATTGGCTTTCAGCAATACTCTTATCTGCCGGCTCATGTCATCAACAATTCCATTCACCACCGGAACAATTTCATCACCCTCGACAAAGGATCGAGTGAAGGGGTGCAGCCGGATCAGGCGGTGATCACCACCAATGGAGTAGTAGGCATCGTGAATCACGTATCTGAACATTATTGTACAGTGATGTCGCTGCTGCACAAAGACATCAAAGTCTCAGCCATGATTCAGCACTCTGCCTTTTACGGATCGCTGGTATGGGATGGTGAAAACCCCGACTATGTTTATCTGAACGAAATCGATAAAACCGTTCCGGTACACAAAGGCGACACCATTGTAACGACGGCCTTCTCCAAGATCTTCCCTTCCGGCATTCTGATCGGAAAAGTGGATGAAGCCAAAATTGAGCCCGGATCACCCTTCTACAAAATCCGCATCAGGCTATCGATGAGTTTCCGGAACCTCAGCCACGTTTACATTACCAGGAACAAACTCTACGACGAACAAAAAGCGCTCGAAGAGAAAAATAAAAAGAAGGAGGACGAACAATGATTCTGCTTATTCTCCGTCATTTACTCCGTTTCCTGCTGCTCACCGCCATACAGGTCATCATCCTGAACAACGTACAACTGGCCACCTTCATCAATCCTTTTCTCTATGTTCTGTTCATCCTCTCCTTACCGGTTAACCTGCCCCGGCTAAGCCTGTTGCCTATCGCTATGCTCTGCGGACTTACGATCGACATGTTCCAGAATACGCCGGGCATGCACGCTTCTGCCTGTCTCTTCATGGCCTACCTGCGGCCAGGCTGGCTGAAAATGATTGCACCCCGCGACGGATATGAAACCGACGCCGAGCCAGGGATCCGGAAATTCGGTTTCGTATGGTATATCACCTATGCCTCGGTATTGGTGTTGGCCCATCACTTCCTTCTCTTTTTCCTGGAAGTTTTCCGCTTCAGTGAATTTTTCGACACCCTTCTGCGCATCGTACTTAGCAGCATCCTAACTTTGCTGCTCATCATTATTGCCCAATACTTAACGGTACGTCCACGCTCTACACAATAAAAATCAGCAAATGCTGTTTCTGTTGTCCGGACATGAACGCGCCATCATCTTTCACTCTGATTACCGGCCCAACGCTGTAACGCGACTGCATCCATGTACAATCCCGGCTCCGGACAACGCTTTGTCATTCTCGGTATTTTCACCGCGGTGATCCTCATTTTCCTTACACGGCTGTTTTATGTGCAGGTACTGAACGACGAGTACACTGTTTCTGCGAACAACAACGTACTCCGGTACATGATTGATTATCCTGCAAGAGGAATGATATACGACCGGAAAGGAAAGATTCTCGCTTATAATCAGGCCGTATACGATCTGATGGTGGTTCCGAAGCAGGTAGTAGATATTGACACCAACGAGTTTTGCAGTCTGCTCGACATAACGAAAGAGAGTTTCATAGAGAAAATGAACAAAGCCCGTTCATTCTCCAAAGTCAAGGCCAGCATTTTCGAAAAACAAATCAGCGCTGAAACGTTCGCGACATTTCAGGAGAAGCTCTATAAATTCCCAGGGTTCTATCCGCAGCCACGTACGTTGCGGAAGTATCCTAACAACACTGCTGCACACGTTTTGGGGTATATCGGCGAGGTCAACGATGCCCTGATCGCGAAAAACCCTTACTATCGTCAGGGCGACTACATCGGTATCAGTGGAATTGAACAGAGTTATGAAACAGAATTGCGCGGCCAGCGAGGAGTGCGCATCGTGATGGTAGATGTATTTAACCGGGAGAAAGGTTCGTACCACAACGGAGAATATGATACAATTGCCATCGCAGGAAAGAATCTGGTATGTACGCTCGATGCAGAACTGCAGGCTTATGGAGAACAATTGCTGCAGAACAAAGTAGGCTCACTGGTAGCCATCGAACCGAAAACCGGAGAGATTCTGGCGATGATATCGAGTCCTTCCTACGATCCAAACCTGCTCGTTGGTCGTGTCCGTTCAAAAAATTATGGCGTACTGCTGAAAGATCCGCTCAAGCCACTATTCAACCGTGCTATGCAGGCCTATTATCCGCCAGGTTCTACTTTCAAATTAACCAATGCTCTGGCTGCGCTGCAGGAAGGCATCATCACACCGATGACGATCTTTCCTCACTCTTTTACCGTTGGCAGCAAGAGTGTAAAATGTCACCCCCACCCTCCTATTTCACTGGAAGGTGCCATTCAGTACAGTTGCAACCCTTATTTCTGTAACACCTTCAGGGCGTTCGTTGATAACCGCAAATACGGAACCAGCGAAGAAGGATACAGAGTATGGAGGGAATATCAGATGAGCTTCGGCATTGGACATAAAATCGGGGTGGATATGCCCCACGAACTGAAAGGACTCATCCCTTCGGTGGATTATTACAATAAGGTTTATGGTGCCAGAAGATGGAAAGCCTCCACGATTTATTCGCTGGGAATCGGACAGGGAGAGTTAGGTATCAACCCGATGCAGATGGCGAACATCCTTTGTATCATTGCCAATAAAGGATATTACTATACACCACACGTTATTAAAAAAATTGCCGACAAGCCCAATACCTCCCGAAATCTTGCGGAGAAACACTACACGAAAGTAAATCCCCAGTATTTTGATATTGTACAGGACGGCATGGTACGGGTAGTGGAAGCAGGAACCGCCCGAATTGCGAAATTCGATACGATTACGATTTGCGGGAAAACAGGAACTGCGCAGAATCCGCACGGGAAAGACCATAGTCTTTTCGTAGCCTTTGCTCCGAAAGATGACCCCAAAATCGCCATTGCCGTAATGGTAGAAAATGCCGGTTTTGGTGCCACTTGGGCAGCACCGATTGCGAGTCTGATGATGGAAAAATATCTCCGCGACTCCATTTCGCGGCCGGCTCTCGAAGAACGAATGCTCAAAGGCTTCCTCCTGCCTTTACAGAACAAAGGGCCGGAAAACAGTGTGCTCAAACCCGACACCGGACGCACAGCGGTTGTCCCAATGCGGCTACCCGGCACCGTTAGCAAAACAGGCACTACAGCCTCACTGCCGGCGAAAAAGAAAAATACAAAACCCGCACCCCCTTCCCCTGAAGCAATACTTCCACAACGCCGGATGACCCGGCATTAATCCTGATACCCCTTGCGCAAGCAGAAAAGCATATTTGAAAACATCGACTGGCTCATGGTTGGCCTGTACCTGTTACTCGTGCTCATGGGCTGGCTCAACATTTACGCTGCGGTGTTCAACGAAGAACATAAAGACATCTACGATCTATCTCAAAGTTACGGGCGCCAGCTGATGTGGATCGGCACGTCCCTGCTGATTGCTCTCGCCATCATGGTAATTGACGGGAAATTTTATGCCGCCTTCTCTTACCCCATCTATTTTGTCGTTATCGGTATTCTGCTGGTGGTACTGGTGATAGCCCGGGATGTACAGGGTGCGCGCTCGTGGATAGAAATCGGAAGCTTTAAACTGCAACCTTCGGAGTTCGCAAAGTTTGCAACCAACATGGCGCTGGCGAAATACCTCAGCGCATTGGGGATACGAATGGAAGACATGAAGACCAAAATCACTGCCGGACTCATCATTCTTTTCCCTATGGCAATGGTATTGCTGCAGAATGATACAGGATCCGCATTGGTATTCATTGCCTTCATCTTTGTTCTCTACAGGGAAGGACTCAGTCAGAACGTTCTTATTTTCGGTTTTCTGGCAGGTGTGTTATTTGTGCTGGCGCTGATGGTCCCCAATACAATTCTGCTGGGAGTAATCGGTGGAGCAGGACTTCTTGCCTACCTGCTCATGCGCAAGACCCGCAAAAATCTATTGGTGATCATGACCATCACCGTACTCAGTGCCGGAGTAGTATTCAGCGTGGATTATGCCTTCAATAAAATCCTTCAGGCACACCAACGGGAACGTATTGAAGTGCTGCTGGGTAAACGTTCCGATCCAAAAGGTGCTGGCTATAACGTAAACCAGAGTCTGATCGCCATTGGCAGCGGAGGCTTAAGTGGCAAGGGATTTCTGCAAGGCACACAAACCAAATACGATTTCGTTCCCGAACAAAGCACCGATTTTATTTTCTGTACCGTAGGCGAGGAATGGGGCTTTGTAGGTACTTCCGTTGTGCTGTTGCTCTTTCAGGGCCTGCTCTACCGGATCATTTTTATCGCCGAACGACAACGATC
Organism: Bacteroidia bacterium; assembly: GCA_046330075.1. Classification (GTDB taxonomy): domain Bacteria; phylum Bacteroidota; class Bacteroidia; order AKYH767-A; family OLB10; genus JAJTFW01. The sequence continues at coordinate 40,698 of JAXLTL010000004.1, read as the reverse complement.
ACAATACACGCGGATTTACGCATATGGGGTAGCCTCCATTCTCTTTTTCCATCTTATGATCAACGTAGGCATGGCCATTGGTCTCGCTCCTGTAATCGGAATCCCGCTGCCTTTCTTTAGCTATGGCGGATCCTCCCTGTGGGGCTTTACGGTGTTGCTGTTTGTGCTGATTAAACTGGATTCGTACCGGATGTACATACTCAGGTAATTGGTGTCCCGTCATTGCTTTGCAATGCGGGATGGTGAATTGGCAAATTGGCAAATTGGTAAATTGGTAAGTTGGTAAGTTGGTAAGTTGGTGAATTGGCAAGTTGGTAAGTTGGTGAATTGGTAAGTTGGTAAGTTGGTGAATTGGTGAATTGGCGAGTTGGCAAATTGGCGAGTTGGCAAATTGGCAAATTGGCAAATTGGCAAGTTGGAGACTCAATGACCTAGTAACTTCGAAACTTCGCAACTCCGAAACTCCGAAACTCCGAAACTCCGCAACTTCAAAACTCTGCAGCTCTGCAACTCTGCAACTCTGCAGCTCTGCAGCTCTGTAACTCTGCAACTTCTAAACTACTGCCCTTAATTCTCCTTTAATACTATCCGGCAATACTTTATCAGTAAGACTAACGTTTTATAACCACCTACACCAGTCATGAAACGGACTTGTCTGCTCTATCTGATTCTACTTTTATTTTCAATCCAGCTTTGCAATGGGCAACAACGGATCCTTTTTACGGCAATCGGAACCTATCGGAACATCAATAATGCAGCGGCTTTCGGACCTAGCATTTCAGCAGTATTTAATTTGCCCATTTCAGAAAAGGTAAGTATTCAATCGGGTATTGGTTTTTACTATCTTCAAAACCGGGTGGATTATCCGGTAGATTCAAGTTATCTTCACAGTGGACCCAATGGTAGTTATAGAAGGCTCTATTATGACCGGGAGGAAAAGGCTGATCTCATTTTACCTTTCAGCATCAGCTATCGGATCTGGACGCAGAAAAAATCGCAAGTTCGAATCGCTCCCGGTCTGTTATTTGGTTTATATCTCATCGACAGAGGTGAAGCAGATTATTACCTGCCGCCAAGCCAAATAGATTCACTTTTCCGTCCCGGCCCTTATCATATAAGTTCAAATCGACTTTATTACACGAACTTCAGGGAGATAATTTTTATGCGATTTTCGTTGTCCGCTGAATACCGGTATCAGTTTTCAAAAAAGACAGCAGCCATAGCGGGCATCACTGTACAACATTTACCTGAAGATGATAATAAACCGACGTGGCAGGCCGCTCTAGGAATCCTATGCCTGCTCCGGAAATAAGGGAATAAAAATCTCTCTTTTCGTCCCGATCAATGGCGATCACCGGGTGTTAAAATTTTCCCGGGATTAATTGCGCATTTTTAAAAAATAAACCTACTTTTAATCCACTAATACGATTTTCAATGAAACAGTCTTACACCATCTTCCTCCTTGGACTGCTGATAAGCCATTCAACTTTGCTACCGGCACAAAATTACATCGACTCCACAAGTATCTGGTATGAAGAATATGGCGCAGCCGATGGTCTTCATCATTACAAAGATCTCAACACCTATTTCATTGACGGCGACACCGTGCTGAGCGGTAAAACCTACTACCAGCTTTACTGGAACCAGATCGATTCGGTATGGGATGCATTCACCGACAGTTTTCAGACTGTAAATATCAACTCACATATTTATCAGGGTGGGATCCGTGAAGATGCTCAAAAGCGGTTTTATATGATGTACCCCGGACAATCAGCAGAAAATCTGATGTTCGACTTCAACCTGAATATTGGCGACCCTTTGCCGAACACGGTATCGAATTATAACTGCAACACTCCTCCAAATACAGTCACTGGAATAGATACTGTATATCTGGGAAGTACTCCAATAAAACGTTTTCATTTTCCGCCCGGGCTCTTCAACAAAACGCTGTACGAAGGCATCGGATCATCCGGCGGACTTATCTGGTTTGGATCACTCTGCCAGGCTTATCATGCAGGTGGATGCATTGTCGCCTACAAAAAAGGAGTCGACTCTCTCTATATTGGCTGCAACCAATCAGCAACAGCCCTTTCTGAAATCAGCGTCACACAACCTGCCTCAGTTTATCCCAATCCCGCGGATGATTTCTTTTCGCTGAAAACCCCATCAGCAGTTCATGGTGTTCTGAGTATGTATGATGTTTTTGGGAAATTGGTATTAACGAAAGAACTCATCTCAAACAAAGATCAGGTCAGTGTCTGTACGCTGGCACCCGGATTTTACTTCTGGAATCTGACCGCCACGAACAACAGGATTTCAGGAGGACAAATTATCATCTCTCATCCCTGACAAAACCTCAGCGCAGGGCAAACAGCCGCCGGTATCCAGAGGTGTCAGGCAGGATAATTCATCCTTAAAAAATTCATCAGGATTTCGGTAGCACCTTTGCGGTCTTCGATATACTTATGGCTCTTGGCAGCGATTTTCGTATATTCATCAACGTTAGACTCCAGTCGTGAAAACTCTGATTTCAGGTCAGATGTTCTTTTCACGACAATACCAGAACCCATTGCCTTCATATCCCTTGCTTCCTTGAACTTTTTGAAATTAGGGCCAAAAAATACGGGTTTTCCGTAGACAGCAGCTTCCAGGATATTATGAATACCACGCCCGAAACCTCCGCCTACATAGGTATACTTCCCAAACCGGTAGATCAATGATAACATGCCGATGGTATCAATGATAATAACCCGGGCATGAGCAGCATCCGCTTCCGCCGCTTTAGTATAACGGACGGCCTTACCGAAAAACCGTTGTTCGAGGGACTGAAGTCCCCGCTCAGAAATTTCATGCGGTGCTATAATCAGTTTCAGTGCCGGGTTAGCCCGTAAAAGTCCGGCCAGCAACCGTTCATCTGCGGGCCAGGTACTGCCGGCCACCAGCACCGTGCCGGACGCTGCAAAATTTTTCAGCATCGGGAAATCGGCTGTGCGTTCACTGTTCTCCAGCACCCGGTCAAACCGCGTATCACCGGCTACCGTTACCGATGGGATGGCACTCTTGTACAACAGTTCCAGTGAAGCCTGATCCTGTACAAAAATATGGGTATAACGGGTAAGAATCTTCCGGAAAAACTTTCCCCAGAACCTGAAGAAAATCTGGCCCGGGCGAAAATTAGCAGAGACACAGAAGAAAGGAATTTTGCGGTCGTGCAGTTCCTTTCCATAGTAATACCAGAAATCATATTTCACAAAAAACACCAGCCGCGGATTTACCAGCCGGAGGAATTTCCGGCTGCGCATTTTACCATCCAGCGGCATATAGGTGACCACATCGGCCAACGGCTCATTTTTTTTTGCATTATATCCAGACGGAGAGAAAAAGGTAAGGACTATACAATAATCGGGATATTGCTTCCGGATCTGTTCCAAAACCGGACGACCTTGCTCAAATTCACCTAAGGAAGGGCAATGAAACCAGATACGGTGTGAGGATTTACCCTGTAATTGCGTTGCCAGATCTGACTCCCAATGTTGCCGGCCCTCCACCCATTGCTTCGCTTTCGGGAGGAATAAAGCAGCGATACGGATACCAAATCCATACATCTCCACAGCAAGCAGATACAGCAATTCCATTGTTAAGGGTTGTGACAGCGTGTGACTGTCGTCCGCTAAAATAGGGCTTGCACCCGCTCAAGATGAAGAAATCTTGAAATTATTTACACGATCAATACATATAAAACTCTTCAGGAGCCTCCTTGAAGAGTGGGATAATCCAGCCCACGCGAATGCCCATTAACATATCAAAGCGTGTAGACGGATCAGCACTCATTTCACTGTAATTATAATCCCTGCGGTTCTTGGTAAAACCTTGAAGGAACTCAACTCCTCCATAAAAATTAACCAATCGGTGATTACTAATGTATTGATAACCAATAAATTCACGCACAGAAAGGCCATTGGTTAAATGATCATAGCCTTTCACATAGTCCCCATTTAACGAGGGTACGGAGTTCTTTTTATCCTGGATTTTGATTTTATGCTGGAAGAAGCCTACGCCTCCTTCCACAATGAATCCACAGTTCGGATTGGGCTTCAACACTTTAAAGAGTCGGCCAAAACTCAATGTAATATAATACCCTCTTTCAAAAACTCTGATATCTCCATACAGTCCATCTTCTCCAATGATAGTACCCTCCGTAGTAGTCAGCATCGAAAACAAATTGGGTTCGGTGATCCGGTTCCCGAAGATAAAATCACCTTCAGCTGAGATCATCCACCCTGACTTATTCTTATAAGTAGTTGCAAGTCCGACTGTTTGGTTAAACCCAAACCGGTTGGCCAGATCAGCACCGGGAAGTTGTATTCCGTAAGAAGGGCGAATCATCACCATTGAAATGGCTGAATCCTTCACACTCACCTGTGCGCCGGCTGAATTAACCGCCAACGAAAACAGCAACATCACCCACAGAGAACGGCTAGACACAAACAGTTTTTTCATCATCGCCAAAAATACATAAATTACAGAGTAATAAACCACCCTGAATCGTCTTTAAAATGTAGTATCTTCGCCCCTTGATTCAACGAGGTCGCCGAGAAAGTGACCGGCTATTGGGAAAAAACATGGAAACAATCAAAAAGATGCCGATGGTTGACCTTATCGGTCAATACAAAAAGATTCAACCTGAAATTGACAAAGCCATCCACGATGTGGTCTTGTCATCTGCATACATTAACGGACCCGATGTTAAAGCCTTTGCGAAGGAGATGGAAGACTATCTGGACGTAAAACATGTAATTCCCTGTGCCAACGGAACCGACGCATTACAGATTGCGATGATGGCACTCAATCTTCAGCCGGGCGATGAAGTAATCACCGCCAGTTTCACCTACGTAGCCACTGCAGAAGTCATTGCCCTGTTGAAACTAAAACCAGTACTGGTTGATGTGAATCCGGATGATTTTACCATCGACTGCGATGCCATCGAGAAAGCCATTACACCACGCACAAAAGCCATCGTACCGGTACATCTTTTCGGACAATGCGCCAACATGCAGCGGGTCATGGAAATTGCCAACGAACACAACCTTTTTGTTATTGAAGATACCGCTCAGGCCATTGGTGCTGAATACACCATGAAAAACGGCATCACTCAGAAAGCAGGCACAATCGGTACGATTGGCACCACCTCCTTCTTCCCTTCCAAAAATCTGGGATGTATGGGTGACGGAGGGGCCATATTCACCAACAATGACGAACTCGCCACCCGCATCCGTATGATTGCCAACCATGGCCAGTCGGTTCAATATCACCACGACGACATCGGCGTAAACAGCCGCCTCGACACCATGCAGGCAGCCATTCTCCGTGTCAAACTCCGTCATCTCGATGAATACTGCGAAGCTCGTCAGGCAGCTGCCGATTACTACGACCGGGCTTTTGCAAATAATCCCCGACTTAAAACCCCGGGACGCATGGCCGGCAGCACCCATGTTTTTCACCAATACACGTTGGTTCTGAATGGCGTTTCGCGCACTGCGCTCCGTGAATTTCTCGATGCCCGCGGCATTCCTTCCATGATTTACTACCCGATTCCGCTTCACATGCAAAAAGCGTATACTGATCCGCGGTACAAACACGGAGACTTCCCTGTGACAGAAGCCCTCTGCAACCACGTTGTTTCACTGCCGATGCATACCGAATTGACCGGGGAAGAATTGCAGTACATTACCTCCTCCGTTCTCGAATTCGTCAACAAGTAAGTTGAAATTCGAAACCTTTGGTGCCAATCCAAGTATAAATGAGGGTGTAACCACTTAAATTCAAAACATTATGAACATTGCCGTTGTCGGTACAGGGTATGTAGGACTCGTAACCGGAACCTGCTTCGCAGAGATGGGAAACCACGTGACCTGCGTTGATATTGATGCCAACAAAGTAGAAAAGATGCGGAATGGTATCATTCCCATTTACGAACCGCACCTTGACGTTTTGTTTGAACGAAATATCAAACAAGGCCGTTTGCAGTTCACCACGAATCTGGATGAAGCCATTCAGGACGCTACCATTATTTTCCTGGCGCTCCCAACACCTCCGGGAGAAGATGGCTCTGCAGATCTCAGTTATGTACTCGGTGTAGCCGGTCAGCTGGGACGTATCATCCGTGATTATAAGATCGTTATCAACAAGAGCACTGTACCGGTAGGCACAGCCGAAAAAGTACGGGAAGCGATTGCAAAAACCTGCACCGTACACTTCGATGTGATCTCTAACCCTGAATTCCTTCGCGAAGGTTTTGCGGTAGATGATTTCATGAAGCCGGACCGTGTGGTGATTGGCACCCGCAGTGAAAAAGCCAAGAAGATCATGAGTGACCTTTACGCTCCGTTTGTGCGTCAGGGTAACCCGATTTATTTCATGGACGAACGCTCTGCCGAGCTCACCAAATATGCCGCCAATGCATTTCTGGCCACCAAGATCACGTTCATGAATGAGATTGCCAATCTCTGTGAGAAAGTAGGCGCCAACGTAGATGCAATCCGTATCGGTATTGGTTCCGACTCACGTATCGGCAAACGATTCCTTTTTGCCGGTATAGGTTATGGCGGTAGCTGCTTCCCGAAAGATGTGCAGGCACTTTACAAAACATCACAGGAATACAAATACGATTTCAAAATCCTGAATTCCGTGATGCAGGTAAACGAAAACCAGAAAACGGTAATCGTTGAAAAACTTAAACAACATTTTGATGGCAACCTCGCCGGCAAGAAATTCGCCATCTGGGGTCTTGCTTTCAAACCGGATACAGATGATATCCGCGAAGCTCCGGCACTGTATATCATCCGCGATCTCATTGCTGCCGGTGCTTCTGTAAGCGCCTTTGATCCGGAAGCGATGGAGAATGTAAAACGCACCATGGGTGAAGTGATTCACTATGCCGGTGATCCATATGAAGCCTGTCAGGATGCTGATGCATTGCTGATAGCCACCGAATGGTCGCTCTTCCGTACGCCTGATTTCGAGCGCATGAAGAACACCATGAAAGGCCGCACGATCTTCGACGGACGTAATCTTTACGACCTCCAGCGCATGGCTGAACTCGGCTTCTATTACAACAGCATGGGCCGTGAAATCGTAACTCCTCACATTCCTGCCTTCTCCTGATCTCCACCATCATTTTTTAAAATATGCCAAACAAACGTGTTCTCATCACCGGTGCCGCAGGATTCCTCGGCTCCCATCTCTGCGACCGCTTCATTGATGAAGGGTATGACGTAGTGGGAATGGACAATCTGATCACCGGCGATCTGCGTAATATCGAGCATCTCTTCAAGCTGAAAGAGTTCGAATTCTATCACCATGATGTAAGTAAGTTCGTATTTGTTCCCGGACAAATCGACTACATTCTTCATTTCGCCTCACCGGCAAGTCCGATTGACTACCTGAAGATTCCGATTCAGACACTGAAAGTGGGCTCACTGGGTACGCACAATCTGCTGGGATTGGCGAGAGTGAAAAATGCACGCATCCTTGTAGCCTCCACCAGTGAGGTTTATGGTGATCCTACGGTGCATCCGCAAACAGAAGACTACTGGGGCAATGTAAATCCAATTGGTCCGCGTGGTGTATACGATGAAGCCAAACGCTTCCAGGAAGCGATTACGATGGCTTATCATACCTACCATCAGCTGGAAACACGCATCGTCCGCATCTTCAATACCTATGGTCCCCGCATGCGACTGAACGACGGTCGTGTATTGCCGGCCTTCATTGGTCAGGCGTTACGCGGCGAAGACCTTACGGTATTCGGTGACGGATCACAAACCCGTTCCTTCTGCTATGTATCCGATCTGATTGAAGGTATCTACCGGCTGCTTATGAGTGACTATCCGTATCCGGTGAACATCGGAAATCCGGCAGAGATTACCATCCGCGAATTTGGTGAAGAGATCATCAAACTAACGGGTACTAATCAGAAGCTGATCACCAAGCCCCTCCCGCAAGACGACCCTAAACAACGTCGTCCAGATATTTCGAGAGCAAGAGAAATTCTCGGATGGGAGCCAAAGGTCAGCAGAGCTGAAGGATTAAAAATCACGTACGACTACTTCCGGAGCCTGCCTCCGGAAGAACTCAGGAAGACCGCACACCGGTTTGCCTGAACCAACGCATGAAACGCCTTCAACACTGCATGAAATCCCATGCAGTGTTTGGCGTTTAATATAGTATCGAAAACCACCTGAAAAAAAGGCCTTCAACCGCCTTAAAACCGAGCATGGAATACTCCGCACACCCTACGGCTGTTATTGACGAAGGATGCACCATCGGCAAAGGGACTAAAATCTGGCACTTCAGCCATATCATGCCCAATTGTACGATTGGTGAAAACTGTAACATCGGACAAAATGTAGTGATCTCACCGGATGTAGTACTTGGAAAGAACGTCAAAGTTCAAAACAACGTATCTATTTACACCGGAGTTATCTGCGAAGATGATGTGTTCCTGGGTCCGAGCATGGTGTTCACCAATGTCACCAATCCACGCAGTGCAGTCAACCGCCGCAGCCAGTATTCCAAAACAGTGGTAAAACGCGGAGCATCCATCGGAGCGAATGCAACCATTGTTTGCGGACATGATATCGGTGCATTTGCATTCATCGGAGCAGGTGCCGTGGTCACAAAAACAGTTCCCGATTTTGCATTGGTGGTCGGAAATCCGGCCAGGCAAATCGGATGGATGAGCGAGTACGGTCATCGACTCAGTTTCAACAAGGAAGGGATCGCCGAATGTCCTGAAAGCGGACAGAAATATCAACTCAGTAATCACACTGTAACACGAATTGCCTGATGACCAACTACCATGACCGTTCAATAAAATTCGCAGTCATCGGCTGTGGTCATATCGGCAAACGACATGCTGAAATGATTCAGCGGAATCCTGAATCAGAACTCGTGGCATTGTGTGATGTACGTCCTGCTGCTGAACTGGGACTGAAAGATTTTGAAAACACGCCTTTCTACAATTCGCCGGAAGCCATGTTCAGTGCACATCCTGATATTGATGTGGTGAACATCTGCACACCCAACGGACTCCACGCTGAACATTCGCTGCTGGCGCTTGGTCATCAGAAACATGTGGTATGTGAGAAGCCCATGGCTATCACGAAACAGGACTGCGAAAAGATCATCTATAAAGCATTGCAGGTATCCCGCAACGTTTTTGGGGTGATGCAGAACCGTTATAGTCCACCCTCCACATGGCTCAAACAAGTGGTTGAAAACAAACTGCTGGGAGAAATTTACCTCGTACAGTTAAACTGTTTCTGGAACCGCGATGACCGTTACTACAAAAAAGGAAGCTGGAAGGGATCCAGTGACCTCGACGGAGGTACACTCTTCACCCAGTTCTCGCATTTTATCGACATCATGTACTGGGTATTCGGCGACATTACAGACATCAACGGAGTCTTCGCTGACTTCAACCATGCACAAAGTACCAGCTTTGAAGATACCGGAATTGTCAATTTCCGCTTTATCAATGGCGGCATGGGATCTGTCAATTACACTACCTCTGTATTCGACACCAACCTCGAAAGCAGCATTACAGTAATTGGCAGCAAGGGAAGCCTCAAGATCGGCGGACAATACATGAACGAAGTTGTGTACTGTCACATTGAAGGCTACACGATGCCAGAATTACCACCGGTGAATCCGGCCAACGATTACGGAGTCTACAAAGGCTCTGCGGCCAATCACCATTACATTATTGAAAACGTAATCGACACTTTAAAAGGAAGAACAACGATGACCACCAATGCACTGGAAGGACTGAAGGTGGTAGAAATCATCGAGCGCATATACGCACTCAGAAAGTTAAGCAAACCGGAAATTCGCTGCAAGAATGTATAACGAATTAGTAAACAAAGAAAAGAAACTCGCCGTGATTGGTCTCGGCTATGTAGGCCTGCCCATCGCTCTGGAATTCGCCCGCAAAATCAAAGTTATCGGATTTGATATCAACAAAGCACGCGTTGAAATGATGCGCAGGAATGTCGACCCCAGCGGGGAGCTTGACAGCAGTGCATTTGAAGGATGCGATATTGAATTCACCGACTCACTCGATGTATTACGTGAAGCCAGCTTTTTCATAGTTGCCGTTCCCACACCCATCGATGAACATAAACTCCCTGATCTGAAACCCGTCATTGGTGCGTCACGATCCATCGCGCAGGTATTGAAACCCGGCGACTATGTGGTGTACGAATCAACGGTATATCCGGGATGTACAGAGGAAGATTGTATTCCGGTGCTGGAAGAAATTTCCGGTTTAAAATTTAAGCGTGACTTTAAAGTCGGTTATTCCCCTGAGCGGATCAACCCGGGCGATAAAGTCCATACCCTTCCCAACATCATCAAGGTGGTAAGTGGCTGTGACGAAGAATCGCTCGAGAACATTTCGAAAGTATACGAGATTGTGGTGAAAGCCGGTGTCTTCAAAGCCTCCTCTATCAAGGTAGCTGAAGCCGCAAAGATCATCGAGAACACGCAACGGGATGTGAACATCGCGCTCATGAATGAGCTGTCGATCATTTTCAACAAGATGGGCATCAACACCTACGAAGTACTGGAAGCCTCCGGAACAAAATGGAATTTCCTTCGCTTCATGCCCGGACTCGTTGGCGGGCACTGCATTGGTGTAGATCCTTACTATCTCACCTATAAGGCGCAGGAGCTGGGGTATCATTCACAGGTGATCAACTCCGGTCGTTACGTAAATGACTCGATGGGATTCTACGTAGCCAAGCAAACGGTAAAGAAACTCATTGCAATGGGTAAGGACCTCAGCAAATGCAAAGTGCTGGTGATGGGCGCCACTTTTAAAGAAGACGTTGAAGACATCCGCAACTCCAAGGTAGCCGACGTCATCAACGAGTTCAAATCCTACGGAGTGAATGTGGAAGTGGTAGATCCGCGTGCCGACTCTGACGAACTGCGTCATGAATACGGATTTGAACTGACCCCGGAAGCAGGCAACGACTACGATGCAATAGTAGTAGCCGTCAATCACAAAGAATACACTGCACTGACGGAAACAGACTTCAAAAAACTGGCGAAACCGGAAGCGCTGATTGTCGACCTGAAAGGTATTCTGCGCGGAAAAATCCGTGAACTCAAGTACTGGAGTCTCTAGGAGAACCTAAAAGGCCCGGCCAACGTATAACACGTTAAACAAACCGGCAATGAATAAGAAACAAACCATATTGGTTACCGGAGGCACCGGGTACATCGGATCGCATACTGTTGTAGAACTGATGGAACAGGGCTACCATGTTGTGATCATCGACAACCTCAGTAATTCCCATGCAGAGGTACTTGATTCCATTGAATCAATCACAGGATCGCGTCCCGCCTTCGCCCCTATTGACTTGAACAATAAAAATGCAGTGATGGAATTTTTACGTATCCATCCTGTGCAGGCGATCATTCACTTCGCTGCCTTCAAAGCTGTTGGCGAGAGTGTGGAAAAGCCGCTGGAATACTACCGTAACAATCTGGTTTCACTGATCAACCTCATTGAAATCTGCCGTGAAACCGGAATTAAAAACTTTGTCTTTTCATCCTCCTGTTCTGTTTACGGCGAACCCGACTATTTACCCATCGATGAATTTGCAGCGGTTAAACCTGCGCAGAGTCCTTATGCCAACACCAAGAAAATCGGCGAAGACATTCTCCGTGACTCCGTAAAAGCGGTTGACCTGAATGTGATTTCACTTCGTTATTTCAATCCGGTTGGGGCGCATGCAACTGCACGGATCGGAGAATATCCGGTTGGCGCACCGCTCAATCTCTTCCCGATTGTGACACAAACCGCTATTGGAAAACGCGGGCAGATGAAAGTCTTCGGCACCGACTACAACACACCTGACGGAAGCTGTATCCGTGATTACATTCATGTAGTTGACGTAGCCCGGGCACACGTTGTCGCTATTGAACGCATGCTCGGTGGCAACACAAAAAACAAGTACGAGCTCTTCAACCTCGGCACCGGCAACGGACTTTCTGTACTGGAAATCCTGAATGCATTTACACGCATCACCGGCGTTTCTGTCAACTACGAATGTGTCGCCCGCCGCGCCGGCGATGTAGAAAAAGTATATGCTGACACCACCTATGCCAACAATGAGCTGGGCTGGAAAGCAACACATACCCTGGAAGACATGATCACCTCTGCCTGGGCCTGGGAAAAAGTACTGCAGCAAAAAGCGCTTGCCACTGCACGCTGATCTTTATTTTCAAACGGAATCCCCAACATCCGACACATGACTAAAAAACACATCCTCATCACAGGTGGAGCCGGTTTCATCGGTTCACATGTCGTACGACGTTTTATCAAAAACTATCCGGATTACACCATTGTAAACCTCGATAAGCTCACCTACGCCGGCAATCTGGCAAATCTTCGAGATATTGAAAATGCCTCCAATTACACGTTCGTAAAAGGAGATATCAACGACGGCGAATTCATCCAATCGTTATTCGAGAAATACCAATTTGACGGCGTTGTGCACCTGGCTGCTGAATCGCATGTTGACCGCAGCATTGCCAATCCGATGGAGTTTATCCTTACCAATATTGTTGGCACAGTAAACCTTCTCAATGCCGCGCGACACATCTGGAACGGCAACTACGAAGGCCGCAGATTTTACCACATCAGCACCGATGAAGTATACGGATCACTCGGAGAAACCGGTTTCTTCACAGAAGAAACCCGATACGATCCGCACTCCCCTTACTCTGCCTCCAAAGCCAGCTCCGACCATCTGGTAAGAGCCTATCATGACACCTACGGCATGCCGGTAGTCATCTCGAACTGTTCCAATAACTACGGATCCTATCAGTTTCCCGAAAAACTCATTCCGCTGGCGATAAACAATATCCGCAACAACAAACCGGTACCGGTTTACGGCAAAGGAGAGAATATCCGCGACTGGCTGTTTGTAGAGGACCATGCTGTAGCGATCGACGTTATTTACCACTATGGTAAAAACGGTGACACCTACAATATTGGCGGACACAACGAATGGAAAAACATCGACCTCATCCATCTCCTTTGTAAAGTCATGGACCGCAAACTGGGCCGGCCCGAAGGCACTTCCGCGCAACTCATCACATTTGTGAAAGACCGCGCCGGTCATGATCTCCGTTATGCCATCGACTCCTCCAAATTGCAACGCGAACTCGGCTGGAAACCCTCCCTGCAGTTTGAAGAAGGGCTCGAAAAAACCGTCGACTGGTACCTTTCCAACCAGCAATGGATCGACGAAGTGACTTCCGGTGAATACAAAAACTACTATCAGCGGCAGTACGAACTCCGTTAAACGCACGAACACTGCATTACAGGCCATTTAACCGGCATCCGGGTATTCCGGAGCGGTTAAATGGCCTTTTTATTACTACATTTGTTTGGAATTTATGCAGACCAACAGCTTATACAATAAAGCCTACCATGAAGGAAGCCTGCAGGGCGTTTCGGTACTCGTTACCGGCGGTGCGGGATTCATCGGATCCAATATAGTAGAATACCTGCTGGAGCATGGCGCCGGCAAAGTAAGAGTCCTTGATAATCTCAGTAACGGCTTCATACGCAACCTCGAACCATTCATGCAACACCCGGCATTCGAGTTCATGGAAGGCGACATCATCCATCCTGAAGACTGTGCCAGGGCATGTGAAGGCATGACCCATCTCTCTCATCAGGCTGCGTTAGGCTCTGTCCCCCGTTCTATCCGCAATCCGGTTGCCACCAGCGAAGCCAATACCACCGGATATCTCAATATCATGGTAGCCGCCCGAGACGCCGGCATTCGCAGGATTGTTTATGCCAGCTCCAGTTCAGTATATGGAGATTCCACTGAATCCCCCAAGGTTGAAAGCCGGATCGGGAAACCATTGTCACCCTATGCTGTAAGCAAATACACCAACGAGCTGTATGCAGGTGTATTTACACTCAACTATGGGATGGAATTCATCGGGCTGCGCTATTTCAATGTTTTTGGCCCCAATCAGGATCCCAATGGACAATATGCAGCGGTGATTCCGCTGTTCATGAATGCACTGCTGGCTGATAAAAGCGCAGTGATTTTTGGCGATGGCAATCAGACCCGGGACTTCACCTTCGTAGAAAACGCAGTACAAGCCAATATACGGGCTCTATTCACCAATAATGCCGATGCCTGCAATAAAGTGTACAATATTGCCGTTGGAGAAGCCGCTTCGGTCAACGATCTCTATAAAAATATTGCAAAGATTGCAGGGTCAGAAAAGCAACCGGAATACCATCCTGATCGTAAAGGGGATATCAAAAACTCCCTGGCTGATATTTCTATGGCAAAGAATTTGCTTGGATATCAGCCCCGCTACCAGCTCAAAGATGGTCTTGAGCTCACCGTAGCCTGGTTCCGAAAAGCGTTCGCGCATGTTTAAGTCACTCCTACGAAAGTTCACCTCTTCCCCTGCTGCGGCACTCGAAGAACCCATCGATTTATCCACCCTGCATGCAGATATGCATTCGCATTTGATTCCGGGAATTGATGACGGTGCCAAAACCATTGAAGACAGTCTCGAACTGATCCGTTTCCTCCACAGCAAGGGATACAGCAAACTCATCACCACACCACACGTGATGAGTGATTATTTCAGAAACACTCCGGAAATCATTCTTGAAGGTCTGAGCACTGTTCGCGAAGCCGTGAAGAAAGAAGGAATTCCGGTGACCATTGATGCTGCCGCAGAATACTATATCGACGACGGTTTTATCCGTAAACTGGAAGAAGAGAAACTGCTCACTTTCGGCGATAATTTCCTGCTGATGGAGGTTTCTTATATCAATCCGCCGGATAGCGTTACTGAAGTATTTTTCCGGACGCAGGTACTGGGGTATCGTCCGGTGCTGGCACATCCTGAACGTTATCCGTTCTGGTACCGTGATCTTGAACAATACCGGCGCTTTTACGAGATGGGGGTTACCCTGCAGCTTAACCTGAATTCGCTCTGCGGATACTATGGTCCGGATGCAAAAAGGATAGCTGAGAAACTGATTGACATGGAGATCATCGGTGCATTGGGTACCGATATGCACCATACGCGTCATGCCAATGCTTTGGATCAGGTGACCCGCGAAAGATATCTCCAGAAAGTGCTCGACATGCCACTCATCAACCGCGAGTTATAGTCTATCATCCACCACCATCTTTATGATACATCACCTTCGCCAACTTTGTGCTTATAACCAGTGGGCCAACGAACGTATGTCAGGTTATCTGCTCGAAGCAGGTGACGCCATTGCCGACGAAACCCAGCACAGCAGCTTTCCGACCATCCGTAAAACACTGTACCACGTATGGGATGCTCAGGTGATCTGGTATAAACGTCTGTTGGGAGAATCGGTAAACACCTGGCCCAGCCATCATTTTAACGGCAGCTTGCAGGAGGCACTCGCGGCTCTCGACGAAAATTCACGGGCATTTGTAAGCTTCACTGAAAATTTACCCGAAAACGGAGGTGAAAGACTCGTTGAATACCATGCGCTCGATGGTTCTGCTTTTCACAATACTGTTGAAGAAATCATTATGCATGTGATGAACCACGGCACGTATCATCGCGGCCAACTGATCACGATGCTGCGTAATCAGGGCTTTACAGCTGTAGGGAGCACGGATATGATCCGTTACTACCGGGAAAGCAGGAAAGCCTGATTCACATTCACATCCCTTTTAAATGGCCTTCAATGGCTTCGCCGCTGCATTTCAGGATGCCCACATATCATGTAAGGTTAACAAACAAAACAGCAATTTCTTAAACCTTACAGCTGTATTTTGCGTACAAGTGAGCAAACCTCCCACTCTATGAAAGGTAACGAAATAGAAGCACATCTGAACATTACTGCGAAATTCGAGCTGATCAACGGCGCTGTGAAGTATGGTATTATCGACAAACAGGTTGACAGCACATTCTACAAAAGCGACTACTACTTCATCTCTCTGCAAAATCTGAATTCATTCCGCAAAGCGGTATCGCAACGCAACTATGAATTCTGTAAATCGTTGATGGAAAAAATCAACGTTAAATTCATCCGCTCGGTCACACCGATCTGATCAATAGCGGATGCCGATGATCTCGCGCACTTCTCTGACGGTTTTCGCCGCAGAGGACTGCGCTTTTTCTTTGCCCGTTTTCATCACTTTCATGAGATGATCGTCGTCTTTCAGAATATCCTGAATACGGCTACGCACCGGCGTTACAAAACGGATCATATCCTCGGCCAGTTGTTTTTTCATATCGCCGTAACGGATTGCGCAGTTGTTGTAGGCTTTTTCAAAAAACTGCTGCGTAGATGCATCCGATACCAGACTCATCAGCATGAACAGATTGGAAACTGCTTCCGACTTCGGTGCATTGGGCTCTGTCGGGCCTGAATCAGACACAGCACGCATCACTTTCTTACGAATCGCCTCGTCCGTATCGAAAAGAAATACAGCATTCCCTTCTCCCTCTGATTTTCCCATTTTACCCGAGCCATCAAGCCCCGGTACTTTCACCAGCTGTTCACCGAAGTTATACGCTACAGGTTCCACAAAATAGTCCACTTTGTACATCCTGTTAAACCGGTTACCAAATTGACGTGTCATCTCCAGGTGCTGCTCCTGGTCCTTACCCACTGGCACTTTCGCTGCACGATGCAGGAGGATATCAGCAGCCATCAGCACCGGATAGGTCAATAGTCCGGCATTTACATTGTCCGGCTGTTTGCGCACTTTTTCTTTGAAAGTAGTTGAACGCTCGAGCTCTCCAACATAGGCATTCATATTCAGCAGCAGATAAAGTTCAGTCACTTCGGGGACATCACTCTGCACATAGATCACACTCTTTTCCGGATCAATACCGCAAGCCAGGTACTCGGCCAGCACCTGACGAACATTGCTGCGCAGGTTTTCGGGAGTGGGATGAGTGGTGAGCGAGTGATAATCGGCGATGAAGAAAAAACAATTATTCTCCTCCTGCATACGCAGAAAATTTTTCACTGCACCAAAATAATTTCCGAGATGCAGGTTGCCTGTACTGCGGATTCCGCTAACGACTGTTTCCATGGTGGCGCGAAGATAAAAAACCGAATCCTAACTACGCATTTCCTTTCTGAAATCGAGCCAGGAGAGTAAGGCCGCGGAAAAAAGGAACCACAACAATCCGATGGCATAACCGGCCATCACATCAGAGAGATAATGCACGCAGAGGTAAATTCTGCTGAAACCAATGAGAAGAATAAAAAGGACAGCTCCCAACCGAACGGAAATACGCAACACCGGTCGCTGTACAGCGTGAAGGAGTATATAGAACAGGATGCCATAATATGCCACAGAAACTGTCGCATGTCCGGAAGGAAATGAATATGAAAACTCATCATACCAGGCCAGATTCCCCGGGCGCGGCATCTGATAATACACCTTTCCAAAATACGCAGTCACCGTAGAACAGAACAAAGCTGTACTGATGGCTATCCAGGCATGAAACCGCTTTTTCCAGACAGCTACCATGGTGAAAATCCCCAACAAGGAAAGAACGATTGGGGAACTGCCGATTTTGGAAAAGCGGTACAAAAAGGTTCCAAGACCCTTTGACCGATGCAAATAAAAGAAGTCGGCCAGAAAAAGATCAGCTTTCCGCAAGCGGGAAATCTCACGAATTTCTTCTGCCAGCTGACTCAAAACCAGTGTATTAAGCAACACCCCCAACACCAGCAAGGTGAATGGCAATCCTCTGAAGTGATGGGGGTCGAACCGCAACAGCATAAACCGGTAAAGACGCGGATATTTCCGGCTAAAAGTCAGCACACGGGGGTGCCGGGCCGCCGAACGCAGCTGATTGGCCCATTCTTTGAACCAGCGTTTGATATCCAACCTGTTCACAGCGTGAAAATAAGCGAAGAAAAATACTTTGGTATCTTTGCCCCCGTGAAAATGCTCTCGTATGGTCTGCGAAAAATCTGGTGTTGCTGGTTCTTCCTGAGCGGTTTTCTTTTTTTTCTACCTCTCTATCCCGTATTTCTGATCCTGTTAAGCCGGGAAGCCTGGTTTCCCTACGCCTGGCGACTCAAGAAAGTATGGGCACACTGGATCTTTCTCACCACCGGCATCTGGTACCGCATCCGCAGAGAAAGCAAACTTGACCCCAAACAAGCTTATATCATCACGCCCAACCACGGCTCCTACCTCGATATTCTCACCACCAACATAGCATTTCCCAATTACTTTCATTTTATGGGTAAGGCAGAACTGAAGAAGATTCCCATGTTTGGCATTTTCTTCCGCAGGATGAATATATCGGTGAACCGCAGTAGCGTAAAAGACTCACACAAAGCCTATAAACGCGCCCGTAAGGATCTCCGGAAAGGAATAAGCCTGGCTATCTTCCCCGAAGGCACGATTCCGGCAGGTTCACCCGAGCTAGGACCATTTAAAAGTGGGGCCTTCCGGCTGGCTATTGAGATGCAGGTGCCAATTGTACCCATTACATTCTTAGATAACTGGCGGATTTTCCCCGACAATGGCAAGGAACGCCTTCTTCTTCAACCCGGAATTTCACGAATTATTATTCATACGCCTATTCCTACCACCGGACTGACTGAACAAGACGCCTCCGCTTTGAGAGATAAAGTATCCGGAATCATCCGAAACACCCTGGAAAAAGAAGGAAATTGCGGATTCAGCTTTAAAACAGGAACTGAAAAAGAAGTCAAAGCATAAAAAAACGGCCCTTTTGAGGCCGTTTTTTGTAAGATTTTAAAGAAATCAGGCTTTAACCGCACAGAATTCTTCGAACGCAGCACTCAGGTTCTCCGCTATCATTTCAGCTGAGTGACCTTCGATGTTATGGCGCTCCAACATATGTACCAGCTGACCGTCTTTGAAGAGGGCTACAGCAGGTGATGAAGGCGGATAAGGAGCCAGGTATTTACGAGCCTGGGCAGTAGCTTCCACTTCTTGTCCTGCGAATACGGTAACGAGATGATCCGGCTTCATATCGGTACGACTGAGGGCAAGTTTCACACCCGGACGGGCAGCACCTGCAGCGCAACCGCACACAGAGTTAATCACCAGCAACGTAGTACCCTTATTGGAAGGGATATTTGCATCAACATCCGCAGCTGATTTCAGCTCGGAAAATCCTGCTCCTGTGAGTTCGAGACGCATGGGAGCGCAGAGTTGTTCTGGATATGGCATTTTATTAAGTGTTTTAGAATGTTCGCTGCAAAGGTACGAAGTGACAGGGCAATCCTGCAAAAGCGAATGTAAGTTTCATCCTGTTTTTCATTCCTGCCCCCCTCCCACGGGTCGTAACATTGCAATGCAAGCCACTCAACAAATAATGAAGAAAACAAAAAAAACAAACGACGAAAGGGACATGTTTCCCGTCATGCGCTTCGATTACAATAAGCGCCTGATCGACGCTAACTTAACAGCTCTTCCTCTGCTCGGGGAATGGAAATGTCACAAAGGAGGCAAAATTCCTGCGGCCATCCTTCAGGCATACCCCGAGATAAACTTCGCATTCTCAGAGAAATCGCCTACCGAGTGTAGGGTAACATTCAGCGGACTATACATCTGGTTCGACATGATACCATACCCGGAGGCAGGATACGTCGGGCTCTATGGATACCACATTGAAACCGTGGTACCGGAGACCGTTAAACAAAAGCTTCGGATGGCAGGCTAAAACCCTGTTAGGCTGTTGGTTGGTTTGAAGGGAGCAGTTGGCGGGATGCCAGCTGTTCCTGTTTTTATACCACCCGTTTTGCGCTCTATGTATACCCTCAATTTGTAAGAAATGTAAGGCAGGATGCAAGAATCGTGTAAGAGGATCAGGATTTTTGTCAAACCTCAGCTTTCGTGCATCCGTTATAAAGCCTGTCAGACCTCCCAACACCAACGCCATAAAGAGAAACTGAAAACGACGAGTAAAGAGAAAAAAAATGAGCAGTCAGACTTTGAGCCGGATTACCGACGCGCAAACGACAGAAAACGGGAAGGCCAGGTACACATCAGTAATGTTGATCGACGATAATTCGCTCGATAATTTCATCAACAAGAAACTGATAGAATCGAACGGATTCGCAGAAAGAGTAACGACCTGTCAGGAAGCCAATGAAGCGCTGGAGATCCTGAAATCGGCACCCCGTACCGAATGGCCGGAAGTCATCTTCCTCGACATAAACATGCCGGTGATGGATGGATTCCAATTCCTTGAAGCCTTTGAAAAATTCCCCGAAGATCAGCGCATGCAGATCAAAGTGATCATGCTTTCCACATCGGAAAGTTTCAAAGACCTGAATCGCGCGAATAAAAATCCGTACGTCCGAAAATTCCTGAATAAGCCCCTGACCATTCAGGTGCTCCAGGCGATCAACGTATAATCAGCGCTTCGATTTAAAATATTCCGTTAACAACGCGGCACAATCCGCGGCCAATACTCCACTCTTCACTTCTGTAGAAGGGTGGAGTATTTGTTTTTGCCCCTCCAGCAAACGAAAGCCTCGTTTTTCATCGGTTGCTCCATAGACTACCTTTCCAATACGACTCCAGTACGCCGCTCCGGCACACATCGGACATGGCTCGAGTGTAACATACAAAGTACATTCATTTAAAAATTTTCCGCCTATATGATTGGCTGCCGAAGTAAACGCAATCATTTCAGCATGAGCGGTTACATCATTCAGTTTTTCAACCTGGTTATGTCCGCGTGCAATGATTTTTCCATTCGCTACAATCACCGCACCGATGGGCACTTCATCAATGGCCAATGCTTCCTTCGCCTCGGCCAGAGCCGCCCGCATGAAATATTCGTCGTTGAGTAACATGGAGCAAAGGTAGGTTTTTGGGAGATGAGTTCGTTAGCGATGTAACGACCCGGGAGTTGAAGAGGGGCAAAGGGGCAAGAGGTACAAAGGCACAGAGGCACAGAGGCGCAGAGTCGCAGAGGCACAGAGGACTAGAGGCACAGAGGCACAGAGGCGCAAAGGCGCAGAGGCACAGAGGCACAGAGGCACAAAGGCACAGAGGCACAAAGGCACAGAGTGGAAATGGTAGTGGCTGGTCGGGACCGACCTTGAGTTCAGTTACTATCTGCGATCATCTGCCCAATCAGCGTTAGCCGAAGGCGAATCCGTGTTCTACCCGGGACATCACTGCGTGCGGATCCAGCGTTCCATTTTCTTTTCGAAGATCTCCAATGGCAAACATCCTCCTTTCAACACTTCATCATGAAAAGCGCGGATATTGAATTTAGCGCCGAGTTCCTGTTCAGCTTTGTGACGCAGTTCGAGAATTTTCAGCTGTCCGATTTTATACGCAGTCGCTTGTCCGGGAATAGCCATGTACCGCTCAATCTCTACCGTGATATCTGCTTCACTTTCCGCATCCCGCTCAAGGGAATAGGCAATCGCCTGTTCACGGGTCCAGCCTTTCATGTGCATGCCCACATCCACCACCAGACGAATGGCCCGATGCATCTCTTCACTCAGCGAAGCGAAATACTGATACGGATCGCTGTAGAGTCCGAGCTCTTTCCCCAGTGATTCTGAATACAAGGCCCAGCCTTCGCCATACGCACCGTACCATCCAAAACGACGGAAACGCGGTAACGTTGTATCTTCCTGTTGCAATGAACATTGATAATGGTGCCCGGGTATGGCTTCATGCAGGAAAAGATCTTCCGCACCGATTGCATTGGCCTTGCGGGGATCGGGGACCGGCACATAAAATATTCCGGGACGCGACCCATCTGCAGACCCTTGCTGATATTCGGCGCTCGCAGAAGCTTCGCGGAAGGCTTCGGTGCGGCGGATTTCAAACTTCGTTTTCGGTTCGTGACTGAACAACACCGAAAGTTGAGGCTTCATTTTCTGATGAATCGACTCGTAATAATCCAGCACTTCCTGCGCAGTATGAAAAGGGAAAAACTTCGGATTGGTATGCATGAAATGAAAAAACGATTTCATATCGCCCTTGAATCCCGTTTCGTTTTTCACGCGTTCCATCTCACTGAAAATACGTGCGACCTCCTTCTCCCCTGTTTCAAAAATTTCATCCGGTGTCATATTGGTGGTATTCCACTGGCGACAGAGAAACGCATACAGTTCAGCACCGCCGGGAACAGCTGACACACCTGCTTTGTCACGACAAACCGGAAGATACTCGGTCCGCACAAATTGAATCAGTCGTTGATACACCGGCACTATCTTCTCCATGATCGCAGCGCTGTAGGCCGCTTTTAACCGTTCCTTGTCGTATACCGGAAATGAATCAGGAAGGTGTGTGATGGGTCCGTAAAAAACAGATTTTTCCGGACTGGTTACCACGATATTTTCCAGTTGCACCAGCACCCGTTCCATAAGCAGTTTATTTTGGACAACGCCCAACTTCATTCCACGCCGCATGTTCGCGATAGCAGTATCCTCATACGCCACAAACGCATCGATGCGCTTTAAGAAATTATCATAATCCTTCACCGTTTTAAACGGCTGATTCCCTTCTCCCGAACCCAGCTGCGGAAACGTCAGGTGCATACCCCAGAACTGGTTCAACGGCATCAGATGATCGTTGAAACCAAGTCCTTCCACATTCATGCTCATATCCCGTCTGAAAATATCGAACGTCATTTGCTGCTCTACATCCAGCGAATCACGCTGAATACTGTCGAGGCGTTGGCTGTACTTCTGATAAAACGCTTTCAGCTGCGCCCGAAACGACTCGCTGATATCAATCGACAAACGATCGTTATAGCGAGGATCACCGATACCTGTAGCTTCCAATGGAAAATACGTAAGACGCTCTTCATAATACTGATTCAACAACGTATCGAGAGCAGCATCGGCACTCATTGTAGAAGAAGGATGATGACTGTTACAGGCGCTGATCATGAGGAGGGTTACGATCGCAGCGAGCAGATGATATGCAGAATTTTTCATAATGAATCGGAAATCCAAATCTACCGAACCACCCGCAACCATCACCACCTTTTAGACCAAAACAATCAACTTCCCGACAAGCCGGCGTTCATACCCGACGGGAATATTCAAACCTGAAGAGTTTTATCCCGCATGCGAAGCTTGGCGGGAGTTAAAGTGTTATAAGGTTTTTAAGGGTTTTAAGGGTTGCGGAGTTACGATGTTACGCTCCTATCATTACTTTGCAATACTGGATGCGAGGCGCTTGAGGCCTGAGCGAAGCCTCCGGGTTGCAGAGTTACGAAGTGCTAGCGTCCCGGGGTGTTTCCCAGTACTGCTTTTACCGGTTAACTCTCGCATCCATTTTCGGGAAACCACGCAGCAAAAGGTGGAACGCGGATGAAGCTGATCGGGCGGATCGTCGCGGATATTATTTGTCTTTAGGCCGGTCGCGACCGGAAAATATTTGTCGCATGGCCGGTCGCGACCAGCCACTACCATTTCTTGCCCCATTGCCCCTCTTGCCCCTACCCGAGGTTCTCCGAGGCGTGCTCGGAGCAAGCCCTTCGGTCACTCGGGATTGAGGCCTATGGCCTCAACTTGCTCCTTTTGCCCCTCTTCCACTCCCGCACGGAGTGCGGGATGCCCCTCCCGCGCGAAGCGCGTAAATCCTCCTTCTTTGAACTTTCCCCTGTTAAGAACTCCATACCAAAGGGCCGGATTACGGCGTTTAATGCCTGATCACTGCTCTATTTTTGATTCGTGGCTAAAAAGCAAACCTTTACCCTCGATTTCGTGCCGGATTTCGATTTCATTGTGATCGGAATCTTCAGCGCGTACCGCGATTATCGTGTTTGTTTTGAGCTGAATCGGATTCTTCATCTGAACATGATCCGCCAGGATGATCTGGAGGTGAAGCTGGAGAAGAAAGGTTCGTCCGGTTCGTTTCCCTGGTTTTTTCAGCTGAACGACGATGAGGAAGAGTATTACCTGGTGGCCAATAAAGGGAACCATGGCTTTCTGATTCCCGAGCTGCGCCAGACCGATTATTTTCTGGTGGTGAAGAACCCCAGCCGCTATACTACCGCCGCCGACCTCGAATCGAGAATCCGGTTTGTAGCAATCATCAGCAGCACTACCGAAATTGACCCGACTGCGATAAAGTCGGCCGAAAACTTTTTACTCCTCGAGCCTGTTAACGACGAGGAAGAAAAACCAAAACTCCCACCCTTGAAATGATAGTGAACCGTTATAACAGGACCAAGATCATCGCGACCATTGGTCCTGCCAGCATGGATGAAACCACCCTCGAGAATATGATTCACGCGGGCATGGACGTTTGCCGCATCAACAGCTCGCATGGCGATCATGCCATGATGGAGAAGATGATTACGTCGATCCGGAATCTCAATAAAAAACTCAATACGCATATCGCCATCCTCTTTGACTTACAGGGTCCCAAGATCCGTATTGGCGACCTGGAAGAAAAAAACATTGTTTTGCATGTTAGTGACGAACTGATTCTGAACCACAAAGAAGTACCCGGCAAGAAACAGGAAGTATTTATCAAGTACCACAACTTTCACCACGATGTAAAAGTGGGCGATCTGGTATTGATTGACGACGGTAAAATTGCGGTGAGGGTTGTAGAGATCATGCCCGACGAGCGTGTAAAAACCACTGTGGTTTATGGTGGTCCGCTAAGTTCGCGCAAGGGGGTGAATCTCCCTGATACCGCCATCTCACTGCCAAGCCTTACCGAAAAAGACCGCAAGGATCTGGCCTTTGCCCTGGAACACGATATCGAATGGATCGGACTTTCCTTTGTGCGAAAGCCGGAAGATGTTACCGAGCTGAAGTCGATCATTCAGCAGGCAGGAAAACGCACCCGTGTGATTGCTAAAATTGAAAAACCGGAAGCGGTACGCAACATCGATGAAATCATTCGTGTGAGTGATGGTATCATGGTTGCCCGTGGTGACCTGGGTGTGGAAATGGCGATGGAAAAAGTGCCTGTGATTCAGAAAACGATTGTCCGCAAGTGTACGGAAGCTGCCAAGCCGGTGATCATCGCCACGCAGATGATGGAAAGCATGATCACAAACTATCGTCCCACCAGAGCTGAAGCCAACGACGTTGGTAACGCCGTATTCGATAGTGCTGATGCGCTGATGCTGAGTGCTGAAACATCGGTGGGCGCATTTCCCGTCGAAACCGTAGCCGCTATGCAACGCATCATCAGCGAAGTGGAAGCGCAGGATAGTATCTATTACAAGGAACATGCACCTTCGGCAGACTCGCTGAACTTCATTCCGGAAAACATCTGCTACAGCGCGGTGGTCATGTCGAAGCAAACGGGAGGTGCGTCGATTGTGGCGATGACCCATTCGGGCATGACGGCTTTTAAAATTTCAGCGCATCGTCCAAAAGGCCCGATTTACATCTTCACCGACAATAAACCCTTGCTGAACACGCTGAATCTGGTATGGGGTATCCGTGGATTCTACTACGATAAATACGTGAGCACCGATACCACCATCTCCGACATCAAAGACTATCTGATGCAGCATAAGCTGGTAGAAAAAGGCGAATACATGATCCACGTGGCCAGCACGCCGCTGCAGGAACGGGCTACCGCCAACACCCTCAAGCTCACGCGGATTGAATAACAGGCTCAGGTTAACAGGAAATTAATAATTTAGCAACAACGAAGAAACCAGTCTATGAATATTGCGCTCCTCAAAACCATCTGCGAAACAGCCGGCGCCCCGGGACATGAACACCGTGTGCGCGACCTTGTACTTTCCGAAATCAAAGGCCTTGCCGATGAAATCTCCATTGACAAAATGGGCAACATTACTGCGGTAAGGCGTGGCCGTGAGCGTACAAAGATCATGGCTTCAGCGCATATGGATGAAATTGGTTTCATCGTAACACATATCGACGACAAAGGCTATCTCCGCTTTCACACACTCGGTGGCTTCGACCCGAAAACGCTCACCGCACAACGGGTGATTGTTCATGGAAAAGAAGATCTCATTGGCGTGATGGGCTCCAAGCCGATTCACCTGATGTCGCCGGAAGAGCGCAACAAGGCACCGCAGATCTCCGACTTTTTCATCGACCTCGGTTTACCGAAGAAGAAAGTAGAGAAGATTGTTTCGGTGGGCAATCCTGTCACCCGTCAGCGCGAACTGATCGAGATGGGCAACTGCGTCAACTGCAAATCCATCGACAATCGTGTTTCCGTTTTCATTCTCATTGAAGCACTTCGTAAGCTGAAAGGCAATCTGCCGTACGACTTCTACGCCAGTTTCACGGTGCAGGAAGAAGTGGGATTGCGTGGCGCGGCTGTTGCGGCCCATCATATCGAACCCGACTTCGGCATCAACATCGACACCACCATTGCTTTCGATACACCCGGTGCGCGTCCCCACGAAATGGTGACCGAGCTCGGCAAAGGAGCGGGCATCAAAATCATGGACTCCAGCACTATTTGTGATACGCGCATGGTTGAATTTTTAAGGAAAACTGCTGATAAGCACAAGATTAAATGGCAATCGGAAATCCTCCCGGCCGGAGGTACTGACACAGCCGGACTCCAGCGCAACGGAAAAACCGGAGCCATTGCTGGCGCGATCAGCATTCCGACCCGACATATTCACCAGGTGATTGAGATGGCGGATAAGGCAGATATTCAGGCCTGTATCGACCTGCTGGTGTATGCGGTGAAAGAAATGAACACCCATAACTGGACACCCTGGAAAAAATAGTCAGGAACTTGCACGGGTCGCCTGTTATAGGTATTTTAGACAACTCTCTGACGCCGCCCTCATCGGAGATAACAGCCGAACCTCATGAAAAACAAGCTGGCGATTTTAGCCACCTGTCTGCTTCTGGTGTTTCTCCTGCGTACTCCTATTCGCGGTATAACGACTCAGGCCTTTCACTCACCTGAGGAGATTGAATTTTACAACGCACATTTGCTGCCCCCTCTTGATTCAGGTCAATACTTCTCTCTCCCTCAGAACTGCAAAGGTTGTCATGGGTTTGATTCGCTAGGTCTTGCCAATGTGGACTTAAATGGAATGGACATCAATCTTTATGATGACTGGGAAACCTCGATGATGGGACTTTCTGCGGTAGATCCTCTCTGGCGCGCGAAAGTGAGTCACGAAATTTTAACTGACACCGCGCACGCCAATGAACTACAAACGCTCTGCACCAGTTGTCATGCACCGCTCGGGCATTTTACAGCCATCTACAAAGGAGCGCAGCATTATACAATGGACGACCTGTTAAACGACTCGCTCGGGCAATCAGGTGTTTCCTGCCATAGCTGTCACAGCATTAAAGATTCATCCACCTTGGGTGTATTATTTACGGGACAGGCACCTTACGACACGACACGAAAAGCATATGGCCCCTTTGTAGGTCCCATGCCCGGACCGATGCAATTATATGTAGGACTCACGCCGGTATATGGTCCGCACATGAGTGAAAGCAAAACCTGCTCACCCTGTCATACACTAATCAGCAACAGTGTAGATCTGAACGGAAATCCAACGGGCACCAGCTTTGTTGAACAGGCCACTTATCATGAATATCTGAATTCTTCTCAGCAGAGCGTATTACAAAACACCTGTCAGACCTGTCACATGCCGCAAATAGAAGATCCGATCAAAATTGCGAATGGATACACAGCCTTGCCCGGGCGGACACCCTTCAATCAGCACAGCTTTGCAGGAGCCAACTCGTTCATGGTTCAGCTTATCAAAGACAACAAAAACAGCTTAGGAGTTACAGCGCCGGACCGCAACTTCGACTCTACGCTCAAAGCCATTGATCAGCTGCTAAAGCAGAACACTCTTCTGCAAACCACCACTTTTGACTCTGCTGCATCTGACACTGCCTACTTCAGTTTGGCATTACTCAACAAAGCAGGTCATAAATTCCCCAGCGGATATCCTTCACGCCGTGCAGTTGTACAGTTCATCGCTGTAAAGGCCAATGGTGACACTCTCTTTTCATCCGGAACCTTCGACAATAACTTTGAAGTAAACGGCATCAACACCATACTGGAACCCCACCACGACCTTATCAATCAACCTTCACAAACGCAGGTGTACGAAATGGTGATGGGAGATGTAAACAACGACCGTACAACAGTGCTGGAAAGGGCATACGTACACCTCAAAGACAACCGCATTCCCCCGGCTGGGTTCACTACCTTTCACAGCACGTATGACACCTGCAGAATCGTAGGTGATGCACTCACCGATACTGACTTTAACAGGATCAACGGGCTCGAAGGCAGCGGGCAGGACATTATTCACTACCATATTCCCTTAAACGGATATACCGGAAACATCAATGTTTACGCGCACGTGTACTACCAGACATTACCACCGGGATTTCTGAGTGAAATGCAAACAATGAGTTCAGCTGCCATTGACACATTCCTCAATCTGTATGCTACTGCTGACAAAACGCCTGTGCTGATTTCAGGTGACACATTGGAAAATTTATTTATTCCGGTAGGCATCTATACGCCTTCACGTGCTGAAGAGATTCAAATCTATCCCAACCCAACTGTTAACGGAAAGATAAATATTACCAACTTGCCGCCAAACGCCACAGTGCAACTGTATACAACATCTGGTCAGGAATTGCCATGTGTTATCAGGAAAACAAGCACGGGCAACCAGCTCCAACTGCAGGAAACTCCGGGAGTATATTATCTCATCATCCGGAATGGAAAAGAAAAAACCCTGAAAAAAATAATCCGCCAATAACAACAAATCACATTTCACATGAACAAGCATTACGCCTTCATTACGGTATTGCTCTTCCTCGCTCACGCGGCGACGGCTCAGCTTACTTTTCAAAAACAAAACACAAGAGTTACGGGTCCGTCGCATAGTGGCAACTGTGTCGCCATTGCCGACTGGAATTTCGACGGAAAGGACGATATCATTCGCCTCGACGACGGAAACAATGTAATCGTTGCGGTGCAGGTCACCAACAACCAGTTTCAGGATGTATATCTCGGCTCCTTCAACGGAGGATCAGGCTGGGCCTGGGGCATGTGTGTAGCCGACGTTGATCACAACGGCTACATGGATGTTGCAGCGGGTTCCTATGGTCCTGCAGTAGCCCTGCTCATGACCGACAGTTCAGGTACAGGTGCAACACTCGTGAGTATTCCCAACACCAACTTCTTCACGCAGAACATGACCTTTGGTGATTTCAACAATGACGGATGGGCCGACCTTTTTGTTTGTGATGACAATGCCAAGAGCCACATCTTTCTGAATGATGGTGCGGGCGGCCTGATTGTTTCCAACGCCACCATCAACTTCGACGTGACGCCTACCGACGACAGCGGCAACTACGGCAGCGTATGGACCGACTTCGACAATGACGGTGATATTGACCTGTACATCGCCAAATGCCGCCAGGGCGTTACAGACACAAACGACGCCCGCCGCATCAACGTACTGTTTGTTAACGACGGAAGTAATAATTACACAGAGATGGCGGCAGCCTACAACATCGATATCAGCTGGCAAACATGGACGGCTTCATTCGGTGACCTTGACAATGACGGAGACCTTGACCTGCTTTGCACCAACCATGACCACAACAGCCAGATCTTCATCAACGATGGCACCGGACATTATACAGAAATCACACCCTCCACAGGTGTAGATCTCACGGATATTACTCCCATTGAAAGCACCATTGAAGACTTCGACAATGATGGATTTGCGGACTTACTGATTTCAGGTTCAGATGCCCGGTACTATCACAATAACGGCAATCTCACCTTTACAAGAATTGACAGTTTGTTTGACAACAACAGTATACTATCATTTGCCACAGGAGATCTCAACCACGATGGCCGCATCGATCTCTATGCCAGCTATGGAACTATTTACAACAATCCAACATCGATTGATGACGGTATCTGGATGAACACTACACAAAATCACAATAATTTTATCACCTTCGATTTACGGGGAACAACCAGCAACAAAGGAGCTATCGGAGGAAGGGTGACCATCTACGGAAGCTGGGGTATTCAGATCCGCGAAGTTCGTTCCGGAGATAACTATGGCACAACAAACAGCAACATGCTTCACTTTGGCCTGGGCACAGCCACAACTCTTGACTCAGCTGTTGTACGTTTCCCCAGCGGTTACACAACAACGTTATATAATCTGCAGCCGAATCAGTTTGTACGGGTAGATGAAAACACCTGTGTTTCCCCCAATGCCGGCATCTCCTATTCGTTAACTGATTTAATCATCTGTACCGGCACAACAGAAACCATCACTGCTGATTCCGGCTATACCTATCTCTGGAGTGATCTGACCAGCACAACACAAACATTCAACATTACTGCAGGCGGCGAATATGGTGTCGTTATGACGGAAGCCGGCAATCCTTGTCCTGCAGTTTCAAGAACCCTTGTCATCGAAGAAAACCCGGATCAGACTCCATCAATTACAGCCACCGGTGAAACAGAATTCTGCAGCGGCTCATCGGTAGATATTCTTTCCAGCTCCTGGAGTGTCAGTTCCTACAACTGGACAAACGGAAGCACTACGGCCAACATCCAAGTCACTCAAACCGGCGATTACGCGCTCACTGTTCAGGGCTATTGCGGAGCTTTCACATCAGACACGATACATGTAGAAGCGCATATTGTGCCCCTGCCAGTAACGGGCAATGTTACGCTCCCCGCTCCGGGTCCTGCCAACCTCACCGCTACCGGCAGCACGATCAACTGGTACACCGACTCAGCTTCGGTTACGCCGGTTGCAACAGGAGCCAGTTACACAACACCTGTACTCACTACACAAACCATCTATTGGGTGGAAAATTCCGAAACATACGGTGCCGGCAACTATAATCTTGGGATGACCTATCCTTCCGGTACAAATCCATACAGCAATGGCGGCACCAATGCAATTACCTATTTCGACGTATTGAACAACTGCACCCTGGAAAGTGTGAAGGTCTATACAGATATTGCCGGACTTCGCAGAATAGAATTATACAACAATCTGAACCAGCGCCTTCAATATGCTGATGTCAACATTACCCCGGACTCACAAATCGTTACGCTCAACTTCAACCTTACTCCGGGTACAGATTATTATCTTGCCACCGACGACTCTGTAAACCTGCTCATCCCCAACTGGAACAGTGCCAGTCCGCGACTGAAGCGAAACACCTTTGGTGGAACATATCCATATACGGTTAACGATGTTCTCTCCATTACCGGTAACAACATTGGGCCGGCGTATTATTATTATTTCTACGACTGGAAAGTAAATGTAGCAGGTCTTACCTGTGTATCACCGAAAGTACAAGTAGTCGTTGATGTCACTACCGGCATCACCGAAAACAGCGGAGGAATGATCAGCGTTTATCCGAACCCAGCACACGACCAGCTCAACATCCGTTTTACACAGCAGCCGCAGGATGCAAGCGTACAATTATTTGATGCAACCGGAAGAAGTGTAAAATCTGAAATTGTAAACAATAGCACCACCGATCTAACACTTGAAGGATGTGCTCCCGGCGTTTACCATCTGCAAATCATGAACGAAGGTCAGACCTTCCATCAGAAACTGATTATCCGGTAAGCATCCTGTTAACCGAAAAAAAGCCTGTGCAGATTGCACAGGCTTTTTTTTATTTTCTTCTCTTACCCATTTGCGCGTATTGCCTCCACAGGATCCAGTCGTGCAGCGGCTGCTGCAGGAAACAAACCGGAGATCAGTCCGATGAGCACAGAAACACCAAGCCCGGTTACTATATTCCACATGGACAAGGCGAAATTAAAATCTACCATCGCAGCGAGCAATGTAATAAAATAGACGAGAATGAGTCCGATGATACCACCTACCAGACAAAGGATAACAGCCTCAGTCAGATACTGAATAAGTATAAAATAGTTTTTAGCTCCCAGCGACTTCTGGATTCCGATCAGCGGTGTACGTTCGCGAACAGAAACGAACATAATATTGGCAATGCCGAATCCACCCACGAGGATACTAAACAAACCGATGAAAAGGCCAACCCAAGAAATCACATCAAAGAGTTTTCCGATCTGTGCACTCAGCATTTTCGTTTCATTGAGTGCAAAATTATCCTCTTCTGAAGGACGCAGGCGGCGAATAGAACGCATATTCCCCTTCAGTTCATCGATCAGTTCCTGATTTGACACACCCTCTTTTGCCTTCACCATCATCATTGGCTGCGAACGCTCCGAACGGATATCAATGAATTTACGGCCAAAATTCACCGGAATCAACACTGAATTATCATGAGAATTCCCAATCATACTTTCACCTTCTTTCGCAAATACACCCACGATGGTCACCTTATGCCCTTTTACAGCAATCTTCTTTCCCACGGCACCTGAATTCGGAAACAAGGTATTGGCAATATCATAGCCTACTAACGCCACCGGATATCCGCCATTAGACTCCGACTCCGTAAAATACCTGCCGTCGAATAAATCGAAACTGGCAATCAGGTTATAGTCATGAGACACCAGGTTTACATCACAGTTCTCCACGGAGTTCCCCTCAAATTTGATGGTTTGTGAGCCCAGAAAGGCCATAAAGGCGATGCTTTGCGCCTCTTGCGAACGTGCTTTCAATATTGGCAGCTCATCAATTTTAGGGACCGGACGCTGCCAGTACTTCCACCAGGCATAATCTCCGCCAAACGCCCACGGCCATTTCTGAATATAAATCACGTTGTTGCCCAACTTCTCCACACTACCTTTTACATCGCGTTCCATACTGTCAACAGCGGCGAAAACTGAGATAATCGCAAAAATTCCAATAGTAATTCCCAGCAAGGATAAAATAGTTCGCAATTTATTAACCACCAGGGCATGCCAGGCCATAATGATACTCTCGCGGATAAGTCGAAGCACTAACATGGAGCGAAGTTACGGATAAACAAGGGACGACCGTTTGTATAAAATTACCGTACCGGGGCCAAACATCCGGCCGTCCAGCTCCCCGACCGCATATTTTTTTTACCGGGGCGTATGGAAACCCTTCCGGTCCGGCATCAATTAACCAAAATCAAAACTATGCTAACAACCATCCGACCGGGAACGACCCGCGCCATCGCTGTTTTCAGCTCCGACGCCCGCCACTATCAGCTTGCATTTCTGCTTACCTTTCTACTTACCGGAATTTTCTCGTTGCATTGGTCGTTGCTTCCCTGGCAAATACCCGTTACCTTCCTGACTGCCTTCTTAACTCAGTACATCGCCATACGCTATTATAAACTCCCATTGCATACGCTGAAGAGCTCAACCATCTCCTCATTCAGCCTCTGCCTGCTCTTTCGCTCCGACCATCTTCTGATCATAGCACTGGCTGCCTTTCTCACCATTGCAGTTAAATTCATTTTCCGCACCGATAAAAAGCATTTTTTCAACCCGGCCAATTTCGGTATTTGTGCTACGATACTTTTAACGGGACATGGCTGGATTTCACCAGGTCAATGGGGTAGTGAAGGCCTCTGGCTATTCCTGGTTGGAATACTTGGATTCCTGGTGGTTTCACGCTCCCACAGACTCGAATTAATGGCCGGTTTCATCCTGGGATTTGGTGGCGCCATGGTTATCAGGATGTGGTACTGGCAAAACTGGCCTTGGGATGCGCTGACACATCTGTTTACCAGTGGTTCCCTCTTACTATTTACCTTCTTTATGATTACAGATCCGGTATCGACTCCGGCGAATAAAACGGTACGCATCATCTGGGCCTTTGCTGTAGGCCTGCTTGCCTTCTATATGCAGGCTTTCAAATGGATCAACGGTGCACCACTTTGGGCGCTGTTTATGATGTCGCCGCTGACTCCTCTACTTGATTATTTCTTTAAAGGCGAACGATTCAACTGGTTCGATAAACCGTTACCCAAAACAGCCATCAGCTGAGTAAATCAAACATCCAGTAACCTTCCGGATTCCCTCCGGAACAGACTTCTCATGACTAATAACAAACCTATCAATATGAAAAAAATCTCTCTCCTTGTTGCAATCACTATCCTGATGCAGCAAGTCGCGTATCCCTTCTGCGGATTCTATGTGGCGCGGGCAGATGTAAAACTCTTCAATAAAACTTCGCAGGTTATTCTTGTGAGAAACGGAGAGCGTACTACGGTAACAATGAGTTCGGATTTCCAGGGCAATGTATCTGATTTTGCCATGGTGATTCCGGTGCCTACTGTATTGCAAAAAAATGATGTGCGTGTAGTGGAACGTAGCATCTTCGATCAGTTTGACGCCTATTCCGGTCCTCGTCTTGTTGAATATTTCGACGCCAGTCCTTGTGGTGTGTATTACGACGAAACAACAAATCTTCGTGCCAGTGCTGTCAGAAAAGAATCTGTTGAAGAGAATGAAAAAAAGGATGTTGTTCTCGATAAATACAAAGTGGCTGTTGTTGCGCGATACACCGTAGGCGAATATGATATTCAGATTCTGAATGCGCAGGAATCGGGCGGACTCGAAGCATGGCTTGTTGATCACGACTATAAAATTCCCGATGGAGCCCGTGAGGTATTAGAGCCATATATTAAAAGCAACATGAAATTCTTTGTAGTGAAAGTAAATCTTGAAGAACAGAAAGCTTTGTCAAGCCAGATTCTTCGTCCTATCCAGATCAGTTTCAACTCTCCAAAATTCATGTTACCAATCCGGCTAGGAATGGCCAACGGAGAAGGGAATCAGGACATGATCATCTATGCGTTCACACGCAATGGCCGGATTGAAACCACCAATTACCGCACTACAAAGATGCCCTCTGACCGTGAAGTACCAACGTTTGTGAAAGACTATTTCGGAAGATTCTATACCGACCTCTATAAAGAAAACATCCGCAGAGAAGGTTACGACAATGTGTTTCTTGAATATGCATGGGACCTGAGCGGGCAAAACAGTGTTAAATGTGATCCATGCCCTAGTCAGCCACCTCTGTACAATGAAATTGCAAGTGCCGGCGTTGACTGGTTACAGACAGGTGGTTGGGGAGGATATACAGGATCACTTTTCTTTACACGACTACACGTAACGTATAACCGAAGAGATTTTCCGCAGGACCTGGTATTTCAGGAAACTCCCAACCGCGAACAATTTCAATGTCGATATATCCTGCATCATCCTGCGCAATACACAGAAAACTGCAGTGCCTGGACAGGTTATCAGGAACAAAAAATTCAAAGCAGAAGAAAAGAGCTTCGTGAGCTGGCCGCATTAACAGGATGGGATGTTACACGATATCGCGATTACCCCAACTATTTCCAGGGTTACCGTGCACCGGCACCACCGGATGTACGCACCGGTTCTATTTATCAGGAAATTAAAACAGGAGCACCAGCTATTCCTGAAGATCCATACAAGCTGCCTAAAACAACACCGGGCCAACCGGCGGAATTTCAGGTAGCAGTGAACGGTACGGTCAAGAGCGACACCGTTACAGGTATTGATCAACAATCCTTCCTGTCACCTTCCGCCGAAAACGAAAGCACAACAAAAATTCCGTATGGAATGATTGTAATCGCAGCCTGCACCGGACTCTTTCTGCTCCACCGGAACAAAAGCTGAATATAAAAAGAAAGGCCGCTGAATAGCGGCCTTTCTTTTTACCAGATATGTACTCTTAAACTATCAGCTCTCCACATTGGTGCGCCATCGGGAATATTAAAGGCCTTATAAAACTCAGGCAGGTTAACAACGGGTCCGTTCACCCTAAGGAAATTCGGAGCATGCACATCCGTCATGATACGCATAGCCAAAGTTTCATCCCGCATATGTCCCAGCCAGCTTAGAGCATAACCCAGGAAGAAGCGTTGATCAGGTGTAAGGCCATTGATGATTTTTCCACTCTTATACTGCTCCGTTTTCTTGAAAGCAGTATAGCCCAAAACAACACCGCCCAGATCAGCAATATTCTCGCCCTGAGTGGCCTCACCATTTACCTTCATACTGTCAAGCACCTTAAATTCATCAAACTGCTTAACGATCAGTTTTGCCCGCTTGTTAAACTCTTCTTCGTCTTTTGGCGACCACCAGTTACGAAGATTACCTTTTTCATCGAACTGTCGTCCCTGATCATCGAAACCATGCGTCAGCTCGTGACCGATGGTTGAAGCTCCTGCATAACCATAGATGATGGCATCATCCGCCAAAGAATCTTCCATACCGGGAATGATAAAGATTGCTGCAGGAAGTACGATTTCATTGTTGGAAGGATTGTAATAGGCATTATACGTTTGCGGTGTCATGTCCCACTCCGTGCGATCAACCGGCTTATTCAGTTTTTCCACCATATAATTATGAGCCCAGACATGGCTGCGCAAAACGTTCATCACATAACTTTCGCGGTTAATTTCCAATGATGAATAGTCTTTCCATTTATCAGGATACGCAACTTTTGTGGTGATCGCATTCAGTTTAACAAGAGCTTTCTGCTTGGTAGAATCCGACATCCAGTCGAGTTGTTTAATGCGATCGCTATAAGCGGCAATAATATTATTGGTCAGATCCTGATAACGCTTTTTAAATGCCGGTGACACGTACTTTTCCACATAAAGCTGGCCGAGCAGATCACCCAGCGACTCTTCTTCCTTATCGAGAATACGCTTCCAACGCGGACGTTGCTGCTTTACTCCACTGAGAGTGGTTCCATAGAACGCAAAATTTTGCTTTTCGAAAGGACTGCTGAGATAGGAAGCAAACGTATTGATCAGATTCCATCGCAGATAAGTTTTCCAGTCGCTGAGGGGATACAACTTAAGCATCTTCTCTGACTCTCTGAAAAACTCAGGCTGTCCCACAATAACAGTATCGACACCATACACATGCATTCCTTCGAGCATCACCTGCCAGTCAATAGAAGGCGTGAGTGATTTGAGGCCGGTTACCTGCATTTTATTATAATTCAGGTAAGGGTCACGCAATGCTTCCAGCTTACGGCTTGCCTTGGCCATCGCTGTTTCCATTTTCATCACTGTGGCTGCATTTTTCTGAGCAGTAACAGAATCATCACCCATCAGCTTAAACATAGCAGTAAGGTGTTTCAGATACTCAGCCCTGATATTTGTTGTGCGGGCGTCAGTATTAAAATAATAATCACGATCGGGAAGTCCGATTCCACCCTGATAAAAATGCAATGCCTGACGGTCGCTCTGCTTTTCATCCTGATAGATATGAGCGCTGAACAATGGTCCTACGCCGTAGGTCTGGAATAACGCAAGCACTGAACTCAGCGAACGCATGTCATTAATACCATCAATCCTCGCGAACTCATCCTTCAGGGGAGTCATTCCTGACTTATCAATAGAAACCGTATCCATACCTGAGGCATAGAAGTCGCCGATTTTTTGCTGATTACTGCCATTAGCAGAAGTTTCCTTTGCTGCAGACTCACTCAACTGACGCATTCGATTATACGTTTCGTCCTGCACCATACTCCAGATTCCCCATGATTTTTCATTGCCGGGGATTGGATTTTTCTTGATCCAGCCTCCACAGGCATACATAAAGAAATCATTGGCCGGGCTAACAGCAGAATCCATATTTTCAATCAGCGGATCAATCATCTCCGCAGATTTTGTATCCTGTTGGGTAGCAGAATTACAGGCTACAAGCGTCATTAATAGAAAAGCAGGAACCAGCATTTGTGCTCCATACTTTTTCATCAGGGTTACATTTATCATTTTTTCAGCTATCTGAATTATTTGAATCTTTTTTTCAGGCAATATATCCGCAAGCTTGCGCCACTGCTTCTTCCACGTTAGTAACCGGTGCAAAGCAGGCTTTATCACGGCATACGTAAATCAGGTTTTCTCCCTGACGAAATCTTGACTTCCGGTCATCTTCAGCAGCGGGATATTGTGCGAAGACTGCAAGCGGAATATAATGTGACAAGATTTCGAGCATTCGCTTACCGGAATCTATACCATACACTTCTATTTCGGTCCCCTGCTGCATTTCCAGATACACCATTGCCCAGCGACTATACCAGGGGGTAGAACGAACAATATCTTTGCGCAAGGTACGAAGACATTTTCTAACCCGTTCGTCATTCGTCATATCACCACCAAGCCTCGACAAACGGATCAGATTATGCGACATTACCGCATTGGATGATGGGATAACATTATCCTGAACCTCCTGTTTGCGGGCGATCAATTGTCCTTCGCCCCCGGCATTGAACCAGAAGAAACCGGATTCGGAATCATCAAACAATTCAAATACCGATTTCGTCAGCTGCTCCGCCAATTCAAGATGCCCTTGCCCGGGAGCAATGGCATGAAACCTAAGCAATGCTTCTATGAGAAATGCATAATCTTCAAGGAACCCTTCCTGCCCTACGATAACTTCCGAACTCCGTTCAACTGCACTATGCCGCAGCACTGCATCACGAAGCAAATGCGCTTTGACAAATGCAAGATTCCGTGTGGCCATGTCAAGATATTCCTGTTTTCCAAAAGCAGTATAAGCATCCAGGCAAGCTGACATCATCAGTGCATTCCAGGAACAGAGGATTTTATCATCAAGCCCGGGCCGCACACGACTACTCCTCAACTGCAGCATTTCGCTGCGCACCTGTTGTTTTCTGGCAAGCAATTGATCAAGGCTGATTCCCCATTCATCCGCCAACGCTTCGTCACGTTTCAAACGCAAAGGAATATAGCGGTCATGTTCCCAATAACCATGCTCATTGATATTAAAATACCGGACCGCAAAATCACGATCCTCTTCCTTCTTCAGTTCGCTCAGCTGATCAGGATTCCAGCAATAAAATTTGCCTTCCACACCTTCGCTATCTGCATCGAGCGCGGCATAAAACCCACCCGAAGGGCTCAAGAGTTCCCGTTGAACAAATGCAAGTGTTTCCTCAGCTGTTTCCCGAAACAATACATCGCCGGTCAGCTTCCAGGCATCGCAATAC
This sequence comes from Bacteroidia bacterium, assembly GCA_046330075.1. Lineage (GTDB taxonomy): Bacteria > Bacteroidota > Bacteroidia > AKYH767-A > OLB10 > JAJTFW01. The sequence continues at coordinate 1,701 of JAXLTL010000004.1, read as the reverse complement.
AATGAAATCAACTGAGCATTATCGTAGAGCATTTTCTCAAAATGCGGAACCTTCCAGATCATATCCACACTATAGCGGGCAAAGCCACCACCGATCTGATCACAGATGCCGCCCAATGCCATTTTCTCCAGTGTCAGAATTACATGATCAGTAGCTTCCTTGATTCCCGAGGAGACCGAAGCAGCCAACAGATAACGCAGACTATCCGGCATGGGAAATTTAGGTGCGCGAAGTGGTCCGCCCTCTGCACGATCCCATTGTTTCGACCAACGGTCAAGCATATCCGAATGATCAGGATATGAGCGATCGTTATTATCCGGCACCAGTGAAACGCGCCCCAACCGCTGTACACCTTCGGTCAGTTCGGAAGCATACTCATTACATTTCTGCGGGTCATTCCGCCAGAAAGCAGCCAGCTGAAGCAAGATATTCCGCCATTGTTCCCTGGGAAAATACGTACCGCCATAAACAGGACGCTGATCGGGCAAGGTGATCACATTAAGCGGCCAGCCACCTCTGCCGGTCATCAGCTGCACGGCATCCATATACAACTGATCGATATCGGGACGCTCCTCACGATCCACTTTAATACAAACAAACGATTTATTCATCACCGTTGCCACCTCTTCATCTTCAAAACTCTCATGCTCCATCACATGACACCAGTGACAAGATGAATAGCCGATGCTAACGATAATCAGTTTATTTTCTTCACGAGCTTTCTTCAGAGCCTCTTCTCCCCAGGGCAGCCATTGCACCGGATTAAACGCATGCTGCCGCAGGTACGGAGAAACAGCATGAATAAGCGCATTTGGAATTTTTTCCATGGCGGAGCAGTTATCCGTTACGAAGAGCTATCAGAGATCTTTTTTCTTTTTCCACAGGAAAGCAAAACCCACTCCCAGAATGATCATCACAGAAAACACAAGATTCGTGATCAGCATATGCGTATCCTGCTGTGAAAGTTCAGCTCCACCTTTCCGCACTTTAAAGAGCAGATACGAAAGAAACGAGCCTGCCGAAACAGAGAGGATAACAATGATAATTCTGCGTCGCGGTGACATATGATATTGGGATTAAGCAGCAATAATGAGATAATAATTTTTCTTTCCTTTCTGTACGAGCAGGTAACGCTGTTGCAGGAGGCCCTCAGTGGTTTGCACCGCATTCGGATCAGCCACTTTCACTTTGTTGATGCTTACACCACCGCTTTGAATCAGCTTGCGTGCCTCGCCACGTGAAGGGAAAATATTTGACTTATCGGCGAGGAGATCCAGCATACCGATTCCTGCTTCGAGTTCTGCACGCGAAACATTCACCTGAGGCACACCTTCAAACACGCTCAGCAATGTATCCTCATCGAGCCGGCTGAGCGCCTCTGTTGGAGCATTACCGAACAAGATCTCTGAGGCTTCCACGGCGCTGTTATAATCCTGTTCGCTGTGCACACGAATGGTAATTTCCTTCGCAATCGCCTTTTGCAGCATACGCAAATGCGGAGCCGCTGCATGTTCCTGTTCGATGGCTTCCACTTCTTCGCGCGTCATGGTTGTGAAGATGCGGACATAGTTTTTGCTGTCCTCATCGGAGCTGTTCAGCCAGAACTGGTAGAATTTATAGGGAGATGTTTTTTTCGGATCCAGCCAAACGTTGCCGCTCTCAGTTTTGCCGAACTTGGTTCCGTCGGCTTTTTTAATCAGC
>JAXLTL010000003.1:0-335985 GCA_046330075.1 Bacteroidia bacterium | reverse complement strand
CCGGCAAGGCTATGACGACATAGCAAACTTGAAACTGACAAAATCGACAAGACATTTTTAAAGATGATAAATAAAGTAGAATACCTAACTTCCATTGGAAAATATCGCAACTACACAGCTGCTGGACAGGTCAATTTTAAACAGCTTACACTAATTTATGGTGACAATGGAGGCGGTAAAACTACATTGACATCTGTATTTCGTTCTCTGACAACCAACAAACCTGAAATTATTAGAAGTAGAATTTCTACAAACCATACCGCACCACAAGCAGCACAAATAACTCAAATTGGTACACCGAATGTATTTCACACTTTCGGGACAGCAGGTTGGACAACTCCATTTCCTGACATTGAGATTTTTGATATTCATTTTGTTAATGAAAATATCTATTCAGGATTTGATTTCAATGATGAACACAAAAAGCAACTTCATCAATTTGTAATTGGTGCACAAGGAGTAGCAATTCAAAACCAAATTGAACAAAACAAGGCAGCTAAGGCTACTTCACGACAAAATCAAGCAACGATTGAACAACAGTTAATTCAGCAAGTGGGCAACAATTTGACCGCTGACTTAATTACTTCTTTTCTTACAATTCCTGCAACCCAAGCCAACGGTATTGACCAACAAATTACAGCGGCAGAGGCTGCATTGGCGAGTGCAAACGCTAATTCTATAATTCAAACATTACAAACTTTATCTCCGTTGACCCGAATAACTTCGGGCATAGACTTCGCTTCGCTTATTACCGACTTACAGACAACCTCACAAGCAATTCAAAATGCAACTTTGGAAGCCTTGTTTTCAAATCATTGTCAAGACTTAGCAGAAAACGGACTTGATGGACCTGAAAATTGGCTGCAAAGAGGGTTTGCATACGTGGAGAGCAAACAAGCAGCAAATGAGCCAACCATTTCTTGTCCATTTTGCAAACAGACCATTAATGGAAATGCGGAAATTCTAAACGCCTATATCAGTAAATTCAATGCTGAGTTTAATGCTTTAGTTCAGCGACTTCAATCACATTCAGCATCGCTTCAAAGTTTCAATTTAGACGCAGCTATTCAAGCGATAAACAATATCAATCAGACAAACACCGATAGAATTAATTCATGGGCTACGCATTTGCCAAATACTGTTCAGCCACCAACCTTCAACATTATTGCTGATGAAGCTGCTTTAAGAGCAGAATTTCAAAGTTTGGTTGCTTCGCTTCAACAAAAAATACAAAACCCAACAGTAGCAGTGGCTACCGCCACCGCTACTTTTTTTCAGTCTTCGGGGCAGACCATTAACACAAACATTGACAGCTACAATCAAAGTGTTACCGCCTATAATACAGCGATTGCAACTTTTCGTGCAGGTATTCAGACTGTTGCAAATGCACAGCTTGCGGTTGACAGACTAAAAAGAATAAAAAAGAGATTTGAAACTCCCATTGCTACACTTTGCAGTCAACTTTCTACCGAGAAACAAACCCTTAGAGGTTTGGAAACTGCATACACAACTTTGTCACAACAACAGCAAACAGCAGCAGCAACTTTTTTCAGTAGCTACCAAACACGTATCAACCATTACTTGGGTAATGTTTTCAAAACTCATTTCAGAATTGACAATGTTGTTCATGTCGCTCCGCAAGGCAGAGCAACGCAAAGCAAAATTGCTTATAAACTAACAATTGACGGCAAGGACATTTCATTTGTTCCAAATCAGCCATTTAATGCCAAGGAATGTTTGAGCGAGGGAGATAAAAGCACAATTGCTTTAGCATTCTTTTTATCCAAGCTTGACATTGACCCGAACCGTCAAAACAAGATCTTAATTTTTGATGACCCACTTTCCAGTTTAGACACAAACCGAAGAACTTACACTATCGGAATAATTAGAGCACTATTTCATCAAATGAAACAAGTAGTTGTTTTGAGCCATAACGAATATTTTCTTCACGAAATAGGTAAAGACTTTGGTAGTGCTGTAAAAAACACTTTGAGAATAACTGAAAACTTCGCAGCAAAAGCTTCTGTAATAGAAGAATGTGATTTAGATAGCCTAGTGAAAAATGATTACTTCAAACATATTGAAGCATTAGAGGCATTTCGAGTAACACCAGACCATTCAATCAAAGACACAGTATTAGGATGGTTGCGTAATGTTTTGGAAGCTCATTTGCGTTTTAAGTTCTACAAGGAAATACGTTTAATGACTGGACAAAAAACCTTCGGCAGACTTATTTCATTCCTTGACACTTCAGGAGTTGTATTCAGGGACAATGGAAATAGAGCAACTATAATTTCAAACTTGCATTTAATCAATGGTGTTTCATGGAAACCACATCATGGTGACCCGAATCCCGACTATGCGACATTGGGAATGAACCCAAACACAATTACGGCACCAGAGTTAGACAATCTAATTCAAGACACATTAAACTTAATTGAAGTGCAACTATGATTTATAAAATAACACATCTTCGGACCAACAAAAGCCCAGCCGGTAACAGGCGTTTGGCTCAATGGCGGTTGAAGTGGTTAATTGAACATTCTACCTCGCATCAACTTTTGTGGTGTATTGACAGTTTTGTGCTCCGAATTCCGCCACTGCGCCAAGCGCCAAAACGTTACCAGTAATGCCAAACGACCACAACATAAACAGACAATATGAAATTAATCACCAACCCGACACAGTTAGAAACCGAATTTAAACGGTTGACAAAACAGTATAAGAATTTCTACTGGGCAACAGCTTGGGCTGGTGTTGGTTCAAAGCATTTTGACAATCTATTAGCAAACAAGGACAAAATCAAAAAAATAGTTGTTGGTATTCATTTCTACCAAACACATCCCGATTTCATAGAAACTTTTTTAGACAACAAAAACATTCAATTTGTAAACCAACCACAAGGGACATTTCACCCGAAACTTTATCTTTTTCATAACACCGACAGCGATTGGGAAATAATAATTGGTAGTTCTAATTTCACCAGAGAAGCGTTTAATAAAAATACAGAAGCAAATACACTGGTAAGTTGCAAAGACATTAACTCAGCCGATTTTCTAAAAACCGCTTTTAAACTTGTTGACGACAGTTGGAAAATTTCAAAATCATTTTCAACAGCCGACCTAATTCGTTACAAGACAATTTGGAAAAACCAAAGACCAAAAATCAAAAGTCTTTCTGGTTTATATGGCAGTGACGACAGCGATGGAAAGCCAATTCACGAAGTTCCCGTAATCAATATGACTTGGAAAGAGTTTGTAGCAAAAATCCGCAAAGAAGACTCTCACGGACTTGACCGAAGACTTAAAGTAATTGAAATTGCCCAAGAACTTTTTGGTTCAGTAGAACACTTCAATGAATTGGAAGACGACAAAAGAAAATTCATTGCTGGTGCGACAACAAAATATGCAGTTGATTGGGGTTATTTTGGTAGTATGATTGGACGTGGCGACTATGTTCACGAAATAATAGTGAACAACAAAGATATTTCAGTTTCGCTTGACCAAATTCCTTTAAGCGGACAAATTACAAGAACACATTATGACAATTTTGTTAAGCACTTTACAAAAGTATTTTCAGGAAACTATATCGGTGTAGCATCAAGACTTTTAGCAATGAAAAGACCTGATGTGTTCTATTGCTTGACATCAAAAAATCAGAAACGATTTTGCAAGGACTTTAACGTAAGCAAATCTGAGATTGATTACAAAGGTTATTGGGAACACGTTATTGAAAGAATTTACGACAGTGAATGGTGGTTAAATCCGACAGTAACATCAAAACAAGAACAACAAATTAGTAACGCAAGGGCAGCATTTTTAGACGCAATTTACTATGAAGAGTAACGACAGACGAGAAGGCACTACTGGTAACACGGGTTTTGCGTCAGGCGGGGTGACGTGCAAACTTGGAGCTTTGTGCTTCTATTCAAGTTCAGTGCTGGTTGACAGTTTTGTGCTCCGAAACCCGCCCGAACGCAAAGCCCCGAAACGTTAGCCCTTATGTTAAAATGACACGAATAGTTATTACAATATTGTTAGGACTTATAACAAGCTCTTTATTGGGACAAAATCTCAATTACAAAGACTACCTCGTAAATGGCCAAGAAGTTTTTTCAAAGCTTGACAGTAACTTTATTTTATACTTTCTGAAAGAGCTTCAAATTAAGAGTTTCACAGAAACGAAATTTCACTTTGACACTTTAGGAAATATCAAAGACAGTTCAATCGTCAACTATTACATAATTGACAGTGCAGGTAGAATTATAGAACACAGGTTTGACTATAGATTTAATTCAACTATATACAGGTCAATACTATTTACTTACTCGGAAGACGGGACAGTTAATAAAACTTTCAATGACCCATTTGGACCCGATTACTTTTTAGATGGCTTTTATGTATCAGACAAATTGCCAATGTATTGTGAATATAGAAATAGCAGTTATCAGATCGAGACAATAAATATAAAGGCAGGACAGGAAGATGATATATATACAATGAGATATTACTACAATCAGGACTTGTTTGTAAAATATTTTTACTACAAAGAATATCTCATTTCAAGTCTTGACTTTTCAAAGGGAGATAAACTTCAATATAGACACAAAATTAGCTATGAGAAATAGAAACACAAGAGCTAACATGGGGTTTGCGATAGCGGGGATTCTGTGCTTCGCAGACACATTCGTACAAGGTGGAAGTTCAGTTCTCCGAACAAAGTTTTGTGCTAAAATACCCCGCCATCGCAAACCCCTGAAACGTCAGACTGTGCAAAAACCACTCATAACTTAACTCTATTTTACTTGCAGATAATTCAATCTGAATATATCTTTCCATTGTAATCAATTTTAAACAGCATGGGATACATTACCGGATTTGATCGTGATCAGACAGTGCTTTTTCCGGCTACATTAGAGGAAAGCATTAATGAAAATAATCCTGTACGTTTGGTAGATCTTTTTATAAAGGGACTTGATCTAACGAAACTAGGCTTTAAGAAAATGGTGAAGTCGGAAGATGGAAGACCCGGATATGATCCTGCTGATTTATTGAAGCTATATCTTTATGGCTATTTGAATCGTATTCGCACTTCACGTTTATTAGAGCGGGAATGCAAGCGGAACATTGAACTGATCTGGTTGTTGAAAGGTTTACAACCTTGCTTTCGCACTATAGCCGGATTCAGAAGTGAGAATCCGGAAGCATTCCGTAATTTATTCCGTCATTTCGTTCAATGCTGCAGGTCATGGAACATCATTGATGGTGACCTGATCGGCATCGACTCATCGAAGTTCCGGGCGGTTAACTCTAAAAAGAACAACTATAATCAGGCAAAGATCGATCGGCAACTGGATCACGTCAGCGATAAGATAATTGATTACTTCAATGAAATGGATCAGGCCGATGCAGAACAAACGGAAAATCTAGCGGAGAAGATTTTAATACAAGCTGAGCGAGGATTGAAGTACGACCAGCTCCAGAAACAACTCGATGAACAGGGCGACGGACAAATATCCACCACCGACCCGGATTCCAGAACAATGATATTACATGGAAGTGTAATCGAAGTTGCTTACAACGTTCAGACGGCTGTTGATGAGAAGAACAAATTAATCGTCCATTACGAAACCACTAATACCAATGATCGCAAAGCATTGTTTCCGGTAGCCATGGAAGTAAAAAAGATTTGCAATAAAGAACGATTAAGTGCACTGGCGGATAAAGGTTATCACAATGGTGAACAGTTACAGCAATGCATGTCGAATGGCATCATAACTTTCGTGGCCTTTCAGGAAGTAAACCGGAGCAATCCGGTGCCCACTGCACCCTATTATGGCGAACGATTCATCTACCATCCAAAGAAAGATCAATATCTCTGTCCGGCTGGCAATGTGATGAAGACCACCGGCAAATGGTACACCAAGAAATACCGGAAGACTAGCGAAACGCAGGTCAGGCATTATAAGACACCGGCCTGTAAAACATGTCCGGTAAGGAGCGAATGCACCACCAACCCCAACGGAAGAATCATTGAACGCAGCGAGAATGCAGAAGCCGTAGAAGCCAATAACAAGCGACTACTTCGAGAAAAAGAGCTTTATCAAAAAAGACAGTGCCTTTGCGAACACCCCTTCGGCACCATCAAACGCCAATGGGGGTACGACCACATCCTGCTAAAGGGACTAAAAAAGAACAATGGAGAGTTCGGGATAATCTTCCTGGTGTACAACTTTGTCCGGGCCGTAGGAATTTTAGGCTTTACAGGGCTAAAAACACGCCTGGAGAGGTGTTTTTTATCGCTTTTAGCTTTATGGCGCACTATTAAGCGCATTACAATCAACGAATTATTCTCATACTATAGGCCATCATGGAGCGTAATAGGTTAAAAGCGAATTATTAAATTTGTTTTTGCACGAACTGACGTTATCAGCAACCCTAACCGACCGACAGTGCTAACCAATACCGACAGTGCAAAAAATCAAAATACAAGCCAACCCTTCGCAAAATAAAAAGAGCTGCAAAGCCACCCACAAACCGACCCACTTTTGCAGCACATTTTATTTTGCCCAGCCGCACCAGTGCCACCCGACAGTTTTGTGCTAAACCGACAAATTTTTACCTACATTTGCCCCGTGAAAAAAGTTTTGACACTCATATTTAGTTTTTACTTGTTGGCTTTGGCAGTTATGCCTTGCAGCGACAGGGACGACTGTAAATACCAGAGTGCCGACCAATCCACATACGCTACCACCGACCACACAAACCACGACAGCGACACCGAAAATTGCTCCCCATTTTGTATGTGTGCTTGTTGCGGACAAACCTTTAGCAGTTCATTTGCTTCATACAGTTTATCGCTACACATCCCTGTTTCAGTAGAAAAATTCCCTATATACAACGCCTCGTTTAATTCAGAGGTGTATTTGTCTATTTGGCAACCGCCAAAAATCAGTTAATGAATTTCTGATGTTCCGCTAAAGCGGAACAAAACAAAACTACTTACGGTGCTAACGCACCGCAAGTAATCGTGTATTCATTCATTTAACTGATTAAAATAATGTTAGACAAAATAATTGCGTTCAGCATAAAAAATAAATTCATCATAGCATTGATGACACTTGCACTCATTGTTTGGGGAGTGTGGAGTGCAAGCAAACTGCCTATTGATGCAGTGCCAGACATCACCAACAACCAAGTGCAAATCATTACGCTTTGCCCAACCCTTGCAGGGCAAGAGGTGGAGCAGTTGGTAACTTACCCAATTGAACAAAGCGTTGCCAACCTTCCCGACTTGGAAGAGTTGCGAAGTATTTCACGGTTCGGACTTTCGGTGGTTACCGTTGTGTTCAGCGACAAAGTGGATGTGTATTTCGCAAGGCAACTCATAAACGAAAAAATAAAAGAAGCCGAAGAAAAAATCCCAAAGGGAATTGGCAAACCCGAATTAGCACCTGTAAGCACGGGTTTGGGAGAAGTATATCAATACATCATTCACCCGAAAAAAGAAGCCGAACAAAAATATTCTGCAATGGATTTAAGAACCATGCAGGACTGGATTGTAGCCCGACAACTTTACGGCACACCCGGAATTGCAGAGGTAAATTCTTTCGGTGGCAAACTCAAACAATATGAAGTTGCCGTTAACCCCGACAAACTTTTAGCGATGAACATTTCCATTCCCGAAATTTTTTCGGCTTTGGAAAAGAATAACGAAAACACAGGCGGTGCATACATTGACAAAAAGCCAAACGCCTATTTTATTCGTGGAGTTGGCTTGGTTAGTTCAATTGAAGATGTAAAAAACATTGTGGTAAAAAACAGCCCGAACGGTATTCCTATTTTAATAAAAGATGTAGCCGAAGTTCGTTTCGGTAGTGCAGTGCGTTACGGAGCATTGACTTACAACGGTGAGGTAGATGCAGTAGGTGGAGTGGTAATGATGCTGAAAGGTGCAAACAGTGCCGAAGTGGTGAACAGTGTGAAAGCAAAAATGATAACCATTCAAAAATCTTTGCCCGATGATGTAGTGATTGAACCGTATTTAGATAGAACCGACTTAGTGAATCGTGCAATCGGCACGGTGGAGAAAAATTTAGTTGAAGGTGCATTGATTGTGATTTTTGTTTTGGTTTTATTCCTTGGAAACCTTCGTGCAGGTTTAATTGTAGCAAGTGCAATTCCTCTCTCCATGTTGTTTGCATTGGGAATGATGAATGTGTTTGGTGTTTCGGCAAACCTCATGAGTTTAGGTGCAATTGATTTCGGTTTGATTGTGGACGGTGCTGTGATAATTGTAGAAAGCATTTTCCACCGAATTTCTTTCAGCCACTTAGAAGCAAATGGAAACAAACTTTCGCAAAAGCAGATGGACGAAACTGTTTTTCAATCCGCCAAACGCATGATGAGCAGTGCAGCTTTCGGACAAATAATTATTCTCATTGTGTATCTCCCAATTCTGTCTTTGGTTGGCATTGAAGGAAAAATGTTTAGACCAATGGCACAAACAGTTTCGTTTGCCATCCTTGGTGCATTCATTCTTTCACTCACTTACATTCCTATGATTTCTTCTGTTTTCTTGAGCAAGAAAACATCGCACAAGAAAAACATCAGTGATAGAATGATGGAATTTTTCCAACGCATTTACACACCGCTTTTGCAAAAAGCCATACATGCAAAAACAATTGTGGTAGGTGTAACCGTTTTGGCTTTTGCTGTAAGCATTTTTCTTTTCACACGAATGGGAGGCGAATTTATTCCCAATTTACAGGAAGGCGATTTTGCTTTTCACTGCATACTACCACAAGGCACTTCACTTTCACAAAGCATTGAAACAAGTATGCAGGCATCAAGAATTGTGAAGCAAATGGATGAAGTAAAAATGGTTGTCGGAAAAACAGGTTCGGCAGAAGTTCCCACCGACCCCATGCCACCCGAAGCAACCGACATGATGATAATTCTGAAACCGCAAAAGGAATGGAAAACAGAAAAATCGTATGACGAATTAGCAGAGGAGATTGAACAAAAACTTTCTGTTATCCCTGGAGTATTCTTTGAAAAAAATCAACCCATACAAATGCGGTTCAGCGAAATGATGACAGGCATTCGTCAAGATGTGGCTGTAAAAATCTTCGGTGAAAACATGGACACACTTCTAAATTATGCAAACCGTGTTTCAGGCATCATTCAAAAAGTAGAAGGTGCAACCGAACCAAGTGTAGAAAGAGTAGAAGGACTTCCGCAAATTTCTATTCGTTACAACAGAACACAAATTGCAAACTATGGTTTGAACATTGAAGACATCAATCACATTGTAAGCACTGCTTTTGCAGGTGGCACAGCAGGTGTTGTGTTTGAAAACGAAAGGCGTTTTGATTTAGTGGTGCGGTTAGACAGTATGCACCGCAGCGACATTGACGATTTAGACCACCTCTATATTCCCACCGCAAACGGAACACAAATTCCACTCTCACAAGTAGCAGAAATAAAAATGGAATTAGGACCAGCACAAATCAGCCGTGAAGATGGCAAGCGAAGAATTGTAGTTGGCTTTAATGTAAAAGGCAGAGATGTGGCAAGTGTGGTAAAAGAAATTCAAGAGCAGTTGGACAAGAAAGTAAAACTTCCCGAAGGATATTATTACACCTACGGAGGCACATTTGAAAACTTGCAAGCAGCATCAGCACGATTGATGATTGCCGTGCCTGTTGCACTGGCTCTCATTTTTATGTTGCTCTATTTCACTTTCACTTCTGTTAAACAAGCCACACTTATTTATACTGCAATTCCTATGAGTGCAATTGGTGGTGTGTTTGCGTTGCTCCTTCGTGATATGCCTTTCAGCATTTCGGCAGGTGTAGGTTTCATTGCTTTGTTTGGTGTGGCGGTGCTCAATGGAATTGTGTTAGTCAGCACATTCAACCAATTAGAAAAAGACGGAGTAACCGATGTAATACAAAGAGTATTGCAGGGAACAAAAATTCGTTTGCGACCAGTGCTGATGACAGCAACCGTTGCATCACTTGGATTTTTGCCTATGGCACTTTCTCACGGTGCAGGTGCAGAAGTTCAGAAGCCACTTGCAACCGTTGTAATCGGTGGTTTGCTTACTGCAACCTTCCTCACACTTTTTGTTTTGCCATTGCTCTACATTTTGTTTTCAGGTAAAACAAAAATCAAAGTGAACGAAACAGCAATTGTTTTGCTGATAAGTGTTTTAAGTTTTACCAATGCAAACGCACAAGCACCAAAACAACTTTCGTTGGAAGATGCAGTTTCGTTAGCACTCAAAAACAATTTGCTAATTCAATCGCAACAACTCAATGTGCAATCTTCAACTGCGTTGAAGAAATCTTTTTTTGAATTGCCAAAAACCGAAGTCAATTTTCAATACGGGCAATACAACAGCATTCAGAAAGACAACGGTTTCAATATTCAGCAAACCATTCCTTTTCCAACTTACTATTCGGCAAAATCAAAATTGTATAAAGCCGAAATGCAAAGCACACAACTTTCGCAACAGGCAACTGCAAATGACATCACGGCACAAGTAAAATTGTATTTCTACCAGTTGTTGTTTTTGCAGCAAACAAAATCCGAATTGCAAAAGTTAGATAGTTTGTATTCCAATTTTGTAAGTGTGGCTTCGCTTCGCTACACCACAGGCGAAACAAATTTGTTGGAGAAAACAACAGCCGAAACCAAACGAGGCGAATTGCAATTGTTGCTATCGCAAAACCAAACCGACATCGCTTCGGCTTATGCTTCGCTGAAAATGTTGCTGAATACAACAGATGATTTTTCACTTGCAGCAGATAAAAGTTTTCAGCCGCTTTCATTCACTGCATCGTTTGACACCGCTTTGATTGCAAACAATCCAACATTGAAATTGATGTATCAGCAAGCAATTATCGCAGAGCAAAACAAAAAAGTTGAAACAGCACAAACACTCCCCGACTTCAAAGTAGGTTACATGAACCAAAGCATCATCGGTTTTCAGAATGTAAACGGAACAGATGTTTACTACAACAGTTCGCAAAGCTTCACAGGTTTTAATGTAGGTGTAACAGTGCCTTTGACTTTTTTGAGCAACACTCAAAAAATAAAATCGCTTTCGCTCAAACAACAGGCACTGCAAAAAGAAGCCGACAACGGCAAACTGCTTTTGCAAACCCAACTGCAAAATTCTTTTGCAGAATACAATCAGCATTTGCTGCAATACAATTATTACAAGAACACCGCCATGCCAAACGCTGAAACAATTATCAGCACGGCATCACTTTCATTCAACAATGGCGAAATAAATTACTTGGAATATGCAGCCGCTTTGCAAAATGCAACCACCATTAAAACAAATTATCTGCAAAGCATCAATGAACTCAATCAGTCCATCATCAACATCAATTTCTTAATCAACAAATAAAATTCACAGACAATGAAAAAATATATCATAGTAATAATGGCAATCGCAACAACGCTTTTGCTCAATTCATGTGGAAACAAAAACACTGCAACCGAAAACGCAGAAGAACACCATGACGAACATGAGAACGCTTCCACTGCAACACTTACAGCAGAGCAATTGAAATCAATAGGCATTCAGTTAGGCACAATGGAAAAGAAACAACTCACCGCTTCACTCAAAGCCAACGGACTGCTGAAAGTGCCCAACCAAAACAAAGCCAGTGCATCTGCCACTTATGGCGGAGTTGTCAAAACAATTTTGGTGCAACCCGGAAACACCGTTTCAAAAGGACAAGTGCTGGCAACCATTTCAAACGCTTCTTTCATTTCCATGCAAGAAGAATTTCTAAGCACATCAGCAAAAACCGATTTGGCACAAACAGAATTTGAACGGCAGAAAACTTTGAAAGAAGGAAACGCAGCTTCACAAAAAACTTTTCAGCAAGCCGAAGCCGAACTCAAAACTTTGAGAGCAAAAAAATCAAGTTTGCAAAAACAATTGGAACTTATCGGCATCAACACCGCAACACTTTCACCCGACAACATGCAATCCGTTGTCAGCATCACAAGCCCAATCACAGGTTCGGTAAGCGATGTAAAAGTCAACATCGGAAGTTTTGTAGAAGCAAATAATCCCATTGCAGAAATAGTGGACAACAGCCAACTGCATTTGGATTTGTATGTGTATGAAAAAGATTTGAGCAAATTAAAAGTCGGACAAACCATCCATTTCACACTCACCAACAATGCAGGGAAAGAATACGATGCAAAAATTTTCGGCATCAGCAACACCTTTGAACCCAACACCAAAGCCATTGCCATACATGCACAGGTAGAAGGTGACAAAACAAATCTCATTGACGGGATGAGCATCACTGCATTAGTCAGTTTGCAAAACGCCATGTTGGATGCAGTGCCAAACGATGCAATCGTAAGCAGCGAAGGACAGGATTACATTTTTATTGTAACCGACAAACACAGCGAAGCCGAACATCACCACGATGAAAAAGCCGAACACAAACACGATGAAAGCGGACACCAACATGATGAATCAGAAAAAGAAAAACCAACAGAAGGTGAAATGACTTTTGAAAAAATTCCTGTAAAGAAAGGAACAAGCGATGTGGGCTACACCGAAATTACTTTGCTGAAAGAAATTCCAGCCGATGCAAAGATTGTAACCAAAGGAGCTTTCTTCATTCTTGCGAAAATGACCAACCAAGGCGAAGCACACGAACATTAAAAAACAGAAATTATGAAACTGCCATTCCACGACAAAAAATTTCTCTTTCTTCTTTTCGCAATCACAATTGTAGTTGCCTTAGAAATTCTATCCATCATCGGCATACACATACCTATGCCTTATGCACCTTTTGTTTTCGCCATTTTCATTTTAGGAATTGGCTACGGTGTAATGTGGAACGGAGTAAAAGCAATCTTCAAACTCCAATTCAGCAGCATCAATTTACTAATGACAATTGCAGTTATCGGAGCATTTTATTTAAAAGAATTTCCCGAAGCAGCAGTTGTAATAGTGCTATATGTTTTAGGCGAACGCTTAGAAGATATTGGAATTGAAAATTCAAAATCTGCATTAGATGAATTAGTAAGCAAAGCACCCAAGACAGCATTTGTAAAATCGCAAAATGAAAATGTTCCCATTGATAAAATTTCAGTGGGAACAATTATTCAGGTAAAGGCAGGTGAAATGATACCGCTTGACGGAAAAATAATTTTAGGCGAAACCACAGTTGACGAAGCAGCTATTACAGGTGAACCCATCCCAAAAGACAAACACACAGGCGACAATCTTTTTGCAGGCACACTAAACAAAAACGGTTTCATAGAAATAGAAACAACAAAACTTTCTATTGATACCACATTCTCAAAAATCATTCGCCTCACTTTTGAAGCATCAGCAAACAAATCCGAAACACAAAAATTCATTCAGCAATTTTCAAAGTATTACACACCTTCCATTATTGCAATGGCAGTTTTAGTTTTCGCAATTCCAGTTTTCATTTTGCATTTAGATGTAAACCATTGGTTGCAGCAAGCAATTACTTTGTTGGTTATCGCTTGTCCTTGTGCATTAGTCATATCAACACCAGTAGCCATCTATGCAGCCATAGGCAACGCATCAGCAAAAGGAGCATTGGTAAAAGGTGGAAAATACATTGAGGCATTGGCAAGCATTAAAGCAATTGCATTAGACAAAACACGAACCATCACTTTCGGAAATCCAATCGTGTCAGATATATTTCCTTTGAATGGAACAAGCCGAGAAGAACTTTTGGCTTGCACCGCAGGAGCAGAAATATTTTCCGAACACCCATTTGCACAAGCCATAGTAGATGCAAGCAAGCAAGAAGGATTTGAACCACACAAAACCGTAGCATTCAAAAGTGTGATGGGTAAAGGAGCAACAGCAAAATGTTTAGTGTGTGAGGACGAAACAATTTATGTAGGCAAGTTAGAATTTATAAAAGAACATCAGCCAGTAGATAAAGAAGCAGAACGAATTGTAGAACAACTTTCATCACAAGGCAAAACAAGCGTAGTCGTAAGTTTTGGAAATGGAGTAGCAGGAATTATTGGATTGATGGACGAAATAAAACCCGACAGTGCAGAAGCATTAAAGGAAATTGAAGCAATGAATATTGAACCCGTAATGCTCACAGGCGACCACGAAAACGCAGCAAAATTTGTAGCCGAACAAGTAGGCATCAAAAAAATATTCGGTGGCTTACTTCCCGAAAACAAAGCCGAAAAAATAAAAGAGTTGTTGCAGCAATATAAATTCGTTGCAATGGTAGGCGATGGCATCAACGATGCACCAGCGTTAGCAGAAAGCACCGTAGGCATAGCAATGGGAGCAGCAGGAAGCGACACGGCAATAGAAACTGCAAACATTGCTTTGATGAACGACAAACTTTCACTCATACCGTTTTTAATTCGGCTTTCACAAAAAACTTTACGCAGAATAAAATTCAACACCATCGGAGCAATCACCGTAAAAATTCTATTCATCACATTAGCCGCCATTGGTTATAGTAATTTAGTTTTTGCTATTGCAGCAGACGTTGGAGTAACATTAATAGTAATTTTAACAAGTTTGAATTTAATGAAATTTGAGAGTAAAATTATAAGCAGACAATGAAGCCAATAATTGCAATGACACACCCAATAAAGCCACCGCATTTGCACTCACATTTGCTTTTGCCACCCCTCACAGGCAAACGCAGCAAAAGCAAAAGAGAGTGCAAGCAACCGCACCTGTTCTCAGCCATAAGACACTGCAAAACTCAACTGACACCGCTTCGGACAGACAGAAGGGCAG
The DNA here is from genome assembly GCA_046330075.1 of Bacteroidia bacterium. GTDB lineage: Bacteria > Bacteroidota > Bacteroidia > AKYH767-A > OLB10 > JAJTFW01. The sequence goes on along the minus strand of JAXLTL010000003.1, from coordinate 321,183 downwards.
CTGATAACATGGGGTTAAAAGAAATGGCGGGTTCATTGGTTAATCAAACATTTGTGGTTTCTATAAACTTTTTTGGTTGCGGACAGTTTGTGCTTCTAAACCGCCACTTCTTTAACCCCCGAACCGTCAGACTGTGCAAAAACCACTCATAACTTAACTCTATTTTACTTGCAGATAATTCAATCTGAATATATCTTTCCATTGTAATCAATTTTAAACAGCATGGGATACATTACCGGATTTGATCGTGATCAGACAGTGCTTTTTCCGGCTACATTAGAGGAAAGCATTAATGAAAATAATCCTGTACGTTTGGTAGATCTTTTTATAAAGGGACTTGATCTAACGAAACTAGGCTTTAAGAAAATGGTGAAGTCGGAAGATGGAAGACCCGGATATGATCCTGCTGATTTATTGAAGCTATATCTTTATGGCTATTTGAATCGTATTCGCACTTCACGTTTATTAGAGCGGGAATGCAAGCGGAACATTGAACTGATCTGGTTGTTGAAAGGTTTACAACCTTGCTTTCGCACTATAGCCGGATTCAGAAGTGAGAATCCGGAAGCATTCCGTAATTTATTCCGTCATTTCGTTCAATGCTGCAGGTCATGGAACATCATTGATGGTGACCTGATCGGCATCGACTCATCGAAGTTCCGGGCGGTTAACTCTAAAAAGAACAACTATAATCAGGCAAAGATCGATCGGCAACTGGATCACGTCAGCGATAAGATAATTGATTACTTCAATGAAATGGATCAGGCCGATGCAGAACAAACGGAAAATCTAGCGGAGAAGATTTTAATACAAGCTGAGCGAGGATTGAAGTACGACCAGCTCCAGAAACAACTCGATGAACAGGGCGACGGACAAATATCCACCACCGACCCGGATTCCAGAACAATGATATTACATGGAAGTGTAATCGAAGTTGCTTACAACGTTCAGACGGCTGTTGATGAGAAGAACAAATTAATCGTCCATTACGAAACCACTAATACCAATGATCGCAAAGCATTGTTTCCGGTAGCCATGGAAGTAAAAAAGATTTGCAATAAAGAACGATTAAGTGCACTGGCGGATAAAGGTTATCACAATGGTGAACAGTTACAGCAATGCATGTCGAATGGCATCATAACTTTCGTGGCCTTTCAGGAAGTAAACCGGAGCAATCCGGTGCCCACTGCACCCTATTATGGCGAACGATTCATCTACCATCCAAAGAAAGATCAATATCTCTGTCCGGCTGGCAATGTGATGAAGACCACCGGCAAATGGTACACCAAGAAATACCGGAAGACTAGCGAAACGCAGGTCAGGCATTATAAGACACCGGCCTGTAAAACATGTCCGGTAAGGAGCGAATGCACCACCAACCCCAACGGAAGAATCATTGAACGCAGCGAGAATGCAGAAGCCGTAGAAGCCAATAACAAGCGACTACTTCGAGAAAAAGAGCTTTATCAAAAAAGACAGTGCCTTTGCGAACACCCCTTCGGCACCATCAAACGCCAATGGGGGTACGACCACATCCTGCTAAAGGGACTAAAAAAGAACAATGGAGAGTTCGGGATAATCTTCCTGGTGTACAACTTTGTCCGGGCCGTAGGAATTTTAGGCTTTACAGGGCTAAAAACACGCCTGGAGAGGTGTTTTTTATCGCTTTTAGCTTTATGGCGCACTATTAAGCGCATTACAATCAACGAATTATTCTCATACTATAGGCCATCATGGAGCGTAATAGGTTAAAAGCGAATTATTAAATTTGTTTTTGCACGAACTGCCGTTATGTGCCATTCTAAAAGACAGTGCTACAACGAAATAACTGTGAACTAAAACAGACAGCTTTTAAACGGACGACCTGTTTTTTTGACTAAATTTGAAACGACTTTTAAATGAATTTGAAAATGGAAATATTAGGTAACGAACAACATAAAATTATTCACGGAGACGCTTTGGAAGCATTGAAAACGCTACCAGATAACTCGGTGGACTTAATTTTTGCCGACCCACCATATAACATTGGTAAGAACTTCAACGGACACATTGAAAAATGGAAAACCGAAGAAGCATACCTTGAATGGTGCTACGAGTGGCTTGACTTGTGTATTCAAAAACTTAAACCAAACGGTAGTTTTTATGTAATGACAGCGACACAGTTTATGCCGTTTTTTGACATTTATCTTCGCAAAAAGTTAAACATACTTTCTCGTCTTGTTTGGTATTACGACAGTTCAGGTGTTCAAGCCAAAAAATACTATGGTTCAATGTATGAGCCGATTTTGTTTTGTGTAAAAGACAAAAACAACTACACTTTTAACACAAACGACATTTTAGTCGAAGCAAAAACAGGGGCAAAACGTAAACTTATTGACTATCGCAAAGCTGTTCCGACAGTTTATAGTTCAGAGAAAGTTCCTGGCAATGTTTGGGAATTTGCAAGGGTTCGTTATCGAATGGACGAATACGAAAATCACCCGACACAGAAACCAATCGCTTTACTTGAAAGAATTATCAAAGCAAGTTCAAACGAAGGTGATTTAGTTATGGACCCATTTTCGGGAACATTTACTACTTGCTTTGTAGCAAAAGAACTTGGCAGAAATTCCATTGGAATAGAACTTCAAGACGAATATGTAAAAATCGGTTTGCGGAGATTACAATTAGCCAAAGAGTTTAAAGGCGAAAAACTACAAAAGGAAATCCGCACATTTGAAACAGAAAAGTTGGCTACCGCCAACACCTTAAAATTATTTGAAGAGCCAAATGGAAAATATATTCACAGCAAACATTAAATCGGTTTTAGAAAAACACTTTGGCAAAAATGCTGACGATATTTTCGATAAGAGCCAACTAGTTCAATACATAAACGAGAAAACCCGTTCTGCAAATAAGGGTTCAAAATCTCGTTCAAGTTTCGCAAACCTTTACGCTATCTATGTTATCATAGAAGATTATATCGCCAATGGCTTTGACCAAAAAGGTGATTATTCAAAATACGAAGGAGCAGCGTTTGTAAAACTTTTCAAACGCCAAAGAGAATTACCTTTTGGGAGCAAACTTCAAAATCACGCATTGAACAACAGAATGAACTCGGAATTTCAGAAATATTTTCCAAGTTCAGAGTTTATTCCAATTCTTCGCAACCACGAGACAAATCGTTATTGGATAAATGAAAACCTTTTGAAAATAAAAGTTGGCAAAGCCAACTTCAATATCGCAAAGGCTATCATTGAAATTATTGACGAATATTCCAAGACAAAGCAAGATGCTTTTCAACGCTTTGTGAAATCTTGTGAGGAGTTGCAAGAAATTGGCAAGACTACCCCGAAAAAAATTGAGGAGTTTGTAATTGGTTTGCTTGCACCAAATGTAGATGCAAGGCTCTTTGAAATCGTTAGTTATTCCATTCTCAAGTATTTCTATCACGACCAGCAAATATTTTGGGGCTACGAACTTGAAAAACTAAACAAAGAGAATTTGAAACTTTACAAAACAGGTAGGACAAACGCAAATGACGGAGGTATTGACTTTGTAATGAAACCGCTTGGGCGATTTTTTCAAGTAACAGAAACTTTGGACTTCAAAAAATACTTTCTCGACATTGACAAAATACAGAAGTATCCAATCACTTTTGTAATTAAATCAACCGAACCGACAGAAGACCTATTAAAGAAAATCAGGGACAATGCAAGCAAGACATATTCAATAAAAGCCATAGTTGACACCTATATGGACTGCATTGAAGAAGTGATAAATATTCCGACCCTCAACGACAGATTTAACGATGCTGTGAAACAAGGTTATCTAAACAAAATCCTTGACGAAGTAGTAATTCAAAGCAAAGTTGAGTTTAACTATGAGGACACGGACGAGGACGAAGAATAGAAGAACGGCACATAACAACTAAGGTTTCGTTGCGGTCGCAGACCGAACAATGAAACCCCTGTTGCACGGAAGCCTGCTTTCGCGGGACCGCTTTATGGGGAATGAATACGACTTGGACGTTTAATTGGAGCAAGAAGCTCAGGAGTATTCAGAAAGTTTTTGCAGAAAAGCTGGTCATTTGTTTCTTTCGATGATCAGGTCTGGTGCATTTAGCCGGAAATTATGACGTGAGGGCAATACAACTTCAGCCCACATAGCAGGTCTTTTTTTTAAGCAGCATTTTTATTGGGTTTGATTTCTGAATAAGTAGCAGGCGGCCCACGATGGTCAAATCGCATGATAGTTTGAAGCGTAGCTTTTTTACAGCATGGGCAAAGTACCGGAGGTGCTTTGCGCCGTTGTTGTTTATCCAAGGTTATGATTTTATTGACCAATTGGAGATGAATGGCAGGAATGGCTTTCGCTTTGGTACGCGAGGACAGAATGCCATAATGCCGGATGCGCACGAATCCTTTGGGTAATATGTGCTGTGCAAACCGACGAATGAACTCTATCGGCGTGAGTGAGAGTTCACCCTGTTGTCCGTTGCGATAATTTTTATACCGGAAACTCACCTGTTCACTAGTGACAGTTGTTAATCGATGATTGCTGATAGCGATCTTGTGGGTATAGTGTCCCAGATAATCGATCACCTGCTGCGGACCACCGAAGGGGCGTTTAGCATAAACGACCCATTCGGTTTTAAAGAGTCCTTCGAAGAAGGCCTTTTCTTCAATGGGAAAATGCTTGCGTAACATGGCAACCATTCTGGCCCGGAAAACCTTACTGAGTGCTCTCACCGGAAACAGATACTTCCCATTTGATCGCGCCGTTTTCCACTTACCTGAGGCGTTAAGGCCACCACCCGGTACGATGCAATGAAGATGCGGATGTAGACTCAGGTTTTGTCCCCAGGTGTGCAGCACAGCGATCATGCCAGTTTGAGCGGCGAGATGTTTGGGGTCACGGGCAAAGTCATAGATGGCACTCCAGGCTGTAGCAAAAAGCGCATCATACACTTTTGCGGGAGCAAACAGGCAAAGGCGATTGATCTGTTCCGGCAGTGTAAACACCACATGGAAGTACGGAACAGGCAATAGCTCCTCCTTCCGGGCCTGCACCCAGTCTTCCTTCGCCATCACCTGACACTTCGGGCAATGACGATTACGACAACTATTATAACTGATGCGCGTGTACGAACAATCAGGACAACGGTCTACGTGTCCGCCCATGGCAGAAGTACGGCAATCACGCAGCAGGCGAAGTGTCCGCTTTTGCCAAACGTTCAACACTTCGCTGCTGTTGATACTATCCCATTCCTGATTGATTACCTGCGCTACCTCACAGGCTGGCTTCAAGCCTTCACCGCATAAAGTGTATCCAGTGGCGAGAACGGTGCTTTTCTTCCATTCTTAGCTACGTGAAGATAGATCATCGTCGTCTCGATGCGTTCATGACCGAGTAGTTCTTTGATGGAAACGATATCCAGTCCATCCTCGAGCAAATGCGTAGCATACGTATGTCGAAGCGTATGCACCGACACGTCCTTACTCACTCCAGCTGCTTTACACGCCTGCTGCACCACCCATTGCACACCGCGTTGAGAATAACGACTATCGAAATCGCCACCGGCTCGTCCATCCGGTTTTCCATTGAACAGATAAACCGAGGGAGACTCTGCCTCAATGTATGCACGTAATCCACGGCATAACATGTCATTCAAGGGAACATACCGGTCTTTCTTACCCTTACTCTGGCGGATGTGTAATTGCCGGCGATCAAAATCAATATCTGAGAGTTTAATGCTTCGCACTTCCATACACCGCAATCCGCAACCGTATAACAACCCCAATAGCACCCGATGCTTCAACAGTACCGGAACACGTAGCAATTTGCGCATCTCATCACGGCTCAAAATAACCGGAAGCTTCTTCTCCTTCTTGATGGCCGGAAGTGATATCCGTTTATAATCCAGCCCCTCTGCCTTAAAAGCAAACCGAAGACTATACACCACAAACTTAAAGTACGACTCCGAGGGTGTATCGTGCTGCTCCAGCATCAGATCCAGATACTCCTCAATCTGCTCCATATCCAGCTCCGTGGGCATACACTCGAAATGAAGGGCCATTGCCGCCAGATGGCGCATGTAGTTTGACAAAGTACTGTCGCTCTTACCCGCCACTCGAATTTTTCTGCTCAGGCGCTTGTGAAAATCCTCAAATCCTGCTACTTTTACACATGCTTGTTTAACCAGGGTCATGGATCCCTGTTCTCTTGTTGATGTTTTCATATATAGAATGTTTAGCGACTCTTCTACGATGAAACATCCGGAAACTATTCAGTCCTGGTTATTACAAGCTACCCCGCGAATGCGGGGTTTAGTGCAACACGGGTTTTGCGTTAGTGGGCGGACAGTACGACTAGAAACATTTGAGCAATTAATAAACTTTGGTGCTAGTAGACAGTTTACGGTTTCAAAAACCCACCAACGCAAAGCCCTAAAACCGTTAGCGGTTATTTTACGACCAACACCAAAGACCGACATTAAATGAATAGACAAAAGATATACAACTTAATTGCAGTCATTTCGACTTTAGGAATACTTGCCTGGATGGTGACCGACTATTTCGGAGGAATGTTTATTTACCTTCTGTCTTACGGACTGATAATAATTCCTATAATCATTCTTTATCTTGTTTCATTTGGTGACACCATTATTTCATTGACAAAGAGAGGTTTTAAACAAAATAAAATCAAAGTTATTTTTCACGGACTTGTTATATTGGCAATTGTAATGAACAACATTTTACAGTCTGACCTTCTAAAATCAAAGAGAATTTTGACAGCAACATTAAAGGATGACCAATTCTACTACACTCTAGTGTTTAGAGAAAATGGAAGTTGTGAAAATCAAGTTTCTGGAATATTCGGATTTCAAGAAGTATTTCACGGAAAATATAAATTTCAAGGCGACACGATTATTTTTTCAAAAAAGCCATATGACAATGATTTTATTCCTGACACATTACTAATCGACAGAAAAGAAAAGGCTATTTTTATTAATAAAGACAAACAAGGAAATTTTAGCACGACAAAGGAATGGTTAAACCACTTCGAGATACAATAAAAACAACCGCTAACAGCCGTTTTGCAAAAGCGGGGCTTTCGTGCTTCTATGACAGTGAAGTGCACAATTCAAGCTTTGTGCATCTAATAAAGTTTAGTGTTAAAACACCCCGCCATCGCAACCCCACGAAACCGTTAGCGTTCATTGGTGTGACGAGTTAACAGCAAAATCATACCTTTGAAGGGGGCGATTTCCGAAAAGCCAAACGAGTAGGAATAATTAAATAACAAAACAATATGACAAAAAACAAATCAAAACTCATTGTTCTCCTCATATCAGGAATTCTATTGGGGAACTTTGCACAAGCTCAAGAGACTGCCAATTCCTCGGGTGGTAACGCCACAGGTAGCGGTGGAGCAGTTGCTTACAGTATCGGACAGGCAGTATACACAACCAACACAGGAAGTAATGGAAGTGTAGCTCAGGGAGTGCAACATGCCTACGAAATTTTCACAGTTGGTATTAAAGAAACAGAGCTAAATATTTCACTTACTGCATTTCCTAACCCGACAACGGAAAATTTAACCTTGCAAATAAGCGATTACAATAACGAAAAATTGTGGTATCAATTATTTGACATGCAGGGTAAACAATTAGGCAATGGACAAGTAACAGCGGAGCAAACACAAATATCCTTGAATAGTTTGCCAACAGCTACTTATTTCATAAATATTGTAAACCAAGAAAACAAAAAAGTTCAATCATTCAAAATCACCAAAAACTAACAAACAATGAAAAGAATCATTACCCTTTTTGCAGTAATCTTAATGACTGCCAACGTGTTTGCTCAAGCACCAAACAAAATGAGCTATCAAGCAGTTATCAGAAATAGTTCAAATGCACTTGTCACCAACTCTGCTGTTGGAATGAGGATAAGTATTTTGCAGACCTCAGCAACGGGAACAGCTGTTTATGTGGAGACACAAAACCCAACAACCAATGCAAATGGCCTCGCCACCTTGGAAATTGGCGGAGGTACAGCCGTATCGGGCAATTTTGCCAACATCAATTGGGCAAGCGGGCAGTATTTTATTAAAACGGAAACCGACCCAACCGGTGGAACTAGTTACACTATTACAGGTACAAGCCAATTGTTGAGTGTGCCGTATGCCTTGTATGCAGCGAATGCCGGAACAGCATCTGGTGGTGGAAATTTTACACATTATATCGGGGAAGAGTTTGGAGGTGGTGTAATTTTTCATTTATGGAAAGATCCACAAGGTATAGAGCATGGTTTAATAGTTGATAAGACGGATTTAAGCAACTCTCAAAAATGGAGCAATGTGACGACTACGTTGATTGGAACACCTGCTCAAAGTAGCTGGGACGGATTAAGTAATAGCACTGCAATAGTGGGGCAAGCTGGCCATACAAGCAGTGCAGCCGCTCTTTGTTTAAATTCAACCAATGGTGGACAAAATGACTGGTATCTGCCATCAATTGATGAACTAAGCCTACTTTGGCATAACCGCTTTAATGTAAATAAATCCTTATCAACAATTGGTGGTGCAACAGTTTTACCATTTTCGGCCAACTATTGGAGTAGTACGGAGTTCGGCAACTACTACGCGTGGTACTTCGCCTTCGGCGATGGGCTTCCCACCAGCCTCAATAAGGCCAGCACATTCTATGTGCGTGCGGTTCGGGCTTTTTAACTATTCAGCTATTTAACCATTTAATACCGCGAAGCGGTCGAATTTTAAAATTTATGGCTTTGTATTATGATTTACCGGTTTTCAAAGATGTGTATCAACTCATTTTAAAGATTTTTGATTACACCAAAGATTTTCCACGTGAGTATAAATTTACACTTGGTCAAGATTTAAAACGGGATGGAATAAACTTGGTAAGAAGTATTTATAGAGCCAATAAATCGAAAGAAAAAACACCCTATCTGGAAGCGTTTTTAGATGATTTTGAGTTAGTAAAATTAGAATTGAGGCTTTGTGCCAATATGAAGTTACTGCCGCTTAAAAAACATGCTGAATTGAGTGAGATGATGGATAGGATTGGTAAACAAATTACCGCTTGGCGGAATAGCCAGGCTGTATAGCCGGAACTTTTACTGTTAAGGCAGTTCAAGGCGAGCAGATTAAATTGAAAAAGGGCAAATGGACAGGTACTCGCAAGAATACTCGTTAATACAAAACTCATTTGCAATTTCGGCCAACTATTGGAGTAGTACGTAGAACGACAACAACAACGCGTGGAACTTCAACTTCAACAATGGGAATGCCAACAACAACAATAAGAACAACACAAACTATGTGCGTGCGGTTCGGGCTTCTTCAATTAAAAATCAACCCCCGAGCCTAAAAATTCGGGGGTTTTATTTTAGAAATTATGCAACTATCATTATTTCATACAGATACAAATCAGGAGCAGTTAAGGGAAATTGATGTTGAACAATTATTTGAAGCCTATTTGTGTTGTCGAAAAACAAAACGATACACACAAAATGCGCTTAAATTTGAGGTGGATTATGAAGCAAATCTATTTCAGCTCAAAGATGAAATTGAAAATGGAAGCTACAGTCCTGGTCGCAGCATCGCCTTTATTGTCAACAAGCCTGTAAAACGCGAAATGTAACCCTCCCTAAAATCCGGACTTGTTAACAATGGGATAAACCTTAACTTTAACCAGCTTATGGAAACAAATATTTCAATAACCTACCCTACCCTCGTCAAACGCTTCCAATCGCTGTTTGTGGATCAGGTCTTTATCATCATCTGCATGGCTGTATTCAGTATGCTGCTTGGTAATCCGGAGGATGAAAGCCTGAATGGGATCCGGGGATTATTGCTCTTCGGTTTGTTCTTCGTTTACGAACCACTCTGCATGGTTTTCGGGTGTACGGCAGGTAATTTTATTGCCGGCATCCGTGTACGCCGGTTTTCGGATCCTGCACAAAAAATCAATCTATTTCAAAGCTATCTCCGCTTTATCGTTAAACTCCTGCTCGGTATTATCTCTTTCTTTACTGTCACTTCCGATAAACATAAGCGAGCCTTACACGACAAGGTATCGGGATCTGTGATGATCTATAAACCGAAAGCTTAATTGATGCTTTCATTTCCAATGAACAATAGTTACAATAAGAAACTTTACGCTGCGAATCCGATAGCTATCGGAACTTCCTGAACCAGAATGCCGGAAGACGTATACAAAGTCCCAAACCGAAATTTTGCAAACCATGTTTGAAACAGAACCCATTGACACCTCCAACTGGTCGAGCTTTAAGAGTCACGAAATCATAGCTTCCACAGAAAAGCAATTTATCTGGCAATCAACAAAAACAAGAAGCAGACTATTCTTTCGGATTGCCATTGTATTCTTCGCATTAAGTTTTCTTTTTCTGACAATCCTTGTCTTTTCTACCAATAAATCTTCGAAAATATTACCAATTCTTTCTGTAATTTTCCTAGGCGTAGTATTTTATCGGATAGCTAAATCTCCACAAGAGAGAATAGTCTTCGACAAAAATTTAGATAGATTTTATTTTAACCATCAGAAACAACTAGCAGCATCCATACAAGAAATTCCAGATGCTAACGCATTAAGTGAAATAATCGGAATACAGCTGTTACGGAGCAGAGGAAGTACTCACTTTCATCCTCCTGGCGAAAGAAATCCCTCATATATAGTGTTTCAACTCAACATATTATTAGCGAATGGTCACCGCGAAAATATTTTCACGCACGGTGATCTCCTATCAATCCGAATTGACGCCGGCAAATTGTCTCAGTTCTTGAATGTGCCTGTTCATGATGAGATTCCTGTTAGCTAGATTTATCGTTCAAGAAAATTTGCAGTATTCAGTATGTTGCATGGCCATCCTGAAGATGAAAGCCAGAAAAGGATCCGGGGACTATTGTTCTTCGGTTTGTTCAATGTTTACGAACCGATCTTTAAACCTCTACTAAACCCGGGCTGGTTAAAAAAACTTAACTTTATTCTCCCGATGAAATCAACCCGATTCACAAGAAGCCAGATTGTGCACCCAATACATGAGTGCTAAACAGAAAAGAAGGCCGTAACTTCATACCGAGATCCTTGCCCAACCAAAAGCACCTTCTGCAATCGGGAAACCGGTCGTGACGGAGCGCATTTACAACAGCTAAAGAAAAAGCAGTTCAAAACCCGAAAGCTATAATCCATGAGCACTACCACCCCCAATCAGATTAACAGTAACAGAGAACTACACGTACCTGTTGAACTCCTTTATCAGGCTTTTGCAAACCCACTCTATCTGAAAGAATGGTGGGGACCTGAAGGATTTACCAATACCATACATGAATTTGATTTGCGTCCCGGAGGTAACTGGAAGTTAACGATGCATGGTCCGGAAAAAGGCAATTATGAGAATGCTGCAATATTTACTGCTGTTGAGCCCCAAAATCTTGTCTCCTGGACGAGGCAAACGCAGCCCTTGTTCGACATGACCATTACATTTGAGAAAACAGGACCGGATTCTTCCCGAATTTCATTTATCATGCACTTTAAAACCATTGCAGAGTGTGAAAAAATGAAGATATTCGTAATTCCGAAGAATGAAGAAAATTTTAACCGGCTTGAGCGATTATTGAATTTAATAAAAGTGCAAAAATAATCACACTGCACTCAAGGTATTCTATTTAAACTGCAAAAAGTAACACAACAAGTTTGAAAATAATGGCTAAAAACAAAACTACCGAAACAGCGTTGAGTGTAACTAATTTTATCAATGCTGTAAAAGACGAAACGAAGCGAAACGATTGCAACGAGCTCATTGCAATCGTCAGGAAGCAAACCAACACTGAACCCAAAATGTGGGGGCCCTCCATCATTGGTTTCGGAAGTCATCACTATAAATACGAAAGCGGGCGTGAAGGCGATAGTCCGAATTTCGCTTTTTCACCTCGGGCATCCTCTATTGCCCTATATCTTTCGGGCAGCTTCAAAGACCGGGAAGAACTGCTGAAGAATTTCGGGAAACACAAAACGGATAAAGGCTGTATCCATATAAAAACACTAGCAGATGTTGACAAAAATGTACTGGTAAAAATGATTGCCAATCATATTAGGCATATAAAGGAATTATATGCTTCAAAATAAAACCCAGAAAGTGCCTTCAGCCTCAGCCATCCGGAAATACACGGATTAGTTCAGGATCATTGCTTAAAATAATACTTGGTAATCATTCAACAACCGGCTAAATAGTCAATCAAAGCTGCTTCTCCTTCTTCCGGAAACCAGTTCCAGCCTATACTTCAATCGTATTGTACCTACATAAAAGATAAATATCCCATTACCAATTTAAGAATCTGGCAGAAACAGCTAAACTTTTCCAGACTACCAGACTAACAACAAGACTATCATAGAAAAAAGCAATTTTCGTAACGATTACCAGCAATCTGAGATCTTTTAGAGCTAAGTATTCATTTTATCCCCATTCTCCATTTAATGAGGATGGATGATTTCTCATCCTCTAATGTCAGATCAGCGTAAGAAAAACAATATTCAATTACAAATGAACATTGTTTGATATATTTGTCATGGCGTCTACTCAGCTCCATCATAAGTGATCTGCTCCATTTGGCAATGCCCCCGTCCACAATAATTTGTAACAAATTACATCTTCCTGAATCCGCAAAATTTCTGCTTACTCATTCAACTATCTCCATACACGCAACGACAATTTAACTCATCCCAAAAACAAAAAAAGCATGAAATCAAAATCTCTACTCACACTAAGCCTGCTTCTTACAAGCCTTACCGGGTTCGGAACCACATGGACCATTATCAACTCAGGATTCTCCTTTAGTCCATCCAGCATTACCATTACACAAGGCGACACTGTTGTGTTTTCTCTTGGAGGTGCGCACAATGCCACTGAAGTAAGTCAGACCACCTGGAATGCAAACGGAACGACGATGTTAACAGGCGGCTTCCAAACATTATTTGGAGGAGGCACTGTATTACCCGTACAATTAGGTGTTGGAACCCATTACTTTGTTTGCCAGCCGCATGCTTCCATGGGCATGAAAGGGCAGATCATTGTACAAAGCAGCACCGGGATTGACGAAACCCCTTCTCTGGCAGGTATCACAATCTTTCCGAACCCCACCACGGATAAAATATCCATCGTATCGGATAAAAGTAAAATCGGAACCACCTATACCCTATCCGATCAATCGGGGAAGCAGGTACTCTCAGGACAAATCAATGAAGAAAATCTCCTCATTGACATCAGCAACCTGGCAGCAGGGGCTTATTTCTTCCGCATCGATCAGGACCGGAAGCGGGCGCTCCAGATAATCAAGGAATAAATTTACCAGTTCTTATCCGTTGGGAAATTAGATAAAACTTCCCAACGGGTAAGAACCGCTTTTAAACGGATACAAACGTTTCACAAGCACGTATCCGGAATGACAATTGATATTTTTGCAATTAAAATTTTCGGATGTCATTGTTCAGAAATAAATACCGAAACGAATCGGCGCGTTTGCCGAATTGGGATTACCGGACTGCCGGTGCGTATTTTATTACCATAGTAACCAAGAATCGATTCCGTTATTTCGGGGAAATTGAAAACGGATGCATGAATTATTCACCAATTGGTGCCATCGCTCATGTTTTATGGAATGAAATCGAAAACCATGAAAAAAACGGAGTTCAATTGGGCGAAATGGTGGTAATGCCGGATCATATTCATGGTATCATCATTTTACCTGATTCCCCTGTGGGGACGTTGCATGCAACGTCCCCACAGGGGAATCATCATTCGGGGATTTCGCCCAAACCCGGATCCATTTCCGCGATCGTTCGTTCGTATAAATCGGCTGTATCCAAATATGCGCATCGGTTGGGATATGATTTTTCATGGCAATCACGCTTTCATGACCGGATTATTCGCGATGAAAATGAATTTAATAACATCACAAATTATATCCGGAACAATCCAACAAATTGGGGAAATTGAAAATATTTACTAAAAATATATTTGCGCAAACGATCATTTGCACATATATTTGCAAACGATTACTTGCATAATGAGAAGAGATATCTATCAGGCCATTGCCGACCCCACCCGCCGGGGCATCCTAAGTCTGCTGTTGCTGGGTTCCATGACACCCAATGCGCTGGCAGAATATTTCGACATCACCCGTCAGGGTGTGTCGAATCATCTTAAAATCCTGACCGAATGCGAACTGATAAAACAGGAGCAGCTGGGCAGGGAGATCTACTATTCGCTTGAAGTGCAACGCATGCAGGAAATTGACGAATGGCTGGAGCAGTTCCGCAGAGTCTGGGAACAGCAGTTCAACAAGCTCGATACTGTTTTAAAAAACATGAAAAAAAATAAAAAATGAACAAGGACCTCTTCTTCGACTTCACAGTCGACAAACCAAACAAACTGGTATTGATCACCCGCGAATTCGACGCCGCACTTGAACTGGTATGGGACGCCTTCACCAAACAGGAATACCTTGACCAATGGGGTGCGCCGGACCCGTTCATCGCACGAACCAGGTATATGGACTTCCGTGAAGGCGGCAAACGGTTTTATGCCATGGTAGGTCCAGATGGCAATCAAAGATGGGCGTTGCAAACTTATCTCTCCATCACTCCCCGCTCCCACTTTAGAATGTTCAACGTTTTTTCAGACAAAGATGAAAACCCAGACGCGCATGGCTCAGAATGGGACTTTAACTTCTCCGAAGAAAACGGAATTACAACAGTTCGCATCCGGATTTACAATGAGTCGTTCGAACGGATGGAAAGTCTGATGGAAGGATTCAAAGCCGGATATACAATGACGCTGGAGAAGCTGGATAAACTATTGATGATGTAAATACAATATCGTATAATCCCATATCGTTACATTTCCATTGAGCCGGTTATAAGTATCCGGCTCGATGTATTATATCGTTCAAGATAAAATGAATTTATTAAATTCGTACTTAAGCATCACAACTACCATCCTGACCAGAGCAAATTGCTCAATCCTACACCAATCCATTGCACCAACAAGTGATCTAAAATACGTTATATTGGACTTGAATGGGAAGCCATCCGGAATTCATGTCAGTTAATTGATATCAGCATTCAAATCTACCCTGATGAACAGCATTCAACGATATATTCCGGTCATCCTTATTGTTTTGATTGAATCCTGTACATCTGGTAAAATCAATTCGAACCCTGAATTCCAAATCAACATCCTCGACTCAACTAACCAATTGGTTTGGTTTCAATCATTCATACACCAACTCCCGGTTGTAAATGCAATTTCCCAACCGGGCGATTTTGAGTTTAAAATGTTCGAGGAAACACATGTACTTGACGAACGAAGGATGTTCTGCATTACGAAAAAAGACAGCACATGGATGGCCTTTGAATATCAATTTTACATAAGCAAAGTAATAGAAGATGATAAATCTTCCGTCCCCTATATTGACAGTGCTACCATTTACATCTTAAAACCAAAAATTCCAATAGAGCATATTATCGATAGCATTATGAATTCCGGGGCGCTTACATTACCAAACCAAAAGAGTATAAAAGATTTTGAAGATCCGATTTTCGACGGGACGATATACAGTTTTGAGATCAGAACAAAAGATCAATATCGCTTCTACTCCTACCATTGTCCTCATGAATTTGATCAACCTGAAAACAAAAAGGTAACCGAACTGATTCTGTTTCTCGACAGGAATTTTAACTTCCAAAATTTCAAAGTGCTGCACGATTAGCCTTCCGGGTTTTAGCGTACAATCAATTACACTTGAAGACATCCCAGCTTTGAATACTCCAGTGTTCCCGTTGGGGTGATTTCAACGACGTTGTCAATGGCCAGCAAACTGACCGGAGATTTTAAATTCTTCAGGAATTTATCCCTGACATGCAACCTGCCCGGTTCACATTCCGTCCCTGGTTTAGGCATCAAAAAATAGCCCTTCCGGAATGTCGTTTAGCAAAACTCCCCTCCTCTCCCTTATTACCTGTCTGTTTTTCAGCATTTCCCTTGGTCAATCCTGGCAACCTATGGGACCTGATGACTCCAATTTACCATCGGAAGGTCCTGTCAATTTCAGTGCAGTAAAGATTGATACATCCGGTTATCCGGTGATTGCTATTAATGATGCGTTCAGCAGCAATAGAATCACTGTCAGGCGCTGGGATGGCTCTAAATGGCAGACGATCGGCAATCGTGGTTTCTCCACTGTAAATGCAGATTTCATCAGCATGGTACTGGATTCATTGGGGCATCCTTATGTTGCCTTCACCGATTGGGACTATAGCTTCAAAACGACAGTGATGCATTGGGATGGGAACAACTGGAATATAGTAGGCAACCCGGGAATATCTGCAGGTAAATCAGAGTTCAATGACCTTTTGCTGGATGACATGGGTTTTCCGATTGTAGCATACAAGGACTATAGCTCATCTGGAAAGACGTCTGTACTGCGTTGGGATGGATCTACCTGGAATTACATGGGCAATGCCGGAATTTCCGCTGGTACGTCTTCTTATCAATCTTTAGCCATCGACAGCATTGGAAACCTATTCGTGGCCTATAGCGACTCAGCCTACGGATATAAAACTTCAGTGATGCAGTGGAATGGCTCCGGCTGGGCGCAGGTGGGCACCGGAGGATGCTCAGCAGGTGGTGCATCGTATCAGCGACTGGCAATCGACTCAACAGGTAATCCGGTAGTTGTATATTCCGACAGCACCCATGCCAACAAGCTCACTGTGATGAAATGGAACGGAAGCAATTGGGCGATTGTAGGGTATGCAGGATTTTCAGGAAGTACCGCAAAATATACAAGCATGAAAATTGATAATGCCGGTCAAATTATCATCGCATACAGTGACAGTGGATTCGGAGAAAAAACAGCAGTGAAAATATGGAACGGGAATGCATGGTTTTTAATCGGCAGTGCAGGCATTTCGCAGGGGAAAGCAAGATATCAAAGTATAGACATTGACCGAAATGGTAACACCTATGTTACCTATGTAGATTTAAGACTGAACGGTTTTGCCACTGTATTACAATGGACAGGCAACAGCTGGAACTATCTGGGAACGGAAGGAATAGATTACGGTTTTACAATTAATCACGATCTGGGAATAGACACGGCCGGTAATCCGATCATGAGTTATACAGACCGAAATCAACAGGTGCAAGTACGTAAATGGGATGGTACTTCATGGAATCCTATGGGGAACCCCAGCCTACTGGCAATGAAAATCTATTATCAAAGTATGGCGTTGGACCCAAACGGTCATCCAGTAATCGCCTATTGTGATCTGTATGCCGGCACTAAAACTACGGTTATTCGCTGGGACGGAAGTTCATGGAACTATGTAGGAACACAAGGATTTACACCTGATTACGCGGAGTTTCAATGTCTCGCTTTAGATAACGCAGGAAATCCCTTTGTTGCTTTCCGCGATCATTCCGCAAACGACAAGGCTTCTGTCATGCACTGGAACGGTTCCGCCTGGACCTACATAGGAAATCCCGGATTCACTTTACTTCCAGTATCTGAAATAAGCATAGCAATTGATTCAGCAAATCACCCGGTAGTAGTCTATCATGAAGATGATTTTTACGGAAAGATCGGTTGTATGGGATGGGATGGCGCTAATTGGGCAATCATTGGAACACAGAATATTTCAACCGACTTTTCCAATAACCCAAGAATAATTTTTGATCCCTTGGGTAATCCAATTGCTGCTTTCTGCGATGGGGCATATGGGTACAAAACAAGAGTGATTAAATGGGACGGAACAAACTGGAACGATCTGGGTACTATAGGCATAACACCGGGGTACAGTAGTCAACCCAGCATGCGTTTTGATCAGTCGGGAAATCTGCTTTTAGCTTATGTCGATTACCTAAACGGCCATAAGGCATCCGTTATTCGTTGGGATGGTACAAACTGGAGTGCAGTTGGGTCATTACTGTTTAGTGCTCCCATTCTTAATCTATACCCAAATTCCCAATGGTTAGCATTAGATCCAGCCGGGAATCCAATGGTAGTTTATAACCGAGCATTCGTTTTTGCAAAACAATTTATTCCCTCGCCTTCCAATGACCCTGAATTGCTTTCTGAAACAAGCATGTACATCTACCCGAACCCGGCTGATGAGTCAGCAAGAATTCAGTTCAATTCCGGCATCAGCTCTGCATACCGGTTACGAATTAGCGACATCAGCGGAAGAGAAGTGTACTTAGAAACAGGAAAAGCAAGATACGGCAATAACGAACTTTACCTCAACTTGTCCGGAACGGAACCTGGAATATATATTGTAGAATTAATCATTGAAGGCAAAAAGCAAAACACAAAACTTGTCGTAGAATAAAATGAACCAGCATTCCAAATTGATTTGAAAAAAACTAAGATAAATTGCCCTTAAGAAAAATTCATGCTCATCATTTTTCGTGAGTAACAATTGAGTTGCACAGAAATCAATTGACTCCAGTTCATTTTAGATCCCCTGTCATTAGAATCTCAAAACGATTTCATACAATCTACCAAAGAGTATGTTCGCTTACAACAAACTGTATTTTCTCATTTATCTAATAAATTAAGTCCGGGCTCACGAGCTTTTCTATGATTCAACTAAAAACTAACAAGATGAATACTCAATAAGTCCAGAACATTAAATACCCATAAATAGTACGAAAGATCAATACAAAATTGTATTTTTACTTTATTATCAATTACAAGTATGGAGAAAATCACTGAATTAAAGCAGCTATTGACGTTACTCTTATCCCTTGTGTTTAGTGGTATTTACGCGCAACATCGCCCCCTTCCCGACTCGTCTTTCCTTGTAAACAACCAAATCGCAAGCCTCAAAATCCGTCATTGCTTAGATTTGACATGTCTAAACTCCACAGTTTGCGATGTATATAACTTCACGCCCAGTGGCAAATTAAAATCCACTTTTACCATAACTACACCAAAGACGAATAGCACATATTTCACAACAGCTTCCGACTCCTTAAATTACAAAGAATATTATTACAACAAAAATGATTATTTGATTGAAACAAAATCGAGAAAAACAAATATGATTTGCCCCGGAAAAACCGAATCATCAATTGAAATTACCCGATTTAATTACTTTGAAGACGGACAATTGAAATCAGAAACCGTAATGGCTTCCTGCTGCACACTCAAAACAAATTATAACAAAATAACTGACACTACTTCAGCGTTAACCATTACCAGAGAATATTGCTCAGAACGACCGCAAAAGAATACGCAACTTATATTTTATTCAAATAATAAGATTATAAAGGAAGTAATAGACGACCAGGAATACTATACCTACCAGTACAATGTCAATGGTCAATTAAGTGATATCAAATTATTCAGGAAAATCAATTCAAGCAATTTGATCAGGCATCAGAAATTCAATTACAATCCCGACAGCACTTTACACGAAGAAATAGTTCAGGAATATTATGAAAATCTACCTGATACAAAATACCTGGACACAAAATACTTATATGCCTATTCCGACAATCTGATCCGGATGATCACTATCACTTCTTACGGTAAAATTTCAGAATATCTTATTTATAATTATTTCCAGTAAAGCCAAACTACTTTTCAGGGAAGACTCATTCATGCAGCTTCTCTGCTGATTCAAAATAAAACAGCCGGCAAAACTTCCCCGCTTCAGAAACAGGGAAACCAGCCTTTACAAATAATCATGAATTAAAGCTTGACCGATAAAAATTGAAAATATTTCCATACGATCTTTGATTGAACAACTCAAAATCTTACTTTTGAAGTAAAGATTAACAAATTCTTAATACAGAAAAATCAATTCCGGTTTATGAAAAACAAGTTATCGGCCTTACTTCTTCTTTGCTTTTTAAAGACAAATTCCCAGAACATCGACAAGGATTACGCCACCTATGACTTCATCGCCGGGGAAACAACTATATTTGAAGATAAATTCATATATGGTCCCGGGGAAAAAATAGCCGACCATTGGGAATTCATGGATGGTGGTGGTGCAGCTTCCGTTCGAGACTGGAATGGGGAAAAGGTATTGAGCTTCGACGCCTTTTATACCCGGTTAAAGCCAAGAATATTCGGCAATAAAACGCTGCCTGATGATTTCACTGTGGAATATGATGCCTGGCTTGATCCCTCCTATGACAGCAATACCGGTGTACACATAACTTTTGAGCTGGCGGACGGAACCCGTTTACCGTTGGTTGAATCCAGCCGTGATCGTCTGCGGGTAGTATTACCCAACAATGAATCCATCAGTAAGGATAATCCTTCTTCCTTTTATGCTGAAAAATTCTTTAACCGCTGGGTACACTTTTCTGTCTCTGTTTTCAAAAACAAAATGATGGTGTATATCGATCAGTTTAAAGTACTGGAGATTCCTGACATCCTCGCCAAACCAAAATACATCCTTGTCAATGGCGATAAAATGGGAGAAGCCGGCAATGGTGAATCACCTATGCTTCTTAAGAACTTTCGTCTTGCCACAGGGTTTCCGGTCAGTGTATTTGAAAACGGGAAGTTCATCACACACAACATCAAATTTGATGTCAACAAATCTGTTCTTAAACCGGAGAGCATTGCTGCTATCAATCAGGTAAAAGCATATCTGGACAAACATCCTTCAGCAAAAATTGAAATTGACGGGCATACCGACAGCGACGGACCCGAAGAGGCCAACGTACTTCTGTCACAACTACGGGCAGATGCTGTAAAGAACCAGCTGATCAGCATGGGAATCGCCTCGGATCGCATGACAACGAAGGGGTATGGAGAAGCTGCACCTATCGACAAGAGCAATACTCCTGAGGCTAAAGCGAACAACAGGCGCGTTGAATTTGTAATAATCCAGAACTAATGTAAGTGAATATAAAACTCAACTTTATGAGAATTAACCAATTAACTGCGACTCTTATTTTTATCCTTTTCGGAATGATTGCCAACGCACAGAGACCGGCAACAAAAGCAGAAACGGCCGAGGATGCAAGAGTACTCAGTATCCTTTCCAAATCTATGCCTCATACTGTAGATGGTGCTTTAGAGCCGGCAGAACGCAGTAACGGATCCAGCGATATTTCCGGGACAACAGGATTTGACAATAACGTCAATTTTGCAACACGGGATGTCTTTAGTCACCAGTACACCATTTCCTACCAGTTTACTAAAGCTCCGGAAGCACTCAAAGATAAAATTGAAGCAGCAAAGGCACGTAACGACATGGAATATATCTACGGGCTATCCAGTGTGGATGTGGAAGTTTATATTAACACGGAATTCCCTGTCCCCTATTACCTGCATCCAATGGAAAAACTCAATCTCCCCTATTGCGCAACCGCCTACCGTGATGCACAAGCAACAGGAGGAACGCTGTTGTTTTTCGGCACCGGTTACTCGGTAAGCACTTCCGTTTTCGATGGTGAAGACATCAACAACAAACCGGAGAAAAGGTATTCTCTTTCGGTAAAACACTCCCCTTACCAGCATGGCGCAAATATTCAAAGCATAGCCGTCCTCATAAAAGGATACGGTGATGCCGCTGATCTGATTATGAAAGACATCAACTGGGGAATGATCAAGGGATTACTTGGTACAGGTAATCTTCAGGATGACATTTCAACTACTACGCTTAAAAAATATTATTCGGAGAAAGCCGTGGCGCCAGTAGAAGGTCCCAACACACTTTCCTTTACATATACCGATGCAACGGGAATTGAAAAAACATTTTCAATTGCATCTACCAAACACGACCGCAGCAATTGCGCTATTCTGAGAAACCACAATGAAAACCCGCAGGTTTTACAGGAATCTCATCTTGACATCGTGTTGCAGGACGACAAAGACCAGAATATACTCTTCACAATTTCTATTCCCATCATCCGTACCAAAGGCAAAGTATCGGCAGATTTCCAGAGCGACTACGACTATCAGGTAATGTGGAGAGGCAACCCGGATCAGAACCATTCCTTTTCGCCGTTGGCGATGGATATCTACCTCACGGAATGGTCGCCGGTGGGTGCATTTATGGAAGGGACTTTCTCCGGAACAGCCACCCTCAGCGATCACAATGATTTAAGCACCGTGAAGCCTGTCTTTACGATAAAAAACGGTAAATTCAGAGTGAGAAGGATTGCAGACGAGATGTTTTAAACGAGCCCTTTCATTCATCTGAAATACCTGAATACTATGTACCACTTCTCCTACTTCAAAGAAAACGACCAACAGGAAATTCTCCGCTTTCTGGAGCAGCATCCCTTTGCCTTTCTCACCGGAAGTTTCAACTCGGGACAACAGGTAGCTACGCAGATTCCGCTTTTATTTGACATTCGCGAGGGAGAACTGTACGTGCAGGGGCATATCATGCGGAATACCGATCACCACAAAGCCTTCATCGAAAACCCCAATGTGCTGGCCGTATTTACAGGGCCCGACTGTTATGTCAGTGCTTCGTGGTACAGCAATCCAATGTCAGGTTCCACCTGGAATTATATGAGTGTTCATATTCAGGGTAATATCCGATTCATGCCGCAGGAAGAACTCATTGACTTCATGCGTCGCTTCACTTTAAAATTTGAAAAAGGCAATAAAGCTTCTCCAACCATCTTCGCTAATCTTCCTCCCGAATATACAGGCAGGATGATTCAGGGAATTGAAGGTTTTGAAATTAAAGCGGAAAAACTCGACAATGTTTTCAAGCTAAGTCAGAACCGTGACGAAGAAAGTTATCTACACATCATTTCAAAACTGGAAGAAACGGGTGGTAAAAGTGCGCTGATTGCAGCTGAGATGAAAAAACGCAAACCGGCATTATTTCCTCCCGGAGCGAAATGGGATGCCTCCAGATTCGACTCCTGAATGGTTCATTGAATCAATCACTTCACGGGCTTATTCACTCTTGCTGCCGCCTGCTGTGCATTGCTGTAGTTGGGGCGTAGCATCATTGCCTTGCTGTAATCCTGATTGGCGGCTGCGATATTACCCATCGCTTCATACGAAAGACCTCTGTTGTAGTAAGCTTCCGGCCAGGTAGAATCGGCTTGAATAGCGTCGTTGTAATGTTTCACCGCCTGATCATATACCTTGAGGTACTGATAATGGATGTATCCCAATGCAAAATGAGCGCGTGCTGCTTTGGGAGATACCTGTACCGCTGATGTGTAGTCCTGAATGGCCAGGTCATAATTGCGCTCATTTTCCTGATGCCATAATCCGCGACCATACAGAGCGTCGATGCTTTTCGGATTTACCCGTAAAGCACCGTCGTAGTATTGCAGAGCGAGTTTGTTGTTGCGCGCATGATAGATCATGGCTTCCTGCAGATATGGCTCATAATAATCGGGTTTCTGCTCTATCGCAGTCTGAAAACTTGACAATGCCTTGGTTGTATCCCCAAGATCACGATAACACATACCCTTCATGAAATAGGCTTTGGGATTGGTGATGTCGAGTTTAAGTACTTCATCCAGATTCTTCAGTGCATCCTTGTACTGGCGGACCAGAAAGAACAACTCCGCCAGCTTTTCATAGGCGAGTTTATTCTTAGGATCGAGGGAAAGACATTTTTCCAATGCAGCTTTCGATTTACCGGGCTTGGAAGCTCCCAGGTGCACATCGGCGAGAGTAAGGAAATAATCCGCCTTGGTGGTATCAATGCTCAGAACTTTTTGCATATCCATCATGGCGTTGGCAACGTCCATTCGCTGCATGTGGAGTTTTGCCCGCTCGTGAAAGAGATCGGCATTATTCGGGTTTTCGCCGATTTTCCTGGATACTTCCGCAATCTGCAAACCCAACGGGGTAGTGTCCTGTACGGCCACAGAAGAAGGGGCTTTCTTCACCTCCTGCTTGCAGGCTACAGAGAAGAAGGTCAGGAAAGAGATCAGGAATAAGAACCGGGCGACTTTGCATTTCATACTTAGGCGGAATAAGGGTGTAAATTTAAGCAATCCGCATCAGTCAGTTGGCTGTCCCGGCCAGGACTTTCAACTTGCCCTAATTGTAGTGAAATATGTAATTATGAAAGACGAGTTCTTAAATTTGTCTAAAATCATCACTTCATGAAGAAACGTGTACTCTTTGCCTTGATTCTGCTGGTTCTGACTGGCGGTTTCACCTCTACTTCTGCCCAATGTAACTGGGAGCCGCTCATTAATGATGGATTTGAATATACCTCTGCCATCGTTGGAATTTTACCCGGCACAACGGTACATACAACCCCACAAACATTTGCCGTGCATAGTGGCAGCACCGCTGCTTACCTCAATTTCTTAAACTGCAACGGAGGGGCCGGAACCTGTGCAGGAGCAAAAGTATTTGAACGGGTAATGGGTTTTTGTCCGGGTGTTCCGATCCGTATGAACATCTGGTTTGCTACCTCATTCTCCGGAGTGCAATGCGATATTAAAATTGTAATCAGTGATGAAAACGGGACGGTTCTTGACTCTGTCCCCAGCCTCTTGCCCGGATACGCCCCTGCCTGGACCAACTATATCTCCAGCACCCTTACCCCATCAACCGATTCCATCATCTTTTCAATTTACACCAATATCGACGGAAGCCCAGGAGGAAACGATCTGGCCATCGACGATTATAAGCTGGAACATTGTGTCATCACTCATACTTCTGCGGTAGCAGGAATTTGCAATAACGTCTCCTCCACAGACCTTTTTTCTACCATCGCCAATTCCCCGGTCAATACAGGAACCTGGGCTGGCCCATCCGTATTGGGGAATAGTTACCTGGGCACCTTTACCAATGGTGTTAATACAGGTGGGCAATACATTTATACCTCATACCCCTACGGCACAGCGATGTATTGTCCCGTACGAAAGGATACCATTATTGCCTTTGCGGTAAACGCACCTGTTGTAAATCTGGGTAATGACACCACCCTGTGCACCAACCAGTCCATCATTCTCACAACAGGAACATCGGGCAACAATACGTACATCTGGAGTACCGGTATTACAACCCCTGTGCTGGGCGTTCCTGCACCTGGCGGAACCGGTGGAACCAGTTCCTATTCGGTAGTTGTCACAAATAATTTCGGCTGTGTTGATCAGGATACCATCAATATTAATTACGTTGTTTGTTCCGGAACAGGAGAACTGGAAACGGCCGGAATTCAGCTCTTCCCGAACCCTGCTGCTGAGCAGATCACTCTTCAAATTCCGGAGACCGTTCAAGGCCATCTCGGCGCTATTGTATATGATATGGCCGGCCGTTTGCTTTTGAATAGCACTATCTTCCCGGGAAACAATACTATTTCGGTAAAACCACTGCCGAAAGGCATGTATATCCTAACTGTGAATTCAGAGGGGATTTCCATCGCCTCCTCGCGACTGGTAGTAATTGATTGATCATATTTTCCTGTGTTAGAATAGAAGGCGTTGCGAAAGTGACGCCTTTTTTAATACCAGAATTTTTCTGTTTGGCAGAAATGACAAAAAGTTCATATGGCAGGTTTTCACTGACGACATTCATCCGGATACTAAACCCGGATCCCTTCGACAGAGCGTTGTGCGGGTGATTCATCAGAAACTAATTTCCAGGACTGATCTAAGTCATTCGCCAACTCCACTGAATAGTTCACTTTTGCAGGCCGCAACTACTATGAAAAATACTGAATTGCTGGCTCCGGCCGGATCCTTCGAGTCGATGATGGCTGCTATCAAAGCCGGCGCTGATGCCGTATATTTTGGTATCGAGCAGCTCAATATGCGGGCCAGATCGAGCAACAACTTCACCATTGAAGATCTGGCTGAAATCCGTTCCCGCTGCAACGAACACGGTGTACGCGCCTATCTGACCATCAATACGATCATCTACGATCACGATGTGCGGCTGATGAAGTCGATTCTTGACGAAGCGAAGCGACAGCAGATTGATGCAATCATCGCATCAGATCAGGCTGTGTTCGGGTATGCAAAGAAAATCGGATTGCCGGTGCATGTATCCACTCAGGCTAATGTAAGCAATGCTGAAAGTGTGGAGTTCTTTGCATCTTTCTGCGATACGATTGTATTGGCACGTGAACTCAGTCTCAAACAGGTGGGCGATATCATCCGGCAGATCAAACGCGACGATATCCGTGGGATTTCCGGAGAGCCGGTACGTATTGAGATCTTTGCTCACGGAGCTCTTTGCATGGCGGTATCCGGCAAATGTTATTTGAGTCTGCACTCTCATTTTGCCTCTGCCAACCGCGGGGCCTGCATACAGAATTGCCGTCGCTCCTATGTGGTGACTGATAAAGAAGAAGGAATAGAGTTTGAAGTTGACAATGAATATATCATGTCGGCGAAAGATCTTTGTACGATTGATTTTCTGGATCAGGTACTGGAAACAGGGGTGAATATTCTGAAGATAGAAGGGCGAGGCCGGTCGGTAGATTATGTATATACCACTACCCGTTGTTACCGCGAAGCTATCGATGCATGGGAGAATGGCACGTATTCGAAAGAGAAGGCAGAGCAATGGAAGGAAGAACTCTCCACAGTTTTCAATCGCGGATTCTGGGACGGATATTATCTCGGCAAAGAAATGGGCGAATGGTCGGAAGTGTACGGATCGAAGGCTACGCTGAAGAAGATTTATGTAGGCAGAGGAGTAAAATATTTCAACCAATTGCAGGTGGCGGAGTTCAAACTAGAGACCGACCAGCTCTCTGTTGGAAACCGAATCATGGTAACAGGTCCCACTACCGGAATCGTTGAATCGGTAGTTGAAGAATTACGGGTAGACGATCGGCCGGTAGAGACGGTTACCAAGGGACAATCATTTTCACTGCGGATACCGGAAATTATCCGGGCCTCTGACAAACTGTACAAAGTCGTTTCGTCCAATGATCAGGATAATTCAGCATCGCAATAAATGCATTGGCTGCAATGCCTGTGTTGAAGCAGCACATCATCGTTGGAGGATTTCGAAGAAAGATGGGAAGAGTGTGCTCATTGGCGGTAAAGAGAAGAAAGGGATTTACTCGGTGATCATCCATGAACACGAGCTGGATGAAAACCTGATGGCCGCGAAAAATTGTCCGGTGAATATTATTCAGATTATACAGACATGAAAAAAGGGCGGAGCATTGGCCCCACCCTCCCATTCAAAACATCTTAACATTTCGCCACCAGGGCGAATCAGTATTTACTCTTCCGCTTTCGCTGAGAAGGCGGCACGGATTTTTGCTTCAATCTCTTCACAGAGCTCCGGATTATCAGCGAGTGTTTGTTTCACCGCATCACGGCCCTGACCGATTTTCGTATCACCATAGCTGAACCATGAACCTGCTTTCTTCAGCACGTTCAATTCCACACCGAGGTCAACAATTTCACCAAGTTTGGAGATACCTTCTCCGTACATGATATCGAACTCAGCGAGGCGGAACGGAGGTGCTACTTTATTCTTCACGATTTTCACCTTGGTACGGTTACCGGCAACGGTTTCACCTTCCTTGATTTGTCCGATACGACGGATGTCGAGGCGAACGGAAGCATAGAACTTGAGCGCGTTACCACCGGTAGTCGTTTCAGGGTTGCCGAACATCACGCCGATTTTCTCACGCAGCTGGTTGATGAAGATGCAGCAGCAACCTGTACGGCTAATCGTTGCCGTTAGTTTACGGAGTGCCTGCGACATCAAACGTGCCTGGAGACCCATTTTGCTCTCACCCATCTCTCCTTCAATTTCGCTCTTTGGAGTAAGTGCTGCAACTGAGTCGATCACGATGATATCAATAGCGCCGGAGCGGATCAGATTATCTGCAATTTCCAGTGCCTGCTCACCATTATCGGGTTGAGAGATCAGCAGGTTTTCAATATCAACGCCCAGTTTCTGAGCATAGAATCGATCAAAGGCATGCTCCGCATCAATGAAGGCAGCGATACCACCTGCTTTTTGCACATTGGCAATTGCATGAATCGCCAGTGTTGTTTTACCGGATGATTCCGGACCATAAATTTCAATGATACGTCCTTTCGGATATCCGCCTATTCCCAGTGCATTATCGAGTGTGATAGAACCTGTAGGAATTGCTTCCACTGCTTCAACTGCATCGTCACCCATCCGCATGATGGTTCCTTTTCCATAGGTCTTTTCAATCTTGTCAATCGCGAGTTGTAAAACTTTCAGTTTCTCTTTCGCATCTGTAGCTTCTGTTGCCATTACTTTATAAATTTTGATTGTTTTATGATTAATCGCTATGATTGTATTGCAATCAAAAGCGACATCAACAAATAAAAAGAATATTTTTTGAATATCCGCATGCTAACCGGATACAAGTATTTAACAACGGATTTCTTCATAAATGCAAGAAAGCCGCCCTTTGGAGGCGGCTTTCAAGTAAGGGGTTGTTATTCAATTATTTCTGAGATGCAGGCTTTTTAGCCTTCTCATAACGGGTGCGGAATTTATCAACACGACCAGCGGTATCTACCAGTTTCATTTTACCGGTATAGAAAGGATGGCTCATGTGAGAGATCTCAAGCTTTACCAGGGGATATTCGTTACCGTCTTCCCACTTGATGGTTTCTTTCGTGTCAACCGCAGAACGGGTCATGAAAGCATAATCGGTAGAGATATCTTTAAATACTACGAAACGGTAGTTCTTCGGATGGATGTCTTTTTTCATGTACTTCAACTGAATGGGCGGCAAAGATACGTATTTTTATACTGGAAACAATATCTGCCGAAAATATCTGTTAAAATCGATGCCGGCTTAAACCCTGATCCGGTTATATTTGTACCTCCATGCGGCTATCTACCTCAATAAAAATACTGATTATCACAGTTTTAGCGATAACATCAGTATCTTCCTGCAAAAAAGACGATCTCCTGACTGACCCTTCGGCGACCCTGGAATTTTCCGATGATACCATTATGTTCGATACCGTTTTCGTAAGTATCGGCTCTGTTACCAAGAATTTCCGCATTTATAACCGTCATGACCAACCAATGAAGATTTCAACCATCCGGCTGGCAGGAGGCAATTCTTCTCTTTTCCGGATGAACGTAAACGGAACCCCCGGCAAAGTCTTTTCTGACCTTGAAATCCGTGCGGGTGACAGTATATGGGTCTTTGTGGAAGTGACTATTGATCCGAACTCTTCCATTCTTCCCTATATCGTACAGGACTCCATCGTTTTCGAAACCAATGGTAATATTCAGGACATCGACCTGGTAGCCTGGGGCCAGAATGCACATTTCTTCGTGGCCAAGAAACAGAATGTAAATCTCCCGCCCTATGTGCTGATTGATACCAATCTCAATGCAACGGTAAACTGGGATAATACGCTGCCTTATGTTGTTTATGGAGGATATGCAGTGGTGGATTCGACACAAACCCTGGTAATAGGTCCGGGAACGAATATTCACTTCAGCAATAATGCCGGACTCTGGGTTTACAAAGGCGGCACATTGAAGGTACAGGGTACGAAAGAAAATCCGGCCGTATTTCAGGGGCTTCGCAGAGAGCAGTCACTGCAGGAAGAGCCTGGTCAATGGGACCGCATCTGGATCAACGATGGAGGCAACAATGAAATAGACTACGCGATCATCAAGAACGGGTTCATCGGGTTACAGTGCGAAACATTGTTTGATCCGCAGATGCCTGAATCACTGAAACTAACGAATACGGAGATACGAAACATGAGCGGACTGGGCATCTTCGCCCGCAATTTCGTTATGAGCGGATGGAACGATGTGATCTCCAATTGTGGCCTCTACACTGCTGCACTCACCATCGGCGGCAGCTATGAATTCACACACTGTACATTCGGCAACTACTGGAACTTTGGACAACGCAGCACGCCTGCTGTATATCTCAACAATTACACCGTAAACACCTCCAATACCACGGTTCCAGTTGATCTCGTAAAAGCGGATTTCAAAAACTGCATCATTTACGGTAACAATGATAACGAGCTCGAACTTGACTTTAAATCCGGTGCCACTTCAACCTTCAACTTCAGTTATTGTATTCTGAAAACCGACGAAAACACACCTACCAATGGTTCGGGCTTCGATAATATCTGGGGAAGTAATCCGCAATTCAAGGATACGTATAAGAACGATCTCACGCTCGACACACTGGCGTTTGCAACACAGAAAGGAAACCCGCTGTATATTCAGACTGGTGTAACACCACCCATGACCATTGACATACGCGGCAACCAGCGTCCGAACGGCAGTACTGCCAACCCTGATTTAGGAGCGTACGAACGGGATTAATCCTGCAAGCCAATCAGAAAGCGCAACGTATCCACACCATCGGCGTAATCGGAGAGACCCGGCTGTTGAGACGTCCCGAGCGGCAGATATTTCCCTCCCACTATGCACTGAATCCGGTCCGTATCCGCTTCAATTTTCGCCGCAAGATCTTCTGTCCCGGCGTAATAATCATAATGCAGCACCGACACCGGTGTCGACAAAATATCACTCTGTCGCAGGGAAAGGAAATTGTTAGTGAGGAACGGTTCATTATTCAGCAGATACAAGGCACGGTGATAATCGTAATTATTCATGTACTTGTTATGCTGCATCAGCTTTTCACCATACACTTCAATGCTTTCAAAAAAGGCATCAAAAGCATACCCTTCGGGTACCATTAATTTCGACACATTACGGCAACCCAATCCGAAGTAACTGAAGATATCATCTCCTAAAGCTGACAACTGTGCTGCGGTTTCATTGCCATTCAGTATCGCCAGTGAATTACGGTTTTTACGGATGATATGCGGATACTTTCCGAAGTAATAATCAAAATAACGGGCTGAATTATTGCTACCCGTAGCGATGACCGCATCAATTTCCTGAAATTTATATCCAATCTGAACTAATGGCTTAAAATCCTGAGATACATCTAATAACACATTAACGAGAAAAGGAATGATCACAGCGTCATCGGATGATAGTTTCACCAAAGCACGGTTACCGGAAACAAGGACCGAAATGAGATCGTGGAATCCGACAGCAGGAATATTGCCGGCCATCACAACACCTATCGTTTTCAAAGACTTAGATGAAGATTCCAATTCCGGATAAGACTTCAACCAGGCCTCCAGGGCAGATTTATCGAGCCATTGTGCCAATGACTTCAGTGAACGCAATGAAAATTCCGGTGTAAACCAAGCATTTGTCCGGTAAGCTTGTTGAACTATGGCTCTCAATGGATTACCATTTTCCTGAGCAAGATCTGACTCCAGTTCTTCGATGAGTGCATGTAAAGCATGCCCCCATTTAACCAATCCTTCCACACGTTGCTGCAATTCCATCATATCCGGAGCACTTTGATAATTTGTAACTTTTGTGATTATTTTTGTGTTCAAACGAAGCAAAATTACTGCTTTAAACCTTATCGAAATGGCCATCAAGATTACTGACGAATGTATCAACTGCGGTGCCTGTGAGCCCGAATGCCCAAACAATGCAATTTACGAAGGTGGTGCCGAATGGCGCTTCTCCGACGGTACAACCGTTAAAGGAGCCTTCACCAAACTCGACGGATCCAGTGTGGATGCAGATGCTGCACAAGCGCCGAAGTCGATGGATACTTATTACATCGTTTCTGACAAGTGCACTGAATGTGTAGGTTTCCACGATGAACCACAATGTGCTGCAGTATGCCCGGTCGACTGCTGTGTTGACGACGAAGATTTCCGTGAATCAAAAGACGATTTGCTTGCCAAGAAAGGCAAAATGCACGCTTAATAAAAAACAGAAACTGAAGAAAAGGCTGCCTTATAATGAGGCGGCCTTTTTTTGGTGATAGAGGTTCAGGAGGATGTCGTTGCAATTTAAATTTATCCTAAACGATCTTCGCCACCTAATCCAGGCTGATCAATCGCGACCGCGAGTCCTAGAATTCGCGTTCCTAGTACTCGCGGTCGTACTATAAACTATTGATAACCTGCGATTAATCTCGATGTTTTTTTATTTTCCATTTCATTTTCTCTTTAACCTTTTTCGAAAACCATCCTCAATAAAACAATCACAATACGCAGAATACCAAATGTTTACATCCAAAAACCACCTGCAATATCAAGTTGATTTTTTATTTTCGATTTTATTATTTGAAAATCAAGCAATTGTGCAATCGACTAAACATTTAAAAACAGAAAACACACCGAAAAAATTTGATCGGCAACGACGGTTTCATTCCTGAGGCATCAATCAACTTCCCTAGAAATTCGAATTGGATTTCTTATCTCCACCTACATCCTACTTCTTACAATCATTACTGTAGTTTTGCGTTAAAAGATCCGGTATGCGTCGCCTCTTGTTCATTGTTTTTTTATTGTTCCACACGCTGGCTGTTTACGCACAATCAGATACACTTGCTTTCAAAGCTTGCACCAAACAGCTTCAACTGCTCGGCGATAGTATCCTGAAAGGCAGTAACGACACCGTTCGTTTGTCTGCTGGTGAAAAATTCGAAGTGCTGGTAGATAGCATACTTCACACTGAAAAAGGCCCTGATTTGAGTTTTGGACAACAAAAAGCATTATCGGTAGCCATCAGTGACGATGAAAAAGTGAAAGCCATCACCTGGCTCATTCAAACTGCAAACGGAAACAACTACCGTTACTATGGATATTTACTTCAACGTGCCGAAAAGAAAGATCCCTGGCGAGTTTTTCGGCTGCAGATGAACAAGGACATTGTTCGTGAAACCATCGAGACGCTGAAGAGTGATTCGGTCAATTGGCCCGGTTGTATTTACTATGCAGTACGTCATGAAAAACATAAGAAAAAAGACTACTATTTACTCTTAGGATGGGCCCCCCAATCCGTTTACACTACCCGCAAATACATTGAACCCGTTGTATTCTCACCTGCGCGGGTCACAGTAGGAACCCCCTCCATAAAAGTAGGTGGACGTGCACGAACAAGACTCGTTTTCGAATATAACGCACAAGTCACAATGAGCTTGCGCTATAACGATAAACTCAATATGATCATCATGGATCATCTTGCCTCTTCTGATCCCCGTCCGGAATCAGCAGGTATGTACCAGCTTTACGGTCCCGATCTCAGCTACGATGGACTGAAGTTTTCAAAAGGACAATGGATATTGGTGAAAGATGTGGATGTACGGAATTGAAGCAGCTTCATCCCGAATTTCGAGTATTTTTTTTGTTCGTTTAAAAATCAATGAAATATCGAATACCACATTATCGAATTCCCCATCGCGGAAATTGATGCTTACATTTGATTTCCCCATTGTAAATATCGATGTCAATAATTGATTTCCACGTTATCCACTAACTATGAAAAACGGTTGATAAACTATCCGTTTTGAGAGTGTAGTTTTACAATCCTGTTCTTGTTGTTCTCGTTTTTTCCTGCTTACTTTGATCTTTCTTCAATTACCTTAAAAATACTTGATAATCAAATAAATACACATGAGAAAGCATAATTTCGGAGCCGGCCCCGGCATTCTTCCTGAATCGGCCCTCCAAAAATCAGCAGCAGCGGCATTAGAGCTGAACAATATCGGGATGTCTATCCTCGAGATTTCTCACCGCAGCAAAGATTTCGATGCAGTGATGGTGCAAACAAAATCGCTGGTAAAGGAGTTGCTGGGTGTACCTGATAATTATTCTATCCTTTTCCTGCAGGGTGGTGCCAGTACACAGTTCGCTATGGTGGCGATGAACCTGTTGCACAAGAAAGCAGCTTATGTCGATTCCGGTGTTTGGGCCAACAAAGCAATCAAGGAAGCCAAACTGTTCGGTGAGGTGAATGTGATTGCTTCTTCAAAAGATAAAAACTATACGTATGTTCCGAAAGGATATACCATCCCGACTGATTGCGATTATCTCCACATTACTTCCAACAATACCATCTATGGTACTCAGATGAAGAATTTTCCGGAGAGTCCGATCCCGGTGGTCTGCGATATGTCGAGTGATATTTTCAGTCGCCCGGTAGATGTGTCGAAGTTCGATCTGATCTATGCCGGTGCGCAGAAGAATATGGGACCTGCCGGCGTAACTCTTGTTATTATCAAAAACGATATACTGAAAGAAGTGAACCGTGTTGTACCCACAATGCTGCGCTATCAGACACATATCGAAGGTGATTCACTCTACAATACACCGCCTGTATTTTCCATCTACGTATGTATGGCCACTCTCGAATGGCTCAAGTCGATTGGAGGTGTAGCTGCAATCGAAAAAATCAACCAGAAAAAGGCAGATCTCTTCTATGGAGAAGTCGACAACAACCCGATGTTTACCGGCACCTGCGAAAAAGAAGACCGCTCAAACATGAATGCCTGCTTCCTCCTGAAAAACGCCGACCTCGACGATGAGTTTATGAAAATGGCGAAAGATGCCGGCATTATTGGTATCAAAGGCCACCGCTCCGTTGGCGGTTTCCGCGCCTCTATGTACAACGCCTTACCACTCGAAAGCGTAAAGGTAATGGTTCAGGTGATGAAGGAGTTTGCGATGAAGACGGCTTAGGCCGTTCATCTCGATACAATGTTCCGGTCATCTCGATACAATCCTGACCATCAAACTTTGTTTGATCGTCAGGATCACTCGATGACCGGAACATCATAGGTTCGGGACAAGTCGATGACCGGAACATATTAGATTCACAACAAGTCGATGACCGAACTTAACGAAAACAATTAACCATTTAACAACTTAACAGTTCAACAATTTAACAATTTAACAATTTAACTCCCGACAAGCTTCGCTTCCGGGATTAACAATTTAAAAAACTATCAATTATGGCAAAGATCCTTGCCAACGACGGTATA
The DNA here is from genome assembly GCA_046330075.1 of Bacteroidia bacterium. Taxonomy (GTDB): domain Bacteria; phylum Bacteroidota; class Bacteroidia; order AKYH767-A; family OLB10; genus JAJTFW01. The sequence continues at coordinate 286,337 of JAXLTL010000003.1, read as the reverse complement.
GACAAAGCCGGGAAAGCTATCCTCGAAGCAGCCGGTATCACAGTGAGCACCGACAAAATCGCACAGGAAGATCTCCCGGTCGCCCTAAAAGACTTCGACGGAATTCTGGTACGTAGTGCCACCACCGTTAGAAAAGATCTTATCGATGCCTGTCCCAACCTCAAGCTGATTGGACGTGCAGGTGTAGGGATGGACAATATCGATGTTGTTTATGCCCGTGACAAGGGTATCAAGGTAATCAATACACCGGAAGCGTCCTCTCAAAGTGTAGCGGAACTCGTATTTGCACATCTTTTTACGATGAGCCGGTTTCTGCATGATGCCAACCGTAATATGCCGGGTTCTGAAACAAAAGAACGCTTCAATGAATTAAAGAAAAATTATTCGGCCGGTATTGAACTCAAGAACAAAACACTTGGTATTATCGGCTTTGGAAATATTGGTCAGGCGGTTGCACGCACCGGACTCGGTCTCGGTATGAACATCATGCCCTTTAAACTTCGAGCCGAAGATGTAAAAATTGAAATCGACTTCTTCCGCACCATGACCAATGCTAAGATGGTGCTTACCATGAAATGTGTTCCGTTCGAACAATTACTCGCGGAAAGTGATTTCATTACCCTTCACGTCCCCTTCCCGAAAGGAGCTCCGCCAATCCTTGCCAGACGTGAGTTTGAGCAAATGAAAAAAGGTGTGATGATTGTGAATACCGCCCGCGGTGGTGCTGTACACGAAGGGGATCTTATCGAAGCTTTGAATAACGGAAAAGTAGCAGCTGCCGGACTCGATGTCTTTGAAGGCGAGCCTCTGATCAAAGAGGAAATCCGCCAGCATCCCCGTGTTTCGTTGAGTCCGCACATTGGAGGTTCTACCATGGAAGCGCAGGAACGCATCGGTATCGAAATCGCCGAAAAAATTGTGGCACACTTTAAGGTTTAAAGTTATAGGTTTAAGGTTTAAGGTTTAAGGTTTAAAGCCTGAAGCATGCAGCTTGAAGCCTGAAGCCTGAAGCATGCAGCATGAAGCTTGAAGCTTGAAGCCTGAAGCCTGAAGCCTGAAACCAACAGCCTGAAAACTGATCCCGCTGCTTGCAGCGGGACTAACAACTGACAATTGAAATAACAAACCAAACATACAATGGCAATCTTAAAACCTTTCAAGGGAATACGCCCGACGGCGGAAATGGTGAAACGGGTAGCTTGTCGTCCGTACGATGTACTGGATGAAAAAGAAGCCCGCATCGAAGCGAATGGCGACCCCTACTCTTTCTACCATGTGATCAAACCGGAAATTGATTTCCCGGACGGATATAACGTTTATGCACCGGAGATCTACGAAAAAGGCAAAGCCAATTTCGAGAAGATGAAAGCAGATGGAGTATTCAAACAGGATGCGACAGATTGCTATTACATCTACAGTCAGACCATGAACGGTCGTACCCAATACGGAATTGTGGGTTGTGCTGCAGTGGATGATTACATGAACGATGTGATCAAGAAACACGAACTCACCCGTCCGGATAAAGAAGAAGACCGCAAGAACCACGTTCGCGTTGGTAATATGAACGCTGAACCAGTATTCTTTGCCTATCCGAATGTTCCGGCGCTGGATGTCATCGTGAACGAAGTGGTGAAAGCAAAACCGGAATATGATATCGTCACTGACGATGGTATCGGTCACACTTTCTGGGTGGTTTCAGATGCAGCAACTGTGCAACAGATTACCGATCACTTTGCGAATATCCCTGCTACCTATGTGGCCGATGGCCACCACCGTACCGCCGCTGCTGCGCTGGTTGGCAAGGAACGCCGCGATAAAAACCCGAATCATAACGGAACCGAAGAGTATAATTTCTTCCTCGCGGTACATTTCCCCGACAATCAGTTGTTCATCATGGATTACAACCGGGTGATCAAAGACCTCAATAACATGAGCGCTGATGAACTGATCAGCAAACTTGGTGAGAGTTTTACCATTGAGAAAAAAGGCGCAGCCGAATATCGTCCCGCGAAGCTGCACGAATTCAGCATGTACCTCGACGGCAACTGGTATGCACTTACAGCAAAACCCGGCACCTACAACGATAATGATCCGATCGGCGTACTGGATGTAACTATTCTCTCCGAACGCGTACTGGCGCCACTCTTCAACATCACCGATCTACGAAAAGATAAACGCATCGACTTCGTAGGAGGTCTCCGCGGACTCGGTGAACTGAAACGACGCGTAGATGCAGGAGACATGAAAGTAGCTTTTGCCCTCTACCCTGTCACCATGAAACAACTCATCGATATCGCTGACAGCGGTAAAATCATGCCTCCGAAAACTACCTGGTTCGAGCCGAAATTGCGCAGCGGACTGGTGATTCACGAACTCGATTAATCCAACAATTCATAATCCGGAAGGCTGTCGCAAGGCAGCCTTCTTTATTTACCATGAAGCTCACATCACTCATCGGCATCACCGCTCATATTCATGATCTCAGCGGTCTCCTGAAAAAAACCAAGGGCGATCCGGAGGCTTTCTATTCCGCCGGAGGACGAAATATTTTCTTCAGACTCGAGACTATCGCGCGAATTGGAAGCGGACTTGGAGACAAAGATCATTTTGAAGAAGCGCGGCATCTGTTCAAAGAAGCTGAAGACCTGCTCGGCGAATACGATTTCTACGTTGCATATCTAAATCTCTTTAAAGAAAATAAAAATTGTGTATTTGCCTTTCTTGAAATCTTCGGAGACCAACTTAAGGAAAGCGAATCCGTTCTGCGGGACAACCTGAAAAAATGGCTGGCACCTTCAACAACTGAAATCATCGGTGAATTCTACAAACGCTGCGAGGAAGTCAGTTTTGAAGATGAATCTGACTTTACCAAGGCATTCAGCAGGTTTTTAAAAAAATCGGCAGAAAAAATCAACCACGATTACAGTACCGGAGTATACAACACTAGTGATATCGAAGCCGGACTCCATGAATTACGACGTAAACTGCGATGGATTTCTCTCTATATACAAATCTCCGGTGGTATAATCCAGCATCACCCTTCACAACACACTGAAGAAAAATTCAATCGCTATCTGACGAAGGAAATAAAGACATCACCCTTTATGCAACTGTCCAAACACCCCACATTTAAGCATCCGGTAATTCTACGGACAGAAATCTATGCCGCATTGTCTTGGATGATAGCTACACTCGGACGTTACAAGGATGAAGCCCTCACACTCGCCTTGTTTGACCATCATCCACCACTAAAAAACTGTTATGAACTGACAACTCCGGAAGAACTTACTGAAAAAGCGATTCTGAAACAGGTATCTGAAATCGCTGATCAGTTCTTTGAAGAAGACCGGATTATTCACGAACTGATCCGTGACCTGAACAGCTACTGCTGATTCTCCTCATATTAACGGATTAACCAACGCCCTTTGATTATTTTTGATTCAAGTATCACTACCATGAAAAAGCCTGACCTTTTACTTCTGCATGGTGCCCTCGGCTCCGCGGCACAGCTTGAAACACTAACACCCTTGCTGGGAGAGAAATTTACGGTTCACACCTATAATTTCCCGGGGCATGGAGGAAAACCATTCGCAGAACATCCGCTGGATATTCCCGTACTTGCAGAACATCTCCTCGATCATCTCCGCGAATTCCATCTTATCGGCTGCAAAGTATTTGGATACAGCATGGGCGGATATGTTGCCTTGCATCTCGAAGCCATCAAACCCGGTTGCTTTTCTTCGATCATGACCTTTGGTACAAAGTTCCGCTGGAACACCGACGTGGCTGATCACGAAACCAAAATGATTGATCCGGATTTTCTGTTGAAGAAAGCACATAATTTCACTGAGATGTTAAATCGCCGTCATCAACCCAACGACTGGAAGGAACTCTGCAAACAAACTGCACATCTCATGCACAACCTGGGCCGTCATCCGATGACTGCAGACGATTTTGCGAAAGTGGAATGCCCGGTGCGGGTGGTTGTCGGCGACCGGGACCAGATGGTCAGCATCGAAGAAAGTCAGCATGTATTCACCTGTCTCCCGAGAGCCGATTTCCTGGTGATGCCGTCCACCCCCCATCTTTTTGAAAAGCTAAATCATTCCTATCTTTCGGAAGAAATTATCCGATTCAACGCCTGAAAAGATGTCGTTCAACGTCAACCAATTCGAGCAAATCAAAAAAGACCTCGAACCTTATAAAGCCCGTCTTGTAGCTGTTACCAAGAAGAAACCGGCCGAAGATGTGATGGAAGCCATTGCTGCCGGACAACATGACTTTGGTGAAAACTACGTGCAGGAACTCTGCGAAAAACGGGAAGTGGTAAAAGGGAAAGCACGCTGGCATTTTATAGGCCATCTGCAATCCAACAAAGTAAAAGAGATCATCGGCTTTACGCATCTGATCCACAGCATCGACAGCTCAAAACTACTGACTTCTATCAACAAGGAGGCGAAAAAGGCAGGAATAGTAGTTGATTGTCTGATACAAGTGCACATCGCCGACGAAGAAACGAAGTTTGGGTTCAGCGAAGCAGAAACCGAAGCACTGATGTTATTTCCGGACCTGAGCGAGATGGAACACATCCGCATCCGCGGTCTCATGGGCATGGCCACACTCACTGACGATACAAAGAAAATAGAAGGCGAATTTAAACGACTGAAAGAACTCTTTACCAACTGCAGACTGATGACGATGGACCCAACCTCTTTCGACACCCTGAGCATGGGCATGAGCAGTGATTATAAAATAGCACTCGACTGCGGCAGCAACATGATCCGCATCGGCAGTGCATTATTCGGAGAAAGAATCTGACATGAACCCATACGGATTAGCCATACACGGAGGTGCCGGAACCATCACCAGATCATTATTGACGGCTGAAAAAGAAACAGCCTATCGAAAAGGATTGTCCGATGCACTTACTGCAGGAGAAGATGTGCTCCGCAAAGGAGGTTCGGCGATGGACGCCGTTATAGCTGCTGTTGTTTCATTGGAAGATTGTCCGCTGTTCAATGCCGGACGTGGTTCGGTATTCACTGCTGAAGGCACTCATGAAATGGACGCGTCTCTCATGCGCGGTGACAATCTAGATGCCGGCGCTGTTGCAGGTGTTGCAGGAGTAAAGAATCCTGTTTTGCTCGCCAAAGCCATCATGGAAAAATCCGATCATGTGCTGCTTGCCGGGAAAGGTGCAGAGATCTTTGCACGTGAACAAGGACTCGTTTTCGAACCGGAAGCGTATTTCCACGATGAATTCCGCTGGAATCAACTACAGGACGCCTTGCGCGAAGGACGTGTTCAGCTCGATCATACTGCACCTGAAGACCGGAAATTCGGTACCGTTGGTGCCGTTGCCAGAGATAAAAACGGAAACCTCGCTGCAGCGACCAGCACCGGAGGTATGACGAACAAAAAATTCAACCGGATTGGCGACAGTCCGGTCATCGGTGCCGGAACGTATGCTAATAATGCTACCTGCGCAGTCAGCTGTACCGGACATGGTGAATTTTTCATTCGTGCTGTTGTAGCCTATGATGTTTCCTGTCTGATGGAATACAAAGGGCTGACATTGCAACAAGCCTGCGAAGTGGTAGTGATGGATAAACTGGTAAAGATCGGTGGCGAAGGCGGGTTGATCGCCATTGATAAAAACGGAAATATCGAACTGCCTTTCAACTCGGAAGGCATGTACAGAGGATGCGTATCCGAAGGAAATGAAAAAATAATTTCAATCTACCGTTGATTATTTATCCAGGCACTTTTCAATACTTCTGACCCCTCGGTTGCCTTTCCCGTTATTTCGTCCGCAGTTTCCAAAATTTTTAAAGGAGATGCCGAAATAAAAGTCAGCACCATATGAATCAGTGAATCCGAGCAACGGGCTGATCATATCCGTACCCATTGTAAGTATTCCATAGCGAAATGCCATTCCTACCCGCGGACGAAAATATTCATAATACGAAATCGGAATACTGAACTCAAATCTTCGCGATTCGAACCGTGGGGTAATTGCTATCTGGTTGGTGCGGCGTATGGCATATCTGGAAAGCGGTACGCGCTGGATCACGGTCGCATTCACAAAAATATTTTCACTCAGTGCATAATCAAACTGAACACTCAATGCCGTGGGCATATACACCGGAAAGCTGAATCCATCCCTTGATCCCAGACGGCTGCCGTAAAAGTTTGAGCTCATAATAGAATCAGTATACACCCAACCGTTGAACTTAGTTGTATCGATACCGTACCAGTCGGTACTGTTCGCTGTAAACTGATAGGTTCTTGCACCTTTGTTAAAACGGATATAACCTGCATCCAGCAATGAAATCCCCAAGCGGTAATCGTACGGTTTATCTCCTCTGCCCCGTTTACAGGGATCAAAGAAAGCGTCGTTCCTGTTTTTATAATACTGCACCCCGATCGTCGTAGAAAACCCACTGCCCCGGCGAGCCAGCGGGCTGTCCGAACTGCCTTTGCCATTTGACGGAAAGGCGTGACCGTAAGTAGCGGTCATGTCATCCACAAGGAGCAAAGTATCTGCCGGCACAATATAATGAGCATCATCAAGAATCAGGAAAAAACCGTTCAACCCGTAATTGTAATTCAGTGTTACCGCCGCCGACCAATAATGCTCCTTCGAATTGTGCAGCTCGCGCCCATAAGTGATGCCGAATTCATGCCATGCCGCTGCTGCCGCTTTGGTATTTTTTGCGTGATAATAATTGCCCTGCTGATAATCGTAATCAAAACCCTGTTTGAAATACTTTGCCAGATGATACGGAACATGAGAAGCGCTAAACTCTGCTCTGGTACTCACATGAAACGCAGCACCCCATTTTTTATCTGACCAGATAAAGGCCGGATACTTCAGAAACACGGATCCATAACCGTATTTATTCGGCTTCTGCGTGTATTTATCCGTAAACTTATCTTTCTCTACACTCTCACCCTGAAAACTCTTGCGGATGAGTTTTGAATTCCTCTGGAGATACATGTAGTTGTTTACCAGTGCCGCATCCATTGACAGGATATGAAGCTCCCACTTATAAGGAGCATCCACAATCGAAGCCGGATTGAGATCAAGTCCCATCTGTCCGGCATAATTCGAATGAGCCGCACCCCACATTTCCTGCGCATGACCGGAATTTCCGATACCCAGCAACAGCAACAGCACTATTTCCTTGAGTCGTTTCAACAGGAGAGTATTATACCTGCTATTTAACGACAAAAGTTCCGGCGAAGTTGCCGAAAATGCAATGAATCCGTCAAAACTTCATCTGAACGGGAAAGTTCAAACGAACATCTTATCGGGGTTGAGGATATTATTGGGGTCGAAGAGCTTTTTTATGCCCTTTTGGAGGTCGATCTGGACCGGATTGAAGGCGATGTCCATGTACCCTTTTTGCACGTAACCAATGCCATGCTCTCCTGAAATTGTGCCTTTCAGCTGCACGCAGAGCTGGAAGATTTCGCGGATGCCCTGAGGCACCTTGTTGTTCCAGTCATCTTCTGACATTGTGTCACGGATGATGTTCACATGGAGGTTGCCATCGCCCGCATGACCATAACAAACGGACTTAAATCCATATTTCTTACCGATTTCTTTCACGCCCTTGAGCAGGACAGGAAGTTCGGCTCTGGGCACAACGGTATCTTCTTCCTTGTACACAGAATGTGATTTCACGGCCTCACCCACTGCTCTGCGCATGCGCCAGAGTTCGTCTTTCCGTTGGGCAGAATCGGCGAACATCACTTCGTCGCAATCGTGGGCGTACATCACTTCGCTGATCTTCTCACACTCTGAAAACAACGCATCGAGATCATGCCCGTCTACTTCGATGAGGAGATGCGCCTGATGTTCATCCTTTACCGGAATCTTCACATCCACATATTTCATCACGAAATCGATGGCATCGCGCTCCATAAACTCCATCGCACTGGGCGTAAATCCCGCTCTGAAAACCGCAGAAACCGCTTCGCAGGCCTTTTCAGGCGAGAAAAACGGGACCAGCATGATGAGATTCTGCGTGGGCAGCGGAATGAGGCGGAAAACGATTTTGGTGATGATGCCAAGCGTACCTTCACTGCCCACGATGAGTTGTGTGAGGTTATAGCCGGTGGAGTTTTTGAGTACGTTGGCGCCGGTCCAGATGATTTCGCCGGTGGGCAGCACCACTTCGCAGTTCAGAACGTAGTCCTTTGTAGTGCCGTATTTCACCGCCCGCGGACCTCCTGCATTTTCGGCAAGGTTGCCGCCTAAAAAACAGCTTCCGCGACTCGCAGGATCGGGTGGATAAAAGAGTCCTTTCGCCTCTACAGCATCTCTGAACACCTGATTGATCACTCCGGGCTCAACCGTTGCCTGCAGGTTGCGTTCGTCGATTTCGAGAATGCGGTTGAAGCGTTCTGTAGAGAGTACAATTCCGCCTTTTACGGGTAATGCCCCTCCGGAGAGTCCGGTACCTGCCCCGCGCGGAGTAACGGGAATCCGGTATTCATTGGCCAGGCGCAGCACAGTGGCTACTTCTTCGGTTGTACCGGGTTTTACAACAACGGCCGGCATGAAATGATAATCTTCGGTCTGGTCGCTGCCATAATCCGTTTTATCTTCCTCCGACAATAAAACATGGGCTGTTCCCAAAGCTTCCGTCAGGCGACGGGAAAGCTCTTCTGAAATCGATGCTACTGCTGTACTCATGTTACAAAAGTAGGGAGATCACCTCTATGCAACTTGTACGGATTCAGGCCTTTTTCATGGAATTTTTCAGCCTTCCCAAAAGCTATCAACAATCCAGGGCTCCTGTTTTAAAAATCGACCTGTTCCGTCTATTTTTGCATCTCTATCAACCGATTATGAAAGAAGAATACGTAAAATGGTTTTCGCCGAATCTGGGTCAGGAAACAGAAATGTTAATTTTTGGGACTTCCGGTCGCCCGGTGATCATCTTCCCGACTTCGATGGGAAAATACTACCAGAACCGCGATTTCAAGCTCATTGACAGTGTAGCCTGGTTTGTAGATAACGGACTTGTGAAGATTTACTGCCCCGACAGCGTGGATGAGCATTCATTTTACGAGGAGATGATTCATCCTGCCGAGCGGATCCGCCGTCATACGATCTACGATCGTTTTATCCTCGACGAAGTGATGGAACGTGCCAGTTCGGAGACCGGTCAGCATAAGGTGACCGTGGCCGGCTGTAGTTTCGGCGGATATCAGGCGATCAACTTCGCCTTCCGTCATCCCGACAGAGTGAACAACGTATTTTCCATGGGTGGAGCATTCGACATCACCAACCATATGGACGGGTACTATGATGAAAACGTGTACTACAATAATCCGGTAGATTTCCTCGCCGGACTCAACGATGAAAACCTCTGGAAAATGGGGATCGTGCTGGGTGTGGGAGAACACGATTTCTGCCTCCCGCAGAACTACCGTTTAGCCGAAATCATGGCCCGCAAAGGCATGTCGTACTGGCTGGATATTCGTCCGGGCATGCCCCACGACTGGCCCGCCTGGCGTGAAATGCTGCCCACCTACTTCGGAAGAATGGACTTCTGATCCTTTCACCGGAAAAGGGAAATCGCTACCTTCGTAAACCATCAGTACTGAAAGCAGATTTGCTTTTGTTCAACATTAAAAACAAACACCAACATACATGAAACGTATCGGAATTTTACACGGCATGGAAAGATCTTTTCCCGATGCCCTTATCGAAAGAATCAATTCAAAAAATGAACCCGGCATTCAGGCCGAACTTGTGAGCATCGACAAATGCATTCAGGGCGAGGCAGTGGATTACCATGTCATCCTCGACCGTATTTCGCAGGATGTTCCTTTCTACCGTGCTTATCTCAAGAACGCTGCGCTATGTGGCACGGCCGTCCTTAATAACCCATTCTGGTGGAGTGCAGATGAGAAGTTCTTCAATAACTGTCTCGCAACCCGTCTCGGCATTCCCGTACCGAAAACCTGTCTCCTTCCTTCCAACCAATGGCCGACAGATACCAGTGAAGCCTCATTCCGTAACCTTAAGATGCCGATGGACTGGCAAGGCATGTTTGAATATGTTGGTTTCCCGGTGTACATGAAACCACATGCCGGGGGCGGATGGAAAAATGTATTCCAGCTCGATACGGCCGACGGATTCTTCCAGTCGCACCAGACCACCGGTCAGCTGGTGATGCTGCTGCAGGAAGAGATCAAATTTGAAAGCTACTACCGTGTGTACTGCATCGGACAACGCGATGTGCGCATCATGGAATACGAACCACGCAATCCACACCACCTGCGCTACGTTCACAACAAATTCAACGGCGACAAAAAACTCCTCGATACGATTCTCGACTACACCCTGCGTCTCAACGATGCCCTCGGATACGACTTCAACACGGTTGAATTCGCGGTACGTGATGGTATTCCTTACGCCATCGACTTCTGCAATCCTGCTCCGGATGCTGACATCAACAGCGTAGGACAGGAAAACTTCGACTGGGTAATTGAAAGCGCTGCCAACATGTGTATCCGCAGAGCGAAAGCACACAAAGAAAACGCCGACAACCTCACCTGGGGAACGTACATGAAAAATGCTACGATGGGCATGGCCTCGGGTCAGCCTGTTCCCCGTTTCGGTCACAAAGAAATCGAAAACGCATGAGCAACACCCTCATCGCCGGCATCACCAATGCCGGCGATTGTACATATCTGCCAAAACGGATATTCCTCAACGTTAGTTCACCAGAAAATTACTTTAGCCTTTATGTTCACGATTGGAATTGAAGAAGAGTTTCAGATTATCGACCCCGAGACCCGCGAATTGCGCAGCCACATGCACCAGATTGTGGAAGGCGGGAAAACGGTTTTAAAAGAACAGGTAAAAGCCGAGATGCACCAGAGCATGGTGGAAGTCGGTACCAATATCTGCAAAGACGTAGAGCAGGCACGCACAGAGGTCACCTACCTCCGCAGAATGATCGGAGAGATCGCGGCCAAGCAGGGATTGCTCTTTGCTGCCGGGGGAACGCATCCGTTCAGCCGCTGGCAGGACCAGCTCATCACCGACCATCCGCGGTATCATGAAATCGTGGACCAGATGCAGGACACCGCCCGTGGAAATCTGATTTTCGGATTACACGTGCACGTGGGCATTCCCAGTCGCGAAATCGGTCTGCAGCTCATGAACCAGACCCGCTATTTCCTCCCGCACATCTTCGCACTCAGTGCCAACTCTCCTTTCTGGCTCGGACGTAACACCGGTTTCAAAGCGTATAGAACAAAAGTATTCGACAAGTTTCCCCGTACCGGTATTCCGGAAGAATTCAGCAGCGTGGCAGAATACGACAGCTACGTAAACCTCCTCATCAAGACCAACTGCATCGACAACGGTAAGAAAATCTGGTGGGATCTCCGACTCCACCCCTTCTTCGACACCATCGAATACCGGATCTGCGACGTGCCCATGCGCATTGACGAAACCATTGCGCTCGCAGCCTTGATGCAGGCGGTCACCGCGAAGGTGTACAAGCTCATGAAGCAAAACCTCAGTTTCCGCAACTATAGCCGCGCCCTGATCAACGAGAATAAATGGAGAGCCGCGCGCTATGGTATCCATGGTAAGCTCATCGATTTCGGCAAGCAGGAAGAAGTGCCTACCAAGGACCTGATCTACGAACTCCTCGATTTTGTGGACGATGTGGTGGATGATCTCGGCAGCCGCAACGAATTACGCTACATTGAGAAGATGCTCGAGCAGGGTACCGGAGCCGATCGCCAGTTGAAAATCTATGAAGCCACCGGAAATCTCAAAGACGTGGTGGACTATATGGTAAGTGAAACCAACTACGGACTCTGATCGTATAAAATGGGATTCTATCACCGTTACGTGCCGGAACAGGAAAACCAACCACTGATTCGTGTCGCCATCCTCGACCTCTACAACAACGAGCCGAACGAGGGCATGCGCGGCATTCAGAACATTCTCAGCCGTCAGGATGTACCTTCACCCTGGACCTTGAGCTGCGAGCGTTTTGATGTGCGTTTCCGTGATGAAATCCCAGACGATAGTTTTGATATTTACATCAGCAGCGGCGGTCCGGGAAGTCCACTGGAAGAACCCGGCGCTCACTGGGAGAAAGAATATTTCAGTCTGATTGATCGCTTGCTCGAACATAACCGCGAAAGCGAAAACAAAAAATTTGTCTTTTTCATTTGTCACTCTTTCCAGCTCATGTGCCGTCATCTTGAAATTGGTGATGTAATCAAGCGGAAGAGTACAGCCTTCGGCATTTTCCCGGTACATCTCACCGAAGAAGGCAAAGAAGAAAAAGTCTTCGCTGCCCTCCCCGATCCTTTCTATGCTGTTGACAGCCGCGACTGGCAGGTTGTTCAACCCGATCATCATCAGATCGATAAAATCGGCGCGAAGATCTTAGCGATTGAAAAAGATCGACCGCATGTTCCGTATGAACGCGCGTTGATGTCGGTTCGTTTTACGCCGGAGATGATCGGCACGCAATGTCACCCGGAAGCCGATCCGGTGGGGATGCTGCATTATCTTTTACGCGACGATAAAAAGCAGATCATCGTCAAGCACCACGGACAGGAAAAATACGACGAGATGCTTTTGCACCTCAACGATCCCGACAAAATCAGTCTCACGCAATCCACGCTGATTCCTGCATTTTTAGAAGACGCGATCAGAAGGATTGTGGATACGGCGAGTGTAAAGACGTAGAAGAATAGGGCCGGACTACGGTGGCTTCGGCTCCGCTCAGCCACCGTAGTCCGATAGCAATCGGTCTGATAGCTATCGGTCCGATAGCTATCGGACGAAGCCAGCGTTTAGATACTATACTATTCCACCGGTGGCTGAGCGGAGCCGAAGCCACCGGACACCACCTCACCACTTCACAAATTTTCCAGTCAACACTTCCTTTTCTGTCTGTAGTCGGACAATATATAATCCATCCGGCTGGGAAGCAAATGAAGAGCTGTATGTTAAATAACCTCCTTGCACGGGATTTTTCAATTCATCAATCAACTGCCCATTCAAATTATAAAACTGTAAGATTGCGTTCTTCCCGAGTAATTGCTCCGCATTGATAAATACTGTTTGCCAGGATTTATCATAATACAATTTCAACTCTCCGTTTCTTTGAATAAATTCAGGAATTCCAACAGAAAGTGTATCACATGGCGATCCTACCCAGGCTCCTAATTCATAATTATGATTGTTGGGAAGACCCCAATAAGTCTTATGCCCTCCTAAGTTGAATGAAAACGGTTGGAATCCACAAGCAGCACCGGCACTATCCGGGTAATTGATTACCGATAAATTTGAATTAGTTGTATTCACAGTTCCGTAACAATATAGGTAGTCAAAACAAGTATCACCTCCAGCCCATGTAATGCTTACATATATTTTTCCATCAGGACCTAATTCTAATAAGCCTGGTGTATCTGGAGCTGTGAATGTACCCAAAGTGTCAGCACTTGCTAAAAAATTTGTTGCATTCAAGTCGAATTGCAATATATAACTCGTGTCCTGATTCGGTGTCTGGTATATCAGTGATGTGTAGAGATAATTTTCATCCGGTGACACTTCAAAGCCCCAAAAGCCCAAATAAGGCGTATTTGGTAAGCAGTATGTTACTTGGTTAGAAAGTTGGCCTGTACAACGATCAAAGTCCATAGACCCAATAAATCCTGTAGATGAAACTTCATATAATCGATTACCGAGTAAGTTAAATTTAAATCGTTTAAACCCTGAAAAAACCTCTGAATACCCAATGTTTTGAATTGGTAATGCCGTTACACCTCCAGGATCAACTAAATAAACAAATACCTCATTCGTTGGTACATCCCTCCAATTCCTCACAAGTACCCACCAGTCTCGTCCATTTCCATGACGAACTGCGGTGATGCCATCACATATGGTATCACCGCGTAATTGAACATTCTTCTGCACCACTTTTCCTAAGCCGCCATTATAACTCAAATCAACAATTGAATAATACAAACCTACAACTGGCTGAGCCACGCCAGCACTGAATACATAAAAACGGTTACTATCGCCCGGATCCGGAACGATTATCATTTCCTGATACCAAAATGCACCAACTAATGAGTCACCTCCTTGCATTAATGAATGACTTTTATTTACAACATATCCAACTGTATAATCAAAATTAGGATTTATTATCCATTGATAGACATATGGTGTACCACAATAAAACAACAAATCTCCGGTACTATCACAGATACTGGCACAGGTTCCCCTACTGCGTAATACACTTGAAGCAGGTACCGGATTTTGTAAATTTTTAAAATCAATACCTGCACTGTCTCCGAATGCCCAATACCGGTCGGTATAATGTTGAGCAGAAGCCGTTGCGTTGATCAGGAGAAAAATAATGAGGAAGAGGGAGCGCATGAATCAAAGGTAAAATCAAATAACTATATCAACTCAATTCCAAAAAACACAATTCCGGGTTATTAATAAACTCCGTAATCAATCCCTGGCTCTTCAATAACACTTCGGCAATACGGTCAGTGGATGAATTTCCGAGTTTAAGCCAAATTACTTTCGGAGGGCATCCCTTTAATACTGAAATATCTATAAAATCAGAATCAAATGTCACTATGCAATAGCTATTCTTCCTGGCAAAATTCCATACTTCATGATCCGTCGATTGACTCAACATTAAGCGATTTGTTTGCTGCGCATTAGGAAATACTGAAGCGATCTTTTTCAGGATTCTGAATGATATATTCTGATCAAACAGAAGTTTCATGAGGCAATTCTCATCCTGTGTTCCCGATCTGCCGCAAATGCAAGGCAAGCTCTGATTTCTACCTCCTTAAGTTCAGGAAAGTCACTCAGAATCTGTTCAATGCTCATTCCGGAAGCCAACCAACCTAATACATCATATACACTTACACGGGAACCTTTAATTACAGGCTTTCCAAAGCGTATAGTAGAGTCGATTGATATGTAATTTTGATAATTCATGGTACTAATATACGAAGAAATACAAGCCAGTGGATGATTAAAAAATATTTACCTGCCATCACCATCTCACTTCCTCCCGAAATCGGCGGGAATCTCACCCCATACTTCGGTTTCCCATTTTAAAATCGGATTGGTGTAACGGTTGTTTTCGAGCCAGGATTCGGCGCGGCGGATGTATTCAAACAATACATCGTTGCGTCCGGTGCGCTCAAGTTTGGTTCCGCATTTCTTTTTCTTCACCCAACCAATGGCGATCTTAGAATCAGAATAGATAATCGTACTTCCCTTGTTTTCCTTCGCAAGCATTGCCAACGCATGCACCAGCGCGAGAAATTCGCCGATGTTGTTGGTACCGTCGGGATAAGGTCCCATGTGAAAAATTTCTTCCCTTGTATTGAAATCCACACCGCGGTATTCCATCAATCCGGGATTCCCGCTGCAGGCGGCATCTACACACCAGCTATCGGGTTTGGGCTGACCAATGCGTGCACCTTTTACATGTGCCGGTTCGTTCGTCGTGGCGGCTTTACGGTAGAGATGTCGCGCAGGATGTTGCTCCAACGCGGCTTCAGCTTCTTTTTTGGAAGGAAAGGACTTGTACTTAGCATTGGGAAATCCATCGATGTTTTTCTTGCACTCCTCCCAGGTGGTATAAACACCCGGACGCCGTCCCTCCCACACTACATAAAACTTTGGTTTCCCCGTTGCCATGCTGCAAACATAGCGGAATGGGACGTATCTGCTGCTGTGAGTTTTACACAACATAATACATTGAAATCTCCCCTTTATTCTTTGCACTCACTTTACCACGACTGCTGCACGACACCATGCGCTGCACAATGGAAAATGTAGTTCCTGAAATATTTATTCTACCCGGTTCTCCTGACTGCTCCATTCGTGCAGCAATATTTACAGTATCTCCCCAGATATCAAAGGCAAATTTCTTGATGCCTACTATTCCGGCCACAACCGGACCGGAGTGAATTCCGATCCGTACCTGAAGCTGTTCAGACCGGGGCTTTTCCTGATTACAGGCAGCAATAAACTCCAGCATCTCTCGTGCTGCTGCAATCGTATCGAATGCATGCGTTTCATTTTCAACGGGCACTCCTCCTGCACATAAATATGCATCTCCCAGCGTTTTTATCTTTTCAAGCTTGTGACGTGCACTGATTACATCAAACCCTGTAAACAGATGATGCAGGTCAGCAACCAGGGTTTCTGGACTCAAACGCTCACTCATCTTTGTAAAATCAACTATATCTACAAACATAACGGTCACCGAGGGAAATAAACGGGATGTAGCCTTCCCCTTCGTTTTTAATTCTTCGGCCACTTCTGAAGGAAGAATATTCAATAAGAGCTCATCCATTTTCCGCTCCGAATCCTTTTTAAGTTTGAATTTCTGGTAGGAATTCACGGCCAGTACCAGCAATACCACAGCGAGGGCAATCAGGGCAAAGCGGATTTTTTTATCATTCTCCTTTTGTGAAGTGAGTAATTCAATGCGCGAATTCTGCAACTGAATGTTCTGCCGGTCTTCAAGAATGCGCATCGTTTGTTCGGCTTCTGAATTTTTCAGTGAATCCTTCCATTGCAGCATGTCCTGCACCTGCGCAATTGCTTTTTTGTATTTCTCGAGATAATCATACACATGAATCAGGGCTTCCGATATCCGGACACAGGCATCGTAATGCCTGGCCAGCCTTTCATGTTCCAATGCCTTTTCCAGCATCTCCTCTGCCAACACGAATCGTCCGAGACCGGCAGCAGATTTTCCGATGATAAATTCCGCCCTTGCTTTTCCCGACTGATCCGAAGTGCCTTCCTGCTCAACAGTACGATAGTAGTCGAGTGCAAGTCCGGCTTCACGAATGCTCTCTTCATTGCGGTTCATCTTCAGGTAGAGCTCCGCGAGGCCCATCCGGCTTTCCATACTGCGCTGGGTAAACCCATATCGTGTACACATCACCAGAGATTCTTTGAGCACCTTCTCCGCATCCTCGAAACGGTTGAGCTCAGTGAGTGAGAGTCCAAGCAGATACTGAGTTGTTACAGCATTCAGCGTATCATTTTCCGCTTTCAGAATAATGTTGGCACTTTTGAAATAATCTCCGGCTGCTTTAAAATTATGTTGGGCATACAGGAGAATCCCGAATTGCATTTCTGTGAGACCATGTTCCTTTTTTGCTCCTGCTGATTTAAATAATTTATCGGCTTCGATAAAACTCATCATGGCGCGATCGTAGTCAAGCAGTGAAAGATGCAGCTTGCCCTGCAGATACCAGGTCATGCCCGTAAGTGCAGGGTCTTTTGATTGCTTCCCTGCATCCATCGCCTTGAGCAGATAAGTGTTTGCAGAATCGGGTTTGTTTTCACTCAGGTAACCGCGCACCAGTAAATGGAGCGTTTTCAGCATCTGCTCCCGATTATGGGTGGACGCATTGACAATTCCCAACAAACTATCGGGATGAAAATCACTGCCAGCCCGGACGCCGCATGACAAACCAATCCCGGCTATCAACAGCCATAACACCCGCGACCCGATCCATTGCCTGAACGCTGGTAACATACCACTAAAAAGAAATTGATTTTCTATCTCGCCAGTGTTCCACAGTCATTGGGACAAAGCGTCTCGCTCATGACCCTTTTGCCGTCCAGACCTTCCACAATTCGTTGTCCGGCGTTATCTGCCCTGCCTCCTTCTGCAATCAGGCAAAAACGGCTGGCCGCAGTGAAACCGGGATAAATATATACCCCATTGTTATTCGGATCCTGCAACAACCATTGCAGCGATTCTCTCGAAATAAAATACCCCCGCGGAAGATCAGTAGCATCCTTTGATACTCTCCATTTGTACGCTTCCACAGCAGCAGCAGCTTCTGCAGTCGATACGTTTACATCCTTGGCAGAAGGCTCTGCTAATACTGTAACCTGTTCCACAGGATCATCTACAGAAATCCAGGAAATCAAAAGACCAATGGATGAAATCATGCCCACTACCGCAAAGAAATGGTAGTAAAGCTTTCCGGATGTAACCATACGGATAAGGGAGAATTTTTTCATAGTTAGGGTTATAAGGTGAGGTTCAAATATATCTATATAAACATCGCCATCCTACAAAATCACCCGAATTGATGATCTGAAGACCGTTCAAACGCTTCATTTCCCCTTTACCTTCCCGCCTTCAGGTCTGTTCACTTCCATTTTCTTCCTCCCTAATTGGCTTTTTGTTCAAAAGTATTTGCTTTACTTTCGACAATCTCCTATTAACCAGTCAATTAAATACTGTACATCCTCCCGAAATAAACGCTAAATTTGCATTTTAGAATTCATCCTCTTCGTCATAAATGAAATACATCCCGAAATCACCAGCAGTTCTCGTATTAGCCGATGGTACCGTGTATCATGGAAAAGCCGCAGGCTATAAAGGCATCGCCACCGGCGAACTTTGTTTCAATACGGGCATGACCGGATATCAGGAGATTTTTACCGATCCTTCCTATACCGGACAGCTGATGGTGATGGCGAATGTGCACATCGGCAACTACGGAATCAAGCACGATGAATCAGAGTCGGATTCAGCAAAAATTGCCGGACTGATTGTACGGAACCTGAGCCCGATCGCCTCACGTAAAGGCAGTGATATGACTGTGCAGGAATTTCTGGAATCCAACAAACTGGTCGCTATAACGGATGTGGATACCCGCGCTATTGTTCGTCACGTTCGTCAGAGCGGAGCGATGAATGCGATCATCAGTACCGACAACCTCGACATTGAATTTTTGAAGAAAGAGCTCGCCAAAGTTCCTTCGATGGAAGGACTGGAACTCAGTTCACGCGTATCTGCCCGTGAAGCTTATGATTTCAGTACCACCGGACAGTTTAAAGTTGCCTTGCTCGACGAAGGCTATAAAACAAATATCGCACGTAACCTGGCTGAAAGAGGCTGCAAGGTGAGAGTCTTTCCTTATAACACCGGATTTGCAGAAATCAGCCAATGGGAACCCGATGGCATCATGTTGTCGAACGGTCCCGGAGACCCTTCTGTAATGCCCGACGTTGTTGCTACTGTAAAGGACCTGCTGAACTCCGGAATTCCGCTGTTCGGTATTTGCCTTGGACACCAATTACTGGCCGAAGCCTGTGGCATGCGTACCTACAAAATGCACCACGGCCATCGTGGGATCAATCATCCGGTAAAAAATATCATCAACGACACTTGCGAAATCACTTCGCAGAATCATGGCTTTGCGGTGATGCAGGAAGACGTAGAGAAAGCTGCAGATGTGGAAGTCACCCACCTCAACCTGAACGATCACACCATCGAAGGCATCCGGTTAAAATCGAAACCTGCGTTTTCTGTGCAGTACCATCCGGAAGCAGCTCCCGGTCCGCACGATGCAGCGTATCTGTTTGACGAATTCGTCAGCCTCATCCTCGCCCATTCAGGCAGGAAAATGGCCAGGGTGTAAGAATATCCGGACCATACGGACATCGGTTTTTCAGCGTACCCCTGTTTATTCTTCGTCAATGCCGGCACAACCTTCGCCGGTTATTTGTTTACTTTTGAGATTATGAAGCGACACCTCCTCTCCCTTCTCCTGCTCTCTCCTATCCTGATTTTTGCACAACAACAGCGCGCTTATTTCCAGCAGGAAGTGAATTATAAAATCGATGTGGCCCTCAACGACCGGAAGCATATGCTTTCTGCGAATATCGAGATGGAATACATCAACCGTTCACCAGACACGCTCACTGAAATCTGGATGCATCTCTGGCCCAATGGTTATAAAGGCAGGAATACTGCGCTCTGTAATCAGAAGCTCGCCGATGGCGATGCCTCTCTTTATTTCGCTGACGAAGAAAAACGCGGATACATTGACAGTCTCGAATTCACCACCGACAATGAGTCTGTAAAATGGGATTATCACAGGAACAACACCGACATCTGTGTGCTGCATCTCAACAAGCCATTATTGCCCGGCAACCGTGTACTGATCCGTACTCCGTTTATCGTGAAAATTCCGGATGCAACATTCTCAAGAATGGGACACAGCGGACAAGCTTATGCTATTTCACAATGGTACCCGAAGCCGGCTGTATATGATCGCAATGGCTGGCATCCGATTCCCTATCTGGATCAGGGAGAGTTTTATTCAGAATATGGTTCATTCAATGTCAGTATCACTCTTCCGGCCAACTATGTGGTAGCAGCAACCGGCGATTTGCAAACGGAGTCGGAGCTGCAATGGCTCAATCAAAAGGCTGCAGAACCCAAAAACATCTCCAAAGAAGATCCGTTTCCACCCAGTGATACCAAAACAAAAACGATCCGGTACACACAGAAGAATGTCCATGATTTTGCCTGGTTTGCTGACAAACGATATTACGTTTCCAAAGGAGAGGTGACATTGCCGCAAAGCGGGAATAAAGTGACCACCTGGACCCTCTACAGAAACCGGGAAGGCGAATACTGGAAAAACGCTATTAATTACCTTAACCAGGCGGTATTGTTTTATTCTGAAAAAGTAGGAGAATATCCCTACAACAATTGTACTGCACTCTTTGGTCCCCTTTCTGCCGGCGGAGGAATGGAATATCCCAATGTAACCATCATCGGCGAAACAGGTTCTGGTTTTCTGCTGGATGCCGTTATCGCCCATGAAGTGGGACATAACTGGTTTTACGGAATACTGGGCAGCAATGAACGTGATCATCCCTGGATGGATGAAGGGATGAATTCCTCTGTAGAATCGCGGTACGTCCTCCACCATTATCCTACAGATAAATTTGGAAAAAAGAATGAGCTCAGTGATGCAGTAAACGGAGGGAAATTGATTGGCATTGACAAATTCGATTATCATGAATCATCCCTTTTTGAATACCAGTTGCCTGCCAGTATTCATATTGACCAGCCCATTGAAATGCGGTCTTCGGAATATCTGCCGCTTAACTACGGTGCAGTAGTGTATAAAAAAACAGCACTTGCGTTCGACTATCTACGCGCCTATCTTGGTGAATCGCTGTATGATCAGTGTATGCATGCTTATTTCGAAGAATGGAAATTCAAACATCCACAGCCTCAGGATGTGAAAGCTGTTTTCGAAAAGGTATCCGGCAAAAATCTCAGCTGGTTCTTTGACGACCTCTTCAATACCACCAATCAGCAGGACTTTGCACTGCGCAAACCTCACCTGGATGGTACTAAAGCAAATTTCACCGTACAACAACGAAGTGGTATTGCAGCACCCTTTGTAGTCAGCGGGCTCAAAAACGGTACAACAATCACCGAACAATGGTTCGAAGCGGACCAGACCGGAAGGACACTCGAGATTCCCTGCCAGGGATGCGACAAGCTGGTGATAGATCCCAACAAGGTGATGATCGAAACCAACTACCGGAATAACGGAGGTATATCGCGGCTGCCAAAACTTCGGCTATTCCCAACCGTTAATACGCAGGACAGGAACTACGTTTATATCACACCAGTTGCAGCCTGGAACGACTATAACAAAACCATGGCTGGCGTTGCCATCTACAATAAGTTTCTCCCCTTCCGGAAACTGGAATATGCCATCGTTCCGCTGTATGCATTTGGCAACAAGGAACTGGCCGGAACAGCCAATATCAGTTATTCCTTTTATCCGGCATCTGATTTTATTCAGGAAATCAGCTGGAGCAACCAGTTCCGCATGTTTACTTATGGGAGGGACACCTACCGTACGAGCGAAATGAACCTGACCGATGCTGATATGCATTACAAGCGTTTCTCTCCAACGATAACGGTTCATTTTAAACTAAAGGATCCCAGGGCCAGAGAAAGAAAAACGCTGGAATTCCAAAGTGTTCATCTTTGGGAAGATCAACTGCAATATCAGATGTCGCCCGGACTCAATTTCGCTCATGTGGTTTCGAAATACAAAGATTTTTACCGCCTCCGATACACTCACCAGAATTACCGCCGGATAGATCCTTACATGGAAAGCATCGGGCTCGAGGCCAACCAATTTGTTTTCAAAGGTGATCTGGAGGGACAATATGCCATCTCGTACCGTAAGTTGTCAAAGAAGGCTACGTTCCGTGTATACCTGGGATATACTTTCAGTGATAATTCAGGCGGACTGTATGGATTCTTCCTCAGTGACCGCAATGCTGCACGGGGCACCACTGACTATGCTTATGATGATTTGTACTTTGGGCGCACTGCTACCGAAGGATTCTGGTATCAGCAGATGTATCTCCGGCAAGGAGGATTTAAATCCTACTCACCTCTGGGATCCTACCGGAGTTATATCGCCGCCCTGAACATCAATATTGATTTACCGATTCCGTTACCGATTCGCATCTATGGTGATATTGGCACTGCAGAAGATTTCAAAAAAGATGTCAAAGCGGTTTACGATGTTGATCAGCTGTTCAGCTACAATGCAGGTTTATGCCTGAGTCTGGCGAGAGATGTCGTAGAAGTTTATCTGCCGCTGGTAAAATCACAGGAGATAGTCAAATACAACGAAACAAACGATATCAGTTTGCTGGAAGAAATCCGGTTTGTATTCAACATTTCCAGATTATCTCCCGCCAACCTCCGCAATCAGCTGCGTCGCTGAGAACGATTATCTTTGTCCTTGCATGACCCAGCTTCCTCACGGTAAAAGCATCTACTTCATCTCCGATTTCCACCTCGGAGTTCCTGATCATGCGCGGAGTCTGGAGCGGGAAAAGAAAATTGTCCGGTGGCTGAACTCCATCCGTGATAAAGCTGCAGCGATTTATCTGATGGGTGATGTATTCGATTACTGGTTTGAGTACAAACATGCAGTGCCGAAGGGGTATGTCAGGTTGTTGGGAAAACTTGCAGAGCTCAGCGATGCCGGCGTTGAATTACATTACTTCACCGGCAATCATGATATGTGGGTGTTCGACTATCTGCCCAACGAGATCGGTTTGCAGCTGCACCGCGAGCCAATCTTCCGTGATTACAACGGCAAGAAATTTTATCTCGGCCATGGTGACGGACTCGGACCCGGTGATCACGGCTATAAATTCATCAAGAAGGTCTTCGCCAACCGTCTTGCACAATGGTTGTTCGCGCGGATTCATCCCAATTTCGGAATCAGTCTGATGAAATATTTTTCGAAGAAAAGCCGTATCGCTACCGGCGATGATGACAGTATCTTTTTAGGAGAGGATAAAGAATGGCTTGTTATCCACTGCAAAGAAGTATTGAAAAAAGAGTATTTTGATTATTTCATTTTCGGTCACCGTCACCTCCCGCTCGATATCCGGTTGAATGAAAACAGCCGCTATCTCAATCTGGGCGAATGGATAAGTCATTTCATGTACGCCGAGTTCGACGGACAAGATGTAATGCTTTTAAAATTTGAAGATTAATATTCTGATTCAAAAGTTCCCCAATTGCGTTTTTTAATCGCTTCCTGATGCTCCTGCACCGTGGGGATATACTCATCTGCTCCGTTCAGTTTCGCTGCGTCGTAGGCCTTTCCATTGATCACCAACGCTTCGTCAAATTCACGGTCCTTGTATAAAAACCAGCTGTATTTGTCCAGCGTGACATAATCGGTCCAGGCTGATGGATTAAAATGGATATTGAACACGTAATAGCGGGTGTGTAAATCCATCCAGGAAGTAGAAGCAGCAAGAAACAATGCCGCAAGAAGAACAAAAATTCTTCCGGGAGATAACGGACCTGTTTCACGTAGTGTCATGAGCAGTGAAAGGATGGAAACGAAGAGAGCAACGCCCATCAGAATGATGGTGCCACCCATAAACTTCACTTCAGAAAGGAAGAAAATAAGCCAGCTAACCGTTGCAAGACCCAACCAACCGGCATTTCGTTTGATGCCCGGCTTACGGCTGGCGAGCTTCAAAACGTATAAAATCAACATGCAAAACAAGCCCGCACCCATAACAATGGTGTGATACGGGACGTGAAAAAGCTTCATAATGAGGCCACCCAAAAAGATAAAGAAGGAGAGTAATTCCAGCATTCCAATATTTCGTAACGAATGAAACAGACTATTGTTGCATCAGATTATGTAAAAATAATTAATTCCATCTGAAATAAAAACAGACTGCCCGGGTCAGGATCGGCCAAGGCAGTCTGTTTATTTAGAGATTACTAATAATCAACTGAATATCAATAAATTAACTTCTCAAGACGGAAGGTCAGGGTCTTCTTCTTACGGTAGTATTCGGTAACAGCAACAAAGCCGGGTTTAGCCGGGCTCAGTGAGAACCGGTTTGAATTGACCATAATCGGCATACGGGCACCTGCCAGTTTACCACCTTCGTATTTGATAACGCCAAGCATCAGATCTGCTTTTTCGCCGTCATCTTTCTTACGGTCATAATCACGGTAAACGCAGGCAAACTTGTCCTTCGCTATATCATACGTTGAGAATTCATAATCAAAACCACCGGTCAGTTTCATGTACATCGCAAGCTGAGTTGCGCTGGCCATTTCGTAACCCGAAGGAAACTGAACACTGGTTTTCTTTTTCAGATACGCATTGTAAGAGTTGATGGATAGATCGGAGCTGTTGATATCAAGTACCACCATATTGAGAATGTTCATCTGCACAACAGATCCACCTCCACCCATAGCACGGGAAGCAATTCCCATGGCAGATGCAGCTTTACCGTATTGTTCACCAACAGCAATAATATGTCCGTTCTGTGCCTTGTAAATACGGTGGAAATATGGACGGATGTTTCCTTTGGTATCCACCGCTTCATTGAGATCCGTTTTAAGGATGGTGTTCAGATCTTTCACCCAGGAGTATTTTTTCTTGAGGATTTCTTTACCGGTAACATCCAGGGTCATCATTACAACGCCTTCACTTTTTGACTTCATTACTTCTTCTCCTACAGGATAATATTCTCCAAAGTAGTAAAGTGTAGATTTTTCTTCATCGATGAAAACGTTGAGTACCGACCACTCGTTATTATCTTTCATAGCCTTTTCAAAAACAGATTTTCCTGTTTTGGCATCCAGCATGATAATAAACGAATCCATATTTCTGGTCATCAGACTTTTCTTACGGGTCACTGAAATAACAATGTAGTTTTCAGAAGAATAAATTACATCACACATTTCAAGCAATTCTGATTGCGGATCAGAGCCAAAAGTCCAGGTCACTTTCATATTGTTATCATACGCCTCCAGTGAGTAGCCGATTTTTTCATTCTTCGCGAAGGATTGGCGGACAAACCCCTTATTACCCAATGTAAAGATGGAACTATTGGCTACATCATCGGATGAATACGTTAATGCCATGGCAATCCGGCGCTCTTCCATTTTAGGCAAATCAGGTACCTGATGGGTGCCGAGTGTTTTGCCGGTTTTGTCGTAGGAAGTCAAATCCAGTCCGTTCTTTTTATTGTAGAACATACTTACAAAACAGGTTCCGTTAAATACCGTTTCCATCAGATAATCACCGCGGGGACGGAGTACGTCAATACTTTTTACGAGGTTCAGATTATCATCCATTAACTGAAGCTGGTAGGCATCGTTTTTCTTGTCGGCCTTGTCGTACATGTAAAAGGCATAATAACCTTTCAGGTTATCGTTTTCCAGAATCGGACCAGAACCACTGCGGCGATAACTGATCAGGTTGGTAAAATCTCTTGTTTGTGCCATTGCCGGAACGGAAACAGATACAAAGAGGATTAACCAAACAAGTTGTTTGATTTTTTGCATAGAATTGGATTTTAGGGTTGAAATTATTTTTTAATCGTTTTTACGGTAGGAAAGAACTGCTGGTACCGGCCATCCGGAAACGAAACCTCATACGCCGTTTTGTACATTTCATATTCAGCATTGGCTTTGTTGCTGTACGCAGATAAAGCCAGAGCAGCAAGATAGATTTCCGAACTCTTCAGCTCCTCCTTGAAGGGGCGAAGAATCCAGTAGGCCAGTGCTCCACAATCGTCAGGACCAATAGCCAGAAGAAAGGAAACTACATGATTCATATTTTCACTTAAATCCGGGCCATTGAGTCGCATGAATTTTCCGGCCGAAAGATTGCGCTTCTCCTTTGCGAGAAATGCCAGACTCATGCCCAGCACTGCACGTGAATAGGAATTTGCGGGATAATCGTTGATATACTTCAGTGCATAAAGAATCGAATAATCCATATTGTACCAGTCCAGCATTTGCTGAATCAGCTCACCCTGTGCCTCAAACGACATTTTTCTGAAAGCCTGCTCCGTCTGTAAAAACACTTTCTTGCCTGCTGTTCCCTTTCGCATACCCTGCAGCTTTTCTTTACGGATTTTACAATCCGGATGCGTTTTCAACGAATCTTCCAGTTCAGATTTTTCCGTTTCAAATCCTCCACCCAGTGAACTCCCTCCATCATATTCGAACCAATCGTTTTTTGCAGGTACTTTCTCGAGTGTGAAATAGGTCCGGAGGTCAAGAGCATGACGGTCTTCTGATATATCGATGGAATCAAGTACATCCATCACCGTTACAGCGGCGTCTTCTGTATAGCCCGTGTTTTGCAACAGCACCAGTCCCAGTGAATCTGCCTGTAATTCCATCTGACGGTTATACTGCCGTTTGTTCTTAAGCCCCGGCAGCAAGAGGTCACGTACCTTTTTCTTGGTATTGTATTCCTCTTTCATGGTTTCTTTCAGTTCACGGATAAAGGCTTCATCAGTGATCCGCGCAGCAGTGCTATAGATATCCATGTTTCCATGCTGCAAGATGTCATGTGAAAATTCATGGCATAAAATGAATGCAATCTCTGCTTCTGAATGAACCTGCGTGAGCATCCCAACATTGAAAACAACATAACCATTGCCCAGCGCATAGGCATTTGCTTCCGGATCCCTTGATACCAATACCGTCATTCTGTTTTTCAGCACAGGATTACCGGCAACGATTTCGGCAACTATCGACTGGATGTATTTGTCGATGTTCGAACCGGTAAGGAACATCTCATTGTCGATCGCTTCCTTGATGTACTCTGATCGCAATGAACATTGCTCAGTAATAAATTTCTTTCCATCCTTGGCCTGAAACCGGATGGTGTCTTTTTCAGCCAGAAATCGTTGGGCAACTTTGCTCTTGTTAAGACTGTCTTTCGCGGATACCTTATACGGTACAAACGTCTCCTGTCCTTTCGTTTCTGTAGAGAAAGAAAACATGATAAAATACAGAAATACAACAGCAAAGCCCTTTGCAGTTGGGGCAAATAGTTTCGTCACAATAAATACCTTCTGATCTCAAAAATAGAAAAACTGCGCTTAAAAAAAGAGATTAAAGTACCTATTATAAGGGGTGCTCAGGTTTTCTGCTTTTTCTTCTTGGCTGCCGGAAAGAGCACATTGTTGAGAATGAGCCGGTATCCTGGTGAATTGGGATGCAAAGCCAGATCTGTGGGCGGATCACCAACCATGTGCTGGTAATCCTCCGGGTCATGTCCGCCATAGAAGGTCCAGGTGCCTTTTCCGAATTCTCCATGGATGTATCTCGCTTCTCCTGCTGCCTTGTTTTCTCCCATAATAAGTACTTCCGGCTTGATGAGATCTTTCTTGAAGGAGGTACTTTGCCCCATGAAACCCTTGATCACCTGTTCGTGATTCTGGCAAAGCATAGTAGGAACCGGATCCCATTTGGCGGAAAATTCAAAGAGTACAAATACATCTTCATTGCGCGGAATTCGGCGCTGGGTGGTCATATCAATGTCGGAAAATTCATATTCAAGAGGATTGGTACTCAACTTAAAATCACGGAAGGCAAATGTTTTGCTGAAATCCAGTTTGCTGTTGTAGTTGGGTGTGGTTCCATCACCATCATAAATTTTTTCGCAGATGTCGAGTCCTTCTGATGCCAGCGCAATATCATAGCTGTCGGTACCGGAACACATGGAGAACAGAAACCCACCTCCTGCTGTAAATTCCTTGATGCGGCGGGCTACCGCTCCTTTCATGTCAGAAACTTTGGAGAAGCCAAGTTTGTGTGCCATGGCTTCATCGGTACGAACTTGCTCCTGATACCAGGCTGCAGTATGAAATTGCGCATAGAATTTGCCGTATTGCCCGGTGAAATCTTCGTGGTGCATGTGAAGCCAGTCGTACAATGGCAATTTCCCGGTCATGATTTCTTCGTCGTAGATAACGTCGTAGGGAATCTCAGCGTAGGTCAACACCAGCGTAACGGCATCGTCCCAGGGAAGTTTATCCTTAGGTGAATATACCGCCATCTTCGGTGCTTTTTCGAGCTTCACCAGGTCCATGTTGACTTCAGGGCGCGAGATCTCATCGATGATTGAGGCCGCTTGCCCGTCGGCGATCACAGTGTAACTCACACCGCGAATGTTAAGCTCTTTTTCGATAGCCGGCAATTGCCTGAACATAAAACTGCCTCCGCGATAATTGAGGAGCCAGTCTACTTCCATCTGATTGGTAAGAATCCAGTAGGCAATACCGTAGGCTTTCAGATGGTTCTTCTGGGTCTCATCCATGGGAATGAGAATATAGGCTGCCTGCGTGGCTTTGAAGCAGGAGAGAAAAACAAGAAGCGTGAACAGTAACTTTTTCATGTGCGTACAGGCTGCTAATTTAACGAAACTGACTCCCTTTTGTTGCCATGGATAGGTAAAGGTCAGATGAAGCCTGTCTCCTCTGCCCGACTTAAAAAGGTGGCTCTTCCATGTCGTTCATGCGCGAATTTCGGGTAATTCTGCCGCTGTCGACATTGGGATTGGGGAAGAAACCGGACGACTGAAGATTGGGATTACCACCCCCTTCTTCATCTCCCCCGCTGTTGCCTCCGAAATCCATGAAGTCGTAGGTTTCAAGATCGGCGAATTTGGTGAGATGGCCGAGGAACTTAAGATTGACGGATTTGAGCGCTCCGTTACGGTTTTTGGCGACGATGATTTCAGCCAGGTTGGTAGCGGGAAGATTGTCTTCCGTCTCGGTGAGACCATAATACTCCGGACGGTAGATGAACATGACCATATCCGCATCCTGCTCGATGGCTCCCGATTCACGAAGGTCACTGAGCTGTGGTTTCTTGGTCTGACTCCGTTCTACATTCCGGCTTAACTGTGAAAGGGCGATGATTGGAATATTCAATTCCTTGGCGATGCCTTTGAGCGATCGCGAGATGTGGGAGATTTCCTGTTCGCGGTTCCCGTTTTTATTGTCGAGTCCGCCTACCATCAGCTGGAGATAATCGATAATGATGAGTTCGATTTTCTTTTCTGCTGCCAATCGACGGCATTTCGCACGCAATTCGAATACTGAGAGCGCCGGTGTATCATCGATATAAATGGGCGCATTGGTGAGCGGTCCCACCCGCATGTTGAGCTGTTGCCATTCATGCGCTTCCAGACGTCCTTTCTTGAGTTTCTCCGTATCGATTTCAGTTTCGCTGGATACCAGACGGTTTACTAGCTGAATCGATGACATCTCCAGACTGAAAAACGCAATGGGCTTGTTGAATTGTACGGCAGCGTTCCGGGCCAGACTCAATACGAATGCTGTTTTACCCATACCCGGACGAGCCGCAATGATAATGAGGTCACTGCGCTGCCAACCTGCGGTCACCCGGTCAAGTTCTGTAAATCCACTTGGCACTCCGGTAACTCCACTCTTCTGCGAAGCCGCAGTTTCCACTTCTTTCAATGCTTTGGCTACCAGTCCCGACATCGTTTCGTATTTCCTTCGGATATTGCTTTCAGCAATGCCGAAAAGATTTCGCTCAGCCTTGTCCAATAACTCCAGTACATCCGAAGTATCTTCATATGATTCGCGGATGGTTTCACTTGAAATCCGGATCAGTTCGCGTTGAATGAATTTCTGCAAAACAATGCGGGCATGAAACTCGATGTTGGCGGCAGATGCAACCCGGTTGGTAAGTTGGGAAATATAATATGGGCCACCTACCAGTTCCAGATCACCGGTTTTTCGCAATTGTTGGGTGACCGTGAGAATATCTACCGGCTGGGTCGTGTGAAAGAGTTGCTGAATGGCAGCGAAAATCTTGTTGTGTGCTTCTTTATAGAATGCATCGGGGCGCAGAATATCAATCACTTCCGCCACTGCATTTTTATCAAGCATCAGGGCACCCAACACGGCTTCTTCCATATCAATAGCTTGCGGCGGTAATTTGCCGGGCATGTTTTCCGGAGTCAGCAAAGGCAGATTTGCAGTTTTACGTCGTGAGGGTTTCTCAGTACTCATGCCTCAAATTTAATGGATCAATAAAGTGGTAAAGTTTGGTTTTATTAACAATTGATTCAATGGTCGCAGTTTCAATCAGATTAGTTATCAGACAAGAAAGCCGGCATCGAAGTACCGGCTTTGCTGTTAATATCGATAGCGGTTACTACTCATTAAAAACGCCCATAGCTGAGAATTTATTGATGCGTTTCTCTACTAAATCTGAAGCATTAACGGATTTAAGCAGCGCCAGTTGCTTGAGAATCTCTGCCTTGACGGTTACAAACATCTCCTGAGGATTTGAATGTGCGCCTCCCACAGGTTCGGGAATAATTCCATCCACCAGGTGCAGGGAGTTCATGTCTGTTGCCGTGAGTTTGAGTGCTTCCGCAGCCTTTTCTTTATTGTCCCAGTTGCGCCAGAGGATACTGCTGCAGGATTCAGGAGAGATTACGGAGTACCAGGTGTTTTCGAGCATAAATACCCGGTCACCAATACCGATGCCGAGTGCTCCGCCAGATGCTCCTTCGCCAATAATAATACAGATTACCGGCACTTTCAGGATCGACATCTCATACAGGTTGCGGGCAATGGCTTCTCCTTGTCCACGTTCTTCGGCTTCGAGTCCGGGATAAGCTCCGGGTGTATCAATAAATGTAATGATCGGTTTGTTGAATTTTTCAGCGAGCTTGAAAAGGCGCAGCGCTTTGCGGTATCCTTCAGGGTTGGGCATACCGAAATTGCGGTATTGCCTCATCTTGGTATTGTTTCCTTTCTGCTGTCCGACAAACATTACAGTATGTCCGTCGATGCTGCCGAATCCGCCAATCATCGCTTTGTCATCTTTTACCTGACGGTCGCCGAATAATTCGAGGAAGTTCCCTTCTGTGATGGCGTTGATATAGTCGAGTGAATACGGGCGATCCGGATGACGGCTGAGCTGTACACGCTGCCAGGGTGTCAGGTTGCTGTAAAGATCCTTTTTCGTCTTTTCGATTTTGATTTCGAGATCCTTGATCACATTATCTACATTCACTTTGCCCTTGTCGGCAATTTGCTTTGCCTTTACAAGTTGTTCCTGGAGTTCTTCCAGCGGCTTTTCGAAATCCAATAGTGTTCCGCTCATGGGTCGAGGTTGGAGGTCAAAGATACCCGAAAATAAAAAAACTTAGCTTCGCAGCAGGAAATCCTGCCTGAAGAAAAACAATGCTCGTCTTTCCAAATATCAAAATCAATCTGGGACTCAATGTCATAGAGAAAAGATCAGATGGCTTTCATGCCCTTGAAAGTTTATTCCTTCCGGTTCCATGGTGCGATGCCCTAGAAGCGGTAATAACTGATCAACAGGACATTAGCTTTTCATCAAGCGGAATTCCAATTCCCGGCAATACCGAAGGAAATCTGGTCGTGAAGGCCTGGAATCTCATGAAAAGAGATTTTTCAATCCCCGGTATGGCTGTTCATCTGCATAAAGTAATTCCTATGGGTGCAGGATTGGGTGGTGGATCCTCCGATGGAGCGTTTATGCTGAAACTGGTGAACTTACTTTGCAATTTGCAGCTGAGTGATAACCAACTGGAAAATTATGCTGCCAGACTGGGAAGCGATTGCCCCTTTTTTATCCGCAATGCCCCGGCGCTTGTTTCAGGCCGCGGAGAAATCCTCACCCCGGTTGCATTCAACCTGAAGGGGTATCATATCGCGTTGGTGATGCCTCCCGTTTCGGTGGGTACAGCTGAAGCGTATAGCTGGATTAAACCTCATCAACCTTCTATTTCAATCCGTGAGATCCTGAAGGACCCGGTGGAAACCTGGCGCGGACGGCTGGTGAACGATTTCGAAGCACCGGTTGCCGGGCGCTATCCGGTTATCGCAGAGATCCGCGATCAGCTGTACCAGCAGGGTGCTGTATATGCGGCCATGAGCGGGTCAGGTGCAGCGGTATTTGGCTTGTTTACCACCACCCCCGACCTTACTCACTTCAACGCCTATACGAAATTCACTGTTGCACTTTAATTTTCAGTCCTGATGCCCTTCGGGCTGAATACTGCGCTGACTGAATTTCAGGTTGAGACTATCCATCTCCGCCTGCCATTCCTTTCCGGGTACATATTCGCCGTTAAAATCAAGTGACGGCATTCCGGCATTTACCCAGGCAGTGTACCAGAATGATCCAACGGTATGTATAGCCGAAAACAGTCTTCTTTCCACCATCCCGTTCAGGCGTTTGTAGTAGGCTTCCGCATATCCTGCTGAATAGACTTTTACCAATTGCCCGCCACGTTCCTCGTAGCTGTATTTTTTATCAGGAGGAAATTCAAGGCTCAGCTGCTTTTCAATGCCAAGCACAGAGTCATGCGCCGCATAGCTCTCCCGGAGCACCTGCCAGATACATTCAGAAGGATGTGCAATGTATTCGGCCCTGCCCGTCAGTTTATCCCAGTTATCACCGTACATTTCCGGCAAACGCGATTCCCAGAAACCATGAATACCGTGTTGGCCGGTAAGTTGTCCGTTGTAGTTACGGGTACAATGCAACGGCACATGCGCATCGCCGATATAATGTCCGATCTCTGCCGCGTTGCGCAGAATACGCTCGCGGTCGTGTTCACGGAATGCCTTTGTTAGCCGTTGCAGCATGACCATCACATGCCAGGGCACGATTCCATGCGCTTTAAGGGTGTCCTCTCCTATTTTCTTCACAGCATCGTCCCAACGCACGGGCAAGCTGTCAAACGGATGCTCACCATATCTGTCAAGATCGATATAATGCCGTGCCGCCTCTTCGGGATCTGCATATCGGCGTTTATCCGGATCTACAGCGTGCTCGGTGATAAATGCCAGATGCTGCTTGAAGAAGCCGAACATCTCTGGCGGCAGTGTAAATACCGCATGGTGATTGATTTGTTGATGGCCCCAGAAGCCCCAGGCCAGGAGGGTTACCACTGCACCTTGTGCAATGAGCAACGGCATTAGCATGCCCAGACGTTTTTTGAACATCGTCACTTATAAAATATCGTGCACCTGTTTTACAAATCAGGCACTGAGTTTCACCAACGCACCGTTTACCAGCACCGGAATCACCGGAGCCTGGTTAAGTGTAAGGCAATACTCTATATCTTTCTCTATATTCAGTTTCTCGAGCCGGTTACGATGTGAGCTCTGGGCGAGAAATCCAAACATATCATTTTTAGCAAGACTGTATAAATGCTTCGCAGCGATGACTGCGTCGCGCATTTTATTTAATCCGAAATGGGGCTCGAGTTTTTCGGCCACAGCACCGGCGAAGAGGGTATCTTCAAGGTTAAAAGAGTTCTTCCAGCCTGAACACAACAACAAGACACTGCGGTTTTGTGAGGCCAGCCAGTCGCACAGGGAATCCAGGTTGAGAAATGAGCCGGCAACAAGCTGATAAGCTCCTTTTGCAGCCGTGATGGCCTGCGTTCCGTTCGTCGTTGACAAGGCAACATCCCTGCCCTGTACCTGTGCCTCCATATAACTGAAAGGAGAATTGCCAAGATCAAATCCCTCCAGCATTTCACCATTACGCTCTGCACCAATCAGAAAGCCTTGCGCCTTGTACGCCCTGCTCTCGTCGATGCCTGAAACCGGTACGATACTCCGCACACCATGATGCAATGCCACGCACATCGACGAGGTAGCGCGAAGAATATCAATCACCACCACGATGGATTCACTGATATCATGGAGATGAATCAATGCCGGCGAGAAACATACCTCGAGGCAAGGCCCGTTATTTGAAGCAGATGTTGCCAACAGTACTTTTTACTTTTTCAGGAAAGGGGTTTTCACAGTTGTTGCTTTAATGGCTTTATCCCGGATGCGGATATAAATGTCTTTTCCTTCTGCTGCATATGCGCTATTTACATACCCAAGTCCGATGGCCTTCTGCAAAGTCGGAGATTGTGTACCGGAAGTCACTACTCCAATCACATTTCCGTCAGCATCCACGATTTCGTACCCGTGACGAGGAATTCCGCGATCTACCATTTCAAATCCTGTTAGCTTGCGCGTGACTCCGGCTTCTTTTTGTGCTTTGAGTGCTGCACTGTTGGTGAACTCCTTGGTAAATTTGGTAATCCATCCGAGTCCGGCTTCTAACGGTGACGTGGTATCGTCAATATCATTTCCATAGAGACAAAACGCCATTTCCAGTCGCAACGTATCTCTGCATCCGAGTCCGCAGGGTTTAATACCAAACTCTTTTCCGGCTTCCATCAATGCATTCCAAAGCGTTTCAGCGTATTGATTTTCAAAGTACAATTCAAAACCTCCCGCTCCGGTGTATCCGGTATTGGAGATCACTACATTGCTACAGCCTGCAACGACACCCTTCGCAAAAGAATAGTAGGGAATGGAGGCCAGATCTGTTGACGTCAGTTTCTGTATGGTTTCAAGTGCTTTTGGACCCTGAACAGCCAGCAGTGAAGTTCGGTCGGAGATATTATGCATCTCCACATTTCCGGTATTGAATTTCTGAATCCAGTTCCAGTCTTTTTCAATATTGGATGCATTTACCACCAGCATCCAGTTGCCATCTTCCAGATGATACACCAGCAGATCATCCACGATGCCGCCGTTTTCATTCGGCAAACAGGAGTACTGTGCTTTTCCCGGCGTCAGCTTGGAAGCATCATTGCTGGTGACCCGCTGAATGAGATCAAGTGCACCTTCGCCTTTGAGTACAAATTCCCCCATATGTGATACATCGAATACACCTACCGCATTCCGTACAGTATCGTGTTCAATATTAATACCTTCATATTGCACGGGCATCAGATAGCCGGCGAACGGAACCATCTTCGCATTGAGTTGCTGATGCACCCCTGTAAGTGCTGTATTTTTGAGTGTATCCTGTGCTGTATCCATGATTATTTTTTATCCTGTGTAAGTAAATTGAAGTAGCGAAGATAATTATTTTTCTGCGCATGTACCGAGTAGCCATCGAGCACGGTCTTCCGCCCGGCTTCGCCTAAACGTTTACGTAACTGTGCATCGCGGATCAGACGGCCGAGTTTCTCAACCCATTCATCTTCCGTTGAGGCCAGCATCCCGTTTTCACCGTCCTGAATAATTTCTGCGTTGACCCCCACCGGCGACATTACAGTGGCTATATTGAGGGCCATGTATTGCAAGCCTTTCAATCCGCATTTACCCTTCGACCATTCATCATCCGGCAATGGCATGATACCAATATCCATAGAGCGCAGCTCTTTGAGTTCATCCTGCTTTGTCCAGGCTATTCCTTTAATGCCCAACTCTTTATTCTCATAGGAGCCGTCGCCTACTACTTTGAAGGTGACCTGATCGCCAAACTCCTGTTTGATACGGCGGAGAACCGGCAAGGATGTTTCAAAATGACGGATAGTGGTAATACTACCGCTCCAGCCTATGCAAACCGGAGGACCTTCGCGGAACGGTCCCGGACTATATTCATCCGTGTCAATGGTGGTGGGAATAATTACAACATGATCATTATGATGATGGGCATAATCGGCCAGGTATTTATTTCCCGCAAACACGAGGTCTACTTTACTGATGATCTCGGCGGTCTTGCCGGGGTTTTTCAGGAATCCAAGTTTTTTATTTGCTTCCGACACATCGAAATGCCAGATGGCATCATCGAAATCGAAAATGGTTTTTGCCCTGGATCTGGCAAACAGGTTTTCAAAAAGGGTGCTGCCTGTGAAAAATGCTTCCCTGAAAATTAAGATGATATCATATTGATTGGCATTAAACACATCCCTGAACCGGATCGCTGCAGCTTTCACAGCCAGCCATGCTTTTTGCGGCAATTTCCCTTTCGAATACAGAATTTTATCATCCTTTGCTGAAATGGTAGATGATAAATGACATTCATAACCATGCTCCCGGAGGTATCCGAAGTATTGTTCAAAGCGGAATCGCTGACCGGGATTACGGTCGAAACGGGCATTGGCTATAATGAGTACTTTTTTCAATCTATCCTTTTTTTGCAGTTACATGCCAATAAGGCGTTCCATCCGAAAAATGAATGTCACGAAGACCGGCCGCCGTCAGCATCTCCGTAATTTCCTTCCGTGAGAACCGTTGTTCGAGCGGTGTTCCAAACCGGTCGAGTGCATCATTGCGCATGATGTAATAACTCTTATCTGAATAATATGACAGCGGCATTCGAGACCCCAGCTTCTTTGCACCAACTGCCTTTACCGCTCCGGCCAGAGTAGCCAGCGGAAAATAAACTATTGCTGCTATCCCTTCACTCAGGATCTGCTTCACAGTGGATGGCATTTTGCTGATGAACAACCGTAACAGATGACTCATGTAAAACAATAAACGGTAGGGCAAACTACGATTATCTAACTTGTAATACAGGTATAACAGTATTGTCCCACCCGGTTTTAATTTCCTGACCGTGGTGGCAATCGCTTTGGCAGTATCAGGGATATGGTGGAATACGCCTAAACTAAAAATAAAATCGAAAGCATTATCTGCAAAAGGAATGCTGTCAACTGAAGCTTTGCTCACTCTTACATTTTTGTTTTCAGCCAGTATGCTGACGGCTTCCTGCACAGCGTCACTCGGGTCGATCGCTTCTATGAAACCAACACGCGGCGCCAGATACTTCGACCAGCGTCCAGTCCCGCAACCCATGTCCAGTACAACCGAGTCTTTATTGGCCATGGCATCGGAAACGATATCAAAATATTCATCACCACATCTCTTCAGATCTGCTTCGTCAAAAGCGTTAAAACGTCCCCACTCTTCGCCAAACGATTGTACTGTTACCGTATCAATGTTTGCAACCCCTTCATCATTGAACACAGCAATGCGGGTCGTCCCCGACTGAATCCATTGATCCGGTTCACGTGTATATGCCAGCATCAGGAAATTTCAGGAATTAATCTTCAAGCCAAACTGCCGGAAGTTTTTCAGAGATTTCGATCCCTTCAAACTTTCCGCTTTTTCTGCTGCCTGCAGTTTTTGCCCAGCCCGCCATTTTTTCAAGGCCTTCTTTCAGGGTGAAAACTGAATCTATATTGAAAACGCGCTGAACTTTACTATGGTCGGCATACGCATGCATTACTTCATTACGAGCTTCCAGATGCCGTACCTGTCCGCTCATCCCCATCACGTCACAAACTGTATTTGCCAGTTCATTCACGGTAAACTCTTTATCTGCGCCGATATTAAAAACCTGATTGTAAGCTTCAGGCACATCCACACATTTTGCAATATATGGCGCAACATCACCAATATAGCTGAATGCACGTGTTTGCTTACCATCACCAAATATCGTGAGGGGTTTGTTCTGCATCAGCTGATTCATGAAAATCCCGACTACGTTTCTGTATTTATCACCCAGATTCTGGTATTCTCCATATACATTGTGGGGGCGGAAAATGACGTAGTTCAGTCCGAACATTTCATGTGTGCACTTGAGATCCATCTCCACTGCCAGCTTCGATATTCCATAAGGATCTTCCGGTACCGGCAACATATCTTCCCGCATGGGTAATTGTCCGCGACCATACACGGCTATGGAAGAAGTAAACACAAAACACTTAACCTTATGTTTTACTGATTCGTTGATCAGATTCACACTTCCAATCAGATTATTGTTATAGTTGAACCGTTTGATAAAATGACTCAACCCCTCTGCTGCATATGCCGCAAGATGATAGACATAATCAAACTTATGCTCATTGAAAAGTTTTTCCAGCAAGGCATGGTCGGTCACCGATCCTTCAATGAATACCGCCCCAGGATTGACATTCTCTTTAAAGCCACCGCTTAAATCGTCGAGGACGACAACTTTGTGACCATTGTTAATCAATTCATTGGTAACATGAGCTCCGATGAACCCAGCTCCCCCGGTAACTAGTGAAACAGGCATGTGTACAATAATGAGCCCCAAAAATAGTGAATTCAGACTAAACACCTGTACTGCTGTTGATTGATCCTCAAAACCGCTCTAAAATCACTAATTTTGCAGGTTAAGTCTGCATATGAGTACCTTGCTCGATAAAAACGCTCCCCGTCTTGTCATCTGGTTTACAGATGTCCTGTTCTGCATCTTAGCGGTTTTTATTGCGTACGAGCTTCGTTTCAACTTTTCTATTCCTGAGGTGGAACGCATTACATTCCCACTGGTATTTACAGTGGTTGCCGGCATACGGGCCCTGAGCTATTTTATCTTTAAAACGTATCAGGGAATTATCAGGTATACCAGCACGCGCGATGCCGTAAGGATTTTAATTGCGCTGGCTGCCGGATCCGCTGTAATGGTTATCCTAAACCTGATCAGCTTTCAGTTTACTGAAAAATACATTGTACCGTTTTCAATCATCATCATCGAATTTCTGCTCACTACTTTCCTGATGGTCACTGCCCGCCTCCTGGTCAAAGTTTTGTATCAGGAGCTGAAAAATCCGACCAGCGCGAAAACCGGAGTGCTGATTTACGGTGCCGGAGAAGCAGGACTGATCACGAAACGAACGCTTGACCGCGACCGGGGTACACGTTACAAGGTGGTGGCGTTCGTTGACGATGACCCCAAAAAAGCAGGCAAGAAACTGGAAGGTATCTCCATACATTCTTCAGCTCAGCTTGAATCCCTGTTGAATAAAGGTGGCGTAAGAAATCTGATCATTGCCATTCAGAATATTTCAGCAGAGAGAAAACAGTTCATTGTTGAATCTTCGCTGAAACACAATATCCGTGTACTGAATGTTCCACCGGTAAAATCATGGATCAACGGCAATCTGAGTTTCCGCCAGATCAGAAAAGTAAATATTGAAGACCTGCTGGGCCGTGAACCTATTCAGCTGAGTACCGGTAAAATCAGTTCAACGCTTAAAGACAAAGTAATTCTGGTCACCGGGGCCGCAGGATCGATCGGCAGCGAGATGGTGCGTCAGATATTACCTTTCCAGCCGCGATTGCTGGTGATGGTGGATGTTGCAGAATCTCCCCTCTGGGAACTGGAGCTGGAAATCAGAGATAATCCTGACTTCCGACACCAGCAGATAGAAGTGGTGATTGGCGATATCAGAAACCGTGAACGGATGCAGAATGTATTCCGGACTTTCCGGCCCGAAGTAGTATTCCATGCTGCAGCGTATAAACATGTTCCGATGATGGAGCTGAATCCCAGTGAATCCATTCTCAACAATGTTTGTGGCACCAAAATCATTGCTGATCTGGCGATGGAGTTTGACACCCCACGCTTTGTGATGATCAGCACGGATAAGGCGGTGAACCCCACCAATATAATGGGCGCTACCAAGCGGATTGCAGAGATCTACACGCAGTCCCTTAACAGCAGAGGAAAAACCAGATTTATCACCACCCGTTTTGGCAATGTTCTGGGATCTAACGGCAGTGTAATACCACGGTTTAAAAAACAGATTGAGAGTGGTCAGCAGATTACAGTGACCGACCCCGAAATCACCCGTTATTTCATGACCATTTCTGAAGCTTCTCAGCTGGTGCTGGAAGCGGCTACCATGGGGAACGGAGGTGAGATCTTTATCTTCGATATGGGAAAGCCTGTGAAGATCGCCGACCTTGCGAAAAACATGGTTCAGCTGAGCGGACTCGAACTCGGCAAGGATATTCAGATCCGGTATACAGGTCTGCGTCCGGGAGAAAAGCTCTACGAGGAATTACTCGCCAATGAAGAAAACACGGTGCCAACCCACCATAAAAAAATAATGATTGCCAAAGTGAAGAGCTACGATTTCGAGACGATTTCCTCTGAGATCGAAGCACTCATTGCACTCTTCCCCTCGCAGGATAACATGGCCATCGTAAAAAAGATGAAGGAAATAGTACCGGAATATATCAGCAATAATTCTGAGTACGAAGTACTGGATAAATAAAAAAAAATGCGTGTCGTTACGGCGACACGCAGTCCACTTTCCGGTATTTTACTTTATTGTTTGATGATGCGTTCCGTCTTCAGCACTTTGTCGTTTTCTTTCACCTGCACAATGTAAAGGCCGTTTGACAACGAAGAAATATCCATACTGTGCTCCAGACCTGCCAGCATCAGTGATACAATCCGCTTTCCGGTGATATCATACAATTCGAGTGTTTTCACACCACCATCATCATTTGTCACCGAAACATGAAGCTCATCCTTTGCCGGATTCGGATAAACCAGAATTTCAGCTGAACTTCCCGACAACAATTTATTTCCCGCTTGTGCCACCGGCGCATTATCATTCCACAGATCGATTCGTTTGCTTGGAATGATATACTGGGGATAAGAGCTCCATACCTGATTGCCACCTACGAAAATGCTGGTTGACTGATAAGAAGCTGACGACAGAGAGAGCCTCGGTTCTGAGAGCTGTTCAACAGTCCACTGTCCTGTTTGCAGATTCAGCACATCCACACGTGCCGTGCCGGCATTTCCCCAGGTATCAATTCCACCGGCAAACATGATCCGGCCCGGCGTTTGCCCGATTACTCCGGCATGATGCTGCCCGTTCAGATATTTTACTGACCATAAACCTGTAGCTGCATCATAGATCTCTACCCGTTTACTTAATCCACCGGATCCATTGATTACACCGCCGAAAAAATAAGCTTTTGTACCAACTACGGCAGCAGTCATTCCATATTTCGCCTGTGATACCGCAGATACTGTCCAGGTTCCTGTTGCAGCATCATAGATGTCAACCTTCTTCGAAATGGCACCTGAACCCATATTGATTCCACCTGCAAAAATGATTTTGCTTCCGCACACTGCTACAGCTATATCCTGCCTCGCCGCCGATAAAACGGCTGTTGACCAGCTGCCGGTGCTGTCATCATAAATATCTACTACATTGCTCGAATTAACGACACCCATATTCGGTTGTCCTTTTTGACCACCGGCAAGAACAACCTTTGAACCTGCAACACCAACGGCAATATTTGTCCGTGCCTGAGAGAGAAGGCCTGTTGTTCTGACATTTGAATTCACATCAAAAAAATCGACACGTGTTGAATACGCCAGCACACGATATCCTCCGGCAAAAATGATTTTATTACCTACCGTCGCTGCAGCGCCAACAGTTCGTCCCTGCGATAACGTTAGTGAACTCCACGTTCCGGATGAGGAATTATACACTTCAATATTATTTACATCAACCGGATTCGTATATGGTCCTCTCCAGCCCCCGGCCACATACACCTTAGTGCCGGATGAGATCACTTTCATCGCTGTACGGGCCATTATAAAATTTCCGCTGTTCCAGGTACCGGAAGTGAAATCATATACTTCCCAGTTTACACCATTGGTAAAGACAGCTTTCGAACCTGCATTGGCACTGAGCAATCCGGCTCTGTTTGCCGTCAGTGAATCCACCGACCATCCTGCATACACCAGATCAATATTTGTTACACATGCGATCAGGAGACCTGCGATATATACCAGTAACTTGCTTTTCATGTTGATTGTTTTGGTACTGCCAAGCTACCATCAACACTGCATTTATGTATATAAAAAAACCCGAACAGGCTATAAATACAGTTGTACGCGAATTATCAAGACTTGAGTTTCTTAGAAAACAATTCCTTGTTGAAACAACAAAACAGCAGCAAAAAAAAGACAGGATTATCCGTGAACCGTTTCTTTCTTACCGAACTGCCGGATAATTTCTCCTTCATGGTCCAGCCATTCCTGCCAGCGTTTTTCGACATCTTCTCCTTCTGCATACTGACGGGCGAAATTCAGAAACAAAGTATAATGATTGGCTTCACTGATCATCAGTTCATGATAAAATTCGCGCAACTCACCATCATTGATATTTTCCGACAACACTTTAAATCGCTCGCAGCTCCGTGCTTCGATCATGGCTGCAAACAGCAAACGGTCGATCAGTTGCTGAACTCTTGACCCTCCTTTACGCATAAAATCGTAAAGAAGATTTACATATTCATCCTTTCTTTCTCTTCCAAGCGAATAGCCCCGTGCCAGCAATTTTTCATGCACCATCTTAAAGTGCTCAAGTTCTTCCTGCGCCAGCTCCAGCATCGCTTTAACCAGATCTGATTTCTCCGGGAATTTTATCACGATTGAGATA
The DNA here is from genome assembly GCA_046330075.1 of Bacteroidia bacterium. Taxonomy (GTDB): domain Bacteria; phylum Bacteroidota; class Bacteroidia; order AKYH767-A; family OLB10; genus JAJTFW01. Next base: position 244,040 of record JAXLTL010000003.1, on the reverse strand, counting down.
GCATTCGATGCCGCCTTCTGCTCACAGTAAGCATGATCAGTCATGATCTCTTCGATGTTTTTTTCAACGATATTTACCCAGCGGGGATCTGTTGGTAACTGCAGACGAAACATAAGTGTTCTTAATAGTTGAGCATGGCTTGAATGGCATCAGCCACTTTATCTGTATTGGGAAGCATCGTCGCTTCAAGCGTGCTGTTTAATGGAATGGCAGGCATATTCTCCGCACCAATAACGCGTACCGGAGCATCCAGCTGCATAAAACAATCCTGCTGAATTCTTCCGGCAAGTGCCTGTGCAAAAGAATTGAACACTGGTTCTTCCGTTACGACCAGACATTTATTATGCTTCGTTACCGACCGGTACACTGTTTCTGTATCCAAGGGTGCCAGCGTCCGGAGATCGACAATCTCCACCTGACCCGGGAATTTCTTTGAAGCATTCCGCGACCAGTAAACTCCCATCCCATATGTGATGATGGTTAATGTATCCTTCGTGGATGAAGCATCTGCCTCCTGCACCATTCTGGCTTTGCCTAATGGCAGAATGTAATCTTCTGCAGGCTCAACGGTGCGTGCCTCTTCTGTTCCTTTGATTTTTGACCAATACAACCCTTTATGCTCCAGCATCACTACCGGATTCGGATCGTAATAGGCGGCCTTCATTAAACCTTTCAGGTCAGCCCCTGTAGACGGGTAACAGATTTTAATTCCACGAATATTGGTGAGTACGCTTTCAACCGATGAAGAATGATAAGGTCCGCCACTGCCATAAGCGCCGATGGGTACACGGATGATACAGCTTACCGGCCATTTACCGTCGGAGAGATAACAGGAGCGGCTCACTTCTGTAAACAGCTGATTGAGTCCGGGCCAGATGTAATCTGCAAACTGCACTTCAACAATCGGCTTACATCCTGCTGCACTCATTCCAACAGTACTGCCTATGATAAAGGCTTCCTGAATGGGTGTATTGAAAACACGGTGATCGCCAAACTTCTGCGCCAGCGTAGCAGCTTCTCTGAATACTCCACCCAGTCTTCCGCCCACATCCTGACCATACAAAAGACATTCCTTGTGTTTGGTCATCAGCTCCTGAATGGCAAACAAGGCGCAATCCACCATCACTTTTGGCTCTGCACCGGCCGGTGTGCGTTCACCGGATTCTTCCGTGACCGGAGTTGGGGCAAAATCATGGGTGAATAAGTCATCCGGCCGCGGATCTTCCGCCTGATAAGCCTGATCAAAATCTGCCCGCACAACCGCAGCAGCACGTGCTTCAATGGTGAGCAGTTCTTCTTCGCTGAATCCGGTATCGAGCAACTCCGCCCTGAATTTAGGCCAGGGATCACGCAGCGCTGCCGCCTCCAGATCATCACGGTACCATTCCTTTCGGACTCCGGACGTATGATGATTCAGCAAAGGCACCTTTGCATGTACCAGCCATGGACGCGGATCCTGACGTACGGATTGCATGATTCGCGACAACGTATCGTAACAGGTGACAAAGTCAGTTCCATCAATGGTCACTGCTTCCAGTCCCTTGAATCCTTTCGCGTATTCATAGGCATTCTGGGCCCGTGTTTCTGCTGCAGTTGCTGAAATATCCCACTCGTTGTCCTGTACCAGATAAATAATCGGAAACTGCTTCAGCGCCGCCATCTGAAAAGCTTCGGCCACTTCGCCTTCTGTAACACAGGCATCACCCAGTGAACAAACAACCAGTGGTGCTTCCTGTGTGTCGAGCAAGCCCTGACGCATCAGATACTGTAAGCCCATAGCAACACCCGTTGTGGGAATAGCCTGCATACCAGTGGCGGAACTCTGGTGAGGAATCTTCGGCATTCCTTCCCGCTTCAGACTTGGATGGCAATAATAAGTTCGACCGCCTGAAAAAGGGTCATCGCGCTTGGCCATCAGCTGCAGCATTAGTTCATATGGCCGCATACCGATCGCCAGCATCATACTGTCATCACGGTAATAGGCACTGAGATAATCCTGCGCTTTCAGCAAAAGGCCCGTAGCTATCTGCACAGCTTCGTGCCCACGCGATGTGGCATGCACATATTTTGAAGTTATGGAAAATCTTTCTTCATACAACAAGGTCATTTCCCGCGCGGTACACATCAGTTCATAGGCCCTGAGCAGGGTTTCTGTGCTGATGCCGGCTCGGTGGATGGAATCGGCAGTGGTCGACATAGTGCAAAAATAGCAATTACTGCCTTGCACACACTGCAAACAGATCCGGATGAAGAGTGAATTAACAGAATAAAATCAGCCGTTTAATCCGGAATACCCTACTTTTATGGTAAGATTTTTGGTAACGCCCGCACGCAAATCTATCATCATGAAAACCTTCCGCATCTGCCTTCTGGGCATCGTTTTGTACTTCCCCTTCCTGCTGCACGCTACCGGCTGGGTATCCCTGAATGGTCCATCCGGGTATTTCAGCCCCCAGTCAGTCTGTTACCATCAGGGTGCCTGGTATATCTCCTCCAACACCAATAGCAGTACCGGTACCGGGGTCTGGAAATCTGTTTCCAATGGCTTTTCCTGGACAGATGTATCGGCTGGCCTCCCTATGCCATATGCCCGTGATTTTGCCTCCCTGGGAGGAGATCTCTTTGTCGCTTGCGATACAGGGATTTACCGTACCTCCAACGGTGGCAGTTCATGGACCGCAGCCGACAATGGCTTGCCGGACTATACAAGTGTATATGAAATGGAAACCCATAATAACAGTTTATTCGCCTGTGTCTTTTATGGAACCGGGAATGTAGAGATTTTCACCCTTCCTAACGGTGGTAATACCTGGACCAGCACCGGCTATATTTTTTCATTCTCAATGACTCCCAATATGCTTTTCTCCAATGGCAATAATTTATGGGCGGCAACAACCGCAGGATTATATAAATCCACCGACAATGGCGTAACTTTCAATTATGCCGGAAACAACATCCCTTTCAATGCTTCGGTAGGTTCTATCATTGCATCGGGTGATACGGCTTATTGCGGCACTACCAACGGCAGCTATTTTACAACTGACGGCGGACAAATCTGGATGCCCATCAGCATTCCAGTTATTGGCACCACGGTGTATACGTACAGCTGGAAAATAAACGGCAATACGGTGTATGCAGGCATTACGAACGGAGGTATTTATTCATCGCCTCTGGGCCAAACGAATTTCAATGTTTTCGGAACCGGTTATCTTACGAACAATCTGGCATGGGAGCTAGCCACCGATGGCAACTATCTCTTTGCTGCCACTTCAGAAGGTGTTTACGCTTGCCCTGTAACCGGAGGCGCATGGCTACAACAAAATGCAAATATCACCCGTGCCCGTACACGGCTCGCCTACGCAGATAATCAGGTTATTTTTGCCGGTTCAGGTGCGTTTACAGGACTCTATCGTTCGCTGAATGGCGGTACCACCTGGACATTGACCAGTCTGCAGAATCAATTCCGTTTATTCGGCCGCGGACTTCGTTACCACAACCGCATTATCCTTCCTTCCAACACCGGTTTGCATTTCACCGATGATCTGGGACAAACCTTTTCGTCTCCTGCTCTACCGCCGATCCCCAACTATGATGTAAAAATTTATGGCGGCACCCTCATCGCCTGCGGGGGAAACAATGTACTGCAAAGCAGTGATTCAGGAAACACATGGACGGTGATGGGCAGTGGTATTCCGGCTCAGCTAACCGTCTATTGTCTCCATGTCTATGGCAGCAAGATACTGGCCGGCACCAACAATGGCGTTTACCGTTATGACCCCCTCACTGCGGTCTGGGCCAATTATACGCAGGGCATCACAGGGTCGTTGATGGTAAATGATATTGAAACAACTGGGCTCACACTCGTTATGAATACACATCAGGGTGTTTTCCGCCGCAGTCCTTCAGATACACTCTGGAAACTTGCTGCTGTCAACACCTATTTCAACGACATGATTTCATTCGAGGACATCCTCTTCGGAGCAGGGATTGACGGCATCAGTTACAGCGACGACGGAGGGAAAACATTTAAACCCTATAACGATGACCTGCCGCCGTATGCAGGTGAAGCTGAAAGTTTATTCGGCTATTCGCATACGTTATATACCGGCATGCGTGAATACTCGGGATGGGCAAGAATCATTGAACGACCAATCTACATCCAGGGTGGATACCCTCAGTTCATCTGTGCGGGCGACAGTATTAACGTTTTTGCAGCAAATTCAATGACCGTGAATACGGGTAACAAATATATACTGCAGCTCTCTGATGCGAATGGTGATTTCTACAATGCTGTTTCTGTCGATTCAGCGGTATCAACTGCATCATTCATTAATCTGAAACTGCGCATCCCATTGTCAACACCGGCCGGAAATCACTATCGGTTCCGAATAATATCCACGTCTCCATATTATTTTACACAACCCTATGAAATACCATTCACTGTACGTACGCGTCCCGTGATTCAGCTGCAACCTGCCAACCAATCGACCTGCGACGGAAATGCCACCGGATTTTACACCGGAGTGAGCGGAAGCGATTGCTATTACCAATGGCAGGTCGATGTTAATGGTTCGGGCAACTTCTCTAACCTCAGCAACAATGTACTTTATCAGGGAGTCGACACCAGTTTACTTATCATCAATAATGCGACCTTATCCATGACGGGTTATAAATACCGCTGTGTGATCTCACATCCCTGCACCACCTTAACGACCAACAGCGCAACGCTCAACGTCAGCAATCTGACACCGATCATTGTACAGCCGGTAAATGACACAACCTGTTTCGGAGGATCGGTTCAGTTTAATGTGGCGGCGGCCGGCACCGGGAATACCTACCAATGGCAGAAAGACGCCGGAGCCGGATTCTTCAACATCAGCGGAGGAGGAGGACAATATTCAGGAATCAACACCCCGACACTGACGTTGAATTTTACACTTTCAGCAGATGTCAACTCTAAATACCGTTGTGTCATCAATGGCTGTACCTATTCAGACACAGCGAGCGCTGTACTGCTGGGAGTACCCTCCGTGTACACCTTACCTGCCATATATCCGTACTGCGCCAATTCTAATCTGCACTTACAGGTTCAATATACCGGCATCGGATTAGTTTATCAATGGGAAGAAGATGCAGGCTCCGGCTTTGTTCCGCTCAACAACGGAGGAATGTACCAGGGTGTTAATGCTGCTTCGCTGACTCTTTTCGGCGTTACCGGTGCTTATAACGGATACCAGTACCGTTGCAAGGTAAACGGCCCCTGCAGTCCTGACTCCTCCTACTCTACCGTCACTCAGCTGCAACTGCAATCCAGTCCCACCGTCACTCTCCAGCCTGTCACTTCCACCGTTTGTGAAGGCGACACAGCAACTTTCACTGCGGGTGGTTCGGGAACATTCCTCAGTTATCAATGGGAAATGAATACCGGAGGAAACTGGATTCCGGTTCCCTTTACCGGGTTTAACTATAGCGGAGTTATTACACCAACACTAACGATAGCCCCAGCCGAAATGATCCATCAAGGCCTGCAATTCCGATGCATGCTGAGCGGATGTGTAACAACTCAGCCAGCTACTCTCAATGTAAATGCAATGCCTGTGGTAACAGCCCCTTCTATCCTCTGGTGTTCTCTCGTGGCTAACCAGCCCCTGAACCAGGCCTCTCCGCCAGGCGGAACATATTATGGAAACTATATCGAGGACAATTATTTTATATACGACTGGTACCCCTATATTCAGAGCCCCTACGACTATGTGTACACCGCACCCAATGGCTGCACCGCCAGTGCAGGCAACATCATCATCGTGGCCAATTGCGCCGGCGACAATGAAATCAACAGCACACAGCCCGCATTCCTGATTTATCCCAATCCGGCATCTGCTCAACTCACCCTCCAATACAGCGGGGCAGCGGGAACACCTGCCACAGTTACCGTGTTCGGAATGGACGGACGAATGGAAAAATCTCAACCCGGACTCATCCTGAACGGAGAGATGATTCTCAACATCGAGGATATTCCGGAAGGCCTGCACCTGATTCAATTACGCTCTGAAAATGTTTCACTGACACAAAAACTCCTGATCGTCCGCTAAAACGGAACCTTTCTAAGGCTTCTGCGTATACTCTTTTCAGGCTATTAACATGTTTCCGTGAAAAAGAAACATGCCCAACACCTGAAGTACCCCACACATAACAGCAATTTTGTTGCTACCAGAAGCCCCATCTATGGAAATTAAAAAAGACAAGTATTCTGTCAAGTACTTTCCGACGGAAGTGAAGTCTTACAAGCAGGAAGGTCAGACGTTCTATTTCTACACTGCTGAGACCACACTTGAAGTCCGCGTATTCTCTGATAAAATCGTACGCTTCCGCTACGCACCGGATGGTACCTTTCAACGAGACTTCTCCTACGCCATCACCGAAGGCGTACAACCACAACCAGCCAACCTATCGGTTTACGAAGACCGTCATAAGTTTGACCTGATGACCGACCATCTGGTTGTTCAGATATACAAGAAAAATCTGAAAGTGACCATTCTCGACCGGAAGTATAATATCATCAGTGAAGAAGAACTCGGTTTTCACTGGCAGCATTATATCAAGAAAGGCGGCAAGATCAACTACTGCTCCAAGAAAATACAGGACGGCGAGTTGTTTTTCGGAATGGGCGATAAACCGATGGAGCTAAACCTTCGCGGCAAGCGCATTGAAAACTACGGTGCAGACACTTATGGATTCAAGAAAGATCAGGATCCGATTTACAAGAACATTCCCTTTTACATGGGACTGCATCACGACATCGGATACGGTATTTTCTTCGATAATACTTTCCGCACCATTTTCGACTTCGGAAAGGAACAATTCGACGTTTGCAGCTTCTGGGCACGCGGTGGTGAAATGAATTACTATTTCATCTACGGCCCTGAACTGATGAATGTTGTTGAACAATATGCCGGACTCACCGGTACTCCGGAAATGCCGCCGCTTTGGGCCCTGGGGTATCATCAATGTAAATGGAGTTATTTCCCTGAAAAGCAGGTTCGGGAAATTGCACAGGAATTCCGCGACCGTGGTATTCCCTGCGATGCAATCTATCTCGATATCGATTACATGGAAGGGTTCCGCTGCTTTACCTGGAGTAAGGAAGGATTTCCAAAGCCCGCAAAACTGATGGGCGACCTTGCAGAAAAGGGTTTTAAAACAATTGTTATCATCGACCCGGGCATCAAGATTGATCCGGAGTATTGGGTTTATCAGGAAGGCCTCAAAAATGATTACTTCTGCAAGCGTGCAGATGGTGATCTGATGGAAGGAGATGTATGGCCCGGTGCCTGCAACTTCCCCGACTTCACGAATCCGGATGTACGCCGCTGGTGGAGTGGATTGTTTGAAGAGATGATCCGTATGGGCGTGCGTGGTGTTTGGAACGACATGAACGAACCGGCGGTTTTTGAAATCGGAACTTTCCCGGAGGATGTCCGCCATGACTATGACGGTGATCCCTGCAGCCACCGCAAAGCCCATAACGTTTATGGGATGCAGATGGCGCGTGCAACTTACGATGGAATAAAAAAATTCCTCTATCCTAACCGTCCTTTTGTTATTACCCGCTCCTGCTACTCAGGTGCACAACGATTCAGTTCTGTATGGACCGGTGACAACATCGCCACATGGGAACATATGTGGATTGCCAATATGCAGATCCAGCGACTTTGCATGAGTGGTATTTCATTCGCCGGTTCTGATGTAGGCGGATTCATTGGTAATCCCGACGGCGAATTGTATGCCCGTTGGGTTCAGATGGCTGTATTCCATCCGTTCACCCGCACTCACTCTGCAGGTAATGATCCCGGAGCTGAACCTCAGGAGCCCTGGTCGTACGGACAAAAAGTTGAGTTCATTGCAAAAAAATATATTCAGTTACGTTATCAGTTACTGCCTTACATCTACACCACTTTCTGGCAACATTCCACCTACGGCACACCAATGGTACGTTCACTGGTGATGACAGATCAAACCGATACAGAATCCATGTATCGTACCGATCAGTATATGTTCGGCGATAAAATCATGGTGTGTCCGGTAAACCTTCCTGGCGCAACATCCCGGCTTGTTTACCTGCCGAAAGGCCGCTGGTACGACTTCTGGGATGACACACTTGAAAACGGAGGCAAGGAATTCGAGGCGGAAGCACCGTTGGATAAAATGCCCTTGTATGTGAAAGAGGGATCGGTCATTCCCAATTATCCCAAAATGCAATATGTAGGCGAATCACCGATCACAGAAATCACCCTGCACATTTATTTCACAAAAACTGTACAGACCAGTCATATTTACGAAGATGCCGGAGATTATTACGGATACCGGAATGGGCAATTCAACATCAAGAAGTTTGTTGTTACCCAGAAGAAAGGTACTTTTAAAATATTCCAGACCATATCAGGCAACTTCGAACCGACCTACACACATTATAAAATTATTCTGCACGGCATTCCCGACGGTATTACCGAGTTTGAAGTTGACGGAAAGACGCATAAAATCACGCGCCGGTATTCCCATTTGAATGTTGTTAAATTCAGAACCATTGCCAACTTCAAGGAAATCTCACTAAAAGTATAAACCCGGTCAATCCGGTTAATGGTTTTCAATATACATTACAAAAAAGAGGGCTGCCTGATATAAGCAGCCCTCTTCGCTTTTCTATATTTTCTTATTCAACGACGATTCTTAACTGACTCTTTCCTTTTTCACCAAGGATAGTGAGAATATATGTACCGGACTGATAAGTACTCATGTCCCATACCATAGAATTCATTCCTTCAAGAGCAGAAACCCTTTCGCTGCGAACTACTCTGCCGCTCAGGTCGAGTAATACAACATTATAATCAGAGGCTTCACTGCTGTTAAAAATAATATTCAGCAATTCTGAAGTGGGGTTCGGATACGCATCAATCTCAAACATGTTTTCTGCAGATACTTCTCCCAGACGCGGGCAAGCAATCGCCAATACATTCTTTGTAAAATTATAACTGGATCCGCAGGAATTATTCGCCTTCACCTTAATGGCTCTGATACCGGTTGTAGTATTGAACTTTAATGATACCACATCAGTACCCTGACCGGACTGGATGGTTACCGAAGTCGGAACAGTCCAGGTATACGACGTTGCTCCTGCCAGTAACGGAGTTGAATAGTTTCCGGAAGCTCCGGCACAAACCGTATCCTTTCCTGAGATGGAAGTTGGAGTCGCCGGGATTGTTGCAATGGTCAACGACCGTTCTGCAGATGATCCGCAGGCATTATTTGCTTTTACATAGAGTGTACCTCCTGTTGCAGAGAGCGGCCACTCAATACTTACGATGGTATCTGTTGTGGTAACCGGTGACGGCAGGTTATTGATTAAGGCACCGGCAACAGTTGTTCTCCATGTATAGGTAACAGCTGCCGCGTTCAGGCTTACATTATAATTAATTTTTGAATTACAAACACCCTTTGCCTGACCCTGAATTGCTGAAGGAGTTGCTGGAGCAGTCGTCCGGCGATTAATACGCACTTTTTTCTGTACACTTAGCCCCTTACAGTTTCCGCCCTGAACACGTAGTGTGTCACCGGCAAAAGTAGAGCCGAAGGTCACCACCACGAATGTATCTACGGTGCTGAAAGGAGAAGAGGATCCGTTGATCGTTGCACCAACCGGCGGTGTCCATAAATAATAATCAGCTGAGCTTACACGTGAACAGGAGTATTTCAAGGTTTCATTTCTGCAGACTGTAGTAAATCCTTTCACAGTGCCTGGAGCAGTAGCAGCGGAACTACGCAGCTTCACGTTTATACAGGATTGCACCGAATTACAAACATTTGATGCAGTAACACAAACATTGCCTGCCTGTCCGTTACTTGGCCAGTTAGCAGTGATGGCTGAAGTACCCTGACCAGATGCAATTGCAACATTGGTAGGCACAGTCCATGCATAATTTACACCAGCCTGTGCGCTGACAGAGTAACTTACTCCATTCACAGGACGGCAAACCCCTGTCGTTCCGGTTATATTAACGAGCGCCACCTGATCCAGATAAGTAATTTTCATGGTATCTCTGGCAGCAACACAAGGTCCGCTACCATCAGGATCATTCGTAGTCAGTACGATGAATACAAATCCTGCTGCAAGATCTGCAGCTGAAGGAGTATAGGTAGCTGTAAGTGATGTAATATTCGGTGAGAAGGTTCCCGTTCCGGTTGAAGACCAGTTTGAAGAATTGGCGCCGCCTCCAAACGATCCTGCCATTGAAACATCTGCTCCATTACAGCTGGTCTTATCCGGTCCTGCATTCGCTGTTGGAGGATTAGAACATGTTACACAGGTAATCACAGTGATGGTAGAGGTATCTGTATTTGTACAACCGGCAGTTGATGTGTAAGCATACGTAATCACTTTTGTTCCTAAACCGGCAACAGAAGGACTGAATACATTGTTGGTGATTCCGGTGCCGGTATACGTTCCGCCGGATGGAGTTCCGGTTGTCAGCGTGAAAGGTGCTGCAGTACTGCATACGTTACCAAGAGGATTTAATACAACATTAGGTAACGGATTCACCGTAAATAACTGCGAAGCACTGCCGCTGCATCCAGGTGCGAAGGTGACCGTATAGGTTATTGTTTGCGATCCTGAAGATGTATTAAAGGTAGTTCCGCTCACGCCTGTTCCGCTGTAAACCCCACCGGCAGGAGATCCGCCTGTCAGGTTTACCGAAGTAATGTTTTCACATACCGGAGTGAATGGAAGCAAGGCTACGCTCTGCGGGTTTACTACAGTGACACTGGCTGTTCCAGTTGCGGTTCCGCTGCAGGCAGCATCTGACATACTCACCAACGAATAGGTAGTAGTAGCAGTAGGCGTTAACTGCAAAAGATACGGATTGGAAGAAGTATTGATTACCGTGTTCTGATTGGTAGAATTATTCTTGTAGGTAAAAGTAAATGGCGGCACGCCTGTAAAATTCACAGGAAGGCTGGCAGTTGTTCCGGTACAGATGGTTTGGTTAGCTCCCCAGCTTGCCGTCGGATTCGAACAGATGTCGGAAAGGCAGATATTGAAGGTTCCCGCAGCACCTGAATCAGACCATACACGAATGATATAATCTGCTTGCGGATTTAAACCGGTAAATGTATACGTACCATTTGCAGGATTATAACAGTTGATTTCGAAACCACCACACTCAAACATCAGCTGCGCTTTCAGAGAAGTAGCTGTTACCGGATTAATGGTCATACGGATATCACCGAAATTACCGGTATTGAAGACAAACCAAACATCGCGTTTTGTACCGGCATCGCAGGTAGCAGCATCTGTATTTGGTGTAGCGTTCGCTGTCGTTTGAGTTGTTGCAGAAGCAGGACAAGCCAACGGAGGATTCACAGTTAACCGGATAGCAGAGATACACTCATCATTCACCGGAGGCAGCGGACAGGCTGTTGTCTTATATACACATAAGTTGCACGTACCAACAGCTGTTGTACTATACGTCCAGATACGTACATAATAAACCTGACCTGCTGTATATTGGTTCTGACAAAGCTGAATTTCAGGCATTGCTCCGTTTACATCATCCGAACACTGCATCATCGAACCGTTACCAGGGCAACCACTCCATACTTCCATTACCCAGTCATTTACAGTTCCGGCAGTAGTGGTGATGACAAGTTTGCTGCCATTGGAAGGAGCAGTGAACTTGTACCATTTATCATCATTAGCTCCGTTACCGTTGGCATCCGAACAAATTGCATTCGGCCCATTGGATGAAACACCGGAATTGACAACAGTATAACTGCAATTGGCAAGGCTTGAAGCTACACTTACATTGATCGCTGTTGCACAATCTTCACCTGGACCACCGGTAGAGAAGTTAATGGGTCCTACCCATGAGCTGTTTCCGTTACCACCACAGTTTTGACGAACGTAAAACTGATAATTCGTGGTACTTGCAAGGCTCGCAATAGCTACGCCAGAGGAAACACCTGCCATTGAAGTTCCGCTTCCCTGCGCAAATCCGGCTAATCCGTATTCAATTGTATATGTACCTGAACCGCCACCGCTGGTCCAATAAAGGTTGGCTGCATTTTGAGTGATATTGCTGGCGTAAGGGTTCAACGGTGCCGGACAAGAAGCTGGTGCAAATGTGTACGTAAGACCGACCGGGGGAAGCAGCGTTCCGGAGAATTCACAGGTAGATGTGTTGGCAGTTCCCGCAGCAGAAGTAATCCATGTATTGGTTCCACTTGCAACAGATCTGTTATTTATATTGGAAGGGAAAGCATTGGTAGCACCTCGCAAACCTACCTGTGCGGTAGAAGAAGAGAAGTTTCCGCTACAGTTGTAAACAAACGCAATTGCATTACTTCCTTCACTGAGCCGTACCTGAAAATTAAGTACAGGACCGTACGTAGCTCCGCTCGTATTGAAAGTTTTGAAATTGGTCCATTGAATGACAAAGGTCCGGTTGGGTGATGATCCCAGTGTCTGATAACGGATTTCACCTGTTTGAGACGGAACACCTGCGAAATAATAGGCATTCAGGTTTCGTCCTATAGGAGACGCCGCTCCGCTATAGGCGGTTGTTGCAGACAATGGCACGTATCCCGTGGTGGTTCCACTGGCCGAAGGAGCCGTTGTACCAAAAGTGATAAAACCATTTGTACTGATCTTACATCCTGTATAGCCAACGTTGTCATAAGTAAACGTGAACGGCATTGTTCCCGCCGGTAAATCATAAATGACATCGTCTAGTGAGGCTGCGCCACTGGTACCTGTTGCTGTAGCGACTACTGTACCGCCGGATAAGGCTGTATAGGATGCGGTGGTTTGCGTAAAATTGTAAGCGCTAACCTGGGCAGATACTCTTTCTGAGAGTAATAGAGCCAGAATTGCGACAAACAATTTCGTGGTGTTTTTGTAAAATGTAGTATTCATTTTGGATGTGTTTATGTGCGTCGTTCAGGGTGGAACAAGGGAAATTCCACTTCCTAACAAAGATAAGATTTCACCCCAGTTTTACAAGAAAACTGAGGTAAATCTTAGGTTTTTAAACAGTGAACTGCAGGTTCTGTTGGGTAAATTTCAGTAACCGCCTATTCCGGATGCTCTGGTTTCTCTTGATGCTGAGGACTTCCAACTTCTTGATTATCAACCGGTATTTGCTCCGGTGCAGCCATTCTCAATACCGCTCCGCTGGCAGGTGTAAAATCAAAAGTCATGTTCCCTGATATGAATAATACCGGTGTTTTACTCCATGTTTCGATGAAATTTCTGCCTTTCAGTACGATATAATAGCTGTTACCTACCTGGGCTGCCGGGAAGGCAACGGTAAGTGTTCCGTTGGTGCCCATCAATCCAGTGCGCGTGGCAACCAAACCGTAGGGCGAAACTGCCTGATGAAGTTCCAGAATGACCGTATCACATTTATTGGGTAACAGGATCGGATCAACTACTGCAGTCATCTGTCCGCCCCCTAAATAAAATCCTTCAATATATGCCTTCACAGTAAAATTAGAGCCGGGAGGTGTGCCTACACCAAAGGTTGTTAAGCTCTGAGCATTGCAGCCGTTGGTTTTGCCTACATAGATATATCCTGTTGTAGCACCAACCGGAACTACCGCTGTGATTGTCGTTGAGTTTACAACCGTGAATGTAGTAGCATTGGTATTGTTAAATTTCACCAGGTTAACTCCTGTGAATCCAGTCCCCGTAAGGGTTACCGTAGATCCTACCGGAGAAACAGCAGGTGCAAAGGATGTAATATTTGGTCCTTCTATTACGGTTATTGGCTGGCTTGCGGATCGCTGACATCCATTTCCAACTCCATAAGTATAGGTAATCGTGTGCGTGCCAACACCAGCAACCGATGCATTAAACTGGCTGCCTGATACACCTGTACCGGAATAGGCACCGCCAACCGGACTACCGCCACTTAGCGTATAAACAGTGTTTGAGCACACCGAAGTGGTAAAAGGGGCTAAAGTCACTGTGGGAGGTGGCACAACGGTAACACTGGCATTGCCGGTCACTGAGCCTGAACAGATCGGACTCAATATAGACACCAATGAATAGAATGTACTTACCGTGGGGCTAACGTTTACGAAATAAGGAGTGGTTGATGTTGTAAACGTTGAATTGGTTGTGCCGTTTGTATAGGTAACTGTCCATGGAGCAAGTCCGGTCATATCGAAGCGCAATTGAGCAACTCCGGTAGTACAGATTGTGGAATATCCGGAAATCGTTGCGGTCGCATCATCGCATGCATCCGCTGCACAAATGGAAAACGTTCCGCTTTGTCCAACAGGAGACCAAACCCTCAATACATAATTAGCCTGAGGATTCAATCCGGAAATGGAATAGGTGCCATTTGCAGGATTAAAGCATTGCACTTCTATACCGCCTGCACCGCATTCAAACAAAAGTTGAGCGCGCAGATCTGTTGCTGTGAGTGGTGTAAAAGTTATATTGAATGTTCCTGTAGATCCGGTATTAAAACTGATCCAGACATCATTGATGGTTGTATTGGGATCACAGCTTGGAGCAGCACCATTGACTCCGCCAATTCCGGAATGTGTGGCGAACTGGGTCGTGAACACCATTTCACTGCCCGGACAATACTGCACCGGGTTGATTGGAATCTGAACAGCCGTCTCACAAGCATCATACGATGGAGGAATGGGACATTGGCCATCTTCAAAAACATACAAGCTGGCTGTGCCATTGGCTGTCTGACTATAGGTCCAGATACGTATATAATAGGTTTGTCCGGCCACGTATTCATTCTGACACAATTCGATGGAAGGCATTCCACCATAGGTATCATCTGCACATTTGATTGCATATCCTGAACCTCCGGGGCAGGAACTCCAAACTTCCATTACCCAGTCGCTTACCGTACCGGCACCGGTAGAAATTCTGATGCGCTTATTGGAAGCAGGTGCCGTAAATTTATACCAGCGGTCATCATCGGGAATATTTCCACCCTGGGCATCTGAACAAAGTGCATTGGGACCGTTTTGTGAGATACCACTTGTTACAGGAATGGCAACTGCAGATAGTGAATCAGAGGCTATTGATATCTGAAGTGCATTGGAACAATCTTCGGTACTGCCACCTGTTGTGAAATTTTTAGGTCCTGCAGCATTGCTCATTCCGTTACCGGTAGGAGCACAGTTACGTTTTACATAGAACTGATATTGGGCACCCGTAGTCAGACCGTTAAGTACCAGAAAAGTATCGTTTGTATTCACGATCGTTCCGGTACCCGGAGTAAAACCATTGGCCCCCCACTCTACCTGATAACTGGATCCTGCATACGATCCGGAAGGAATACCGGACGACCAGCGTAGCTTCACAGATGTAGGCAACGCATCCACCAATCCAAGGCTAACCGGAGCAGGGCAAGGCGAAACGAAGGTCAACACCTGACCATTTACAGGAACGGTGGCAGTGGTATAGGACATAGTAGAAGTGTTCAACGTACCTGCAGTACTGTTAGCCCAGGGCTGTCCGCTGGTCAGTGCACGATTTTGAAACACTGCATTCGTTGCACCTCTCAGGCCAAGCTGACACGTACTTGAAGTGAACGTACCATCACATAACCCGTAATGAAATTTAATATTATTAGATCCTTCCACCAGACGGATCTGCATGTTCATGTTCGGGTTGGTAGCAGCCCCGGAAGGACGGAAATTCGCCCATTCTATCACAAACTCCCGGTTAGGAGATGCGCCAACAACCGCATAACGCAACTGCGCAACGGTATCTCCATCGGCGGGTGTAGTAACCCGGTAACTACCCAGCAAATCCCGTCCAAAAACAGAAATCGCTCCAGCATAAGTTGCAGTGCTGCTGATCGGATTGGTATTGGTTCCTGATGGTGCAACCGAAAAAGCAATATAACCGTTGGTTGAAACAAAACAGGAATTGTACGAAGCACCATTGAAATAAAAACTAAAAGGAATGGTACCGGCAGGTAAAGTATAAATTACATTATCCAATGCCGTAGCGCCGGTGGCGGTTGTAGCAGTACCTAATACGGTTGCCCCGGTTAATGGGACATAGGTTGATGTAGATTGCACAAACTGGTAATTCATTTGTGCTTTTACAGTCCCGCCAATTGAAACGAAAAGCAGCAGGATCATTGTCAGACGTCGAAGTATATTCATGATATATTTATTACAATGGCACGAGGGTCTGCATCAGTGACGATACAAAAACCCAACGTAATTTAGGGATTTAGAATGAGCTATGGAAATTTTTCTGGGTGAATCAGCAGATTCACTTGGTAGATGGAATCCGGACAGATTCCTCTTCTAACAAATTAACGGTTTACATCCTGAATTTGCAAATTAAGATATTAATAGGCCAATGACACTGATAAACAATGACTTACAAATTCATTTTAAATAATCTGAAGAAACGCCAATTTTTGATACATTTGCGCTCCCAAAACAAGGGAAGTTGGCGTGGTAGCTCAGCCGGTTAGAGCGCAGCACTCATAATGCTGAGGTCGAGAGTTCGAGTCTCCCCCACGCTACTTAAAATAAAAAGCCCCGCATCGCGGGGTTTTTTATTTTAGTGTTGTACCGGAACTGGTTCTTCTTCTTTTACCGGTAATGCCTCAGCCGGACGCATACGTTTCCTGGATTTCCTTCTGAATACATCGAGTATCTTCTGATAGAGTTCACTGAATGTATTAAATTCCACTCTGTAAAAAGCACCAACACCTTGTGTATACTGTGAGTTCACGTTGTTGATCAGCGAGTTGTTATTGGATCTGTTGAACGCCTTGAATCGCACATGGCCATCTTTACTTGCTTTTACTTCCACTGTGAAATCACCAACAAGGTTAGATGTATTCTGATTGGTTGTATTGGTTCCGGTATTGGCTACACCCACGTTTCCATCGATGGTTACACGATCGTTGAACAGGCTTGTGGAAAGGGCGACCTGCAGTTCTTCACTGGTTAATGCGTCGCCCGGCCGATAGTTCAGTCCGACATTTACCTGATTGCTGATCTGCGATGCCCAGTTACTCAGCTGATTACTCAGCATTTCATACGCATTGACACCAACAACACTGCCGGAACTGACCGTACTTTTATTGCTGACTTCACTGGGTGTTGTAAAACGGTTCATTACCAGTAAGGCAACGGCCTGACGGTACATTTCTTCTTCCGTATTGATCAGGCGCTTTACCTGTGTTTCGGTATTCGGATCTACATTCTGAACTTTGATATCAAAACTGATGTTGGGGTTAAATAGCTGTTCGGTAAGATGTAACCGCAAATCAACGGGTGTGAGCTTTTTGAAACTGCTGTCCTGAAACAAATCATATAACCCCACCCTTTTTGTATAGACGGCGCTGATGTCGATCAATGCATCATACGGATCCCCTGACCAGCGAATGACACCACCCTTCTCGATACTGAAAGGCTTATTAATCACATTCTGCATTGTAAACAGGTACTTCCCCGATTCAATCGTGAAGTTACCCCACATTCTGAGATCTTCTGCAGGGCTTATTTTCATTGTAATGGTACCTTCTCCGTATCCTTCAATAACGTCGCCGATCTTTTGATCAAAAATCAGATACATCTTTGCATTGTTGTTTACATCAAACTCCATATTCAGCTCAATGCCGGAAAAATCAGGGCCTTCTTCTGCAACCGGCAGCGTGTCCTTCCGGTTAATAAAAGTGATAAAACCACTTCGGCTGACTTCTTCCGGATTACTGAGTGGAATATTGATGCTGGTACCTTTCTCTGATGTTAATCCAATGTCCATTACAATATAATCCAATGGACCGTGAATTGCTACCTTTCCGGAGGCATAGGCAACGCCATAGTACAGTTCATTATCTGCAGGACCTGTATTAAGTACCTGCACTTTGTTCGCCTGAATATTGAAGTCGAAGAAAAAATCGTCGAGATTCATGTGCCGTATTTCTCCATCCACATAGGCATGGTTTCCTTTTACATCATTGAGTTCGATATTTTTAAAAATGAATTTGTCTTTTTGAATGTTCACCTCCGATGAAAAGCTATATCCTGTTTTCAGATAATCGATGATGAAGCTGACACGTTGCAGAAAGAGTTTCCCGGTAAGTTCCGGTGCCTTTGACGTTCCTTTCAGGTACAATTCACCGCTGGCAATACCATTTACATCTGAAACCAGATCTTTCAGATAGTAGGCAAAGGACTTAATGTATGTTTTCTGAAGCTTTGCAGTGAAGTCAAGCCGATCACCATGTTCGAGAATATAATAATCACCTGTAATTAAGATGTTTTTCACTCCTCCTCTGGTAACTTCTCCTACAACACTTACTTTATCCAGCTTGCTGTCCCAGTTGGCATAGAAATCAGCGCTGCCCAGCGTATCACCAAACCATTGAATATTCTTTACATCCAGATCCGCATTCAATGCCGGCTTTCCTCCCAGCGCAGAAACCGAAGCTGTTCCATTCGTGATACCGCCAATGTTTACATGGTAGATACCCAGCAATCCATTGAGCTGTGCCGCTTCAAAATCATGAAAACGCACCTGCAATCTGGCGGTGGTGTCTGACCCTACAATTCCGTTAAATGCAATTTTCTGATCTCCGGACGAAAGTTCAAATTCCTGAAACAGCAGCCCGGTAGTGTCGGCAAGAATGTAGTTGTTCGGATCCAGCGACCATGCGTTACCATCGAGCAGCAATTTGCGCGGCACAATTTTGATATTGGTATATCCGGTATTTACGAATCCCGAATTGATATAAAAAGAGGCAATGGTTTTACTGGTATCATCTCCGTTCAGATCTACCAGCACGCTGGAAGTATCACGATTGGTAAATCCACGCAAGCCAACATCATTGATAGAAATACTGTCATTCAACGCCATCTCAAGTACAGAGGTATTGAACCAGAAGTTCGATGTATCGGTATGACCGTCAATATGCACCTGGTTAAAATCAACACCATCCCAGCGGATATTATCCGATTGCAGTAAAAGTGATAGTGCATTCTGATTGGTGCTCACTGTTCCTTCAAATACAGTTCCCCTGTCAATGCTTAATTCAGGAAGAAAAATATCCAGCAGCTGATCTGTTTTTCTGACCCTGCCCTTGAAACTAAACTCCTGCGACTTGGGCCTGACACTGTTTGATTCCGTTAATGCCGGCACATAGGTCGCCACAAAATAATCGATGGTATTCGGTAAATCGCTGAAGGTGTAATTCCCTGCTACGCGCAAATCAGCAAAATCAGAAATCAACGAAAATTCCCTTCTCTCCCCTAGCTTGTTTTCAAGGTATACCTGGTCAGCTTTTATCGTATCACCATCTTCGCTATACATCAGCTGATCTATCTGCACAATCCCTTCAGCATTGTCAAGGTTATTCCCCGACATATTGATACTAACTTCTGCCGACAAGGTAGCATCTTGCTTTCTTTTAAGAAGATTCAGCTGAGCAATATCTGCTTTGCGGATGGAAGAATTAAAATTGAACAGCGGCCGGTCACCGTTGAAATCAATGCTGCCTTCAAAATCAAGATCCAGATGTTTATCTGCAGCAAGGATTTCGCCGGTGAACATCTTCTTTTCGAAGTGTCCGTTGAGGTCAATATCATTGTACCGGTAATTTTTAAATTCTATCGCTGAAATATCGGCTTCGATATTTGCATTGATGTTTTTCAGCTCGAATCCCTTTCCTTCCAGCCCGGCCTTCATTGATACCTTCCCCAGTTGCGGAACACTCCAGAGTTGACCCATGTCCACATCAAACAACCGAAGGCTGCCTTTGTAGGAGGTCTGCCGGTCCTGGTTCCCGATCTTCAGATTAAGGTCAGAACTAACGTACCCTATAGCCGAAGTAGCATTTCCATAGGCTACGAAGTCATTATAAAACCCATTGAAGGTCCCTTTGAAGTGGACATCTCCCAGCTGAATCATCTGCTCCGGAAGCTCGAGGTTTTGCAGACTGTCAAATGGCCAGGCCGGAATCGTTTCCAGGTCCTTGTGATTGAAGCCAAGATCATCTACCGTAACTTCCATATACGTTTCAAAGAAATCAGGCAGCCCTGTCATATTCACATTTCCTTTGAAGTAGGTGTGGTCAGAGTAATACAGCTCAATGTTTTTTCCTTTAAACCTGTCTACCGTGCCCCGTACATTACCCTGAAAAGTAAGTCCCCTGTTCAGATTGTTCAGCTCCCGGGCAAAGTAAGCAAGGTCACGGAAATCGATGTAGCTTTTTGTAAAGTCCCCTTTGCAATTGACTTTGGTAATAAACTCTTCAAAGTCTTCCATGGTATTAAAAGCAAACTTCAGATCAAGGTGCACATCGCTTTTTTCTGTCTGCACATGCAAATGGTCAAACTTCCATTGCCCTGCCTTAAGAACAGCCTCCGTCTGCAGATCCTTCAGCCTGAAACCGCTTTTTTCTGTAAAGGCAATGTGATTTACTTTAAACTGAAGAGAATCGCCCTCCGGCCGCAACTCTGCCAGACTCAGATTCAGATTTTTCACGTCAATATCGTCCCAGTCTATTCCCCAGTCCTTATCGGTGTATTTCAGATCCTGATAGGTAAAATGACAGTTTCTGAGATCAACAGCCTTGACCTGGAATGACCAGGGTGCAGAAGTTGAAGTATCTTTCCCGCTTCCGGAAAAATAATCGAGAATAAAATCCAGATTATAGGATCTTGGGTCTTTATACCGCTTTAACCAGATACGTCCGTTTTCCAGGGTCAGATTTGAGATGGTAATCCGTCTCTTCTTATAGCTGAACTGGGAAAAGGCAACATCCAGATCGGCAGCGTAAAGGAGCGTATCCTGTTGCTTATCCTGAATATACACACCCTCCAGCGCAACACTTCTGAAAAAACGGATATCTACAGCAGCAATATCCACCTTCACGCCCAGTTCACCCGACAAGTAAGCAGTAGCCTTCTGCACCAGCCAGGTTTGCACGGCAGGCACTTTCACAACCAGTCTGAGGAGCAGGAAGAACACCAGAGCTGAGGAGAGCAGAATAATGGATATGTTACGGAGGCGGCGGATGGCGTTATTTTTTAGATAACGAAAGAATTGACCAAACTATCATCTATTTGCGAAGGTTCATCTACCTTTGTGAAGGTCTTATGAACAGTATGCCTGTTTACATTCTCGGTATCGAATCTTCCTGTGACGAAACCTCTGCCTCCGTTACAGCCGATGGCATTATTCTCTCGAATATTGTGGCGGGTCAGGACGTGCATGCGCAGTATGGCGGAGTGGTTCCCGAACTGGCGTCCAGAGCCCATCAGCAGCAGATCATTCCGGTTGTTGATGCAGCCCTAAGAGAAGCCGGTATTTCTCCATCCGAACTTCATGGAATTGCCTTCACACGTGGCCCAGGACTCATCGGCTCCCTGCTGGTTGGCTGTTCTTTTGCCAAGGGGATGTCGCTTGCACTGAAGATCCCACTCATCGAAGTCAATCATATGCAGGCGCATGTTATTGCCAATTTCGCATTCAGGACTGACGATGTGAAAATCCAACCTGAATTCCCGTTTCTATGCCTCACGGTTTCAGGCGGACATACCCAATTGGTCGTGGTTAATTCCTATACCGAAATGGAAGTGATCGGCGAAACCCGCGATGATGCCGCCGGAGAGGCTTTTGATAAAGTTGCCAAGATGCTGAATCTGCCCTATCCGGGTGGCCCGTTCATTGATAAATTTGCAGCAGCAGGTAACCCGCTTGCCTATAAATTCCCTCACCCATTTGCCCCTGATCTGGATTTCAGTTTCAGTGGATTAAAGACTGCCGTACTTTATTTTCTGCAGAAAGAACGAGACCGCCAACCCGATTTTCCGGGTGATAAAATGGCCGATGTTTGTGCATCTGTACAACATACAATCATTGAAATCCTGCTCGAAAAACTCAAAACTGCCATGCGTGAAAGAGGAATGCGGGAAATTGCCCTTGCCGGAGGCGTTTCGGCTAATAGCGGTCTGAGAAAGCGCCTTACCGAAGAAGGACAGAAAAATAACTGGAAAGTTCATATTCCACCTTTCGAATACTGTACCGATAATGCAGGAATGATTTCCGTATACGGCTATTACAAATTTATGAAAGGCGATTTTTGTCAAAACAACGTCATGCCATTGGCCCGAATGCCTTTTTAAATGAGGATCGGTTAATTTTTAACCGGAATCAGCCGCTGGTATTTAAATACTGTATAGCTTAGCTGAAACAATCAAATCACCATGGAAAACAGTTCGAAAAAATCAGGCAATAACAGCGGACGGATATTGCTGGTATTGCTGCTGGCCTCACTTGGTTTGAACATCTGGCTGTATCTCAGCAAATCGAAACTTCAGGAAGCATACAGAATCGAAAAAGAGAATCTTGTGACTGCCAATCTGGATATTGAAAAAGAGTTGAACGACACCTATTCAGAACTTAATCAGTATAAGGGCATCAACAATCAGCTGGATAGTTTATTGAAGGAAGCCAATGGCAAGGTTGATGTACAGAAAGCGCGTATACAGGAATTAATGCGTAAAGAAGGGAATACGGCGAAACTCAACAAACAGCTGATGGCAGAACTTGCTGAATTGCGCAAAATGAAGGACGATTATCTGGAACGTATCGATTCTTTGCTCGTAGAGAACGAACAGCTGAAAAAGGAAAAGACAGACCTGAGCAGTACAGTTGAAAACCTGACAAAGAGCCTGGAGAATACTGTCAGTACCGCTTCTGTGCTGAGAGCTGAGTACCTGAAGGTAAATGCCTATAAAAAACGCAGTAACGACAAATACAGCACAACGGCCATGGCGCGCCGCACAAATAAAATCGAAGCCTGCTTTACGGTTCTTGAAAATAAAATTGCAAAATCAGGGGAGAAAACGGCCTATCTGAGGCTCATTGAACCTGGAGGTAAAATCCTCGGCAACCGCTCCGAAGGAAGCAGCAGTTTTAAACGCGCAGGATCATCAGAGGAACTGTTATTTACGGTCTCAAAGGCATTTGAATATAAAAACGCCAACGAAGATATTTGCATTTCATGGGAAGAAACTGACCGTGTATTTACTCCCGGAACGTACATGATAGAGATCTATATCGATGGAAATCCGGCCGCAGTGACTTCAGTAAACCTGCGTTGATCAGCCACAATATTTCGGATGCTTCAAAGCCGCATTTCAGGATGCGGCTTTTTTATTTACAAGGACCATATCGTGGGTTGTCAGCTTTCCGGCCACAAGCTTTCTATTCCGGGATAATAACAGGAGCCTTGGAAGAGCTCAGGGCTTCACAAGTTCCGCAACATAGAGAATATCACCGTTGGAACTGAGTCCGTTCACATAGCGGGCCGAACGAACCGTCAATGAAAACTGCGTCCGGAAAAATTCAATATTCCCTTCATTCTCTTCCGGAAAAACTGAACAGGTAATATACCAGACAGCCCCACCGGGTTTCAGACAGTCGAGAAGATTCCCGATGATCTTACGCTGCAATTCCTGCCATACCACAATCCGGTTTACATCAAAATAATACGCCTGTTCCGGCGTACGGCGCCAGGTACCCGAACCTGTACACGGCACATCAGCGATGATGCCATCAAACTGTTTCCCGGTTAAGGATGCAGGTACACCTGCTGACCAGTTGGCGACAAAGGTGACTGCGTAGAAAGAGGGGAAATTACGGCGCAACCGCTGTCTGTACTCCTCGAGAATATTTTTTCGTATATCCGTAGCCGTTATAACCGCACCCGGAAACCGGCTTATCAGAAACAGACTCTTCCCTCCTGCCCCTGCACAGGCATCCAGCCAGGAATCCCCCTCCTCCATCCTGATCTCTGCAAGAGTTAACTGAGATGAGATATCCTGGATCTCTGCCCAGCCACTATCGATGACTCCCGTTTTTTCAAGATTCACTTCCGGCTCCAGCACGATGCACTCCGGCACAGCGGAAGAAGTCCAATGAATATTTTCCGCTTCCAGCTTCCGTGTTACTTTTCCAAGCTTTCCCGGGTTCACCCGCAGGAAAACCGCGGGCCGGCGGATAAACGAAGCAATAAATGCAGCCCCATCAACCTGTGCAGAGATATGTGGTTGAAAAGAAAACCAGTGAGCACTATTCGTCAAAACAATGCCGGTACGGGCCAGTTTTTCGGTCAATGGCTCATCGAATGCAGATAACCAGGCTTCCATCTCTGACTTCTGAAACACATTCGTCAGCCAGGTATTCGCTGACGAGTGGCAGAGATACAATGAAAAAAGCAGGCGCTGTTCCGCCGGCAGCGTTGCAAACAAAGTTCCGGTTCTGAAAGCAGCATAACAGATGTCACGGATCGCTCTTCTGTCGCGCGACCCGAACTTTTTATCAGAACGAAAGAAGTGCTGCAAAGCCTGATGCAGTGGCTGTTCACCGGAATATCCGTTCAGGAAGGCAATGGCTGAATGCAGATAGGAATGCATGATACTGCAAAGAACAGCAATAATTAACGACTGAGCAAAAACAAGAAGAACCGCTGACAGCGGTTCTTCAGTATGCGTAAAGTTCTGATCTTACAGATCCATTTTCATTTGTGATTTATCTCCTGCCCCCGGAAGAAAAAGATCCGGTTGCTTCTTTCTGAGATCCGCCTCCTGTTCCTTTGTAGCTTCCACCACTTTGAGAATCGGAAACTTCGTCACTACATTCCCCTGTACACCGCGGGCTTTGATCAGCTGACCCGGGAAGTGAACAACAGATTCAAGGTTGCGCAATTTTGGTTTCGGCCGCAGTTTCACGATGACCGTCGGACCATCGGAAGGAGTCGACACTGACAGGTACAATATCTTGCTTCCTGCAGCGCCCTTGGTCAGATCATATTGCTTGTCACGTGTAATACCACCTACGGTAAACCGCTTCATCATGATCGCGCCACCCTTACCGTCCTGATAGATGATATTATAAACGGTCTGCTCATCCTGATCTTTTTTAAATACTGCTACATGCAGAATATCTTTCCCCACATAACCTTTATCCTGAATCCGTGTAACCACAAGTTTACCATCTGAAGTAATGGCGATTACATCATCAATATCCGAGCAATCAGAAACAAACTCATCTTTCTTCAACCCATGCCCTACAAAACCTTCTTCGCGGTTCACGTATAGCTTGGCATTATTGATTACGACTTTTGACGCAACAATGGCTTCAAACTCATCAATACGGGTACGCCTTTCACGTCCTTTCCCATATTTCTTCTGAAGATTTTTATAATAAGCGACCGTATAGTTTTTAATATTATCCAGATCACCCTTCACTGCTGAAATCTCGTCTTCCAGTCCTTTTATGTGCTCATCGGCCTTAAAGGCATCAAACTTTGAAATACGCTTAATTTTAATTTCTGTCAGCTTTGTCACATCTTCATCTGTAATTTCACGGAAGAAGAGCTTCTTGTATGGTTTAAGTCCTTTGTGGATGGTTTCAATTACGGCTTCCCAGGTCTCACATTCTTCGATGCTCCGGTAGATGCGTTTCTCGATGAAAATTTTCTCCAGAGAACTGAAATGCCAGTCCTGTTCGAGCTCCGCCAGTTTGATCTGCAGCTCGCGACGTAAGAGCTCCTGTGTGTTGAGTGCACTGAGCCGGAGAATTTCATTCACAGAAAGAAACATCGGCTTGCCATCCACGATCACGCAGGAGTTGGGTGAAATACTGACTTCGCAGTCCGTAAATGCGTAGAGTGCTTCAATTGTTTTATCTATGTCTTCTGATGAATCGGGATGCAGGTGAATGACAATCTCCACTTTGGCAGCTGTATTGTCTTCCACTTTCTTCACTTTGATCTTGCCTTTATCGTTGGCAGCCAGGATCGACTCAATGAGGGAAGAGGTAGTGGTGCCAAAGGGAATTTCGCGTATTACCAGCATCTTCTTGCTGAGCTTTTCGATGACAGCACGTACCCGGATCCTTCCGCCACGCAGGCCTTCGTTGTATTTGGAAAAGTCGGCTACACCACCGGTGTAAAAGTCCGGAACAATATTTACTTTCTTTCCTCGGATAACATCAATTGAAGCTTCAATGAGCTCATTGAAATTATGCGGAAGGATCTTACAGGCCAAACCTACTGCAATACCTTCAACGCCCTGTGCCAGCAGCAATGGGAACTTCATTGGCAAAGCAATGGGTTCTTTGTTGCGGCCATCGTAACTGAGCTGCCAGAGCGTGGTTTTAGGATTAAACACCACATCCAGCGCAAACTTGCTTAAACGGGCTTCAATATAACGGGACGCTGCTGCACTGTCGCCGGTATAGATATTGCCCCAGTTTCCCTGCGTATCAATCAGCAGATCTTTCTGTCCCATCTGCACCATGGCATCACCAATACTGGCATCACCATGCGGATGGTATTTCATCGTATGTCCGATAACGTTAGCTACTTTGTTGTAACGTCCGTCCTCCAGTTCCCACATCGCATGCAATACACGGCGCTGAACAGGCTTCAGTCCGTCATCGAGGTAAGGAACAGCGCGTTCCAGAATGACATAGGAAGCGTAATCCAAAAACCAGTTTTCATACATCGTTGCCACCTGGCCATGATGTTCTCCCGGTCCTCCTTCTTTTATTTTATCTTGAGACATGATTTACTATTGAATATTTTTCTGTTAATTCAGACACTCCGGTTTTAGTGATTCAGACCCTACCTCCGGGTAATCCACTGCAATTGAATTTCTCCGTGTTTCCCCTATCCACTTTCATCCGACAACTTCCAACTGACAACTTTCAACTGATAACTGACAACTTCCAACTGACAACTTCCAACTGTCAACTGACAACTGTCAACTGTCAACTGTCAAATCAAACCTCCACCGTCTCCTCTGTTTCTTCCGGCGTTGCAACCGGTTCGAGTTCGTCTTCAATGCGGAGATTCCGGATAATAAAATCCTGGCGCTCCGGTGTATTCTTGCCCATGTAGTAATCGAGCAAGCCATGTAATGAAGTTTCGCCTGTTAAGGTTACCGGATCGAGGCGCATTTTCCGGCCGATGAAAGCCTTGAATTCATCCGGTGAAATTTCCCCCAAACCCTTAAATCGGGTGATCTCCGGCTTGGCACCCAGCTTTGCAATGGCCTGCTGACGCTCTATGTCGTTGTAGCAGTAAATTGTTTCTTTTTTGTTTCTTACACGGAACAACGGTGTCTGAAGGATAAAGAGATGACCATTCTTCACTACATCCGGGAAGAATTGGAGATAGAAGGTCATCAGCAGCAGGCGGATGTGCATTCCGTCTACATCGGCATCCGTGGCGATCACGATACGATTGTAACGAAGGTTTTCAATGGAATCCTCGATATCGAGCGCACTCTGCATGAGGTTAAATTCTTCGTTCTCGTATACTATTTTCTTGGTAAGACCGAAACAGTTGAGCGGCTTTCCTTTCAGGCTGAAAACGGCCTGCGTATTCACATCACGTGCGATGGTGATGGAACCGGAAGCAGAATCACCCTCGGTGATGAAGAGCGTAGTGTCAAGCCGCTGAGGATTCTTCAGATCGGTGAGGTGTACACGGCAGTCGCGGAGTTTCTTGTTGTGCAGATTTGCCTTCTTTGCGCGTTCGTTGGCCAGCTTCTTGATGCCTGCAATTTCTTTACGTTCACGCTCACTTTGCAGGATTTTTCTCTTCCATGCTTCAGCTGTTTCCGGATGCTTGTGCAGGAAGTTATCGAGTTCACGGGTTACAAATTCGTTGATCCAGTTGCGCAGTGATGGTCCGCCGGGATAGGTATTCTGGGAACCAAGCTTAGTCTTGGTCTGCGATTCAAAAACAGGTTCCTGAATACGGATGCTGATGGCTCCTGTAATGGATGTTCGCACATCGCTTGGATCAAAATCTTTCCCGTAAAAGTCACGTGCTGTTTTCACTATCGCTTCCCTGAAGGCAGCGAGATGCGTACCGCCTTGAGTGGTGTGCTGACCATTTACAAAACTGTAGTAATCTTCACCATAAGATGTGGTATGGGTAAAGGCTACTTCAATGTCCTTGCCTTTGATATGGATGACCGGATAAAGTGCTTCGTCGCTGATATTCGCTTTGAGCAGATCCAGCAGGCCGTTTTCACTTTTGAATTCCTGTCCGTTCACGATGAGTTTCAGTCCTACATTGAGATAGGTGTAATTTTTCACCATCGTTTCGATGTAGTCCATGCGGAACTCATAGTCGAGGAAAATTTCGTTATCCGGAGTGAAAACGATTTCCGTACCATCATCCTGATCAGTTGGAATCTCATTTTTCTGCTTCCGCAATTCCCCGCGTTCAAATTCCGCCCAGGTTGATTTACCTCCCCTGAAACTCTGCGCTTTGAAATAGTTCGACAAGGCATTGACGGCCTTTGTACCGACGCCGTTTAATCCAACCGATTTCTGGAATGCCTGACTATCATATTTCCCGCCGGTATTGATCTTGCTTACACACTCCACGACTTTCCCCAGCGGAATTCCACGACCATAATCGCGTACCCTCACGGTTCCGTTCTTCACCTCAATTTCGATGGATTTTCCGTAGCCCATCACGTATTCATCGATACAGTTATCGATTACCTCTTTGAGCAAAACGTAAATACCATCGTCCTTGGCTGAACCATCACCAAGTTTTCCGATGTACATACCCGGACGTAACCGGATATGTTCTTTCCAGTCCAGCGACTGAATACTGTCTTCGGTGTAGTTGTGATCTAATGTTGCCTGCTTCTTCGCCATTTCTTATTCTCTTTCTATCGAAATACGGGGCGCAAAATTCGCAAAAATGCACCCTGCCTTTCCTTCAAAGTTACCAACACAGACCATGAGAAACCGGTTTACGACCTCCCTTTTTCAACAGCGCAACTCTGAAAAAAAACTGCCGGACCTCAAAACCCCTCTGAATCAGCCCGAAAAACAAGTTTCAGACTGTAATACAATCCAATATTTAGTTGATAAAAAGACGTCAGAGTTTTGAAGGGAAGCTTTACCGGAGAATCTGCACCTTCCGCGTAACTACACCATCAACTCCCTGAATTTTAAGGAAATAGAACCCTGCCTCCAATTGACCGGTCTGTATTCTGCCCGTTTTACCCTGCCATTGAACCTCAGCAACCAATTGTGCCTCTGCGGTATATAATCCGGCAACGGTACCATCCGGTTGTATGGCATCCGTTTCCCATTGAATATAATCGCTGGCCGGCACAGGAAAAACACGCAGAGCGGAAGCCTTATTTTCCATTTCGTTTAACCCAACAGTTACCTGATTGTTGGCACTCAGCAACCAGAGTTCAGGATCTACAATGGCAGTAGTGGGTGTAAAAGAGAGATTGACATGAAAGATCTGACCGCTGAAAGTATGCTGTACAACCACTGTGGTATCGTGAATACCATCGCTCAGCCATACGGGAACGGGCATCTCATAAAAAGAAACAGAAGGATGGCTAGTGGTCTGACTCAATTGCAGGTCGGCACTGTTTGTATGCGGATAGAGTGTGAGAAAATAGGACGGATATCCTTCGCCGGTATACCACTGCTGAAAGAACGTTGTCAGGCTGAGTCCGCTGGCCTGTTCAAGATGAAGTTTCAGGTCAGCAGTATGTGCATATCCATAAGCAAGCGCAGGATCATTCAGATAATTTCGCAGTCCCTGGAAAAACGTCTGGTCACCCAAAACCCATCGCAGCATGTGCAGCACATACGCACCTTTGTTATAGGATAACCTGCCATCGAAAATCCGCCACAGACTCGTAGTATCGGTGCATTTTACCGATCCATCCGGCGCAGCTGTAATTGAGTTTATTTTATTGATTTTATAATTCATCCAGCTGCTGTTAAAATAGCGCTCCACCGTCAATGCTTCAAAGTATGTAGCAAAACCTTCATTGAGCCAGATATCCTCCCAGGAACCACAGGTAACCCTGTCGCCAAACCATTGATGTGCACATTCATGCGCCATCAGTGAGAACCCGAAATTCACCAGAAAGGTCATCGTTTGATGTTCCATACCACCGCCCCAGTTGAACTGTGCATGACCGTACTTCTCCTCTGCAAACGGGTAAGGTATTGTCAGACTATCATACAACTGTATGATGCTGACAATATCGGGTGTTAATGATTGTGCAGTAGCCAGGTCTTCCGGATAAACATAATTCAGCACCTCCAGGGAATCACCCGGACCCATAGGCACCCAGTTACTGTAAGCTGCATAATTGGTCACTGCAATGGCGACCAGATACGCTGCAATCGGATACCGTGTTTTCCAATGATGCGTCGCTACTGCTCCTGCGGTATCTACAGACAGCAATACACCATTACTGCCCACTCTGTTTCCAACGGGTGCAGTCACGTATACATCCACAGAATCTATTTTATCATTCAAATCCTGTTTACAGGGCCACCAGTCCATGGCTCCATACGGTTCGGAGAGCGTCCATAGCACCGGTACTCCTGCATGTATATCCTGATTAAAAGAGCCGAAACCTCCGGAAGATGGTGTTCCATGGTAATACACCGTAACCGAATCGAGTGTTCCTGATGCAAGGGCAGCAGGAAATGTAATCGTCACCAGACTATTGCTATGAGTGTATGTCAATGCGGCACCCAAACGCTTTACAGAATCAACCACCATTGCATCGTTCAGATCAAAAGTCATCTGTGACAATACCGCAGTGGTCATAAAATACGTAGTAATATTTCCGGCAATATCTGCGATGGCAGGATCAACAGACCAAATGCAGCGTTGGTACCTGATATCATAACCGGCACCTGCAGCCGATACCTGATGCATTTTTGCAGCATGAACCTTCGCCTCCAAAGCTGCGGCATCTGAAGTTACATCCGGTCGTCGTTCTTCCTGCGCATACAGGGTCACAGAACTTAGTAAAATCAGGGCAGGCAGCGTATAGATCAGTTTGTTCATGCAACAAACTTAAGGAAGAAATCCCTGAATTTAGTCATTACAATACCATATCTGATAAAGGTCAAGAACTCCAATGACGACCAAGTACATGTCGGTTTGCCTTTAACAAAACTTTAATTATATTTGGAAAACAACAGGACATTTCAAACGTTTATCTGCTATATGCTGCTTCGAACCATCGGAATCCTCTTACTTACCTTTCTGCTCATTCACTGCAACGACCATCCCGGAACTTCCGCTGGCAGTCACGACCTCTCCATGAACGATATGAACAACGAAATAAAACATCATAAATTCTACTCCCGAACCGACACTACCCGCCTTGTATTGCCAGATTCAGTTTGGGCTACACTGTTGAGCGAAGATTTATATTCAGTAGCCCGCGAAGCTGCCACCGAACGAGCCTATACCGGTAAATACTGGGAGTATGATGCAAAAGGCACCTACTATTGTGCTGCCTGCGGCAATGCATTGTTTAAATCGGATGCCAAGTTTGCCTCCAGCTGCGGTTGGCCCAGTTTTTTTGAATCTATCCGTCCAACTTCCGTAGTGTATAAAATCGACAATAGTTTTAACATGATTCGTACCGAAGTATTGTGCGGAAGGTGTGATTCTCATCTCGGACATATTTTTGATGATGGCCCCCCTCCAACCGGAAAACGGTTCTGCATGAACTCAATCAGCCTGGAATTTGAACCACTGCCCTGAGGCCTCAAGTACCTAGCTTGAAGACCTGAGGCTTCGCACAGGACACAAGCGCCATGCAGCCTGAAGCCTGAAGCCCTGAGGCCCCGCTCAGGACGCAAGCGCCATGCAGCCTGAAGCCTGAAGCCCTGAGGCTTCGCTCGGGACGCAAGCGCCTTGCAGCAAAGCAAAAATGCCGGCGTTCAGCCGGCATTTTTGCTTTAACTATTTAACCAACATCTTATCTATTCTCTTCAAAGGCCCCCGGCACGTTTGTCCATGACAATCCTGACAAGCCTGTACCACATTATTATGTAATGCTGCTTTATCATCGGTGGGGCCTGCAGCATACAGTTTATTGAGATGTCCGATATAGGATTTGGCCATCCCCTGAAAAAAATCTTCTTCCACTTTCATGCTGCGCTGCGCGGTATAAATTTCTTTTTCAAAGCTGCCATCGTAGGGCACCAGCTCCTTCCCGGCACGTAACGCGGCTGCATTATCTTCATTCAGCTTTGCCATCTTCCGCATCAGCAGCGCCAGTTCGCTATCTCCGTTTGGATTCAGCGGAGCACAGGATTCACCTTCGGCGTTTTCCTTCTGTTTACATGCATGGAGCGAAACGCCCAATACAAGCACAAGCAGTAAAATTATTTTTGTTCTCATATCTCCTCTAAGATTTCATTTTTGCAATTGAGGTTCTTCCATTGGTACCTGGAGCAGGTCAAGGGTATCGACAGGCACTGTATCAACGGGCACAACATAGTCGCGGGCGGGACCCGACAACTGAATAACAGCCTGAAGATTGTCCGCCTCTTCCTGCGGAATTTTCTCCCGGCGGGCCATTCTTCCGCTTACCAGCTTGAAGAAGCTGGCCATATATGGCTTCAGTTGTCCGGTTTCATCAAACCGGTATTTAAAATGCTTGGGACTCGGAATCAGGCTTGCAAGAAAGATACTCTCTGCCAGCGTAAGTTCATCGGGAGATTTATTGAAATAAAAACGCGATGCTTCTCCGATTCCATATACATTAGGTCCCCATTCGATGATGTTCAGATACACTTCAAACATGCGTTCCTTACTAACCAGTCGCTGACGTTCCATCAGCCATACAATCAGCACCTCTTCAATTTTACGGCTCACGGATTTGTTCCGGCTCAGAAATACATTTTTCACCAGCTGCATGCTGATGGTACTGCCCCCACGGGCAAACCGCCGCTGCTTGATATTGGTTACGATCGATTCACGGAAGGCCTCTTCCACAAAACCGCCGTGCTGGAGAAAGCCGGGATCTTCGGATGTCAGCACCGCATTCTGCAGGTAGGGAGAGATAAACGGCAGCGGAGTGAAGTAAGGATTTTCGGGTCCAACCACAAAACTCCGCACCGGGCGATCGCCATCCATCGCCAGAAAAGAAAACGGCAGGTTGAGCTTTCCAAAATTCTCGGTCCCGTAATTCTCGATTCGGAAATTATTTTTCTTCATTTCAGAATCGAACACCAGTTGCTCCGGATGATCCAACGGCAAATCAAAAATAAGGTGATAATCGAGCTGTCCGGAGGCTTCAAATCCTCTGAAGGTATAAAACATTCCTTTGGGCATCGCATCGAAGAACTGCTGGGCATTATTGGTGCGGAAGCCGGTATTCAGCCGGAAGCGGCGTTCGGGATTTCGGCTATACACTGCTGTTATATTTACCGGAAGTTCATTCATGGTAAACAGGGTACCATCTGCAAAGCCCAGACTATCGTCAGCCGCGAATGCGTTCATGTTAAACTGCATTGAAGGAAATCTCACATCCTCCGGTGCAATCCTCCAGTGGTTCACGAGCAACTGATGAATATCGAAATGTCCTTTGAGTTCAACATTATGATTCTCATCCGCATCCATTTTTACATGT
This sequence comes from Bacteroidia bacterium, assembly GCA_046330075.1. Lineage (GTDB taxonomy): Bacteria > Bacteroidota > Bacteroidia > AKYH767-A > OLB10 > JAJTFW01. Next base: position 210,524 of record JAXLTL010000003.1, on the reverse strand, counting down.
GCTGAATCGAAGCACAACTTGAATCCGTCAATCAGATCAAAGAACGGCAAAGCATACGCAGCACCGCGGGTTCGTTTTACATGAAAGTCATACGAACTCCTGTCCGGATCAACTTCACCGTTTACAAGCCAGAGATTCACTCCCTCCTTGGAGGAAGTAACAACACTCGACTGAAACACCTTACCATCGTAATACAACTCCGGCACCTTCACCATCTCTTCTACTGCGCCCCGCCGGTAACTCACTACAAACTGCCGGAAGGTGATACTTTCATTAAAAATATCATTCACCCTGTCGAGAATACCCATCACACGGTCATCAAATCCGCTGTCGTCTGCAACGCGAAGCGTATCGGCATCATCCTTCCTGGTTCGTTTAAAGAAAAAGCTAAAGTTATCTGAACTGTCTCTGCGCACCAGGCTGAGCGTAGTGGTATCGACCAGAAGTTCCTTGAACCCGGGCCGCAATTTCAAAAATTTCCGAAAGCTGATTTTAGCCTCGAAGTGTTTCATCCGTAAAAGCGTATCACCATTTTCAGGTATCAGCGCAATATCATCGAGGTAAAACACCTTCAGACCTGCAAAACCGGCATCTCCAACTACCAATGTGGCATTGTAGCGTTCCTTGAATTTCTCCTTTGCCTTGTTGATGACATAGTCCAGAATCGGTTGCCGCAACAGCAGGACTGTTGAGGTCAACAGTAAGATGGTGAGTAATATCACCATGATCCATGGACGCCAGTTTCTCATTGTTTGGGATAGCGACAAATGTAATGCAGATCAGCCAAAAGAAAGGGCGATTCCTGCGGTTCAACCAATAAAAAAAATCCGGCCGTTTACACGACCGGATTTTCATTGTTTTGACTTTACTGCGAATTAGTTAACGCCGAGTTTTACAAGGTCAACCATTCCATAACCTTGCTCGCTCAGAGCACCAACACCGGATTCCCAGATAAATTTCTGTACAGTGGGGTGAGCATGAAGTGTAAACGGAAGCAGATAACCCATCATGGTGCTGCCATCAGCTGCACGATAGTATCGGGCAAATTTCTTTCCGGTTTCGTTGAGCTTCTGAACATACTCATGATCCGGCTGCGCATCAAACTCCGCGAAGTTGTTGAGTTCTGACTCGCTGAATCCAGCACGCTCCATACGATCAAGCGTTTGTTCATAAAGGATGTCAGAAAACTCCTGTGTAGTAGGATCAATGGTGATCTGACTCTTCTCAGGATCTTTGTGTGGATCTACAAGAATCATCGGGCTGATACAGAGGTAACGCATCTTTGTGGTGAACTCCGGATCAGGAATAATTTCGTGGCTGCGCGGCATGAGGTTCATTTTTCCGCAGGCCAGATAAGGCATTTCAAATACTTTCGATGTTAAAGTCTCAAGTTGCTCAGCACTGCGGGAAGACAGTACCAGTGTAACTTTAGAACTGAGGAAACGCATAAATCCATTCTGGATTTTAGAAGTTCCTTTCAGGCTGGAGAAATTAAAGAGGTTGCGATCGCCACCGAAACCATCGATGATTTGGTAAAGGCTTTCAGCAAGGAGGGTTTGATGATGAAGGGGAATTGTATTCGCCGACATCTGATCACGCAGGAATGAAATTTTTACGCGCATTTTGGTTTAAATTTTTGAAATTTTCATGCACTACGCGATGTCTATGCCAAAAACAACCAATTTAGACAAATAGCTGTTTTTCAATTCAATATGTAAACAACACCTGTTTATAACAACCTTTTAATCAGAAAACTTTCCAAAAACAAAACAAAAATTTCCAAAATTGGGAAAATTCCCAAATCACTACTTTTTGCCGGAAGCGCGATACAAAATTTCTTTTTCCTGCCTGGAAAGGCTATCGAATCCGGAACGATTGATTTTATCAAGAATACGGTCAATATCTTCCTGACTGTCGGCTGAATCATCGTGGTAGCGGTCTTCCGAACCCGGCCTGACGGGCTGACGGCTGACCACCTTCATTCTGGCTTTATTCTTGCCGATCCCGCTTAACCAGGCTGTAAGGTCATTCCCTTTCCGGAGCCTTTTGATCATTATAAATCCAAATAAAGCTCCTCCCAGATGCGCAATATGCCCGCCTGCATTGCCAAGTGGGATGGAAATAAAATACAAGAGGATTGAAACGATGGCAACATATTTCAGTTTTACCGGGCCAATCAATAACAGATGGACAATATAATCGGGTAATAAGGTTGCTGCTGCTACCAGAATTGCAATGACTCCGGCAGAAGCGCCGAGCAGATAAGCATTTGTTTTTGCGATGGCAAAGGCTGGGAAAATATTAAAAGCCGTGAGGTATAAAATCCCCCCGATGAGTCCTCCCAGTACATAGGTGGCCCAGAATTTATCATTGCCAAGATACTCCGTAAAAAGTCGGCCGGTCCAATACAGGATCAGCATATTGAATAGAATATGCAGAATATCCGTGTGGAGAAACATATAGGTTATCAGCGACCAGGGCTGATAAATAAAGACATTGGGATCAGCCGGCAGGCTCAGTTTTGAAACCAACAATTCAATGGCTGACCCATCACCTGTAAAAAGAAAAAGGATGGTGCGGGTAAGAGTGACCAACAGGAAAATACCAATATTGATGGCCATGATCCGGAAAAGTCCGGTGGCTCTGCCAAACTGGAGTTTGATGTCTTGAATGAGGTTCATCTCAGTATTCGTCTCTGAACGGATGATAACGTCTTTTGTTCCACAATCGTATTAAAATAAAGCCGAACAGCATTCCGCCAAGGTGTGCAAAATGTGCTACGTTATCTCCGGGATTGCTTTGGAGTCCGCTGTACAACTCAAATGCGCCATAGAGCATAACAAACCACTTGGCTTTCATCGGAAAAAAGAAATACAGATAGATCAGGGTATTCGGAAACATCATTCCGAAGGCCAGCAATACACCAAAAACCGCTCCTGATGCACCAACAACAGGAACATCGGCTTTACGCTCCAGCAATACATGGGCAAAGCTTACGGCTTCCTGTTTTAACCGCGGGTCATTGGGAAGTGATTTCCATTGCGTAAGGAAGTCGCCGATTCGCTGATATTCCTGATAATTTATATAACTGGAATAATGATCAATCAATGTCCGGAAATCCACGTAGCCTCCCTGCGCAGCAAAAAGGTCTACCGCTTTTTGCATCTGAGAGATTTCATAATACGTGAATCCGGTGTGAATCACGGCTGCCCCCAATCCGGTTACCATGTAATAAATCAGAAAACGTTTCCCTCCCCAAACATTTTCCAGCACATTGCCAAACATCCAGAGTGCAAACATATTCGACAGAATATGCGTGAAGCTTCCATGCATGAACAAGTGGGTGACGAACTGGTAAGGCTGGAAATACTGACTGGTGGGATACCGGAGTCCGAGATACTCTCCCAGATCAAAACCAAATTTATTCTCAAATACTACAGTAGCCAGAAACATGATTCCGTTGATGATGAGGAGATTTTTCACCACCGGCGGAAGGATTTGCCAGCGCATCGGCCTGAATTCCTGGTAACTCATAAGGGATATGTCGGATCAGAAGGAGTTAGATTGTAAGAATTGTGCTACCTGTGCAGAGGTGAAGGCACGCAGAATAGTTTTTCCATTGATACCTGCAAAGGGCTGATCACAATGGAGGAGGTCGATTGCGGTTTGACGAAGTTCGCGGCTGCTGTATTGCTGTGGTGCCCGCAGCATCATGCTACGGGAAAGGGAGCGGGCAAGATTTTCATGCACGGGCAGCTGCAACTTCTCTTTATTGGTACGGTATTGTTCCAGTAATTGCTGCAATGCGGCCTGTTCTGTTCCCGGCTCCATCCCGGCCGGAGTGCCTTGAACAACGATGGTATTCTTCCCAAATGGTTCAAGGTCGAATCCCATCCGGCGTAAGTCGTCTGAGAGTTCAGAAACGAGCAGGAAGTCGGTAGGACTCATCGGAATCTGCGGCGGAAAGAGCTGTTGCTGCGAATTCGGTGACTGACGTGTAAACGACAGCAGGAACCGCTCGTAGAGAATACGTTCACGGGCGCCGTTCACATCAAAAATAACAATACCCCGCTGATGCGAAGCCACAGCAACACCGTTACCGGTTTGTACAAAGCGGAAATCATCCAGCTCTTCGAACAGGTTCAACAGATCAACAACCGGATTATCTGCAGGTTGGCGGTACTCCGTATCCGTTAGAAGCTGTCGTTGTGTATCTTCCTTATGCAATTCAATCCAGGACCGTACATCGGCCGGACTTACAGTTGATCTTCCGAAAGATGCGGTCCGGAAACCGCCTCCGGATGATGGCTTCGTTTCTTCATCCTGACGAAAAGGGTTATAGTTCGGGTTGACCTGAATGCGCGGCTGTACCGGCAGCTCATTCAACTTCGACAAAGGGAGATCAAATGCAGGCTCTTGTTCGAAATCGAGAGAAGGTGCTACACTATATCGTCCGAGTGCACGCTTCACGGCAGCACGTAATATCTGGTAAATATCCTTGTCGTGCTGAAATTTGATTTCTGTCTTGGTCGGATGAATATTCACATCTATCAACGCCGGATCCACAAATAATTTCAGCCAATAAGAGGCGAAAGCATCTTTCGGGATCAGCGAATCAAACGCAGCATTCACAGCGTGATGAAGATAATTATCCTTCACAAAGCGATTATTTACGAAAAAGTACTGCTCTCCCCTGTTCTTTCTGGCAAATTCAGGTTTCCCGATATATCCTTCTAGTTTTACAATGGTGGTTTCCTCTTCAACCGGTACCAGACGTTCGTTATAGCCGGCGCCGAAGAGTCCGGCAATGCGCTGGCGGAAATTTCCCGACCGCAGATCAAACACCTGCGTTTCGTTGTGATGCATACTGAAATGCACCTGCGGATTTGCCAGGGCCACTCGGAGAAATTCTTCCTGAATATGACGCGTTTCTACCGGATTCGACTTCAGAAAATTCCGGCGTGCCGGCACATTGTAGAACAAATTTTTAACGGCAATGGAGGTACCGGGTGGTGTCACCGTTTCTTCCTGAAGAATAAATGTTCCACCCTCCATCACTACTCGTGAACCGATTTCCGCTTCTGCCCTCCGGGTTCGAAGTTCTACCTGTGCCACAGAGGCTATAGATGCCAGGGCTTCACCGCGGAAGCCCATGGTATGCAAGGTAAAAAGGTCGTCGATTTTCCGGATTTTGGAGGTCGCATGACGATCAAAACAGATCCGGGCATCCGTTTCACTCATACCAGCTCCGTCATCAATCACCTGAATAAGGGTCTTTCCGGCATCCAGCAGGATCAATTGAATCCGCTGAGCACCTGCATCTACCGCATTTTCAAGCATTTCCTTCACGGCGGAGGCGGGGCGTTGAATCACCTCACCTGCCGCGATCTGGTTCGCAACTGTTTCAGAAAGAAGACGGATGATATCAGCCATAGGGAGCCACAAAAATAGCGATTCGGCTGCTACAATCGAATCTCCCGAAATTTACACAAACTCAAAATCACTGCGATTAGCGCATTTCTCTTTGAGCTGCACTGATCTCACCTATTAATTGAATTATTCAAATAGTTATTTTCCAGCCAACAATCTAGAGGACGTTTGTAACCAAGCCCGATTTTCCGGGGGTTCTATACAAACAACAATCAATTTATCTGTTGACGACTCTATTTTCAGTCTCCAAAAAATACGGATAAATTAACATTACACTGTTCAAACTTGTGGGACTCAGAAATATGGCTTCTTATCTGCCAAAGAATTTGCTATTTCTTCGCTGTCATCATTTTTGCTTCGCGGAAAACACCATTGATATTTCGAACTTCAAGTTGATAGGCATAATTGGCAACTGCCAGTCCCAACTGCGACGGAATAACTTCGACCAGGTGATCTCCCGAAGAAAGTCCTTCCCGAACGATGGATCGGAGTTTGCGGCCATTCAGATCATAGATATCCAACGTTATATCCGAAGGGAACTTAAGCGAAACCGGAATCGTTGTAAAATCACCGTAGGGGTTGGGAAAATTCTGCCCAAGATGAAACTGACCGGCATTGATGTTCTCAATGTGCCCAAGGCCTGTGGTAGTACCTGTACCTTGAATAGTAGCTTCGAGGAATGAATCATAGCCGCCGGTAGCAGTATTGGGTGTCAGCGTTGCCATCTGATAGGCGTAACCATTGCTAAAAACATTATCATTTGCCAACGCCATGGGATCCGCTCCATTCGTATAGATAGCAGAATTGGCTGCATAAATAGCATTTTTTGTAGCAACGTCGAAGGTCAACTGCGAAATTGCAGCATAGTTTGAATTCACATACACCTGAAAATGAATGTGACAAACACGACCTGAATACCAACCGGGGAAGATGGTAATAAACTCCACTTCACCATTCACATCCGTATACTGATATCCGCGCAGATACGTCAACCCTGCTTGCCCCGGATTATTGGTTTGGCTATATCCTGAATACAACCCGGTTGAATCACAATGCCAGATATTCACTCTCAGGTTCTGCATAGGCAGACAATTGGAATCTCCAATGATTCGTAAGCGGAGATTCAACTGGACACCGGTTTTATTTTCACGAATATCCTGACGGAAATAAAATGTATTTGCAGTCAGATCTAGCGGAAATGGCCCGGCTGTTTCTGTTGGGATTGATACACATGTATTGCTGTTTGCAGCTCCGGCTACTCCACCTAATACCTTTGCAATGGGTGCCATCGATGCCAGGCCAAGGAGTCCGGTGGTTTTAAGAAATTCACGTTTATTCATGTTCAGGATATTTTTCTTTTTTTAAGTCCTTCAAAGGTAGTATTGCTCAAACCCATAGAATAATTAATGAGACATGAACGCAGATTCATGAGGCAAAACGACAACTCTTAACATTAGCTTCACCTTGTAACATTTTAAAATACGGTGTATTGATTAAAAATGCAGGTAAACAAAAGGGGGAAACAGGAAAGATAAATTCCTGTTCAAAAGCGTGAGGAGGCTTCCTTTTATCTGACACATGTACGCCCGATCATATGTCAGATCAGCAGTTTAAAGGGGTTCCTGAGAAAAATCAGAAAAATAAATTCAGATTTCTTTATTTAGAATCATTCTAAATAATACTTTTGCCACATCAATTCGAATACAATGAAACACAAACTACTGATTCTACTCGCCTTATGTTATTGCGTTTCGGCAAATGCGCAGTTTATGACGCGTGAGGATTCGCTGAATGCCGGACTTAACCCATCATCTAAAAATGTTATTCTTTCCGGATACGGCGAGGCAAAGTATAGCTATGATAACAATTTCAAAACTGCAACGGCCAATCTCACCCGCGCGATTTTATTTATGGGTTATCGTTTTAATCCGAAGATTACCTTTTTCGCGGAGATGGAACTGGAGGATGCAAAAGTAGATGGTGACGGTGGTGAGTTTTCAGTTGAGCAGTGTGTACTGAAATTCGATCTAAATCCGAATAATTATCTATTGGCAGGTTTAATGATTCCACGCATTGGAATGCTCAATGAAAATCATCTCCCGACAACATTCAACGGGAATGATCGTCATGCTGTTGAGCAAATGGTGATTCCTGCTACCTGGCGTGAGATCGGCGTTGGCTATTATGGTAGTTCGAACCGCATCGCTGGTTTGAACTGGAGTCTGGCCGTTACCAATGGTCTCAATGGAGAAGGACTTAACGGAGGACGCGGATTGCGTGACGCCCGTTATGAGGGACGTGATGCGAGTGCTGCCAATATCGGCACATGGGCCTCATTGCTCTATTTCGCAGGAGATTTCCGTATTCAGGGTTCTGCTTATTATGGTGGTAGCACCGGAGTAACTCCTCGCACAGCTGATAGTCTGCGTCTTGAATCAGGCACGTTCGGAACACCTGTTTTTCTGGGAGAGATGAATGTGATTTGGCGCCATAAAGGGTTTACTGCAAAAGCACTCGGAGCCTATGTATCGGTTCCGGATGCAGGAAAACTGAATACAGCATATGCTTCCAATACGCCAGAAACCATGTTCGGATACTTCGGAGAATTGGGATATGATCTGCTCTCTTCAACGAAATGGAAAAACAAACAGCTGATTGCATTTGCCCGCTATGAATCGATGGATTTAATGGCGAGCGTTCCGGAGAATGGTGTAAAGGATGATATCTTTAATCAGCAATACATCGTTGCCGGGCTTACGTATCTACCGGTGCGGGGAGTGGCTATAAAACTCGACTGGAAACACATCACTACCGGTGAACCCAACGAGGCGCTGATCATCAATCCGAATCCAAATTATCCTGCGTATCAGAATCAAAACGATTTCTATCAGCTGGGTCTGGCTTATTCCTTCTGATGATGAACCGTCGCGACTTCCTCCTGAGCTCCTGCAAAGCCTGTGTGGCCACAGGTGGCGGACTTCTGCTTTCTTCCCTGTTCAGCAGCTGTTCTTCGCTCCAGGTATTAAAAACAACGCCGTCGGATAACGTTATCGAAGTACCGAAATCATCCTTTGCGCCTGAAGAACGAAAGAAGATCATCCGTGCTGTCGGAGTCGGTTACGACATCCTCTTACTGCTACCGGCAGGAAAAGAACCCTGGGCGATCCTGATGCGCTGCTCTCATCAGGATAGTGCACTGGTCGCACTAAACAGAGGATTCTCCTGTTCTATGCACGGGAGTCAGTTTGAAGACAGCGGAGAAGTGATTTCGGGTCCGGCTACTGCCCCGCTTAAAAAATTTATCGTCACCCAAAACGAAACAAACTATCTCATTCACCTCAGTTAACATGAAACACCTCGTCAACGCCACCGTACTTTTTTGCAGCTGCGCTTTTCTTCTTTCCGGCTGTAAAAAAGACGAAGACACCAGTCAAAACGATTCACGCACCAATCAGGAAATACAGACAGATCTTTTGCGCGATTTTGCCGATGACATCGCCTTTCCGGTTTATCAGACCATGGAAAACCAGATGACGGCGTATTACAATGCCTGTCTTGCACTCTCACAGAATACCGATCCGGTGCACCTTGAATCTGCCCGTGAAGCATGGAAAAATGTCAGGGGCACATGGGAGAAAAGTGAAGCCTTTCTCTTCGGACCGGTTTCAACGAATAACATTGACCCTTCCACCGACACCTGGCCGGTTGACTACAATGCGCTCGACTCGCTGATGAACACCTCCAATGCTTTTACACAGGTATTTCTTCAGTCGCTGGGTGATGAGCTGAAAGGTTATCATCCCTCTGAATATTTGCTCTGGGGGCCGAACGGAAATAAAACAGCTGCGCAGTTAACAGTCCGGGAACTTGAATATCTCATCGCCCTTTCAGCTGATCTGCAATTGAAAGCTACATCACTCCGCAACGCATGGGATCCCTCCGTTAACGACAATCACAGCTGGGAAATCACGAATGCAGGACATTCGCTGAGTATTTACCCATCGCAAAAATCAGCGATGGAAGAAATTGTAAATGCCATGGCCGGCATCTGCGACGAAGTAGCCAACGGAAAAATCGGCGAAACATTTACTGCAGCTGATCCGACGCTCGAAGAATCGCCATTCAGCAACAATTCACTTGCTGATTTCAAAAACAATATCAAAGGGGTAGAGATGGTGTATTACGCACAATTCAATGCAGACGGAACGGGGATGGACGACTTCCTGAAGAACAATAATCTCACGCTGCACAATAAAATTGTAAATCAACTGAACAATGCACTTGCAGCTTTCAACGGAATAACGGTTCCCTTTGGTCAGGCGATCACTGCTCAGCCTACTCAGGTACAAAACCTCATAGATAAAATCAACGATCTCAAGGTAACACTTGAAGACGAGCTATTGCCATTCATACAAACAACGGTTAACGGATAATGAATCAACTGCGACGTCAACGATTTTTATGGCTGGGGACAATCATTGTCCTGTTTATTGCTGCCTGTCGTGAAGCAGGAGAATGGGATTTTGAAGAATATGACCCACGACTATCCGGAGGAAGTCAAACGGTGTTCAGTGAAGGCGTAGGCGCTTTCTCTCAGGCTTTCCCCACATTAACAGGTGACCGGTTGGAATTTCATGAGCTGGGCGACCAGCATTTTGAAGCCACGTTTGTTGCTGCTCCCGCACCAAAATTCGACGGACTGGGCACCGTATACAACAACAACGCGTGTGTAAACTGTCATATCAACGACGGGCGCGGCAAATCCATTGAAACAGGCGAAGCACTTGCGTCGATTCTTTTCAGAGTCAGTGTGCCGGGCAGCAATCCGCATGGAGGTCCTCTGGGGGCTCCGGGGTACGGAGAACAACTTCAGGACAAAGCAGTATTTGGGTATCAGCCTGAATCCAGAGTTGATGTTCAATGGCTAACCACAACATTCACATTTTCCGATGGAGAAACAATCCAGCTTCGCTATCCTGTCTGGAGTTTCCATGACAACTACCTCCCATTGCCATCCGGCTGGATGTATTCGCCGCGCGTGGCTCCGCCGGTACATGGATTGGGGCTACTGGAGCAGATTGATGAATCGACCTTATTGTCCTTCGCAGATGAATCAGACAAAAACGGAGATGGAATCAGTGGAAAAGCCAATTACACCTGGGATGCACAACAACAGCGAAAAATGATTGGCCGTTTCGGATGGAAAGCGGAAGCACCTACACTCATACAACAGGTAGCAGGTGCTTACAATGAAGACATGGGTATCACGAGTTACGTTTTACCGAACGAAAGTCATGCACAACAGGTGCAATTCGATGGCATTGCCAACGAACCGGAGGTTGCAGACAGCATTTTCAACTCCGTAGTATTTTATGTGCAGACGTTGGCAGTACCGGCACGAAGAAAACTCAGCGACCCGCTGGTACAAAGAGGAGAACAATTATTTTCAGAAGCAGGCTGCGCCTCTTGTCATATTCCAGTACTGCGGACACGCACTAACGTTAGTTTCCCGGAAGCTTCCAATCAGGTGATTCGTCCATTTACGGACCTCCTGCTGCACGACATGGGCGATGACCTCAGTGATCACCGTCCTGCGTTTCTGGCCAATGGCAACGAATGGAGAACGCCGCCGCTTTGGGGAATCGGTCTCACGCAACTAGTAAACGGGCATAATAATTTTCTGCACGATGGGCGGGCACGCAGTCTGCTCGAAGCTGTGCTATGGCATGGCGGAGAAGCGGAATCAGCAAGAGAAAATGTCCGTCATCTCCCGAAATCAGACCGTGATGCATTGGTAGCCTTTTTGAAAAGTCTGTAGGAATAATGTAGAGTTGCAGAGTTGCAGAGTTGCAGAGTTGCAGAGTTGCAGAGCTGCAGAGTTGCGGAGCGCTTGCGTCCCGAGCAAAGCCTAGGGATTACTGGGTTACTGAGCGCTTTCGTCCCGAGCAAAGCCTCGGCATTACTGGGTTACTGAGTTACTATGTAAGAATGATTCAACAAAGATTTCGCATCTTCATTGCTTCGCAACCTCGAAACATCGAATCTTCGCAACCTCGTAACTTCGAAACTTAGAAACTTCGTAACCTTGCTACTCTGTAACTCTGTAACTCTGTAACTTAAAAACCAGCTCTTCCCGTAAATCAGTTAAACGTCGGATAGGCCACGCGAACGTGGTAAATACTGGTCAGCATCTTTTTAAAAATTTTCTTGATCGATGCTATCTCACGATAGGTAATATCGCAGTTCTCAAATTGTCCGCTTTCGATCTGGTGGTTAATGATTTTCTCCACAAGACGATCGAGGGAATCCTGATCATGCACAGGAAGGCTTCTGGCAGCAGCTTCAACTGAATCAGCCATCATGAGTACGGCGGTTTCCTTACTGAACGGGCGTGGTCCCGGATAACGGAAATCATCTTCATTGGGAATCTGATCCGGGAAGCTTTTCACAAAACTATTATAGAAGTACTGTACCATCATGGTACCATGATGTGTACGGATAAAATCAATCACCATATCAGGCAATTTATACTTCTTTGCCTTTTCAATACCGCGAATCACATGTGAAATAATTATGGACGCGCTCTCATCAAAGGACAACTCATCGTGGGGATTTACCTGTGTACTTTGATTCTCAATAAAGTACATCGGAATATCCATCTTCCCGATATCATGGTACAACGCTCCAACACGCACCAGCAATGAATTACCTCCTATCTTATAAATCGCAGACTCAGCAAGATTGGCAACCTGCAGCGAATGCTGGAAGGTTCCCGGTGCCTTAAGTGCCAGCTCCCTCAACAGCTCGGAATTAAAATCAGTAAGCTCCATCAGCGTAAAATCACTCGTCACCCTGAACGTTTTTTCAATAAAGAAGATCAGCGGATAACTCAGCAGGGTGAGTAAACAATTTACCACCAGCCATACGATATGGGCCGAATTAATTTTAGTAAAATCCCCTTCGTTGAGCAATGAAAGTCCGACAAATGACACCAGATATGCAATAAAGATCAGGCTCACTGCAATAAAAAGCTGTGATCGCTTCCGCATGTTTACGATACTGAAGATCGCGACCATTCCGGCAATTACCTGCATATACACGAAATCAAATCCACCCGGAGCTACTGTCCCGAGTATCAGCATAGTCAGTACATGGGTGAACAAAGCGGTGCGCGTATCGAAGAAAGCACGGGTAACCAAGGGAAGAATGCACAGCGGTACCATCAGCATATTGACACGATTACTCGCCAGCAAAACTGTAAATGTTGCTGCAGTCACCACGATCATTAAAAACAACAAAGTAATCTTCCTGCTGTCGAGTAAAATATCTTTCCGCAACAGCCACAGGAAAGTAAGCAACACTGACACCGCAACCATCACCAGGAGAAGGTAGCCAATGTAAAGCCAGGGCAATGCATTTTCCATCGCATCTTCACCACGAAATGCACGACGGAGAGATTCCAGTTGTTTATACTCAACAGAGGACACAACCTGACCACGACGAATGATAACTGTACCTTCGGTCACTTCCCCTTTGAGCGGGCTCTGTTGCCCTACCTGCTCTTTCAGGTATTCACGGGTCAATCCGGATTCAAAGATCAGATCAGGCTGAATACTGGCTATCAGATGCCGCTCAAGCGCATCTTTATCCTTTGTCACAAGTCCGGCCAGTTCACCCTGAATAAACCCCGTCACCTGTTCCTGAGAAAAATGCATAGAACGTTCACTATGATGCCAGAGTCCATTTTCAATGATATAGACATCTTTTCCAGGTTCCGGCGCCGGACGTTTAGAGGCATCGAATACCCCACGCGAATAAATCTTACGTATCAATACCTCGCCTTCACTCCCATAGTTATGAAGATCCTTGCCAAGGCCATTTTGAAAGAAACGGATTGATTTTTCTGCTAAACCCTGATCCCGGCGATATACGAGTGGTGATTTAGCCTGAATTTCCTTACGTTCCTCATCGAGTTCCGACTGTGACTTATAGACAGGAAAATCAAATGGAGCACGCAAGTCTTCATGTGTCCAGGGCTGCCCCATCTTGTAATCATACTTGAATCGTATCTGGCGGGGCAGGAAAGAAGTGATGGTCAGAATAGAAATAGTCACCAACACGATCCGATAGTAGAGATCATGCTTATTGGAAACCGAGATGAAGATTTTCCGTAGGTTCACTTTACAAAAATAGCAGGATTATTCTGAATTCAGAATTCAGGATGCAGAATTCAGAATTCAGAATGCAGAATGCAGAATGCAGAATGCAGGATTCAGAATTGAGGATTCAGAATTGAGGATTCAGAATTGAGGATTGTGAAATGTGGATTGAAGATTGAGGCTTGAGGCCTGAAGCATGAGGCTTGAAGCCTGAGGCCTGAGGCTTGAAGCATGAGGCTTGAGGCTTGAAGCATGAGGCTTGAAGCTTGAGGCCTGCGGCTTGAGTTTCGCATTTTTTTGCGGAAACTGCATTGGCCTTGATTGGTAACCGAATTGGTATTGGCAGTAAAATGCTATCAATCCGGGGTTTGAAGCAAGGCAGGCATTACAGGCGTCAGGAATGTATCAGGCCTGCATTACGCACCTGTTTTGGACATTTTAATGCTAACTTATAGATGAGGTGAATAAAAAGTTACCATAAAAAAATTTAGCCACCAAAGAACAACGCTGATCGCCTGACAAGTCTTCTCTTCATTTAACAAAGCAACAACTGAATTTTAACTCAACAACATTTCAACTCTTTTCACTTTACTAACATTTTAAATTATCTACCCTGAAACACTGTAACTCTGCATCCCGCATTGCAAAGCAATGGCGGGACTGTAACTCTGTAGCTCTGCAACTCTACGGCTCTCATTGCAGAACAATTCTGAACTGCAACCCTGCAAACGAAAAAAACCCATGTCATTGACATGAGTTTTCTTCGTTAAAACAAACCTATAAGCCGGGTTCTGTATCCGCCGAAACGGATGTTTGTCATTTATCTGCGATGTTGTTCACACAACACCTGAATCAGCCTACCCATTGAGGCATACCCGAAGGTATTCGGACGAGCCGCCCTTGACCCCAACCTATTTGGCTTTTCAGCGCACAAGGTTTTCCCGTAGTCTGCATCACTGCAGTTACCGTGAGCTCTTACCTCACGTTTTCACCCTTACCCTGCAGTATTCACTGCCGGGCGGTATCGTTTTCTGTGGCACTTTCTGTTCGCCGGCGAACCAACGACCTTCCCGTTAGGAAGTGTGCTGCTCTGTGCTGCCCGGACTTTCCTCCCTTCACAGCAGTGAAAGGCGACAAACCGGTTTGTTTCAGTGCAAAGATACAATTCAGGAGGCCGAAATCCTAAGCCAGTTGGCAATGAGTTGTTTTCCCGTTGGAGTCATCACCGATTCGGGATGATATTGCACACCAAAAACCGGTAACTCAACGTGACGAAGTGCCATGATCGAACCGTCTTCTCCGGTTGCCAGAACCTTTAAGGTGGCAGGAAAACTTGACTCATCGGGCACCCAGCTATGGTATCTTCCCGCAGGGAATTCATCAGGAATTCCGTCAAAAAGAGGATCAGTTTCCACAATGCGGACCTTTCGTACAACCCCATGCAGCACCTGATCAAGCTGACGCAGTTTACCGCCAAAAGCTTCAGTGATGGCCTGGTGTCCGAGACAAACACCAAGGATTGGCTTTGTAGCAGCATAAGTCCGTATTACAGGCAACAAAATACCTGACTCAGCGGGAAGTCCGGGTCCGGGTGAAAGTACAATCCTTGAAAAATTAGCTACATCTTCTACATCAAGTTCATCGTTCCGGTAAACCACAACCTCTTCCCCGGTGCACTCAGCCAGGTACTGACGCAGGTTCCAGGTAAATGAGTCGTAGTTATCGAGCAGGAGTAACATCTGCCAAAAATAGAGCTTCTGCAGTTATGAACCTTATCATCCGGCTTTGGAAGTGGCAGGCAGTTGCAGATATTTGCAGCATGAAAAAGATTATCCAGACTCCCGACGCTCCTGCACCCATCGGACCTTACTCTCAGGCGGTAGCAGCCGGAAATATGCTCTTTGTTTCCGGGCAAATTGCGATTGATTCCGCAACAGGACAACTGATCCTCGATTCTATCGAAGCAGAAACGCACCGGGTAATGAAGAATATCGGCGCCATTCTTCAACAAGCCGGTGCAGGCTATCAGCACATTGTTAAAACAGGCATTTTCCTGCGCGACATGAATGATTTCGCCAAGGTGAATGAAATTTATGGCTCCTATTTTACGAGTGATTTTCCGGCTCGTGAAACCGTACAGGTTTCTCGTCTCCCGAAGGATGTCAATGTAGAGATTTCCGTGGTTGTACTGCTCCCCTGATCACCAGTTCAGTCCGGTCCATGCAGTGAATGCAGCTCGCGTTGCAGGGTCTGCATCATCAATTTTCAGCAGACTAACGGTATCGAAGTACCGGTTTTCACCTTTACGTACCATCAGTTGCCTGATCTTTCGTTGTGAAAAGATGGTAAGCTGGCAGCTGTCCTGTTCGCCGGCTGCTATCAGATCGTTCAGATTACCTTCAATTTTCCATCCATTGCACGCGACCAGTTCATCATCTTTTGAAAGCCCTGCTATCTCTCCCGGCGATCCGGGTACTACCTGAGCCACCTTTAAACTACCGCCCTCCATCGTTGTTCTGAATCCAAACAATGATTCATGACGGGCGCCGGAAGGTTTCAGCGACAACCAGCACCCCACAGAGGGAAGAATAGCCTGCAACCGGGAGGAATAATCAGCGCGACCATGAATCAGATCCGAAAAAATCTCTTCCACGCCTTCATCAGAGAGTGAAACGGCTAACCGCAACACATCCTGCTCTCTGTAACCTTGCCGGCGCATTGCAAAATCCTGATAGAGTTGTACAAACAAATCATCCAGGGAGTGTTTTCCTTTGCTGCTGCGACGAATGTAAAGGTCCAGCATCAATGCAATGAGACACCCTTCATCATAAATCGACGTTTTCCTCCAGGGTGTTCCGGGTACATACCCGTCGAGCCAGGTATCAAAGCTGCTTTCCGATACGGAAGAAAAGTGTTTTCCGTAATTATCGAAGTGACGCTGCAGCCGCTGATTGATTTCAGCAAAAAATCCACCTGCATTAAAGAAACCACTGCGCGCCAGAAACAGGTCACCGTAATAGGTAGTGAACCCTTCATACACCCAACCCAGTCGACTGTAATTCTCCCGGGTATAGTCATATTGGAGAAAATCCTTCGGACGCAATGTTTTTACATTCCATACATGAAAAAGTTCATGTGAAGCAACACCGAGGAGATCTGTATAAAGATCATGCTGCATCAGCTGATAACCCGGTCCAAGTGCGAGTACAGTAGAGTTCGTATGCTCAACACCATGATAGTATCGATACGGCAATACGAGAATCAGAAAATGATAATCCGCTACCGGAAAGTACTTCATCATCTCCAGTTGCACCTGAGTGAATGCTTTGAAGTCCGGCAGTATGCGGTCCCAGTCGGGTCGCGCTGCTCCGTGAAACCAAATATGAAAATTGAAATCATTGACAGAATATGTACGATGGTGCAGTGCTTTCGCTGCAAAGAACGGACTATCCAGCAGACTATGCAGATCTGTTGCGATGATGCGTTTATTCACCACAGGCAATCCGCAGGCGATCTGCCAGTCATGAGGGATATCGAGTTCCACTTCAAAAACATTTTCAGGTGAAGATGGATCATATACAATGCAATGTACCGGATTCACATACATCAGCTCTGCATCCAGCCAGCAGGCCCCTGCATCCGGTTGTGCTGCATAATATTCATATTGCAGCGTAATCCGTCCCTGCGGTGCCAGATCAATGCGCCAGCAATCCTTCGTCACCTTATGCATGGGTAGCAGTTCTCCATTGGGTCCCCACGCGGACATACCTCTCAGGTTTTTTGCAAAATTGCCCAGCTCATATCGTCCCGGACGCCAGGAAGAAAGGCGAAATTCCAGCATCTGCTCAGCAGGATTTTCCTTTACAGCTTCAACTTTTAAATAGTGTGTATGTGGCAGCGGAGCACTGAAACGATATTTCATGAGTCTATAATAGAAGTGTCAAAATTACAGCAAATCAATATCACCCTTCAAAAATAAATTTACCTTTATACACAAATACCCACGCAATGATCCGAAAATTACTCCTTCTTCTCTTACTCACTCCATGCCTGTCACAGGGTCAGATTTCATTTGACTGGGTGAGAAATCATCAGGTAAATTATTCCATGAATCCCGGCATACCGAAAGCCATGGTTTGCAAAGGCTCCGGCTCCGATGTTTGGTTTGCCTATTATGACTCGGTTGTAATGAGCTGGAGTCTTGACCCTGTCGGCCGTATTTCTCTTTTACAAAAAGATGATTTTGGCACAACCTTACAAACGCTGCAGCTGACATCCAATGTCATTTTGAATGACATGGTTACCGATCAACAGGGACGGCTATATGTGATTGGCACCTTCATGGATACGCTCTGGATTAACCAAAGTGATACGTTGATCAATACTGGTCCGGCACTGAATACCGACCCGTTTATTTTATGTTTCGAACCGAACGGACAATTACGATGGAAAAGAAATCTCGGAGGAGGTTTCGGCACTTCCTTCATCTCACCTACCCTTAAAGTTAGTCCCTTCGGAGAAGTGTATTATGCGTATACAGACTTCAGTACGGGATACATCATTCATCTTGACTCCACCGGCGCGCCATTAGGTCAGGTCGTGGTAGATGGTATTCGCACGATCGGTGATTTCAGTTTCACGCCTACAGGTGGAATGTACGTTGCCGGGGCTACTGGAATTGGCAGTACTGTATCCATCGGTGGGGTTTCGCAACTCGCCACCGACTCATACATGTTTTATATTGCCTACACCGATCATCTGGGTAACGGCCAATGGATACATCTTGCTCACGACGTTACTTTTCAGACTCCGCGGATTGCAACCGACCCCTTCGGAAATGCATATGTTTCGGCCATGCTGATGGACACCATTACCTGGGGGAACTGGTTTTTACAAGGTCCTGACTGGGTCTTTGATTTCTGGCTTGTAAAAGTTGATTCAACCGGAAGTTTTCATTGGGCCAAAGAATGCCCGAACCCACCTGGTGGAATCGTAGGTGACTTCGAAATCACGTCCGGAAGAAGCATTGATTGCGATGCAAATGGCAACGTAATGCTGTATGGTCTGCAGCGCGGTGCAATAGACTGGGGAAACGGGCTTTTCATCTCCAATGGGCCGGTTAGCCAGAGTAATTTTACGGCCATTCTCTTTGACTCTGCCGGTATAGCATTACAGGGAAAATATGCCGTCTGCACTGTACCGAAATATGCCTACAACGTTGTGAACAATGGACAATCCTGGTATCTTTCAGGAGGCTCCACCACTGAAACGGGTGTGCTGTTCGACACCATCCTTGTTGATTTTCCTTTTGGACAAAACGCTTATCTGGCGAAAATTATCCCAACGCCTGTTGGTGTTCAGGAAATCAGCGAAACCACGGCTACGATTTATCCAAATCCCGGACATAGCATCTTTTATGTTCCTGAGACCTGGACAAACCGTGCCCCCACCGGAATATTTGACCTTCGCGGCCGTTGCGTATATCAGCAGATTTTACAAACCTCCCATCTCGACCTCAGCCATCTGGATCCGGGAGTCTACTTTGCCCGAAATAATGAGGCAACCGTAAGATTTGTAAAAGAGTAGTCCTGAACACTGAAAATCAATAGCTTTCAAAGATGGCCGGAAAACGACTAACTTCGGGCTCTCAAATTCAGAAAGCGTTTACATGCAGTACGATCTTATTGTAGTCGGCAGCGGACCCGGAGGTTACGTAGCCGCGATTCGCGCCTCACAACTTGGACTCAAAACCGCCGTGGTTGAAAAAGAAAATCTTGGCGGCGTTTGTCTCAACTGGGGATGTATTCCCACGAAGGCGCTTTTAAAGAGTGCACAGGTATTTGAATACCTCAAACATGCATCTGATTACGGCATTTCCGTTTCTGACGGTAAAGCAGATTTTGGTGCCGTCATCAAACGCAGCCGGGATGTAGCGGATGGCATGAGTAAGGGTATTCAATTCCTCTTCAAAAAAAACAAAATTGATGTTATCAATGGATATGGCAAGGTTAAACCAGGCCGTAAAGTAGAAGTCACAGGTACCGATGGAGCTGTTACAACCTACGATGCACAACATATTATCCTTGCAACAGGGGCGCGCAGCCGTGAGCTGCCCAATCTGCCGCAGGACGGCAAGAAAATCATCGGTTATCGTGAAGCGATGTCCATGTCTTCCATGCCGAAATCAATGGTCATAGTAGGATCCGGAGCCATCGGATGTGAGTTTGCTTATTTCTACAACAGCATGGGCACAAAAGTGACTATCGTAGAATTCATGCCGAACATTGTTCCCGTAGAAGACGAAGACGTAAGCAAACAACTGGCACGTTCATTCAAGAAAATCGGCATGGATGTGATGACAGATTCAACCGTGGAAAGTGTTGACACTTCCGGTGATGGTTGTAAAGTAAAAGTAAAAACCAAAAAAGGAGAAGAAATCCTCGAATGTGATGTTGTACTGAGCGCAGTAGGGATTACTCCAAACATTGAAAATATTGGACTGGAAGAAACCGGCATCATCACCGACAAAGGACGTGTTGTTGTTAACGATTATTACCAGACCAATATCCCCGGCGTTTATGCTATCGGAGACATTGTGAAGGGTCCCGCACTCGCACACGTTGCTTCTGCAGAAGGCATCTGTTGTGTAGAAAAGATCGCAGGATTACCTGTACATCCGATCAACTACGGCAATATTCCGGGCTGCACCTACTGCTCACCTGAAATCGCCTCCGTAGGCATGACGGAAAAAGCTGCGAAAGAAGCAGGCTACGAAGTGAAAGTGGGGAAATTCCCCTTCTCCGCCAGTGGCAAAGCCAAAGCAGCCGGTGCAAGTGATGGTTTCGTAAAAGTAATTTTCGATGCCAAATACGGCGAATGGCTTGGCGCGCATTTCATTGGCATGAACGTTACTGAAATGATTGCAGAAGTTGTTGTTGCCCGTAATCTCGAAACAACCGGACACGAAATCATCAAATCCATTCACCCGCACCCGACGATGTCAGAAGCGGTGATGGAAGCAGTGGCAGATGCATATGGTGAAGTTATTCACATGTAATTTCAAACTGTAAACAAAAAACCCTGATCTGCCGATCAGGGTTTTTTGTTTAAGGTTGTAGGTTGTAGGTTGTAGGTTGTAGGTATTAGGTATTAAGTATTAAGTATTAGGTTTTATGTTGTTGGATGTTATTTGTGTGTTTTAGTTGTTTGTTGTTAGTTACCAATCCCGCTGCATGCAGTTGGAGTAGTTAGAAGATCAGTTGAGGAGGGTTTAATACACATTAATATAGTCATAGAAACTAACAGGGCTTAAGTTGACAAGGCTAATTCCGGACAAGGGTTCAAACGATGAGACAAATACGGGAAATAATCAATGTAATCAATAAAAGACACGGAGGCAAAGCAGGGCTTCGGCTATCGATCATTGTTTTTATTATAGCCGGATTCTCATCGTGCAAACAGGATCGAACTGTTCAGCCAGCTATTTACTACTGGAAAACCACATTCGACCCTGCTGAGGAGGAAATCCGAAAAATAAAATCATTGGGGATCAATAAACTCTACCTTCATTTTTTTGATGTGAAATTCGAGGCCGGAAATGTTGTACCGGTTGCAAAACTGAATGTGGAAACGCCAATGCCTGCAGTAATGGAAGTGGTACCGGTCGTTTACATTACCAACGAATCATTGCAGCAAACATCAGTTGCAGGTACAGACTCTCTCGCTTACTACATTGAACAACTGATCAGGGCGATAGGAGAAAACAATCATATCCTTTACAAAGAAATACAGATCGATTGCGACTGGACCGATGGGACGAAAGACAAGTACTTTGCACTGCTGAAATCAATTAAGAAGTTGAGCGGAAAAATGATCAGTTGCACCATACGTCTCCACCAGATTAAATATCAGGAAAAAACAGGTATCCCTCCTGCTGACCGGGGAATGCTTATGTTTTATAATATGGGAAATCTGCGCGATCCCAAAACGACGAATTCAATTTTCGACCAAACGACTGCTAAGAAATACCTCGCAAGAGGTCTTTCTTACCCCCTGGAACTCGATCTTGCTCTGGCCTGCTTCCGTTGGGATGTAGTGATCCGGCAAGGGAAAATCATAGCATTATTAACCACACCCGTTGCCGACAGCCTGATTTCAAAGTACACCACCAACATCAACACCCGGATAGTACAGGTACAAACCGGATTCCTTCATCAGGGTACATGGTTTCAGTCCGGGGACCTGATAAGAGCAGAAAAATCCGGATTAGATGAAATGAAGGAAGCTGCACATCTGCTTTCGGATACCTGGAAAAACAATAATTTTAGCTGCGCCTTCTATCACTGGCATGATGACTTCACACACAACCTCGATGCTTCCCAAATTGATGAAATCCTGGATCCTTTGCGTTAGCTTACTCTTACTCCCCTTCTCAACTCCCCGGAGTATCGGCTGCGCGGGGATCGACGAACCCGATGTAACCGAGTCGTTGCTGTTCAATCCCGGGATGATCGGCATTGATAAATTTTCTCCACTCTTTATCTCCTATCACGGATACTTTGAAACAAATGATTATTCACGTGACATGAACAGCAATGCCGTTAATCAGGAAGAATGGAATCTGCGTTTGAAAGGCATATTGTCAGCTGAAGAATTAAGCTGGTTGATATATAAATCAACGGATACAGAAATTGAGCAACTGAGGGACGGAGGAAATAAAGTAGACGAAAACTCCTGGGCATTCTTTTCAGCAGTCAGGGAAAAATCCAAATCGATCAGGAACTTTAACATTGACCTTAACTACCTTTCTCTTGCCAAAAAAGCAGAGAAACTCACGATAAATTTTCTCTACTCCTGGCAGGACAATGTGGCAGACACCGTTTCACTGGAACAACTTACCGGAGGTATAAAATCAGCGTTTATCAGCTGCAAAGATCCCTTCCTGAAGGGACGTTATGGCTATCAGCTTATGAAAACCTGGCATTATCTAGGTCAATATGAAACTGCAATTCAATTTTACGAATCTCAACTCGAAACAAATTCAAAGTTCACAAACAGCATTCAATGGAGAAACCGGGGATATTATGCGGCTTGTCTGTATAAATTGCAACGATATGCAGAAGCGAATCTGATTTATGCAGACATCTTCAGGCTGTACGCACCACAGCGGCTGGACGCTTACACCAGTTTCCACCCGCTGGAAGAAGGGGATTGGAATGCACTCTTACAGAAAGCTGACAGAGAACAGCAACTATCTCTTTGGATGCTTTATGGGATTTACAATGATCCAATAAGAGGGATTGAAGAAATTTCCAAACTTGATCCAATGAACAAGGAAATGGAATTACTGCTGGTGCGTGCGGTAAACA
Organism: Bacteroidia bacterium; assembly: GCA_046330075.1. GTDB lineage: Bacteria > Bacteroidota > Bacteroidia > AKYH767-A > OLB10 > JAJTFW01. The sequence goes on along the minus strand of JAXLTL010000003.1, from coordinate 187,567 downwards.
TTGCTGAAAATAACATCATCAAAAACCCGGTCTACTACTGGGAAGAGGGGCACTATCTGGAAGACGGTCCCGAGAATTATCCTCTCAGCAGCTACCGGTCATGGTCCAGCGTGAATAAGGATCAGCTCCACCAACTGCTTAAGGTTATTGACAGGCGCATACAGGCCGGAACCGGAGGAATTCCGGTTTGGTTGTCGGCCAAAGCCTATGTACAGTATCTCGACCATCAGTATGACGCGGCGAAAAAAACACTGAGCGAAACACTTCTCAGCAGCGAAATGAACATTGCTGCCCAACAGCAGAACAACATCACCGCTGCGCTTATATTCGTTTCCACACTTAACAGTTTTGATGTAGCATCTGAAGAAAAACTTGCAGATATGTTAGGGCGTATCATCAGTGACAATTCCCCCAAGCGCGAACCGGCCGAAAGATATATCCTGCGGCTTGCCGGTGATATCTATGAAAGAAACGGAGAAAATATTAAATTCTGGCTCTGCACACGTAATGAAGACCGCGACCTTAAGAAACGAGATCAGGTGACTGAAATTCGCCGGTTCATGGAGCGGAAAGACCTGAACAGGCTGGAGAAATATCTATGTAGCACCTACTCTATATCGCTGGCCGACATTTACGACATTGAAGGTACAGAACTCATGTACGAGCAAAACTGGGCACAAGCTATCAGTACTTTTCAAAAAGATGCGCAGGCCGGAATACAGTCCTCGTATGGGGATCCATTTGTGATCCACATTGTAGACTGCCATGACTGTGATCACAGCCAGGAAAACACCACCACCTATACTAAATTGACCTTCGCTGTAAAAATGAATCAACTGTTACAGCAGATCAATAAAGAAAAAAATCCATCTGTTAAAAGTAAACTTTGCTTCGAATATGCAAACGGTCTTTACAACATGACCTGGTATGGCAATGCCAGATCATTGCAAGACACACGTATCAATTACTCAGAAAATAATTACTATCTCGAACCTGAAGAAAAAGCAGGGCGTTCATTTTTCAACTGCGATACTGCACAAAAATGGTATGAAACAGCCCAGACACTCACAAAAGATCCGGAATTCGCAGCTCAATGCGCATGGATGGCTGCCAAGTGTGAACATGCCGACTGGCTGAACTTCCATGAAAATGACGAACATGCCGACTTCGAATCCGGACAATATTTCAATTTACTGAAAGCTCAATACAACAACACGAAATATTACCAGGAAATCATTCGTGAATGCGGCTATTTCTGTACATTTAATTACGGACCAATCAAAGCCTGCATTAAGAATACAGATGAATGATTATGGAGTATTGAGCTTTTGATTCAACACCTCAGGCGAAGCAAATAATCTGACGAATCCTGAATCCACTGTACCAAACCGCCGCAGATAGGATTCCTGAAAAAATTCCGGATCAGGTTTTACCCCTTGTTCATAGAGGTTACTCTGGAGTTTGAAGTCTTTTCTATTAGCCGGATTTCCGGGTTTCACATCTGCTATCTGCAAACTAAAATCTTCTGTAAGTTCATAATCAGACTGATGAAAAACTGAATGAAACAAGAGATGTGTATACTGCTGATGAAGGGCAGTAATGCCTATCAGATTACCCACCCACTTATAGGAACACGAGATTTTCTCTTCCAGTTTCAGCCAGGCATACTTACCCTTGTATTTATCATATGCTGGTCCGTAACCTGAATTCAGTCTGCGGGTACATTCATATTCCAGCAAGTGATAAGTTGAATCATATTTCAACAAGCCGGATTCAGTAAACATTCCATGATCTGTAATCCTCTCGTATTCCAATTGCAACAGATTGGGCAAAGAACCCTCTTTTACAACTGGCAGCTCTCTCCAGCGAACATCACTCCCAACATATTTATTCAGTATGGTACCTTCAGGATGCGCCACGGGATTCATAAACAAGAGATCAATTAAATGATCGCTGTGCTGATCCGGATTCTGCTCTTCCGATGGCATGCGGCGAACATGACGTATATTCACCAACTCCAACTTGCTTTTCCTGCCCGGCAACAGAACTTCCGCATCCGCTTCCACCATAAAAACCGGTTTACCATTCTCAATATGATACTGGCGGTAAAATGCATTTGCGACAAGAGGCGTATCCAATGATTCAGCCAACCGTTTTCTGATTCTTGAAAGAATAACATCCAGTTTCTCCGGCAGAATGGTGGCAGGAGTTAATTGCGTCACTTCGGGTTTCAGCAGAACAGTGGCTTCCATCCTGCTGTCGGGCACCAAAGCCTCCAGCTGTTGTTTCCGGTATCCAACACGGGAAATTACGATGGCTGACTTTATTCGGATTTCCTCTGCGCTGATAAACACTATTCCGGTTGAATCAGCCATCAGCCAATGACCATTCTTTGTTATCAACACGTTTGCAAACGGAACCGGTTGCCCGCTCGTTTCATCCAGCAACAACATTTTATACTGCTGAGCAAACACCTCCGTTCCAGTAATACAGAGCCATATGATCACAAAGCACCACGCAATCTTTTTCATAATTTTCTGGCAGCAGCTTCTGAATAAAACCCTTCGTCTTCGGCAATACGCCTGTACAATTTCATGGCACTGGCAAGGTCTCCTGACTCCTCATAACACAGTGCCGAATGCCACATCGCCTCTTCGTGGAAGGGTGAGGATTCATCCGATACCATCTTTCCAAAGAAGGCAATTGCTTCTGAGAGATGACCGCTGTTCTTCGCGCACATCCCTGAATAAAACCAGACATTCTGATCATCGGGATACTTCTCACCGATCACTTTTAACTGATCCAGCACCTGAACACACAATCCAAAATTAAATGCCCTCAGCGCATCCGTGAGCAGCTCACGATAGAGAATGGTATCCGTATCGGTATAAAAGGCTTCTCTGCCCTTATCATTTTCATTCGCAAACCGTGGATGCAGGTTGCGGTTAACTTCCAATGCAGGACCCTCGTTATTCAACCTTTCTTTATAGGCTGCAACCTTCAACCCTTCAATATAAACAACCGCTAACCTGCTTCTTCCCTTTACTCCGGCTTTCACCGATCCAACAGGCACCGTTTCGACGCCGCGTTTCTCCACCATAAACAACTCATCTCCCCATCTGCGGCGACGCTCACCTCTTACTTCCTCCGGACTTGCCTTGCGGATATTCACATTTGAAAGGGTATCGGAGGCAAGTAAATCAGTTGTATCAGCAGGCGCTGACACTACAGGTGCAACAGGATTCTCCCTGGGTGATGGATCAGGTTCAGGAAGATTTTGCTGCGCGCTCCGGAACAACCCTCCAGACCAGAGCACTCCGGCCACAGCAACAATAACACCCGCAATACTCCACCATTTACTGCGGCCTGAAAACAACCTTTCACGGGCTGTTCCCAGTTCAGGCAACGATGTTACCGATGCATAACCTTCGATAGCTGCATGACAAAGCCGGCACGATAAAGCATGATGTTCGACCTCGAATTGCTCGGCAGTGGATAATTTACCATGCGCATATTTCCACAACCTGACTGCATCAGGGCAAGAAGCTGCTGCGCCATTGCGGTTGTTATCTTTTGATTCCATGATTCGATTTCAGGGAAATTTCAAGATTTCGTTTCCCGTTCTGTATATAACTTTTCACTTTGTTTAATTCATAACCCGTACTTTCTGCGATCTGTACATACGAATGCTTCCGGAGATAAAACAACTCAATGCAGATACGTTGTTCTTCCTTTAATTCAGAGATGGCCTGCAATAAGTGATCTTCACCTGGCAAGTGCAGATCCTCCGCAATTTCTTCCTCCCTGTCGAAAGACGCCAGGTCATCCGTCAGTAAAGAAGTTTGCTTTCCACCTGCTGCTAAACGACTCATGCATGAGTTAAAAGCAATCCTGATCAGCCAGGGTTTAAATGTTCGTACCTCAAACCGGAGCAAGTCCTCAAAAAGCTTCAGAAAAATATCTCCAACAGCATCCTTGGAAGCTTCTTCATCTTTCAGATATTTCTGACAAAAACCGAAAAGTGTGCCGGCGTACCTGTCATATAATACCGCCACCGGCTCCTTGTTTGCTGCGTTCTCCCGGTATACAGCGACCAGTTCCTCATCGCTGAGGTGGCTGAATGATGACTTTCTCCGGAAAAACTTCCACATACATTTTTATTTGATGACAGAAAGATACCACAATTCCATAAAAACTATTTCAGATTTTTTTTATGGATTTCTGTCCTGAGCCTGTCTTCCTGAAAACAAAGATTATGAAAAATCTCCTTCCACTCCTTATCCTGCTGCTGATCATAGCAGGAAATACCCGGGCTCAAAATTCCTTCGGCGAAATCCGCGGACAGGTTAATGACTCAACAACCAGACAACCTGTTCCCTTTGCAAATGTGGTTGTTTTGAATGATGGACGAGTCATAACCGGGGCAACTACTGATCTTGACGGTTATTTCAGCATAAAACCGGTGAACCCGGGCAACGTAACCCTGCGTTTGGATGTCACAGGATATAATCAGACAACAATTACAGACGTGAAGGTAAATCCGGGACGAATGACCTATGTTGAAATCAACGCTAGTCAGCAACTGGTTGGGCTGCCCATTGCAGTTATCATGGAGTACCGGCATCCACTCATTGACAAAGGCCAGATCAGCACCATGCAGATTCTGGAGGAAGAAGATATAGCATCTTCACCGTATATGGACGTAAAACAGATGGCCGCCAATACCGCCGGAGTGTATCAGGAAGAAGGCGAAGGCGGAGATATCTTCATGCGCGGAGCACGCGAGGATGCAACTGCTTATTTCATCGATGGAGTCAGGGTGATCGGTGATTTCAGATTGCCAAAGAATGCCGTAAAAGAAATTAAAGTACTCACAGGTGGCATACCAGCCAGTGTGGGAGATGTCTCCGGAGGTGTCATCATGATTACCACCAAAGGCTTCGCCGGATTCTAGGTTGGAAGCTGACGGTTGACACCGCTATTCCTCTATTGAATTTCCACGTTGTTCTCCTATTGCAGGGCGGCCGCTTCCGAAAGGAGGCGGTTGCTCTTTTTTAGATTTATGACAAATGAATGACAAATTGAGCTGTATTTTCGCAGTCCAGAAAAACAGAACATGAACCGGATTTTAATCACGCTTCTGGTGCTGGTATCGCTTTCACACGCCGGCGCCCAAACACTGAACACCCCTTCACTCATTGCTCCTGTAAACAACGCACTGAATCAATCACCCGATGCCTTACTCGATTGGGGTGCTGTTACAAGTGCCACCTCGTATGAGGTACATTATGGCACTGATCCCACCCTTACCTCCTTTTCTGTATTTACCGTATCAGCCAGTCAGGTAAATTGCAGTAATCTGTTGTTCGGAACCACTTACTACTGGCAAGTAAAAGCCCGTAGTGCAACCGACTCCAGCAACTGGTCGGTCATCTGGAATTATAAAACGCTCGACACCTTGTATCTTGTAGCTCCTGCAAACGGAGCAATGAATCAGTCGCCGGACGTATTACTGGACTGGAGCGTTGTGAGCGGAATCACCGGTTATCAGATCCAAACCGACACTATTGCCGGATTCACCTCCCCTGCTTTGCAGACCACGGTTATTTCTGGCACCTCGCAGATGAACACTTCGAATCTTCGTTTTGGACAAAACTATTTCTGGCGTGTGCGTGCATTTCATGCGCTTGATACTACCGGATGGTCGGAAATCCGATCTTTCTCTACGCTGGATACTCTTTACCTCGTGTCGCCTGTTAATGGGGCATCAGGTCAGTCGCCGGATGTTATTCTCGACTGGAGTGTAGTAAGCGGTATTTCCGGTTATCAGGTACAATTAGATACTGTTTCCGGCTTTTCATCTCCGGCTTTACAGAATAATACCATCAGCGGCAGCTCACAGATCTCCACCAGCAATTTACGTTTCGGAACGACATATTTCTGGAGGGTTCGCGCTTATCATTCATCAGACACAACGCACTGGTCGGCATCCTGGAGTTTCACAACCCTTGACACACTTTATCATATTACTCCAATAAACGGCGCAACCAATCAGGCGCCTGATGTATTGCTTGACTGGAGTGCGGTGAGTGGCATAAATGGCTACATCGTCCAATACGATACTGCTATTTCCTTTAATTCATCGTTACTGACTTCTGCTACCATTGGCGCAACTTCACAACTTAACACTTCTAACCTGCGCTTTGGAGTCCGTTATTACTGGAGAGTGCGCGCCTTTCATGCAGTGGATACCACGAACTGGACGTCGCCCTGGTCGTTTACAACAACGGATACTTTATTTCTTGTAAGTCCTGTAAACGGCGCCACCAATCAAACACCCGATGCATTGCTCGACTGGAGTGCGATCAGCGGCATCAATGGCTATCAGGTGATGTATGATACCAGCGCTTCCTTCAATAGTCCATTACTCTCAACAACAAACATCGGCGCCACTTCACAATTTACCACCTCGAACCTCTTATTCGGACAAACCTATTATTGGAAAGTCAGGGCTTTCCACCCGGCAGACACCTCTGGCTGGTCGGCCACCTGGTCGTTTCGGGTATTGGATGCACTGGTGCAGGTTGCACCCGTGAACGGAGCCATCTCTCAAACACCGGATGTATTGACCGACTGGAGTGGGATCTCCGGCATCACGGGTTATCAGGTGCAACTGGATACCAACAACACATTTACTTCTCCGGGTTTTGTTGCCATTACAGTTGGCGCAACCTCACAGGCTACTACATCCAATCTCTATTTCGGCACTACCTACCACTGGCGTGTCAGAGCATTTCATACGGCAGACACCAGTGCATGGTCAACGGAATGGACGTTCCGGACACTGGACACCCTACTACTGTTGACGCCGGCGAATAATGCCACGAATCAACCGTTGAATCTGACGCTGGACTGGTCGGGAATTACGGGCATCACGGGTTATGAAGCACAAATAAGCGCCGACTCTCTTTTCACAAATCCTTCTTCGTTCATCGCCACCAGTTCTCAACAGGCTGTTACAAACCTGAGTTATGGAACTCGCTATTTCTGGCGAGTAAGAGCCTTTCATTCCAACGATACCTCAGGCTGGGGAAACACCTGGAAATTCGAGACCATTTATCAGATCAGTTCAATACCGCTTTTATCATTTCCAAACAACGGAAGTCTGAACGCACCGGTTGCCGACACCCTAAAATGGCTGCTGGTAAACGACCCATTGATTACAGGATATGAAATTCAGTTTGATGACAACAATGTATTTTCTTCTCCGGTATCCCTTAACACCAACGACACTGTTACGCCCTATTCCGGACTTAGCTGGAATACGACTTACTTCTGGAGGATACGATGTAAAAACGGAAGTGGCAATGGACCATGGTCGGCCACATGGACATTCACGACACTGCTGAATGTCAGTCTGGAAGAGTATGCTCCGGCTCACGTCATCGCCTATCCGAATCCTGCATTTGCCGGACAAGATATTCAATTAACATCCAACCGAACCCAGGTTGCAGCATACGAATTATTTACTGCTGACGGCAGAAAAGCTGCCCACTCCACTTTAACGGGAACAAACAACTCGTTTATCATCCGTGTAAATACACCCGGTTTGTATCTGCTGAGACTGTTTGATCAAAATGATCAAGTGACCGACACTATAAAAATGATCGTCCGATAAAAGAAAGGCTGCCATACGGCAGCCTTTCTTTTTTATCTGAGTTCAAGCAATGCAACACATTCTACATGTGCTGTATGCGGAAACATATCTACCGGTTGCGCCTTTACCAGCGTGTATTTTTCTGAAAGCATCTCAATGTCGCGCGCCTGCGTAGCCGGATTACAGCTAACGTACACAATCTTCGGACAACCACTTTTCAATAATTGCTCTACCACATCAAAGTGCATTCCTGCCCTGGGCGGATCGGTAATAATGACATCCGGAGCACCTTCCTTTCTGAACAACTCTTCCGTCAGCAAATCCTTCATATCACCGGCATAAAAAACTGTGTTCGTAACACCATTCAGCGCTGCATTGATATTTGCATCAGCGATCGCTTCTTTCACATATTCAACACCCACCACTTTGGCAGCTTGCCGCGCAACGAATAAAGCAATCGTACCGGTTCCGGTGTATAAATCATACACCGTTTCCTTACCAGTAAGTCCGGCATATTCGCGGGCCAGCTGATACAATGCCAGTGTTTGCGTGCTGTTCGTCTGAAAAAACGATTTCGGTCCGATTCTGAATTTAAGACCTTCCATTTCTTCAAGGATATGGGGATCACCGTGCCAAACCTGCACATCCAGATCATGGAAAGTATCATTGGCTTTTGGATTCACTACATACAACAGAGCGGTGATTTGAGGGAAGTTGTCCTTCAAATGATTCAACAATCCTTCTAAATCACTGCGCCGCTCTTCATACACCATCACGATAACCATCAGTCCACCCGCCAGCGTATTCCGAATAATCAACCCACGCATCATTCCTCCTTTCTCCCTCAGGTTCATAAACGGCAATTGATGATCAAGTGCGTATTTCCGTACAGCAAGGCGAATACTGTTCGATGGTTCGGGTTGCAGGTAACAGGTTTCAATGTCGAGGATCTTATCAAACTTACCTGGAATATGGAATCCCAGAGCCGGTCCGCCTCTGTTTTCGCGATCGTCGTACTCTTCACGTGTCAGCCACTTTTTATCGGCAAATGTGTAATCAAGTTTATTTCGGTAAAAACGGGTAAGTGGAGAGCCTATGATTGGCAATACCGGTGGCTCGATGAGTTTACCCAACCGGGTTAATGCATCGGTTACCTGCTTCTGCTTATATTGCAACTGACCTTCATATTGCATGTACTGCCATTTGCAACCACCACAGGTTCCGAAATGGGCACAAAAAGGGGTGTCCCTGAGGGGAGATGGATGTTTCAGTACTGCCACCTCACCTTCCAGGTAGGAGGAGTGTTTTTTCCGGATGAGCACATCTACAATGTCGCCCGGAACGGCTTTGGCGATAAACACCACCAGTCCTTCATAACGGGCCAATGCCCTTCCTTCCTCGGCCATATCGATGACCTCCAGATCGTTCAGTATTTTTCCTTTCACCTATACAATGTTGCTTCCTGCCCCGATTCACTTTGAGCTGACAAAGCGGTTTCGGCAGGGAATGCAAATTTAGGTAACTTTGAGCATCAGGGACTACATGCGGCATCTCCGTCTCCTCTTCCTCCTTTTTCTATCGGCCCCAAAGCTGGCCCAGGGATATCATATTGCTGGTGGTGACATTACTACCCAATGGATCGGAAACAATAATTTCCTGCTGAATCTGGTACTCTACCGCGACTGCTCGAATCCTTCGGCTGCCAACTTCGACCCGACAATCATCGTATCCGCATACAAAAAAGCGAACAATACACTTCAGGATACTTTCCATATCGACCTGAATTCTGTTGTTGATTTAACGCTAGCAGGAAATGGTTGTGTACCTCCTCCGGCTGTGTGTATGCAAAAAGGAGAATATGTTCGGATCATTAACCTCCCTCCTCTGGCGGGTGGTTATTATCTGGTTTGGGAACGTTGTTGCAGAAACAGCACGGTAACCAACCTGCACCAGCCTGACCAGACACCGATGCTCTTTTACCATGATGTGGCTGATCCTGCACTCCAGAACAGCAGTCCGGTCTTTAATAGTCCGCCCTTACCTTTCACCTGTGTAGGACAATATTTCCGGTTTAATTTCGATGCAACGGACGCCGATGGGGATTCGCTGGTGTACGAGCTCAGTGATCCGATGGCCGGAGGTTATACCAGTAATCAGGACCCAAATCCCTTCAGTGCATTCAATTCACTGGGAGGTCAGAATCTGGCCTGCCCTTCTGCCCCCTACACAGCTACGAACTGGGCTGCCGGATTTTCTGTTTCCAACATTTGCGGGAGTATCACACCGATGGTCATCGATCGCCAAACAGGTCTGGTAGAAGGCATACCTGATTTTGCCGGACTTTTTGCCATGGCTGTAACAGTGTATGAATACAGGAACGGAATACTGATCGGACAAATCCGCAGAGAAATTGAATTTACCGTAATACCCTGTACCGGCAACAATGCTCCTAATCTTTCTGCGAGTATCAAGGATGCAGATTATGAAATATATGAAACAGATACATTGTGTTTCAGCATTTCAGCTACTGATCCGGATGGAGATTCTATCTATATGTATCATTTTGGTGAAGTGTTCCCTCAGTCACCCGCCACCGGACTACAACCGCCATATGCCCTGAGTCATGATACGTCAGGAACAGCATCCGTTTCAACAGACTTTTGCTGGTATACAACCTGCGGTCAGGCCCGAGATTCAGTGTACCATCTTCGGTATGAAATTACCGACAACGGATGTCCGATGCCGTTATTAGCCGTCGGCAAGATTACCATCAAAGTAAAAGATATCCCGAAGATTGACCGGCCTAACCTGTTGTGTCTCGAGATGAACGACACTCTTGTAAGGGTGCATAAAAGTCCACAGCCTGGTATAGTGGCCCGGTTCTTTTCACAATTCAGTTTGTACCGCAGTACCAATGGCGCTCCCTACCAGCTTATCCGGCAGGCCACCGATCCTGCCTCCCTGTTCATTGATGACAGTCTGGCACCGGATCCTCTTAACAACGACTACTGCTACTTTATCACCGGCACGAATACTTGCGGAGAAGTGAGTCCGCTCTCGGATACACTCTGCACCCTCTCCCAGGCTAACCGGAAGGAGCTCTATCTGAAAACGGTGACCGTAAATCCGGGCGATGTATCCATCGATCTTGTATGGGATGATTTTCCGGATGGCCCGTACAGCACGTACATTATTGAACGAAGGATGAACACCGGCAATGACCCATGGCAGGAACTTATTCAATTATCTTCGTATACCCCTTACAGTTATACTGACAACGCCGTTTTTCCTGATAAATACTCGTACTGTTACCGGATCCGCAACAAGGACTATTGTGAAAACGAAAGTCCGAACAGCAATGAAAGCTGTACTATTCTGCTGGAAGGTGATGCCGGACAATTTTCAAACACTCTCCGCTGGAATGCCTACAGTGGCTGGGCAGGTCAGGTAGGTGATTATGAAATCAACCGGGCTTCGGAAGGCAGCGGATACAACTTCTACGCTGTCAGTTCCGGTCCGCCATCCCTCTTGCGCTATGCCGATGAAGACCTCGACCCGAACTTCGGGCAAAACAATTATGTGGTGTATGCGCACGAAGGGTCGGGATTCCTCGCCACCAGCCGGTCCAACGAGATAGAACTTGTACAGCCACCGCTGATCTATGTTCCCAATGCATTTACTCCGAACGGTGATGTAAAAAACGAAACCTGGTTTCCCAAATTTTCCTTTGTAAAAGAGATGAAGGTCGTCATTTACAATCGTTGGGGACAAGAAGTATTTCAGGGCGGCATGGATAGTTCCGGATGGGACGGAACCTTTAACGGGCGTCTGGCGGCGGAAGGTGTATATGGCTTTAAAATCACATTCAGGGGATTTGGCACCAGTGATAGCGATGAGATCACCGGTATAGTGAGTCTGATCCGCTGAGTAAAAACGGTATTTAACCCAATAGGGTTGATCGCCGGACCGGCATTTCCTACCTTTGCAGAAAGAAATTTCCCATGCGTACCTCTGGATCCCTCATGACCGGCCAAAAAGCCATTGAACTCGAAGAAAAATATGGTGCCCACAACTACCATCCTATTCCGGTAGTCCTGCACCGGGGAGAAGGGGTATATGTATGGGATGTAGACGGTAATCGTTATTACGATTTCCTATCCGCCTATTCAGCTGTAAATCAGGGCCACTGTCATCCGCGAATTGTTCAGGCCATGATCGACCAGGTATCAAAGCTGACGCTCACTTCGAGAGCATTTCACAACGATATTCTGGGCGAATATGAGCAGTTTATGACCGAACTTTTCGGCTATGATAAACTGCTCCCGATGAATACCGGCGTTGAAGGCGGAGAGACGGCTGTAAAACTCGCCCGTCGCTGGGGATATGACGTGAAAGGTGTGGAGAAATACAAAGCGAAAATCCTCTTTGTAGAAGGCAACTTCTGGGGCAGAACCTTATCCGCGATCTCCACCTCTAAAGACCCTTCCAGTTTCGAGGGCTTTGGTCCATTTATGCCCGGCTTCGAGGTGATTCCATACAATGATCTGAAGGCACTTGAAAAGGCACTGGAAGATCCCAATGTTGTCGGTTTTATGCTGGAACCTATTCAGGGTGAGGCTGGTGTGGTTGTTCCCGACGAAGGATACCTGAAGAAAGCATTCGACCTGTGCAAATCAAAAAGGGTACTTTTTATAGCCGATGAAGTGCAAACAGGCATTGCAAGAACTGGAAAAATGCTGGCCTGCGACCATGAAGGCGTACGTCCCGATATTCTCATTCTGGGTAAAGCACTCTCAGGCGGCCTTTTACCTGTTTCTGCCGTGCTGGCAGATGACGAAATCATGCTTACCATAAAGCCCGGAGAACATGGATCTACATATGGTGGCAATCCACTTGCCTGCAAGGTCGCCATGGAAGCCATGAAGGTTGTGGTAGATGAAGATCTGGCCGGAAATGCAGAAAGACTTGGAAATATCCTCAGGGAAGAGCTGAAAAAGATCAAATCCGACCGTATTACACTCGTGCGCGGCAAAGGACTGTTAAATGCTATTGTGATTAAAGAAAAAGATGGCATCGATGCCTGGGAAGTCTGCCTCCGTTTAAAAGACAATGGTCTGCTGGCCAAACCAACGCATGGCGACATCATCCGCTTTGCACCACCTCTGGTGATCAACGAAGAGCAATTGAGCGAATGTATCAATATCATTCGCCGTACGATAGAAAGCCTGGATTAATCAGGCGATTTCATTCGGATTCGGCTTTTTCATTATAGCCGCAATAATCAGCGAGATCACTGATCCAAAAAACAATGACCCCAGGATTCCGAATGTAAACATCCAGAATGGTGTCAGGAATTTTGCTGTTTGCGCTACCGCTTTTTCAATATCTGCTTCCGACATTCCCATTTCAGCAAATTTATCCACCTGCTGCTGCAGGATAAAGTCGTTATAAGAGGGGTCAATGTACTTGATATACACTACAAAATACAAAGCACCGATAATTCCACTGATGGCTGTAATCACTAATCCTTGTTTGAAAGCAGCACCGAAATCAACGAATCCGTTTCCTTCCGACTTTTTGTATTCATTAATCGCCATAACTATACAGGTGATCATGAACACCAGTCCAAGGGACTGATAAATACGGGCATTTTCGGTTCTGTTCAGTTCAGTGATATACATCACCAGGTTCCAAAGAATGTTAATACCGCTGTAGATTAATCCGTATTTAATTGCAATTTTCATGGCCAGGTTGTATTAATTTTACCTCAAAGAAAATATTTTCCCATCACCCTGCAAAATCATGTTTGTAAAGGCCATAGAAGAAATGAACCGCTTTACCCGTCCGATCCATACGATCATGCGCGGATACGGCTCGAACAAGGTATGGCCGGGAGCAGCCACTCTTTTCTTTGTAAACAATGATGGTGTTGCTGTTACCTGCCGGCATGTAGCAGAACACCTCCTGCAGTCGGAACAACAGAATCAACAATACCTGCTCTTCTCACAAGCACGTTTCCGGTTGAAAAACGACCAGTACTATGATGCCAACCTGAAGGAACTCGAACTGCAATTCGGATACCGGCAGGATGTTATCGTGCAAATGAAACACTATTTCGTTTCCTGTTTTGATACCATCACCGGCTTTGATTGCCAGTTGCACCCATTTGCCGATCTGGCCATCATCCGCTTTAAAGGATTTAATAAAATCTATTATACCGGTGCTGCACGGTTTATCTCCGATGATAATATGGCGATGCCCGGTAGGTTTTTATGCCGTTTGGGATTTCCTTTCCCGGAATTCACAAACTATAGCTATAACTATCAGAAAGATGACATTGAATGGACCAAGGAAGGGAATCCCCGTTCCCCCGTTTTCCCGATTGAAGGAATCATTACCCGGCTGATCGCCCAAAACGGTCAGATTTCAGGTGTAGAGATGAGCTCACCAGGACTCCGGGGACAAAGTGGCGGACCTCTATTCGACCCTGATGGATTAATCTATGGGATGCAAAGCTCCACCCGTCACCTCCATCTTGGATTTGATCTGGAGAACCATGAGGTACAAAGCGGAGTGGCCATCAAGAGAGTTACCAATATGCCTTTTTTGCATGTAGGACAATGCGTACACGCCTCCGTTATTAAAAGTTTCCTTCGCGAAAACGGCATCAGTTTTTCTGAAGTCTGATGCAGCAATTCCACCGACCAGAAAAAAAACAGCTTTGTTCTTTCCTCTAACTACTTCAGCAAAGCTGATCAGATGACGCATCTGTTATCCTTTTCATCCGGAATACAACCTTTAATTCCTGCAACTCCTGTGCAGCTGCATCTTCTCTTCAATCCAGCAACACATTAACATGGTATTCCAGCAGCCCCGAGGCTATGCACAGGACGCATGCGCTCTTTAACGCACCCCAACAATCATTTCAGCTACTTCCTGGCCAATATGGCTGCCGATGGCAACCCCCATACCACCCATCCGAACCGCACAATATACATTGGGCTGAACTTCCTTAACGATAGCGGATTTTACAGGTCCCAGGCCCATAATTCCACTCCAGCGCTGCTCAACTTCAAAAGGAATTCCGGGAATTATCATCTCGCTGAGCAATTCCTCAAGTTTCTGCTGCACACGTGTTGTCAAGCCAAACTCAAACGTCTCCTCTGCTTTGAAATCGAGGTTTCGTCCGCCACCAAATAAAATGCGATCCCCGATATTTCTGAAATAATAATAGCCTTTATCGTAATGAAATGCTCCTCTCAGTTTCAGATTTGGAACAGGCGCAGTTACGATGACTTGTGCCCGGCCTGGAACAACTTGCAAGTCCGGCAATAATTCCCTTGCAAAAGCATTCGTAGTGACGATTAATTTCGGCACTTTAAAATCGAATCCCAGATGAGTAGCAATGCGAAGAAGATGGCCTTCCGGCTCCCAACCGGTGATCCCAATACCTGTTAGCACCTCTACACCGGCGGACCGTACCTTGCTTAAAAGCGATTGCATCATCCTACCTGAATTGATTTGTCCTTCCCCGCTGTTGAGAATCATATGTTCTACACCGGAAAAGCCAAAGTGCCGAATCTGCTCATCGCAACAAGTATATACCTGTTCCTTACCTACAATACGTTTCAGTTCCTCATTAAAACCGGCCATTGCGTCCGAACAAGACTGATAAAGCGATTCCTCCTCCCGCTTGAACACCTCAAATCCCCCAAACGGTTCATAACCGATCGCCTCATCGCCCAATTGTGTTCTAAGCCGCATCAGTCCGGAAAACCGTTTTTCCACCAATGCAAACACCTCCTCATGGCTCATTCGGGTCAGGTCATCGAGTAATTCGGTCATGCTACCAAAACAGGCAAATCCGGCGTTCCTTGTACTCGCTCCATAGGGCAGAAATGGCCCGCGGTCAACAATAAGGATTTTCAGGTCCGGCCGAATCAATTTAGCTGATAAAGCAGCATTTAACCCTACAATCCCACCGCCAATAATCAGGATATCAAGGTTTTCGAAGTAGGTCTGGCGTTCCCACCAGCTCAATTGCAAAGGTGTCATCATCTCTACAAATCTATAAATTCCATGAAGCACACCCCTATTCTATGCCGAAACAAAGCGTTACCTTTGCCGCCTGTTTCAGAAAAGCGATTATGGGATTAAAATGCGGAATTGTAGGACTTCCAAACGTAGGTAAGTCAACACTCTTCAATTGTCTATCAAATGCCAAAGCACAGGCGGCGAATTTCCCGTTCTGTACCATCGAACCCAACCTGGGTGTTATTACGGTTCCGGATGAGCGCCTCAATACACTGGAGAAGCTCGTAAATCCTCAACGCGTAGTACCGACTACAGTGGAGATTGTAGATATTGCCGGTCTTGTGAAAGGCGCCAGCAAGGGAGAAGGTCTCGGCAACCAATTCCTCGGAAATATCCGTGAAACCGATGCAATCCTGCACGTACTGCGCTGCTTTGAAGATCCCAATGTGGTGCACGTAGACGGAAGTGTAAATCCGGTGCGTGATAAAGAAACCATCGATTTTGAGTTGCAGCTGAAAGACCTTGAAACCGTTGAAAAGCGCATGCAGCGTATCGAAAAGCAGGCCAAAGTAGGTACTGATAAAGAGGCAAAGAAAACATTTGATGTTTACGCTGTACTCAAGCAACATCTGGAAAAAGGTTTGTCAGCTCGATCTGCACCGCTTTCGGAAGACGACTGGAAACTGGCTGCTGATCTCTGGTTGCTTACTGCCAAACCCGTGATGTATGTTTGCAACGTTGACGAAGGGTCCGTGGTGAATGGAAATAAATATGTGGATGCAGTAAGAGAAGCAACTAAAGATGAAAACGCTGAAATCCTGATCATCGCTGCAGCCATTGAGGCAGATATTGCACAACTGGAAAGTTTTGAAGACCGTCAGGCCTTCCTCGCAGACCTTGGACTCAATGAATCCGGAGTGAGTAAACTGATCAAAGCTGCCTATCAGCTGCTCAAACTACAGACTTATTTCACAGCGGGAGAAAAAGAAGTCCGCGCCTGGACCATCCACGAAGGCTCTACAGCCCCGCAGGCGGCAGGAGTGATTCATACCGACTTTGAAAAAGGATTTATCCGTGCAGAAGTAATTCATTACAACGACTTCGTTACGCTTGGATCTGAAAGTGCATGCCGTGATGCAGGCAAGCTTAGTATAGAAGGGAAAGAATACATTGTACAGGACGGAGATCTGATGCACTTTAGGTTTAATGTTTAAAGTTTAATGTTGAGAGTTGAGAGTTGGGAGTTTAAATGCCACACGAAGAGCAGGATAAGGTTTAAGCCTGAAGCCTGATCCCGCAGCGAGCTGCGGGATTGAGGCCTGAAGCCCTGAGGCTTCTCCCGCAACTTGCACGGAGTGCAAATTGCGGGACAGGACGGAAGCGCCATGCAGCCTGAAGCCCACTTAGGGACTGACAACGGTCCTTCTTCCAATAGCGACCGGGCCGGCAAGCACCTTCAACTGTCAACTAACAACTTAAAACTGTCAACTGAAAAAAAAGTATATTTGATTAACCAACGAAGCTGAAAGGCTGAAAAAAATATAGAATAAACTATGGGACGTGCATTCGAAAAAAGAAAGCATAAAATGATGGCAAACAATGCGAAAGCTTCTAAGGCTTTTACACGCATTGGAAAAGAGATTGCCATCGCCGTTAAAATGGGTGGTCCGAATCCAGAGTCTAACCCGAAACTGCGGATGATTGTACAGAACGCCAAATCGTACAACATGCCAAAGGATCGGGTTGAAGCTGCTATTGCCCGTGCAGCCAACAAAGACGAAAAAGATCTGGAAGAAGTGGTATTCGAAGGTTACGGTCCGCATGGTATTGCCGTAGTAGTAGAAACTGCAACTGACAACAATACACGCACTGTAGCAAATATCCGAATGCATTTTAACAGAGGGAACGGAGCACTTGGCAAAACCGGTTCGCTTGACTTCCTCTTCGAACGTAAAGGTATTTTTAAAATTGAACGTGGCGATTTCAGCCTTGAAGACCTTGAACTGGAGCTGATCGATTTCGGCGCCGAAGAGGTGGCGGATGAAGATGATGGAGTGTATATCACAACTTCTTTTACGGACTTTGGAAGAATGCAGAAAGGACTTGAAGAAAAAGGCATTAAGATCCTTAGCGCTGAACTTGACCGTATTCCTACGAACACCACCGAACTCACGGAAGAACAAATGAAGGAAGTGCAATCACTGATTGATCGCCTGGAAGATGATGATGATGTGCAAAACGTATATCATAACATGAAAGAAGATTAATTCCCCCGAACACATAAAAAAGGAAAGCCGGTTAACATAACCGGCTTTCCTTTTTTATTTTCTTGCCTTACTGTGCCAGATTAAAGTTTGTAACAGCAGAAATCAGCACTGGATTCTTGCTCCAGGTTTCGATTGCATTGCGATGACGGAACACAAGATAATAGGAGCTTCCGATGTATGCTCCCGGCAACGTGATAGTAGTCTGCCCTGCCAGATTCAATGTCGTTTGGGTGCTGTAAACAACGGAATAAGGACTGGATGTCTGGTGTAGTTCAACCATAATTGAATCACTTACGCTGCCCCCAACAACAGGAATCATCAGGTGAGTTCCTGCATTGTAAAAACCTTCAATCAGTGCCGTGATATTCAAGGTAGCGTTTGTAACAACATTGAATGGCACAGGTCCGTTCACCGTTCCGCAGGTTGTACTTACAGATATATTTCCTGTTGTAGCACCAACCGGAACTGTGGTTGTAATCTGATTGCTGTTTACCACTGTAAACGTTGCAGAAGCTCCGTTAAACGCAACATTGGTTGCTCCGGTAAATCCAGAGCCATTGATGGTTACAGGAGTACCTACAGAACCAGTAACAGGAGTGAAGCCGGTTACCACCGGAGCAGCAGTGACACTTATAGCAATAGCGTTGGATACAGACTGACAACCTTGTCCGATATACGGGAAGGTGATGCTCCAGGAGGTAATGGAACCTACGTCTGTACTGAAGCGGTCAAAGGCCCGTAATTTCCAGGTTCCGTTGGGGTTCAGCGAGCCACTTCCCAATCCGGCGAATGAAGTCAGGGTGGTAGTTAATCCCGTACAACTGGTAACCGTGAATGTACTTGTCCAGGGTTTATACAATCCGGTGTAAGGAGCTCCGCTGGTGGGAATCTGCACACTGCCGGAATCGGCAATCACCGTATTCGTGAAATTATCACCACCATTGTTGACGTTATTGGTTTGATCACTGATGCCGATTCTTGCGCCGGAAGGAGATTCGAGGAAGATATCCAGATCACCTACATAGGTATGTGTGATGTTCATGTTGATATAGATGCCTGAACTCCGCACCGGAAAATTATATCCGCTTACTGTAATATTACTGCTTCCGCCCGTACAGGAGTTGTCAGGAATACTTACACTGCCGGTACTGTTAAAGGTTTGTTGTCCGACAGGAATAATACTGGCAATTACATCATAATTCCCGGAGGCAGTAGCTACATACGATGCACCGGTTTCTCCGGCAATATTCACTCCGTTTTTACGCCATTGATATTGCACCCCTGCAACCGGCGTAAATGATAAGGTAACAGAACCCGGAGTGCAGAATGATGTACTGCCTGATGCGGAAATCACCGGAACAGGTGCAGCGCTTTGTACTGTCACGAAAAATACGGAAGAAGTTCCGCTTCCGCAGGTATTTGCTCCGGCAACCGATATATTTCCGGTAACTGCACCTACACTAAAATCAACCGTGATGGAATTGGTTCCAGCTCCTGATGCAATCGTTGCTCCCGAGGGCAATGTCCAGTTGTATGAAGTAGCATTGGCAATAGCAGGTACCGTATATACCACACCTGTTAATCCGGGACATACTGTTGCAGTCCCTGAGATTGAACCGGCCGCTGAAGGCAACGGACTTACTGTAACCGCAAATGCAGCAGATCCTGCACCTGTGAAACATCCGTTAGACGGTGTAACAGAAATATTTCCCGACACTGCTGCCGCCGAAGCTGTTACCACAATAGCGTTTGTTCCGCTGTCGGAGGTGATGGTGAATCCTGCCGGCAATGACCAAGTATAGTTCGTAGCATTGCTTACTGCAGAAACGGAATAAGCCAACCCTGTCTGACCCTGACATACTGTTGAGGTACCGCTAACCAAACCTGCTGCTCCTACCGTATTCTGAATCGTCAGATTGGTGGCATTATCGGTTCCTGTAATGGCTGGGTTTGAAGAAATGACACGAATCCGGTAACCGGTTCCCTGCACTGTTCCACCCGGGATAGTGCACGAAATCGTACCGCTGGCCGCAGTTGCACCGAGCGTACCGATCACCACCGGAGAGGCGAATGATCCGGCACTGTTGGATAACTGCGCGGTAAAAACGTTCCCTGCATTGGCGGGGCCGTCACCGGTATAACCAACACTTAACGTTTGACCGGCGCATAGCGGTGAAGTGGTGACAGGATTTGTATTCAGCACCGACAATACAGAAGATCCGGATTGTATGGTAAAGTTGGTATTGGAAATATCAAAGAAAATATTTCCAACCGCCTGCACTTTAATACGTGCCGTGGTAGTGATATTGGCAGGTACAGTGATTATTTCCGAGCCATCGTTTGGTGTTGAAGACAGAATGGTTACCGGGTACGTATAGCCTCCATCTGTAGAAAGCAGAATGGCGACATTGGCGCAGGATATCGGAGAAATATCTGTATTGGATACATTCCAGGTTACAGTAGCCGGTTGTCCGGATGTCCAGGTGACAGCTGTATTTGGTGCAGTAACCGCAAAAGCAGCGCCGGTATTAATCACATTCACCCTTACTGTATCGTCGGGATGCATCACCCCACCGCCACCGGCGCGGTTATCCCGCACGGTTACTCTGAATTTCAAAGTACGCGCATAGGTAGGCAACAACTCTCCGATTGTAGTGGTGTTATTTACGATATCCGAAATTTTCGGGAAGGTCCGCGAACCAGACACCACAGGATCAAACGGGCGGAAAATCGGAGCATCACCAACCGGCGCATTCCAGTTACCTGCAGCCCCAAGGTCATACTCTTCCCATGAATACGTTAACGCATCACCGTTAGCATCCGACCCGGTCGCATTCAGTGTGAACGGTGTTTGATATGGAATCGTATAATTCAATGCATCGGGCACTACAGTAGGCGGTGTATTCCCTGTTGCAGTTGCTACCGCACAGCTATTTCCGCTTCCGGTAGTAATATAGGTAGTAATCTGATCAAAGGAATAGGTATGAAAATAGGCAATACTGTGCGGCGCGAGATCGTTGGTGGCTGTGCAGATTCCGGCATAGGCCATAATGGTGATACCGCTGCCAGGTTCAAAGGCAGCTGCAGCTGTTCGGTTTCCGCTGCAGGAGCCGGTGCTCGAATTAAATGTATGATGAGCACCGAACTGATGGCCCATTTCATGTGCTACATAGTCAATATCAAAAGCGTCATTCACCGGACTTGAAGATCCGGTTACACCACCTGCCTTATTTGTAGTACAGGGAACACCCAGATAAGCAACACCCCCGCCACCGGTACTGAAGACGTGTCCGATATCATAGTTTGCTGAACCGATCACTGTATTGCAGTTATTGATATTTTCAGTCAGCATGGTACCTCCATTATTATTGGTATAGGGATCGGTGGTTCCATTCAGATAAATCAGAAGGTTATTGTTTGCTACCATCGTCATATGAACGGCTACTTCGGTTTCATATACTCCATTAACCCGGTTCATTGTGGCCACCATTCCGGCCATCGCACCGGCTGTAGTTCCGCCATGGAAGGCTGCATATTCTCCCGTACAGGCAAGTGCGAGACGATATGTACGAAGTGTTGTACCATGGGATTTTGCCAGTTGTCCGGCACCGATGGCGGTATAATTCATCGCAGACCTGAATCGCTCCTCCTTCTCTCCTGTTTCACATACAAAGGATGAATAGGGTTTCAGATCCTTTCTGCTATACACCACAACATCGGTAGTATTCCCATGTTCAAGCGGATCAACAAACACGTTCCCTCTGTTTGAGAGCACCATTGCCCAAAGTCCATAATCAGAAACCGTCAGCTTCAACACAGATGCGGGATCCGTTATTCCCTGCCCTGAATACGTTTTTAATCCGGGAAATTTTGCAGCAAGCACCGGATCCATCGTTTCGGTTTCCACTACTTTAAATTTAGCTATTTCACCATTGGGCATCGGAAGATCAAATACGATGAATGAGGTTTGTGCTCCCGGAGTAAATTCCATAGGAGCATGTTTCAGTATTTGACGAAGGCTACTTAGATGATAGGAATATGCCTTGAATTTCTCCGGCCACGTATAACGTACAGGAGCCTCTGCATACTGCGTTTGGCGCCACTCCGTAAATACTGATTGACCTTTTTCTGATGACTGAGCTTGAACAACAGCTGTTGTAAGCAGGAATAACCCCATGAACAATAAGCTCACGGCAATTCTGTAAGCGCTGATAGCGATCGCTTTCATAATGATACTTTTTTGATTTAAGAGTGGAAAAGACAGGCGAAAAGCGGCTCACCGGCACCTTTAACCGTGCAAGTTAATAAGTAAAACACATACAAGTCAAGATTTTTTTACATAATTATTTAAACAAAAAAACGAGCTCTTGCAGCGTTCACCCCTGAATTATTGACATTCGCCAAACGGTTGAAAAAACAAATTCACCAAAAAAACAGAGTCGCTATTTTGAAAATCAATCAATTGCACTAAACAGTCTACATAACTCATACGAATCACTATTAACCAAATCTTAAAAATCGCTTGCAATTGTCAGAACAAGTCATATATTTGCTGTGAATCCGGAAAATCCAGCAAAAGCTAATCAGTTCGAACTCTATTCATGTCATCTAACGCTGTACAGTCGTTTACTAAGACCTGCACTTTTAACGGCAGGTTGAGGTCTTTTTAATCTTACCTGAGAATAAAATAATCTAACACTAAATAAATTATAACATGAAAAACAAAAATTACACAAATGCTAACCCGGCGGGTGTACTCTGTTGTGAAGACAGAAGTCCGTCAGTAGCAAAGAGTAATCTGCGTTTGGGTATTACAAAAGCGTTATTGTCGCTTGTTGTTGTATTCAGCACGTTGTTATTCTTTGCCAATCAGGCCAAAGCCACGACGTGCGCTGGTGCTACGGTTCTGGCTTATCAGAACTACACCGGTGTGTCAGTAACATGTGGCGCCACCAACGACATCACCTCTGCAAACTCCACCACCTGTGGTAGTGGAAGTTACAAGGGTGGATTTGAAGCGCTCTACAAAATCACCTCTATCGGAAGTGGTTCTATGGTTGTTTCATATTCTGGTCAGTCATGGACCGGTATTACGGTTTACGCAGGATGTCCTACTTCAGGTGGAACATGCCTTGGTTCAGTGACCAGTTCTTTATCAAGCAAATCACTCACAGTAACCATCGCCAATGGTGTTGATTACTATATCATGTTTGATACCTGGCCTACTCCGAACAGTCCATGCCCTGGTACTTTCAGTTTAACTGTACCTGCTGCTGCTGTTCCTTGTACCGGCACCCCGACTCCGGGAAACACAACATCATCTGTAACAAATGCATGTACAGGCACTGCCTTTACACTGGGACTGCAAAATTCGACTACCGGAACCGGTGTGTCTTATCAGTGGCAAAGCTCACCTGACGGTTCTTCCTGGTCTAACTTTGGTACCGATGCATCTACTCAGTCATTGACCCAAACAGCTCCTACATATTACCAATGTATCGTTACCTGTTCCGGCAACTCCGGTACTTCTAACCCGGTTCTGGTTGGAATGAACACCTTCCTGAGCTGCTATTGTATCCCAACCACTACAAACGGTTGTACTGCAGGTGACCACATCACTAACGTTACGTTCAGCTCAACATTCACTCCTATCAACAATACAACCGGAACATGTCTTACAGCTTCTTACTCTGACTATACCGGAACAGTTGCTGCTGCAGGTGCTTACGTAGGTGATCTGGTAAGCGTGTCCGTTAGTGTAAACAACGGAGGAACTGAATATGCCGGCTTCTGGATTGACTTCGACCATTCAGGTTCATTTGATGCTGCTGAATTTGTAACATTAACAGATGCTGATGGTATTGCTCCATGGATATATAATGGTACAGTTACCATTCCGGTTACCGCTACAACAGGTTTAACCCGAATGAGAGCTCGTTCAAGCTATGCTGCAGCAGTTACTGCAGGTTCTGCCTGCGCTGTTTACAGCTATGGTGAAACAGAAGATTACCTTGTAAACCTTCAGGTTCAGCCTCCATGTATTGATCCCCCCACAGCAGGTACAACTGTATCTTCAGTGACTCAGTTCTGTAACTCAGGAACAGTAAACCTCACCCTGAGCCTGAACGGAAACTCTACCGGTTCCGGCCAGACCTACCAGTGGCAGGAATCTGATGACAATGTTACCTGGACTAATATTTTAGGTGCAACCGGCACAACTTATGCTTATAACGCACTCGCAGTATCAAAATACTTCCAGTGCCTTGTAACCTGTGGCGCAAGCACAGTTCCTTCAACTGCAGTGTTCGTTGAAGCTGTTGATCCCCCTGTAGCTGGAACAATTTCCGGTCCTGCATCTGTTTATGCAAACCAGCCTGCTGTTTACAGCAGCTCTGGTGAAAACGGATCACTCCAATGGCAGGCACGTCTGCTCCCAAGCGGAACATTTGCAAACGTTTCTGGTGCAACCAACAATCCTCAAACTATTTATTTCAGTGCAGTTGGATCATATGAAATCCAGCTTGTGACTTCTCTCCCCGGATGTTCAAATGCGATTTCTAACGTTGTAACAACAGCTGTTTCAATTCAGAATGACAATGTTTGCAATGCAATTCCTGTAAACATTGGTTTGAATGGTCCGTTTACCAATAGCGGTGCAACAACTGAAGCCGGTGAACCAATTCCTCCTGTTACCAATTGTAACGGAAATGGAAGCTGGTGCGGTGGTCAGGTTCTGAGCAATACCGTTTGGTTTACATTTACTGTTCCTTCCGGTGGTTCTGGCCGTTATGCTGTAGCACTTCCAGGCTGGGATAGCCAGGTTGCTATCTACAAAGCAGCTTCCTGTGGTGACATCCTTACAGGTGGTTCCAACCTTTGGGCTGCAAATGATGACTCATCCGGGTCACCATATAATGCCTATGCACAAATTTTCTGTCTGACCCCAGGCGAGACTGTTTACATTCAGGTAGATGGTTATGGTACTGGTACAAACAGCGCATTCGCACTTCGCATCGACGATAAAGGTGCCGCTGCGGATGCTTCCTTCTCTGGTCTTCCTGCTACAATTTGTGAAAACGGAGCAGCTGTATCACTCTCTGCAGTAACTGCAGGTGGTACTTTCTCCGGTTCTGGTGTTTCCGGTAACAGCTTTGATCCTGCTGCAGCCGGTGCTGGTTTCCACACTATCTCTTACCATCTGGGCGGATTAGATACCTGCGTATACACTTCTCAGGTAATTGAAGTTATTGCTCCTGCTTATACCTATTATGGTGATGCTGACGGTGACGGCTATGGTGATGGTGAAGCTTCCATTCAATCCTGCGATGCTGTAGCTCCAAGCGGTTATTCTGCTGACGGAACAGATTGTAACGATGCAGATGTATCAATTAACCCTGGTGCAACTGAGACCTGCAATGGCATCGATGACGACTGTAACGGAATCGTAGATAATGGATTTGACAATGACGGTGACGGATATACTTCCTGCAACGGTGACTGTGACGATAACAATGCTTCAGTTTACCCTGGTGCTGCTGAAGTTTGTAACGGTGTAGATGATGATTGTAACCTCCTCATCGATGACGGTCTGACTTTCATTACTTACTATGCTGACGTTGATGGTGACACTTATGGTGATGCCGGAAATACGGTTAGCACTTGTAACGGTGCTCCTGCAGGTTATGTATCAGACAACACTGATTGTAACGATAACAATGCTTCTGCAAATCCTGCCGGAACTGAAGTTTGTAACTCTATCGATGATGATTGCGACGGATTAATTGACGAGAACCTGCTTGTAGCTGGTCCTATCTCTGGTCCTGCAGTTCAGTGCGTAGCAGTAGTAACAGGTTCTGCAACCTATTCTATCGCTTCTGTAGCTGATGCTTCTACTTATACATGGACTGTTCCTTCCGGCATGACTATCCTGTCAGGTCAGGGAACCAACTCTATCTTCGTATCCTGGACTCCGATCGCTGCCCACAATGGTATCATCGGCAACCTTACCGTAACTCCATCTAACGCTTGTGGCGCTGGTACTCCAAGTTCTGTATTGATCGATATCAACTACACCAAGCCTGTAATGCCGAACTCTATCTCTGGTCCGGTAAAAGTTTGTCCTGGTGATGTAGCTGTTTACTCTACCAACCTGATTGAACGTGCTTCTTACTTCGTATGGTCTGTACCTGCAGGTATGACCATCACTTCCGGTGCGAGCACTAACGTAATTACTGTATCTGTAGGTGCAGGTTATGCGGGTGGTACTGTATCTGTAAGCGGTGCAAACGGTTGTGGCATCGGTGCTGCACGTCTCCGTGCTGTAACAGTTAACACTCCTGGTGTTTCTGCTTCTATCAGCGGTCAGGCATCCGGTGTTTGTGGTGCTACTGGTGTTAGCTACTCATGCGCTGCTGTAGCAGGTGCTACATCTTACAACTGGACTGTTCCGGCCGGTGCTTCTATCATCAGCGGTCAAGGATCATCATCTATCTCTGTTGACTTTACCGGTTCTTATGCTGGTGGCAGCTTCTCAGTAGTTGCTTCTAACGCTTGTGGCAGCGGTGCTGCACGTTCACTCACTGTATCTGGAGCTCCTGGTCAGCCTGGTATCATCAGTGGTGATCAGTCTATCTGCCCTGGTCAGTCTAACGTTCCTTACTCTGTATCTACTGTAGCCGGCGCAAGCCTCTACACCTGGTCTGTTCCTTCTATCGCTTCTATTGCCAGCGGTCAGGGAACGAAGGACATCTATGTTAACTGGGGAACTAACCCGACTACAGGTCAGCAGGTAACTGTTTATGCAAGCAATGGCTGCGGAAATGGTCCTGTACGTATCCTGAACGGTATCGCTATCGATCTTGGAAACTGTGTACGTATCGGTGAAACCGGTGCTGCTACAGGTCTCAACATCTTCCCGAACCCTGCTTCTGAAGTTGCTACTATCGTATTCAACGGTACTGAAGGTGCTGATTTCAACCTGAATATGGTTGACGTTGCCGGACGTGTTGTTATGAGCGAGCGTGGAACTGCTGTTGACGGACAAAATCAGCGTAACGTTGTTGTAAGCGAAATGGCTTCCGGCGTTTACTTCCTGACTATCCAGATCAACGGAACTTCTGAGCAGATCCGTGTTATGGTTGACTAATCCTTAGCCAATACAATAAAAAAAGGGGGCCGAAAGCCCCCTTTTTTTATGCCGCCCCCCCTTCCCAACAGATGGGTAAACTCAAAAAAATCGTTGATAAATATTCGATGAAACACTTGCGTTGTGTACTTGGATTCCATATAATTGCATATTAGAAGTAGAAAAACTCATCCACATGAAAAATATAATCTTCAAATCACTTCCTATTGTAGCAATGTTTGCCTTTATGGCTTTGCCGCTCTTCGCACAGAACTGCAATCCTAAGGTGCCCATTGATGGCGGATTAAGCGCATTGCTGGTTGCTGGTGCCGGATACGGTATCAAGAAAGTGTACGACAAGAAGAAAGAAAAATAATTTCTTCTGTCTACGAAAACTGAAGGTTGGCTATCGCTGACCTTTTTTTTTGAACATTGTTCAGAGAAACCATGCTGTCAAAATTTATTAAAGATCCGGGTCAACGCGCCATTGCCGGCTTTCTCTTAAAGGCTGTGGTCGTTTACATCCTATGGTTTGTTTCCTACGATTTTTTTGTTGCGCCCGACGGCCGTCTGGATGAATGGCTCAATGCCAAAGTTGCGGAACATAGTGCCGGAATCCTCAGTCTGCTCGGTTACCAAGGATCTACTGCTCCCGGAGTTGCTCAAACCTTGATCAGGATTGATAATACGGTGATGGTTGGCGTAGGGAACCCCTGCAACGGACTTGAATTATTTGCCCTGTTCACCGGTTTCGTACTTTGCTTCCCGGGACCCTGGCGGAATAAATGGTGGTTCATTCTTCTGGGTGTCGCCGGAATTCATTTTATCAACGTTTTGCGTGCTACCGCACTGGCTTTAATCCAGTTAAAAACACCTGAATACCTCGACTTTAACCACCACTACACCTTTACGGTGGTGGTATATTCCTTCATTTTCCTGCTTTGGGTAACCTGGGCAAATAAATTCAGTAAAAAGGACAAACAGGATACAGCATCATGAAATTTCCGTTTCGGCCGGCTATTCGGTGGTCATTCCTGGCTATTCTGGCCATTGGAATGGTATGGACCGGCTTTAAAAGAGAGCGTAAACTGTTGATCATCGAACAAGGAATTCCCACCTTTATTAACCGTTATCCGAAACCTACGGTGGCTGCGTTCGAAAAGAATGAAATGAAAGGGACTTTCGGCATTAAGATCGCAGCCAAACTCCAATCTTCCGTCCTGTTCAGTTTTATATTTATGCTGTTCGCAGCCGGTATTCTGGCCATCTATTCCGAATCCTTAAAAGTGGGAAAAACGGCAATCATCTTTTATCTCCTGTTCATGGTACTGTGCTTTATACTGCTGAAGCTGGGCGACTGGGGCGTAGATTACCGGCTCAGTACCGGTTTATCTCATTATCTGGAAGATCTCTTTCTTTCGCCCTTCCTGATTCTGGCACTCATTGTCCTCATCCGCTTCAGCAAAAAGAATCTCACCGGCTACATTGACAATTGACTAAAAACGTCAACTCCTTTCACAAGTAATCCGTCAATTTTAAGCGTATCAGTTACTGCGCGCCTTGCGGAAAATGATATTTGTGCATATTGAGAAAAAGTAGCGAATATCTGTCAGCAGCGGACGTTGTTCATAGGCCTTCAGGTACTTCAGCTCTGAATCGATGATTTCATCCAGTGTATTCGGCATATCAACATAAAAAGGCGGAAGGAGTCCGGGTTTAGAGATCGTTCGTTTCTCCTGCAATTCCTTTGTATAGAGGCTGAAGTAGTGCTTACTGAGCGGGCGCACACCAACAATCTTCATATCCCCCTTTATCAGATTGATGATCATTGGCAGTTCATCGAGCCAGCATTTACGCATAAACCGTCCCCAGGTAGTAATCCGGAAATCCTGGGCGAATTTTCCTCCCGATGCCAGTTTGTTTTGCTCGTAAACATACTCCTGCAGATATTCCGCATACGGATACATTGTACGGAACTTAAACACCCGGATGATATTTCCATCCTTACCAATGCGGTTCATCGCAAACAAGGGGCCGTACGAGGGATTCAGGTCATAACAGGGTTGACGATCTTTACGACCGACGAAGTACGTATGATTGTGAATTTCCTTTACGTCGATGATCTTGAAGCCACAGGAAGCCAGACGACCCAATGCCTCAGCCTTCGACATTACACGGTTGCGGCCATTGGTGACGAAGAAGTAGATCTTTTTGAAAAATGGCAGCTTAGGAAAAACACGCTTGAAGATGAAGTCAAAGATGAAGTAAATATGGGCTAAACCCGGAAGATATTTACGTAGCAGGCGATGACGGCGTTGCTCCTGTGTTTCTACCAGTCCGATATAGATTCCGCCGTGTGGCAATTTCTCATTCACCGCCTCCTGAAATTTATTCACGAAACGGATATCGTTAATCTTACGAAGGTTTACAATGGCTTTTGTGGAATTGTCTTCGATTCCTTCAATATTGAAAGCCGTAGTGGTCATAAAAACCTTGGCCTGCGGAGACTTAATCTCTACATACTTGCCGAGGAAACTCCTCACTTCCGGTTGCATGTCTTTTAGCAAGACTTCTTTCATGTTGTTCCTTTGCTTACAGGATACAAGTTAACCAACTGTACCACTGGGTGCAGGGTATTTTAGCAAATCGGTAATTTTCAGGGGTGAACCACACAGTTGCGAGGGTAAAAAAGCTCAGCATTTCCGGACCTTCCCTATTCCTGACGTAAACATAAAAATCAGAACAAAACGAGTCAAGTCTTACATCGAAAATTCTGTAATTTTCTTTTGCCTTCAGGTCATCACACAGCTCATTTATCTCCTAAAAATCTGATAACCAAAATCAAAAACAACAGCGCCTGTTAACAACTTTCCATCCATTTTTCGAAATACCTTACAGCTGAAAAACGCTTATCCCAACTCCTTCCGGAGCAGAATGAGGTACAACAGCCGCACTCCGAAAATGATGAGTCCAACACCGGAGATTTTATTGACCATCATCAAAACAGAAGGCTTAAGTACTTTTTTCAGCTTCAGCGCCAGCCAGGCTTTCAGGAGATCAGTCCCCAATACAGTCGTGAGTACCACACTGTAGAAAACGATGACTTCTGTCCTGCTCCACTGCTCCCTGGCTGAAATGCCACCTGCCACACCCATCCAGAATAACAACACAAAAGGATTAAGGAAATTCATCATAAAGCCTTTGGCAGTATCAACCAGCGGCGTACGGGAATCATCCGGGAGATCGAGGGCAGCGGCTTGAATATGTGGCTTCTTGATGAAATTCAGGATGCCGAAGACGATCAGCAGCAAGGCTCCTCCGATACCGATTTCGCGCCCAAATTCCTTCATGACGGTCAATGCAGTACTGCTGAAGTAGGTTATGACGATGAAAAAGGCATCGCTCAGCATGACCCCGGCCGCCAGCCAGGCAGCAATGCGGAATCCACGCTTAATGCTCGTGTCAATCAACAGGAAAAAAACCGGACCGATCAGCATGGCTAACACCAGTCCCAGTAATACCCCTGAAAGAATCACATCAATCATTGGCTAAAACTATAAAATTCGGAATCAGTATCCTCAGGTCGGATCAATGTCATTTTCACGAGAAACCAACAGGCGGATCTTCATTTCTGCTTTGTGCTTCCCTCCCATTTCTTATTTTTGGGGCCTATGTCAAAAAACCTGTTCTATTTTCTGATCTGCCTCGGCTCCTGCCTGGGCCTTGCTTCCTGTGATAATGAGGTGGACCTGCTCGAAGACTATCGGGAAATCCCCGTCATCTACGGACTTATCAACCCCAGCGATACCGTTCAGTATGTACGGGTTCAGAAAGCTTATCTGGGCGAAGGTAATGCCCTGGTGATGGCACAGGTGGCCGACAGTATTTACTACGACCCCAATCAAATCACCTTGTCTCTTGAAAAACTCACGATAGGTGCCAATACAGTGGTAAATACCCAAACTTTCAGCACTACCACTGAATTCCCCAAGGAAGAAGGACTTTTCACCGACGACGGACATTATCTTTTCAAACTCGCAACACCCACCGGCATCGACGACAATTACTACTACCGTTTGCGGTTCAGGAATCAGCAAACCGGCAAGGAAGTGACAGCTACTACCCGGATCATCGAGCCCATGCAGTTTGCCTCCTTCAACAACAGTGTGAAAGTAAATCTCGCAAATCCGAACCCCTATCAGATCCGCTTCAACAGTCCGAAATGGGGCCGGGTATTCGGCCTGATCATGCGCATCAAATACAACGAATACGATACCGTATCGCTCAGTTATGAAACCAAATATGTCGACTACAAACTCAAGAATGTTAGTACACTTGGCGTAAACGGAGGTGAGCAGATGACTTTCTTCCTCAAAGGCGACGAAATTTTCAGGTTTATGGGATCTGCCATCGGTCCCCAGCAAGGCTCCAGAAAAAGGGTACTCAACTCCTTCCGTGCAGATTATCTCTTCACCGCCGGGACCGACGAACTCTACAACTACATTCAGATCAATTCGCCGGCCAACGTTACCAATTACATCCCGGCATTTACCAACCTTTCGGATGGACGCGGCATTTTCACTTGCCGGTATACCACCCATGTGGACGATGTGGCATTCAATGAGCTCACCCTCGACTCCATCCTGAACGGACAGTATACCAACATCATTTTCAAATAATCGCGGGCACGCTGCCACACCTTTCCCGGCCTTCACGAGCCGGAACGACTGCCATTCTGTCAATCTGACAGGTGTTTTTCATTGAAATCAGCCAGAAAATCAGCCGATCCATCATTTTAAGCCACTGGCATACATGTTGACTAGCCCCGGCGGATTCAACCGGAATCCGGATTAAACAGAACAACACAGAAACACATATGAAAAAAGTAATTGGAATCGACCTGGGAACTACCAACTCCTGCGTAGCCGTAATGGAAGGCAATGAACCTGTAGTTATCCCGAACAGCGAAGGACGCCGTACAACCCCTTCGATTGTAGCTTTTATCAAAGATGGAGAGCGCAAAGTGGGAGACCCTGCCAAACGTCAGGCGATCACCAACCCCAAACATACCATTGCATCCATCAAACGTTTCATGGGCGAATCATTCGACAAAGTATCGAATGAAATCTCCCGTGTACCGTACGAAGTAGCGCGCGGCGACAACAACACCCCTCGTGTAAAAATCAACGACCGTATGTACACCCCGCAGGAAATCTCTGCGATGGTACTACAGAAAATGAAAAAGACAGCCGAAGATTACCTCGGTTATGAAGTAGGCGAAGCAGTAATCACTGTTCCTGCATACTTCAACGATGCACAACGTCAGGCCACCAAGGAAGCCGGAGAGATTGCAGGACTCAAAGTACTGCGCATCATCAACGAACCTACAGCTGCTGCACTGGCCTATGGTCTCGATAAAAATCATAAAGACACCAAAGTAGCCGTATTCGATCTTGGTGGTGGCACCTTCGATATCTCTGTACTGGAGCTCGGCGATGGCGTATTCGAAGTAAAATCCACCAACGGAGATACACACCTCGGCGGTGACGACTTCGACCAGGTGATCATCGACTGGATGGCCGACGAGTTTAAGTCAGATGAAGGTCTCGATCTCCGCAAAGATCCGATGGCTCTCCAGCGCCTGAAAGAAGCTGCAGAGAAAGCAAAAATCGAGCTCTCCAGCTCTACACAAACAGAAATCAACCTGCCTTACATCATGCCGGTTGACGGAGTGCCGAAACACCTTGTAAAAACACTCACCCGCTCAAAGTTCGAGCAACTTGCAGATAAACTCATCCAACGCACACTCGAGCCTTGCAAAAAAGCGCTTTCAGATGCGAAGATGAATCCATCTGATATCGACGAAGTAATTCTGGTAGGTGGTTCCACTCGTATTCCGGCCATTCAGGATCTCGTAGAGAAATTCTTCGGCAAGAAACCATCCAAAGGCGTAAATCCTGATGAAGTGGTTGCCGTAGGAGCAGCAATTCAGGGTGCAGTACTTACCGGTGAAGTGAAAGACGTATTACTCCTCGACGTAACACCGCTTTCACTGGGTATCGAAACACTGGGTGGTGTGATGACCAAGCTGATTGAATCGAACACCACGATTCCTACCAAGAAATCAGAAACCTTCTCAACCGCTTCAGATAACCAGCCATCCGTAGAGATTCACGTATTGCAGGGAGAACGTCCTATGGCCCGCGACAACCGCACCATCGGCCGCTTCCACCTCGATGGAATTCCACCGGCGCCACGCGGTATTCCGCAAATCGAAGTGATCTTCGATATTGATGCGAACGGTATTCTTCACGTCACTGCCAAAGACAAAGCCAGCGGTAAATCACAAAACATCCGCATCGAAGCCTCTTCCGGATTGAGCGACGACGAAATCCAGCGCATGAAACGCGAAGCGGAAGCCAATGCTGAAACCGATCGCAAAGCGAAAGAAGAAGCCGATAAAGTAAACCAGGCCGACTCGATGATCTTCAACACCGAAAAACAACTCAAAGAATTCGGTGACAAGATTCCTGCCGACAAGAAATCCGCCATCGAAAGCGCACTTGAAACACTCAAAGAAGCGCATAAGAACAAAGATCTCACGGCGATCGACGCTGCACTGCAGACACTGAACACCGCCTGGGAAGCCGCTTCCAAAGACCTCTACAATGCCTCACAACAGGCCGGAGCAGACGGTCAGCCGCAAGGTGAAGCCGGAAACACAGCCAACGCAGGTGATGGAGTAACCGATGTAGATTACGAAGAAGTGAAACAATAATTTATTAGTGTGTGATTGAGAGCCACCCTCCGGGGTGGCTTTTTTTTGTGCCAATGAAAAGCCTCAAGGGGCAAAGATGTCCAACCCAAACGGAGAAAGGACAAGAAAAAACACCAGATGGTCATATTGACTTGCAATTTAAAACTCATTTTGCTACGTTTGAGAAAACCTACCGACCATGAAATCAAAACTACTCTTTCTGTTTCTGTTTGCATTTTGCACTCACTTGAACGGGCAAGCCACCCGCAAAATCCTGGTAGAAGAATTTACCGGTGACTGGTGCGGATACTGTCCCGAAGGCCATGAAATACTCGAAGACATCATTACCAACAACCCCAACAGAATTGTAGCTGTAGGAATGCACTACAACGATTTTCTTGAAACCACCTACTCTTCCGCGATGGCCACTAATCTCTCGGTGGCAGCCTATCCAAGAGCTGCAGTAGATCGATTCACATATCCCGGAGGAAATGCATTTGTGATGAGTCGCGGATATTGGGCCGGAGCAGTGGCTGCACGGTTAAATGTCACCTCTCCCGTATCCATCAATATCACACCCGTGTATAATCCTTTTAATCAGGTGTTGAACGTAACGGTAGACTATACTTTTCTGACCGGCTACGGAGAAGAAACACGGCTTACCTGCATGCTGATTGAAGACAGCATCAGCTCCTCACAAACCAATTACTTCAACACCACCAGCGGCTCACCGTTTTATGGATTAGGCAACCCAATACCCAATTATCAGCAAATGCATGCACAGGTTGTATTGTTATCTGCCGACAACTGGGGAGATGTAAACAATCCTGCCACCGTGGCCTCCGGGCAAAGCTTCACCAAAACATACACTTACACCCTGCCGTCCACCATTTATGCCAATCACGTTAAGATTGTTGCTTTCATCAATGAACGGGTTGGATCATCACCTGTGATGAGCAGCGGCACCGAGATTCTGAACGCTGAAGTGAAATCGATATGGGCCACCACAACCGGAGTTGAAGAACAAGCATTTGATGGAGCAATCAGCGTATCACCGAATCCATTCTCCACAATTGCAGCGTTCGCATTCCAATTAAAAGACGAAGCAACTGTTCATGCCTATATCACTGACCTGAATGGCAGACTCATCAAAAACCTAATCAACGAAAAACGATTGGTTGGCAAACATGAAGTTTTTTGGGGCGGCGATAACGAAACCAGTCAACAAGTACAAGGTGGAGTATACCTCATCCATATCACCACTCCAACTTCGAAAATAACTTCAAAAGTGGTGTATATGCCTAATTAAACATCCAATACTTCCTGCAAGAAAAGCCATCCCAAGGGGTGGCTTCTTTAGTTAAGAGAGACATTGTCGTTTAAGACGGGGAAATTCTAGTTACAGGAGCATTTATCGGTTTAAACCTGCCTACCGGCAGGCAGGCGCAGCGAAAACGGCGAGGCGCAACGTCCCGATAGCTATCGGGAGCAGAGAAATGAAATCCCGGCCCTCAACACCCCCGGTTTTTGAAGCGTAGTTGAAGGCAGATAAGACGGAGGGAAGCATCGCAAGGTTTTGCGATGATCACCCCACGTCCTGCCGGAAACGAGCGAAAAAAATTCCGCGTTAGCGGAAAGGGCGTGTTGCAGGCCTTGATCTTTTTAGTTACCCTGAAGCAGAACGAAGTACGCTTCAGGGTAACTGGGGGTTTGGGGGCAAAGCCCCCTTGGGATGCCAAAGAATGGAATATGATTCATGTGAATGCGGCGCAATTGAAGGGAAGGAAAGGGATGCTGCGGTTGTTTGATATCGAAGGCAGAATCGTTTTCGAAAAACCGGCGGAGGTGTTGGCGGGAGGGTATTTCACCACTGAGATTCATACTCAGTATTTGTCGGATGGTGTGTACATGGTGAACCTGCAAACGAATGAAGAGCAGTTATCGTTCAAAGTGGTGAAGCATTAATAGAGATATGTACTTTTTTCCCCGCCACCGATCTGCTTCTATTGACCTATACAGACGAAGATCTGGTTGAACGGATTCTATTAACCGATCTTTCTGGACGGGAGACTATGAGTACAGGCAATATAAAAACAGTATCCTTGTCAAATCTTAAACCGGGAGTATATTTTGTATCTTTACGATATTCCGATGGGGAACGATTAACAGAGAAATTTATCAAGCTGAAATGAAAGAACAGTTCTTCAAGCTATTAATGATATTAATTCTGGTTATACCGGGGAAGGAGGCGAACGGCCAATACTCAAGCAAAGTCTGGTGCTTTGGCGATAGTGCGGGTGTGGTCTTTGGTAATACGTTAACGTATTTCGCCACAACTGAATCAAGCTTATCGGCATCAGTATCCATCGCCGATGCACAGGATAGCCTTTTATTTTATGGTACATCTGTACACCCAACCGCCTATATCACGGGATGGAAAAAAAACGGAAGATTACATAACAGGCTGCATCAGGTGATGCAAAATGGTGATTCATTGATCTGTTTGGGCTGGTACCATGATATTTTAATCGTTCCAAAATCAATAACAGACAGCACCTTTTACGTTTTTAATGCCGGTGTATCAGGACCGTATTTTGGCTTATACTACAGTATAGTTGATCTGAAGTTAAACAACGGGTTGGGAGCAGTAACACAGAAAAATGTATTGATCGATACCACAGCCACCAAGGATGCTTTGATGGCCGTAAAACATGGCAATGGAAAAGACTGGTGGCTGGTGACCAGGAGATGGGATTATTATAATCTTACAGCTAACAATGCATTCTATGTATATCTGGTAGATTCCAATGGTATTTCACCTATACCAGTTCAATACATCGGAGCTATGAGAACGACAGGTGGTGGGGATATTACCTTTAATTCTGATGGCACCAAAATGGCAGTTTGTGACTGGAGAAATTTAATCGAACTCTACGATTTTGACCGCTGCACAGGAGTGATTTCAAACCCGGTGAATATTGAAATGCCCAGCACAACAGGGCCATACAAATATTATCATAGCAATACATTTTCATCCAATAATAGTTACCTATATGTTTTATCAAATCTTAATAGTTCCAATGATGTTGAAATTAATCAGTATTACTTACAAAGCTCCAATATTGCAACATCGAAGACTCTAGTAGGCTCTATAAAAGATAGTGGTTCTGCAGTTATGATGAAGTTGGCACCTAATGGAAAAATATATATTTCTGCTTATGCATGGGTTCCTGGAAGCGGATATCCTTATCCTGCAGGATTATACACAGCAGTAAATTCTAATCTATCGGTGATAAACTATCCTGATAGTGCCGGAACCGCCTGTGATTTTCAGTTGTTCAGTTTTCCACTTGGCGGGCATCGCACGTACCGCGGCTTACCGCATAACCCCAATTATGAAATGGGGCCGCTAGTGGGTAGTCCGTGTGATACGCTAACTGTGGGCCTCACCCCCGGCCCCGCAGAGGAGAGGGGAGCCTGGCTGCAGGCATGGTATAATCACGAATGGAATATGATTCATGTCAACGCTGCGCAGTTGAAAGGCAAGAAAGGAATGTTGCGGTTATTTGATATCGAAGGCAGAATCGTTTTCGAAAAACCGGCGGAGGTGATTGCGGGAGGGTATTATACGACGGAGATTTATATGAATGAAATTTCGGAGGGGGTTTATGTGGTCAACCTGGTTACGGACAGGGAGACGTTGTCGTTTAAGACGATGAAATTCTAGTTACAGGAGCATTTGTCGGTTTAAACGCAGCGAAAACGGCGACTCGCAACGAACGCAGAGAAATGAAATCCCGGCCCTCAGCATCACCGGTTTATTCTGTGCAGCGAGGGGTGGACCAGGCGAAGGGAAGCTCCGAAAGGATTGAGGAGATCACCCTGAGCCCCACCCAAAGCAAACAGAATAAATTTCGCTGTAAGCGGAAAGGTGATGGTGCAGGCCTTGATCTTTTTGGTTACTTTTTCTATCAAGAGAAAAAGTGACTGGGGGTTTGGGGGCAAAGCCCCCATGGGATGTTAGCATATGAAAGATGATAAACGAAGTTGGAAAATTTGCCGAATTAGGCGAATGGTGTGTACATTTTGCAGCTTGTTACAGAGAAAGAGGCGGTGTCGTATAAGACGATGAAATTCTAGTTACAGGAGCATTTGTCGACTTAACCCTGCCTGCCGGCAGGCAGGCGCAGCGGAAGCAGCGATCACGCGGCGTCCCGATAGCTATCGGGAGCAGCGGCGCAGGGAAAAACATATATCCTCTTACAACTTGGTAACTCAGCAACTCCGCAACTCTGTAACTCTGCAACCCCGAGGCTGCGCTCAGGGCGCAAGCGCTCTGTAACTTCAACATTTCACCGCCTTACACGCTACAAACGCTTTGAAATAGGCGTCCATGGGTTCTCTCCCACCCCAATCGTCTTCGTAAAGATCGGTTAACATAAATCCGTTTTTCAATAAAGCGGTGATCTGCTCTTCGAGCGAATGACCAAACAACAAAGGTTCGTTTTTGTCTGTGTAAACGCTGCGTTCTTCGTCGGTGAGTGAACCGGTATCGCTGTACGGCATTTTGTATTTGAGCGTATAGCTATCGTCGCTGTTGCGGTATAACAGCATGCTTTCTGCTTTGGTAAATCCCCAGATGATGGTTCCTCCTTTCTTGATGACGCGGGCACATCCTTCCCATACCGGATGCAGGTCAGGTGCGAAGCAGTTGGAGCAGGGATGAAAAATAAAATCAAAATAATTTTCAGGCAGCGCCGACAAATCCATCATGTTACCCTGCACGGTTTTCACCGGAAGACCAAACTTTGCACAGGTTACTTCATCGCGCTTCAACTGCTCGGCTGACAAATCAAACACTGTAACTTCTGCTCCGGCTGCAGCCAGCATCGGCACCTGTTGTCCTCCACCGGAAGCCAAAGCCAGCACTTTCGCGCCTTTCAGCTCCGGATACCAGGAGGCAGGAACAAGTTTTTTGGGTGTTAAAACGAGATGAGGATAACCACTTCGGGCCTGTTCAATTTCCGCTTCACCAACAGGGATGGTCCACTCGTTGCCTTTGCGGGCTTCTGCGTCCCAGGCCTGCTGATTATAACGGATGATATCCACGATCAGAGGAAATTCAGGCGCGCCATGAAGGTGTCCTTGTACGACTTCCCAATCGGTATTGTCTTATCTCCGATAAGCACCGTGTTTTCGTCGAGCACGTTGATTTTATCGATCGGAATGATGTACGAACGGTGGACACGTAAAAACTTGCTGGGCGGGAGTTTATTCTCAATATCCTTCATGGTAGAGTGAATCACAAACTGATCCGCGTTGGTCTGGATAATAACATAGTTATCCATCGCCTGGATCCACTGGATATTGTCGAGGTACACTTTTACAAGCATCGATCCTTTCTTCACGAAGAAAGAATTCTGAATAACCTGATTGTCGAGCAGCGTTACCTGTGCCGCAACTTCCGGTGCCGGCTTTGCAGCTTCACTTTGCTTATCAGCGATAACAATGGCGCAACCGAGAAACTGGTTCTTCTCATCGTGCACCGGAGAAGCAGAAACAGAAACACCAATGCTGCTGTTATCGCGCTTTACCAGAATAAAGCAATCTGTATTTTGCCAGGCCTGATCTTTTCGCATCATGCCCATCAGCTCATCTTTACGTACTGCGGTGCCTCCCTCTTCTTCAATCACGAACAATCCAAACGCATCCATTCCCTGGGCAGACAGACTGGAATACCCCAGCATGTTCTCTGCTTTCTCATTGAGGTAGGTGACGCGGCCTTCGGTATCCACCACAATGATTGACTCCTCCACTTTGGCCAAGGCATTGGCAAGCCGTTGCTGACTTTCGCGCACTTCACGATCGCGGGAAAATTTAAAGAGTGCCATCTCCACCGTAGTCTTCAAATCCGACTCGTTGAACGGCTTAACAATATATCCATAAGGTTCTGTCACCTTGGCGCGATCAAGGGTTTCCTGATCCACATAGGACGTCAGAAAAATAACCGGGATATTGTATTTCTCTTTGATGTGCTCGGCAATGTGAATACCATCTTCCTCACCTTTCAGTTTGATATCGAGGAATACCAGATCAGGCTGAATCTGTTCCAGCTTTTCATAGGCAGATGCAGCAGACGAAGCGGTAGCGGGTACTTCATAGCCCAGTTTTTCGAGGGATTTCTGTATATCCTTCGCTACAATGCTTTCATCTTCTACAACAAGAATTCGGGTCTTAGTCATTCGTGGTCAGGTTTAACTAATGCGTCTAAAGTTAATAATATACTTTACTCCAAGTCCGGGCTGATTCTCGACCTGCATCGTTCCTTCCAATTGATCGGTGAGGGCCTGAATCAGTTGTACTCCCAGCGAATCAGAGGTTTCTACAGAGAAACCTTCGGGCATTCCTATGCCATTGTCGCCAATTACCAGACGAAAGATATCTTTTTCCGTTTGATTCAACGTAATGGATATCTCCCCTTTCCGGCCATCCTTAAACGCATGTTTCAGCGAATTGGATACAATTTCATTGATGATGAGTCCGCAGGGTACGGCTGTGTCAATATCCAAAGATATCTTATCGGATTGGATTATCAAAGAAACCTGCGATTGG
Organism: Bacteroidia bacterium; assembly: GCA_046330075.1. GTDB lineage: Bacteria > Bacteroidota > Bacteroidia > AKYH767-A > OLB10 > JAJTFW01. The sequence goes on along the minus strand of JAXLTL010000003.1, from coordinate 147,116 downwards.
CTGATCCGGAAGCTTTGCATCAGATTTTCGGCAAGGCGCTTGATATAGTCGTCAAAATCAATCTTTGAAAGACCATCGGTCTGGTAAAAACGTTCGTGGATCAGGGCCATGCTTTTGATCCGGTCCTGTCCTTCTTTCAGAGCTTTATAAGCGTTATCATCTGTTACATAACTGGTTTGCAAATTAAACAGACTGATGATGATCTGCAGGTTGTTTTTTACACGGTGGTGAATCTCCCGCAACAATAGTCCTTTCTCTTCCAATGCTTCCCGAATCTGCTCTTCCATGTGTTTCCGCAGCGTGATATCAGTATCGATCACTACGATATTCTTAAGCTGGCCCTGCTCATTGAGGATCGGCGTCAGAGTGGAAGAAGCCCAGCGGTGGCTCTTGTTTTTATGTTCGATTTCTGATTCGTAAATGAACGACTTCCGGAGACGGATGCATTCGTCCAGATGCTGCAGCACCTCCTGATTGGTGGTCAGTTCATGCAGGTGCGCTCCGCGTAGTTTCTTCACCTCCTCGAGTGTATAACCCGTTAATTTGGTATAACCGGCATTTACCCATTCGAGGTCGAGGTGTTCGTCAAAGATCATGACTGCATTATCTGTTTCAGAGGCTACCAGTGAGAGCTTGGCCAGCTCGAGGTTCTTGGCTTGCAGTTCGCGGGTGCGGGCCTCCACTTTTCGCCGCAACATTTCCTGACTTCGCCTCAAAGAGCGGGTACGGATACGGTACGCCAGCATCACCGACCCGGCTCCAACAACAACATACATCAGATAGAAAAACGGTGTTTTCCAAATCGGCGGGCGAATGGTGAAATTGTAGGTGACGGGCACACTCCAGTCGCGGCCGTTGGCGCTGGCCTGAACTTTGAAAATGTACGATCCCGGAGGAATATTCGAATAACTGGCTGTACCATTTTTAGTAGGTGGCGACCAGGAATCTTCAAATCCTTCCAGCATATACCGGAAGCGCACTTCATCGGGTGCCGTGAGATAGATCCCGCTTACGATAAAACTGAGGTGATTGCTGTTATAGGGCAACACCAGATCGATCGGGAGGCCGGTATTGGGATGTACTCTGATTTTATTCTTTTTCCAATTTACATTCTCCAGAAACAGCTGGATATTACTGATAGACACCAGAGGCAGAGTCACCGGTAAACCACCTGCATCGGGACTGTAACGAATCACTCCGTTCACCGTGGCAAACCACAGGTTTCCGGATTTATCTTCACAGGCAGCATTACTTTCCACACCCAGGTAGCCGTTGCTTTTATCATAATGCACGTTGATGATTTTACCTTCCTGCAGATAATGTTCCCAATCAATATTGTCAAGCCCTTCTGAAGTACCCAGCCAGAGATGATTTTGGCGGTCGAGGTAATTAAACAGGATCTTTTCACTGTTAAGTCCTGCCTTTTTATTCAGGATTTTAACGGGCTCAGCCTGATTCCCTGTTTTATACAGAATAACACCAAAATCATAGGTACTGATAAGCAGATTGCCTTGCCGGTCATTGATGAGTGAGGTAATCGGTGCTTTCGGGAGATGATAGGTTTCTTCAAAACTGATTGCGCGGTTATTATCCAGATAAAAAAGTCCCTTGAGAGTCCCCACCCAGACTTTACCTTGCACATCTTCATACAACACCCTTACTTTATCGTTTGAAAGTCCCTCATTGATTCCAATTAAAACTTCGGGTTTTCCCTTCGGGAAAACATACACTCCTTTATCGGTTCCGAAATAATAATTTCCATTCCGGTCGTGCAGAAACGCATAAATGATGAGGGATTGCAACTGCGGAAAAACCGATTCGGCGTTTCCTGTTTGGGCGTTGTATTTAGCCGGCCCATTGGTCGTTCCGAACCATATGTTCCCATCACGGTCGCGGTTGATGCACCATACGTTATTACTTTTCAGGCCCTTGGCAGCATTGATATTTTTGAAGGTTTTTCCATCAAAAAAACTGACTCCGCCTGAAAGTGTACCAAACCAGATGCCGCTGGAAGAATCTGAGAAAACAGAAAGGATATTATTATTAGGGATCCCGTCTTCCATGGTATAGGTGATAAACCTGTCGCCATTGTACCTGAACAACCCATTCCATGAACCGATCCAGTAATTCCCTTCACGGTCTTCGATCATCGATTTAATGATATTACTGTTGATGTCCTGCCCGAACTTCGTTGTTGTAAAACTCCCGTTACGGAATTTGGCAAGTCCACCGCCATATGTGCCTGCCCACCAATGGCCATTGTGATCCAGCGTAAGATTTTCGACCCGTTCAACCGGAAGCCCCTGATCCGTGGAATAATTGGAGAATTCTTTCCCATTCCATACACTCACACCATCGTAAGTACCGAACCAGATATCTCCGTTGCGGTTTTCATGGATCGAATAAACGATGTTGTTCAACAGTCCCTGATCGGTGGTAAACGTCTGAATCGACGCACCGTCAAACATATTTACGCCGCCAATAGTAGCGACCCAGATCCGGCCTTTTGAATCTTTTATAAGATCAAAAATGTTGTTGTTGATCAGCCCCTTCGTATTCGTGATACTCTGAAAGCTCTTTCCATCGTACTTACTAAGTCCCTCCGACGTTCCGATCCATAAAACACCTTTATTATCCTCACAAATGGCGTTAATATTATCGCTCAGCAAACCATCGTCAGTTGAAAAGGTAGAATAATCTGTTCCGCTGAATCGTACGAGGCCTTTTCGGATAGTGCCAAACCAGATATTCCCTTTGCTGTCTTCAAAAATGGTTTTTACCGGATTGCTGTAGAGCACATTCCCCTGATCAAACCGGACAAATGATTTTCCGTCGAACCTGCAACCGCCACTCATGGTACCCACCCATAAACGGCCAACATGGTCCTGAATGATTTTATTTATCTGATTTCCGGGCAATCCATCAGAAACAGTATAAGTATCGAGGTTAAATCTCTGAGCATCAGCATTATAAAACGCCAATATTGCTGACAGAAAGACTAAACACCGTGTTAATTGCTTCATGCTGACCGCTCCCATACGGAATCACGGGGGCAATGTTACAGAAAAATAAAACGGGGTTATGCTCTCCTCCTCCTAATTATCAACTGATTGAGTTGAAATTTCAAGTGATTTTACCTATAAAAAACAGCTATTTACAGATGTTAACAGGCTGTTCGTGAAAAAAGCAAATTCTTTCATACCTTACACTTGCATCGTATTGCAAAGTCTCCCTACATTTGCTACTGAGCACAAAAGTGCGTTGACCTTCGCTAATCTCTTCAACTAAAATCAAATATGACTACTAAAATTACTAAAGGTGTTTGGAAGTACGTCCTGGGCGTATTTCTGACAGTGACCACTATGAGCGCTGCTGTGCAGGCACAAAGTGTCACTATCGTCCCTTCCGGACCGATTGTTTGCGCTGGAACCAAGCTTGACGCTGTGGTTACAGGATTGAATGGGCCTCTCTCGTATCTCTGGAACAATGGTGCAACTACTTCATCTATCTTTATCAGTCAGACTGGATTTTACCGTGTATCTGTAACCGGATTCCTGAATGGTGTACAGGTTTTGATTCGCAGCAACTGGACTCCGTTCTTCGTGATTCCGGCTACCAACGCTACGATTAACCCTGCCGGACCAGTTAATGTTTGTCCTGGACAGTCAGCTACCCTTCAGGGAAGCGGTGGTCAGTTCTTCAGCAGCTATTCCTGGAGCACTGGTCAGACTACACGTAACATCACAGTTAACCAGACAGGTGATTACACCCTCACTGTAACCAACAACTTTGGCGCGTGCAGCACTTCTACCAGTGCTACTGTACACGTAGAAGTTTTTGATGCCGGTTATCAGCCTGCGATCACTGCGCTGAGCCCGATCACAGTTTGTAAGCCTGGTTTCGTTGATCTTGCTGCAGATCCCGGATTCAGTTCATATAACTGGTCTACCGGTGCAACCACTCAAAACGTTAGTGTTTTGATGGATGGACTTCAATTGGGTGCTGTACTTGACACACTGACTGTGTACCTGACAGTTAGCCTCAACAACGGAGCTTGCTCTTTCACCAGCGATGGTATCGTATTGCGTTCAGTTCGTCAGCCGGAGTTGATTCCTGCACATTGCGGCAACCTGACCCTGACTACAGCTGACAGCATCAAAGCAGGTCTGGTACTTGCTTATCAAAGCACTCCACAGTATGAATTCGAATTCGAAGAAACTACCAACCCCGGAGCTACATTCACACATGTTTCCAACAGCCGTTGGTGCCGCCTTGCAGATGTAACACCTGCACTTCAGGCTAACAAATTCTATCTGGTTCGTGTTCGTGCAATCGTTGATGGAATTCCTTACTGCTATGGTGATCCTTGCGTAATCGGAATTACTACTCCGATCAACAACAACAGCGGCAACCGTCTCGAGAATGGTGTAACTGCATCATTCTATCCGAACCCATCTTCATCTTCTTTCTTCATGGTAGCTCAGGGATTTGAAGCTGCTCAGCAAGTTGATGTTCGTGTAACAGATATGACAGGTCGCCTGGTTGATAATTTCGCTTACAACACAAACGAAGGAACCCTCGAATTCGGTAAAAACCTGAACGATGGTGTATACTTTGTAACTGCAACTCAGGGCGAGAAGACAACCATGTCACGCATTATCAAAACCAAATAATTGATAAATTAACCTTATAAACTGCTTGCATAAACAGGGCTCCGGAAACGGAGCCCTGTTTGTTTTTACTCATTTGCCGAAAGAAATTACCTTCGCTGTATGTCCGGACATTCCCCCATGAAGGTTGTGGCAGCCATCATCCTCAGAGGCGACGGAAAATTTCTGATTGCCCGTAAAAAAACAGGCAAGCCGTTAGCCGGTTACTGGGAATTTCCGGGTGGTAAGATGGAGCCTGACGAATTGCCGGAAGAGGCAATACGCAGGGAAATACACGAAGAACTCAACCTGACGCTGCGGGATATCCGCGAATATTGCCATTATCGGTTTCAGGCTTCCCATAGAGTGCTTGAATTCACTTTTTTCATTGCCGGTTGCGAGGAGACACCAATGCAGCTGACGGATCATGACCAGATCGTATGGATCACTCCTGCCGAATTGAAAACATACCATTTTGCACCCGCAGATGTGACGGCTGTTTCCCTGATTCTTGAAAAAGGTTTGTAATCTATTTTATCATCAGTTTCCGGACAGCCCGTCCCTTTGTTCCTGACACTTCCAAAAAATAAAGTCCGGATGAATAGTCGCCAATGGGAAGCCGGAGCGTTGATGCGCCATTAATTTCCCTGGTCAGCACAACACGGCCTGTGGCATCGAGCATCTTCAACGTATTCAGATGCTGATCATACAGCCGGATACTGACCAGCTCTTCCCCGGATACCGGATTGGGAAAGAGGGAAAACGAAGCCTCTCCATCTTGATCCTGCAAACCGGTCATCTGAGAAATATCCAGTACATATAATCCATTTTGCATATCTGAGACCAGCACATGCCCGCTGGGCAAATACGGGTAGGCTCCCCATGCACCGGAGTACGATTGTCCGGTATAAGGTCCGCCCTGCGGCGTCAGAAACTGGGTATCGAAATAACCGATTCTCCAGGGATTCACAGGATCGGATACATCATACACCTGCAACCCATCCTGATAATAGGCGATATAACACCAGTTGCCCACCATAAAAGGATTATGTGGCGTTGGACCCGGATTACTCTGAAAGGTAGCAGTGACAGTAAGATTGGACATATCCTGCACATCGAGCACTTTTACAGGTAAACCGGTTGGCACTTCATCACAGAAAACGAGGGTATGTCCGTCATCGGTCAAAGCACTGCTGTGATTATATCCCTGGGCCGGATAACTGGTGAGAGAACCCAGCATCATAAACTGATTGACAACGGAATCATAGTGAAGGATAAAAAGTCCGTCGAAGGCTGCGGATGCGTATACGGTATCATTCCTGACGAACATATCATGCACTTGCTGGTTGGTAAAGGTTGAGCCATAATCGGTATCCAGATCCCGTAAAAAGGAAGGATTTTCCGGATCATTGAGACTATAAACCGACATTGAAGAAGTACCAGAAGTAATTCCGCCCTTTACAATCCCGCAATAGAGTTTATTCCCATCCACAAAAAGTGTGTGCGCGCGCTGGAACAATGAATCACTGTCGTAGACCAGCGACACTGAATCAGGCAGATACTGCAGATCAATAATCTGGAAACTATTGGGTGGCGAATCATCACTGATGAGATAGGCATAATGCTGGTATGTCTTTATCTCCCGCCAGATACAACCGGATCTGCGTCCCGGAACAAAATCAACCCGGGTGGCCGCAGAAGGATTGGTTACATCAATTACATGCACCCCATCCGTCGCCCCGATCAGCGCATATTCATGACCGGCTCCATCGTGCCAGCCCCAGACTCCGTTATAACGGATACCATAAAAAGGTTCGGCCACAATAGCTGTGTCATTCCAGTTTGACAGCAGAGAAATATTCTGCTGCTCATACACCTGTGCATGCAATTGAAGATGCATGGTCATACAGGAGAGAAGAATAAATGTCAGTTTTTTCATACGGATCAGGCTTTGCTAAAATAAGGGTTACACCGATATATTCCCTTTATCTTATCCGTTATGGATAAAAAATGACACCCGGCTTAAATTTCTCATTAACGGCGAAGCAACGCACGCACTGCTGAAGCCGGATCTGCACCAATAAATGCCGGGGAGATGTCCAGAATATACACCGGTAATCTGCTGAGATGCTGTTGCAATTCGGCGGCTTCCATTCTCATGGCATCCTTACGGGTCGTCACCAGCCATTCAGCTCCCGATTGCCCGAATTTTTTCACCATCTGCAGCGCATCTCCGGCACTGAAAGCATGGTGATCGGGGAAGAATAATTCAGTAGTCACAGCGCCCTGCGACTGCAAAAAACCGAGCAACGGTTCCGGACGGGCAATGCCGCATACCAGCAATATCTTTTTCCCTTTCAGGGAGGAGAGCGGCAAGGTCACTTCCTGTCCGCGCAATGCTAGGTCACGGTAACGGATATACGAAAAGAAAAACTGCTGTGCGGGCGAACGCTTCAGGCGCTGCTCCAGTTCCTGCTTCTTTTGAGGAGTAATGTCAGACGGACATTTGGTCACCACCACCATGGAAGCCCTTGCAGCGCCGGCAACCGGCTCCCTCAGCCTTCCGGCCGGCAGGAGGTGATCCTGATCGTAGGGAAAAGAATAATCCGTCAGGAGGATACTCAGGGCCGGCTTCACATACCGGTGCTGGAACGCATCATCGAGGAGAATCAGCTGAACGGAGGGATCCATCTGCAGCAGCCGGCGGATACCTTCGGCCCGCTTCTCACAAACTGCTACATGTACACCTTTCAGCAACCTGAAGTACTGCATCGGTTCATCACCCACGGTTGTTGCGGTGGATGAATCATCGAGCAATCTGTATCCGGAAGTAGTTCGTCCGTATCCACGGCTCAGGATCGCCACTTTATACTCTGTACAGAGTTGTTCAGCCAGGTGCAATACCAGCGGAGATTTACCTGTTCCGCCTGCTGAAAGATTGCCCACTGTGATCACCGGCACTTCAAACGACTCCTGTTTCAACCAGTGCAGGTCGAACATCCGGTTACGGATCCACACGATCCATCCATAGATCCATGAAAACGGTAACAGCAATAAACGCATGGGGTCAAAAGTAATCGGATTTTCTTCAGGGCTTGACTACCTTTGAGCCATCCATCACTTATGGCTCAACTTAACGACATTATCCGCGCTCTCGAATCTCTGGCCCCGCCATCGTTGCAGGAATCGTATGATAACGCAGGACTCATCACCGGATCACCTGATCAGGAAATCACCGGCATCCTTGTTTGCCTCGACGCTGTAGAGGAGGTCATTGACGAAGCTATTGCGAAACAATGCAACCTCATTGTTGCGCACCATCCGATTATATTTTCCGGACTTAAAAAGATCACCGGACGCAATTATGTAGAAAGAGTGATCATCAAAGCGATCCGCCACCATATTGCCATCTACGCCATCCATACCAATCTCGACAATGTTTATGAGGGCGTCAACCACCGCTTTGCCGAACAGCTCGGACTTCAAAAAACACGGATCCTGACGCCTATGAAAGGCAAACTCCGTAAACTGGTCACTTACGTTCCACAGGAGCAGGCCGAAACCGTAAGAGCAGCGCTTTGTGATGCCGGGGCCGGACAGATCGGAGCATACAGCGATTGTAGTTTTTTATCAGCAGGAACAGGCACCTTTAAGGCAGGTCACAACACAAATCCTTTTGTTGGTGAGATTGGAGAAATACACCGGGAACCAGAAATCCGCATAGAAACCATCTATCCGCACTGGAAAGAACGGGAAATACTGACGGCACTGCGAGCCAGCCATCCCTACGAGGAAATCGCCTACGACATCTACACACTTGAAAATCAACTGCAAAGCATTGGCGCCGGCTTGATTGGCGAACTACCTCTGCCGATGAACACGGAGGCATTTCTGGACCAGCTAAAAACCGTCATGAACGTCCGCATGATTCGCCATACTGCACTGATAAAGAAAGAGATAAAGACCATTGCCCTCTGCGGAGGAGCAGGAAGTTTCCTGCTACATGACGCCATTGCCGCCGGAGCAGATATTTTTATTTCCGCCGACTTCAAATACCACCAGTTTTTTGATGCCGACCACCGCATCCTCATTGCCGACATCGGACACTTTGAAACTGAGCAATTTACAATCAACCTGCTGACCGGGTATTTGAGCCAAAAATTCACTACATTTGCCGTCCGTTTAACGGAGACTAACACCAATCCCATTTATTACCGCTAGCATGGCTGCAAAAAAATCAACACCGAAAGAAGAAGCTGCTGTAGCAGAAGCCCCACGGAAAGAAACGCCGGTTGTCCGTCATATTGACAAAGGCGACAATACCATCGAGGACAAACTGCGGGCTCTTTACCAACTCCAGCTGATCGACAGCCAGATTGACCGCATCCGCATCACACGCGGAGAACTTCCGATGGAAGTAAGCGATCTTGAAGATGAGGTAACCGGTTTACAAACCCGTATCAATAACTACAGCGAAGAAGTAAAGTCGCTGGAAGATCAGATCAAAAACCGCAAGCAGACAATCAAGGATGCGCAGGCACTGATCAAAAAATATCAGGGACAGCAGGGAGCGGTAAAGAACAACCGCGAATTCGATTCGCTCAACAAAGAAATCGAATACCAGCAACTCGAAATCCAGCTTTGCGAAAAACGCATCAAGGAACATACAGCTGATCTGGCTGCAAAAAAACAAATTCTTGAAGCTTCTGAGAAGACGCTCGAAGAACGCAAGCAGGACCTGCAGACCAAGAAGAATGAACTGGACTCCATCATCGCGGAAACCGAGAAGGAAGAAGCGGAACTTTCCGGTGAGTCAAACAAAGCTTCAGATGTGATTGAAGAGCGTCTCCTGACAGCTTATAAACGAATCCGCAACAATGCACGCAACGGTCTGGCTGTTGTATCGATCACCCGCGACGCCTGCGGTGGTTGCTTCAACAAAATCCCGCCACAGCGTCAGCTCGATATCCGTCAGCGCAAAAAGATCATCGTTTGTGAACACTGCGGAAGAATTCTGGTAGATGCCAATATCCTTGAAAAAAACTAATCAGAAATATACCCTGAGAAAAAAGCCGTCCTCATCGACGGCTTTTTTATTTTCCTATGATTCACTTTTCAGGTGACGTTCGCTTTTCTTACCCTCGAATAATTCGTAGCCCAGCAGACGACATTCCAGCGGTCCGTTAAACAGCTTTATTCGGTTATTGGGACGCAAACCCACCGCCCTTGCACCTTCAGGACTCCCGGTAAAAATCCAGGCTTTAAAACCCGCGTAATGATGCTTCAGCTGGGTTCCGATAGCGGCGTATAACTCCTCCACATCTTCCACCTTCAGCTTTTCCCCATACGGAGGATTGATAATCACCACTCCCCTTTTAAAGGTATGCTGCAGTTCACGGAAGTCGCCCAAATGCAACTGAACCATATCTTCTACTCCGGCAGCCTCAATATTTTCCAACGCCTTGTTGTACACAAATTTATTCAGCTCGTTGCCTACGATTTTAACTTCCGAGTCGCTGATGCGTTCCATCTGCTTTTCACGTATCAGAGCAAAGAGTTCGGGTTCGAAATCCGGCCAGCGCTCGAAGGCGAAATATTCGCGAAAAGTTCCGGGCGGAATCTTTGCAGCAATCAAGGCTGCTTCGATGGGAATGGTGCCCGAGCCGCACATAAAATCCACCAGTGGCATATGCGGTTCCCAACCACTCAGGAGAATAATACCTGCCGCCAGTACTTCACTGAGCGGAGCTTTATCTACTTCTTTGCGGTAACCACGCAGATGCAGGGAAGGACCGCTGGAGTTGATCGAAACCTGACATTGATTCCGGTGAATGAACAACTGCACCTCCAGATCGGGATTTGTTTTGTGGACGTCAGGGCGTTGTCCATGCTTTCCTCTGAAAAAATCAGCAATCGCATCTTTCGCTTTCAGCGCCGGGAACAGATTATTGTCAAACAGATCGGAACTCAAGGTACACCGCACTGCAAATGTCTGGTCAACTTTCATATACTGCGACCAGTCAATGCGTCGTATGCCTTCATAGATATCCTGTCCGCCGCGGATGGAAAAACTATCGAGTTTCACCATTACACGCAAAGCAGTACGCAGTGAAAAATTGGCCTTGTACATAAAGCCTTTATCACCCACACAGGAAACAGCCCGGGTGTGGGTTTCGATATCTCGTCCGCCCAGGATCCGTATTTCTTTGGCCAGCACTTCTTCGAGTCCGGCATAGGTGGAAATAACAAGGTTCAGATCAGGGGCAGGTGTTGACATCCCTGCAAAGATAGACAATGCCCCGTTTCTCCTACTGTCGGATGAACTTCCCGGCAAAGCGACCCCGGTCAGATTCGATGATCAGCAGATACCATCCGGAAGGTAAATACGATACATCGAGCCTGTTCTCCTCCAGATTGCCATCCTTTATCTTTTTTCCGTCTTCATGTATGATTTGATACCTGTATTTCCCGGCCGGTAATTCCTGAATAAACAGTTGTGAGCGGACAGGATTGGGGGCAATTACCAGAGGAGTCACCGATCCGGATATCTCTTCTTCTACAGTAGCAGTACCACTTCCCGGTGTATGGAAATAGAAAGAACCGGGATACCAGGGTCCCCATGAAAAGCCATCAAATACTCTGTAGGTATAGGCATAAAGTGTTCCGGGCTGCAATCCTGTAATGCGTTTAAATCCATTAAAACCCATTGTGGTTTGCGTGGCCGTACTGTCATAAACGTTATAACGGAACTGGACCTGCTGAAACACAGAGGAGGTCATCCAGTACAGCCGCATCGTTGTGCTGTCTTCTGCCCGCTCGGCCAGCATATCGAGATCATAATCCTGAGTCGTATACACAAAATCAAACGTACTGGTATCGCTCCAGGCTGAAGGCAGCCCATTGATACGTGAACGTAACCGGACGACGTACACAGAGGCTGTATCGAGATTATTGAGTGCTTTATAGGTTTCAGTCAGGGTAAGCTGCACCCATGCAGTATCCTGCAAACGGCGATATTGCAGCTGATAATCATCTGCATTATTCACTCTGTTCCATACCACATGAGCGGTGCCGGAAGAAACGACCGGAACCGTCACACTAACAGAAGGCGGATGAAGTGATGTGGTATCTGTAATATCTATGCTGAAAAGGGCCTGTTCAGGAACATAACGGTTACGCGCTAACGAAAACACCAGTTGATTGCCTGTTAGTCCATACAGATGATTGAACCCCAGTGTTTGATTCGATGACCAGTTGTTGAGCAGGTGCGTTTCCTGCTGCCGTTCGGTGCCGGCCACACTTCCATCCGACCGCCATAATTCCTGCCCGTAGAGAGAGTCATTTCCACAGAAATAATACAGTGAATCAACAAACAGATATCTGCCTTGCCAACCGAAGATGAAGTACATGACCGGATAATTGGTATATCCCCCAACTCCGGTTTGAGCATCCCAGCCCCACCAGCGGGTATCATAAAACCCCGCTACGAGCACTTTCCCGTTTACCACCGGAAACCAGGAATTGTCGTCGAGCGTATTCGCAAATGAAGACAACTGCTGAGTACCGGCAACCGTACCATCGGTCATAAACAGCTGAAAAGGTCCGTTCGAACTCCGGCCCTTGAAAAAAAGAGTATCTCCGATATTATTCATGTAAGCGTCTTTGTAGGAGTTGATCAGTCCGTCGTTTGAACCCGGATTCAGATCAATCACCTGTACTGTAGATGCAAAGGTTCCGGTGGTTTTCCATAGTTCCCATCCCGAACTGGTATTCGCCATAAAATACAAAGCCGAAGGAGTCGGATGAAAATTACAGGGCAGGGAAGCGCCGACGACGCCATTCAGATCTTTCAACAAAACCGTACCATTTACAGTCCCGTTACTTTTCCACAGTTCCTGTCCGTTATTATTATCATCTCCTGCAAAATATAATTTCCCATTCCATGCGGAAAGACCAGACGCAATCATAAATGATTTCACACTGAAGGTACCTGCCACCGTTCCGTTCGTGCGCCATAACGACATCGAACTTACATACGTAGTGAAGAACATCAGCGAATCGACCACTGTCAGCTGTCCCACTCCGGAGGAGGTTGTTCCTGGAACCAGATCAGCAAACAACGATGTTCCGCCTGCAGTACCATCTGTTCTCCATAACTCTGACCCATGTAAGGAGTCCTGCCCTCTGAAATACAGATACCCGTCGAACACCTTCGCGGTAAGCTCAAAAAATCCGCCGATGCCGGAACCCGGACCCGGCACCAGATCAAGCACGCGGTAAGTACCAGCTGCAGAACCATCGGTGCACCATAACTCGCGGCCATACTGAGGATCATAGGCAGAGAAAAACAACTTGCCGTTGAATGGAATCATTTCTGAAGCTCCTCCATATCCATCAGTAGGAAAGGATGCGATACGAAGTGCCTGCGCCGGAAGAAATGCAGGGATCAGCAACGCTGCGAAAAGCAAAGCTGAACGGAGACAGGTAAAGATGTTCATGACCTAAAATTAGAAAAATCATGCAGAACGACAAGAAATGCAGGAACAATTCGAGCTCTTTCCCAAATTTAGCTATTCTTGCATGATCCCAAAACTATGCAACTACCTCCCTACTCCTCCTACGAACAACACTGGAACCACGAAAAAAACACGGTTTTCCTGAATCATGGTTCCTTTGGCGGTTGTCCTGTTCCTATTCTGGAATTCCAGCATGCGCTTCATCGCAAGATGGAAAAGGATCTGATCCGTTTTATGAACGAAGATTTCATCAGCGGATATGCTGAAAACAAACAGGCGCTGGCGGATTTTGTACATGCCGACACAAATGATCTGGTATTTGTACGGAATGCCACCATGGGAGTAAACACCATTCTGCACAGTCTTCGCTTTGAAGAAGGCGATGAAATCATTACCCATTCACATGCATATGGAGCCTGTAATAACGCCATCGAATATTACGCTCAGAAAAGCGGTGCACGTATCGTAGTTGCAAAAGTGCCTTTTCCGGTTGAATCCGACGAACAGATTATTCAGGCTTTCACCGATGCGGTAACGCCACGCACCCGATTAGCCATGGTAGACCATATCACTTCAGGTACAGGAATCATCTTCCCTGTTGAACGGATTGTACAGGAACTGGAATCACGTGGTGTAGAAGTGCTGGTGGATGGTGCTCATGCTCCGGGGATGCTGAATCTGAATATCGATAAGATCGGAGCCAGTTATTATACCGGAAATTGTCATAAGTGGATTTGCTCTCCAAAAGGATCAGCGTTATTGCATGTGCGAAAAGACAAACAAGAGAAAATCGTCCCCTTGCAGATTTCACACAAAAATGATCTTTATGCCGGTACTCCAGCCCACTGGAGTGCACAGTTCATCTGGCCGGGAACAGAAGATTACACCGCCTATCTCTGTGTAAAGCCTGCCATTGCCTATATGGGTAGTATTATGGGCAACTGGGAAACATTACGCGATCATAACAGGAAACTCTGCCTGGCTGCCCGCAAAATGCTGGCTGAAAAACTGGAGCTGGAATTACCGGCACCAGCATCCATGATTTCTCATCTCAGCACCATGCTGGTGGATGAAAACCCTGAACTCCCTGCCCGTTTTTTCGGAATGAATCCACCACTGAAGCAGCGCCTGCAACGTGAATTTCATATTCAGGTACCCGTGTTCCTCTTTGGCGGAGATAAGATGAAGGCCTGGCTGAGAATTGCTGTGCAGGCTTACAACAGTATTGAGCAATATGAATATCTTGCCGATTGCCTTGTAAAAATCCGCCGTAAGGGTTAGTGGGCTACTATCAGTTTTCTGACCGTCTGTTCACCATGCGGAAGCTGAATGCGCAAAAAATATAGTCCGGAAGGTACCCCTGCAGTGGATATCTCCATCTCTCCGCCCGACGAACGTGTTGTGAAGATCTCCTTCGCTGTGATATCCGTCAATGCAACTGTACAACCGGAGGGGATATCCGAAATTTTCACATTTTCAGCAGCCGGATTCGGATGCAATCGTACGTTAACCAACAGCTGGAGCTCCTGAACCGATGAAGTTGAACACATCAGCTGATTCAGAATTGACCAGATGGAGTCGTTAAAAGTGATCGGAACATCTCCGGCTCCGGGAGCATCTCCCATACGTACATAAATCAGATTTTGAGACGGAACGATATTCAGCATCTGTCCGTTTTTACCGAGTGCCATAATCAGGTCAGATGGACCATTCGGGTTTAAATATCCCGGAATTACAAACTGAAAACCCGGCACCATGAAAGATGATTTCCCGTTCAGCCACCATAAATAACCATAACTTTTATTCAGCTGTTGTGAGGTGTTAATCATATCATGGAAATACGTTGTATCGGTCATGATTTGCGTGCCGTTCCAGTTGCCATGGTTTAATATCATCAAACCAAAACGGGCCATGCTGCGGGGTCGGCTGAAAAAAACATTGTCATAGTCTACCATAAAAAACAAACCATCCATCCCGGTTGGAATTTTAAGACGGGTGGTCAGATAACTGTTGAGGTTCATTCCGGTTGCTGACTCGATCACTGAATCGAGCATAGTGTAAGGAGCATTGTGATATGCCCAGCGTGTGCCGGCATCCGCCAGATATACCATACAGGTATCGAGCGTGCAATGATTATCGGCAACACCGTCATCGAGTCCGGTGGTCATCGTCAGCTGATGACGGATGGTAATTTTCTCTTCCTGCTGCGGGGTGCAGTTCGTCCAGCCGGTTCCGATATAATCGGATGTTGTATCGGTAATGTTCAAGAAGCCTTCCTGCTGAGCCATTCCAACGGCAAAAGATGTCAGCGTTTTACCCGCTGATGCCCAATACCAGAGACTATCACGTGTAAAGGTTCCGAAATATTTTTCATGCACCATCTTGCCGTCTTTCAGCAATAAAAACGCTTTGGTATTATTTATCTGAAGATAGGCATTCAGTGTATCAAGGTACTGATCGCACCAACCCAGCGACTGAGGCGAGAGTGTATCCCAGGCATTTCCGGTCAATGGAGGGAAATACAGGTTCTGTGCAATACTGCCTCGCGAAGCAAGCAGAAGGAAGAGCAGAAAGATGTGTTTTTTCATATTTACGGGAACCCGGATTGGATGTTAAACGAAGTACAGGGTTTAATCGTTGCAGAAAGAAAATAAAAACCCCGTCAGCAGAGCGGCCGGCGGGGTATTCAGACAGTTTAATTCCTTAATTCAGACGAACACCGAATGTCACATCGATATCGGTGGAGTAATTGTTGGTTTGATTGATTTTATCTGCCTCAGAGTTATAGTGCCTTAGCTGAACACGGAAACTCCCCTTACCTGCACTACCGGTGTTCAGGTTGCAGGATAATCCGAGCGCATTCCCATTGAGATCAGTATCATACAGCGAGGTGGTCATGAATCCGGAAGCGGGTGTTGCGGAATACACAAACTGATGTTGTACACCTTCGTCCTCCACTTCACTGGAAATGGTGTCAACCGGAGAAGCAGTTTCATTCAATAGCAATACTTCCATTACATAAAAGTTGGAGTTATCCAGAATGATTGAATCCTTGGTAGCTGCGGTTCCGCCGGCACCGTCAGGATCATAGAATGTTACTGTATCAGGGGCTGTAAATCCGTCAGAAATGATGAGCTTCATGGTTGTAATTACTTCCCCCTGATTGGTAGGGGCGGGGTCTTCTGTTTTATCTTTTTTTACAGGCAGAAACGGTGCACAGTACGAGTGCTATTGCTGATAACTGAAGAAGTATTTTTTTCATATTTGGTTATTAAGGTTTGATCGTTGAATGTTGATGCGTGTGAGCCGCCGTTTTGAAGCGCATCGGCACTGTTACCCTCAGGATAACATTCGTGCCGGCTTCGTCAGAATAGTACCGGAGGCGGTTCAGATAATCGCGGTACCTCGTATTGAAGAGATTGCTTACTGACAATCCCAGCCTGATCTGTTGCCCTCCCCATTCATACACCCCCGACCATTCGAGGCCAAAGAGCGTATAGGCGGCAGGAGGAGGAACATAGTCGCTGCCGTCTTCGTATCTCCATTGTTTCATTACATGAAGTACGGTAATGCCTGCCGTTAGATCCTTCCAGTGTTCTGAAGAACGAAATGTATACGAGATCATTTCATCAAATCGCGGTGCAGGCACCAGTTCGAGGTAGCGGTTTGCCGTACGGTTTTTTGCAAACACCAGACTGTTTCTGGATTTCAGATTTACATGCTTCCATATATCCCAGTCGAACGTTATATCTGTACCGGTAAACATCGCGTCTACGTGTCTGTAACGGAACGACGGATAGGCACCACTGATCGTCAATACCTCTGCTGAATCAGGCACAAGGTAAATATAATCATTTATAAGCATGCCGAACACGGATACATCAAACGAAAACCGCTTATGTTGGAATTGCAATCCGGCTGCGGCATTGATGGCTTTTTCAACACCCAGCGAAGGATCACCGGATTCAAACGTAGCGGTTCCATGGTGGAGTCCGTTGCTGAACCACTCATTGATAGATGGCGCCCGCCGTGCGGTACCTGCATTGAACCGCAGGGTAAGACTGCTGTCTGCTTTATACAGGCTGCCGACAGAAACATTGGGAATCCGGAACGAGTAAGGTGATTCCACAACAACGCCGTTTACATTCCGGTATACAGTTTCTGAGCGGTAATCGAAACGGAATCCGGCTTCCGTTTCAAACCTGTTCTGCCGCTTTCTGATTATCCCATAGGCACCACCGTTATACAACACATAATTCGGAACGAAGAACCTTGCTCCTCCATATTGATTATCCTGTAGGAGTGCTGATATACCGGCAGTGAATGTGTAGCCGTGAAAATTTTTCGTTTCCAGCAGCAGATCGGCGGTATGAGTATACAACCGGAGTTCCAGTTCCGGACGATTCAAGGCCGCCAGCGAATCATTATACGGTTTATCACGATCATATTCGAAGCGGTGATTATACTGATAGCCGTATTGAGCCCGGAGTATTCCTACCCCATTCAGGTGCAGAAAGGCTTTCACCGACAACAGCTGGTGCGTCACTTCCTGTCTGGGTTTACCGATGGTGTAGCTGAACTGATCATCCGTAAGTGTTTCTCCGCTCTCGATAATTCTGCGGAGATCACTCAGGTTACCGATATGCGAGCCGGAGAAGATACCCAGCCGGGTAAAGAACCGGCTATAGAAAATATCAATGCCCCAGTGATCACGATCCAGCCCCACACTCCCACTCCAGTTATACTCTTCGAATCCGGTGTTCTGCAGATATACTTCAGGGGTAGAGATGTTACCGGATTTCCGGGCTGTCCCCTGAATCCGCCAGCAGATATCATGGAATTTACCCAGATGTTGTTCAATGAGTCCGGATGCGACGCCGGCTCTGCCATTCGACATACCTACCAGATTAACCTCTGCATTGATGCCAGGTTCATGTGGCAACTCCCGCGGTTCTACGATGATCACACCACCAATGGCATCAGCACCATAGCGTATCGCAGAAGTGCCTTTGACCACTGTTAGTTTTTGTGCAATAAACGGATCTACTTCCGGAGCATGCTCACTTCCCCATTGCTGTCCTTCCTGCCGCACCCCGGCATTCATGATCAATACTCGCTGGCTATGCATACCGTGAATAACCGGTTTCATCACCGATGCACCGGTTTGCATGGATGTAACACCGGCGACATTCTTCAGATAATCGGTTAACGTTTGACCTTTCGAACGCTCCATCTGCTCCATCGTTAACGTATCTGCCTTTACTGTTGATTCGGCCTCTATGCGTTTTGCCACGACTTCAGCTTCGGTGAGGTTTCTGCTTCCTGTCTGCAACCTGATGTTCTTTCTTTCTCCGCCGCGCACCTCCATCTTCCGTACTTCATACCCTACTGCAAGGACCTTTAACGAATACGTACGATCGCACAGGCTGTCCAGTGTCAAACGGCCATTGATATCCGTCTGGAACATTTTGCCAGATTCAAGCACCTCCACCACTGCTGCAGGGACAGTTGCTCCATCCGGATCCAGTACGGTGAGCTGCGCAGACAAATGACAATGATCCTGTGCTGTTGCCGCCAGCGACAGCCAGCAAAACAGACACAGGGGCAACAAATGCCTCATGTGATAAATTATTAAATAAGATAATGGCATTACTTCCTGCAATGCCTGAATTAATCAGCAATACAAAACGAGTGACGGTGGACCGCGCTCAGCAGGAAGTGATAATGGAAGCCATACCGTTGACGGCACTGCCAAAATGAAATAAGAAAACGCTACATCTAACGGATTAAAAACAAAATGCTGATCCTCGTTCAGCATGCCCGGCAATGTTAATTCGAGCACTAAGCAGTGCGTATGCAACTCTGATACTGAAGAGAGCGCGCCCGGAGCATCGCATTCATGGGTATCCTTGTGATTGCTGAGTTCATGCCATAGCTGCGCAGGAATAACCACCTGCAGGCAGAGCAGCAGGAAGAGCAGAGCAGCAGGTAAACGCAGTTGGCGCATTGATCAAAGGTAATAAATCAATTCATAAAAGCATAACTGATGAGGTTAGCTCCCATTCGCAATGCTTTCTGATGAGCTTCCGGAGAGTCTTTATGCACCTCATAATCTTCCCATCCATCTCCAAGATCACATTCAACATCATAGAAGCAGACAAGACGGCCATCGTAAATAAGGCCAAACCCCTGTGGCTGTTTCCCGTCGTGTTCATGGATTTTGGGCAAACCATTGGGGAACTCAAATTTCTGATGATAAACAGGATGACTGTAAGGTAGTTCCACAAAATCGAGTTCAGGAAATACGGCTTTCATCTGGGCGCGGATAAACTTATCCATCCCATAATTATCGGAGATATGAAGAAATCCACCTCCGGTGAGATAATTGCGCAGGTTCTGTGCTTCCTGAGCATTAAACACCACATTTCCATGGCCGGTCATGTGAACAAACGGGTAATTGAAAATCTCAGGACTACCTACCTCCACAATTGCTTGCTCCGGAGCGATGGTTGTATTCAACTGCTTATTACAAAAGTCGATCAGGTTTTTGAGTGAGGTATCCAGATTGGCGTACCAGTCGCCCCCGCCACTGTATTTTAACAAAGCAATTTTCATACTTGGACCTGCCGGGGTGAAGGAGGAGGCCAGTATAAGGATCAGGAGGGCGAAGATGCGACGTTTCATCATTACAAAGTTAATGAATAACGGATGTCAGGCGATTGTATTTCATCAGGCGTTCACACAGAACAGGGAAACCGCCACCAGGCCTGCGGTTTCGGTCCGCAATCGGGTATCACCGAGTGTGATCGGCTGGAAGCCACAGGAGAGTGCCATCTGAACTTCCTCCGGATCAAAGTCGCCTTCCGGTCCTACGAGCACTGTGGCCTGTTTCGACTGCCGGAGGATCGACACCCCTGACTTTTCTCCATCCATACAATGCGCGATGTATCCGTCACCGGTCAACGGCCGTTCCAAAAATGAAGAGAGTGAAATTGCATCCTCCAATAAAGGGAACCAGGTACGCTGCGACTGTTTGGAAGCAGAAATGATCAGTTTACGCAAACGTTCTGTTTTAAGATCTTTTCGTTCAGAGCGGCGACAGATGACCGGCGTAATCATTCCGACACCTATTTCCGTAGCCTTTTCCACCATCCATTCAAACCGGTCCATGTTTTTTACGGGTGCAATCGCCAGCTGCAAATGGCGGACAGGCATAGGCGTTAGTATCTCTTCCACCACTTCCGCACTCACCCCTTTCTTGCTGATCGCAACGATTCTTGCAACCGCTTTCTTCCCCATTCCATCCAACAAGCCGATTTCGTCACCTTCCCTCAGGCGAAGCACATGGAAGGCATGGTGCCCTTCTTCTTCCGACAATTGCGAGATGGGCTGGATATCCGGCTGGTAAAACAAATGCATGGGCTAAAGATAGAAATGAATAAGGCTGCCATTGCTGACAGCCTTATCTTTTATAACCGAATCAAGTTATGCGATTTCAGGAACTGAAGGAGCAGCTGAAAGAATCTCTGTAGATGCACCATCAGCATACTGCGCAAAATTCTTCACGAATTTAGTTGCGAGATCGAGCGCAGTCTGGTCGAATGCTGCTTTATCGGCCCAGGTATTACGGGGATTAAGGATTTCCGCAGGAACACCGGTGCAGGAAGTAGGCATCTGAAGTCGGAAGATTGGAAGCTCTTCGAACTTAACGTTGTTAAACTCGCCGTTCAGCGCAGCTGTGATCATCGCACGCGTATAACTTAACTTCATGCGTGAGCCAACACCATGCGGACCACCGGTCCATCCTGTATTCACCAGCCAGACTTTGATATCCGGATTATCCTTCAGTTTCTTACCAAGCAACTCAGCATATTTTGCCGGATGGAGCGGAAGAAACGCTTTGCCAAAGCAGGCCGAGAAGGTGGTAGTAGGTTCAGTAATTCCCATTTCAGTACCTGCCACTTTTGCGGTATAACCGGAGATAAAGTGATACATCGCCTGAGCATTATCCAGACGTGAGATCGGAGGAAGCACTCCAAATGCATCACAGGTAAGGAAGAAAATATTTTTGGGCGGTGCAGCTACTGAAGGTTCAACAGCGTTGTCGATAAAATTGATCGGATAGGCCACACGGGTATTTTCCGTTTTGCTGATATCATCGTAATCAGTAGTGGTAGTTCCGGGGTAGAACTCGGTATTCTCGAGAAGCGAACCGAAACGGATTGCGTTATAAATCTGCGGTTCTTTCTCTGCAGAGAGGTTCACGCACTTTGCATAGCAACCACCTTCAAAGTTGAATACAGAATCGTCACTCCAGCCGTGTTCATCGTCGCCAATGAGTCCGCGGTTCGGGTCAGCGCTCAGGGTGGTTTTACCAGTACCGGAAAGACCGAAGAACAGTGCAGTATCACCATCCTTGCCGATATTGGCAGAGCAGTGCATACTCAGCACATTGCGGTGCTGTGGTAAGACGTAATTGAGCACCGTGAAAATTCCTTTTTTAATTTCACCCGTATAACCTGTTCCGCCGATCAGAATCATCTTTTTCGTAAAGTTGATCATGGCGAAGTTATGCTGACGTGTTCCGTCGATGGCAGGGTCGGCCAGGAAGCCGGGAGCATTGATGATGGTCCAGTCAGGAGTGATCGTTTCGATTTCTTCGCGCGTTGGGCGCAGGAAGAGGTTATTCACGAAGAGATTCTGCCAGGGATATTCAGTCACCACTCTAACGTTGAGGCGGTACCGCTGATCTGCGCAGGCGTAAGCATCGCGCACGTACACTTCACGACCAGTGAGATAGGCTTTCAGACGGGTAAACATCTGATCGAATTTCGCCGGATCGAACTTGATATTGATATCTCCCCACCATACCGTGTTCTCTGTCTCAGCATCGATCACGGTAAACTTGTCTTTCGGCGAACGTCCGGTAAATTCACCGGTGTCAATGGCCAGCGCACCGGTATCGGTGAGCTCTCCCATTCCCTGAAGAATGGTTTCTTCAACCAACTCCGCAGGCGTTAAATTCCAGTGTGCAGTAGCGACGTTTTTCAATCCCAGATCCGCGATAGAGGTATTGGGATTCTTTAATCCGTATTCGTTCATAGTCTTTTAAGAATGGCGCAAATTTACGTTAAATAATGGTGGATAGTCAATAGAAACGGCTGATACGTATCAAGGTCGGAAGCGGTTTCTCGCATTCTCATTGATTTGTATTAATTCTCTGCTCTTCATCGAATTACGCAATCCATTGATGAAATCAGTTTGTTCAGAGGTGGTTAGCTCATTCATGTTGAAACAACAATCCACCTCCCCTTCACGTCCCCAGGGGATCATTACATAAACGGGTAATTTCCCAGTACGTATCTTATAATCAGCAATATACCGGTCCAGCATTTCCTTTGCAGCAGGATCAGTACCAGCCCCGATCGAAATAAAGGTCACCACCAGCCGGAATGTTTCAGGCGCCAGCTTGGCTTCTTCCCGGGTCAGTGACTTGGTTTCGGTTTGAGGCATGGCCGTGGGTGATGTTTCGTTAGATGAAGACGCGGGTGCAGGTGCAGATGCCGCGGTTGAAGTAGTTTCTGCACCGGATTTTTTACCGGTTTTGCACGATGAGACAGTGATCGTTGCTGCCAATAACAGCACGGGAATGGATTTTAGCATAATGCCCTAAAGTAGGATTTATTTTTTTATTGCGGAACCAATCAATAATCAGTTGTCCGTTTTGCCGGGAATAAACACGCGCAGCCAACCCAGAATGAACAATACGCCACCAATCGGAGTTATTGGCCACACCCACATTACACTGAATGGCAATACATTGCGCAATGAAAGCAAATACAAGGAACCACTGAAACAACAAATTCCGGCGACTATCAGCCATCCGGCCGTTTTCATTGTTTTTTCAGTTTTGGGAGAACAGATCAATCCAATAAGGATTAATCCCAACGCATGATACATATGATACCGGACGGCAGTCTCCCAATTAACCAATGCATGTTCATCTACCAATTCCTTTAGTTTATGCGCTCCGAAAGCGCCCAGGGCGACGGCAAGAGCTGCAAGACCGGCACCGGTTCTGATGATGTTGTTCATGGAGCAAAGTTATACCACTTTCTGAACTTCGTTCAGAAAGTGGCAGCTGCAAGGGCTGCAGGGCTACAGGGGCTACAGGGGCTACAGGGGCTACAGGGGCTTCAGGGCTACAGGGGCTACAGGGGCTTCAGGGCTGCAGGGGCTGCAGGGGCTGCAGGGCGCTTGCGTCCCGTCCCGCAATGTGCACTCCGTGCAAGTTGCGGGAGAAGCCTCGGGGGCTGCAGGGCTGCAGGGCTGCATGAGGCTGGAGGCAGATAATGCAAAAAAAAGAGCCATCGTTCGATGACTCTTTTTTTATTCGATTGAATACGCTTAGTGACGCGCGTTGATGTATTCGTTGAGTTCTTCGATAGAACTTTCAAAGGTGAACGCATCGTTTACTTTAAAATAATTGCCGATATCGTATGTACGATCATAGGCGAATTTGGCGAAATCGAGGCGGGTTTGTTCGAAGGTGAAAAGCAGCATCATCTGTTTAACCTGAGAAACGGTCATGCAACGATCCTTAAGCACCTGTTTAGCCATATTAAATTTCGTCTCTTCGAAGGTTTTGGAAGAGATGCTTTGTTTAAGATCTCCAAAATCTTCAGGACTCATTGGAATCGGACAACCAATCGGACCATTGTAACCGGGTACATAGACAATAGGAGCCGGTGCCGGAGGAGGAGGTGGTGGCGGAGTTGCCATGCCGCTTGAAGAAGTAGTGGTAGTAGTTGTGGTGGTATGAGTTACCGTGGTGGAGCTTTCCTGCGTCATGGTTCCGTCCATACCAGAGACACTGATATTGATTCCTCCGCCCATACCATTCATATTAACGCCCATGTTCACATTTACTGCATTCGGATCGCCGGTAGCGGTTCCGGTAGTAGTAGTGGTGGTGGTGATTGTCTGACTGGATTCTGTAGGTACAGGTGCCGGGGCCGGATCAGCAGTAGGATTGGCATTGTACACAACGACGGCCTGTTGAGGTGTTGAACGCGGCGCTTCGGCAAGTGGCACAGCACTCATAAAACGCAAAACGAACTCACCCTTGGTATTTTTTTTAATCACGTAGGTGTTTTCCATCCCGAGCTGCACGGAAAGATTGAAATTTTTTTCTCCCAGGGCTGTGCTCTCAAAAATCACCTTCAGCTTGTAAAATTCAGCGTTCAGGGCCGTGATCTTTACATTGGTTTCGGGTTTGTCATTCTGGCGCACACCGTTCAGGATAGCTGTGAAGCGTTCGCCATTCTCAGTAAAGAGAATTACATTGGATGATTGTGCATGCATCTGTAAGGCAAACAGAAAGCCCAGCGCAAGCAGAAATAGTTTTTTCATACGTTAGTAGATTTTATTTTGACGAATTTCGGGTACTCAAGTGTTGTGCCAAAGGTAAATCAAGCAAAACTGACCTCCTAACTTTATTACCTTCGCGTCCTGATAAGTTATGAAGACCATCCTGTTATTAGGCGCCGGCCGATCTTCCGGATCATTGATTCAGTATTTATTACAAAAAGCTGAAAGCAAGGATTTTAGACTCCGGATTGGAGAAAAAGAGGTGCACCTCGCAGAAGAAAAAATCAAGGGGCATCCCTGCGGATCGGCTTTTTCTATCGATATCACGGATACAGACCAGCGTCGTGAAGCGATCATGAATGCGGATCTGGTCATCTCACTCCTCCCTCCTGCCCTGCATTTTCACGCGGCTGCTGATTGTCTTCAGTATGGGAAAAATCTGGTGACGGCAAGTTATATCTCCCCGGAAATAAAAGCACTGGATGATGAAGCACGTGCGAAAGGACTCCTTTTCCTGAATGAATGCGGACTTGACCCCGGCATTGATCACATGTCGGCGATGGAGATTATTCACCGGTTACAAGAGGAAGGGGCTACGCTTACTTCGTTTCAGTCCTATACCGGCGGACTCGTTGCGCCCGAATCGAATGACAATCCCTGGGGCTATAAGTTTACCTGGAATCCGCGGAATGTCATCGTGGCCGGACAAGGTACCGCACGCTATATCCGAAACGGCAAATACCACTACATTCCCTATCCGCGTCTCTTTAGTGAATCGGTACGCATTGAAGTAGACGGGCTGGGAAAATTTGACGGCTATGCCAACCGTGATAGTCTGAGTTACCGGCATCACTATGGAATTGACAATATCCCCACCTTGTTAAGAGGCACGCTGCGATACGAAGGCTATTGCAGCGCCTGGCAGGTATTTGTTACCCTGGGCATTACCGACGACACTTTTCTCATTGAGAACAGCGAACAGATGACCTATCGTGCCTTTGTGGAAGCCTTTGTACCACCCTCCGTTATGGGATCCACGCTCGAAGAACGTATTGCACGTTATTGCGGGATTGATCCCGAAGGCCCGTCGATGGAGCGCATCATCAGCACCGGCATACTCGAAGAAAAAGTGATTGGGGTGAAAGATGCGAGTCCGGCGCGGATTCTGCAACATCTCCTCGAACAGAAATGGGTGCTCAAAGAAGGCGACAAGGACATGATTGTGATGCAGCATCTGTTCGAATACACCACCGCCGCCGGTAAAACTGAAAAGCTTATTTCCTCCCTCGTTGTCAAAGGCGATGACACCGTTCACACCGCCATGGCGAAGACGGTTGGCTTACCGCTGGGCATTGCGGCTGTTCATGTACTCGAAGGAAGATTTAAATCGAAAGGAGTCCATCTGCCGGTGCTTGAAGAGATGTACGCACCCATTCTCCGCGAGCTCGAAACCATGCAAATCCGCTTTACTGAGAAAATTTCGTAAATCCACCGCCGTTAGTCATCAGAAAGCGGGATAATAATCGCGGGTAAGTGATTTATACTCTTCTGTAAACTGACGTTCGTCGTAGTGGATCACCAGTTCTTCTTCCACCAGTTCCTCCTCTCTGCGTGAAAACTCCATCAACACGCGTTTAAATGGTTTATCGCGCCCGGTTTTAATATTGACGAGATGATTGCAGAACAAACCATTTTGTTCTGCTTTTTCACGAAAAAGCTGCCCTTCCTTAAACGGGAGAATCACACAAAAGCGTCCGGTATTATTCAGCAGGCGACCTACCCCATGCAATAACTCTTCATACGACAAACTATGACTGGCAGAACGAGCCATATTTCGTGCTTCGCCGGGTGCTTTGAATGAATCAATAAAATAAGGAGGATTGCTCACGATCAGATCATACCGATAGCCGGGCTTAAAATCCTGCAGCGAAGAATGAATCACCCGCACCCGATCGGCCCAGGGAGAAGTACGGGCATTTTGTGTTGCCTGCTCAAAAGAAGGATGGTCGATATCAATCGCATCTACCGGAGCGGGAGATTTCTGTGCGAGCATCAGAGCGATGAGTCCTGTGCCTGTACCAATATCTAAAATCCGTTTGGCATCTTCCACCCGTACCCAGGCACCCAGCAACACTCCGTCTGTACCTACTTTCATAGCACATCGATCCTGATGTACGGTAAACCGTTTAAAATGAAAGACCGACTGCGGCATAAGCGGGTATCTACGACAAAGCTAAAACGATACCCCCTTTTTTCAAACAAAGGAGCACTAAATTGAGAAAAGTGACTACTGAACCGGTATTTCATACCATTAAATTCTTAGAAAGATCGGTCATCTTACACCGTTTCAAATCTGAAAATCGACGTTCTGTCATTTTAAATGAAATTTTATTATTTGAATATCAATATATTATAAATTTCAAAGGTACTTTGTATTGCATAGTACCTTTGATTCGTTGTATGTTTGCATCACCAAGTAGTAAACACCGCAGCCGTTCCTGATCACAACGGTTACATAAAACGGAAAAAGAAATGAGTAATCTCGAAAACACCCAGGCCCAGATGCGGAAAGGAGTACTGGAGTTTTGCATCCTCAGTATCATTGCGCAGGGAGAAGTTTATCCATCCGATATAATAGCGAAAATGAAAGATGCGAAGCTGATGGTGGTAGAAGGAACCCTCTACCCGCTCCTTACCCGTCTTAAAAATCAGGGGTTGCTGGCCTACACCTGGAAGGAAAGTTCTTCCGGTCCGCCCCGAAAATATTATACCTTAACGCCGATCGGCGAACAATTCACAAACGAACTTCGCGCCACCTGGCAGGAACTGGTGGATGCTGTTAACCAAACCACCTCTAACAACTCAGTATTATGAACAAGACCGTAACCGTGAATATTGGAGGCATGGTCTTCCATATAGAAGAACAAGCGTACGAACAGTTACGCAAATACCTCGAAGCGATCCGCGGCTATTTTACCACCTCCGACGGACGCGATGAAATCATCCAGGACATCGAATCCCGCATTGCAGAAATGTTTTCTGAGCGCATTGGCACCAGTCGTCAGGTTTTGTTGCCTTCCGATGTTGAACACATCATCAATGTAATGGGCAAACCAGAGCAGGTAGCAGGAGCAGATGATGAAAACGCCAATGCGAATGCAAATGCAGGCGGTGCATCTTCTGCCGGTGCCGGTACCAACTGGACTTCTGCAGAAGCACGCGGCTACCGTCGGCTGTACCGCGATCCGGATGATAAAGTAGTTGGTGGTGTATGCAGTGGAATCTCCCATTATGTTGGCATTGATCCGATCTGGATCCGCTTAATCTTCGCAGGCGCTTTCTTTATCTGGGGTTCCGGATTCCTGTTCTATCTCATCTTACTGATAATAATCCCGAAGGCAAAAACCACAGCAGAGAAGCTGGAGATGAAAGGTCAGCCGGTAAACATCGATAATATCAAGCGCACCATTGAAGATGAAGTGGAGGATATTAAATCACGCATCTCAGGTAAGCCAAGTGCCGGAAGGAGCGGACGCGGAGCCGTATCAAATTTTTTTGATGCCATCGGAGCTATCATCGTTGCGGCAATCAAGTTCTTCGTTGGCTTTATCGGGGTGATCCTCTCCATTGTGCTTTTTGCTGTATTGTTCTCTCTCTTCGTTGCCTTGCTGGCGATGGCCGGAGTAATTGGTGATGCGGAGCTTCCGATCTTCCTCACGGAATCATTCCTCACCTCCACTCAATTGAATATCGCCATTCTCGCCTTAGGACTTGTAATCGGCATTCCGCTGATCATGATCCTTTTCCGCATCGGACGTTCATTGTTTAAAATCAAAGGCGAATCGAAAGTCTTCAATTACTCTGCTGCTTCACTATGGGGACTCGGCGTTATCCTTGCACTCTGGATCGGGTTCGACATATCAAGAGCAGTTCGTGTATCCGATTCGACGAGAACCGTAGTTCCTATCGTTCAACCCACCACCGACACCTTTCATATTGCGGTATTGAACCCCTATGAAGGCAGAGATGACCGCTTCAGCTATGGCAACTGGACAGTCATGTCAACAGGCTGGTCGATCAACGCCGGCAATGACACCGTACGCATCGATAATGTTGAGCTCGATGTACAACGTGCAGATGGTGATCAGTTTGAACTCATAAAAGTCACGACCGGACGAGGTCCTAACCGCAAAGAAGCTGAAATGAATGCCGCCGGCATCGGCTATGAAATCGTTCAGGACGACTCCGTACTGCGATTTAGCCGCGAATACGCCCTCAGCAAACCCACCAAATTCAGAGCGCAGAAAATACGACTGATCCTGAAAGTGCCGGTTGGAAAGAGTGTGTTCCTCGGAGAAAATGTGGAAGACCTGATCTACGATGTAAAAAATGTCACCAACACCTGGGACAACGACATGATCGGACACACCTGGACCATGACCAACCGCGGACTTGAATGCATCGGCTGCAATCTTGAAGACAATTCAGATTCGGGCAAAAACGATATCAGCGAAGACGAAGATGTTAAAGTCCGCATTAATGGCAAAAACGTTGACATCAAAAACGACAACGACACCATCGACTGGGACAACAAGGATGTAAAGATCAAGATTGGCAAAGAAGGCGTTGTGATTGATGCCAAAGAAAAAAAATAAGTTAAGTTAAGTGAATAGTTTAAAAGCCGCGGAAAAATTTCCGCGGCTTTTTTCATCGATGAAATGCGGTGATCCAACGACAACCCCGTGTTTGACAACAATCGCTAAACGCTGTTTAAACGACAAACAATCGAATATCATCTGCATACCGCATCCATCACACGACCATCTCACGGAAGCCGGCATTAACAATTTCATAACAACTTTTACAGAGTGAAAATCCAATAACATTTCATTAACCAGCAAATCCCTTTTTCTGCCGTTTATTTGCAGCACACACTACAGTACCACCAATCAACGTTTCATCATCTGTAACAGACACTACATAAGAAAAGCATTGCATACACTTCTATCTATATGCATCTTTGCTTCATCAAACAACAACAAGGGCAACTGATTAAAAAAAAACTGAAAAGTCTGTAACAAATCAAAAGCCCTACACGTCACATTCAATAAACGATAACCTCAAATATAAAATATCATGAAAACAACCTATTCTTTCCTCCGTCGCTCATTCGCAGCCTTTATGCTCACAATGGGTCTGATGATTACCGGCAATGCGGCCTTCGCACAAACGAGTGATGTACCTGCCGACACACGCACCGAAGTTGAACGCCTCAATCACGACATTGAAAAAGCCATTGAGAAAAAAGACATGGCTGCTATCGTGGAACTCTATTCTGATGATGCTACCATCATTGTACCCGGCGGTAAGAAAATCCAGGGACGCAAAGCCATAGCCGACTACTGGTACAAAATGGCGGATGCAAAATCGCTCAAATCAGAAATCGTGGAACTGGGTGGAAATTCCAAGATGCTCTATCAGATTGGTCGCTGGACGATCACCAAAGTGGAAAACGGTGTGGAGAAAACGATTACTACTGACATAGTACTGGTTTGGAAACGTGAAAACAACTACAGTTATAAAATTCAGCTGAACAGCTCCAACAATCCGGTTGCCGTAAATGGCTCAACGGTTGAACCCTTCGAAGCAGCGAAACCTTAATACATCGTTTGTCCCGTAAGACAAACAAACAATGTCCCGTAAGACATTCACAATCGTCCCGTAAGACGATCACATCACATCCACATTACCCCGTAAGGTAAGAAAAAAATAGCGTTAAGTTTGTCAGGTTAGGTTCAGGGCTCTTTCGGTAAAACGGAAGGGTCCTTTTTTTTACAACATACACCAGAGGTGCATGTTGTAAAAAAGTTATGCGCAAGCCGGCTGAAGGCCGGCGTGCGCTGTTAGAAATGTTAAGTTGTTAGAAATGTTAAATTGTTAAGGTAGTTTGATGTTAGGATAGTGTGATGTTAGGATGTTAGGATGATGTGATGTTTGAATGATGTGATGTTTGGGTGATGTGTTGTTTGGGTGATGTGTTGTTTGGGTGATGCGAAAATGTAATCTTGGGATGGTGTAATGAATGGAAGATAGAATACCGGAAGAAGATGATTCGTGAACACACCATTGGCTTCTCAGACAGTCACCAAACAGGGGGTTGAAGCTTGTAGCTTCATGCTGCAGGCCACATGCTACCTGAAAAATTCGTCGGGGACTCCTTTATTGAGTATATAATTGGAAAAGGAAATGATGATTTGTCCGGTTTTAGGTTCTTTGGTGGAAGGAGATTTGGCTTTTGAATTGATATCAGCGGCCACCGCCTTTGGAATTTTAAATTTCTTTACTTCGATTGTAAATGTAATTTTATCAGGCAACGCCACATCCGCCATCGTACCATGCTGATACTCGATCAATACGGTACCGTTACTCTTTGTGGTGAGTTGTGCTTTCAAAATCAGGTCACGTTCAGGATCGACATACACTTTAGCGAGCACCAAATCACTGGTATCCGCCACCGGAATGATATTTACAAGTTTTACACGTCGGCCATTGTATACTTCTTCACCTGAAATAAAAGCCATATACGATTGTTCGTTCGCGATTAACTTAAATAACTGATCAAAGTTCTGCCTTGGCAGAATGGCGATGCCTTTGGACTTCACCTTAAACTGATCAGGCTGCCTGAAATAAATTTTTGCCCGCTGCGGAAGTATCTTCAGAAATGAAATACGGGTATCGATCACCGCATCGGCCTGATAATTTTTCACTTTTGAAAATTTCGCATTGACTTCCCGGAGCAATTGAAGCGCTTCGGGGGCACTCTGCGCATGTGCTGCTATTGTCGTCAACAACATACATCCTATCAACCACCATTTTTTCATCAGCTGAGAATATCTTTTTTACGAAAGAAATATAAGGAGGCTGAAAGAAACACCACAATGTGAGCTATCATCACCAACAGCGAATTCCGGATCTGCTCCAGATCCAGCACCTGATCAAACATATTGCGCCAGACCACCATGTGCGTTGTAAACAAGAAGGGCTTCACCAGATCGAAAACCGGAATTTCCATCGTATCGATGATCGTAAACAGGATGATAACTGCCATGGTGGAAATGATAGGACCGATCGAATTATCTGCGAAACAACTCAGCAGCATCGAAAAGCTGGCTACAACCATCAGACTCACAAATGCGATAGCAAATGCTGTGAGAAAACGCCACAATGTATCAGTTCCCTGAATAATGGTCAGCTCCTCACTTTTTACAACGATCAGGTCGCCGGGACCAAAAAACCAGAGGCCAAGTCCGAGGGCTAATATTCCCAGCCATGCCAGGAGTATGAAAACATAAACACCGCCGGCCATGAATTTGGCCATCAACAGTCCGGTCCGGCTCACCGGGCGTGTCGCGACTAACCGAATCGTTCCCATAGAAGCCTCTCCGGAAATCAGGTCGCCCGTCACCAAAGCAACAAGCAAGGGGATCTGAATAATCAGGGTTTGCAGGATGATAAAACAAACCAGGTTGCCGTTCAAAATGCGGCCTTCGAGGCTAAAACTTGACTGTAATGGATTGGTTATAAAGCTTATATAATTATCGCCATCAATATACATCGCAAAATGAATGAGCGCAATAATGACCGTAATCGCGATCAGCCCGATGTAGCTACGCGGCTTTGCGGCAATTTTTGCCATTTCAACCCTGACGATATTCAGCATTTTCCGAAAACGCAACGAAGGTAAAACACATTAACGAGCCTTTTGTTCAGTCATACGATAATTCACATCGCAGCGTTAAAAAAGGCAAACGGACTTCATCCTTAAAAAGTATTCATTCTTTACTTTAGTCACCATGAAACTACCATTCAGTAAAATCCCGTCCTGGTTACGCAACAAGTATGCGCTGACATCACTTGCCTTTGTAATCTGGGTAGCCTTTTTCGACCGGAACGATCTTTTTTCACAATACACCTACCGTCAGGAGCTTCGGAAACTGGAGGTGGACAAGGAGTACTATGCCCGCGAAATTGAGCAGAACAAAATCGACATGGACGAACTCATGTCTGATCCCGAACATCTGGAGAAATATGCACGTGAGCACTACCTCATGAAACGCGACAACGAGGATATCTTCCTGATCGTGGATGACACCCTCGCTGCCGAGTAGTTATTCAACTGTTTTAGTTCTTCTCCAGAATCACCTTCAGTTTATTGAAATCAGCTGCCGCATTGATCACCCTTCGGAATGGTTCGTATGAAGTAGCGGGAAGATGTGTTTGCGTATAATATTCATTAACGGTTACAGTAAGCACATTGCCTTCAAGCGTATAATCTGAAGTGAATCCCATCTGTGCTTTATCTTCACCAATGATATTCATCTTCAGTTTTTCCAATCCTTTGGGTGTATAGCCGTCCGGAACATGGAATTTCAGCACCCGCTTATAAGAATGCGGGAAATCCTGATCAATCGGATTCTGTCGTGCGTGATCCTGATACAATTCCATCTGTTGTCCGATAACCAGGCCAATCGACACCAGAATCGTATTACCCGCCTTTTCAATGATGCCTGCAGATTCAATCGTGGCATTTAACACGAAAGGTTTATAATATTCCTCTGAATTCATGTCAAAATTAAAGGCAGAAGAAGACTTAAATTCCGCTCCTTCACCCCCGCATGATTTCATATAATCTTCAAATATTTTCTTGCGGTCATCTTCACCTGTATAGAAATAAACTGCCTTCAGATTATTATCAGCATAACCGGCCATCTCGCGATCGATTTTGATGGTAGCTTTTTCACCATCAGCACTCAAGGTAATGTCAGCAGTCATGTTATCGAAATGCAGCTCCGGTTTCAGTGGTTCAATTTTCTTTACGGTAGAAACGCCACTCACCACATCACCAAGGGTCACATTACGGATAAAGAGTCCATAGTTTTCGGTGAACAGCGGCGGGATGAACCCGTACCGGTAGATAATATTGGTAGGGTCCATATACTTCCCGGAGAATGGAAAATAGAAAATGTACTCATCCAGAAAATTCCATGTATCAAAATCAGGATCAAACTTTCCTTTTGAACGATCGCAGGTAACTACCATTTCATAAGGGATATTCAGCTTTTCAAAAAGTGCTACATACGTTTTCACCACCTGCGTAGTACTGCCATATTTACGAGACAACATGAGCTTGATATTCTCTTCTTCATTATTCTCATTCACTCCTACATTGGTCTTCATGAAGCGTTCAATCTTCTTCACTTTTTCCTCTTCAGTTCCGGTTTTCAGTCCTGCCTTTGAAATGAGCTTATCAATTTCCTTGGGATCAGACTTATCAAACTCATGGAAGATTTCATAAAATCTGCCACCTGCATCATCCCAGGTATAAAGCCGGTTGGAATTGCTGAGTTTATTCTGCACGAGTTTAAATTCAACCCGCATTACGTTTGCACCATAAAAAATATACTTTTCTTCGTCGTCAAGCGGGGATATCGGTCCGGCAGTAATGGTAACCCACCGTTTATCGTTTGCTACGGTA
This sequence comes from Bacteroidia bacterium, assembly GCA_046330075.1. GTDB lineage: Bacteria > Bacteroidota > Bacteroidia > AKYH767-A > OLB10 > JAJTFW01. The sequence goes on along the minus strand of JAXLTL010000003.1, from coordinate 113,046 downwards.
TCACTGATCATGGCTTTGCCATTGTACACCTTAGCTTCAAAGATGAGATGTTCCGGTGCGATAATATCCATTCTCACCTTGCGCGAATAGGCATGCGACTGCAGACGCTCAGACAGGAACACCCGAATATCTTCACGGGTGGTATAATAATATTCGAGCTCAGCATCTTTTTCGAGACCTTCAATGGCAAGGATCATATAATTACGGCCTTCCTCGCTCACCATTTTCATGTCTCCTTTGTAAAGATCGAGGGTCGTGCCATCCTTGCGCAAGGTACGAGCGTGCATGGTCACGAGGTCATCCGGTGAACCTACTGGAATATATATTTTATTATACGCCTCCACCATCGACTGCTCATTGATATGCACACGCATATGCCGTGTATAAAAGATCTCTATCTGATCTTTCGGGTTGGTAGCATATTCATAGGTACGGTGATCGTCGAGCAACACCGCCGATTCTTTCTTTTCGCTCTCCGACAATGTCTCTGTGGTTTTACGTGCGGGCAAATCGAAGTTGCGTGTTTCATACGTTTGTGCAAAAACGGAAACCGTCAGGAGGATGAAACATCCTGTTAATAGTTGTTTTATCTTCATCATACTTTATTTCTTTTTCAGGATTACGACAGATTTATAACTGGCCAGCACTTTATCGAAATAAGCAGACCAATCGCCAAGATTTTTGACGGGCACCAGCAAGGTATCCAGCCAGAACTGATGATGGAGCAGGATACGATCACCCTTCACACTATAATCAACTTTCAACCCATAAGGTCCCGGCTGATAATCCACAGCTTCCGGCAGCGAACCCACAGTATAGCCTGCAGGAATTTTCAACTCAAGTATATAATCACTCAGGTATTTAAAATCGAAGCTGATATCCACCTCTCTTTTTTTCCAGTCACTTTTATCCAGCGGAAGTGTGCGCAGCAGATTCAGGTTGAGGTAGAGTTTCCCCTCGATGTCCTCTGCGTAATCATTTACGGCGAGATCATACCGGATGGTAAGGGCTGAATCGCGGTAACCATAGCCGGAATAAGAAAGATTCTCTGCTTTATACTTGTTACTTGCGATATTCAAACCTTTCAACACATTCTCGTCACGTTTTGCCTGAGATAAAAATCCAAGATTCACCTGCATCGATTGCTGAAAATATCCGGTATAATCACGCTCACCGGTACCTTTCAGTGTTTTTCCATCGAGTTCAAGTACAAACCGGTCTCTGCGAACATTCTTCTCCTTCGGCATCTCCGGCACTTTTTCAATCAGGAAAGAATCTGCATTCAGGCGAATCATTGCTTCCTTTCCCTGGATCATGGATGTTGGCATATCCACCGGAAGGAAATGACTGGTGCCATCCAGGAAATACCATTTATGATCCATACGCAAGGCGGTAATCATATGATTATCCACAGCGGGCGATGGAACATCATGATAACTGTAAGGAATATCCCGGGTGCCTATCCAGGCGGGGTACGCTTCAAAGCCGAGCTGATTCAGCAGGAGGCTTAACAAATAGGCTTTGTCCTTACAGTCACCATACCGCTTCCTCAAAACATCTGATGGGTTTCTGGGCACAAAACCACCCAGACCGTCTTCGAAGGCGATATATTTAATGTTATCCTGTTGCCAGTACACAGCGCTCTTCAGCTGTGCATTTTTATCGGGATTCATTTTCACAATAGAATCGGCCAAAGCTTTGAGCTCAGCACTCGCGTCATTCTGCACCTTCTCCACGAGACTATTGTACCAGTTAAAAAGACCGTTCAGGTCAGGCAGAACCTCGGTCACTTTTCCGTTCGAATTATAATTCTCCACCATTAAAATCAGGTGCGGCGAATAATAACGTATATCCGGTGCGTTATCCTCAAATTTTATTTCATCCAGGTCGCGCGCTGTAAATACATAGGTAGTCTTTCCCTTCTTTTTCTCCTCTCTGAATTCCACCTTGTTCTTATCATCATTGAGCAGCTTATACCGTACTTTGACATTATCAGGGAATGTCACCTTGAACACAGATTCGCGCACCGGAATCCCAGTAGCAAAAAGATAGGTTCCCATCAGGTGCGGATCCAGCATTTCCTCCTCCAAATCCAGTGAAGCTACCGCTCCCTGCACCAGCGATGGATACATAAAAAAGCTCTCTTCTGCATCATCATAGAAAATTCCATCCTTGGTAGGATTTCTGGTTACAATCTTCTCCACAGGTACTGCTTTCAGCTTTCCTGACTCCTGAGGGACCCAGGTCTTGGCCTCCAGTTTACTCAATTTGGAAAAAGAACTATAACGTGGGACCGTTTTTTCGGCAGCCCTGGTACTTCGTTCGGTGAGATATAGGATATCCGTCATCTCATTGCTCAGCATCTTCAATTTACCTTTTTCCTCAACTATGGTAATCGACTGCGATTTATTCAGCATATAGTAATCCTTATCGGGAAACTTCGTGCGAATCGATTCAAAGTTAAAAGCAGGCTGCGCCATCACTGCTGTCGAGCAGGTGAACATCCACATCAGTAAAACAATCTTAATCGATCGTTTCATCATTGTAATAGGTATTTTTCTTCGTCAGTTTTCCGGTTTGATCATAAATCAGTGAAGCTCCATGCTTTTTTCCAAGCTTGTAGTCGATCTGATAGCGAAGCTTACCGTTTTCATAATAGTATTTACTTGTACCATGCAACTGATCATCCTGATATTGTTCATCTTTCCAGACTTTACCATCCGGATAATACTCAAGATTATGACCCTGTACATCGGTATTCACATACTTCACCTTTCTCGCCACCTTACCATCAGGGAAATACAGTGTGTAATCCCCTTCATAATATCCGTTTTTATAGGTAAAGTCAGCCGACACTTTTCCATTCCGGAAATAAGCTTTCACGGGACCTGTACTGTTTTTCAGAGGAATTTCAGCCACGAAATTACTGTCAGGGCCCAGATAAGAGTAGGAGATGACATCTCCTCTATCAAATTTCAGGCGTAAACGCAGTTCACCATTGTACGAATAGTACATAAAGTAACCTTCCCTTTCATCGGCCTTATACTCACCGGTGGTTTCTACTTTTCCGTTCGGATAATACCAGGTAGCTGTTCCCTGCTCCATATCATTTCTGTAAGAACGCACGGACTCTTTTTTACCTGCCTCATAAATTGTACGCACAGAATCGAGATCACCATCCTTATACCAGAGTTCATCCAGTAATTTACCTTCCAGATCGTAGCTGATTCGTGACCCGTTACGATAGCCTCTTGCATAGTTCGCAACAGTATGCAGTTTGCCGTCCGCATAATATTCTTTCAGAACTCCATCCAGTGTTCCATTTTTATAAACCATCTCTGTATTCAGCGGCTTGTTCTTACCCATTCCGAGCATTTTCACAGGACCATTTCCGGTCGGAATAACGTCCTCGGAAAGCACCCTTCCGGTGGAGTCCCACATGGTCACCGACTGAATATGGCCCAGATAATAGCCATAAGTAACGCTCTTCTTTCCGTTCACATCAAAATAGGTAAGTCCTCCATTGGTCTCTCCTTCAATTTTATAAAACATCTCTGACAGCGTTCCATCCGGATAATATTCAAAATAATATCCATGCTGCTCTCCGTCTTTATACATTGCCTGCTTGCTCAGTTTGCCATTCAGATGGTATTCTTTTGCTATACCATCTTTCTTGCCGTCTTTATAATTAAATGTAGACTTTAACGGACCAAATTCATAATAGTATTTCTGTTCTCCCTGCATCACGCCTTTTTCATAATTCTCCTCTTCAGACAACACACCACGCCGGGTCCAGCTTTTCCAAACGCCATCCATACCGTCATCCGTATATACACCTTCACGCAGCGGGTTGCCATTCGGATACATCGACTTGAACATAATCTTTTTACTGTCGCGCCTGGCCTGAGAGATGATCTTGCCGGATTTATCATAATATTCGTAACTCATCATCTTGGCTTTGTTATATACAATCTTAGACCAGAGTTTTCCATCAACATCATAGAATACATCTTCTCCGATATATCCTGCAGTATACGTAGACTGACGGGTAACAACCGTACCCTTATCGTATTCCTTCCAGATGCCATCTTCCGCACCGTTTTTATAATTTCCTTCTTTCTCCAGAATACCTTCATCAGAATAATACTTCCAAAGGCCTGATGATGCGCCAGCGGTTACATTGCCCTCGGACTTGAGCACTCCGTTTTTATGCCAGGACTTATATACACCATCAATTTTTCCATTTACATAGCGGTACTCTTCGCTTTTTTGTCCGTTATCGTAATACTCCACCACATTGCCATCCGGCACATCCATCTTATAAGTACCTTTCTGACGCATATAACCATTTTCAAAATAGAGTTCGAATGTCCCATCACGCTTATCGTCCTTAAACCCTACTTTACCTGAGATACCACCGGTGAAATGATTCCCTATTGAAACGCCATTTAATTTACTGTTACGGTACAGATTAATCTCATTGATAATACCATTCGGGTAATACGTCCACGAAGAGTCCGATAACTGTCCATCTTTAGCGGTTCGGACTGCTTTCAAGCGCCCTTTGAGGTCATAATATTTCCACTTACCCTGTTCCCGGCCTTTCTCATCAAACAAACCCTCGCTGTCATAGGTTCCGTACGTACTGAAATACCTCCAGTAACCCACTGCATGACTGATTTTATCATCAAAGGTGCCATAGGACTTCATCGTACCATTTACATTAAACCAGGGCGTTTTATCGACCAGTTTCTGATTCATCCAATAATCTGAGCGCTCCTTGTCCCAATAGGTTCTGGCGAAGTCGGCCATTTTCGTAATCAGCGGCATATTCTTCTTCACCTGTTTTGCCGCATCCTCATCATTCAAGCCGGCGAAAGCCTGATACACGATACCCGGAAAATGGTTATTCTCCCAGGCCTTTTTTACAAAAGGTACATAATACTGCATCCAGAATCCTGTATCAGCAGCATTGAATTGAATCTGCTCATACAACAACTGCATTTGCTTCACAATGGAATTATAATTCAGTGTGACTTTGGATTTGTATTTATCGGCCAGTGCGATTTTTGAGCGAATCAGTTTTTCAAGGTCTGCGAAGTCGTTTGAGCCGGCCGGCATCGACCAGTAGAGCGAATCCTTTGCGACAGTCCATCCTCCCTGCGCCATTTTTTCATAGAGTGACAATGCCGCTACTGTCCGGTCACCGGGATCATCCACGAGCATGACCATCTGGAATGACAACATAGCCGGAACAATATAATTGTTCTCCATACAAATTGCTGCCATGTTAAAATGCGACAGTGCATGATATGGATTCAGGCGAACAGCAGTCTGGAAAGAAGCCATCGCTTTATCATATTCTTTCTTGCCTTTGTAAGCCACACCCATTCCGTAATGAAAGCGATGAACTCCGGGATACTCTTTCAAGCCTGCCTGAAAGACCATGATGGCGCTATCGTATTTTTCCACATCATTATAGGATGCTCCCAGCAAGTCAAACAAACTACGGCGAAACTGGCTTGGCTTTTTTTCCAGTCCTTTCCACGCTGCGGCAATGGCTTCCTGATAATGATCTGCGTTAATATTGGACGTCACATAAAAATAATTGGCTGTGACCCACGCTGTATCGTCTTCTGGGAAATCTTTCAGCATCCGGATGGCATCTTCATATTCATCCTGCGCATATTTCTGCAAAGCCTCATCTTTCCTCGCATTCCAGTCGTTTGTACTGAATGCGGTTTTTTCATTGATTACTGACTGAGCATTCGTGCTCCCTGCTGTAAAGGCCACCAGGGCAAACAGCACCAAACTTTTATACAGGGTTTTCATCATCATTTTTTACAATACTCTTTTCTTAACTGATCCACTTCGTCGCCATAATTTTCCCGATAGCCCAGTTCGGTAGCTTTTTGCAGATCCATACAGGCTTTATCATATTTGGCCAGGGCGATATATACGAGCGCCCGGTTCCGAAAAGCGTAAGAATTATGGTCATCCATGGAGAGCGATTTATTGATGTCGGTCATTGCAGCGTTCAGGTCTCCCAGTTTATATTTCGCATATCCACGGTTATTATAAGTATAGGCTTCCTTCGGATCGAGCCGAATGGCTCTGTTGAGCCATTCGATTGCCTCTTCAAATTTCTCCTTCTTCAACAACACAAAACCCATGTTAATAGTTGTGCCCAGATTGGTAGAATCGATGGCAAATGCCTTTCTGAGCCAGGTTAACGCAGAGTCCGGCTGGTTACTTTGATTGAGGCAAAGAGCCATTGTACTCATTGCCGTAGTATTTGTTGAGTCGAGTGTGATCGTCATCAGCGCATCTTCCCTGCCGGCATCCAGATTCCGGATTTTCAGATTTACCCAGGCGCGATCGTTGTAAATATCTTTTGCGAGTGTGTCCTGACCTATGTTGCGCAATGCCATGCTCAGATCATTCTTTGCTTCGGAGAGATTGCCCGACATCCGTTGCATATGAGCGCGCACATACCAGGCATAATTATATCGGGGATGCTCATTGACTACCTTTGTCAAAAGCGTAAAACCTTCCTGATATTTTTTCATGCGCCAGAGACACTCCCCTTTCAATACCAGGGCAGAATCGAAATCAGGATTATCTTTCAACAGGTTCTCAGCCTTTGCCAGTGCGGCACTGTATTTTTCCTCTTTAAACAATTTACGGCCTGCCGCCAGATCCTGCTGAGCAAACAATTGGCAGGTAGCCACCAACAACAGCAGAAACAACATCCTACATTTCAACGAAAACATTTCTTTCATCCTGTGAAAATAAAATAATTTTTGAATCATCCCCCTTTCCTCCCTAAAACAAGTGCAGGGATCAGGTTCCGGTATACTCCCCATAAATGGCCCGGAGGGTATCGGATATTTCGCCCAACGAAGCATAGGCCTCAACCGCCGTGAGAATATGCGGCATGAGGTTTCCGCCTTCACGAGCGGTCCGGTCGAGACTGGACAGTGCAGACTTCACCGCAACATTGTCTCTCCTGTTCTTTACCGCCTGAAGCTTTTCCGACTGCACCTTCCGGATGCTGTCATCTACGGTAAAAATATCATCGAAAGGAGGTTCCTGAATGGTGAATTTGTTCACTCCAACAATTACTTTTTCTCCCGATTCAATGTCCTTCTGATACGAGTATGCTGAATCAGCTATTTCACGCTGAATAAATCCCTGTTCAATTGCAGCGACAGCTCCTCCCATTTCATCGATCCGGCGGATATACTCCCAGGCTTTCTGTTCCACTTCGCTGGTAAGCCATTCCACATAATAACTGCCTCCCAGCGGATCAACGGTTTGTACGGCACCACTTTCGTGTGCGACAATCTGCTGGGTCCGCAAAGCGATGCGCGCAGCCTCTTCGGTTGGCAGAGCAAGAGCCTCATCAAAACCATTGGTATGCAACGACTGGGTTCCGCCCATGACGGCAGCCAGCGCCTGAATCGTAACCCGAATAATATTGTTGTGCGGTTGCTGTGCGGTCAGCGTTGATCCACCCGTTTGGGTATGAAAACGCAGCATTTGCGCTCTTGGATCCGTTGCCCCTAACTCCTTCGTTATCTGTGCCCACATTCTGCGGGCTGCCCTGAATTTTGCAACTTCCTCAAAAAGATTGTTGTGAGCATTGAAGAAGAACGAAATACGTTTTGCAAATACATTGATATCGAGCCCCTGATCAATTGCAGCCTGCAGATACGCTTTGCCATCGGCCAATGTAAAGGCCAGTTCCTGTACGGCATTGGCACCTGCTTCACGGATATGGTAACCCGACACTGAAATAGTATTCCACTTCGGGAGTTCTTTAGAGCAATATGCAAAAATATCTGTGATGATTTTCATGCTCGGCTTCGGAGGATAGATATAGGTGCCGCGCGCCGCATATTCTTTTAGAATATCATTCTGTATGGTTCCGGAAATATTCTGCAGGTTAGCACCTTGTTTCCTGGCCAAAGCCATGTACATACAGAGTAACGTGGATGCAGTGGCATTGATGGTCATTGAGGTGGTAATTTTTTCCAGCTCAATGCCATTGAAAAGAATTTCCATGTCGGCCAACGTATCGATCGCAACACCCGCCTTTCCTACCTCTCCCTCCGATAAAGCATGATCGGAATCATATCCGATTTGTGTCGGGAGATCGAAAGCCACAGACAAGCCAGTTGTTCCTTGCCTGAGCAGAAAGTGATAGCGCTCGTTGCTTTCCTCTGCGGTAGAAAACCCGGCATACTGACGCATGGTCCACAGTTTCCCGCGGTACATATCCGGCTGAACGCCACGGGTAAACGGGAATTTGCCTGCATCTTCTTTCAGGTCGACGGGAGTGGAATAAATCCGGTCGATTTCTATGCCGGAATCGGTCGCGATTTTGCGGGTGGTATCAGAGGTAGCCATACAAGGTATCAGAATAATTGTCCGACTTCAGCCTTCAGAATACTCAATGCCCGCTGGGTGGGAAATTCTTCCTTCTCCAGCATGGCATCAAAAATTTTCTGACTGAGTAAATAAGCAGGCGCTTCCGGATCGAGGGTTGAAGCAGCAGTATTGATGACGCGGATGACTTCTTCCTTGGCATTGCGGATTACCGTCCACAAAGCCGGCGTGATATAAATCTGCTGGGCGAAGTTATGTTCAAACTCACCGCGGATTGTCTCCTGCAGGCGGATTTTAAACTCCGTTACTGTAAGTCCGCTCTCGTAAAGACTCAGCAGCATCACATTTGGAGAAATCCGTTCAAGATACAAAGCGAATCGCTCGTACGCCTGCAAGCGCAACGGCAGCAGATCTTTTGCTTGTCCGGCACGGATATCCATAATTTTCAGGCCCGTTTCCCGATCAAAGAACTTTTTAATCAGAAACCAGGCCGTAACAAACACCAGCAGCGAAGGTGCGAGGTAAACGAGGAAGTCAATAATTCCCTGGGGAGTGTTCATGAGGTTGAGTGGTTTGCAAATATCGGAAAATAGGTGTTCGGAACCGGTTGTTGAAGGGTGGGTTCCTCCGCTGATTAACGCCGGAGGCTGCTGAAAGATTGCGATTGCCTTGATTGTTCCCGACAGAAATTATTAAGCATTGATTAACAAGCATTTACACTATAACCTTTTTGTATAGTTTTGCGTTTCAAAATTCTGAACCCTTCAGCAATGAATAATCTATCTAAACGTGTCAACCAACTGGAAGAATCGGCAACCATTGCGATGGCACGTTTAAGCAGGGAACTTAAAGAACAAGGACATGATATCATCAGTTTAAGTTTAGGAGAGCCCGACTTTATAACGCCCGAGGATATCCGCGATGCAGCAAAAAAAGCAATGGACGATGGCTTTACACATTACCCTCCCATCTCCGGTTATCCTGATCTGCGCAAAGCCATCAGTGAAAAATTCAAGCGGGAGAATAACCTCGACTATACACCCGAACAGATTGTTGTTTCTACGGGCGCCAAACAAAGTATCGCCAATGTAGTTTTCAGCCTGGTTGATCCCGGCGACGAAGTAATCATTCCCGCGCCGTACTGGGTCAGCTATGGGCAAATTGTTCAGCTGGCTGAAGGAAATCCGGTAGTACTCCCCACCACGGTCGATACCGATTTCAAGCCTACGATCGAACAGATTCGTGCAGCCATCACACCCAAAACGAAACTCTTTATCTTTTCATCGCCCTGCAATCCCACCGGTACTATTTTCAGTAAGGACGAATTGAAAGCGATGGCCGATTTATTCAGCGAATATCCTGACATCTGGATCCTCGCCGACGAAATTTACGAGCACATCACTTTTACCGGAAAACACGAAAGCATAGCACAGTTCAGTCATATCAAGGATCGGGTGATTATCGTGAATGGTGTATCCAAAGGATACGCCATGACCGGCTGGAGGATTGGTTATATCGGCGCGCCCCTTGCCGTAGCAAAAGCCTGCGACAAGATGCAGGGACAATTCACCTCAGGAGCCTGTTCCATTGCTCAGAAAGGAGCTGTAAAAGCTGTCAGTACTGACTGGAGCCAATATGCCTATATGCGTGAGAGTTTCCTTCGTCGACGCGATCTGGTACTGGGACTGATGAAGGAGATTCCGGGCTGGAAATTCAACAAACCCGCCGGTGCGTTTTACATTTTTCCGGACGTCACCTATTTCTTTGGGAAATCAGACGGCACCACCACTGTGAAAAATGCCACTGATCTTTGCATGTATCTATTGCAGGACGCCAAAGTTTCCTGTGTTACCGGAGAAGCCTTTGGTGACAATAACTGCATCCGACTCAGTTTTGCCACATCGGATGAAGTGTTGACCGAGGCGTTGCGCAGAATGAAAGAGAGTCTGGCGAAGCTGCAATAAATCCATCGCTTTTTCTGTCAGTGGTTAGCAGCGTTAGAAGCAGATAGAAAAATTATAAGTAATTTGCACATCGGCTTGTAAAATAAAGCAGAACGCAACTTGCAAAATCGCCCGGATCCTGTCTTCACGTATTGGCCTTCGGTCATTAATGCAATTTTAACCCAACTTTTCCTGATCGGGATCCTGATCCTTTTGCTTTTAAATCTCAGCAGGGATACAGCCTATTTTATCGTATTCATCTTTTATGACCTCTTGTTAATATGGAGAAATTCATCCATTGAAGGGATCGAATTAACATCTACACATCTGGACCTTTGCTCACGAAAATTATGGGGCAAGAAGAAAGTTAAAAGGAGTATTCCGATTCATCAGATACAAGATTGTTATATTCAGGAATTCAATATACAACCAACGTATTTTTGGTTATTATTTTTTTCCTATCGCCATTATGGTCATTTACTCAGACCCATCATCGTTTTCAAATTCAGCGACGGAAGTTCCCATTATGCTGAAGTGGCCAGTACAAGAAAAAAAAGTGATGAGTTGGTCCGGCAGACTCAACACGCCATTCAATTCCATTAGACACCTTAAAAAATAACCTTGATAGAGTTGTATTTTACTTTTGGCCATCGGCTGGCTTACAATACTGTAAACCAATGCCTTTCATTAGAAAACGCACAATTCAATATTTATTGGGATTCACTACCTTTGCGCCTCTGAAAAATTGAATCGTCTTGAGTCCGTTTTCATCTGTACAGGAATTATTTAACGCCTTCAATGGCCTGAAGGTCATGATCATTGGAGATGTGATGGTAGATGCATACCTCTGGGGTAAGGTTGACCGCATCTCCCCTGAAGCGCCTGTTCCCATTGTGGCCGTACAGAAACGCGAAAGCCGTTTAGGCGGTGCAGCCAATGTGGCCATCAATGTACAGGCGATGGGTGCTGTACCTTTGCTTTGCAGTGTTATCGGCGACGATCGCATGGGAGAAGAGCTTCTGACACTGATGCAGGAGTTATCCATGAACACTTCGGGCATGCTCCCCTGCGAAAACCGTGTCACCACCGTCAAAACCCGGGTAATTGGCAATAACCATCAATTGCTGCGCGTTGACGATGAAATCACTGAAGATCTGGATGTAAAAAGCCGCGAACAACTTCGCAACCGAATAGAATCCATGCTGGATGAGCACCGGCCCGCTGTAGTTATTTTTGAAGATTACGACAAAGGTGTATTGAGTGAGGAGCTTGTTGGTGCTATCATCGATGCATGCCGTAAACGCCAAATTCCCACGGCAGTGGATCCGAAGAAGAAAAACTTTATGGCTTATAAAGGTGTTTCCCTTTTCAAGCCTAATCTGGCGGAACTGAAAGCCGGCTTAAAAATCGACCTCGACAAAACCAGTGCAGAAAAACTGCAGCAGGCTACCGAGCAATTCAGGACCTCCCAATCGATCGATACCCTGATGGTGACCTTATCCGAAGCCGGAGTGTTCATCAGCCGGAACGGTCAATCAGAAATTATCCCTGCACACATCCGGAACATCAGTGATGTATCCGGAGCCGGAGATACAGTGATCAGCGTTGCCTCGCTGTGTCTGGCACTCGGATTAAAACCCAAAACGATGGCTTCACTGGCCAACCTCGCCGGCGGACTGGTGTGCGAAAAAGTAGGTGTAGTACCCGTAGATAAAGAACAATTACAACAGGAAGCAACAGGTCTTGCAATATGACGGTAATCCCTCAACGTTACAAAGGCGCCAGCAAGCGCGAACGTGTGGAAGAGATGTTTGACAGCATCGCCACCCGCTACGACCTGCTGAACCGTGTACTTTCGGCAGGCATTGACCGCAGCTGGAGGAAGAAAGCCATCAACAACCTCATCGAGCTTCAACCGCAACGTATCCTTGACATTGCCACCGGCACTGCTGACCTTGCCATTGAAAGTATGCGCCTTAAGCCGAAGGAAATCATCGGCATTGACATCTCCAACAAGATGATCGATATTGGCAGGCACAAAGTGATGGCCAAAGGATATCAGGGTATTATCCGGCTCGAGCAAGGCGACTCTGAATCCATCCAGTTTCCCGACAACCATTTTGATGCAATCACGGTAGCCTTTGGCGTCCGCAATTTTGAAAACCTGGAGCGGGGTCTGGCTGAGATGTACCGGGTACTGCGTCCGGGAGGCAAAGTAGTTATCCTCGAATTTTCACAGCCCACACAGTTTCCTGTCAAGCAATTCTACAATTTTTACTCATTCAAGGTGATGCCAAAAATCGGCCAACTTATCTCCAGCGAACGATCTGCCTACGAATATCTGCCGGAATCAGTATCGGTATTCCCCTATGGCAAAAAATTCCTCGAAATACTTACAAAAACCGGGTTCAGAGATACGAAAAATCAAACCCTCACGTTTGGAATTGCCAGTATCTACACCGCCACAAAATGAAACATCTGCTTCGCATCCTGTTAGCAACACTCCTGATTTTCCTTTCAGGAGCGCAGTGCTATGCGCAGCGTATCAAGGTGAAAAACCTGGAGAAATACGACAAGCAGTGGATTCATTTCGGATTTATGCTGGGCATGAATAACACTGATTTCAGGCTTGAGAGAGCAGGAGATTTTTACGCCTCAGACAGTGTATTGCATGTGGAAGCAGACGGTCAACCCGGATTTAATCTGGGCATCATCTCCAACCTGCACCTTGGCAACAACTTCGACTTGCGGTTTGTTCCTGACCTGGCTTTTTCACAGCGGGATCTGATTTACAAAATGACCACCAAGGTTGGAGCTACCGATGTAGTTGTGAAGAAAGTGGAATCGACCTTCCTCACCTTCCCTATTGAACTCAAGTTCAAATCGAACCGGGTCAACAACTACCGTTTTTATGTGATCGGAGGATTCAAATACATGATCGACCTTGTATCGCAGGCCAAAGTAGAGAACAGCGACGAGCTGGTAAAGCTCAACAGAAGAGACTACGGTTATACGGTTGGAGTTGGTATGGATCTCTATCTTCCTCTCTTCAAATTCGCACCTGAAATAAAAATGTTTCAGGGTATCCCGAATGTACTCGTTGCCGACCCCACCGTTTATTCTTCAACATTTGGTGCTCTCCGGTCGCGTATCTGGTCTCTTTCACTTACCTTCGAATAACATTTCCTCTCCGGAGGAGCGTCAACCGGTTCATGATACACCGCACCGAACTCGTTTTGCAGCCGGAAGAGGCCGCCGGCGGGGAACAATTCAGGAAACTCATTGCTCGCTCGCTGAATGTAGCGGAGAACGACATCCGTGATTTCAGATTAGCCAAACGATCCATTGATGCCCGTTCGAGGCAGGTTAAAGTCAGACTGTTTTTCGATGTAGCTATCGGCGAGGACTTACCGAAAACTAGTGTCCACCCCCGCGATTTCAAAGATGTAAGCACTGCAGAACCGGCACTTGTCATTGGTTCAGGTCCTGCAGGACTCTTCGCTGCCCTGCGTCTCATCGAGCTTGGCATAAAGCCGGTTGTCATTGAACGGGGCAAGGATGTGCGCAGCCGCCGACGCGATCTTGCGGCCATCAACCGCAATGGCGTGGTTGACCCGGACTCCAACTATTGTTTCGGAGAAGGAGGAGCAGGAACGTATTCCGACGGTAAACTTTACACCCGTTCTGACAAGCGCGGCAACATCCCCCGCGCGCTGGAAACCTTCGTGCACTTTAGCGCTGATCCTTCAATTACCATCGACGCACATCCGCATATCGGTACCAACAAACTCCCGGGAATCGTGACCAATATGCGGGAGCAGATCATTGCCTGCGGTGGGGAAGTTCATTTCAATACACGTTTAGACGAACTCATCTTTGACCATAGCCAACAACTTCACGGTGTATGGGTTCATACCGGAGAACAACAGCTTCGGCTCCGCATGAACGCACGCGCAGTCATCCTTGCGACCGGTCATTCAGCCCGCGATGTATTCAGGATGTTACATCGACAGGGAATTCTGATAGAGCAAAAAGATTTCGCGCTGGGTGTTCGCATCGAACATCCGCAGCAACTGATTGACAACGTTCAATACCATTGTGATGTACGCTCGCCGTATCTGCCTGCAGCATCGTATAGTTTGAGCGGTCAATACAACAACCGTGGAGTGTACAGCTTTTGTATGTGTCCGGGCGGTATTATTGCACCCGCTGCCACAGCTCCCGGGGAAATTGTTGTAAACGGATGGTCGCCTTCCAGACGCAACAATTCCTTTGCCAACTCAGGCATGGTGGTGAGCGTTGGCGGAGAAGATTTCGGGGCATTCAATACACAGGGCCCCCTTGCAGCGATGGAATTTCAGTCGGCGGTGGAACGTCTGTGTTTCGAAGCCGGAGGAGGAGCACTCAAAGCACCGGCGCAGCGCATGACTGATTTCTGTGAAAAGAAAAGTCCTGCCTCCCTGCAACCTGTTTCGTATGTGCCAGGCGTTAGTGCAGTTTCCCTCTGGGAAGTATTACCTCCTGTGGTTGCGGCCGCTCTGCAGAAAGGACTGATGGATTTCGGAAAGAAGATGAAAGGCTACTATACACGCGAAGCCATGCTCATTGCTACGGAGTCGAGGACCTCTTCTCCGGTGAGGATTCCCCGCGACAAAGTCACCTGCATGCATCCGCAGATCAGCGGATTGTTTCCCTGCGCAGAAGGTGCAGGCTATGCCGGAGGAATTATCTCTGCAGCGATGGATGGAGAGCGCTGTGCTGAAGCACTGGCAGCTTATTACCGCTGAACAATTTTTGCTCCCAGCCGCTCTATCTCCCTGAAATAACCGGGGAATGATTTCGACACCTGTCCGGAATCATCCAGCACTACCTCTTCCCCTGAAGACGCCAGCAACGACAGCGCCATTACCATTCGGTGATCCTGATACGAAGGAAAAACGCGGTTCCGGATTTTTACAGGATCTGCAACACCTGAAACACGGATCCTTTCGTTGGTAATTTCAACCTGCACACCCACAGCCGACAGCTCCTGATACAATGCCTTCAGCCGGTCTGTTTCTTTATTCCTGAGTGTTGAAAGTCCGGTAATTTCCAACGTACGCCCTGACAGGGCAGCCATTACGGCAAAAGCCTGTGCCAGATCAGGTGTATTCAGAAAATCATATTCAAACTCACGTTGAGGGATACCCGAAGAAACGATTCGAAGGCCGTTCTCCTCCTGCATCGTCTCCACTCCCCACTCTTCCATCCAACCTGCCGTTCTGGCATCTCCCTGAGCATCCCTCACTTTGAGCAGTGGTAAAAATATCTCTGAACCCGGACGCAAGGCTGCCCATGCATAAATAAAAACTGCAGCTGACCAATCGGCACTTACCGTAACGTGAACCGGCTGATAAGCCGACTCCGGAATAACGATGACATGTTCGCCTGTCTCCACCTGTACGCCACAGTTACGCATCACGGATGCCGTCATCTCCACATAAGCAGATGAAACTCTGGTACCGGCCGTTTCAAGGATGAGTCCGCCCGGCAAACAGGGACCAATCATCATTAAAGCCGAAAGAAACTGACTGCTCACACCTGCATCCATCGAATAACGGCCCCCAATCAGTTCTCCGCCATTCAGCTGCAGCGGAGGAAAGCCCTCCTTTCCAAGGTAATCGATAGCAGCCCCCATTTCCCGCAATGCTTCCACCAGCAAATGAACCGGACGTTCCAATAACGCGGGTGAACCTGTGATGACTCCGCGATGCTGCTGCAGTGCGCGCACTGCCAGTAAAAAGCGAAAGGTAGTACCTCCCGCTCCTGCATCCTCCATATGCGCAGGATGCTCCAAAAGTTCATTCAGCACTCTTGTATCATCTGCCTCCGAAAGATGATCAATAGGCCATTTAACAGCGCTGAGGCTACGGATTGTAAGCAGGCGATTCGATAAACTTTTAGAGGCTGGAAGCTGAACCGTGCCCATCAGCGGGCCGGCAGGTATGGAAATAACAACAGCCATTGACTTCATTCCTGAACATATTTTTGGAAGACGGACCGGATAAGAGAAGGCTCCACTTCGATGTTCCATAAAGGATGACCAACAGAAGAAATCAGGCTCATCATTACTTTCTGATGGTCATTTTTTTTATCCAGCATCACCCAATCCATCAGATGATTCACAGGCAATCCGGAGATATCCGGCAACACCATCAACGCATGCAGCCTGCCCTTCAGTTCAGCTGAGAGCACATCACTCATGATGCCCTTCAACGCAGCAATTTCCAATTCCATAATCATTCCCCAGGCGACAGCAAACCCATGTGGAAGTTGTCGGCCAGCCGCCAAAGATTCGCTTTCCAGGGCATGACCCATGGTATGACCGAAATTGAGCACTTTTCTCCTGCCTTTTTCATGCGGGTCAGCTGACACCACCTCCAGTTTCACCTGTTGCAGCTGATCCAGTTTCGACACAACACTTGCAGTACCGAGTCCATGTCCGGTAAAATGTGACCACAATGCATCACCGGCAAGCAAAGCATGCTTCAGCACCTCACCACAGGCACTTTCCCATTCCAAAGCAGGCAACGTATGCAGGAATCCCGGCCAGCAATAAACGGCCATCGGAAAAGCCACAACCCCCACTCTGTTTTTCGCATGATTCAGGTCCACTCCGGTTTTCCCGCCAAGCGACGCATCCACCATTGCCAGCAGGCTGGTAGGAATTTGAATAAATGGAATTCCCCGCAGGTAATTCGCGGCTGCAAAACCACCCAGATCTGTGATTACACCACCTCCGAGATTCAACACGATATCGTTTCGACCCATTTGGAGGCGGGTAAGTTCCGTCCAGACATGAACAGCCTGACCGATCGTTTTATGCTCCTCTCCGGCGGGAACAGTAATCACCGCAGCATCCTTCAGAAGAGGAATTTCCTTCAACAGAACAGGATAACAATGCCGGAAAGTATGCTCATCGCAGAGAACCGCCAGGCGCCGATCATCTAGCATCTGAAGTTGCGACTCCAACGCCTTCAATGCTCCCGTACCGGTAATAATGCGATGGTCGAATAACGACTGAACGACAGTTTCCATATTCGTGAAATTAACTCCTGCCGTGAATCAATAAAAACCAGATTCCGGCATGTGCAAATTTACGCATTGAACCACAACAAGGTAGGAAAACGTATGATTAAAAACATAATCCTGGTCATTTTCATAAGTTTGATGTTGTGATTATCTTTGGGCGTGCTTATGGAATCCCCTCCGAAGGTCTCCTTCGACAATCTGGAAAACTCATTCGCTTTCCGCAGCGAACGGGAAATCAAGCGGGCATACTGGCTTTTTAAAGCGATCAGTTACCCCACGCTGGTAAATTACGGCAGTTCACTCGCCAATCTCTCTCTCAAATATCATCTCCCCATCAAGTCGCTGATCAAGATGACCATTTTCCGTCATTTCTGCGGAGGAGAAGATATCAACGAATGTTCATATGTGATTCGTCGCATGGGTGAACTGGGAGTTGGCTCTATCCTCGACTACTCGGTTGAAGGCAAGGAGGAAGAGGTAGAATTCGATCATAGTTGTGAAGAAATTCTCGCCACCGTACGACGTGCTGCCGGTGATAAATACATCCCGTTCTCTGTCTTTAAAGTAACAGGACTTGCACGGTTCGCGCTCCTTGAAAAAGTCAGTGCGAAAGCTCCGCTGACATCCGAAGAAGCTGCAGAATACAGCAGGATACGTGACCGGGTCCGCCGGATCTGTGAAGAAGGCTACAAACTCAATGTACGTGTTTTCATTGACGCTGAGGAAACCTGGATTCAGCCGGCGATTGATGAACTCGCCACCTCTATGATGGAGCGATACAATACGCAAGCCTGTCTGATCTACAATACCATTCAGCTCTATCGACATGACCGCGTTGAATATCTGAAACACGCCTGGGAAAAAGCAGAAGCCGGAGAGTATTTTCTCGGCATGAAGCTGGTAAGAGGTGCATATATGGAAAAAGAAAGAGAGCGTGCAAAAGAAAAAGGCTATCCCTCCCCCATCAATCCCGACAAAGCATCCAGCGACAAAGAATACAACGATGCGTTACGTTTTTGCGTGGATCATATCGATCGCATTTCAATTTGCGCCGGAACGCATAACGAAGACTCGAGTTTATTACTCACCAGGCTGATGGCTGAGAAAGGAATAGCTCCCGACGATCAGCGCATCTACTTTTCACAACTGCTGGGCATGAGTGATCACATCAGTTTCAATCTTGCGAAAGCAGGTTATAATGTTGCCAAGTATGTGCCTTACGGTCCGGTATCCGCTGTTCTCCCATATCTGACACGAAGAGCGCAGGAGAACACTTCCATTGCAGGTCAAACGGGACGAGAATTGTCGCTGTTAACAGCGGAACTAAAAAGAAGATCTTCATAGAAAAAAAACCTTGCCTTTCGGCAAGGTTTTTTTGTTTAAGGTTTAAGGTTTAAGGTTTAAGGTTATAAGTTATAGGTTATAGGTTATAGGTTATATGTTATATGTTGTAGCCTTGCAGCCTGAAGCCTTGCAGCCTTTGTAGCCTTGCAGCCTTTGTAGCCTTGCAGCCTGTAGTCTTGCTGCCTGTAGCTTTGCAGCCTGTAGCCTGAAGCTTTGCTGCCTGTAGCCTTGCAGCCTGTAACCTTGCAGCCTGTAGCTTTGCAGCCTGTAGCTTGTAGCTTTTTCTAGTATTTATCACAGATTCCAATGTAATCCGATGGGTAAATCCTGCTAATTTACATTCTGCTTTGAGGTTAACCCTGTAACGTTTATATTTGAACCACACAACCAAATCTATGCAAACTACCCTACGATTAATGTGGAAGATGTTTTTCCTTATCTTCCTGACAACAAACACCCTACAAGCTCAAAACTGGGTGGAGATGATGCAGAATCCGGATGTCAGGTTTACGGATGTCCAGAGAGCATTCAACAAATATTATATCAAGAAAGACCGCCAGATTGAGCGTTTAAAGCGCAAACTGGAGCGTCAGAAAGGTGAAGGCGTAAGCGAAGAAGAACTCGAAGTTCCGGGATTCTCCCAATACAAGCGCTGGGAATGGTTCATGGCACCACGTGTGGGACCCAATGGAGAGCGTTTCGACCCGGCATTAGCCTATCGGGAAAATGCGAAATACATGGAACAGTACAAGACCTTCAGTGCCGGTAACTGGACATTGATTGGTCCGACTTCACAGATTCCAAGTGGCGGTGGTGCAGGACGATTAAATGCTGTCCGGGTAGATCCAACCGACCCCAACACAATTTACGTATGTTCTCCTGCAGGCGGATTATGGAAATCGACTGATGGCGGTCTTACCTGGGCAACCAATACTGATCACCTGGCACAGGTGATCGGCTGCACCGACATTGCAATTGATCCAACCAACACACAGGTCATGTATCTGGCCACAGGTGATGGTGATGCCGGCGACACTTACACGGTTGGACTTCTGAAATCGACCGATGGGGGTGCCACCTGGAACCCTACCGGCCTATCCTATTTTGCTGCAAACACCCGTCAGATGAGCAAAATTCTCATCGACCCAAACAATACCAGCACGCTCATCGTAGCCACCTCTGCAGGCATTATGCGCAGTACGGATGGAGGTGCTACTTTTACCAACGTGCAAAGCGGCAGTTTCAAGGACATTGAATTCAAACCCGGAGATCCTAATACCGTATATGCAGCAGGAACCGAATTTTACCGTTCCACCAACAACGGTCAAAGCTGGACCAAGATTACATCCGCCTTTGCAACTGCCACCAATTTATCACGGATGGCCATTGCCG
Organism: Bacteroidia bacterium; assembly: GCA_046330075.1. Classification (GTDB taxonomy): domain Bacteria; phylum Bacteroidota; class Bacteroidia; order AKYH767-A; family OLB10; genus JAJTFW01. Next base: position 92,905 of record JAXLTL010000003.1, on the reverse strand, counting down.
TTAGTGAAGCAGATCCAACCATTGTTTACGTGCTGAGTGCCAAAGCTGCTACTGATTATGGATTTGAAGGAATCTACCGTTCCACCAACAGTGGCGCCAGTTTTACCAAGCAAAGCACCAGTCCATCCAATATTCTCGGCTGGGCAAGTGCGGGTAATAACACCACAGAAGGTGGACAAGGCTGGTATGATCTTGCCTTTGACGCATCACCCACCAATGCAAATGAAATTGCTGTAGGTGGTGTAAACGTCTGGAAATCGACCAACGGAGGAACTTCTTTCAGCATCATTGCCCACTGGACCGGATCCGGCGCTGCCTATATTCATGCCGACAATCATGATCTCTACTACACCAGCGGCACGACACTTTATGCAGCCAACGACGGAGGACTTTTTAAATCCACCAATGGCGGTACTACCTGGACAGACCTGAGTGACGGATTACAGATTGCACAGATGTATGGTTTCGGACAATCAACAACGACTGCCAATTTGTTAATTCAAGGCTGGCAGGACAACGGAACCAATCTTTACAACGGCACCTGGAATCAGACCATGGGCGGCGACGGAATGCTCTGCTTCATTGACTGGTCGAACAACAACAATATGTGGGGATCACAGTACGAAGGATCACTCAACAGAAGTACCAATGGAGGGAATTCCTGGTCGAGTGCGGTAGGAAATATCAATGAAACCGGAGCATGGGTTACACCCTGGAGTCAGGATCCGGTTACAGCAGGAACTATCTACGCTGGCTTCGTAAACATGTGGAGAAGCACGAATGGAGGAACAAGCTGGACCAAGATCAGCACCTATTCCAACTCCGCCACGATTGATGCTTTTGCTGTATCTCCGGCAAACAATCAGGTCATCTGGGTAGCCAAATCGGGGAATCTTTACAAGACTACCAACGGCGGGACTACATGGACGACCATCACCACCATGCCTCCAGGAAGAATTTCAGACATTGCCTGCAGTAATACCGATGCCAATAAAGCATGGATAACCTACAGCGGATTTACCAACACCAATAAGATATTTCAGACGAACGATCAGGGCTTAACCTGGATAAACCTGTCTGCATCCATTCCGAACATTCCGGTGAACTGTGTTCACTACATGGACAACTCAAACGACGAATTATATATTGGAACAGACGTTGGTGTTTTCTACAAAGACGCAACATTGAATATCTGGCAACCCTTCAGCACCGGGCTTCCGAATGTTATTGTGACACAGATTGAATACTTTGCTCCTACTCAGAAACTGCGTGCATCTTCTTACGGTCGCGGAATCTGGGAATCGGATCTGTATCAGCCGGGATCCTATCCTCCCTCCACTGCTTTCGGGTCAGACCTGAACATTACTTGTCCGGGTGCTGCGATTCAATTCTCTGATTACTCAGCCGGTCAGCCTACATCCTGGTCGTGGTCGTTCCCCGGAGGAAGCCCATCCAGCTCAACGTTGCAAAACCCGCTTGTATACTACAACACACCCGGTATCTATCCTGTAACGCTCACATCAACGAATGCAAACGGCACCGATACCAAAACCTACACTGACTATATCAACGTGGCAGCCAGTTCAAGTCCCGACCCAACTACAGTAGGTGCTACCCGTTGTGGGGCAGGTCCGGTATCTCTCACGGCATCAGGATCAGGAACCGGAACACTACGCTGGTGGGATGCACCTGGCGGCGGCAATATTGTCAACACAGGTTCTACCTTTAACACCAACATTACCACCACCACTACCTGGTATGTGGACGAAGAGTTCCCTCCGGGCATCAGTGATTTCGTTGGAGCGGCCAGTAACGGAATCGGAGCGGGAGCCTTTTTTACTGCCAATGATATCCGCGGACTTTACTTCGATGTACTATGTCCGATCGTACTTAACTCTTTCCAGGTATACTCCAATTCTGCCGGCAACCGTACCATCGAGATTATCGACGGGCAAGGTAACGTATATGCTGACACTACAGTGTTTATTCCTGCATCGGGTTCCAACGCGACTACGGTGAATGTAAACTTCACCCTCTATCCCGGTTCCAACTACTTCATTAAATGCCGCGGACTCGTTGATCTTTACCGTAACAACTCTGGCGCTGTTTATCCCTACACCAGTTCCTGTGTGAACATCACCAACAGTAACGCAGGGTCGCCGGGCTATTATTACTTCTTCTATTTCTGGGATTTCACAGAAATCACCTGCAATACCGGAAGAACACCGGTTACAGCCCTCGACACCTGTGCCACCGCTCTGCCTGATCTGTTCGCCAACGACGCATTGGACATCTTCCCCAATCCGACAACCGGACAGTTCGCCACCAGTTTCCATGCTACAGGAGCAGCAGATTATGTAATTACTGTCACCAATCCCCTGGGCAAAGAAGTGTATTCGTACACTGCGAAAAACGTCAGCGGAGATTTCAAGAAAGACATGGACCTGTCGCACCTCGCCAGCGGTGTCTATCTGCTTACTGTATCCTCCCCCGGAAATGAAAAGACAGTTACACGAAAGATAACGTTGCAAAACAATAACTAAACAAAAAAGCCCGGCGATGCCGGGCTTTTTTGTTGTTTAAGATTTAAGGTTGAGGCGAAGCCGATCCCGTATTGTCATTCTGAAAATGCGGTTCTGAGTGACCGAAGGACTAGCTCCGAGCTTGCCTCGTAGAACCTCAGGATTTAAAGTTAAAAATTTGAAGTCAAGGTTTAAATTTCGCTCGAAAAGGGATAATGCTTAAGAGTTGAAGTTAGTAGTTCGAAGTATTAGGTGAATGTATAGCGAGGAGTTTGGCATATGTTCCGGAGAGAGGCAGCACTTCAAATGTGTCAAAATACCCACCGGAGGGTATATGACCGCTACAGCCAGATACCGATCTTTACACTCATTAACTAAGAAAAAATGAAACAACTCTACACATTGATTTTATTGCTGCTGACCGCTGGATTCACGTACGCACAACCCACCTATCCAACTGTAATATCGAATCTCGGAGGCGCTCAGAACAACCAGATTCTGGGAGTGGATAAAGATGGAAACGGCAACTTCTATTTCTGTGGTTCACACAGTGATGCATTACAATTTGTATTTGCATCCGCTCCGGCCGGAGCAGGTGGTGCCTTTATCGGGAAAGTTGATCAATACGGTGCAGTTTACTGGATCAGGCAAGGCGGAACGTCAATGCCTACCAGCGACATTGCCTATGATGTTGCTGTAGATCAGAACGACGACATTTATTTATGTGGTTCAATTCCTGCCTTTGCCACAGCCACCTTCGGCAGCACCAATATTTCTGCAGGTTCGATCGGTTTCGTTGTCAAGTACGATGCTGCAGGTAATGTACTATGGGCGCAGGGATATCCGGCTACTATCTACTCTATCGCGATCAATAATCAGAATATTCCGGTGATTAACCAGGGCGATAATTCCATCTACAAAATCGACCCTGCAAACGGCAATCCAGACCAATCTGCCTACGGTATGCTGAATGGCAATCTTATGAATCCAAAATATCATAATATTCAGATTGATGCCAGTAACAATATCATTGTACAGGGAGGTAATAAAATCATTAAGTTCGACAATTCCTTCAATACGCTCTGGACAACTACGGTTTCGGCTTCACTTGCTGAGACGTTCCGTATTTATCTCGACAATGCTGGAAATGTATATGGCAACTTTTATGCATTATTTGGCAGTGTGACCGTTGGCAGTGTTACAAAATCAAATTTCCCGAACGGATATCTCTATAAGCTCGATGCGGCCACCGGCCAGGTGCTGCTCTGCGATTCGATCCTCATCAATGGTGCGGCTTCGAAGCTGAAAGCCATCATACCAGACAATAACGGACATTATTACATTATGGGAGATGGTGCTTTCAATACGCCTCATGTATAGCGAATCACCACCGGCTACACGACAGTTTGGGATGTCGGACAAACCCAACAATCGCCCATCAACGATATTGTTGTCATTGCAAACGATTGCTTTTTCCTTGGAGGGAAACATACGGCCAATACCTCCATTGGTAATTTTCAGATTTCCATTCCGGGTGGGATGACAGAAAACTCATACATGGCATTCCTCTGCGCAGGAAATGTGGGTACTGACGAAACTTCTGTTTCCAGCGTGAAGGCCTATCCAAATCCCACTGCCGGACGAATCACTATTGAAGGAATTGAAATTCAGCAGGCAATTGTAACAGATATTAATGGCAAACAACAGCCTGTAAAAGTAACGCGTTCCGGAGAGATTGATCTCCATAATTATCCCGCCGGTATTTATCAGCTGATGTTTACAGATAGCAAAGGGGTACAGTCGACTTGCAGGGTGGTGAAGAACTGAGTTTTATTTTGGGTTGAGGATGAAGGATTTCTTCGATTGGCATTTAGAAATGGCAGTATGCAACATACAGATTACCGCGTTGCTGCATGCAGCGGGAACGGAGTTTGAGATATCAAATTATCTGAAACAGGGTAATGAATCCTATTGTCTTCAATGCATTGATTCGAAAAAGGGAATAAAAAAGGAAGGAGCATAAAATGATGCTCCTTCCTTTTTTAATGCGTCTGGGTTTCTATTTGGAGATGCCGTAACTTAGTTCTGCAGTGAATTTCTGATCAAGGGCTCCAATGCGTTGTGCAGCAGCCTGGGTAATTTTGATCAATACATTGCTGTTATCTCCTGTTTCGGGTAACACACCCACAACTTTCACAAAGACTGAATTATTATTCATCCGGTTGGTAACTTTGATAATCGTTCCTACCGGAGCGGTGCGATGCAGCGCATAAAATTTATTCTGATTCAGGTCACCTTCATTCATCCAGGCCGCCACACCTACTTCTACAATTTTCTCAACAGTAGTACCGGTTTTAGGATCTTTCTCGAGCGTGCTGGTACGGGTGGTGCCGGGATTGCTATAAACTTTCGGTAATTCATCGCCGTTAGAAGGCTTTGGACTCTCCTCCGGGGCAACAGGCTTAGGCTCCTCCTTCACTGGTTCCGGTCTGGGCGTCTCCTTTGGCGCTTCAACAGGTTCCCGTATGGGTTCCTTCACCGGAGGTGCCTGCTGTACTTTTACCGGAACAGGAGGTGGAGGCGCCTGCTCTTTCATGGGTTCAGGTGCCGGCTCCTGGCGCGGTGCAGGTTCATCTGCCCGAGGAGTTTCCTTTATAACCCCCGGCTGTGCTGTACCGGGTTGTACTTTCAGTTTCTGACCAACGGAAACGTTATTCGAAGTAAGCCCATTCAAGGCCTTCAGATCATCAACACTCATGTTGTACATCTTCGAAATCCGGTACAAGGTTTCGCCTTTCTGAACAGTATGTATTGTACTACCTGAAGAATTTTTTACCGGAGCAGGAGCAGGCTTTTTCGGTGCCTCCTGAGAAGCAGTTGGGGCAGGTGAATCGTTTGCTGACGATGGCACTGCTGGAATATTGATGATCTGTCCGATCTTCAATCCATCAACACCCGGATTCGCCTTCTGCAGATCAGCTACCGACACGTTATAACGACGCGAGAGACTCGAATACGTCTCCTTTGGTGCAACTTTGTGAAGCACATATTTCTGCCCGTTTATCCACCGAACACGCAGGGAATCGGGAGAAGAAGCCTTTGTGATTATTGTTAACGCCATGAAAAACAGGAAGAAAGCTCCTGCTTTTCGCCAGTTAAAAGAGATCGTTTGCTGATTCATATCTTTACACAAGTATAGTCTTGCGCGGTGCACCCCCGCCCTGTGAACGTCCACTCTTTTCAACACATTAATTAACACGATGAAACGCCTGAAATTCACGCTTTTATTCCTGATAACGCTGGCAGGAATCCCCACCGTATCCATATTTGCTGAACCCGGCATGAAGTCCGGTCAATTAACTGTATATCAATTTGATATTAAAGAAGAAATCAGTCCGGGTGCTGCCCGCAAGGTCAGTCGTGCCATGCAGGAAGCCCGGGATGCAAAGGCGGATCTGATCTTGATCCATATGAACACTTACGGCGGGCTCCTTGACGCAGCTGACAGTATCCGCACGCTACTTCTGAACAGTCCGATCCCCGTTTATGTCTTCATCGATAACAACGCGGCCTCTGCAGGTGCTCTAATCTCTATTGCCTGCACAAAAATTTACATGCGACAAGGTGCCAGTATCGGTGCAGCAACCGTTGTCACTGAAAATGCAGAAGCACTGCCTGATAAGTACCAAAGTTATATGCGCAGTATGATGCGATCCACTGCTGAAGCCAGAGGACGTGATCCACGCATCGCGGAAGCTATGGTAGACGCAAGAATAGCAGTACCCGGTGTGAACGATTCCGGCAAAGTACTTACACTAACAGCTTCTGAAGCGATGTTACACGGATACTGCAACGGCCTCGCCGAAAATGAACGAGAAGTACTGCAACAAGCAGGATACAACGACTATAAAATCATTCGCTTTGAAGCTTCCTGGCTCGACAATTTCATTGGCTGGCTTATGCATCCCGCGGTGAGCGGTGTATTGATATTACTCATGCTTGGCGGGCTCTACTACGAGTTGCAACATCCCGGCATTGGACTCCCACTCATGGTTGCACTTGGTGCGGCAGTATTGTATTTCGCCCCTCTCTATCTTGAAGGACTTGCGCAGAACTGGGAAATACTTGTTGCATTAGCCGGCTTGATTTTGATTGCGCTGGAGATATTTGTGGTACCCGGTTTCGGCCTAACGGGCATCAGCGGTGGCCTCCTTCTGCTATTCGGACTTATGACCAGTCTGCTTCGCAACGACGGACTCGACTATAGCGGTGTAAGCGGATACGCCTTTGCAGAATCGCTGGCGGTAGTCTTAACCGGAATGGCAGGAGCTCTGGCCCTCTTTCTTTTTGCAAGCAGAATATTTTCCGAGAGTCCGGTATTTAAGAAAATGGTATTAGCAAACGAGATGAATTCCGCCGCCGGATACAGTGCCGCCATTGACCTTCCAACACCTGGCGCAAGAGGCGTCACCACTACCCTATTACGACCGAGCGGAAAAGTAAAGATTGGCGAACACCAGTATACTGCAAGCAGCGAAAGCGGATTTATTGAAGCAGGTGTGGAGATTGAAGTGGTCGCTGTTGTTGGAGGGAATCTGGTGGTGCGGAAGTGAAGTTGAGACCGCTTATACTTCGTCACGAAATGTGCTCTCCGTACAAGTTGCAGGACAAGCCTCTGGATTACTGAGATGATGCGTTACGGGGTTTATGAGTCTATGAGTTACACTCCGGCATTGCTTGACAATCCGGATGATGGATTGATAACTAAAAAAATAACAGCAGGAACTGTTCCATGCTAATCAACAAAAAACGGTATCATCAGTGTGTTGCCGGCACCTCCAGTAAAATATCGACAAAATGAAATACACCTTTCTCCTGATCACACTACTTCTCTCTGCTCATGCTTCCGCCCAAACAAAAACGGAAAGTGACACCACACATTCGAATCCGAATTACGACAAAGCTCTGGCAGAAAAACTGGGTGGAGACGAATTCGGCATGAAAAATTATTTTTTTGTTCTGCTAAAAACCGGGTCTTATAAAACAGAAGACAAAACCCTCATCAGCGAAAAATTCAGAGGGCACATGAACAACATGAAACGATTGGTGAAAGAGGGTAAATTAATAGTAGCCGGACCCTTTGGAAAAAACGACAAAAACTACAGAGGCCTATTCATTTTAGACAACATCAAAACGATAGAAGAAGCCAAAGAACTTTTACAATCAGACCCTGCAATAAATTGCGGACTACTGGACTTTGAAATATTGCCCTGGTATGGTTCAGCTGCACTGCCGGAATACCTGCCACTATCCGACAAAATATGGATAACAAATCCATAGAAATTCAATACTGATATCTCCTGTTATTGATCCTGTCGCAAATCTTGTACATCGCAAAACACACAGCTTTTAACTTAATAATTCGCGTGAATCAACTGGCAGAATGAAAAACAACAAAACAGCATCACAGGGATACTGAACAACCGGCACCAGAAAACATGTCACAGCTGCTAGACAAACTTCTAAAAGTAAACACAACAGAAAGAAACTTTTTGCAAATTATTCTGTGGTGGGAAATCCGCCGCATTTTGTATAATATTATCGTTCTGATTGCCGGAATTCTGAGCATCCTGATTATGACCAGTGCTGCTACCGGAATTGTAAAACTTGAACCCGGAGAAGACTTTTACGAACCCATTCTTATACCAGTATTTGCCATTCTATGCAATCTGGGATACACCTTAGGCTGGCTGACAGAAATCTTCGTAAAACCCAGCATCTCCTATGGGCCAAAAATGTTCAAAAATGGCCTTTACTTTACCTTAGCTATCGTATTTTTTCCCGCGATCATCTGGGTTATAACTGCCATCTACACAAAACTACAATCTATATTTTAATAAAACAGAACAGCTGCATCACCGCAAACCGAATGGATGCTATCGTCTCCCCAACCAATAAAATCTAAAATACAGCGGATGTCTGAATTTGAAAACGAGATATCATTTTACAAAAGCCGTACATGGACATTCCTGACATGGCAACCTACTCCGGCATTGGTGAACAAACAGGGCATGGCAACGCATCAATATACAGGGCAGCATTTCGATCCGCAATATTTCAAAATAGATCCGAAAGGCTGGAACCACGATCATTGTGAATTGTGTCAAACCAAATTCTGCGAAAACAATACGGAATGCGAAACGCAGGGTTTCAACTCAGGTAACCTTTGGCTATGTATTACATGTTACTCAACTTACATTCAAAACAGCTAATTTTACTAGACCGGAAAATGTAATCCATTGCTTTTTGACCCTTTGGAATTAAACGAGTTGGCGGGCACAACAATAAAACTTAGCGTTGCTCAGTTTATAGGATATCGGTAACAGCCCTATATCATGAAGCACCACCTCTGCATCATGCTGCTCATTGTATCTCTCTCCTGCCAGCGTCAAAAGGCGGGGCATGACAACCCTTCAAAGGTTGCAACAAAATCGACATCCTTCTCCTCCAGCACACCCTTCGGAAGATTCAGGATCCGGCCTCTGATTTTCGAAATAAATCCACTTCATGACACCCTGCTTGTGATTGGAAATAAAGGAACACAGCTTCACATTCCAGCATATGCATTCCAAAACGAAGAAAAAGACACGGTCACGACACCTGTACAGATAGAATTTAAGGAGTACAGGAATGCTGCAGAGATGGCCTATTCGGGTATTCCGATGGTGTATAACAATGGAAGTGAGGAGTTCAATTTCAACAGCTCCGGAATATTTGAAATATACGGCAGCACTAAAGGTAAAACGATATCCCTGCGAAATGAAAAATCGCTGACCATTGACTATGCACTTGCCAGAAAAAATCCTGACATTGCCTATTATCAGTTAAAAGGAGACCGAACCGGCTGGACAAAAATACAAACCATACTAACAATTGATAAAAGGAAAAAAGCAGGCCATCATAGCTCTAAAAAAAGCAATCCGTTAGTGTTTACTTTATCGCTTCTGCAAACAAACAGCATTGAGCCCTCCTGGAAAGAAAAGAACAGTATGCAAACCATTGTTACAGACAAATTCGCCAGAGCATATTCCCCTTCAAAGGAAATGATTAAATTCCTGGAGGAACATCCTCAATACTACTTAGGGTTTTACTTTTCTATAGATACCATCAGCGGTAAAATAGTAAACATTACTCCGCACCCGAAAAATCCAACCCGCGATTTTGACATGTCCATCGTCAGCTTCATGGAAAAACTCCCGCCCTTTGATGATATACCTGATCCGAATACGGTCAGCATTGGCCGGAAGTTCGCCGCAAAAATGCCTACAGACAACTTCAGGTACGAGCTTATCATTGAATCCAGTCAACAAAACAAACAGTCAATCGAATCAGGAAATGTACAATTACAGGCAAACATTGGTCAGCCTGACCTACCCAATACATTGCGCCCTCAGGTCATTGATGCCGGCCATATATATCCTGATATTATTAAAGGATTGAAAATACCATCCTTCGGAGTATATAACTGCGATCAGATATACAGGATTCAGAACAAAATCAACATTCAGGCCAACTACACTGATGAAGAAGGAAAACCATTAACCGATCTGCATGTATTATCGTTGATTGAACTTGACTACAACGGAGCATTCAGTTTTGACCCGTACAATTTTACCTGTAGCGCTACAGGTCGTCACGCTCTAGTTCTATTTACAAAAGACGATAAAATCTACATGCTGGACCCACAAATGTTCAAAATGCTGAATATCGTTCAAAGTGGTGAATACACTTTCAAAGTAAAAGATGTTTCAAACATTATAAAATCCACCACTGACCTGGCTTCCTATCTGGAGCTGGGCATGTGAAGAGGCATTTCAGAAATTGCTTGCATCTTTCGTAAATTTATCTACATTTACATATCCACCCGTAGATCGGGTTTAAATAAATATGCGTAAAATCAGTTTAAAGCAATCAGATTACTCCTAATCTAAATACTAAAATGGTTTCCATTCCGTTACTATCGGCAACCACCTAACCAACAACCCCATGAAAAAAGCAATCTCCATTTCTTTCGCCATTTTTATCGGCATAGGACTTTTATCATTCAAATCCGGCAAAGAGCAACCGCTCGATACCTGCAAGTGTTTTGAGCAGAAATTCGCGTTGGTTCCTGCCGGCTCTGTTGTTATCGACGGACACGAAACTGAAGTTGAAGGGTTCTATATTTCAAAAACCGAAATTGCTAACTACCAATACAATCGCTTCGTACAGGAAGTTGCGGCATCCGGAAATGAGGAACTTCTGAAAAAAATCAGACCCTCCGGTTCGCAATGGGAAGCCGTTTGCTGCAATAAACCGCTCGTGATTTCATACATCAATAGCCCGGATTATAGTTTGCATCCGGCAGTAAACATTTCTTACGAAGGCGCTGTTGAATACTGCAAATGGCTCACTGCAAAAGCAAACAAAGAGGCAAAAAACGGCTTAATGTATGAGTGTCGTCTCCCATCCAGAGCTGAGTGGATCAGAGCTGCGGAGGGTAAGCTCCACCGTGTTGCTTATGCCTGGGGCGGGCCAAACATCCGGAATAACCAGGGCTGTGTTTTGTGCCAGTACAATCATTCCGCTGCACCAAAAGCGGTATTTGATCAAAACTCTTATACTGTACCTACACAGTCATTTGCTCCTAATTCAATCGGACTATATAACATGAATGGTAATGTGGCCGAAATGATAACAGAAAGAGGAATAGCTGTCGGCGGATCATGGGCTTCTGCCGATTCGGAGGTGAATAACCAAAGCAAAACGACATATGAACAACCATCCCCAATGATAGGATTCAGGCCTGTTGTTCTCATCAAGAAATCAAATTAAACTCAATTGATTTCACAAAAAAGCAATTTAGATGCGTAAAACTTTGGAAGCATCGGTCGCTACCTGCATATTAATAACAATACTGTCTTTCTCACTTCCTCAAGGTTGGTTCAAAGCTGGAAGTCAACCTAAAAGTTATGAAATGGGTATCGACAAAGGAGCAGGACCGGATGGAAAAAATGCAGCAACGATAAAATCTCTTGACTCTTTAATTACCGGATTTGGCACCTTAATGCAAAAATGCAAAGCTGGCAAGTTTCAGGGAAAGCGTATCAAAATGTCAGGATTCGTTAAAACGCAAAATGTGGTGAATTGGGCAGGACTTTGGCTGCGCGTTGATCAGTATGGTTCACAACAGCCGCTTGCCTTTGACAACATGCACGACCGACCTATAAAAGGAAATACTGACTGGAAAAAATATGAAATAACGCTAGACGTTCCATTGAATGCTTCATTCATCGCTTTTGGGGCTTTGCTGGAAGGTACAGGACAGATTTGGTTTGATAACCTACGGTTTGAAATCGCAGAAAAGCAGAGTAGAGGAAATTTTTCAGGTGACCAACAACAGGACGAAGGCAACTCGAAACCAGTCAATCTGGATTTTGAGAAATAACACAGGCCGGAAACAAAAGGAAATCCATGCTCAGCCGTAGTATACAGGCAGTAAACCAGCCAAACAAATGATTCCGTTAAGTCCCAGACCTTTAAATAATATTCGCTACGGGACATAGTAAAAGATTCTCTTATTGAGATTGGTTAAGAATTAATTTATATTTGTCATACCTAACTCTTCAGCCTATCTCCATGAAAAAACCAAAAAGCAAACAATTTGGGCGCTGATCACCTTTCTGCTCCTACATGTTTCACTGTTGGCAGATGCTCAGACAGTATCCACAGCCAAAGATTTCAGGATAACAACCGGCACACCGTATCATGTCATTGATGGATTCAAAAATTATTTTGTACAAGGCAGTACACTACTCACCTTTAAAATTGATGGCGGGAAGATTTTCGTACAGAAAATTGACTTGAAAACCATGCGCGAAATCAGCGTTCGTGAAGTCACAGATTTTCCCGGCAAGTATCTTTACGAAGGTGCTGTGCAGAGCAAAGAAAAAGTCAGCATTCTCTACTCTATTTATGACAAGTCAAAAAAAACCAATGAACTGTACGCAAGGGATCTGGACTTTAAAATCGGCAATTTCAACGGCCCGGGGTACAAACTCCTCACAGCCGAAGGCGAGATGTCAAAATATGGTGACCGGTTTCAGCTTAATTCTTCCTTCGACTCCACCATGTTCACCGTACGATATCGTTTGAAACCTGAAAAAGTAAACGATGACAAGAACTATGATAAAATCGGATTATTTGTATTCAGATATGACAATGGACTTAAACTGGTAGGTGGTAAAACTCATACAATGCCCTACACAGAGGCAAAAATGGATGAACTCGGCTTCACCGTCGACTCCAGAGGGAATACCTATTTACTTGCGAAAGTATACGAAGGAGAAAAAAAGCGTGTAAAGGATGACGAGGGTTTTGTACTCTATACGCTTGAGATGATAAAATTTGATGTGGCAACCCAGGAAATGACCAAATCAAAACTGGTATTACCGGAACGGCATATTGCCAGTATTGACTTGAAAGAAACCAATGATCAGCAAATGCTGGCAGTGGGGTACTTTGCAAATGGAAGCAGAAAAGAAATTGGAGTTGACGGAGTATTTTTTGCCAAAGTTAACGCTGCCGGTGAACTTACGAATATGAAATCCTACGAAATTCCTCTTGAAATACTCAATCAGAATGCGACAAAAAGGGAGCTTAAAAACAATAAGAAAAAAGAAGAAAAGGACGGGAAAGGAGCTCAGCTTGCAAATCTATTGTATGACGATATCGAAATATATCCAGACGGAAGCATGCTGATCGTAGGGGAACAATTCCATGTTGTTGTCCATACCGTTTCGAATGGTAAAACAACTTCAACCTATTACACCTATCATTATGACGACATTCTCGCCACCCGCATCGCTGCTGACGGAAGTTTGCTTTGGATGAAACGACTTCCAAAGGAACAACGAGGTGGAGCAGCGGTTGGAGGAATGTCCTATAAACTGATCCGCACCAACAACAGCTTCTACTTCCTGTACCTTGACAATCTGAAAAACCTGAACCTGCCAGCCGACCAGGATCCGGAAACACATGTTGACGGCCAGGGAGGATTCCTTACGTCTTATAAAATTGACGACATTACAGGTAAAGTCACCAAGCTTTCCATCTTTGACATGCGTGATGTTGGAGGTATAGAGGTCTTTCAGTTCAGCCCACGAAGACTCTTCCAATCAGCTCCGGGTGAGTTTATGACAGAAGTTTATAAGAAGAAAAAAGAAGATATTCTGATCAAAATTACACTTACCGAGAAATCAAAAGAAGAAAAAAATTAAAGATGAACCAACCCCGAATTTTTCCTCAATAAGAGAACCGGTTCGATATTCTGAAAGCCCGGCATCACTACCAGCTGTTTCAACAGACTGCTGGCAATGATGTCGGGCTTTAAATTTGCAACAGCAACAAGTGCTTTTTAACAGGGTTTGCAAGTCTCATTTTAAAAAATATTAAATACAGAAGAACACATCGAAAATGAAAGCGTAACCATCCATCCTTTAGCATATAAACCACACCATCAACCACGATTAAACTATGCCAAAAAAAGACCTGGAAAAATTAACGGATGAGGAGTTATTGGCTGAAGAGAGAAAAATGAAATCCTTTTCAGCAGTCAATGCGTTTTTCATCGGAATCCTGCTCGGGATCATTATTTACAGCATGTACAATGATAAGAATGGCTTTCTCATGATTATCCCGTTGTATCTTATATATGCTCTCCGTCAAAACTCAAGAAATAAACGGCTGGAGGAAATCAAAACAATCCTGAAGCAGCGAAATCTTACTAAATTCGATATATAGAATTCATCACGAAACGATCAGTTGTTCTGACATCTAACTTTAAATCCACCGGGCAAAAATGTGCAATCTGTAACCGAAAGAAATCCGGCACTTGCATCCCACCAAGCCCGACCAAGCTATCTAAAAGTGACATTTATCCGTTTTTATATTTTCTTTATACATTTCAAATTAACTTTGCTACTCTGAATCCGATCCATTGAAACGGGCCCTGAACACCAGACACCTTTCTAAAACCTCCCAGCTGATCATCAGTCTTTTGTCAGTCGTGGTTATTTCAGGAATTTGCTTTATCAGCACAGACCTTATCGGCTATAAAACTGTTGCGCTGATCCTGCTGCTCACAGTCTCTACACTGGCCATGCTTTTCGATATTCTACCGGTGATGGTTTCCGCCATCGTAAGTGCTCTTATCTGGAACTACTTCTTCATCCCCCCGCTTTTCACATTCCATGTAGATAACACAGAAGACCTTCTGCTGTTTATCATGTACTTTGTGATTGCTTTTGTAAATGCGGTATTAACCTTCAAAATCAGACAAGCCGAGAAAACAGCGCGCGACCGTGAAGAGAAAGCAAATGCCATTCAACTATACAATACGCTGATCAATTCCCTGAGTCACGAAATGCGAACACCTCTGGCAGCCATCATTGGTTCAATCGATACCCTGAAAGAGAACGATACAAAACTCAGCAGCAGCCAGAAACAACAGCTATTGGAAGAGATTGAAAAAGCAGGAACACGGTTGAACCGGCATGTAGAGAATCTGCTGAATCAAAACCGACTTGAATCAGGAATGCTTCAGCTAAAAAAAGACTGGTGTGATATCAACGATCTTATTTTTTCTTTAATCAGAAAAATATCCGACTATCCACATCAGGAAATCATATTTCATCCTTCGGATCAGCTCCCCTTGTTTAAAATTGATATTGGACTGATGGAGCAAGTCATTCACAATGTGCTGCACAATGCGATCCAATACTCACCTCCGGACTCCATCATCCGGATAGAAGCCGCTTATGAAAATGAACAGTTGTGCATATCGGTTACAGACGAAGGGCCGGGCATTCCCGACTCACACACCACCGATATCTTCCGGAAATTCTATCGTCTGCCTCAAAGCAGAACCGGGGGCACAGGCCTGGGGCTTTCCATTGCGAAAGGTATAACGGAAGCACATCAAGGCACTATCGCCTGCAACAACAACAGCAACGGCAAGGGAACGACCTTTACCCTGCTAATACCCGCTGAAACCTCCTTCCTTCCCCGGTTAAAAAATGAATAAGCCTGAATTGCTCATCATCGACGACGAACCGCCGATCCGTAAACTGCTGGAGATAAATCTCGAGAGCAACGGTTACAAAGTGCGACATGCGGAAAACGGAAGAGAAGGATTATTGCTGGCTGCACAACATCCACCGGAATTAATATTACTCGACATCGGGCTACCGGATAAAAGCGGACACGAAGTACTAAAAGAACTGCGCAGCTGGTACACACGTCCGGTCATTATTCTATCTGTACAAAGCGGAGAAACCGACATTGTCACCGCGCTCGACAACGGTGCAACGGATTATCTCACCAAACCCTTCCGTACCGGCGAACTGCTGGCCCGCATCCGCTCAGCATTACGAAGAAGCAATGCAGAAGACAACAAACCTGTCTCAATATTTGGTGATTTGCAGATTGATTTTGCAGCCCGTACCGTCACCAGAAATAATAATTTGATAAAGCTGACCACCACTGAATACCAACTCCTGAGCCTGTTCGCAAAGAACGAGGGTCGCGTGCTTACCCATCAGTATATTCTGAAAGAAATCTGGGGAACAGGATACCAGACCGAAACACAATACCTCCGGGTATTTGTTGGAACCTTGCGAAAAAAAATCGAAGAACATCCCAATCAGCCACAACACATCATCACGGAAAGCGGTGTGGGCTATCGTTTCGTATAAGCACTGTCCTGGTCTTTACATAATCTTTATACCCAACATCATCTCTTTATAATTCTCAGATGTAATCCGCTGCAACTTTGCATCCATCAATGGATGCATGAAATCACTCCGCACATATTTTAAAGGAAAAGTAACGCCGGCCACGCTGCTTGTAGCATTGGGAATCATCTATGGTGACATAGGCACGTCGCCATTGTACGTACTCAAGGCGATCGTTGGCGAACGGCCCCTTACACAGCTGCTGGTTTACGGTGGCGAATCCTGTATATTCTGGACACTCACGTTGCAAACCACCATCAAATACGTATGGCTGACATTAAAAGCCGACAACCATGGTGAAGGAGGTATTTTCTCACTCTATGCATTGGTAAGAAGATACGGAAAATGGCTGGCCATCCCAACAATCCTCGGTGCTACCACCTTATCAGCTGATGGAATTCTAACGCCACCCATATCCGTAGCATCAGCAGTGGAAGGCATCACCAATCTCCACGGACTTGAAGACCTACCGACTGTCCCCATCGTAATCCTCATTCTTTCCGGTATATTCTTTTTCCAGCGATTTGGCACGCACACGGTTGGCAGCACCTTTGGTCCTGCTATGCTGATCTGGTTCACCATGCTGGCCGCCCTGGGCATCTCGCAGGTAGTACACCATCCCGGAATTCTGAATGCGCTTCACCCGGGCTACGCCTACCGGTTTCTCACTGAATACCCACATGGATTCTGGCTACTGGGAGCAGTTTTCCTTGCCGCTACCGGAGCAGAAGCCCTTTATTCCGACCTCGGACATTGCGGAAAAGAAAACATCCGGATCACCTGGGCTGGAGTTAAAATCTGTTTATTACTCAATTATCTGGGACAATCTGCATGGCTCATGCAACTCGGGGAAGGACATCAGCTACACGGAGAAAATCCATTCTATGAAATCATGCCGCACTGGTTTCTTCCATTCGGCATCACCATTGCTACTATTGCAGCCATTATTGCTTCACAAGCCATGATCAGCGGAAGTTATACCCTTATCAGCGAAGCAATGAATCTGAACTTCTGGCCCCGGGTTGAAGTACGGCAACCAACAGAATTAAAAGGTCAGATCTACATTCCTAGTGTAAATAACATTCTCTGGGCAGGCTGCATCCTGATGATCCTCTACTTCAGAAACTCCACCCACATGGAAGCCGCCTATGGATTCAGCATCACCATCACTATGCTGATGACGAGTATCCTGCTGGCACATTATCTCTACTTTAAACTGCGCTGGAGCGGTTGGCTGGTACTGGCGCTGGCTCTCTTCTTCGGCATAGTAGAGACCTCATTCTTCATCGCCAACATTGCAAAAATCAAAGAACGCTGGATGTTCCTCTTCTTCGAACTATTTATATTCCTTGTAATGTATGTGTGGTTCTATGCACGGAAAATCAACAACCGGTTCACCCGCTTTGTGGATCTTGGGAAACATGTTACGGAAATCCAGGCACTCAGTACCGACGAACAGATTCCAAAGTTCTCGACCCATCTGATTTACCTGACCAAGGCCAACAACCGTCAAGAAATAGAAGAAAAAATTATCAATTCAATATTTGCGCGCAAACCCAAGCGGGCCGATGTTTACTGGTTCGTACATATTCATCGCACGGAAGAGCCCTATACGCTCTCCTACAATGTATCAGAACTGGTGGACGATAAAGTCATCAAGATTAACATCAACATCGGTTTCAGAATTCAACCGAGAACAGAATTATACTTCAAGAAAATTGTTCAGGAGCTTGTCAATAACCGGGAGTTAAGCCTTCACATACGGCCGGACGGATCAACCCGCTACAATGCAGAACCGGATTTCAAGTTTGTGGTACTTGAAAAATTCCTCAGTGTAGAAAACGAGTTCATTCTTAAGGAAGGCATACTCTTAAATTCCTATTTCTTCCTGAAACGGCTTGGGCTAAGTGACGAACGCGCATTTGGTCTCGACAAAAGTGATGTGATCGTGGAACAAATCCCGCTCATCTATCAGCCGGCCGGCAAGTTTTTCCTGAAACGCGAAGAGACCGCTCCTTTGCAAGTCAGATAAACGTTCGAATCAGTTATCAGCCCATAACCTATCAGACCAACAACCTATGAAATTCCTCACCTTCTGCCTGATTTCAGGATTACTCTCCCTGCATACAAACAGCTTCAGCTCCAGCCGTACTTACTCCCAACCATCAACAGCTGGCACCTCAATTCCCACCGGCGACACAACAACGACAGCAGCCCCCAAAAGCGAACCCTTTGCCTGGGGAGATTTCACTTGGGTTCAGGGGAATAACCGGCAAACCAAATCGCTGTTGCAAAGCAAGTACTTTACCGGAGGTGTCACCATCGATTGTAACTACAATTATAGCTTCAACCATCCAAAGGATCATACCAACAGCGGAAGCACCGCTACGTTCAGAAGCAATGAATTCAATCTCTCCTATATTGAAGCCGGAGGAGAAATGTACGAACCGGTTTCGGGCGCACGCGCAAAACTGATGCTGCAGTTCGGAACCAGAGCTACCGGAATTCCCAGAAACGACAACACACCCTTGCGCGGTCAGTATGATCTTTACAATGCTTTGCGTTATGTTACGGAAGGATATGCCGGTATCCATCTCAACAAAATGCATGGCATCAACATCGATGCGGGAATTTTCAAATCGTATGTTGGTCTGCTTTCGTACAACAACTTTGAAAACTGGAATTATCAGCCCTCATACACCAGTGATAATACACCATGGTTCTTCACCGGAGCCAGAGTGCAAATATTTCCATCTGACAACCTTAAAGTTGAACTCTGGCTGGTGAACGGATGGCAAACATATGGCATGTTCAATGAGATGCCGGGAGTTGGCTATCAGATTCTTTGGCGTCCCAGGGAATGGGCATCGATCATGTCGAGTTCCTATGTTGGCTGGGATACACCTAACAACAAAAACCGAACACGCTTCCACACCGATAATAGTGCTGTGATCCGTTACTTCAAAAAAGCAGGCAAGGGATTCATCACAAAAGCGGCATTCTCTTTAACAGCGGATCTGGGCTTTGAAAATGGTGGTGGCGTGCGTCCTTTCAACGGAGACAGTATTCGTCCCGCACAAAATTTCATCAGCGGAATGGTCTACCATCGGCTATGGTTTGGAGAGAAACAACGATGGGGCTGGACCATTGGCGGAGGGTTCATCGACAACCCGGGAAGATATTTAGCGCTTTTGCCTGCAGGAAATGGTGTAGTCACACAAAATCCGGGCGACGAATTCAAGGGCTGGGACGCTTCCACCTGCATTCAGTATATGCCCAACGAATATCTGACGATCGGGCTGGAATTTGTAACACGTCACACTTCCATTCCCTACTTCTCCGGTCCCGGCGGTGTTACCTCGCCCAACGGATGGAATGCACCAATTGGCGACCCCTCAGGGTACGAAGCAGATCTCGTTAAAGACGAGAACAGAATAATACTATCGTCGATTTTCAGATTTTAAACCTTCAAGCCAGATATAGCGCCGACCTTTCAAAATTCATCAAGTGCCTGATTGAAATTATCTGCAGATTCATTGAATACAACTTTCTGAATGATGCAAGAATACGATTCATCAGGAAAATCACTATTAGTTGAGTCCTTATAAATCAGGAAAAAAATTACAATTTAACGATAAACTCATCCGCTTAAACACCGTGAGAACCTCTACCTTTAGGGCATCTAACCTGCCCAATGACTAAATTGTTCCTCCTCTTGTTTTTATTTTACTGTTCGCATGTTTCAGGACAACCGGGGTTTGTTCAGGAATACAATCATGGAAATACATATCTTGTAGCAAATTCAGTAACCGAAAACATTGACGGAACGTTTTACATAGCCGGCACATACGACACAATCCTTGTTGGTGCACCAGGTTTGTGGGGATTCATCAAGAAGACCTCTTCTGCAGGAGTAGAGCTTTGGACCAGATACTATACCTTCCCAGGCACCTTTGGTGTTGATTTCAAAAAAATCATTGCCTTAGCTGACGGCAATCTTTTAGCGGCAGGAACCATTGATTTCGGATTCGGGGTCGGTCCAACATTTATCGACGGACTCATCTGCAAACTTGATACTTCCGGCAATATCATCTGGACTAAATGGTATGGCGGTGCAGGTACTGATGCTGTTAAAGATGTTCGTGAAATGCCCAACGGAGACCTTCATCTGCTCTTCTCATATGGTCACGAAGACAACCTTTTTATTTATAATGCCTATCAGCTCATCATTACCAATTCAAATGGCGATTCTATTTGGTCAAAAGAATACTACCGGAACGATATGCTTGAACAATTCCCTGCTTCATTCTGCCAAACAAGTGACGGAGGATTTGCCCTGGGAGGAGATATCACCAATTTCAACGCAACTGCAAATGGCTTTATAATAAAAACCGACAATGCCGGCGACACACTTTGGACAACTACCTTCTTCCCAAACACCAATTCAAGTATTGTCAAAGTACTTCCCGGCAATGGCTATTTAATTACTATCGGCAATCTCCAGACGGGTCAGAGTACATGGAGTCCTCAAATCACAAACTACAGTTTGTCAGGGGCATTGAACTGGCAGCTCACATTAAACGACACCAACTCCACCGTTTTCTCAGCCGTACAATCTCCTGATGGAGGATTTGCGCTCTTATGTTCACGGGCTGACTCAACAGGCGATAGAAACATCTTGATTAAAATAGATAGTTTGGGAGTAAAGATGTGGGAAACAGAAATACCACTAACATCATTGTATCTGCCCGCTGAAATATCCGCAACTTCCGATAGCAGCTTTATCCTGACAGGTTACACCAATTCACTTGCAGCAAATGGGGTTTATCTCTCTAAAATTTCCGGAACCGGGAGTACAACAGCAATTTCTGCCGAAGAAAACGAAAATGACATTTATATCTCTCCAAATCCGGCAAAAAATCAAATTACGGTCCGCATAAAGAAACCGGAAGTTACAACGAGATCAACTCTTTTCATCTATGACTCAAAAGGACAACGCGTCATAACAACACCAATCCAGTTTAATGAACCCTTCATCATCGATATTTCCAGGCTATCGCATGGATGCTATTTCGTTTCCATCAATGAAACCGATACGATGAGAAGTAACTGCGTAAAGTTTATAAAAGAATAATTTTCGAGAACTTCATTTTAAGGCCGTTACTCCCGCTCTCTCACCAGCATCAACCCCATAAACGTAATCAATCCGTTTACTAACAGTAATTCATAGCCGAACTTGAAACCGCCAAACCAATTCGCTGCATTTTCAGCGAGGAACCAGGAAATAAAGGGCGCGAGCAGACATACCACCGGCACCAACTTCTCTTTGAGTTTCGATTTCATCACCACACCAAAGGCGAAGAGTCCGAGCAAGGGTCCGTAGGTATATCCGGCGAGTTTCAGAATCAAATCGATGATACTGCGGTTGTCGATCCAATAGAAGATCATTACGCAGAGCAAAAAGACACCTGCAAAGCTCAGATGCACTTTGCGGCGAATGGAAGTTTGTTGTTCTTCGTTGAGGTTCGGATTGCGCCGTATGCCAAGAATATCCAGACAGAAAGATGCAGTGAGTGCTGTAATAGCACCATCGGCAGACGGAAAGAGTGCGCTGATGAGTCCGATGATGAACACGAGTCCCATCACCGGCGGAAAATACTGCATCGCAAGCGTCGGAAAGAGATCATCGCCTTTTAACCCGAGCTGATAGTGGTTGCTGTAGAGATAAAGAACACCGCCGAGGAATAAAAACAGGAAGTTCACGAAGATGAGAATAATGCTGAGCACAACAACATTCTTCTGTGAGTCGCCGAGGGTTTTAACGGAGATATTTTTCTGCATCATCTCCTGATCGAGTCCGGTCATGGTGAGAGCAATAAAAGCTCCGCCCAGGAGATGTTTCACATAATGTCCCGGACTCAGCGGATCGGTATTCAGCAGTTTGGTGTATCCTTCGTCCTGCATTTGACCCCAGGCCTCTCCAAAACTCAATCCGAGATGATGCAATACATAGACTACACAGGCGATGAGCCCACCCAGCATGAACGTCGTTTGCAGTGTATCGGTCCAAACAATTGTTTTTACTCCCCCCTTGAATGTATAAGCCAGAATGAGCAGCAGAATGACGATCGCTGTAACGGCAAAGGGCACATGCAATTGTTCCATCACCAACTCCTGCAGTACATGAATCACGAGATAAAGTCGTGCCGTAGCACCAACTGTTCTTGAGACAATAAACAGTAAGGCTCCCGATTTATAGCTAGTCATCCCGAACCGATGCTGGAGATAATTATAAATCGAAGTCAGTTGAAGACGGTAGTACAGCGGCAGGAGAATAAATGCAACGCCCATGTAGCCGATGAAATAACCCAGAACGACCATCAGATACGAGATACCGGAGGCGGCCACTGTTCCCGGTACCGACACAAAGGTGACCCCTGAAAGCGAGGTTCCGATCATCCCGAAGGCGACGATATACCAGGGAGAGCTCTTGTTTCCAAGGAAGAAGGCCTGATTCCCCGCTCCCCGGGCGGTATACCAGGAAATCCATAACAGGGCGAAGAAATAGACGGCAATGAGGGCGATTATGAGGTAGGATGACATGTTTCTGAGTCTGAAAACAAAGAAAACACCCCTTTCCCTACTCTTTTCAGCCCTTTTACGTTTTTTTGAACACCCCGCCTTTCGTAATTTTGTCGAAATACCGTCTCCTTTGCAGATCCCTTCCAAAATCCTCGATGAGGCCATCGAAGCCTTCGCCCAGTTGCCCGGCATCGGACAAAAGAGCGCGCTCCGGATGGTGCTCCATCTCCTGAAAACCCCGGCTGAGAATGTCAATCACTTCGGCGAGGTGCTGATCCGCCTTCGCAAGGAACTTCGTTATTGCCGGAATTGCCATAATATCAGCTCAGAAGATATTTGCTCCATCTGTGCTGATCCCAAGCGCGACCATGGATTGGTATGCGTGGTGGAAGATATCCGTGATGTGATTGCGATTGAAAACACGTCGTCGTATAAAGGGCTCTACCATGTACTCGGCGGGCTCATCAGTCCCATGGATGGTATCGGTCCTTCCCAGCTCAACATCGAAACCCTCTGCGACAAAACCGGCCGCGGAGAAGTGCAGGAAGTCATTGCAGCGCTCAGCACCACGATGGAAGGCGATACAACCTTATTCTATCTCTATAAGAAACTTAAACCTTTTAACGTTAAGATCTCCACCCTGGCCCGTGGAGTGGCGATTGGTGGCGCACTTGAATACGCCGACGAAGTCACACTGGGACGATCGATCATCAACCGTGTCCCCTACGACAACCAGCTCGTGAAGTAATCTGCCAATGAAGCTCAGCGTCATTATTGTCAACTACAACGTCAGGTATTTCCTGGAACAATGTCTGCAGTCCGTACGCAAAGCGCTGCAGGGCCTCGACGCGGAAGTTTTTGTAGTAGACAATACCAGCAGCGATGGCAGCGTAGAGATGGTACGTGAGAATTTTCCGGAAGTAACACTCATTGCCAACACTGAAAACGTAGGATTCAGCAAGGCTAACAACCAGGCTATACGAAAATCGAAGGGAGAATACGTGTTGTTACTCAATCCCGATACGGTTGTGGAAGAAGATACGTTCCGAAAGGTATGCGCTTTTATGGATGAGCATACCAACGCAGGCGGACTCGGTGTCTATATGATCGACGGCAAAGGAAATTTCCTGCCGGAATCCAAGCGTGGACTGCCTACACCGGCGGTTGCCTTTTACAAAATCTTCGGACTCTCTGCTCTCTTCCCGCACTCGAAGACTTTCGGAAAATACCACCTCGGCTACCTGGACAAAGACCAGACGCATGAAGTTGAAGTCCTCAGTGGTGCGTTTATGCTGATGCGCAAATCGACATTGGACAAAGTGGGACTGCTGGATGAAGATTATTTCATGTACGGAGAAGACATCGATCTAAGCTACCGTATCATCAAGGGCGGGTACAAGAATTACTATTTCCCCGGCACCAGAATCATTCACTACAAAGGTGAAAGCACAAAGAAAAGCAGTGTCAACTACGTGTTCGTATTTTATCGGGCGATGGTCATTTTCGCCAAGAAACACTTCGCTCCCGGCGGTGCTGCGATGTTCGCCTTATTGATCAACATGGCCATCTGGTTGCGTGCCGGACTTGCCATCGTTAAACGCTTCGCAGAAAAACTATGGCTTCCGCTGGCAGACGGATTGCTGATCTACCTCGGCATGATTGCTATAAAAAACTACTGGTCGATCAATCAACAGGTAGCACACTATCCGCCATTTTTCATGAATGTAGTTGTACCCGTTTACATTTTGGTATGGGTAATTGGAGCCTGGCTCAACGGCGGATATGATAGTCCGGTGAGGGTATCGAGGATGATCCGTGGATTGCTTTCCGGAACCGTTGTCATCCTTGTCGGCTACGCCCTGCTTCCTGAATCTTTACGTTTCTCCCGTGCATTAATCCTTTTTGGCACAGCCTGGGCCAGCCTCTCGGTTGCAGTTACACGTCTCGCACTACACTTTGCGGGTTTCCGCAGGTTCAGGTTTGCAGAGAGTATTAAAAAGCGATTACTGATAGCGGGAGATGCTGATGAAACGCAGCGCATTCTTTCACTGATCATGCTGAGTGGCAGCAACACCAATTTTGTAGGATATGTGGCGGACGAAAAGCAGGTAAACGGCCGTGAGCATCCGCTGGCTTCACACTATCTGGGAAAACCAGCAGGGCTACCCGACATGATCAGCATGTACGAAGTAAACGAAGTCATTTTCTGTGGGAAGAACCATCCCTCTGCAGACATCATCAATTATATGTTGCGCATTGGTCGTCCGGGCGTAGAAATCAAGATTGCCCCGCCGGAGAGTTTATTTATCATCGGCAGCAACAGCATCCATGAAAAAGGAGATCTTTACTTCGTTGATGTACCCAGCATCAACAATCCTGTCAACCGTCGCAACAAGCGGCTCTTCGACATCAGCATGAGTATCCTATTGCTGCTCTTTTCTCCGGTTGTATTTCTCTTTACTGAAAACAAAATCGGCTTCTTCATTAATATTTTCCGTGTACTCAGCGGAAAAATCTCCTGGGTAGGCCGGGACCCGCAACACGATAAAGTACTGGGCATGAAAGAAGGTGTTCTCAGCCCTTCCATCATCGCCTCCTCCGCTAACCTCGACACAACCACCCGTGACCGCATAAATCTCTTGTATGCAAAAGATTTCAAAGTATGGAACGACCTGAAAATTGTGATGGGAAATGTGGGGAAGCTGGGACGGTGATCTGAGTTTAAGGTTTAAGGTTTAAGGTTTAAAGTTATAGGTTTTAGGTTTTAGTTTGGCAGTTGAAGGTTTATGCCATGAGAAGGGAGTAGATAAGAGACAAGGGGTCAAGTTGAAGATTCAGATAATGGATTAATGCGACTCCGTTAAATTCAAAGAAGGCATACAAAGTTTCGATGCTATCCCTGATTACTTCACAGCCATTTTAAAAAAAAATACAGCAGCAGAATTGCAAGTTTTCTCGTTGTTACAAATCCAGACAAGCCTCTTTAGCCGAGATCTCATTCCTTGCAGCCCGTAGCCTTATCCCACAGTCAGCTGTGAGACTGCAGTCTGCAGCTGGTTATCGTGGGGATTTGCGACAAAAACAAGGTTTACTTGGAATAAACAGAGATTTCGACCGATGGTTTTGAAATATTTCCTCATCAATCTATTTTCATGTATTGAATGGCGGTAGAATATTTTAGCTCTCCGGTATCCATTCAAAACAAATGCACCGGGCCTTTTGTCCGATTTATCCGTTTTACCTGTTAACCCGTATGAAATGAAAACACTGATTAAAATTTTTAAACGGCTAGGCGTACTCCTATTAATCCTCCTCGTTCTGTTCATTGCATTTGTTCAGTTGACATGGGATAAGAAATTTGAAGCCACCCTTCCCGACATCAAAGCCTCTACAGACCCTGCAGTCATCGAAAGAGGAAAGCACCTGGCGTTCGGACCGGCTCATTGTTCAACCTGTCATGTTCCGATGGATAAAATGGAAGCGGTTGAAGGTGGTTTATTCCTTCCGTTGAGTGGTGGATGGGAACTTGAAATTCCACCGGGTACATTCCGGGCGCCAAACCTTACGCCCGACATGGAAACCGGAATCGGAAAAATGACGGACGGTCAAATTGCACGCTCATTGCGCTACTCTGTCAGCCGATATGAAAGCTGTGTATTCCCGTTTATGCCATTTCAGGAATTAAGTGATGAAGACCTCACTGCAATAATTTCATTTTTAAGATCGCAACCTGCGGTGACTCATAAACTGGAAAGATCAAGTCTCACCTTTCTGGGAAAAATGCTGATGGCACTGGGAGCAGTAAAACCGGAAGGTCCCAAACATACACCACCAAAACATGTAGACATTGACACCACCATTACTTATGGATCCTATCTGGCCAACAGCGTAGCCAATTGCGTAGGCTGCCATACAAAAAGAGATTTCAAAACAGGGGAATTTGTAGGACAACCCTTCGCAGGAGGAACAGTATTTGCTCCAGACAAATTTACCATGGGCAAAGCATTTGTAACTCCTAACCTCACACCGAGTAAAACGACAGGAGTTATTGTTGACTGGAGTGAAGAGACTTTTATTCAGCGGTTCAGAAAAGGACGTCTGTTTAAAGGATCGCCTATGCCCTGGGGCACATTCAGCAGAATGACGGACCTGGAACTAAAGGCCATCTACAGGTACCTTCAAACGTTAGCACCGGTAGAAAATAAAATTCCCAGAACATTGTACAATGAGGGCGAAGAGTTGCCCGAATAAAAGGCGCTTCAAAAAGAATCTTTGAACACCTCTAATTCTTAAACCTCTTCCGTAAGACTTTACTAACGCTGGTTTATTATTATTGCTTTATCAGTGGAGACCGCAATTCTCCCGCTTGCACGATATAAAGACCAGGAGCAAGGTTGGTCAATTCCAACTCAGCAGTTGGGGAAGCACTTATTTTTCTATTGACTACTTCTCCGAGCACATTGATCAACCGGATTTCGGCTATGCCATCCACCAGAGGGAATCCTGCAACCATAACTTTGTTTCCAGCCGGGTTAGGGAACAACAACAATTTAGCGTCGGGTCTGTTGTTCATTGCCAGCCCCGTAGCAAGAACAATATCCGTCCTTGCAGTATTAGTCAATACCGGATCATTAAAATCAAAATAAATAGCAGCAAAATTGACGATGGAATCGCCTGCGATCAGATTGCTTGCCGGTTGAATACGATAATGTATAAATCCATGCGATTCCAACTCATTCACATTACTGTCAGGTAACAAGATATTATTAAATTCAAACTCCATGTTCAACTGATAATTCACCCATTTCAATTCAACAGGATGAGAAGTGTTGACCAATTCAAATGATCCGATATTTAATTTATTTGTATCAATCGGATTGAGCACCTTAACATAAAAAGCAGTATCATTTCCGGTATTCTGAAATCGGATAATGTAATCCAGCCACGGCGAAGGATTCAACTGGTTATCCATTAATGTGTCCTTATTCACAAGTATATCATTCGGATCGCATGCACCGACAGTATAAACCTCCCAATTGCTGTTATTACAACTAGGATTATCATCTGTCAGATACGGTTCGATATGAGCAGAGGAATTCACCATCGTTCCAATCGGGAGTCCCGGCAAGACGGAAACACGCACCACTATTTTACCTTTTTCAAAAGGCGCAAGTTGCGGAAGATTCCATACGACTGAATCCGGTGTCACCTGATTCGGATTTAGGCTCGCAGACTGAAAGGTGACCTGATTATCAGGAAAAAAATAAACTACCGGCGTAACTGCTGTTGTTCCATAGTTCCCATAGTTGATTTCGTAATAGGCATCACGACCTGAGCGGAATGGTCCCATTGGTGTGATCGTCAAACAAACATCCACAAAACTACCAGCCGGCTGAAAGGCAAAATCGTTTAGTGAATCCTTCAGATTCATTCCTGAAAATGTTGCCTGATGGAATGCAGGACTATAATTATACCACATTAGCTGTCCTGATGCCATCTGATACGTACCACTATCGAAAACAGCCAGGAGATAACTTCCATCAGCATTTGAAAAGCAAAAGTCGCCGGTGTTCTGTTCAACAATTTTACGTGAGCCGATTCCAATTTCCCCGGAATCCTGGACTCCGTTAAAGTTTATATCCGCAAATAATTTCCCTGTAATCAGGTTATAGCTTTCAGTAACGTTAACGATCCAGAAGTTTTCAAATCCCATATTGGGTTCCTTTACATCACCGGACAAAACGGAATTGGAAACTCCTCCCAAAATAAAACTCCTGTCATCAACTTGCTGTAACTTGTATAATTTCTCATAACCATCACCACCAATGACATTCTGCCAAACAATATTTCCGACAGAATCCGTCTTAATTACCCAGAAGTCATCATTCAAATATGTAAAATTCCCCTGCTCAGTTTTATCTCCTGAAATTCTTGAAATCGAATAACCGCCTAAGATATATCCTCCGTCGTCCGTTTGATGAACATCGTACAAAAAATCATTTAAGCTTCCACCGATTGTTTTTTGCCATTGAATATTTCCAAGAGCATCTGTCTTTACAATCCAGTAGTCGAAACCTCCGGGCCCTGTCTCCGTTTTATCTCCCAAACCCAACGATGGAGAATAGCCACCCAGGATAAATCCACCATCGGAAGTCAAATCAATCGCCTTCAGAAAATCATAATCATTTCCTCCGATAGTATTCTGCCATTGAATATTTCCTAGGGAGTCCGTTTTTACAATCCAGTAATCATATGCATTCCCAAACAAAGAGGGCTCTGTTTTATCCCCCGAAATTCCAGACCCGGACGAACCGCCCAGTAAAAACCCACCATCAGGGGTTAACTTAATTGAAGATAAATAATCATTCTCCGACCCACCAATTGTATTTTGCCATAGAATAGCACCTAATGAATCAGTTCTCACAATCCAATAATCGTTCAGGCCCTGTGTGGGTTCAGTTTTATCTCCGGAAACGGGAGAACCGGAAGAGCCTCCAAACAAAAACCCACCATCCGGCATTTGCACTAATGAAGACAATTCGTCTAAATATGAACCTCCAATCGTATTTTGCCATAAAATATTTCCCAAAGAATCAGTTTTGATCACCCAAAAGTCAGTACCTCCCTGACTGTCTTCTGTTTTATCGAGACAATTATTTGAAAAGGAATACCCTCCTAGTATGTATCCATGATCCGCAGTTTCTTCAACAATTTTCAGTTCGTCCGGATTACAACCCACGATTGTATTTTGCCAGATGATCCCGCCATTCCGGTCTGTTTTCAATAACCAGAAATCTTTATCTCCATAGCTGTCCTCTGTTTTATCTCCGGTCATCCCTGAATTAGACGTCCCTCCGAGAATATATCCGCCATCAGAAGTCTGCTGCACGGAATACAAAACATCATTATTATCTCCCCCGATCAGGTTTTGCCATTTCACGGCCTGAGAAAAGCCTCTGGAAGCAAAAATTGTTAAAGACAAGAGTAAAATGTAGTTTTTCATCAATCTAGTTTGTTTTAATAATTGAAATGAACCATTGAAATCCCAAAGCAAAGAAACACAATTACCTTTACACCGTGAGCACTTTTTCACAATTCCAGTTACAAATTTCAGATGACCATCAAACAGAAACAGAACGGCTACACTGGTCATAAAACAGACTGAAAACGAAAGTTCCCGGCAAATATTGTATTTATTCAGCTTGCACAGGTCTTTTGAATACCATCTGAAGGATTGAACAGGTTTCTAAGGTACAATTCAGGAATTTTAATAGACCCATACCTACCCGCCAATCAGTTTTGAGCAAGATCTGAGTCCCATGAAACAAACTTCATATCTGAGATTCGGTACATGGCTGATTATTTCAGACAGTTTAAAATTAGAGTATTAACTTTAAACAGTCAAATAAACCATCTCTAAAAGTCCGATTCTCCCCGAAGGGAATATTGATGAGGGACAATTACTACTTTCAATCGCCATGAATAGCTAAATCCAAGCCCTCACAGCAACTGATGCTAATACGCCAATCCTCGTCTCGTCAATACCTGATTATCAGTCCTAAGTTCTATCAGATAAATCCCATTCTCCAGTCCTTCAAAAACGAACGAATCACTCCCACTGTGATTCACTTCCCGAAGATCCACGAGCTGGCCTAACGAATTAAAAAGGTACACAACACCCATCGCAGATGGAATTGAATAATCCGCAACCAACTTGCCTTTGCCGGAATGCACATTCAGAACAGGAGGTTCTGTCAAATTCAACTCACCCTCTTTGCAAACAACATGAATTGATTTTACAAATGCACTTCCAACACCACATGCATTAACACCAGCAACAGAAACAGTACCTGAAGCATTACCCATATTAATCTGAATAGTACTTGTGCCCTGTCCTCCTGTAATACTCGCTCCCAAAGGCACCGTCCAAAGATAACTTGTAGCTCCTGCAATTACAGGTGTAGAATAATACAGCCCGGTTTGAAATGCACAAACAGATGTTGTTCCGCTTATGGACGCAGCCGGAAATGGTACGCGTTGAGCAAATTTGGAAAAATATGGGCTGCTCATACATGAATTCAATGCAGACACCTTTATAGTATCAGCACCCGGACCTCCAGGGAATGCTATATTAACACTCTTTGTTCCCTGTCCATTAACAATCACAACACCCGGAGGCACCTGCCAATTGTAGGAAGTTGCATTCTGAACGGTCGGGCATGAAAACGAACTGATTGCTCCGCAAGTATTGTAGGACACACCCAATATCGTTGTTGGTGGATTTAAATTCATACTGGTCAAGGCAAGAGAATCCAATGCAAACGAAGAGCAGGAGTTGTTGGCATAGACTACTACCTTACCTCCTGAATAATTCGAAGGAAAACTTACAGTAACCACATTAGAATCCGGATTAGAGAGAATTGTTGGCCCATTTGTAAAAACCCATGAATAAGAATCAGCGCCCGCTACTGGTGTAACAGAATAAACTTTGTTTCCTGTTACAGGACAAATAGTCGAAGGACCGCTCAATGATCCGGGAGCCGGGCTCAATGCATTTCCATTGGTAATTGTGATTACATTTGACAATGACGATCCACAGGAATTCGTGATTTGACAAGAGTAGTCTCCGGCAACAGTTGCAAAATATGTACTTCCGGTTGCCCCCTGAATATTATTCCCGTTCAACTTCCATTGGTAACTGCTATTAACTGTAGCAACGAGTTTCTTTGACACACCCGTACAGATTGTAGTGCCATCAGGTGATGTAATATTAAAACCACCCAAAATATTTACTTGTTTGGAATTAGATAAAATGGAATCACAATCATTCCAAAGTGCATAACTATAACTACCAGTTGCAGTTGCAATATACTGATAAGTAGTTGCACCGGGAATTGGCACACCGTCCTTATACCACTGACAGGCATTCCACATCAAAAAGGGATATTCAGTGCTTAATGAAATAGGGTTGCAGGAAGTGAAAGCACCGATAACTTGTGGTTTATAAGCCTGGGGCCCTGTAAACAAAACTTCACCGGCAACCGAACCGGTACCACAAGCCGTCGAATAATATACTCCATATTGACCCGAACGATCTATCACTATGAGCGTAGGCGAAGCAGTCGAGAAGGGAAAATCTCCATACCAGCCAGTAGAAATCAAACCAGCATCAACGTATTCACGATTGCCCGAATCAACCAACTTTAAATAGCCGTTAGACGATGACGAACAATCATCATAATTAATGCTGCTGGTACTCAACTGATCATTATAACTCAGATATAAATTCGGAACCACCCCATGGCTTACATTTATCGTATTTGTTGTAACAGGTGATGGACAAATCAACGTATCCTTTACTGTACAATTAATCAAGCCGGTTAAACTCGTTGTTAACTGGCTAAAAGTAGCTCCGGGGATTACAGAATTATTTACCTTCCATTGATACTGGGGTGAATAATACATATTCTGGTCAACCCGTAATGTTACCAGGGTATCCAGACATGTTGAAGGTGATGTAACCGCTTTTATTGTGGTTTCCAGCGGCAAATATCTGGCAGTATTGGAATATCGCGAACATCCATTCCACTGCACAACACAATAGTACTGTCCCGCAGATGCTACCGGAAGAGTATTCGATGTCGCTCCGGGAATTAACACACTATCCTTATACCATTGATAAGAATATCCAGTATACACCGGCATCGTTAATGTATCATGCCGCCCATTCCACCAACAATACTCGCCGGTAACGCCGTAACAAGAGGCACAGGCGGGCCAATCGATTTCTTCCATCATTCTCTTAAGCGTTAGTGCATTCGAGTACCCGAAACAACCTGAAGAGTTAAATACACGCACTGAGTAAATACCTGAGTACTTTGTTGTATAAACAGAATCTATGGCACCATTAATCAATATACCATTCTTATACCAACGACAGGTTTCTCCCGGTAGCAAGGTGACTTTCATCGTTACAGAATCACCAATACAAAATATCAAAGGATTTAATGCGAACAATTGAACCGGATGCATAATACAGTCAGGACAAGCAGATACAACGACAGGATCACTTGATTCAGACGCCGAAGAACGTCCCCTTGTTCCATGATTCTGTTTTATAGATTTATCTTCAACTTTTTGCTTATACGTTCCATCCAGTTTCCATGCGCCGATGAGATTGGTTATCTGATTATTTGAGGTAGGCTTCAACCAGTTTATAATCTGATACTGAGAAAGCGGAGTTGACCAGATTTTAAACTCTCTTAAAGCGCCTTTCAACCCGGAGTTACCGGGAAAATAATTTTTGCTGCCACCCAACAGGATATCGTTTGAAGCGATATTCAATGTGGTAAGATTGTTATATGTAATATTCAAGGCACCATCCACGTATATTCTTAATCTTTTTCCCGACCTGACCCAAGCATAATGATGACATTGCCCATCAAAAAGAAAACTTAAAGATCCAGTATAGCAGCCACTTCCTCCTCCTGAAAACTGAAAATTTAGTCCGACCGAGTTATTAAATGTTACAATATATATTCCATACAAGGTAGCTGAATCCTGCATTGAAAAAATGACTTTACCGGAACCTTGTGCAGTTGAATCCAGTTTCATCCAGAATTCTATGGTAAAGTCAGCTGTGCCGATAGCGTATGACGGATGTGCAGGGATAGAAACACAATCATCAACTCCATCGAAGGCATACATGGAGCCTAAACTCTGAGAATATGCAGGAATTGAAAAAAAAGAAATCAAAACCACAGCCAACACCTTCAATTTACCACTCTTACTTATAAAAAGGTCTTGAAGATCCCAGAATCTCCTGGCACCGAAGGGCCAGAACAATCTGCTAATATCGTCTGATTTTCGACTTAATATCTGTTTCATACAACCATTATTGAACAAGAATATACAACTTCCAAATCCACAATATTTCAATTTTCCGGCCGGTCGATACCCCGGATAACGCCGCAGAACCAATCCCAATCGAATGAACGATTCTCAACTCTTCAGATCAACTGATGATCTTTCAAATTCTGTTTTAATACACCATCGCCTTACCTACTACTCTTTCATCTCCTGAACGCAATTCAATCAGAAACACTCCGCTGTTAAGGTTGTCAAACAAGATGCTTGTCGCAGCTTCTGATCGTTGCCGGCCAATCTGCCGCCCCATAGCATCAAATAAAACTACTTCCAAAGGGCCGTTACCGCCGGAAGGGTACACCGTTAACCGATGCAGACTATATTCAATCCTCATCGTTAGTTCTTTCTCCGTTGTAACATCATCTTCTCTGCACACAATCGTTATCTGCTTTGAAACAGTTGGGCTGCTTCCGCAATTATTCATAGGTGTCATAGTGAGTACGCCGGAGGAAGCTCCCATAGAAAGTGTAATTGTATTACTGTTCCCCAAAGATGTCTGAATTGCCCCAGGCGGAAGTGTCCATTGATAATAAACCGCACCGGCTACCACACCCGTTGAGAACGATACCCCGGTCTGATTGGCACAAGCCGTACTGGGACCGTAAATAGAACCTGAAACTGCCGGTAAATTCGTCACAGCTATTGACAACGTATCTGAATTCATACAGCCTGCCGTAGCAAAAACGCTGATAGTTCCGGTTGTAAACCCTGTGCCAAACTGCACTCGAATACTATCTGTTCCCTGTCCATAAAGTAAGGTAGCACCTGTCGGAATTATCCATGTATAACCGGAAGCAACCTGGCTGGATACAATTTTGTATGATTTTGTTGTATTACAAAGTCCATACGCCGGACTTGAAATCCAAACCGGTTTAGGAGGTCGCAGACTAACCATGTTGAGAATACAAAGCGTATCTGCACCACAATCATTCACTCCTACGAAATAAAGTTGTCCCCCATAAAAATTCTTCGAAAAAGCCACATCAATTTCTATCGAATCAGCTGGTGTCAGCAGAGTGGCGCCAGAGGGAACAATCCAATAACAGGAATCAGCACCGTTCACCGCACTGACACTGTAATGCGCACTCGCAAGCGGGGGACATATAGTATCCGGCCCTTGTATTCCTGATCCCGGAGGAATTAACGCAGTACCATTAGTTATTTTGATTGTATCTGAATATACTACTCCACAGGAACCTGAAATGATACAGGTATATTTCCCGGTTGAAGTGGCTGTATACGTTGGAGAAGTTGCACCACTGATAATATTGGCATTTTTCTTCCACTGGAATGTACTTCCGCCTAATGCCTGCAGAACTTTACCTGTGCCGTTACATAATGCCGTACCGTTTACCGGCGCAATCTGATAACTTTCAATTTGCAAATCAACATGAAATGGCATTGACGCCAGTGTGTCGCAGGCATTGTTTACTACACAAAAATAGTCTCCTCCCTGCGTAGCGATATAACCTGAGCCGGTTGCTCCTGGAATCAGCACATTATTCCTGTACCACTGATAACCGGGCCAATAGAAGCCGGCAGGCTGGACTGAAAAACTGGCTTGTGTGCAGGCATAGGAAGTTCCTGCTATGGACGGACGAGTAGCAGAGTAGCCTGTAAAATAAATGATTTTACTATCGCTTCCGGTCCCGCAAGCTGATGTGTAGTTAAGAGAATATTCACCACTTTCAAATACAGAAATTGCAGAAGTTGTATGTGGGAAATAAGGCTCACTACTCCACCATGTTAATGATTGCAATCCGGGATCTGTATACGGTAAACCAAAGGGGTCCACCGCTTCAAACAATTCATTGGCACCGCTGGAACAATCATCAATTACTTGCCCGACATTCAGCGGAAAAGAACTTACTTCAATCTTTAATTGCGGATTCATATTATGGTATACACCCACACCATTGGAAATTGCCAGGGAGGGACAGTAAGATGTATCGGATACTTCGCATGTAATATTTCCGGTTGCCGAAGTCGTCACCATTTTTGTAGAAAGACCGGGTATAATTATTCCATTTGACTTCCAGGTATAGGTTGGAAATTGATAATATGGCAAATTAACTTCCAGCTGTACCAATGTATCCAGACAGGTAAGCGGACTAGTCAGTGGTTCCAGGACTGCCTTTTTTGGAAAGTAGTAGGCTCCACCTGACATTATTGAACAGCCATTATAACTAACCAAACAGGTATAAACTCCAGTATCAGGAATAATCAGCCGGTAGGAATTTGCATTGGGTACTGCTACGCCTGATTTATACCATTGATAAGTGTATAGTGGAGAGTAAAAAACCTGAATCGTATCGATGCGTCCAGGATACCAGCAGGATGTCACTAATGAATATAGACTTGAAGAGGATGGTCTGCGGGGATATCCGATATTATCCAGATATCGTGTCAACGAAACCACATTTGAATATATCCTGCATCCATTCGCATTTACCATCATCGCATGATAAATACCGGTTAATTTCCCTACGAAAACAGAATCTGTTTGACCGTTCAACGCGACCCCGTTACAAAACCATTGATTGGAATACCCTGCCGGGATCTTTACTTTCAGTACCGCACTATCACCTGCGCAAAATCCTGCAGGCGATAATTGCTGAACTATAACATTCTTACCCAAACACACATAGCAACCGCTGGAAGCAAAAGGATCAGCGCTGTCAATGGTCAACGCTGCGCCTTTATATCCATGGTTATGCCAGGCCGAAAAATCTTCGATTTTTTGCTTGAACTTGTTTTCAAAACGCCAATCACCAACTATTGCTGCAACGGGTATTGTCCACTTTCCGGTAAGTTCATTCAACATCTCCAATTGGCTCAATGCTTTCTTCAGAATCCTCACCCCGGACATTCTTCCCTTATAACTCTGGCTTACATTTGGACTGTTTGATTTACCAATAAGAATGGCAGGCGACTGAAGTTGTATCACGGGTAAATTAGCCAGCGATTGAACAGCAGAAGTACTAACTCCATCCGCATACCAGGTCAACGAACTCCCAGATTTTACAAGCGTGATTAAATGACAATCCCCATTTGTAAATCCGGGGATGGTTCCGGAAGTGTAAGTTAATCCTGTACCATTCAACAGACTGAATCTTGCCCAAACATCATTATTGGATGCTTCAATATCCAAACGATAATTATTCCCCGCTGCTCCAATCGAAAACAGTCCCATGAATTGACTAACCGAGTCGGGACGGCACCAGAATTCAATAGTAAAATCGCCCGCTAAAAGGGAATTATACGCACTGACTCCGGGAACAGAAACAACATCATTAACTCCATCAAAAACCAAGGCATTGTTCGAAAGCTGACCGAAAGAATCAGATGACGTGAGTACACGGCAAATAATCATGACTGCAATAAAGAGGCGTTTCAAACCTTCCATAGGATGTAATAGTTTCTGATTTACAAAAGCTATCGTAAAAGTAAAATATCCCTCCTAACAATCAAGATTTTTCGCCACATAAAATCATCAGGCGACCGCTCTTTACTTCACATTAGTCAAAAAAGGCCTTATTCTACGGAAAAACGAAGGGCAACCGGTTTATCCTGTTCATCGGAGATGCACAACACATACATCCCGGCTGGCAACATGGAAACATCAAGTCCGGTCATTAAGTTCCCTGCAGTAGTTTCGATCAGGACGCGGCCTGAAATATCAACAATCTTTGCAATGCTTTTTCCGGACCAATTACCTGACAAGTACAATTGATCTTTTGCAGGCTGTGGGTAGATTACATTTCGACGGGAGCCGGTTTCAACAGCAATAATTTTACTGTCATCGGTTGTTGCATCCAGGTCTGTTTCTCTTATTTGATAATACACAACGCCGGAATTGAACATGGGATCTGTAAATTCATAACCGGACACTTCGCATGTTGTTCCTGAGGCCCCTACTCTGCCAATAGAACTAAATGTTACTCCATCAGCTGAACGTTGCACTTCAAAATAATCGCTGTTCTTTTCACATGCTGTTGACCAATGTAATTTCACACCCGCTTCTTCGTTGAAATTGCCTGTGAAATCGAGCCAGGTTACGGGTAATGGTGTTGCAACCATTACACTGATATCATCTACATAATAATATGCTCCGTACGAAGATGTCAAAGCCGGGCCAAACAATGCTTTTGTTGTAGCAGCATCATTTCTGAAATTCCCCATCGTCACCCAATCATATGCAGCAGTTGGTGTAAAACTGAAAGTGAATTGTGTCCAGGCTGTACTGTAAAAAACCGACGTAAGTTCAACCTGCGGTGTTACGAGAATTGGCGCACCGGCTGTTTGTGCTACTGCACCCACTGAAAAATACAATCCCACTTCCTTTATTCCCCAATAATGTAGCGTACTAACTCCGTTTGTAAGCCAGAAACTGACTTGATATGTAACTCCTGGTGTTAATGGTCCTGATAAAGGTCGTTGGATATACTCCCGATAGTTAGCACTGGAATAATAGCAGGCAAAACCATCAAGGCCTGTGCCACTATGGGGAGATACATTAGCCCACCAGGTTGCCGGTGGTTTTGCTCCTCCAGAACCATTGGTATTATAATAGTCCGGGCTACCATTTCCGGGGTTCAGCGTACACAGGTTATTGGGGCTTTTCCAACCTGTCGCATAGCATACCTGCGCATAATTGTTTGGCGCAGTAGAATAAGTATCGAAATCACCATTGGTAACGAAGTTTTGAGCATTTAACGGAGACGGTGTGTCAATCAATAAAAAGGACATCAACACGGCACATACCATTCGAGGGCCGGTATTCATAGTTTTGTGGTTGAAATATAAAGATAGTTCAACCCTTGTCGGATACAATCATAAATTTCCCAAATGGGCAAATGCAGGCACTGAACAGGTACACGAACACCCGCAACTCAGCAATGTAACATTTGTTTCACCAAAAAGGGTGTAATGCGAAGTCCTTATTGCTTTGTCACCGGAATCGTTAAAGTCTTTGAAGCCTCCAATACTTTAATAAAATAAAACCCTGCAGGCAGATTGGCGCCCACCCCTTCTGCTACACCACTATTGAGCTCAAATTGCTCTACCAGCTGACCCAGTCCGTTAAACACAAAGCCCTGAGCTTCCTCGGATCCTGCATTTTTCAGATGCACTTCGAACGCACCAGACGAAGGATTGGGCGAAACAACAAGAGCCGGCTCCATCAGTTCAAGACCTTCCTCCCGGCAAACAACATTCAAGGCAAGTGTAACATTGGCACTGGCACCACAGGCATTAACTGATTTTACTTTCAGCGGTCCGGAAGCACTTCCCATCTTCAATGTTAATTGCGTAGTGCCCTGACCGTTAGTAATGACTGATCCCGTCGGTTTGGTCCATGTATAGGAGGTGGCCCCTGCCACCGGAGAAATCGTGTATCCGAGCGCAGGTTGTCCGGCACAAACATTCACCGGGCCTGTTATAGCCCCCGGTAATGCTGGCCGGCCTTTTACACCAAGCGCTTTTGAAGGTCCGGCACCACAGCTGTTTGATGCAAAGACCTTTATCGAATCTGCCCCAAAACTACTGCTGAATGCTACTGACACCGTCGTTGTCCCTTGTCCACTCAGCAATGTCGCACCGGAGGGTATGGTCCACGTGTAGTTCGTCGCCTGAGGAATGGAACTGATTGAATAATTAACAGTAGATGAACATACACCAATAGACTTTCCATTGATTTTAACAGGCGCTGCAGGTGCAGGAAGTCCGGTAGTGAGCGTAATGGTATTGGATAGTTGCGCTCCGCATGAAGTGGTCACCATGCATGTATAGTTTCCTGCAACATTCGTGTAGTAAGCATTGAGGTTTCCATTTGCAACATTGTTTCCATTCAGCTTCCACTGATACGTATATCCGGTTCCGGTTGGAGCAACCAACACTTTGTTGGCAGTTCCGCAGATCACGGTTCCGCTGGGTGCTGTTATCACAGGCTGTACTCCTCCGGATATTGTAACCTGTACTGCAGGAGTCGTAACTGATCCGCAGGCATTCGAAAGCTCACAGGTATAATTACCGGATTGCGTTGCTGTGTAATTGTTTGTTACTGCACCGGGAATTACAATTCCATTGAGCTTCCATTGAAAGCCTAACCAGTAGTTGGGCACACTGAGCGCTACCTGGGTACAATTGGTAAGATTACCATGGCTGATCTGCGGTGCAATTATTGCGTTGGTCATCAACACCACTTTTGGCTGACTAATACTTGTGCCACAGGTGGGAGAATTTACATACAAATCATAAATCCCTGAACGGTCAACATTGACAGCTCCTGTAAATGAAGTCAGCAGACTTCCATCCTGGTACCAGTCAACACTGGTAATACCGGGATCATTTACCGGATATCCACTGCCATTTGACAAAGTCGCACTTAACAACAACTGAGACGAATTGCAATCGCTTAATACCTGAGTGAGCGGATTAGGAGAAATATACACCTGTGGCAATGTTCCGACTGAAACACCCAGAGCGTTCGAGGTGAATGTGCCGGGACATATCGCATCCGTTACCGTACAGGTATAGGATCCCGACTGAGCTGCATTGTAGGTCCAGTTATTGGCAGCACCAAGGGAGACGCCATTCAGTTTCCAGTCATAGGTCACGCCGGAACTGCTGCCGTACGTTCGGGTAGCCATCAGAAATACCGGTCCGGTACATACTGTAGAAGACCCTGAAGTACTGACTGTAACGGGGTTAGGGCCCAGCGTGAATGATGTGGTGGTACGGGAACAACCACTCGCTGTAACAATACATGTATAAACGCCTGCTGTACTAACCGAAATTGTGTTTCCTGTTAATCCTCCGATATTGAGGCCATTCCTTTGCCATTGGTAAAGATATCCGGGCCCTGTATTCACGCTCAATGTACGGGTATTTCCTCCGTTCAGACACGCCCAGGTACCTACTGTTATTCCGGAACAGCTAATGTATCCTGCATTGTCGAGCAGCTGATAAACCTGTACACCATTT
This sequence comes from Bacteroidia bacterium, assembly GCA_046330075.1. GTDB lineage: Bacteria > Bacteroidota > Bacteroidia > AKYH767-A > OLB10 > JAJTFW01. The sequence goes on along the minus strand of JAXLTL010000003.1, from coordinate 52,059 downwards.
GATGTTGAAGTACACCCGCCTGAATTGGTCAGTCTGACCGTATAAACACCGGTCAGTTTTGCATAAGTTGTTGCGCTGGTGGCTCCTGCAATGGCCACACCGTTTTTGTACCACTGATACTGAAAATTCAAGCCGGTATTTGCAGAAAGCAATACACTGTCACCAATACAAAAAGATGTAGGTCCGCCTGCTGTTACAACCGCTGTTGTTTGCGTACAGGAAGGACATCCTGTTGAGAAAGCAGGATCAAGTGTTTCAACAGAACTGGTTGTTCCCAGCACGCCATTATTTGCTGTTGGTGAAAAATCAGTGACCGTTTGACCGGAAGTGGCATTCATTCGCCAGTATCCGATTAATCCTGTTGTGGCGGCAGCCGGTACAGCATTCATATTGGAAAGTATTTCGCCTTGTGTACGAGCCACGTTCCAGATCCGCACTTCTTTAATCAGTCCTTTGAATCCGGGAGATGCTGCATTCGGAGTCGGGTTGCTGATGTACAATGGATTGGTTGTATTTATAGCAGCTGACCAGGAAGCGGTACCAGGCAGCAAAGCTCCATCGATATAATAGGAAACAAGGGTATCTTTCCTTACTACGGCAACGTGGTGACATAAGCCATCGCGCAGATTAACAGTTGCTGAGGGGCCATAGCCTGAACCATTTATTGTAAATGACAAGGAACCCGCATAGGTTAAAGAAAAGCCAAATCCGGAATTGTTGCCCGTATAGGTTGATACGATATACTCCCAGATATTGGTAGCACCAATCGCGTCGGCCCTGATCCAGGCTTCAATGGAAATATTTCCATTGCCCACATTGTAGGCCGCATTATTGGGGATAAGTACCTTATCATCTACCCCGTCAAACAATAGTCCGTTCTGCGAGAGCTGTGCGCTGGCATACGCTGTATTAAACAGCAGAAAACAAATACTAAGGAAATACTTCATGGTGGTCAGGTTTAGCACTCTAAGTAACAAATTATTCACCGGAAATCACAACTCAAATGACATTTTTTTACCAGTGGTTTAAATCTGTAGGTGAACATGGTTCAAAGCAGAGTAATTATGGCTCCGGCATGACAGCTCCCGCCATTTTTACCAATAAAAATATCCCCGGTTGCAGTTCTCTCAGTGCCTTTTCTAAAAATTATCAAGGACTATATATGCCGGACAAACGACACGGTAAATCCACCAGCTCCTGAATCTCTTAATTGACACAATTTTATCCCCACTCTTTCACTTTCCGGGGTGACCTTCATTCACTCGGTCCCTTCATGGTCATTTTGACCATGAAGGCATCGGCCTAAAGCTTCAACTTTTCACTCTTACATGCTGTACCTCTGCAACTCTTCAACTTCAAAATTCCCTCTCTCTTCTCACTTCGAGCTCATCCCTCTTAACCGAAGTGCTGTCAGCACCTGCTTCGTCTCGAGCGGAAAATCGCCCTTGAGCATCCAGTCATAATAGCTGGGTTCTTTTTCGAAAATCTCTTTTACTGTTTTACCTTTATGCTTTCCAAAATTGAAGACTTCTTCTTTTTTCTCATTGTACACAATTCGTCCGGCAAGATCTACATTCTGGGTGAGTGAACTGAACTGGTGCAAACCATCTACATCACTGGCCAGCGAATCATATTTTTCCAGCTGAGCCATGAGCACTTCATAGGTTGCAAGAATATCTGCTTCGGCACTGTGCGCGTTGACGATTTCCTTGTTACAGTAAAATTTATATGCTGCCGCCAGCGTACGCTGCTCCATCTTATGGAAGATATTCTGTACATCTACCAGCTTACGGCCTTTCATTTCAAATTGCACACCCACTCTGAGAAATTCATCCACGAGCATCGGGACATCAAACTTGTTTGAATTATATCCCGCAAGGTCTGCATTGCCCAGGAAGGCTATCAACTCAGGTGCCAGCTGCCGGAAGTTCGGTTCCTCCGCAACGTCTTTGTCATAAATACCATGCACTTTCGAAGCACCCTCTGGAATCGGAATCTCCGGATTCACCCTGCGTGTGAATATCTGCCGGGTTCCATCCGGCATCAACTTCAATACACTGATTTCAACTATTCGGTCAGCCCCTACCGTTACACCTGTAGTTTCAAGATCGAAGAATGCAAGTGGCTTGTGCAGTTTTAATTTCATAGATAAAAAATATCCGGTTAATCAGGGAAAGAGGAGGTCAACAACTATTTTGGATACTCCAGGCTCCACTGTAATCTGAGTTTCCGCTTTTCCGGCTTTCGCATGTTTCAACACAATCTTATAAACTCCAACAGGTAGGGCTACATCAAACCTGCCGTTCGCTGCATTGGTTTCCATGCTGGCAACTTTTGCTCCTGACGCTGCATCGGTAATCACCACAAATGCATCCTTGGCGGGACCACCCACATTGGTAATGCCACGTCCTTCTATCCAGGTAAGTGGTGTTGGAATCAAGGGCTGCTCGAACTGAATTTTATAAAGATCATAATCGCCCAATCCACTGTCACGTACTGCGGCCAGATAAGCGGTCTTTCCATCAGCAGATAATGCGATATTGTTGTCATCGTACACTGAATTGATCGGATAACCGATGTTTACCGGTAATGACCAGTCCTCGTTTGGAGAATTTTTAACCGACGCGAAAATATCAAGGCCACCCATGCTGTTATGCCCCGTTGAACTGAAGAACAGAGTTTTTCCATCTAACCACAGCACAGGATTGTCTTCGTCACCATTTGTATTGATAACATTGCTGAGTTTCTCCGGTTTTCCCCAGGAAGTCGATTCCGTCCGGGTGCACTGGTAAATATCTTTTCCGGTTTTTCCATCCACTGCTTCAGCCGAAAAGTAGAGTGTCAATCCATCCGGACTCATGGTCGCCCCGGTCTCGAGTACCTTCGTCTGGAAATCCTTCGAAATCAGTACCGGCTTATTCCATGACTTTCCTTGCTGATCAGCGATGTAGATATCTCCGTTCGACTCAGGTCCTTCTCGGTAAATGAGCATACGGTCACCATTAATACTTAAAAACATTGTCTCTTCGTAAAACTCCGTATTCACGTTGATACCGGCATTCTTCGCTTTTGACATGCCTGAATCATTTTGTGTGAAGAAGAAAACATCAGATGGTGATTCACCGAGATCATCTGTTAGTCCGCCGGTGGTTCCTTTCCGCTTGGAGCAAAAATAAACGACCGTATCTGCTGCTCCCATCACCGGACGATAATCCGCCTTATCAGAATTGATTCCTTTACCCAGGTTAGTCCACGTACAGGGAATCACATGCTCCGTTAACTTCTTGGCGTTGTAACTCCAGCTCACCCACTGATCAAACTTCAGCTTTGCATCCACCGTACCTCCTTTCGATACGCGATAGGCTTCAAATGTTTCAATCGCTTTATCATAAAGACCGGCGTAATGATAGGCTTTCGCCAGATCAAAAATCACATCCTTTGGCTTCGTCTTTGTATTTGCATTGGATGCGAATTCCAGATAGGGAACCGCTTTCCCTTTATTGATATTGGTGTTCAGATAACACATGCCGAGTTTATAATTGTAATCGGCATTGTTGGGCTCGGTAACAACCAGTCGTTCGAAGATTTTTAATGCAGTGGTATAGTTTAATGCCTTGTAGAGCCCTTCAGCTTCCGTCTTTGCATCTTTCACTTCAGCTTCAGTAAACGGCTTAATAGCTGGCTGTTTTTTCTGTGCCATCATCGGGCCGGAAATAAGTATCACAGTCAGGATGAGGAGTACCTTTTTCATAAGATGGATATAATACTGCAAAATAATGGAAAATAATGCGCTGTTCAGAGGGGGATTTGCAGGCTTTTATTCACACTCTGCGCCCCTTCCATGCAGTCTTCATAAATGGCCTGATAATAAAGGAAAACAGGGTAAAAACCGGATAAAAAACCGACATCAGCAGAATAGAAACCGGTGAAAAAGACTGTGAGGTCGCCTTTTTCCACACCGCCAGTACTGCGGCTTCAGCTATCACTCTGCCTATGAAAATGAAGAAGAATACCGGAAGTAATCTTTCCGGTTTACCAGGGAAAAGAGGAAGAAACATCCATAGCAAGCCCGACAACAAAACGATGATTCCTGTCATGTGAATGGAGCCCGGCGGATAGTGTTTTACCTTGCCGTTCCACCGGATCCTTTGCTGCAATATCTCCTTCCAGTTCCCGGCAGGTGCAGTGCTTACGATGGCGGCTTTGTAGAGACAGGGAATGACCCTGCCGGGATATTTTTGTTGAAACTTCAACATCAGGAAAGTGTCGTCACCAGAGGCAATCTGCTCTGTGTCTGAATACCCATTAACGTTCTCCCAGGCAGATTTCCGAAAACACAACGAGGTTCCGGTATTGAGCAAGGGATGACCGGTGTTTAAGGATCCGGCTCCCGAGATTTGCAGTACTCCGGTTTCCATTGCCTGAAATGCCGACATCAGATCTCCTCTTTCACTTATCTGTACTGCCCCACATACCATTATGGCTTGTGTTTGTTCCGCAACAGCAATCAGTGTACTGATCCATTCCGGCATCGGGATACAATCCGCATCCGTTGTTATTACCATGCTTCCCTGGGCTGCTTGTATACCCATGGTGAGTGCAGCCTTTTTCCCGGTTTTTCCTGATGGCAGCCGGAGTATTTTTAATCGACGGTCGTTTTCCTGACTTAAAAGCGCATATGTTTCATCTTCGCTGTGATCATCTACAAAAATCCACTCAGTATGTATTGAAGGATAATCCTGGTTCTTCAGCGACTGCAGAAGTGCTGTCAGCTGCCGGGCTTCATTTCGTACCGGAACAATGAGAGATACCAGTACTGGTTCGGGCACCTTAACCTCTGGAGCTTTGGTTACTTTCTGTGCCGACCATGCGAAAACGATGAGCAAGAGAATATACGCCAGATTGAAGAGCAGAACCAGTATCATTTCCGGCCCTCCGTATGTTTCCTGATTTTAAGAAAGAGCACCGAAGCGGCACCAAACAATGCAGGTAAGGCAAGGTTGATGGCCCAGAGCGCAAAGGTGGCGGGCAGGATGTCAGAAGGTAACGCTCCCGCATATCCGAAAAGTGCCAGATTTACACTTCCGCGAATGCCCAGTTCTCCAAGTGCTATACTCGGAATGAGGGTGATAAAAAAGTAAGATAAGGCGGTTAGTCCGGCCAGTTCGGCGAACGAAGCTGGTACTTCCACTATCCTGAGCAAGAGTACCGATTGCAGTGTAAACACCCCATACCTTAGAAATGATAATCCCCATACCCGTAACAAATCACCAGAAGTGCAGCTATCCCAGATATGCGCTTTTTCTTTCAGTGAATGGCGGATATTGAGGCGGTCGGTCAGCTTTACCAGTTTCGGCATTTTCCACCAGCTCCAGGTGCTTACCAGGAAAATGATAACCAGCGCAAGTCGGATCAGCAGCAAGGTCGTAGCAGAGACTTCCAGAAACCGTTCAATGTAAACGATGGCGGCTAGGGTTCCGCATTGGATGGTAATGAGTAATTGTGCAGCACTACCGATGAACGTAAGCAATGCACCACGGATTGTGTTTTCCCTCCGGAGATAAATGACGCGGCCGGCAAATTCCCCTACGCGGTTCGGTGTGAAAAAACTCAGCGTAATGCCGTTGAAAAATGCACGAAGTGCTTTGACAAAGGAAACCTCTTCGGTTTTGCTGATCAGAAATTTCCATTTCAGGGCCTCCAGGCTCCAGTTCACGAAAGCGAGCAACAGGACCAGCCAAAACAACAGCGCCTGATGGTCGTTGCCAAACAAACGAAGAAACAACCTGCCGGAGTCGCCTACCGTTTTAATTTCCCGGTCAACATGCAGCCAGATAAACCAGCACGATACCAGGAAGATGACTACTTTCAGTATCCCCCAGCCCCGTTCATACCAGGTTGGCCTTGCCTCCATATCTTACGAAAGTACAAATTCGCAACGCGTGAAAAAAAATGCCGGGCACCTGTACTGCAGGCGTCCGGCATTTTTGTTTTTACAGGAATCAGGCTTGTGCGGTCGGACCTCCAAAATTCATCGGCAGGCTTACACCATCGGTAACTTTGATGGGACCATGTGCCGCTTCAAATTTTGCCACGTTATCTGCCAATGCACTCAGCAGGCGTTTTGCATGTTGCGGAGTGAGGACAATACGAGACTTTACACGGGCTTTAGGAACGCCGGGCATGACTTTTACAAAGTCCACTACAAACTCTGCATTGGAATGTGTAATGATGGCCAGATTCGAATAAATGCCTTCTGCAATTTCCTCTGTGAGCTCTATGTTCAGTTGATTGTTGTTTTCCATGTTGAGATGTTATTATGTTGATGTTTGAATGACGAAGGTAAGAAATTAAGGGCGGGATGTGGATGAAATCCTCCTCTTTCTAACGCAAATCAGACAATGAGGGTTCTTCATTCCTGTAAAAAAATCGCCCCGAAGATCGCTGAACGACTCCGGGGCGATTTCTATAGACGGTAAGCTTATGCTTCAGCAGCTTCTTTCTTCGAAGCCATGAGCAGATCGTATTCTTCCTGTGAACCTACGATAAGTTTCTCGTATTCGCGGAGACCGGTTCCGGCCGGAATCAGGTGACCAACGATTACGTTTTCCTTCAGACCGTTGAGGTAATCCACCGCGCCGCGGATAGCAGCCTCGTTGAGCACCTTGGTTGTCTCTTGGAACGAAGCCGCCGAAATCCAGCTCTTCGTGTGCAACGAAGCCTGCGTGATACCCTGCAGCAACGGAGATGAAGTGGCCGGTGTGGCATCACGTGCATCCACCAGTTTCATGTCCTTACGTTTGAGCTGAGAGTTTTCGTCGCGGAGTTGACGCAGTGTGATGATCTGACCGGCTTTGAAGCGTGTGGAATCACCCGGATCGTTCACCACCTTCTTATCGATGATGCTGTCATTCTCCTCCATGAAATCCACTTTATTCACTGACTCACGCTCAAGGAATCGGGTATCGCCCGGATCTTCGATGATCACCTTACGCATCATCTGACGCACGATGGTTTCAAAATGCTTGTCGTTGATTTTTACACCCTGCAAACGGTATACTTCCTGAATCTCATTCACGAGGTATTCCTGTACTGCGGTCGGTCCTTTGATAGCAAGGATATCGCTCGGTGTAATTGCTCCGTCTGACAGCGGCTGACCAGCGCGGATGAAGTCGCCATCCTGAACAAGGATGTGCTTGCTCAGCGGAACAAGGTACTTCTTGATTTCCCCGTCGCGCGCAGTGATCACAATCTCACGGTTACCACGTTTCACACCACCATAACTTACTACTCCATCAATCTCCGACACAATAGCAGGATTACTTGGGTTACGTGCTTCGAACAATTCCGTTACGCGTGGCAGACCACCGGTGATATCGCCTGAACGACCCAGCTGACGCGGGATCTTTACAAGGATCTTACCCGGTTCAATCTTCTCACCTTCGTCAACAACGATGTGCGCGCCTACCGGAATGTTATATGCTTTGAGTGTATCTTTTCCGCTCAGAACTTTGATCACAGGGATCTTCGTTTTATCACGGCTGTCAACAACTACTTTCTCTTTAAAGCCTGTTTGTTCGTCAGACTCTTCTTTATACGTCACACCTTCTTCGATGTGCTCAAATCCTACTTTACCACCGAACTCAGAAATGATCACCGCGTTGAACGGATCCCATTCGCAGATCAGCTGACCTTTTTCCACTTTCACTCCGTCTTTCACATAGAGATGTGAACCGTAAGGAATGATACCGGAAGTCAGTACTGCACGGGTGTTTTCGTCAATGATACGCATCTCACCTGAACGACCGATCACTACTTCGAATTTCTCGTCTTCGTTACCGGTCTTGATGCTGCGCACTTCATCGAATTCGATGATACCGTTGAACTTCGCCTGAATCTGTGATTCCGTTGCACCTTTCATCGCGACACCACCCACGTGGAAGGTACGCAGTGTAAGCTGTGTTCCAGGCTCACCGATGGACTGGGCTGCAATAACACCCACCGCTTCTCCTTTCTGTACCATTCGTCCGGAAGCCAGGTTACGGCCGTAACAAAGGGCGCAAACACCTTTCTTCGATTCGCAGGTAAGCACCGAACGGATCTCTACCATTTCAATCGGAGAGTTCTCGATAGTGGAAGCAATATCTTCTGTGATCTCTTCGCCGGAACCAACTATCAGTTCTCCGGTCTGAGGATGGATGACATTGTGTACGGATACACGGCCCAGGATACGGTCGTAGAGCGATTCCACAACGTCTTCCTGATTCTTCAGTGCCGTCATCGCCAGCCCGCGCAGTGTGCCGCAATCCGGATCCGTGATGATCACGTCCTGTGCAACGTCAACGAGACGACGCGTCAGATAACCGGCATCCGCAGTTTTAAGAGCGGTATCGGCAAGACCTTTACGCGCACCGTGGGTAGAGATGAAGTACTCAAGGATGGAGAGACCTTCTTTAAAGTTTGAGAGGATCGGGTTTTCGATGATCTCGCCACCGGTAGAACCGGATTTACTTGGCTTGGCCATCAGTCCCCGCATACCACCCAACTGACGGATCTGCTCTTTGGAACCACGGGCTCCGGAATCGAGCATCATGAACACAGAGTTGAAGCCCTGCTTGTCGGTCGTCATCTGCTTCATCACCGTATCGGTGAGGCGTGAGTTGGTACGTGACCAGATATCGATGATCTGGTTGTAACGTTCGTTGTTGGTGATGAAACCCATGTTGTAGTTGTTCATCACCTCTTCTACTTCCAGATTTGCTTTCTCGATGAACTTCTCCTTCTCTGCCGGAATGATAACGTCATTCAGGTTGAAAGAGAGACCACCGCGGAAGGCCATACGGAATCCAAGATCTTTGATATCATCAAGGAAACGTGCAGTCTCAGCGATACCGGTTGATTTCAATACACGGCCGATGATTTCGCGCAGCGATTTCTTCGTCAGCAGTTCATTGATAAAGCCGGATGCATGCGGTACTACTTCGTTGAAGAGTACTCGTCCAACAGTCGTTTCAATCAGTTTATTTACCAGCTGCCCTTCTTCACGCACATTTACTTTCACACGGATATGCGCGTGGAGATCCACACGTCCTTCGTTGTAAGCAATGATGACTTCTTCTGCAGAATAGAACGCCAGTCCTTCTCCCTTCACCTTAATCGCCTCTGTGGACTTGCGTCCTTTGGTGATGTAATAAAGCCCCAGTACCATGTCCTGTGAAGGTACGGTGATTGGTGCTCCGTTGGCAGGGTTGAGGATATTATGGGAAGCGAGCATAAGCATCTGCGCTTCGAGAATGGCCGCATTGCCGAGTGGCAGGTGAACCGCCATCTGGTCACCGTCAAAGTCGGCGTTGAACGCGGTACATACCAGCGGATGCAGCTGAATCGCCTTACCTTCGATCAGTTTCGGCTGGAACGCCTGAATACCTAATCTGTGCAGGGTTGGAGCACGGTTGAGCATCACCGGATGACCTTTGAGTACGTTCTCGAGGATGTCCCATACGATCGCGTCTTTGCGGTCAACGATTTTCTTCGCGCTCTTCACCGTTTTCACTACACCACGCTCAATCATCTTACGGATGATAAATGGTTTGAAGAGCTCTGCAGCCATGTCTTTCGGCAGACCGCACTCGTGCAGTTTCATTTCAGGACCTACGACGATTACCGAACGTGCAGAGTAATCCACACGTTTACCGAGCAGGTTCTGACGGAAACGGCCCTGTTTACCTTTGAGTGAGTCAGAAAGTGATTTCAGTGCACGGTTGCTTTCTGTCTTCACCGCATTCACCTTCCGGCTGTTATCGAAGAGAGAATCCACCGCTTCCTGCAACATCCGCTTTTCGTTACGCAGGATAACTTCCGGCGCCTTGATTTCAATCAGTCGTTTCAGACGATTGTTACGGATGATCACACGACGATAAAGGTCGTTCAGATCGGATGTGGCAAAACGGCCGCCATCCAGGGGAACAAGCGGACGCAGTTCGGGTGGGATAACAGGCACTACTTTTACAATCATCCACTCCGGCCGATTTTCAATGTGACTGTTCGCCTGACGGAATGATTCCACCACCTGCAGACGCTTCAGCGCTTCGTTCTTACGTTGCTGGCTGGTCTCTGTGTTCGCCTGGTGGCGCAGGTTGTAGCTCAGCTGATCGAGATCGAGGCGGGAAAGCAACTCGAACAAAGCTTCAGCACCCATTTTGGCGATGAATTTGTTCGGGTCTTTATCATCGAGATGCTGATTGTCTTTCGGCAGCGTCTCCATGTGGTTGATATACTCTTCTTCAGTGAGGAAGTCGAGATAGTTTACTCCGGCTTCCGCCTTTACACCAGCCTGAATGACTACATAACGCTCGTAGTAAATGATCAGATCCAGTTTTTTGGTAGGAAGTCCGAGCAGGTAACCGATTTTATTCGGCAGGGAACGGAAGTACCAGATATGCGCTACCGGAACGGTAAGGGTAATATGACCCATGCGTTCGCGACGCACCTTTTTCTCGGTCACCTCCACACCGCAACGGTCGCACACGATCCCTTTGTAACGGATGCGCTTGTACTTACCGCAGTGACATTCCCAGTCCTTTACGGGACCGAAAATGCGCTCGCAGAAAAGGCCGTCACGTTCTGGTTTGTACGTACGGTAGTTGATGGTTTCAGGCTTGAGGACTTCCCCGCTTGATTGCTCAAGGATATTCTCGGGGCTGGCCAGGCTGATGGTTATTTTAGTGAAATTGCTTTTCAGCTTTTGTTCTTTTTTCGCCGCCATGTTTTGTTTTTCGGTATAACGTGAACGTTAGTCGATTAGAATGTTGTTCGGGTATGTCCCGCTCTTAGTCGAGTGTGACTTTAAGACAGAGACCCTGTAATTCGTGAAGTAACACGTTGAAGGATTCGGGGATACCCGGTTGCAGCATATTGTCGCCTTTTACGATCGACTCGTATGCCTTCGCGCGACCCATTACGTCGTCGGATTTCACGGTGAGCAGCTCTTGCAGGATGTTTGCAGCACCGAACGCTTCGATTGCCCACACCTCCATCTCACCGAAACGCTGTCCACCGAACTGCGCTTTACCACCCAACGGTTGCTGTGTGATGAGCGAGTATGGTCCGATAGAACGGGCGTGCATCTTGTCATCTACCATGTGACCCAGTTTGAGCATGTAGATGATACCAACGGTCGCCGGCTGGTGGAAGCGTTCTCCGGTACCTCCGTCGAAGAGGTAGGATGATCCGAACTTCGGCAGACCTGCCTTGGTTACGTAGTGGTCGATTTCGTCGAGGTGAGCACCGTCGAAGATTGGTGTAGCGAATTTCACACCGAGCTTTTCTCCGGCCCAGGCCAGTACGGTTTCGTAGATCTGTCCGAGGTTCATACGCGATGGTACGCCCAGCGGGTTGAGTACGATGTCTACCGGCGTTCCGTCGTCGAGGTAAGGCATATCTTCATCGCGAACGATACGGGCCACAATACCCTTGTTTCCGTGACGGCCGGCCATCTTATCACCTACTTTCAGCTTCCGCTTTTTGGCAATGTATACTTTGGCCAGCTGCATGATTCCCGTTGGCAGTTCGTCACCGATCTGCACCTGGAATTTCTTGCGCTTGAAGGCAGCAATCACTTCGTTTGCCTTCACGTTGTAATTCGTGAGCAAACGGGTGATCATATCATTCTTGTCTTTATCAGTGGTCCACTTGGTCGGATTGATATTGTTATAATCAAGATCCGCAAGCATCTTCTGAGTGAACTTCGCGCCTTTCGGAATCACTACTTCCTTGTAGGCATTCATTACACCCTGTGATGTTTTTCCGCTCACCAGCATAAAGAGTTTGTCGATGAGCTGTACTTTGAGCTCTGCGAGTTCTTTATCCTGCTCTGCGTCGAAACGGGCAATGATATTTTTCTCTTCGTCGCGGCCACGCTTATCCTTGATGGCACGGGAGAAGAGTTTCTTGTCAATAACAACTCCTTTCACGGAAGGCGGAACTTTCAGCGATGCATCTTTTACATCACCAGCTTTGTCGCCAAAGATGGCGCGCAGCAGTTTCTCTTCCGGAGAAGGATCGGTTTCACCTTTCGGCGTGATTTTACCGATAAGGATGTCGCCTTCGCCCACTTCAGCTCCAACACGGATCAAACCGTTCTCGTCGAGTTCACGGGTGGCTTCTTCACTAACGTTGGGGATATCCGCAGTCAGTTCTTCGAGTCCACGCTTGGTGTCGCGTACTTCCAGAGAGTATTCGTCAATGTGAAGCGAAGTGAAGATATCTTCGCGTACCACACGCTCAGAAATTACGATAGCATCCTCGAAGTTGTAACCTTTCCAGGGCATGAACGCTACTTTGAGGTTACGTCCGAGTGCGAGTTCTCCGCCTTGGGTGGCATATCCTTCGCACAGCACCTGTCCCTGTTTTACCTTGTCGCCTTTTTTCACAATCGGCTTGAGGTTGATGCAGGTATTCTGGTTGGTTTTCTGGAACTTGGTCAGACGGTATACTTTCACATCGTCGTCGAAGCTCACGAGTTTCTCGTCTTCCGTGCGCTGATTGCGGATATGAATTTCATTGGCATCTACGTATTCTACAATACCGCTGTAGTCGGAGTTGATGAGCACACGGCTGTCGCGCACCACATGTCCTTCCAGGCCTGTACCCACAATCGGCGCCTGCGGGCGCAGCAGTGGTACTGCCTGACGTTGCATGTTTGATCCCATCAGGGCACGGTTCGCGTCATCGTGCTCAAGGAAAGGAATCAGGGATGCCGCAATAGAGGCGATCTGATTCGGAGCTACGTCGATGAGGTGCAGATCTTTCGGTTCCACAATCGGGAAGTCACCTTCAAATCGTGCAGTTACACGACCACGGGTGAAGTTCCCGGCTTCATCAACCGGTGCATTCGCCTGAGCGATCACCTTGGTATCTTCTTCCTCCGCAGTGAGGTAGGTAACATCAGCAGCGATGTCTACTTTACCTTCTACTACGTGACGATATGGAGTCGAGATAAATCCGAGCGTGTTGATTTTCGCGTAAACGCAGAGGGAGGAAATCAAACCGATGTTCGGACCTTCCGGTGTTTCGATGGTACAGAGACGCCCATAGTGCGTGTAGTGTACGTCACGAACCTCGAAGCCTGCACGTTCACGGGAAAGACCGCCGGGTCCGAGGGCGGAGAGACGACGCTTGTGCGTGATCTCTGCCAGCGGGTTGGTCTGATCCATGAACTGGCTCAGCTGGTTGGTACCGAAGAAGGAGTTGATTACGCTCGACAATGTCTTCGCGTTGATCAGATCCGCCGGAGTAAATACTTCGTTGTCGCGTACGTTCATACGCTCACGGATGGTACGTGCCATACGGGCCAGACCTACACCAAACTGAGAGTAGAGCTGCTCACCAACGGTACGTACACGACGGTTACTTAAGTGATCGATATCGTCAACGATAGTTTTTGCGTTGATGAGTTCGATCAGGTATTTGATGATCGCGATGATGTCTTCCTTGGTAAGTACCTTGGTATCTTCGGCGATGTTCAGTTGAAGTTTACGGTTCAGGCGGAAACGTCCTACTTCTCCGAGATCGTAACGCTTATCAGAGAAGAATAGCTTGTCGATGATACCACGAGCGGTTTCTTCATCGGGTGGCTCAGCATTACGGAGCTGGCGGTAGATGTGCTCCACCGCTTCTTTTTCAGAGTTGGAAGTATCCTTCTGAAGGGTATTGTAGATGATGGCGTAATCGTTGGTGTTGGCATCTTCCTTATGCAGGATAACAGACTTCACACCAGCCTCTACAATCATATCAATATGGTCATCTTCGAGGATGGTTTCACGCTCGAGGATCACCTCATTACGTTCGATGGAAACTACTTCACCGGTATCTTCATCAACGAAGTCTTCGAGCCAGCTTTTCAGCACCCTTGCTGCCAGCTTACGGCCTACAACTTTCTTAAGACCCGCTTTGCTCACCTTGATTTCGTCGGCAAGACCGAAGAGTTCGAGGATGTCCTTGTCGGTCTGGAAACCGATGGCACGGAGCAATGTGGTTACCGGGAATTTCTTTTTACGGTCGATGTACGCGTACATCACATTGTTGATGTCGGTCGCGAACTCGATCCATGATCCTTTGAAAGGAATCACACGTGCTGAATACAGCTTGGTACCGTTGGCGTGACGGCTTTGTCCGAAGAACACGCCGGGAGAGCGGTGCAGCTGGCTTACCACTACACGTTCTGCTCCGTTGATCACGAAAGTACCTTTCGGGGTCATGTACGGGATAGTTCCCAGGTACACGTCCTGAACGATGGTTTCGAAATCTTCGTGCTCGGGATCCGTGCAGTACAACTTCAGCTTCGCCTTCAGCGGAACGCTGTAGGTCAATCCGCGCTCGATACATTCTTCGATAGAATAGCGGGGAGGATCCACGAAATAATCGAGGAACTCCAGCACGAAGTTGTTGCGTGAGTCGGTAATAGGGAAGTTCTCACTGAATACCTTGTACAGCCCCTCCTGAGTACGGTTATCGGCTGTGGTTTCCAGCTGGAAGAAGTCGCGGAACGACTTCAATTGTATTTCGAGAAAATCAGGATACTCGATCCTGTGTTTGCTCTTACTGAAATTAATTCGGTTGGTTGCTGACTTCTCTGTGGTGAGACTGTTTAGTGTAGTCAAGGCGAAGGAGTTTTTAAGTGTTTAACAACCGTTCGGATTCCCCTAACGGGCAGGGGTTAGAAAATGGGAAAGACCTGTTCCACCGAACGGGTGGAACAGGTCTATTAGATGCTTGAAAGTCAATTACTTAACTTCAACCTCTGCACCCGCTTCAGTGAGCTGGGTTTTGAGAGCGTTCGCTTCATCCTTAGAAACGCCTTCTTTGAGGGGTTTCGGAGCGCCGTCAACAAGGTCTTTCGCTTCTTTCAGTCCAAGACCGGTAAGGTCTTTCACGAGTTTCACGATAGCGAGTTTGTTTGCACCCGGGTTTTTCAGGATTACGTCGAATGAAGTTTTCTCTTCAGCGGCTGCGGCACCACCACCAGCAGCAGGAGCAGCAACAGCTACAGCTGCAGCAGCAGGTTCGATACCGTATTCATCTTTCAGAATAGTTGCAAGTTCCTGAACTTCTTTAACGGTAAGGTTCACGAGTTGCTCAGCGAATGCTTTAAGATCTGCCATTGTATTTAAATTTTTAGGAGTTACTGATTTGTTTTTTTTGTTGTTGTTTGTTTTTTGGAAGGTTTTGACCCACGTTTCAGGCTACGCTGCGAAGCTTAGGCTGCACGCTCTTCCAGGGTTTTGAGGATACCGGCAATCTTGCCACCCTGGCCTTTGAGGCCGGAGATAACGGATTTGGCCGGAGACTGAAGAAGGCCGATAACATCGCCGATGAGTTCGTTTTTGGTTTTCAGTGATGCAAGGGCATCCAGCTGATTGTCGCCAACGTATACTCCACCGTCGATATAAGCGCTCTTCAGCGCGGGTTTAGTAGCGTCTTTACCGCTGTCTTTGCGGAAGTCCTTGATCAGGCGGGCTGGCTGACTGGCGGTTTCACAACACATGATGGCGGAAGAGCCTTTCAGGGTTGGAATGATTTCGCTATAGTCGCCTTCGATACGCTCGAGGGCCTTTTTGATCAGGGAATTTTTAGCCACCTTCAGCTGCACGTTCTGATTGAAGCACATACGGCGCAGTTTAGATGTCTTTTCTGAGTTCAGGGTTTCAATATCTGTGATATAGAAACTTGGGAACTGACTCAGTGTCGCCACTAATTCATCGATGATCTGGTTCTTTTCTTCTCTTGTCATGTGACGAATTCGTGTTAGTGATTTTACCCGGCGATAGTTTTCGCATCAATGCGGATTCCCGGGCTCATCGTACTGCTTACAGCGATACTTTTGAGGTAGGTGCCTTTTGCAGCAGATGGTTTGAGCTTAACGATAGTCTGGAGTAATTCGTGAGCATTATCGTACAGCTTGGCAGCGTCAAATGATACCTTGCCGATAGAGGCATGAATGATACCGGTTTTGTCTACCTTGAAGTCGATTTTACCCGATTTAACCTCTTTCACCGCCTTGCCGACATCGTTGGTAACGGTACCGGTTTTGGGGTTTGGCATGAGGTTACGGGGGCCCAGGATCTTACCCAGCTTACCCACTTTCGCCATAACACCGGGCATAGTGATCACGATGTCTACATCTGTCCAACCGCCTTCGATTTTCTGGATGTAATCGTCGAGTCCTACGTGATCGGCGCCGGCTTCGCGGGCTTCCTGTTCTTTGTCTGGAGTGCACAGTACCAGCACACGAACAGTTTTACCTGTTCCATGCGGGAGGGTCACGATACCACGTACCATTTGATTGGCTTTACGTGGATCTACGCCCAAACGTACACTCAGATCAACAGATGCATCAAACTTGGTGAAGGTAGCTTCCTTCACAAGCTTGGTGGCATCATGCAGGCTGTAGGCTTTGTTAGCATCTACTTTCGCGTAAGCTACCTTTTGGTTCTTCGTTAACTTAGCCATTTTCTGATTCTGAGTTTATAATTGTTCCGGTATCGGATCACGGGAAGCAGCGAGCGATTACCGATACCGCGATCAGTCTTACTGTTGCCAGGGAGGTGTTCCTTCTACATTGATACCGGCAGAACGGGCAGAGCCTGCAATCATTTTCATCGCTGATTCGATGGTGAAGCAGTTCATGTCCTGTATTTTGCCTTCAGCAATTTTCTGGATCTGGTCCCAGGTTACGGTTCCAACTTTCTTACGGTTGGATTCAGCTGAACCTTTTTGAATTTTAGCCGCCTCGAGGAGCTGCACGAATGCAGGAGGCGTTTTAATGATGAAGTCGAATGACTTATCAGTGTATACTGTGATAATTACTGGCAGTATCTGGCCGGCTTTATCCTGCGTACGTGCATTGAACTGCTTGCAGAACTCCATGATGTTCACCCCTTTCGCACCGAGTGCCGGTCCGATAGGAGGTGCAGGATTCGCAGCGCCGCCTTTCACCTGTAATTTGATAAGTGCGCCTATTTCTTTTGCCATTGTTTTATTTAATTATATCGGGCTCGTAACCGGGGAGAGATGACTGTACATCCGGGGTGGAAGCGTTCCGGAATCAGTCAACCGGTATAAGCGTTACGATTCTTTTTCTACCTGCATGTAGCTGAGTTCAAGCGGCGTTTTGCGACCGAAGATTTTCACCATCACTTTGAGTTTCTTCTTCTCTTCGTTCACTTCTTCAATGACGCCGGAGAAACTGTTGAAAGGTCCATCTACAACCTTCACTGTTTCGCCCACTACAAACGGAATATTAATGACTTCTTCGCTGTCAACAAGCTCGTCTACCTTTCCAAGGATACGGTATACTTCACTCTGGCGAAGCGGGGTCGGAGCTTCTCCCTTGGAACCAAGGAAACCGATCACTCCGGTAGTATTTTCGATGATATGAGGAATCTCCCCTACCAACTCAGCTTCAATCAATACATAACCCGGCAAGTGTGCACGCTCCTTGGAGATCTTCTTACCATCTTTGATCTGATAGTATTTCTCCATCGGAATGAGCACTTGCGATACATAGTCAGAAAGTCCGGCACGTATAATCTCACTTTCGATATACTGCTTTACCTTCTTCTCCTTGCCACTGATGGCTCGGATCACATACCACTTCTTGTTTCCGGTTGTCGTTTCTGACATGGCTGATTATGCAAAGAGGTTATAAATAACGTTGAGAGTTCCCTGAAAAATGGCATCGATGAAGAAGATCACCAATCCAAAAATCAAGGTTGCAACGAGTACAACGATGGCACTGCCTTGCAGCTCAGCCCAGGTAGGCCATGAAACTTTGTTCATGAGTTCGTTGTACGAATCCTGAAGGTAAGCCTTGATCTTTTCCATTGTACGCCTGTATTTATTAATTTACTTTTTCAGATGCTATTAATTCCGGTTTCCTGATGCTCCTGTCCTTGTTGCCAATGCCGCTGCATCATTCCTTCAACTCAGCCGGACCCATCTCACTGAGTCCTTTCTTTCTCTCTCTGTACTCGCTCTCTTTCTCTTTCTCACTCTGTTTCTCTCTCTGTACTCGCTCTCTTTCTCTTTCACACTCTGTTTCTCACTCTATCCTCACTCTCTTTCTCTTTCTCACTCTGTTTCTCTATCCTCACTCTCTTTCTCTTTCTCACTCTGTTTCTCTATCCTCGCTCTCACTCTCTTTCTCACTCTGTTTCTCACTCTGTTTCTCACTCTGTTTCTCACTCTGTTTCTCACTCTGTTTCTCACTCTGTACTCGCACGGGTGGAGAGACTCGAACTCCCAGCCAACGGTTTTGGAGACCGCTACTCTACCAATTGAGCTACACCCGTATTCAGTTTTCAGTGTTCAGTTCTCAGTTGACAGTTTTCAGTTTTATGATCTCCATAAAATCTGAAATTTTACTGGCTACAACCTTGAACTTTAATCTTAACTTTTATCCCGCTCGCGGAGCGTGATTCACCTCAAACTGCTTACTTCTATTAAACAGGTGCGTCCCAACCGTCAGGCCGGGACGAACACCTGTTTATTTGCGCTCGAATTAGTCGAGGATTTCAGTTACCTGACCTGCACCTACGGTACGGCCACCTTCGCGGATCGCGAAACGGAGACCTTTATCCATAGCGATCGGCTGGATCAGCTCAACAGTGATGGTTACGTTATCACCAGGCATTACCATTTCACGACCGTCAGAAAGAGTGATTTCACCGGTTACGTCAGTTGTACGGAAGTAGAACTGAGGACGGTATTTCTGGTGGAACGGAGTGTGACGACCACCTTCTTCTTTCTTCAGAACGTAGATCTCAGCTTTGAACTTTTTATGCGGAGTGATGGAACCGGGTTTAGCGATTACCATACCACGACGGATATCCGTTTTCTCAATACCACGGAGGAGAAGACCTACGTTGTCACCAGCTTCACCCCGGTCAAGGATCTTACGGAACATCTCTACACCGGTAACAGTTGAAGTGAGTTTCTCGTCCTGCATACCGATGATCTCAACTGAATCGTTTGAGTTGATAACGCCACGCTCGATACGGCCTGTAGCAACAGTACCACGACCTGTGATCGAGAATACGTCTTCGATTGGCATCAGGAAAGGCTTGTCAACTTCACGCGGAGGAAGTGGGATATATGCGTCAACAGCATCCATCAGTTCCATGATTTTTGGAACCCAGTTACCATCCAGGTTCAATCCACCAAGGGCAGAACCACGGATGATTGGTGTGTTGTCACCATCGTATTCGTAGAATGAAAGAAGTTCGCGGATCTCCATTTCAACGAGGTCGAGCAGCTCAGGATCATCTACTGCGTCAACTTTGTTCATGAACACCACGATTTTAGGAACACCTACCTGACGTGCGAGAAGGATGTGCTCGCGGGTTTGTGGCATCGGACCATCAGTAGCAGCAACTACGAGGATCGCGCCATCCATCTGAGCAGCACCTGTAACCATGTTCTTTACATAGTCAGCGTGACCCGGACAGTCAACGTGAGCATAGTGACGGTTCGCCGTCTGATACTCTACGTGAGCAGTGTTGATAGTGATACCACGCTCTTTTTCTTCAGGAGCATTGTCAATGGAGGAGAAATCTCTTTTCTCCGCCAAACCCTGCTGTGAAAGAACGTTAGTGATTGCAGCAGTAAGAGTGGTCTTACCGTGGTCAACGTGACCAATAGTTCCAATGTTTACGTGCGGCTTGGAACGATCAAATTTCTCTTTAGCCATTGTATGAAGGTGTTAATTTTATTTATTTACTGTTCGTTTGTTTCTCGTTGAGCCAATGACCAGGATCGAACTGGTGACCTCATCCTTACCATGGATGTGCTCTACCGACTGAGCTACATTGGCAATGTTTCCGAATGACAGAAACAACCGATACGGCATACTCCCGTATTCGATTGATTCCCGCTTTGTAGCTCTTGCCGCCCAGTTGAGTAGTTGCCCGCTCACCTGCTCCTTTGTCAAGGTACTACACTCTTTCACTCTTGAGCGGAAGACGAGGCTCGAACTCGCTACCCTCAGCTTGGAAGGCTGATGCTCTACCAAATGAGCTACTTCCGCTAATCTCTCTTCCCGTCGCCTGAACCCCGTTTTACCAAGGCCCGGCTTCGGTCAAAGAGTATATTGTGGGGAGAGAAGGATTCGAACCTTCGAACTCCGAAGAGGACAGATTTACAGTCTGTTGCCGTTGGCCACTTGGCTATCTCCCCAGTATCTTCCGATACCGCTTCCGGTATCTCACCGGAGTAGCGTGCAACCACCCGGAATTATTTTGAGCCGATGGAGGGATTCGAACCCCCGACCCACTGATTACAAATCAGTAGCTCTGGCCATCTGAGCTACATCGGCTTGTATTTCAAGGAACTACGAGATACTCCCCAAAATGGGACTGCAAATTTAGTGAATTGTTTCTTCCAAACAAGCAGGTAACCTGATTTTTTTTAAAAAAATCGCCCGCCATTTCTTCACCCCCGGCTTTGATCCTGCATAGGTAAAAAACAACATTTGATAGTTATTGATTTTCAACAATTTAAAAAACAGACGGCTCCCGGGTTTACCGGAAGCCGTCTGAGCAGTGTTTGATTTATTATTGTTTTACAAGGCGGGAAACATAGGCCACACCATTGAGGTCGCGGGCACGTACCTGATAGACTCCTGCAGGTAATCCGGCCAGCGTTACCTGACCATCCTTTGCCGGCATCTCAAACTGAGCATGACGTACAACCGCTCCGCGTACATCCATTATATCGAATGATACAATGCCTTTTTCTAAACGGAAATATACTTCCGAAGTGGCAGGGTTTGGATATACTTCAATGTTCTTAACAGAAGGAACTTCGAGAATGGAAGTAATGCTGTTGCCGGTGTTCGGACGAAGTACATACACACGGTTGAACCCGAAATCTTCGTTTGGTGCCCATGGCTGGTTGGTGAATGTTACCCAGGTGATGGCAGGACGCCAGTTGAATTCAGAGGTGGCTAACGTGATGTTGGCACCTATCTCTTCTACTCCGAAGAAATAAGTTCCAGCCGTTAATGCCAATGGGTTACCTGCCATGTTTTTTACTACCATATCCATTACAATACCATTGGTGTCGGCATCGGTGAATACATAGTAATCAGATGCACCTAACATCAGGTTGGGAGTGCCATTGAAGTCATATACCACCACACGTGTTGAATCGCCACTGGTAGGACCGTTGAGCGCAATGGTTACAGTGGTGATTACATCATTTACATTTAGGCTGAAAAGCTGACCCAATGTGCCACCTGATCCGTTGCCAATACCCAATGATCCGGTGATCTGGCCATTGTCAATCGCAAAGGTTGTGTCACTTACGGTGATCGAAAATGATGTTGAATCATTGGTGGGGTCGCTGTCGGTTTGTCCGGTAAGCGATAGAATTGCCGAGATGTCATATGTTCCCTGACCCGAAGGTGTAAGCGTTCCGGTAGTGATGATGGAAGCTGTAGCAGATGGTGCAACGTTGCTGGTTGAACCTGTGAATGTGGCGATGTTACTTCCATTCTGTGCAGCCGTTACTGTTGCAGTAACTGTAGTAAGCGTGGATCCGCCCACATTTTCTACCTCCACAGGAAAACTAACCGGAAGGATGTGTTCATCAGGAATGATAGTGTTCATGGGAGTAAAATCAACAAAAGAAAGTGCAATGTCGTTGTTTACCGCACTGGATGAATCGAGCTCGTATGCAAAGAAAATATCCAGCGTACCCTGACTTACACCGGCAATGGTGAAGTGTCCGGGAACATAAGAATCCGTTACGGTTACACCACCTGCAATACCTACGTTGGTTTGTACACCAATATCAGCGTTTACATTGTGTAGAATGGCGGTTGGAGCTCCTGAGGGAAGTGATAAACGAACCAGATTGGCATCCTGGGCTGATGAAGTCTGATCAAATCCCCAGAGATATGGTCCACCCGGGCTCAGATTATCATAGGCAAGACCATAGATCGCTGAAAGGGTATGCGTTGCGAGCGGAATAGCACTTAAAACCGTTCCGGTGAGACTGATCTCAACGATGTCGGTTCCGAAGTTGCTCATGTAAAATCCGCCAGCACCCCCGTTGATGGCCTGGCTGTAGGTAATCGAACGTGCATTGAAACCTGCAGAGCTGATATTGATGGTACCAATGAGCGTTTTCGTTGCAGGATTAATCTTCTTGATGGTGGAAGTGTTATCGGCAGCGTAGAGAGTTGTTCCGTCAAAGGTCATGCTCCTCACGCCTGACGATGCTGCACCGACTCCGGTTACTTTGAATGCCGACAGCAGATTACCGTTGATGTCGAGCGTATAAAGTGAGTCTTTGTTCCATTGTGACACCCACCATTCGGTGCCTGTCCAGCAGAGACCAGCAAACCCGCCGGCGGTTGAACAAATTGTGTCCAGAGCATAAAAACTCTGAATGTCCCAAAGTGCAGTTGGGCTTGGTGTAACACCAGGTCCTTTGAGATTTGATCCGGCATATAAGGAAAGGGAGGTTCCGACAGGCTTATGCATCGGGGCCACTTCATTTACCTGTTGGGCCATCAGGCTTCCGCTAAACAGAAGCAGGAATGCTGTAGTAATACGTTTCATCATGTTGTTGATTCTTTCAACAAATAAAATAAATCTTTCTGAAAGAACTGTCATTCGCCAATAATTCTGCCTTTACAACCCCGGCTTCGGCATCGGAACTCAGGAGATCAATTTCAACAACAGGGATTTACACTTATGATACCGGCATCAGCCGCCTTGCTTTCACAAATGACCTGGATTGCTTTTCCGTAGAGAAACGTACTAAAATGAACAACCCGGACCATATCAGGAGCCCGGGTTGTTGATGCTGCATCAGCGGAAATCAGTCACCGCGTTGTTTTTCTTTATGCTTCGTAATCTGGCGGCGCAACGCTTCTACTGCGCTGTCCGTCGCTTCTTCGAATGTTTTACATTGCTCACGGGCAAATAAAGTTTTACCGGGCGTTGAAATTTTTATCTCGGCAATTTTGTTTTCCTTGGCGTCCGATTTATCGAGGCGCAGGTACACTTCACTGTCGATAATCGACTCGTAAAACTGCGTCAGCTTATCCACTTTATCTTCAACAAAGGCAATCAGCTTGTGGTCGGCATCGAAGTGGATGGATTGAACTTTCACTTTCATAGTTATATAGTTTTAAAGTGTTATGCTTTGGGGAAGGCCTGCTTGTAGATCTCCTTCAGTTTCTCAATGGAATTGTGGGTATATACCTGAGTGGCTGCAAGACTGCTGTGGCCTAGTAATTCTTTGATTGCATTGATGTCTGCACCGTGGTTTAACATAGCGGTGGCAAAGCTATGCCGGAGTACGTGCGGACTCCTTTTTTTACCGGTAGAAACCTTACTGATACTTGATTTCACAAGTTGGTAAACGAACCCCGGACTCATTTGGTTACCCTTGTTATCGAGGAAGAAATACAAATGATCTGTCCCTGTTTCCTGCATGGTTTTCTTCCGAATGGAAAGATACTCTTCCAGCAGACTTTTGAATGCCAGCGTGATGGGAATCTGTCTGACTTTATTCCGTTTTCCAAGTACCGTGATGGTCAGATTGTAGAGATTCACGTCTGTGGTTTTCAGCTGGATAAGTTCGGATAAACGGACTCCGGTACGGTAAAAGAAATCAACCACCAGAAAATTTCTGAAAACCTCAAAATCATTTACATCCAGTGATTCCGGTGAAAGGAGAAGATCCATTTTCTTTTCGTCGATATACTCGGGAAGTTTCTTCTTCGTTTTTGGTGCCTGCACTTTTAACATCGGACTCCGCTGCATCTTCCCTGTTCGTACCATGTATCTGTAAAAGGTGCGCAGCGTAGTGATTTTCCGGTTTACCGATCTGGGGTCCATCCCCTCTTCCATCATGGCCACAATCCACGAACGGATCATCATGTGGGAAGCTTCGGTAAGATCAGTAGACTGATATTGTGTAGCCAGAAAATCAGCAAATTGAATCAAATCGGTTTCGTATGCAATAACGGTATGCGCCGAACTTCGCTTTTCAAACCTGAGGTATTCAATAAACCGCTCTCTGTCGTTTTGCACCATATCGCTGTTTCGTCAAAAAAGGTCCGGTGGACAGGATAAAGATAATACCAACATCTGCCGAACCCCAAACAGAAAACGGGAAATATCAGCACCAAGTGTTAAAATATCTGATGAATGGCAGATTTTCATGCCTGATGAACGGGCACCAAATAAAAAATCCGGACTCTGAAAGAGCCCGGATTCATATCCTGAAGGTCTACAAACAATTAAGCCTGAACCGCCTGCAGCTGCAGATGGTTTTTATAGACCGCCTTTTTAATTTCTGTACGACGAGTCACCGAAGGTTTTTCAAAAGCCTGACGTGCGCGCAATTGCTTAACGGTACCGGTTTTCTCAAATTTCTTTTTGTACTTCTTGAGAGCCTTGTCGATGGTTTCGTTTTCTTTAATAGGAACAATAATCATGTCGTTCTTGTGATTTGGAGTGCAAAGATAAACAGAGTTTTCTATTTATCAAGTGTTGGTATAAAATTAATTTAGAGGTGCAGAAAGATCATTTCCCAACAACTAATTACTGATTATCAATTAATTAGTTATACTGGAACAGATTTTTAAGTTCAGCAATCGTTGACCGGTAATCTGTTTCGAGCTGCATGACCAGGCCGTACATGCCTGTGGTTTCAAGGTTGCGTCCTTTTCTTTCAATTTCCCTGCAAACGGACGATAAACGCAAGGCACCGATATTAAGGCTGGTTCCTTTCAGTTTATGTGCAATTTTCCACAAGGCCGTGAAATCACCGGCTTCAAGTGCCTTTCTGATTTCTTCGATATCAGCCGGTGCCTGCTTCATGAACATATCCAGTACCTGTTGCAGGAATCCGGGATCTGTTTGCCGCCCGATATCCATTAAGCGCTGAATTGAATTCTGATCGAGCAGGGCTTCTGAAATTCCTTTTTCTGAGGAAGCTGATTTCGGATTTTTCATGTCTGAATGTTCTTTGCCGGCCCATTTTCGCAACATCGATTCAATGTCATCGAGTGTAATGGGTTTCGAAATGTAATCGTCCATTCCGGCATCGCGGCAGGCTTCTTTGTCGTCCTGTCCTGCGAAAGCCGTCATAGAGATAATTACTGGCTGACCACCGGGTAGCTGGGCTTCACGAATCTGTTTCGTAGCTTCAAGTCCGTCCCATTCCGGCATCTGCACATCCATAAATACGATATCAAACGCTTCAAGTTTCAATGCATCAAAAGCTTCTTTTCCGTTTGCAACGGCATGAATAGTATACCCCAGACGTTCAAACAGTTTACCCGCCAGCAAACGATTGATATCATTGTCTTCGGCGAGTAGTATTTTCATGGGAAACTCCACCGAGAGCTGTCGGGGTTTTCCATCTTTTGAATGGGCTGTTTGTTTGTCCTCTTTGACAGCAGGGGTGGTCACCACCGGTTCCTGGCGGGTTTCCATCACCATGAGCGTAAAGTAGAATGAACTTCCCTCTCCTACTTTACTTTCCACCCATATCTTTCCTCCCATCAGATTCACCAGGGTCTTACAGATGGTCAGACCGAGGCCAGTGCCGCCGTACTTTCTGTAGGTGGATGGATCGGCTTGTGTAAATGCCGTAAAGAGTTGTTCAGCCTGAGCGGGATCAATGCCCACACCGGTATCTCTTACACAGAATTCGAGCTCTATCTCAGCCAGGTGATTCTTATTGAGCTTAACACTGACATCTACGCTTCCTTTCTCAGTAAACTTAATAGCGTTCCCTACAAGGTTCATGAGTATTTGCCGGATGCGCGCTTTATCTCCAATAACAACGGACGGAACATCTTCTCCCAACCCGGAGGTGAGCTCCAGATTTTTCTCTTTCGCCCGGCCAGACAGAATCGTGAGCGTTTCGGTGATCGCATCTGCAAGATGAAATGGCACATATTCCAGTTGCATCTTATTGGCCTCCAGCTTCGAAAAGTCGAGGATATCACTGATCACCTGCAACAGTGCTTCCCCGCTGAGGCGGATAATATCGAGGTATTCTTTCTGCTGGTTGTCGAGTGCCGTGCTGTTGAGCAACTCCGAAATTCCGATCAGGCCATTGAGCGGCGTACGTATTTCATGACTCATAACGGCTAAAAATTCCGATTTGGCGCGTGTGGCCTGCTCCGCTTTTTCCTTCGCCTCTCTGAGCTCTTCTTCCTGTTCAATTCTGGTGGTGATGTCGCGTCCGGCATAAGTAACTCCGGTGATGAGCCCTTCTTCATCACGTACCGGATACAGTAACACCTCGAACACATTTCGTTTCCCGTCGATTCCGGTCATTTCTTCCCGATAGCTTTCGGTATGTCCTTGCAACACGCTGCGGAAACGTTCTTTCCAGACTTTACGGTCATCCGCTGCCAGTTGCTCTTCAAAATTCATCCCTTCTTCAAGTGTCACGCCAAAACGTGCTCTGAAGAATTCACGATAACGGTGATTCATCACCGTTATCCGGCTGAGTGCATCTACTGAAAAAATCGACTCTCCCGTATTTTCAACGAGAGCCAGCAGATTCTCCCTGTTCCGCATCAGCTGTAACTGTGATTCGCGGAGTTTGCTGTTGTCCACTGCCGTAATGATCACGGATTGCCGGGATGGCAAACTGGCTCCCAACAATTCAAGTTGTGCCGGTTTTCCGTCCTTGCGGAGTATTCTGCGTTCCGTACGCGAGACCCGATATTTTCCGTCGCTCAGCTCTGCAAACCATGTTTCGTGCAGCAATGCATCACCGGGATGTATGATATGATCAATGCCCAGCGATTTCAGCTCTCCGGTTTCATAGCCGGTGAGTGCGGCAAAAGCAGGATTTACTTCAATTATTTTCTGATCAAATCCTACTACAGCTACCGCATCCGCAGCAGCTGCCATGATCGCTCCGGGGGCAGGTGCAGTCTCCTGCTTCAATACCGGAATTTCGGTAGATACCGGTGGTTCCGGTGCTTCATTTTTTGGAAGCTCATCAACAGGTGCAGTTTCGGTTTGGACGGTAGCAACGGGCTCCGATGTATCTGCTGCTGCCGGAAGCGAAACAACCGGAACAGCCTGTTCCAGCGGTTCGGCAAAACGGCAAAAGAGATTTCCCTGGTGAACACGGGAGATGCTTACGCTGACTTTAAATGTCCGTCCATTGATGCTTCTGCAGGTGAGCAGTTTGTTCTGAAAGGTGTTGTTGTCGACGGCATTGAGCAAAAGCTGCACTTCATCGTCACCAAGATCCTCCTCGAACAAAGTCGAAAACTGAAGCTTTGACAAAAACTGCTCACGATATACCCCAAACAGGTTCATCGCTTTCTGATTTGCCTTCAATGCTTTCAGCTGTATTCCGTCGAGGATGACCCATGCTTCTGGTTGTTGTTCAAAGAGGGAAACAAGTGATTGGTCCTGGTCCGTTGAACGCTTCGATTTTCTCATCAGCAGCCAAATGATCAGCAACAGCGCGACGATACTGCCTGCTGACGCTATCAAAATGACCGGAGTGAGAGAATTAAACATGACTATGCCTTAACAAGATAATCTTATTCGTTGAAACCGGCAAAAGGTTACGTTTTCCCTGAATTTAATCTCACTGAAATTCAATGCCTTACAAAGAATATCTGCCTAAGCCTCCACGAGTTGATCCAGTTCAGCCAGCACAAAGTCACAGAGATCTTTCACGTAATCCTCAGAGAAATCGAAGCGAACCCCGGCCCGTTGGTAGATCTCTCCGATAGAGGCAGTATAACCCATCTTCAGGGCTTCGAGATAATTTGAAATGGTTGTCTTTGGATTCTCGCGGTAGTTCTTCCATACTGCGATAGCACCCAGCTGGGCAAAGCCATACTCGATATAATAGAATGGAACTTCGAAGATGTGCAATTGTTTTTGCCAGAGATTGTTTCTGTATGCTTCCTGTCCGTTCCAGTCAACCACATTTCCTCCGAATCGCAGGTAACATTCTTCCCAGGCTTTTTCACGTTCTGCTGCGGAATGCCCCACATGCGTATACAACCAATGCTGGAAAGCATCCACACAGGAGATCCAGGGTAATCCTTTCAGCACATCTTCCAGATGCTTGCGTTTCGCTCTGCGCAGATCGGTCGGATCAGCAAAGAAATGATGCCAGTGCTCCATGGTGATTAACTCCATCGACATGGATGCCAGTTCAGCTACTTCACTCGGGAGATTTTTAAAATCCACCAGTTCCAATGGCATATCCACGATCGATTGCACAGCATGTCCGCCTTCATGAACCATGGTGACCATATCACGCAGGGTATTGGTAGAGTTCATGAAAATAAAGGGCAGGCCGGTCTCATACAATGGATAATTATATCCACCCGGAGCTTTGCCTTTCCTTGATTCGAGATCAAGGCGTTTAGCATTCTGCATGGCTTGCATACATTCTCCCAGGAAAGGGTCAATTTCTGTAAAGCAGGCGATGGTTTTCTTCATGAGATCATCGGATCCGTCAAAGGGTTTCAGCGGTTTTTCGTCACCTCTGGCAGCGAGAATATCCCATGGCTTCATTTCCTGCAACCCCAGCTCATCTCTTCTCAAAGCTTCAAGGCGATTATTGAGCGGCACTATTCTCTTCTCCACCGAGGCATGAAAACGCATACAATCTTCGGGAGTATAATCGAAACGGCCCAGGGCGGCAAACATATAATCCCTGTACGATGCAAAGCCGGCATTTAATGCAATCTGATGACGCTGGCTGATCAGATCATTGAGCAGTTCATCGAGTTTGTTTTTATCGGACAATCTGCGGGTGGCAACTTTCTGGTAAACGTCCTTGCGGACTTCACGGTCATTGCCCTCCAGGTAGTTCGTAGCCTGTTGCAGGGTAATCTCTTTGCCGTTCACTTCAATGGTCATGGCGCCGTTGATGGCTGAAAACTCCTGTTCCCGTTGCTGCAATTCAGCGATCAGCGGTACGTTTTCTTCTCTAAAAATCTCCGTTCTTTTTCTGATCTGTCGGAGCATTATTTCATACGGGCGGCTATTCAGCGATCCGATAGCTTTACTGTTCAGCAATTGGATATCCAGGCGATGGCTCAAGGGAGCAATCCGTGGCTGAATTTCCCCAACAAAAAAATTAAAGGCTTTCGCCAGTTCCTCATTCGAAGTATCGCAGCTCATGCGTATATAACGCCAACCGATTTCTTCAGACAAAAACGCTTCCAGTTCACTCCTGTCGATCAGCCAGCCATGCAGGCCTTCGGGAGTTGAAATGTCGCGCGACAAAAGATCATTGAAATAGGCCTCCACTTGCTCCCAGGCGCTGACATTCAACCCTTCGGGAAGAAATTTACGGGAAACGGCCAATGATTCCACTTTTTCCATGCTTACAATAAACGAATTGGTTTAAGATGAACGAAGATACAAGCAATCAATTACTAAACAGCAGGATTCCTGAAGTATGTTTCAACAATAAAAAAAGCCGGCATCAGCCGGCTTTGCACAGCAGCAATGGCTGCGGATTATTCAGATTTTGTTGATTTACGGGTCGTCTTCTTTTTAGGAGCTTCCGCGGGAGCATCAGTAGCTGCATCTGCCGGAACTTCTTCTTTCTTCTTGCGCGTGGTTTTTTTCTTTGGCGCTTCTTCGGCCACCGGAGCCACTTCCGCCGGAACAGCTTCCGCAGTCTCCTCACTCACCCCTTCAAATTCAGCCAGCATTGCTTTTTCTGCCTCCGGCGAACCAACTATATCCTTCACCAGTTTATACCAGGTAAACATTTTGCGGATATCGGTGGCATAAACACGCTCCTCATCGAATTCGGGCAGGATCTTTTTGAGCACAGCCTTTAATGCTGAAGGATCTGCCTTCGGATCAACTCCGGAAGCCAGCTCGTCCTGCTCTTTCATCTTCTTGAAAACCTTATACAGCGGAATATCATCTTCTACGGTATAAACAGCAATGTCTTTCAACATGATGATTCGCTGCATGGATGAAACCGGCATACGACGTCCATCGGCCAGTGCTTCCACCACAAATCCGCCATTTCGCATCTGTGCAATCATCTTGTACAGTCCACTCATTCCGGGGATGGAAATAATTTTCTCGAAGCTCATACTATTTTCTTTGGGGAGGCAAAAATAAGATGTTTAGGCAAACTTTCCTCAATTTCGGAAGGAATAGCTGTTTTCCTGCATTTCAGCGATGAAAATGAGGGGTTCGTCGGTGAGGTAACCTGCCTTATCTGAAATTCTGAATTACAATCTTTTAATCCACTAATTTAGCCCTCCACAAGATCAAAAATATGTTCCGAAAACTTCTCCTCGTTCTGTTCTGCCTGGCAGGACCTTATGTACTGAATGCGCAGGTCAAAAAGTATGAAATCCGTGATTTTTTCAGAAATCCCGAAAAAGCAAGGTTTCAAATCTCTCCCGGCGGTGATATGATCTCCTATCTGGCCCCCTGGAACAATCGAATGAATATTCATGTCCAGAAAATCGGTGCCAAAGACGCACTTCGGATCACCAGCCTGACCGACAGAGATATCAATGGTTATTTCTGGAAAAACAACACTACGCTGGTGTACACCCGTGATTTCGGCGGCGACGAGAACTTCCATTTGTTTATGGCTACGACAGATGGCAAGAATGAAAAAGACATGACCCCGTATAAAAATGTGCGTGTACAGATTACTGATGCGCTCGAAGATTTTCCGGATGAAATCCTCATCGAAATGAACAAGGATAACCCGGAGGTATTTGATGTTTACAGATTAAACCTGAAGACCGGCGATCTTAAAATGGTTGCGAAAAACCCGGGCAACATTTCCAGCTGGGTTACGGACCATACCGGAGCAGTAAGAGCTGCAGTCACCACTGACGGAGTTCAATCGAGTTTGCTGGTCCGCGACAATGCAGAGTCAGAATTCAGAACCATTCTCACCAACGATTTCACAGAAAGTGTCACCCCGCTCTTCTTTACATTTGACAATAAGAATCTGTATGCAGCCAGTAATATGGACCGTGACAAACAGGCGATCGTTCTCATTGATTTCGCAACAGGAAAAGAGCTTTCTGTTTTATATGAAGACAATGATGTGGATGTGAGCGAACTCTCGTATTCCCACAAAAGAAAAGTGCTTACCATGATAGGTGTGGAAAAGGCGAAATACGAATATCATTTTCTCGATAAAGAGACCGAAGAACTTTACAAAAGCCTCGAAACACAGTTACCCGGTTACCGTATTTCGATCCCAAGTGCCAGCAAAGCAGAAGATAAATTCATTGTCCGCACCTATAGCGATCGTAGTCTGGGTGCAGCATATCTGTACGACAAAACGAGCAACAAACTGACTAAGCTGCATGATATCAGTCCATGGATCAACGAAGCCGACATGGCTGAAATGAGACCCATCAGCTATACCTCCAAGGATGGACTGACCATTCAGGGATACCTCACACTTCCGGTTGGACTCAAAGAAGCCAAAAACCTGCCGGTTGTAATAAATCCTCATGGTGGGCCCTGGGCACGCGACAGCTGGGGCTGGAACCCTGAAGTACAATTCCTCGCAAATCGAGGTTATGCCGTACTTCAGATGAATTTCAGAGGGAGCACCGGTTACGGCAAAACCTTTTGGAAAGCCTCCTTTAAAGAATGGGGACGCACCATGCAAAATGACATTTCTGACGGTGTGAAGTATCTGATCGACGAAGGGATTGCTGACCCCAAACGCGTTGCTATTTATGGTGGTTCTTATGGTGGTTATGCCACACTTGCCGGCATTGCATTCACTCCCAACCTATATGCTTGCGCTATCGACTATGTAGGTGTTTCCAATCTGTTCACCTTTATGAACACTATTCCCCCCTACTGGAAACCCTACCTCGAAATGATGTACCAAATGGTTGGAAACCCGAAAGACCCTGCTGATTCTGCAATGATGCGTCTTTCATCTCCGGTATTCAGCGTGGACAACATCCGATGTCCGTTATTTATTGCACAGGGAGCCAAGGATCCGCGCGTAAACAAAGCTGAAAGTGACCAGATCGTTGAGGCATTACGTAAACGGAATGTCGAAGTACAATATATGGTGAAAGACAATGAAGGCCATGGATTCCACAATGAAGAAAATAAATTTGAGTTCTATGGCGCCATGGAAAAATTCCTTTACACCCATATGCTTCAACAAGGCAAGTCACCCATACAGGTCACTCCGCCACAACTGAAATAAAAAGATACATGTAACCTGAAAAGGCCAGCCATACGGCTGGCCTTTTTTCGTGCTGTGAAAATGTTGATAAAACATGCATAGTTTCTCTCTTTTCATCGTAGAAACCCGTTAAGTTTGAATACCGACTTCCCAGTACTTATGCGAAAAATAAATAAAGTAGCGATCCTTGGCTCCGGAATCATGGGATCGCGCATTGCCTGTCATTTTGCCAATATCGGCGTTAGTGTCCTCTTACTCGACATTGTCCCCGCTGCACTCACACCGGAGGAAGAGAAAAAAGGGCTCACAACAGATCATCCTGCTGTCCGCAACCGGATTGTAAATGATGCGCTCGCGGCTACATTAAAGGCCAATCCGGCTGCATTGTATAAAAAGTCATACGCCTCAAGGATAACTACCGGCAACTTCGACGACAACATGAAAGACATTGCTTCCTGCGACTGGATTATGGAAGTAGTGGTTGAACGTCTCGACATAAAAAAATCTGTTTTCGAAAAAGTTGAGCAATTCCGTAAACCGGGAACGCCGGTTACTACCAACACCTCCGGTATTCCAATCGCCCTCATGGAAGAAGGCCGGAGTGAGGACTTCAGACAACATTTTTGCGGCACACACTTTTTTAATCCGCCCCGGTATCTCCGTTTACTGGAAATTATTCCGGGCACTTCTACGCAACCCTCGGTACTGGAATTCCTCACCCACTACGGCGATCTTTATCTTGGAAAAACCACAGTACGCTGCAAAGACACACCTGCTTTCATTGCCAACCGGATCGGCGTTTTCGGTATCATGTATCTTTTCCATCTCGTTGACCAGATGGGACTCACCGTGGAAGAAGTTGACAAGCTCACCGGACCGGTTCTGGGCCGGCCTAAATCAGCAACATTCCGCACCTGTGATGTAGTAGGACTCGACACCCTGGTGCATGTAGCCAACGGCTTATCGGCCGGACTGAAAAACGATTCAATGCTCAGTTACTTCAAGCTTCCCGGCTACGTAGCCAGGATGAATGAAAACAAATGGCTGGGAGATAAAAGCAAACAGGGATTTTACAAGAAAACAAAAAATGCAGAAGGGAAATCTGAGATTCTGGCACTTGATTTAAAAACGCTCGAATATCGTCCTCAGACCAAAGCGAAATTCGCAACGCTGGAAGCCACTAAAACAATAGACGACCTTCGTGAACGGATGAAAATACTTGCTGGTGGCAAGGACAAGGCCGGCGAATTCTACAGAGCATCCTTTAATGGACTTTTCAAATATGTTTCCGAAAGAATTCCTGAAATCGCGGATGAACTCTATCTCATAGATGCGGCTATGGAAGCAGGCTTTGGCTGGGAGCTCGGACCATTTGAAACGTGGGACGCTATTGGTGTTGGCAACTACCTCAAAGTGATGGAAGCTGCCGGTATGCATCCCGCAGGATGGGTATATGAGATGCTGGATAGTGGTTGTTCCACCTTCTATAAAATAGAAAACGGACAGCGATATTTTTACGACATCACATCGAAAGCATACAAGCTCATTCCCGGACAAGAACAATACATCAACCTGTATCCGATCCGTGGCAGCAAGTCAGTATGGAGCAATAGTGGCTGCAACGTAATTGATATCGGCGATGGTATACTTTGTTGTGAATTCCGCACCAAAATGAACACCATGGGTGGCGAAGTGGTGGAGGGCGTAAACAAAGCTATTGAACTTGCCGAAAAAGATTACCGGGGATTGGTTATTGGAAACGACGGTCCCAATTTCAGTGCCGGGGCCAACCTGGGCATGGTATTCATGATGGCGATTGAACAGGAATGGGACGAAATCGACATGGCTATCCGGATGTTCCAGAATATGAACATGCGGGTCAGGTATTCTTCCATACCGGTGGTTGTTGCTCCGTTTGGACTTACATTAGGCGGAGGCTGTGAGATGACCCTGCACGCTGACAAAGTGCAGGCACATGCCGAACTATACACCGGATTAGTTGAATTTGGCGTTGGACTCATCCCGGGTGGTGGCGGAAGTAAGGAATTTGCACTTCGGCTATCCGACAGCTTCAAAGACGGTGATATTGAGATCAATGCCTTACGAGAAAAGTTTCTGACCATTGGACAGGCCAAAGTATCTACCTCAGCAGCAGAAGCTTATGACCTCGGCATATTGCGTCATGGATTAGATGAAATCACTTTGAACAGACATCGCCTGATAGCAGATGCCAAGAAAGCAGCGATTACCCTGGCTGATGCCGGATATGTGAAACCAATTCCAAGAAAAGACATACGGGTTTTGGGCAAAAGCGGACTCGGAATCGTTTGGGTTGGAGCCAATTCCATGCTTTCAGGACATTATATCAGCGAACACGACCAACTGATCAGCCAGAAGCTCGGCTATATTCTTTGTGGCGGAGACCTGAGTGCACCTACCCTCGTTTCGGAACAATATTTGCTTGATCTTGAACGCGAAGCATTTCTGTCGCTATGTGGTGAAAAAAAGACCCTCGAAAGAATTCAATCTATTTTGACCACCGGAAAACCCTTGAGGAATTAAATTAGTTATTACTTTAGCCACACAAATCAGACCCGTATGAAACGTTGGTGTACCCTGATCCTCTTTCTGTTTGCATTGCCACTGCTTGTTTCAGCACAAACGGAAGAGAAGCCTAAATACGCGCCAGGCAAGGAAAAGCATCGGAATAAAACCGATGAGTTAGGACAAAAGCAAGGTGTTTGGCGCACTTATAGTCAGCCTGGAGACCTGATCAGTGAAGTTGAATATGTAAACGATAAACGTCACGGCATGAGCCGCCGCTTTTATCCGTATGGAAAAGTGATGGAAGAAGTAGAATATCAGAATGGTATTAAAGAAGGTGTCTACAAGCGGTATTATTACTCCGGTCAGATCAAACAGGAAGGAGAATATCTTGCCAATAAAAAAGAAGGTAAGTGGACCAAATACTATGAAGATGGTGAAGTAGCCGCTGAAGGTTTTTACAAAAACAACAAGCGCGATGGTGAGTGGAGAACATTTAACCGTAAAGGGCAGTTAACCAGTTCAAACGTATATAAAGACGGGGTTGATGTGAAAGCTGCTGCTGAAGAAGCCAAGAAGGCTGCTGAAGCCAAGAAAGCCGCTGATGCCAAGAAAAAAGGCGGAAAAGGTGCTCCCGGAGATTCTGCGAAGGGTGGTACGCCTCCTGCTCCCGGCACTCCAACTGCTCCTGCAGACACTACCAAAAAATAGAAATTCAGAAATCCCGCAACAGCGGGATTTTTTTTGTGAAAAACTATCGGATTCCATTTATTTTTTCTTGTATAAACCGCACCTTATCTCCTTACTTTCGTAAGAGGAAAAAAACTCTGCTATGTCTACAGCATATATAGTAACCGGATTTCGTACGGCCGTTGGTAAAGCGCCGCGCGGAATGTTTCGTTTCACACGTCCCGATGATCTGGCTACATCTGTAATTAAACACCTGATTGAAGACGTACCTCAACTCGACAAGGAGCGCATTGATGATGTTATTGTAGGTAACGCTACCCCTGAAGCAGAACAAGGCCTGAACATGGGACGTATGGTAGCTTTGTCAGGATTAAATACAGACAAGGTTCCCGGCATGACTGTAAACCGTTATTGTGCTTCAGGACTTGAAACCATTGCTATTGCAGCTGCGAAAATTCAGGCCGGCCTGGCAGAGTGTATTATTGCAGGAGGCGCAGAATCGATGAGTCCGATTCCATTTGGAGGCTGGAGAATAGTTCCCAACTACGAAGTTGCTAGGGAACATCCCGACTATTACTGGGGCATGGGTTTAACCGCAGAAGCTGTTGCCCGCGATTTTAAAGTAAGCCGTGAAGATCAGGATCAGTTTTCGTTGCAATCTCATCAGAAAGCCGTTGCCGCCATTCAATCCGGTAAATTCAAAGATCAGATTGTTCCGATCCACATTCGTGAAACGTTCCTGGATGCCAATGAAAAAAAACAAACCCGCGAATATATTGTCGACACTGACGAAGGTGCGAGAGCGGATACTTCACTGGATCGTTTGCTTCAGCTAAAACCGGTTTTTGATGCGAAGGGTTCGGTCACTGCAGGCAATTCTTCCCAAACGAGTGATGGCGCCGCGTTTGTTCTTGTGATGTCGGAGCGTATGGTAAAAGAGTTAGGTTTAACTCCACGCATGCGTTTTGCAGGGTATGCTGTAGCCGGAGTGGAACCCCGTATCATGGGTATTGGTCCGGTGAAAGCAATTCCGGCTGTATTAAAACAAACCGGTCTTCAACTTAATGATATTGATCTTATCGAACTCAATGAAGCCTTTGCTTCACAGAGTCTGGCGGTCATTCGCGAACTCGGCATTGACGCCAACAAGGTGAACGTTAACGGAGGGGCCATAGCGCTTGGGCACCCGCTTGGTTGCACCGGCGGCAAGCTGACTGTTCAGGTGATGAACGAACTGAAGGCCCGAAAGCAAAAATATGGCATGGTTACCATGTGCGTTGGAACCGGACAAGGTGCCGCCGGAATCTTCGAGAATCTGGATCTGTAAGAAGTTTTTTTCAAAGGCGCCCCGTAATGACCAATGGTCATTACGGGGCGCCTTTGTGTTTATGGCTGAGGCGTGAAGCCCGCAGCCTGAGGCTTATTTAACATCCGCAATTGATATAGTTGAAAGGAAATTGTCAAGCCTCCAATGTTAAGTTTATATTAAGAAAAGGAGCGGAACTTTAAATTATCATTATACCTGACCTTTATTATTAAATCATTAATCTAATGTTATGTTCTTTGCCTTAATAATTCTGAAACGGTTACATCATCTGAATAGATTGTTGGTTCAGCAATGGGTCCAACAAGGTACTGAAAAACAGGATTATTACTAAAAGATCAATAGAACATTAAACCTACCAGAAACCTAAACGTTCAATCACATGAGCACAATGCTACCTGCTAAAAAAAACATGGTGTTAAACACCCGGCGCGTGCTTTTAATCATCGTCAGCCTCTTCCTGTATGGTCAAACCGCCTTTGGACAAACCAACGCGGACACCGTAAAGAAGGAAACTCCTAAAAAATGGTATGAAACCTTCTCCCTGCGCGGATACATGCAGATCAGATACAACAGGCTGCTGGAAACCAATCCCGATTTAAAATGCGAACAATGTGATAAAAGCATTGGTGATAACGGCGGCTTTTTTCTTCGTCGTGCCCGCGTAGTATGGTCAGGACAGATCTCCAATCAGGTGTACTTTTACTTACAACCTGACTTTGCCAGTTCGGTATCATCCAACTCGCTGAACTTTGCCCAGATCCGGGATGCCTATTTTGACCTTGGCGTTGATAAGAATAACGAATTCCGTTTCCGTGTCGGACAAAGCAAAATTCCGTTCGGATTTGAAAACCTTCAAAGCAGTCAAAACCGCTTACCCCTCGACCGCGACGATGCCATCAACTCAGCATTTTCCAACGAGCGCGACCTTGGTGTATTCTTCTATTGGGCACCAACGAAAGTCCGCAAGCTCTTTCACGAACTCGTTTCGGAAGGATTAAAAGGTTCGGGCGATTATGGAGTACTGGGCATCGGTACCTTCAACGGCCAAACCGCCAATAAACCGGATCTTAACAACAACCGTCACATCGTAGCCCGCCTCACCTATCCGGTGGCGATCGGCAGTCAGATCATCGAAGCATCCGTTCAGGGGTATACGGGCCGATATATTGTAGGAACCGATCAGCTGAGTGCGGGTGTGAAAGGTGCAGAACGGTTTCAATATACCGATGAACGCGTAGCCGGCTCTTTTATTCTTTACCCAAAGCCCTTCGGTATCCAGGCAGAATACAATATGGGCAAAGGACCGGAATTCAATCCGGCAACAGACTCCATTGAAACCAAGGACCTGCACGGTGGCTACGTAATTGTATCCTATAAAACCAACCTGAAAAAACAGATCATCATTCCGTTTGCACGCTGGCAATACTACAAAGGCGGAAAGAAACATGAACTGGACGCGAGAAGTTACCATGTAGAAGAATACGAAGTGGGTATTGAATGGCAACCTGTAAAACAATTTGAATTTACCGCCATGTACACCATCTCCTCCCGCCGGTTCGAAGATTATAAAAAGCAGGATAATCTGCAGGAAGGAAGTCTGCTTCGTTTACAGGCCCAGATTAACTTCTAAAAGAAGTTGATACCTTCGTTGTGCCTGTGCACAATGAAAATGCCCGATCTGTCTTTCTTCCTAATGGTTGTCCTTTGCACAGCCTTATTTATATTTCTGGTTCATAAATTCAAAGCGCTGACGGTTTCAGGAACCGTCAGCGCTGTTGTTTTAGGACTGCTCATCATCAGCTGTGCAGGATTCAACGCCATCTGGCCCCTGGTCATCTTTCTCGCCGGAAGTATTTTAACCGGCAGGATTAAACCTGAAAGTCCTGTACGATCTGATCATAAAAGCAGTCGCCCGCGGGATGCAGTACAGGTCTGGAGCAACGGAGGCATTTACGGAATTGCCGCTTTACTGTATGCCATCACCAGCGACTACTATTTTCTCATATGCATGGCTGTTAGTATTTCAGTTTCAACAGCAGACACCTGGTCGTCAGAAACCGGTACCCGACTGGGCGGATTTACGTTTGACCCCTTCAGGTTAAGGAAAGTGAGTCCGGGCGTTTCCGGAGGCATGAGCTTCAGCGGGACAATGGCCGGAATCACCGGAGCAGCCATCATGGCTGTAATGACCAATTTTATATTCGGATTCATTTCAAAATATCTGCTGGTTTTTGCCGCAGGAATAACCGGTATGTTGCTTGACACTTTTCTGGGGAGTCAGTTCCAGAAAAAATACCTCGACCAGGAGTCGGGAGAATGGGTCGATACATCGAAAACCTACTCTGACGAACGGGGATTATCATTTGTTACAAATGATTTCGTCAACCTTTTAAGCAATCTCATCACGACGGTAATTTTTTATTTCGTTGCCTGATATCAGCAACTTTTTTTACTCCACCAATCTATCAACTGATTTTTACGGATCAGCAATTTATCTGCTACATTCCGGTTGCCCTTGCCATCGCTTCAGTATTTATCATCTTTTCTCAGGCAGCTCTCCGACATAGTTTTGCTGCTCCAAAAAACAACTATGATGAAAAAACTATTCTTTATGCTGTCTGCATTAGCGACAGGTTACCTCCAGGCACAGCCTGTCATTCAATCCACCAATTATTATCCGGCAGGCACGACGCTGCAGTTTGAACTGGCCAATATCTCCAACATACAGCCAGGCTCATCCGGTCCTGCGCAAACCTGGAACTTCTCCACACTGAATCTGACCGGCGACACCTACACACACCATTATCTTCCTGCCGTCTCCACTCCTTTTGCCACACAATTCCCCTCGTCTAATATCGGCATCGAAGTCATCGACAACACAAACGCCGATACAGCCTATATGTATCAGACAAAAAACAATGCGCAGGTAACCTACGACGGCAATGCACAAAACGACGGAGGAAACAGCGTAGCCTTTGTCAACTCCAATCCGCAAACAATTTTTGATTTCCCGGTTTCCTTTGGCTCTACAGCTACAGACAGTCTTTCAGGAAGCATGATCATCAGCGGAGGAGGCATGTCGATGGAAATCTATCGCTTCGGTACTCAATCCATGATAGCTGATGGTTACGGCACACTTCAGCTTCCGGGCGCGGCATTCTCCAATTGCCTGCGTCTGAAATACCGTCAGGTACTCACCGACTCGACACTGTTTACAGGCATGCCCTTTCCGCCAACCATCGGCACCGACATTAAAACCATGTACACCTGGGTCCAGATAGTTAACGGCATGGCCATAGAACGGCTCACGATGACCTACGATACCATTACGGATGACAACGGAACCCAATATGAAACGTATTGTCAGCTAAACCGGGGGAACACAACCGGAATCTTCAAGCCACAAACTGAAGCCGGGCTTATCAGTATTTACCCCAATCCAGCACACGAACGTTTCACATTAAAGCCGCTGCGGCCTGTACAGGGAACAATAACACTGACTATCATCGACGGACAGGGAACAGAAATTTGGAAAGAAACCACCGGAGGTGAAAGCATTGCAGCAGGACATACTGTTTCCGTTGAACAACTTCCGGCAGGTATTTATATCGTACGGATGACAACTGAAGAAGGCAGCTTTACGCAACGTCTCATCAGAGACTAAATAACCCTACTTTTAGTCAGCCGGGATAAAACTCCCGGCTTTTTTATTTTAAATACGCCGCCGATTCTGTAAACTTGTACAGCAAATTAACCCAACCCAAAAATGAAAAAATTTCTATTCATCCTGATGGCAACACTATTGTTCGGCAACCAAAGTTTCAGCCAGATTGTTGCCGCGTACAAATGGTCAGGTTCTCTCTCCGGTACAGGTAATGAATATCCTGAATGCATGAAAACCGATCAGAGCGGAAATGTACTGCTCAGTGGACGATTTGATGGTACTATTGACCTGGATCCGGGCAGTGGATACACTTCCAAAACGGCAACGGGCAGCTCGGATTGTTTCCTGATAAAGTTAAACTCGTCGGGCTCCTACCAATGGGGACTCACCTTTGGGGGAACTGGAACCGACCGTATCAATTCGCATTCCATTGATGCAGCTGGAAATATTATAGTCACCGGATATTTTTCCTCCACAGTAGACTTCGATCCCGGAACAACAACCAATTCCATTACTGCTGTTTCAGGCACAGATTTTTTCATCTCAAAGTTTGATGCCAATGGAAACTACCTGTGGACAAAAACATTCGGCGACTTAAACACCGATTATGCTTACGGTGTAGCAACTGACGCTTCCAATAACATTTATGTTTCCGGCGAATTCAGCAGCGACTCTTTGGATATGGATCCCGGCGCCGGCACTTTCATGGTATATAATTCCGTATTTGCCTCCTATCAGTTTGAAGGGTATTTATTAAAGCTTGACAGCTCAGGCGCCTTTCAATGGTGCAACACCATGAAGGGTGCGGCCAGCGACTATGCCAGAAGCATCGTTATTACCCCCTCACAGGATGTAATCATTGGTGGATATTACAACACTGCCATTAATCTGGACCCTGCAGGACAGGTTGTATCCAATGGTCTTGCTGATTGCTATCTTGCAAAATTTGACAATGCCGGAAACTTCGGATGGCTGAGAACTTTTGGCGGAGCAGGAACTGACAATCTACTCGCGTTGGATGTTCGCGGGTATCATCTGATCGCCACCGGTACTTTTAACAACATTGTTGACTTTGATCCTTCCATCGACACCTTGAATCTGATATCCAATGGCAGCACGGATATATTTCTTCTGGAGCTGGATGCTGTTGACGGAACTCTTAATTGGGCAAACCGCTTTGGATCAAACCTCGCCGACCTTGTTGCAAGCATCGCCATTCATCCCAACGGAAATATTTATGTATCCGGATCCTTCATCGACAGCACCAACCTTGATCCTTCCGGTAATGCAGCGATCATCCATAGTGTTGACCAGCGAGATGGTTTTATTGCAAAATACGATAGTACGGGAGGATATATATTTGGTCACCGCGTAGGATCAGTGGGGATAGACTACGGAAGATGTATTGCAGCGGATCCTTCAATAGATGAATTCTGGACTGCAGGATATTTCAACGCCGGCAATTTCTATCCGGATCCAAACAGCAGCTCTACAATATTCCCTAATATCGGAGCTAATGATGCCTTCATCTGCAAATACGGAAGCTGTTCATTCCCGGTCATCAATGCACAACCAGTCAATACCGGAACCTGCCCGGGAGGCAATGCGAGTTTCGTTGTCAATGCAACAGGATCCAATCTGACTTATCAATGGCAAATCGGACTTAACTTTGGTTCTGTATGGTCGAATTTACTTGACACCGGAATCTATTCGAACACCACTACCAGTACGCTGGTGCTCACCGGAGCCGGAACAAATGTTAATAATTCATTTTATCGATGCATTATTTCTGCCGACTGCGGACTCTCCACCACCACCAATGTAAGCATCATGTTTGCCAGTGCAACGAATATTTCTGTCAACCAGAATCAGTATATTCTGCAGGCTGTACAATCCAATGCAGTTTACCGATGGCTCGACTGTAACAACGGATACTCACCCATTCCGTTTGCAACCACACAACAATATATTCCCTCTCAGCCGGGCAGTTATGCAGTAGAAATTACTTTCAATGGCTGCACTGACACGTCGGCCTGTTATACGGTTGCAACAATCGGAATAGATGAGATTACAAATGAT
This sequence comes from Bacteroidia bacterium, assembly GCA_046330075.1. Taxonomy (GTDB): domain Bacteria; phylum Bacteroidota; class Bacteroidia; order AKYH767-A; family OLB10; genus JAJTFW01. Next base: position 9,526 of record JAXLTL010000003.1, on the reverse strand, counting down.
CAGTTATCTGTGTATCCTGTTCCTGCAAGTTCATTCATCCACATCGAAATGAAGGATGCGGGTCATTACACAGCAAAAATTTACGATCTCAACGGAAGAAGAGTTATGAACAACGAAGAAACTACATTTGATCAGTATACAAAAATTGATTTATCTTCGCTCGAACCGGGAACATATCTGCTTGGAGTAACATCAGCAGATGGTAAAGAAACCCACTCTACCATCATCAGGCAATAACCCGTTTAAAACACAACCACAACTAAGCCGGAGCACATTGTTCCGGCTTTTTTATTGGTGGCCTGGTTTAGCCTGCAGCTCTTCTTAATCGATCGTTAATAGCCCTGCCGATTGAAACATCAGGCACAGGCTCAGCAATAATAAAATCTGCTTCGCTGCTATCGAGCCTGCGCAAGGCTGCAAAAAGTCCAGCTGCTGCCTCAAAGAGATCTCCGGCCCGTGACAACACCTCACAAGCAATGATTTTATCGTTACCGGCATACTGATTACTAAAACTGAGCACTGCGGCTTTATCCTGTTGATGCAGTTCCAGCAAATCTCCAATATTTCCGAGCAGCATTTTTTTCCGGGGTGCGTAATGACTGGCGAGCATTCCCGGGGCCTGAGGATTGGAAGAAGAATTAATCTTCAGCCGGATCTCAGGAGCAATCTTCTGAAGTTCCTCCAGGGTAAGTCCGCCGAGTCTATAGACGAAAACACCATCATCTTCGAAACCCACAATGGTACTCTCAACCCCGATTTTACAGGGACCTCCATCCAGAATGTAAGGAATAACATTCTGCAACTGGTCAAAAACATGCTGAGCTGTTGTAGGGCTGATATATCCGAATGGATTTGCACTGGGTGCAGCCAACGGGAAATCTATAGCGTGCAACAACTCCCGGGTCACCGGATGTGCCGGACAACGCAGACCAACGGTTGGCAAACCTGAACTGATCACATCCGGAATAACATCTTTTTTCGGCAGTACAATAGTCAACGGTCCGGGCCAGAACGCTTCAGCAAGTTCCAGCGCCAGCAATGGTACCCCGGTGGCATATTTATGAATCTGATCAGCACCTGATATATGCACGATGAGCGGATCAAAAGAAGGTCGTTGTTTAGCTTCAAAAATTTTCAATGCAGCATGTACATCCAGCGCATTGGCAGCAAGCCCATACACCGTTTCAGTCGGAATAGCCACCACTTCGCCCTTACTCAGCAGGGCAGCGGCAAGATGAAGATCGGCTCCGATGACGGTTTGCATGTTGCAAAAATAAAATATTCAAGGACGCCATCATCCATAAAAAAACCCGGAAGCATCACCTCCGGGTCTTCTGTATGATCATCCCTGCTCAGAAGCAGTATTTGTTTTCTTCAATCAGTTTTTTCGCGATACGGCGGCGACACTCGATGGTATTTACCGGAGCCATTTTCGAGAATCGCTTCAGGCCCATCAGCATCATTCGTTGTTCATCACCCTCCGCCATCGCATTGATAGCATTGCGTCCGTTTACATTCAGGCGGTCCAGCGCATCACTGAGATAAACACGCACCATATCGATTTCCAGCGCGCAGGCTTCCTCGCCCTTGATTGACACCAGTTTCTGCACACGCAGCAAAATAGACTCTGACATATACGTATCGATCGCCATATCTGCAATGCGCATCAGAATCTCCTGCTCTTTCGCCAACGTCATCATATACTTCTGCACTGCAGCACCGGCAGTCATCAGAATTGCCTTTTTCATATTGGCGATGGCTTTATTCTCCTCGTCGAATAATTTCTGCTCGCTGTTGCCGAAATCAGGAATTGACATCAGTTCTTTCTGAACAGCCATGGCAGGCCCCATCAGATCAAGTTCACCTTTCATGGCACGTCTCAGCATCATATCAACAGCCAGCAGGCGGTTAATTTCATTTGTTCCTTCGAAGATCCTGTTGATGCGTGAATCGCGGTATGAACGATCCATTGGGAAATCAGCACTGTAGCCATATCCACCATAAATCTGTACACCCTCGTCCACAACAAAATCGAGAGCTTCTGATCCCGCTACTTTCAGAATTGCGCATTCCACAGCGTATTCTTCAGCACCACCCAGTAAGGCTTTTTCAAAACTCACACCGCCCTTCATGAGGTCCTGTTCCTTATTTTCAATCAGGCTACTGACCCGATAGATGGCAGACTCCAAGGCATAAATGCGAATAGCCTGCTCGGCGAGTTTATGTTTGATCGCACCAAACTTAGCAATCGGCAGTTTAAACTGCTGACGCGTGTTGGCATAATCCACACTCTGTGATGCCACTTGTTTAGCTCCACCCAATGCAGCTACTGCCAGCTTTGCGCGACCAATATTCAGAATATTAAATGCAATCAGGTGACCTTTTCCGATCTCGCCCAGAACATTTTCAACCGGTACTTTACAATCGGAAAAAAAGACCTGACGCGTAGAAGAACCTTTGATACCCATCTTGTGTTCTTCTTCACCGAGGCTCAACCCTTCGTATCCTTTCTCAACAATAAATCCGGTGAACTTATCACCATCCACCTGAGCGAAAACTGTGAACACATCCGCGAATCCTGCGTTGGTGATCCACATTTTCTGTCCATTGAGGATATAGTGCTTGCCATCTGCAGAGAGAACAGCTTTGGTTTTTGCTGCCAGAGCATCTGAGCCGCTTCCGGGTTCGGTCAGACAATAACTGCCTTTCCATTCGCCGGTAGCCAGCTTGGGAAGATATTTCGCTTTTTGTTCGGGAGTGCCAAAATATAAAATCGGCAAAGTGCCGATACCTGTATGTGCCGCCATGGCCACAGAGAAAGAGTGTCCTGCGCCCAATACTTCCGTCATCAGCATCCCGGTAATAAAATCTTTACCAAACCCACCGTACTCTTCAGGAATAGAAACGCCCAACATTCCCAATTCACCGGCTTTATCGAGCAACGAAGGCATGAGTCCGGGTTCCATGGCATCAATACGATCCAGAATCGGGTCAACATGTTGCTCGAGAAATTCGCGGGCCATGTCTGCCATCATGCGGTGCTCCTCGCTGAATTCTTCCGGGATGAAGACAGATTGAGGATCAGTAGTACGGATAACAAATTCCCCACCTTTCAGAGCGGAGCCGGATGTTTTAGCGGAAGTTGACATTTTTAGCGGTTTTTGCTTAAACCAATACGTAAAGTTAGGCAGAAAGGTTTCAAACTCCGGTAGAAAGAAGAAAATGTTACAGTTGTCTGAAGGGTTATAAATGTTTTAAGAGCGCTGGCGCCCTGAGCGTAGCCTCCGGGTTTTGAATGTTTTAAAGGTTTTAAGGGTTATGAGGGTTATGAGGGTTATGAGGGTTATGATAGCTTTATGGATAATCCGTCTCCGCTGTTAAACGGACGGGGTAGGATTATGGAGGTTCGTTAGGTAGACGTTCTCAGTTAGTTCAAAGAAGACTGTACCGCAATTTCAACGATGGGATACTACCCGTGATCGGATGGAATCTGATACGGATTTATATGTATTCCGGGAAAGTAAATTCGATACAGGACAACAGCATGGCAATAACTGGTCGGCCGGGTATTGACCATCCGGAAACTATACCGGGGTGGTGATTTCCGGGTTACTCAACGATGATTTTATACATCCGGGAATCTGTTTTCAGGAAGTAAAAACCTGAAGAGAGTGCGCCGGGCATTCTGATTTCGCCGTTGGATTTCTCACGGAGAAGTTCTTCTCCCTGCACCGTGTAAAGCACTACATCGGCTGCTGTCTTCAACCCGACAAACCGAAGCACTTCTCCTGATTTTACCGGATTGGGATACACCAGCATTTGCTCCCCGTTACCGGCTTCTGAAAGCCCTACAACAGAAGATCCATAAAAACGTGCGACCGCCACATCGTTATTAGCGCCGTTGAACGTTTTTCCGGCCAGCAGAATACGTCCATCATTTTGAATAGCCATACCATTGGCTTCATCAAAATCATTCAGCATCGTAGTGAGTGTAAATCCGGTTCCTCCAAGGGAAGTATCGGGACTACCATCCGCATTCAGCCGCATCAGCAGAAAATCGCGGTCATCGAAGAAGAAACCACCGGAAGTGCCGGCCAGGACTACTTTTCCGTCAGCCTGTACCTGCAGATCATAACCTACGTCCTGGACATCATTATCAAAACGAAAGAGTCCGTTGTTACCAAAAGACGAATCACGCACGCCGGAACTATCATACTTCAGTGCAATCAGATCAAAAGAAAAATCAGGATTGGTGGTATATCCCGAAACAACAATACTATTATCCGATGTTGTATCCATGCCGAACAGATCATCTACATAATCGGTAGAAACGGTATCAATAACCATCCCATTGGTGCCGAACGAAACGTCGGGAGAACCATCCGGCAGAAGTCGGGCAACGAGCAGGTCGAAGTCAAATTGTCCGGTAGTCGTCAGCGGTTTTCCATAATGTCCGCTCACCAGTATTCTGCCATCGTTCATCAGTGAAATACTGTTAAGGCGGTTATCAAGTTCGATCACCGGAAGAAATGCCATGCCCCCTGAACCGAAAGATGTATCCAGCGTTCCATTCTCATTGAGGCGAACAACCACTGGCTGATTGCGGAACAACGAATCGATCGTGGTCCCTGCAAGCAGTATTTTATGATCCGGCTGTTCCTGCATTCCATAAGCAAAATCATCGCCGGAAGAAATATTCACCTCGGCAAACCCATTCACACCAAAGGCAGAATCCGGTGTTCCATCGGAAAGTAAGCGGATCACCAGCATCGAAAAAGAAAACGAAGGATCGGCACAGGCACCTGCAACCAGGAGTTTCTGATCGTCCCGTTCTGCAAGATCATAGGCATAACTTTCCGTATACTGATTGATCACTACAATTCCGGAATCATTAAACGAAGTGTCAGGCTCGCCATTCTGCAGCTGACGCATGACCAGCAGTTGTCCTGAAAAAGCCGGATTGATTGCAGTTCCTCCGGAAAGCACTTTGCCATCCTGCTGCACGATCACCTCCTGCAGATTATCATGGAATCCCAGATCATGGACATATTTCCCGGTTCCGTTAAACGATGGATCCAAGGTACCTGCGGTTTGCGAACGGACGATGGAAAACGAGACAATAAACAGCAGAAGCAATGAATATTTTTTCATATGATAACAGTTAACCGGTATGTTGCAAAAGTAACGAAGACCGGATACTGTTGCCTCCCGGAGCAGAACCTTCCACTAGAATTAGGGAAACACGAATCATCCGGACTAAGGAAAGTTTCAAAAGCTATAACGACTCTGCAACTTCAGGCCCCGAATGATAATGATGAATCAGTTTTACTTTCAGTGTACGTTTGTATTCATCCTGCAGCCACTTCACATAGCTTTCCGTACTCTTGGCGAGACAACGGCCGTAGCAACGAATACGGTACTCAATTTCATCTTTCAGCTGATCCGACAAGGCCAATGCCTCATCGATGGATGAACTGTTTTCAACGCAAATCTGCACATGCTGCTGCAGGCTGAGATCGATCACCATTTTCGGTCGATGTCCTTCTGCCATCACTTTACGATGTGTCTCGAAGACATCCATCTCAATATTCTCCGACTTTGAAAAAAGCGCTTTGATCTGGTCGGGCATGGTATAACGATAGTTCCTTTCAATGAATTCATCACTCGGGATACCATCCACGTAGATTTCAGGATTCTCAAAGATGGCTTTCCAGTCGATGTATTCATCCCAGAGTCCGAAACGCTGCATATTATTTCCCAGGTCGATAATGGAGAAACCCGGTTTATTGGGGAGAGGCCGGGAACCACGACCGATCATCTGAAAATAAAGCGTCAGTGATTTTGTAGCGCGGTTCAGGATGATACACTCCACGGAAGGTTCGTCGAATCCAGTAGTCAGGATCGATACGGAAGTAAGGATCGCATCTGGTTTCGTTCGAAACCAGTCGAGGATTTCCTTACGTTCCTTCGGGCTATGATTATGATCCAGGTGTTTGATCTGAAAACCCGCTTCCTGAAAAGTGGCATAAACATACTCCGAAGTAGCAATACCGTTATTAAAGATAAGCGTTTTCTTGCCGATGCATTTTTCTTTATAAGCCGCCAGCAGTTTATCCTGCATCGCCAGATTATTGTACAAGCGTTCTGAAGAACTGACGGTATAATCGCCCGAACGACCAACTTTCAAAGAAGTAAGACCAACATGATAATGATACGTCGTGGCCCTTGCCAGATAACCTTTTTCGATGAGTGAAGAGATGGATTCGCCTACAATGAGTTCGTCATAGGTTTCACGCATCCGGATATTAATGTTAGAAGACAATGGCGTAGCTGTTACACCCAGTACCACTCCCTTCTCATAAAACCGCAACAGCTTACCGAACGAGTTATAATGTGCCTCATCCACGATCATCAAACCGATATTATCGAGCGATAAAATCTGATCCCGCAAACGATTATTAAGGGTCTCCACCATGGCAACATAACACATAAAATCATTTGGCACCGGTAATTCCTTCACTGCGGAATTAATGATTTTATTAGACACCCCGAACTCCTCGAGCATCGACGAAGTCTGCGCACATAACTCCAGCCGATGGGTCAGGATCATCACTTTCTTACCGGTTTGCTGAATATATCGACGGGTGATCTCAGAAAAGATCACAGTTTTTCCGCCTCCGGTTGGAAGCTGATACAGGAGATTATAGCGCTTGGGATGATCCTTGAGTTTCTCAAAGATCCGTTCAATCGCATCACTCTGGTATCCGTATAACTGTTTCCCTGTAGTTTCGGGTGGTGTGTTCAGCATGGGAGAAGCACAAAGGTAAGAAAATAGTGTCTATCTATTCAAGAACTCTGTTATTGCGATACTGCCGGTCAGGGTTAACATCTGCACAGGTATATAAACGGCACTGAAAGTATCCAGGAACCTAAAAAAATTTGGTAAACAGTATTTCAACAGTAGTAAATCAAACAAAAAAATTGGTTAAAAATGAGGTGACCTTTGGCTTAGTTGACTTATCTTCACAAAAGCCTAAAATACTGCTCATGCCCCCTTTTTTATACCGAATCAAACTATTCTGCATTGTATTCCTGGCAGCGCACACTCCTGCTCTGTCTCAATTCAGTTTCAATTCAGGTATAATCAACAATTGTGACACCAATTTATTTATAGCAACTGTTTCAGCGTCTGTTAACACTCTTAAGAGCTCGGCCACTGCAGGTTTCGGGGATCTGTATTTAAGTTCGGTCTCTGTTGAAATTTCAACTTTGCATCCGGAAAAACTCAAAATAATGCTGATTTCACCATCCGGCAATTCACTTCTCCTAAGTTCATACAACGGGAATGGCGGTAATGATTATCACAACTGTAGTTTTACTTATAATGCGTTACAAAGTATAACTTCCGGAAATGCTCCATTTACAGGAATGTGGATACCGCAAGGTGGAATACTTGACATGTACTTTTCCGGTGAAAACCCTAACGGAAACTGGACCCTAATGGTGATTGATACGAGTTGCACCAACCATCATGGCGGTGGTGGAGGCACCAGTAGCGGCTACTTATATGGAGCAGGCAGTTCAGGGGCATCCTCGACCATGGCATTTGGTTCAGGCAGTGGTCCTTGCCTGCTATCCTTTACTCCAATCTCAGACTCTTTATGCAGAGGAACCACCTATAATCTTGCAGCTCCCTACCAAATTTATATGCCAACAATAAGCTTCCAGTTTTTTATGAATGGCACTATGCTACCTGATGTAACTCAGCTGACACAACCAGGAGAATATGACATCATTGCATATGATAATTCAACAGGATGCACTTATTCTTTTACTGACACTCTTTTCTTCCACGCTCCACAACCACCCGGAACCGACACATCCGTTTTTCTGAATTGCACAGGGGCTCCCATGGACCTAACGAGTATCTTAACCATAAACAGTCAAATAGACTGGCTGCTCAACTTATCTCCTGTAACCAGTCAGATTGTTACATCAGTAAACGACACCGGACAATTTACAGCCATTCACACCAGCAGCTTTGGATGCAAGGACACAAACATCATCAATACGTTACAACCTGCATCATACAATTTAGGGAGTGATACAACAATCACACGCTGCAGTAATGTATCTGCAAATCTGAACATACTCTACAATACGCAAGGAGCAACAACCAACTGGAGCTACAATAACAATACAATAAACAACGCAGATTCGGTTTTTGTGGCAGGTGATTACACAATCATAGCCTCTGATAGTGGATGTCCGGACACAGCAACAGTAACCCTTTTACACAATCAGGCACCAAATATGGGAACTGATCAGGTAATTGATCAATGTCAAAGTGCATCATACGACCTTACCAACATAGTGAACACATCAGGTTTTAATGCCATTTGGTTATTAGGAGCATCAATTCCTTCCAATCCTGCCAATCTGGTTTCCTGCGGTCCATATAGTTTAATTGTCACAGATGTTAATGCCTGTACGGACACTGTACAAATACAAATTAATCCGCTTTCCGTACCTACCTTAGGCCCGGATCAATCAGCCACTATTTGTGACAACGATCCAATGGACTTAACCTCGGGATTTAACAGTACCGGACTGTCAGTAACCTGGTATTACAATAACAGCATTACTCAACCACCCTATACGGCTCATGCAGCAGGAACATATACGATAACCGGAACCAATTCTCTAGGATGCACGGATACTGCTAATTTTCTGCTTTCAGTTTTACCGGCCCCTTTCATAGGCAATGACACAGTCATCAATCAATGCGAAAATCAGCCTGTCAGCGCAATCTCACTGTTTAACCTGAACGGAGGAACCGCAGCCTGGTTATTGAACAATGTCACTATCAATACGCCACAAACCATCCAGATAACCGGCTTATACGAAGTAATTTATACCGATGGAAACGGATGCGCAGACACCGGATATGCAGATTTGACTTTTCTGCCATCACCAAATTTAGGAGCTACATTACTTGATTCTATATGCGATGGTGATAGTTTACAACTTCAGTCGCTTTTTCAGACAAATGGTTATACAACCCAGTGGACATACAATGGCAGTTCCTATGACCCAACGCAAGCTGCAACAATTGCCGGTTTATATCAACTGATTGCAACAAATTCCAACGGCTGCTCAGACACAGTGGATGTTGACCTGAAAATTTTTCAGCCACCATCCATAAGCGCTCCAATAAAAATCAACTATTGTGATGGAGCGATAGTAAACCTGGAGAACCTCTTAAATACAGCTGGAAATACCAACATATGGACCTGCAATAACCTTCCTTTTCAAAATGCTACAAACGTCACATCCGGAGGAATCTACGCGTTAACCGCTACAAATATTACCGGATGCACCAGTACTTCATTTGCCGATATCCAATTCAATCCGACACCTGTACTTGGAACTGATCAACAACATGAAATTTGCGAAAACGACTCTGTTTCTCTCATGCCACTCTTTAACTTGCAGAATTTAAATGTCAACTGGACATTAAATGGTA
>JAXLTL010000022.1:0-12641 GCA_046330075.1 Bacteroidia bacterium | reverse complement strand
TACTCGCTGAACATCATCGTCTGGATATCGATTATATTCCGCATATCGGGGTTGGTAATGACCCGGATCCGGTGCGTTGTCAGCGCATGGCAGCCGACTGGAACGCTTCCGCCTTTTGTATCCGGGGGCAGATTACTGCAATCACCGTGTTGAACTACGAACACAATAAAGTCTCGCCGTTGGAGGTTATACAGCTTAGTTAAATGCTGATGATGATCCGGTCAGGAACTGAAGATGAACAGACAGCTTATTTTATTTTCGGCAGGTATACTGACACTGTTTGCCCTCTTATGTTGCAGAGGATGGATGTATCGTCATTTAATCTTATATCATTCGCTGCGATCAGTAAGTGTATACAAGATTACTGATCCGGAACTGCAAAAGGAACTGGATGTGCAGGGAAAAGAAATGCAGGACCCGGATATCCATGAAATCGCACAACAGGCACTATGCGTTACTGCACAGACATTGCAATATTCATTTGAGCAACATGCTTCCGATCCCAACGTGATCTTTCATTCGCATGAAGCACATTGTATCGGTTATGCGGCATTTTTTTCGGCTGTTTGCACAGCATTGATCAGACAAAAAGGGTTGTCAGACGAATGGGATGTCAGGCATTGCCGGGGAAAACTCTACCTGAAAGGTGTTAGCCTGCATACACTCTTTACCAATTCGTTTTTCAGGGATCATGACTATGTTATCCTGAAAAACCGGAACACCGGAGAGCAGTTTTCTGTTGATCCGGTGCTTTTTGAGTTCACATGGATAGATCAGATTCGTTCACTACCTTCGCCGTAAGAACACCATTGATGATACGTATCCGATTAATTCCGTTTTATAGTTTATTGTTACTCTTGGTTACATCCTGTTCGCAGATGTACGATGACACTTCAACCGAATCCACCGGAGGATACCCTTCCGCCGAAAGGGTTCAGGAGATGGCTCCCGATACTGTCACTAAGGAAGAGCTGCATCAGGAACTGGAAGCAGCAATAAAGAATGCTGATATCCGCGATTACTATAAGAAAGTTCTGCGTGAAGGGAAACTCATTAAAGCTGATGATTCGTTGATGCTCACTATTACCGAATTGTTGTTCACGCCGGAGCAGGATAAAGACCTTTTCTATTTTCTCGTTTTTACCAAATCATTGAATGGTGCAGACGGGTTTTATTCGGAAGCCATGGGATTGGCAGCTATGGATTTTCTCAGAGAGAATACAGGTGCATTTACTACCTATTTCGACAAGGCTCCGAAGCTCACCGCTGTTGATCTGAAGAACTGGGCTGATTGTATCTATGGTGAATTGCAGATTTCTGAAGAAGGCAACGAAGAGCAGGCGATCTTTGACCTGGAGAAAGACTTGCTTCAAAATGTTAAAGGTTCAGATCAAGAGGGTGTCATAGCGCGGTTTATGGCTACTATTCGGACAGAACGGATAGAAAAGCAGGAATAGATCAGCATCCTACTATTGCACGAATAGAATGATAAAATTGAAACGAATGGTTCTGATTTATCAAACAACGGTGAAATATTTGTTGATGTTGTTCGCTTTACTTTCCATCTGGTCATGTAGAAATAAAGTCAATACAGATCCCGAAAATTCTGCGCAGTTTGACACACTTGCACAACGACAGGCTATCGGAGCGATGCTCGATTCCTTCAATATCGCAGCGGCGAATGCAGACTATAATCAATATTTTAATTTCTTCACCAATGATGCTGTTTTTATCGGAACGGATGCCGCAGAGCGATGGACAAAACCTGAATTCATGAAATGGGCAAGACCTTATTTTGAGAAAAAGAGAACATGGAATTTTAAAGCGATAAATCGACATGTCAGCTTCGGAGAGAATAATGATATCGCCTGGTTTGATGAATTGCTGAATACACAAATGAAAATTTGTCGCGGCTCAGGCGTTGTTGTATTGCAAAATGGAACGTGGAAAGTGCAGGAGTATGTGCTGTCTGTAACGATCCCTAATGCTCTGGTCGATTCGGTGGTAAATTTAAAGTCGGCCATCGATGATTCACTCATGACTAAATCTTTACCATAGCATCTGCCTTGTGCCCCATGCTCCATGCCAAATGCATGCCGCTTGTAGCCTGCCGCCTGCAGCTTGCCGCCTGCCGTCTGCGGCATTGTAGCCTGCAGCATTGTAGCCTGCAGCATTGTAGCCTGCAGCATTGTAGCCAGCAGCATTGTAGCCAGCAGCATTGTAGCCAGCAGCATTGTAGCCAGCAGCATTGTAGCCAGCAGCATTGTAGCCAGCAGCCACCTGCGGCCCTGCAGCTTGCAGCCTGCCGCTTACTTCTTCGCGCTTACCTGCTTAATGAAATAATACAGCACTCCGGTCACCGATAACAGTGCAAAGAGCAGGGTAAACGCAGGAAATTTTAAGTGTAACCAGGCATCCAGTTTAATCCCGGCCCAGGTCATGAGAAAAATGGTGCCTCCCATCTGGAGACCCATCGCCGAGAAACGGACGTAACTATCAAGCTGTTTTTTCGGCGAGTTTTTCGGTGTTTCGCTCGGCATTTCTGATTTGCTTGATTTCCGGTCCCATGCTACAGTTTCCCGTAAAGCTGGCACCAACTTCAACTACCAGTTTGCCGGTCTGGATATCACCGATAATTTTTGCCTGACCCTTCAGAAAAAGCATCTCCGCAACGGTCGTTTTACCTTTCACCGAACCTGAAATATCAGCGTTCTGGCATAAAACATCACCTTCTACCTGTCCGGTGCTTCCGATCACCACTTTGGCCTTGGAAGTAACTGATCCACGGATAGTTCCGTCGATACGGACATCACCATTCGATTTTATTTCTCCTTCAATGACTGTACCTGCACCGATGATGTTTATGGCGGCATTTCCATTGGCATCAGCCGGGCGGGTGATCACACCTTTGTTTTTGAGCTGTTGAAACATGAGAATGAATGGTTTAGATAGGTTTGAGACTAAGAGCCGCAAATATAATAAAAATTGCAGTTTTATTAACAAACGATTGTTTAAAATGGGGTGGGTGATGATTGGGGGGGTGATTGATGAGAGGGATGGGATTGATGAGAGGGATGGGATTGATGAGAGGGATGGGATTGATGAGAGGGATGGGATTGATGAAAGGGATGGGATTGATGAAAGGGATGGGATTGATGAGAGGGATGGGATTGATGAGAGGGATGGGATTGATGAAAGGGATGGGATTGATGAAAGGGATGGGATTGATGAAAGGGATGGGATTGATGAGAGGGATGGGATTGATGAGAGGGATGGGATTGATGAGGGGGTGATGATGCGCGGATGTGATTGATGGTCCCGCTGCAAGCATCGGGATGATGTGGGGGATGTGATTGATGTGAGGATGGGATTGAACGGGGTGCCTCGGAGCAAATTTACCTGCCCTTCGCTTCCAGGTTCTTCTTCAAAAACCAAACTCCTGCCAGCGACATAAAAACGCTGATACCTAAGAGTATTTCCTGCCCCGGCTCAATGCCAATGGTGTCGGGGTTGACGCCTGAATTGTTGCGGGTGAGTAGCCAGGTAAGAATTACAGCCCCGGCATTGTTAATGAAATGAGCGATCATCGATAGCCAGATGGATCCGCTCCATGCATAGAGGAAGCCAAGGAGCATGCCCAATACGAACCGTGGAATAAATCCAAAAAATTGCATGTGCAGCGCAGAGAAGAGCACTGAGGTGAGCACAATGGCAGCAGTACGGTTATTGGCCAGTTCCTGAAATTGCTTCTGTACAATGCCTCTGAAGAAGAGTTCTTCGCCAATGGCGGGTAATACTGCAATTACAAAGAGGTTGCTGAAGAGGTCGCCAAGAGTACCTGTTCCGAGCAGAATTTCGGTGATATGCGATGCCTGTTCTTCACTGGACTTCATCCAGTCTTCTACACTTTTCAGAGAAGCAGGCAAATGCATACCCTGATTAATGAAGGTCATCCAGTTGATGAAGGGAATACCGATAATGAGCAGTAAAAAAACCATGATGACAGAGGGCACCGGTGCTTTTTTATCAAGACCGAGATAGGCTTTGCTGTTGCTGCTGAAGAGATAGGCCGCAAGGAGTGCCGGCAGAATAAAAGTGCCAATTGCTGCCAGTGACTGTAACAACCGGAATGCCCCAACAATACCAGGCTGAACGCCTTTGTCGTATACCGAAGGATCGTTCATGAGATCAACGCCGAACAACGCGTTGGCTAATCCGGCACCGATTCCGGTGAGTAATACGGCGAAAACAAGGGTAAGTCCGACCAGAATAAGAAACTTTCTGTACGGTGGACGATCGGCAAGACTGGCGCGAAGCTGCATTGTTTCGTATTTTTGCAGCTGCAAAGGTAGACTTTCAGCCGAAAGATGACTGGCCGCCATATCGGATGTTTGTCATTTTGAATGGATGTATTGTAAAGTTCACTAGCTGATAAGCCTTCTTAATAGGATCAAAATGAAAACATCTAACCTCCATCTCCGAAAAATACTTCTGATTGAATATCTTCTTGGGATACAAGATGAAAAAGTGTTCGACAAGGTTGAGTCTACTATTCAGAAAAGCCTGAAATCTGTAAAGCCGGCTGATATTGTTTTTTCTAAAAAAGAACTCATCAAACGGGCAGAGTTCTCGGAAAAACAAATTAAAAAAGGCCTTGTGATGAGCCAGAAAGACCTGGAAAATCAGGCGAATAACTGGGAGTAATATGAAATAGACTTTCTGGACAAATTTTGCTGTTTCTGAATCCTATTATCGTGTAAAATCGAGATGTGCCAGCATCAATTCTTAGACCAGCATTCAAAGGACCTTTTATTGTTTGTAAGTGCATGGCAGCGCTTTTATTGGTAAAGTGTAACTAAGCTCGTAACCTCAATTTCTGAGGAAATTAAGTTTAAAATAGTCATTAAATATTCAATTCAATAGATATTTCGGTAAGTTATTATCATATACTTTTCAAGCAAAATAAGAATAAAAAACGTAGTTTTGCTTTCTATGGGCATAACGGAAACTATACCTCAAGACATTCGAGACCTATATGAAATCCATGAATGGAGACATGCAAGTGCTATACTTGAACAAGATTTTAAAGGGGAACTGAATGACATTTTTGAAATGCTTAGGCAATTTAAGTTGTACAAAAGTCATATTATCACCGGAGGAGGTAGAAAGTCCAGCGTTTCAAGTTCACTTGATGACTTTCTATATTCAAAAGGATGGGAGGAAAAGAAATTTGATACCGCAATAAGGATTGATAATGCCGAACTCGTCTCTCCTACTCATAAGATTGACTGCTTCAAAAATAGAGTGGCTTTAGAAATTGAATGGAATAACAAAGATCCATTTTTTGATAGAGATTTAAATAACTTCAGGCTGTTGTTTGATCTAAGAGCAGTAAGTGTCGGAGTTATAATAACTAGATGTGATGAACTTCAGGAAATTTTTGATGAACTAGGAAGAGGGGGGTCATATGGGACTTCAACAACACATATGAGTAAACTACTTCCTCGTATCAACGGAGGTGGAGGAGCTGGATGTCCAATATTAGTGTTTGGAATTACCAAGGGTTTATTTATTGATGATATTCCAAGGCCAGTAAATAATGAAAAAACAGGGAAGTCAGATGAAGAAGAATATAGAGAATACGATGAATAATCTGCCGCAAGTGGCTATTGATTTTTTAAACGAGGTAAAGGAGCGAGATTTTTATACAATACTTGCTGATCCGCCTTGGCGTTTTCAAAACAGAACAGGTAAAATGGCGCCGGAACATAAAAGGCTTAACCGTTACCCAACTCTTTCTCTTGAAGAAATTAAGGCTATACCAGTGAAAGATGTTATTGGTGAAAAGGCTCATCTTTATTTGTGGGTTCCCAATGCATTACTTTTGGAAGGAATAGAAGTTCTTCAAGCTTGGGGTTTTGAATACAAGAGTAATTTGGTTTGGCATAAGGTGCGCAAAGATGGTGGACCGGATGGTCGAGGTGTAGGCTTTTATTTTAGAAATACAACAGAATTAATTTTATTCGGAACCAAAGGCAAAAATGTTAGAACTTTAACTCCGGGTAGAAGCCAAGTGAATATTATTAGAACGATGAAACAAGAACATTCACGGAAGCCTGATGAAGTATATGAATTGATTGAAAAATGTAGCCCAGGTAAAAGACTAGAACTTTTTGCAAGGAGCACTCGAAAAGGGTGGAAGACCTTTGGGAATCAAGCTGAAGAGTATAACATTGAATGGAAAACGTACAAAAATAATAGTAAGTCTTCAAAGAAAAATTTAGAAATGGTATAAAGTAATTTCATAGAGAAAAACAGTAACATAATTTACTTAATGTTCTATATCTGAAAATTCCGATAGCCTAAGGGGTCAGATTGGGATCTAGAAAAAATTTTAGTAAAAAATCTGTGTTTTTAGAGAAATGAAATTTATCTAGCGGTGTATGTAATACACACGATGATTTAGAAATTGGTAAACGTAGGTCCCATATCCCTCCCTGATTTCCCGCTCCTCCTCGCACCGATGGAAGATGTGAGTGATCCGCCGTTTCGTTTTGTTTGCAAACAGAATGGAGCAGATATGATGTACACTGAATTCATCTCGAGTGAAGGGTTGATTCGTGATGCAGCCAAGAGTAAGGTGAAGCTGGATGTATTCGACTATGAGCGTCCGGTGGGAATTCAGTTGTTTGGCGGAAATGAAGATTCGCTCGAGGAAGCAGCCCGTATTGCTGAAGCTGCGGGACCTGATCTCATCGATATCAATTACGGTTGTCCGGTGCATAAAGTCGTAAGCAAGGGTGGGGGAGCTTGTCTACTCCAGGACATCGATAAAATGGTACGCCTCACCGAGAAAGTAGTGAAAGCGGTGAAGCTGCCTGTCACCGTGAAAACCCGTCTCGGCTGGAACGAGCAAACAAAGAACATCGAAGAGGTGGCAGAGCGTCTGCAGGATATTGGCATCTCGGCACTGGCTATTCACGGACGCACGCGCGCACAGATGTATAAAGGTCCGGCCGACTGGACCCTCATCGGCAAAGTAAAAAACAATCCACGCATTCATATTCCCATCTTCGGTAATGGCGATGTTGACGCTCCGCAGAAGGCAGTGGAGATGCGTAACCGTTATGGAGTAGATGGTGTGATGATCGGTCGTGCAAGTATCGGCTATCCCTGGATTTTTAACGAGATCAAGCACTACATCGCCACTGGTGAATTATTGGCTGCACCCACCATCTCCCAACGCGTTGACACTGCCAGGGCCCACCTAGACTATTCTATTCGCTGGAAAGGAAATTTTGTAGGTATCGTAGAGATGCGTCGTCACTACACCAACTATTTCAAAGGACTCGATCATTTCAAAGAGATCAGGATGAAACTTGTTACCAGTCCTTCCTACGAAGAAGTAACGGATACCCTCGAACTCATTCGTGAACGCTATTCCGGCGTGTTTGTACCATAAGCCTGCCGCCCCTGCAGCCCCTGCCGCCCCTGCAGCCCCTGTAGCCCCGAGGCTTCGCTCGGGACGCAAGCGCCCCTGCCGCCCCTGTAGCCCCTGCAGCCCTGTCGCCCCTGTGGCCCCTGCAGCCCCTGCAGCCCCGAGGCTGCGCTCGGGACGCAAGCGCCCCTGTGGCCATTGCGGCCCTTTGGCCTTAGTGGCCCCTGTAGCCCCGAGGCTTCGCTCGGGACGCAAGCGCCCCTGTGGCTGAATTCTTCTATACGAAAATCTTTTTTAATATCCAATAGTCCCGGAGACCCTTGTGATAATGAATTATAGGCTTATATTCCGTATCTTTGCACCACAAATTTCACCATTGTGAAGAAAGCTATGAGAAAAGCCCGCGTACTGTTTATCTCATCGGAGATTCATCCTTACCTCGAGTTAACCGAACAAAGTAAGATTGCCCGTTATCTCCCACAGGGAATTCAGGAGCGTGGAAAAGAGATTCGAACGTTCATGCCCAAGTTTGGCAATATTAATGAACGCCGGAACCAGCTTCATGAAGTGATCCGGCTCTCCGGGATGAACCTGATAATCGACGATTCCGATCACCCGCTGATCATCAAGGTTGCCTCCATTCAGGCAGCTCGTATGCAGGTGTATTTTATTGATAATGAGGAGTATTTTCAGCGCAAGCACACAACCCGCGATGCAGATGGCACCTTCTTTACTGATAACGATGACCGTGCTATCTTCTTCGCCCGTGGTGTTCTTGAAACGGTTAAAAAACTGGGATGGTCACCGGATATTATCCATTGCCATGGCTGGATGACTGCATTGATTCCATTGCTGATTAAAACCAGCTACAAGGAAGATCCGATGTTCCACAATTCCAAGGTGGTTTATTCTTTATACAATGATTCCTTCGAAGAGCCGTTTAACAACAACTTCGGAAAGAAAATTCTCATGGATGGCCTCACTGCCAACGATGTGAAGGATCTTAAAGACCCGAATTATGTCAGTCTTACCAAGCTGGCTATGAACTGGTCAGATGCAGTGGTGAAAAGCTCACCCACCATCCATGACCAGGTAGAAACAGCCTTCAAGAAACTCAGCAAACCCACCCTTGATTACAAATCGCCTGAAGAATATATCGAGGCTTATGATGCCTTCTATGACGAAGCTGTCCTGGAAGACTCTGTCCTCGCTGATTAATCATTATCACCACATTTTTACCAAATCTCTCTATCAGAGTTTTTCCTGTACCTTCGCCCCCATGTTGAACCTGAAATCATTGGCAGCAGCCGTATGCCTGCTGTCTGTCAGCCTTTTATTTCCGGCTTGTAATGAACCGGATCTTATCGGACTGGATCTCCAGCCTGTTTCTGAACAGCCTGGCGTTCAAGTGGATACATTGGAAGTTTATTCTTATCTTGTTCCGGAAGATTCCCTGATTATGTGGAGCCCGACCAAGAACCTGATCGAGTTGCCGACTCTTTTCCTTGGTAGTTATGATGATGTATACAGTGGTAAAACCTATGCCGGATTTGTATCTCAGATTCGCATCGGGAATACCATTACTTCTTCCACTTTCGGTGGTGTTACCACGCCTGACTCTATCGTTCTAAGCCTTTTATACAAGGAAAGTAACGGAGAAACCACTCAAACCCATCACATTAGTACGTATGAGCTTACCGAGAAGCTCTATGCCGATAGCACCTATTATTCAGCGAGGCAGTATAGTCATGGTTCTTTACTCGGTCATGCTGATATGGTTCTCCATCCCTCAGACAGTGTGAACGTGGGTGGAACGATGCGTGCACCACAAATCCGTATTCCGCTGGATACTGCGTTCGGTGGACGCCTGCTGCGCGATTATATCAGTAATGCTGCCAATTTCGCCAGCAATACCGCGTTTCTCGACTATTTTAAAGGAATCTACATGGTGGATAGTGTTGATGGCACCGGAAGCATCGTTTCGTTTCCTTCCACTTCCGGTTATCACCGTCTGACCCTTTATTTCGCCGGAAACAAGAGCTATGAGTTCATCATAGATGTAAATGCCGTTCGCCTGAGCTATATCCGCAATGAACCGCCGGCAGCTGCACTTGATCAGGTGCCGGACAATGACGTTTGTGTGCTTTCCATGGCCGGACTTAAGGATAGCCTGGTTGTTCAAAACATGGCATCACTTTATGCAAACGGACCGGTAGCGATCAGCTCTGCAAAGCTTATCTTTGAGTTAAACAGTGCAAGTATCAATAACAACTTCTCTCCGCATAATAACCTGTTGATCTTCGGCAGCGATTCACTCGGAAAGAACGTGACAACGGCTGATGCGCTGGAGTCGTCAACATACTATGGAGGATCGTTCAATGATCCCACTGATTCTTATACATTCAATGTTGCGCGTTATCTGCAACAAACACTGAAGAAAGTCGTAGAAGAAGGTGGTAAGGACTATGGACTTTTCCTTGTGGCAGGAGGAAGTACCTCTAATGCCCGCCGTACACTGCTCAAAGGGCAGAGTTCAATAAAATTAATTGTTACAACCACAAAAATCAATCCCTGATCATGTGTGGAATTGTTGCCTACATCGGGAAACGCGAAGCGTATCCGATAATCATCAAAGGCCTTCAGCGTCTTGAATACCGCGGTTACGACAGTGCGGGCGTTGCATTGCTGAACGGAAATCTGAATGTATATAAGAAAGCGGGAAAGGTAAGCGACCTGGCCGACTTCGTAAAAGGAAAAAATGTAAGTGGTACACTCGGTATGGGTCATACCCGCTGGGCTACCCATGGCGAACCCAACGACCGTAATGCACATCCGCATTTTTCACAGTCGAAGGAATTCGCAATTATCCATAATGGAATCATCGAGAACTATGCTGCTATCAAAGCGGAACTGACCGAAAATGGTCATGTGTTCGAAAGTGATACTGATACCGAAGTGCTGATCCATCTGATCGAGGATATCTACCAGAAAGTGAACGTTCCCCTCGAAGAAGCAGTGCGGCTGGCACTAGGTGAAGTGGTGGGTGCATATGCAATTGTTATCATATCGAAAAACGATCCGCATAAACTGATTGCTGCACGGAAGGGTTCACCTATTGTGGTTGGTATCGGTAAGGACGAGTACTTCGTTGCCTCCGACGCAACACCGATCGTAGAATATACCAAGAATGTGGCGTACCTCAACGATGGCGAGGTGGCTGTAATTGATAACGGCGAGCTGACCGTGAAAACCATCGGCAACGAAATCAAGGTGCCCTATGTACAGGAACTCGAAATGAAACTCGAGGCTCTGGAGAAAGGCGGCTATGAACATTTCATGCTGAAAGAGATTTATGAGCAACCTCGTTCCATCGCCGACAGTATGCGTGGTCGCATTGATACCGTTCACGGACGATTGAAGCTGGGCGGACTCCGTGAGTTCGAGCAGCGTATCGTGAATGCAAAGCGTATCATGATTGCCGCCTGCGGTACTTCATGGCATGCAGGACTTGTTGCTGAATATCTGATCGAAGATCTTGCCCGTATTCCGGTAGAGGTAGAGTATGCATCTGAATTCCGCTACCGTAATCCGATTATTTTTGAAGATGATGTGCTGATTGCTATTTCACAGAGTGGTGAAACAGCAGATACACTCGCAGCTGTTGAACTGGCCAAGTCGAAAGGTGCCACCATTTTCGGTGTGTGCAATGTGGTTGGATCCAGTATTCCCCGTACCACACATGCAGGTTCTTATACTCACGCCGGACCCGAAATCGGTGTGGCTTCTACCAAAGCATTTACCGCTCAGGTAACGGTACTTACTTTGCTGGCATTACAACTGGCACATAAACGGGGTACTATTTCTGAGTCACGTTTCCGTCAGGTGATGAATGAACTGGAATCGATTCCGGCAAAAGTGGAGGCTGCGTTGAAATCGAACGAGGGAGTGAAGAAGATTGCAGCGCGTTATAAAGATGCGCGTAACTTCCTGTATCTCGGTCGTGGTTATGGATTCCCTGTAGCACTGGAAGGTGCATTGAAACTGAAAGAGATTTCCTATATACATGCCGAAGGTTATCCTGCGGCAGAGATGAAGCACGGCCCCATCGCCTTGATTGATGAAGAGATGCCGGTTGTTGTCATCGCTACCAAACACGGCTCTTACGAAAAAGTAGTGAGCAATATTCAGGAGGTTAAAGCACGTAAAGGCAAGATTATTGCAATCGTTACCGAAGGCGATGAAGTTGTAAAAGGCATGGCCGATTATGTGATTGAAATTCCGGAGACCGACGAGATTCTCGTACCACTGGTTAGCGTTATTCCTTTGCAGTTACTCGCTTATCACATTGCTGTAATGCGCGGTTGTAATGTGGATCAGCCACGTAACCTTGCGAAGAGTGTAACAGTGGAGTAGGTTTCTGAGACTAAGAGTTTCAGAGCGCTTGCGTCCCGTCCCGCAATGTGCACTCCGTGCAAGTTGCGGGAGAAGCCTCGGGGCTACAGGTCGCTTGCTCCCTTTTCACTCTCGCCCCTCTTTCACCTTTTCAGCCTCTTCAGCTCTGCTTCTTATTTCAAAATTTCGGCAAACAGTTGTCCGATACGTTTCGGATTATAGTGTGCGTCAATATCCATCAGCGCTTTCGTCCGTAGACGATCTGCGAAATCAGCCTCATCAATCAGCGTTTCCATCTGCCGGGCCAGATCATCAGCATGACCGCTTTTGAATAGAAGTCCGTTTATACGATGATGTACGAGATATTGATTGGGCAATAAATCAGAGGCAATGGCGGCCAGCGGAAAACTCATGGCCATGAGCAATACTCCGCTCTGATAAATGTGCGTGTAAGGGAGAACGATGGAACGGCTCACTGCAAAAAGAAAATCCCGTTCTTCATCACTGATATGGCGGATGACCGGAATAATATGACTTCGGATATTCAATGCCGTTATCATATCATCATAGCGCTCCCAGCTGTCGTCCCGTATTTTGCCGGCAACAACTGCAATAAATTCCCCCTTGGTCTGTGCGATGGCTTCCAGAAAAACTTCAAGACCCTTGGCTTTTTTAATCTGACCAAAAAACAATAATACGGGAACGCCCTTGCTTATGGCATTCCAGAGTTCAGGAGATATCCCGTCACAAAGCTGTTGGTTGTTCCGAAGCTGTTGTAGCAGTTCCGGCGTCTTTTGATATCCTGTAAAGA
>JAXLTL010000021.1:0-16160 GCA_046330075.1 Bacteroidia bacterium | reverse complement strand
GGGGCGGGACTTTTACCACAAAACTTGATTTGGAAAACTAGTGTTTGATTAACCACAAAACTGTCTTTGGAACACGAAACCCTGCCTTTTGGGTAGGTGCTGTTATGCCTTCGTGCTTTATTTCTTGTATGTCCCAACTCTTTCATTTTGTTCTACATTAATTGCAACGTCTAACATTAAATTTTCTACTGTCGAGATAAACTCTGTCACATGAGTCATGTTAACACTTATTGAATTGTCACCATGGGCAACCTTATTTCTAAAAAGCAAAAGCTTGTTAAGTTTAGAATCATAATGTTCTTGAACTCTGTCAATGCAGAATCTTTCGAGAATTTTATTAAGCACTTTAAAATTCACATTTGATTCAGTTGGAACACTTGGTTTGATGGTAACTATGTCTGTTAAGAGTGAGTCTATTAAACTAACCATTCTTTGTTTTGCTTCAAAACCTGTTCTAGGATTATTGAAATCGCATTCACTGTCAAGTTGATGGGTTAGTAGAGGAATTGCTATTTCAGAACGACCAATTGATAAAGAATTCAAATGGTTGGAATAAATCACAAAACAGTTTTTTACAAAACCTTCCCAAATCGCATAAATGGCTGGTATAGTATATTTAATTTGAAGTTCTTTATGGTCAGGTCTAAAACTGTAACGGATAGGAATACTTTTCAAAGTTGCCAATTCAGAAACTCTCCAATCTATGTCTGCTAGTATTTCATCTATAAATGTAGCCATGGTTAACTTCCAAAAATTTCGTCAGCGACTTCAATTCTTTTAATAATCCTTGATTTACTTGCAGAGGCAGAGCCTGAAGCCTTTTTGAAGTTTTCGGATGCTTTTAATTCCTCTATTTTCTTTATGATTACATCTGTCCTTTCTTTAGTGTATCTGTCTAGGTATTTTGAAATTCCAATTGTTACACAGTCGAAAAGGCTTGTTGAAAAAACATTATTACTTCCTCTGAAAACATCTTTACCAATTGGTGCAAGAATTTTCATTGTTTGGGTAAAGGCATTTTCAAGTTTAGGTATGTTTTCAGGTGTTGAAACAGCTATTTTCATATAGGCTGTCATATGTTGTGAGATATTATCCGATAGTTCTTCCTTATAGTCGTAGAGTGAACAAAATCTTAAAACCAACTCGTCCATGTACAGCTGTTCTTGTTGTCTTTCTGTAGGTTGAATAAGCGTTTTGAATTCACTTATTTCTGAACTACGTCTTAAAAAGCTATTGAACTCTTTACTCACTCCACGGAAAATTGCATTTCTAATTTCTTGGTCTGTCAATTCAGAGCCACCTGTATTTAATCTATTGAAAAGTTCATAACGCATGTCAAACGCACTGTTCCATTTAATAATCTCTACACGGCATGAGGCTCTTTTAATGTTTAATTGGAATTTCAAAGGCAAGTCTTTACAAGCCAAATTTTCTAAATCAGATGCAATATCACCTCGCCCCATAATCCAATTATTCTTGTCGGGCAATGTTCTTAGAACTCCAAAGAATGAAAAGATTGTTGAAATTCTTTGAAGTCCGTCAACCAATTCCCATCTTCCAAATTCATCTTCTGCTACGAAAATTGGAGGAACGGGTATTCCGATTAGAATTGATTCAATGAATCTTGTTTTTTGATATGTGTCCCACCGAAAAAGTCGTTGAAAATCAGGGTCAATTATTATTTCATCTCGTTCGTACATACTCATAATTTCACCAAATGACATATCTAGTCTGTCAGTTGATAAACTATTCCTTGTTTCTTCCAGTCTTGTCTCTAATTGTTTTAATTTATCCATTGTCGTTGTCGTTTTTTAGCATGAGGCATAACATATTATTCCCGCTACAATATTTCGCCTATCATTCCTTAATCCAGAAGATAACCGCAACAGCCTCTACAAATCTACCCATCAAACAACTTCCTTCCAAGTTCAAATGGGGGCTATTTATAGCCGTTTTTAGGGGATATTTTTGCGGGGGCATAAATGCCCCCAAAACATTAGTTAAGGCTACAGATGTAATGATACAGATGTACAGATGTAAGGCTACAGATGTACGGAAGTGATTGATGATACAGATTAGAATTATGCATGCTCTGTCAACTGTCAACCGGCAACTGTCAACTGTCAACCGAAAACTGACCCTTCGGCTCCGCTCAGGGTCCGAAAAGATTTAACTTTGTGAATATGTTTGACTATTTCAACGGAAAAATTGCCGGACTCTCGCCAACGGAGGTGACGATCGATTGCGGCGGGGTGGGTTATCATTTGCAGATTTCATTGCATACGTATGGCCGACTGAAGGATAAGCAGTCGTTTAAGTTGTATGCCCATCAGGTGGTGCGGGAGGATGCACAGCTGCTGTTTGGCTTTGCCGATCAGGAGGAGCGGTTGATGTTCCGGGAGCTGCTGAGTGTCAGCGGGGTAGGAGCCGGGACCGCCCGGATTGTGTTGTCGTCGATGACGGCGGCGCAGGTGCGTCAGGTGCTGGCCTCGGGGGATGTGATCAGCCTCCAGAAGGTGAAGGGCATCGGGGCCAAAACCGCGCAGCGGATGGTGGTGGACCTGCAGGATAAAATGAAAAAAGGTGCCGCCGGACCTGCCCTAATAAATGTTACGTCGCACAATACGGAGGCAAATGAGGCGTTAAGTGCCTTGCTGACCTTGGGCTTCGCCCGGGCCAGTGCCGAAAAAGCCATCTTACAAGCCTCGAAATCAATAGGTTCTGATTCGAAAGTGGAAGATCTGATCAAGACCGCTTTGAGCTATCTCTGAAACCCTTGATTTTCATTATCGTACAATTCGTATGATATCGGCTGTGCATGCCCGTTACTTGCGGGTTTTGTGCTATTTTTGGCCGCCTGTATTATTTAACCTAACTACCCGTATTACCTGTTGAAGCGTTTCCGTCAGTATTCTATCCTTGCGTGTTGTGTGCTTTCGCTGATCTCCATGGTCTGGGCTTCCGGACCGGGACCGGCAGGGTATCATATTGACCAGCCTTCAGCGTATATTCCTGCTCCCGGTGATACCGATACCGCGCAGGTGAATCTGCATTTCCCGTTCCCCGATCGCTATACCGATCCCTATAACGCGAATTATCCTTCGAGTCCGCTCGTGCCGGGTGATCCGAGTAACGTGCAGACTACCATCCAGTATAATCCGGATGAGCGTCAGTACGATATTCAGGAGAAAATCGGTGATGAGTTTTTCCGTACTCCGAGTTATATGACCTTCGAGGAGTTCAAGGAGGCGGAGTTTTCGAAGAGTACCAAGAATTACTGGAAGCAAAAGGCGAATGCCGAGAATATCGCGGCGAAGAAGGGCTACGCTCCGCGGATCTACGTGGGCGGTGAGGCGTTCAACCGCATCTTCGGTGGGAATACCATCGATATCCGTCCGCAGGGTTCGGCGTCGCTGGCCTTCGGTCTGAATATCTCGAAGTACGATAACCCTACACTCCCTGAGCGTCAGCGCCGGATCACCACCTTCGATTTCCGTGAGCAGATTCAGATGAACGTGATCGGTAATATCGGCGAGAAGCTGAAGATTACCACCAACTATAACACACAGGCCAGCTTCGATTTCGAGAATCAGATGAAACTGGAGTATACCGGCTACGAGGATGAGATCATTCAGAAGATCGAGGCCGGTAACGTGAGTCTCCCGCTGAACTCGCAGCTGATCCAGGGTTCGCAGAGTCTGTTCGGGATCAAGACCCAGCTGAAGTTCGGTCGCTTAACCGTGACAAGCCTGCTCTCTCAACAGCGCGGACAGAGTTCCAATATCGAAGTGAAAGGCGGTGCGACCACTACCAAGTTCGACATCGCCTGCGATGCCTACGAGGTGAACAAGCACTACTTCATGGCGAACTATTTCAAGGATCAGTACGATGTGGCGTTGGCTGATCTTCCCTTTGTGAATTCGCTGGTGTCGATTACACGTCTGGAAGTATGGGTGACCAACCGGAACAACAGCACCGATAATACCCGTACCATCCTCGCCATGATGGACCTCGGTGAGAATCAGTATTACAATCAGTCGGGGATCATCAATAATAACCCGCCGTACAACGTTACCTATCCTGCAGATTCTTCCAACAGTCTGTACGCTTACCTCAATGGCAATTCCGATTTCCGGGATGTTAATCTGGTGCAGAATACTATTTCCGGCGTGCCGCAGTTCAGTCCTTCCAAGGATTACGAAGTCGTTCAGAACGCCCGCAAGCTGGCGCCTACCGAGTATACCTTCAATGCACGTCTGGGTTATATCTCCCTTAATCAGGCGCTCAATGGCAACGAAGTACTCGCTGTCGCTTACGAGTACACCGTAGGAGGGAAAACCTACCGCGTGGGGGATCTCACCAATACCGGTATCGATCCGCCCAAGGTGATGTTCCTGAAGCTGATCAAAGGCCGCGTGAACAATACCAAGCTGCCCACCTGGGACCTGATGATGAAGAACGTGTACGCACTGGGTGGCTATCAGATCGACAAGAAAGATTTCAAACTCGACGTGATGTACTACGTCGATTCCATCGGTAACCGTCTCAACTACATTCCGACGACTCCCGCACAGCCTAACGTTTACGCCAAGCCGCTGAACCGTTTGATGAACCTCGATAAGGTGAATCAGAACAATGATCCGCGTCCCGATGGCGAATTCGATTTCATCGAAGGGATCATGATCAACTCGGCGACGGGTCGTATCTTCTTCCCGGTGCGCGAACCGTTCGGATCCTACCTGCGCAGCAAGTTCACCGATTCACTCTCTGCTGCGCCCTATACCTTCGACGCCCTCTACGACTCTACCCGCATCTTCGCTATCCAGCAGGCGGATAAGAATAAGTTCAGTCTGAAAGGAAGCTATATCAGTAAATACGGTTCCGATATTCCGCTCAATGCGATCAATATTCCCCAGGGATCGGTGAAGGTCACTGCCGGTGGAGCACCGCTGGTAGAGAACGTGGATTATACCGTCGACTATAACCTGGGCCGTGTAAAAATCATCAACCAGAGTATCCTCAACTCGGGGACACCCATCAATATCTCTCTCGAAAGTAATTCGCTCTTCAGCATTCAGTCGAAGACCCTCTTCGGATCGCGCTTTGACTACGCCGTGAACAAAGACCTCGTCCTCGGTGGAACCATCCTCCGCCTCAACGAGCGTCCCATCACGCAGAAAGTGAACATGGGCGACGAGCCGATTGCCAATACCATTTGGGGCGTTGACGGAACCTGGCGGACACAGTCACGCTGGCTCACCAAGATGATCGACAAGCTTCCCGGTATCTCTACCAAGGAAGTGTCCACGATCACAGTATCCGGTGAGTTCGCTAACCTTATTCCCGGCAACAACAAAGCCATCGGTAAAAACGGAACGGCTTACATCGACGACTTCGAGGGCAGTCAGAGCACCATCGATCTGCGCAACGTCGGCAGCTGGATTCTCGCCTCTACGCCGAGCAATCCCGCCAATCCGCTCTTCCCCGAAGCCGACAGCGTAACTCGTGCCTACGGCAAGAACCGCGCGCTCTTCAACTGGTACATCATCGATCCGCTCTTCTACCGCGACATTCAGGACGTCACCCCACCCAATATCGACGACAACGAAATTTCCAATCACCTCGTCCGTCAGGTGCCCGAGAAGGAAATCTTCCCGAACCGCGACGCGCCGAATGGTCAGGTCGTGGTGTTGCCCGTGCTCAATATGTCGTTCTATCCTGACGAACGCGGACCCTATAACTACGACGCAGATCCGTCGCATATTGATCCCGGTACCGGTAAGTTCACCAATCCCGCTTCACACTGGGGTGGTATCATGCGCCGCATCGAAACCACCGACTTCGACGTGGCCAACGTAGAGTTCATCCAGTTCTGGATGATGGATCCGTTCAACAGCAATACACAGAACACAGCAGCCGGCGGTGGTGATCTTTACTTCAACCTCGGTAACGTATCGGAAGATGTGCTGAAAGACGGACGCCTCGAATACGAAAACGGTTTACCATCTGACGGAGATACCAGTCGCGCCACCCGTGGTGTATGGGGATTCACGTCGAAGACACAGCCGCCGATCATCTACGCTTTCGATAACAATCCCGATGCACGGCAATACCAGGACGTTGGTTTCGACGGTGTGAAGAACTCGATGGAAGCATCGTTCTTCTCTGATTATCTCGCCCAGCTGCAAACCGTAGTTACACCACAGGTCTACCAGCAGGCCGCCAGCGATCCCTCAACGGATAACTACCACTACTACCGTGGCACCGACTACGACAATGCCGGACTTGGTATCCTCGATCGTTACAAACGTTTTAGCAACGCAGAAGGCAACTCGCCCACCGATAATCAATCGCCCGAATCGTACCCGACAGCTGCTACCACCATTCCGGATGTAGCCGACGTCAACAAAGACTTCAACCAGGAATCGAGCGAACAATACTATCAATATAAGGTATCGCTGCGTCCGGGAGATCTCGAAGTCGGCAAGAACTTCATCGTCGACAAAGTCACCCGCAACGTAGACCTTCCCAACGGCAACTCCGACCAGATCACCTGGTATCAGTTCAAGATTCCGGTACGCGAAGTATACGGCACCAATCCCAACATCACCCGTGTAGGCGACATCGAAGGCTTCAATACCATCAGCTTTATCCGTATGTTCATGACCGGCTTCGAGCAGCCGATGACCTTACGTTTTGCGCGTCTCGAACTGCTGCGTGGTGAGTGGAGAAAATATGCGTACAGCCTCTTCACACCCGGCGATGTAATTGGTACCGATCCCTCACAGGGAACCTTTGACCTCGCGGTGGTGAACATCGAAGAAAACGGAAAACGCACACCGATCAACTACGTACTGCCTCCCGGCATCAACCAGGAGACCAACGTAACCTCCACAACGCTGCAACGCCTCAACGAGCAATCACTGGCGCTGAAAGTCTGCGATCTGCAGGACGGCGACGCACGCGGAGCTTTCAAAAACCTCGAACTGGATCTTCGTCTTTACAAAACCATCAAGATGTTTATCCATGCGGAAGCTACCGGAGTGGAAGATGCATTGAAAGACGGTGATCTTACCTGCTTCATTCGCCTGGGTAATGACTTCAACGAAAACTACTACGAATACGAAGTACCGCTGAAGATGACCCCCTGGGGAGCAACAGCTGGTGAAGCGATCTGGCCAACCGATAATGATATTGAGCTGGAGCTCGAAAAATTCGTCGACATGAAGCTGCGTCGTAATGATGTGGTAGATGGATCCGGCGGAACGCTCAACATCACCAACGTATATACGGAGCAGGAAGAAGGCACCAACCGCAAGTTCTCGATCAAGGGTAATCCATCGCTCAGTTCGGTGCGCAGTATCATGGTAGGTATCCGCAACCCGAAACTCAATCCGCAGAATCCGGGCTCCGACGATGGTCAGGCCAAGTGCGCAGAGGTTTGGGTCAACGAATTACGATTAACCAACTTCAGCAAGAAAGGCGGATGGGCAGCTAACGCCCGCGTCAATACGAAACTCGCCGACATTGGTAACCTTACCGTATCGGGTCAGCATAAATCGGCCGGCTTTGGTCCGCTCGAACAGAAAGTCAGCGACCGCACCGTCAACTCCGAAACCACGTTCAACGTCACCTCTTCGCTCTATCTCGGCAAGTTCCTTCCGCAGAAAGCCAACCTCGATATTCCGATGTACGTCAACTACGGAACCATCGTGCGCAATCCGCAATACGATCCGCTGGATCAGGACGTCGCCTTCACCAAAGCCCTCGACGCTGCCGACAGCAAGGAAGAGAAGAAAGAAATCAAGAAGCGTTCGCAGGATTATACCCTCAACAAGAGTATCAACTTCACCAACGTGAAGAAAAACCGCAGTGGTGGTGCCAAGCCCAAGGTATACGACGTAGAGAACTTCAATTTCACCTACGGTTACGACGAGATCTATCACCGCGACATCAATATCGAATACGACATTACGAAAACACACCGCGGCGCGATCGGCTACAGCTACAACACCACACCGAAGTATATCACGCCGCTCGGTAAATCGCAGGCGATGAAGTCGAAGTACCTCAAGCCCATCAAGGACATCAACATCAACTTTGTTCCTACCAGTCTCAACTTCCGCTACGACCTCACCAGGATGTACGGAGAGAAACTCTACCGCAACAACACCGGCTACAGCGACATCATTCGTGATACCTTCTTCAATAAGAACTTCGAGATGCGCAGGCTGTACGACTTCAAACTTGATCTTACACGCAGCATCAAACTTGATTTCAGTGCCAATAACTATTCGGTAGTTGACGAGCCGGAGGGACGCATCAATACCAGTGAAGAACGCGACTCCATCCGCAGCAATATCTGGGGCAAGAACTACTTCCTCGGCCGTAACAAAACCTATACGCATCAGGGTAACGTAAGCTATCAGGTGCCGCTGAATAAATTCCCGCTCACCGACTGGATCACGCTCAATGCGCGATACGGGTTTAACTACAACTGGACGGCAGGACAGTTCCTGCGAAATACATCTGGCAACTTCACCACCGATCCGCGAACGGGAAATACGATACAGAACTCCGCCAACAAACAGCTGAACGGAAACTTCACGCTCACGACCCTCTACAATAAAGTCCCCTTCCTCAAGAAGCTGAACTCGCCCAAGTCCAAGACACCTGAGCGGAAAGGTCCGGCAGGAGGTAAGGAACCGAAGAATGGTGAAGACGGCAAATCAGATGTGAAAAAGCCGGGCGACAACAAGGCCGAGCAAGACAGTACCAAGGGCAAGAAAGCACCGAAGATCAAGGAGAAGAAGAAAGGAGAAATTCCTGACGGAGTACGGTTTGTAGGCAAGATGCTGATGGGTATCAAAACCGTAGGCTTCACATATAGTGAGACAGAAGGAACCACACTTCCGGGTTATCTCGGCTATTCAGATGTACTCGGACAGGATCTCAGCAACAGCTCACCCGGATATCCGTTCGTATTCGGATCGCAGCGCGACATTCGCGGACAGGCGGTACGAGGAGGATGGATCACTGCCGATACTTCGCTCAACAATCCGCTTACGCGCACCTATACTTCGAATTTCTCCGGAAGAAGTTCCATTGAACCCTTCACCGGCCTCAAAATCGAGCTTACCGCTTCCCGACAGTTCAGCAGGAACAACAGTGAATTCTTCCGCTACAACGGCAGCAATTTCGAATCGCAGGGCGTTACTGAAAGCGGAAACTTCAGTGTATCTGTGATCGCCTGGAACACCGCTTTTGTAAAAGATGACAAGGTGACGTACAACAGCAGTACGTTCGAAGCCTTCAACATCAACCGGAAGATTCTCTCTGAGCGTCTCGCTACCGAGAACCCGAACTCAATAGGTTTCGCAGATCCCGATACCTTCGGTATTGTCTACAACGATGGTTACGGCGGTACACAGCAGGAAGTCCTTGCGCTCGCCTTCTTATCTGCCTATACCGGCAAGTCGCCCAATACCATTGATATGAATGTGTTCCCGCGCATTCCGATGCCGAACTGGCGCATCACCTACGATGGATTAAGCAAACTGCCTTTATTCAAGAAAATCTTCAACTCGGTAAACATCTCCCACTCTTACCGCGCCACCTACAACGTCAACTCATTCCAGCGCAACGTAAGTTATGTAGATGCTGAGTTCCCGATAACACGCGACATCAGTGGCAACTTCATTCCCCGCCGCGAATTATCACAGATCAGTATGAGCGAGCAGTTTGGTCCGCTGTTGGGTGTTGATGTCACCTGGAAAAACAATATCCAGACACGCGCTGAGTTCCGCCGCGACCGCAACGTATCACTCACGTATGCCGGGGTACAGATCACGGAAGTAAAAGGCAACGAGATAGTACTCGGTTTCGGCTATCGTCTGCCCAAATTCCGTTTGCCCTTTGGTTTAGGTGGCAAGAAGAAAGTCAGCACCAACAGCCTCAATCTTACCGCCGACTTCAGTGCCCGTCGTAACATCACCATCATCCGCAGGTTGCTGGAAGGTGTTAACCAGCCTACCGCAGGATTAACCGTGTACAGCATTAAAGGCGCGGCAGATTACGCTGTAAACGAGCGCCTCAACGTACGTCTCTTCTACGAGCAAACCATCAACAGACCGGTGATTTCCACTTCTTTCCCGACCTCCAATATTCTGACAGGGATTGAAATCCGCTTCTCGTTATCGCAATAACAAACAAAATACTATTTTTGGAAAAATTATCCTTATGAACATCCCGGCAGAACTCAAGTACACCAAGGATCACGAATGGGTCCGCATTGACGGCGACATCGCCACCGTAGGTATCACCGACTTCGCGCAAAGCGAGCTAGGCGATATTGTCTATGTAGAAATTGAAACCGTAGGTGACACAGTTGCACGGGAAGACGTATTCGGAACTGTAGAAGCGGTAAAGACAGTGTCTGATCTCTTCATGCCCTTAACCGGAGAGGTGATGGAATTCAACGGCGAACTCGAAGGAAATCCGGAACTGGTAAACAAAGATCCATACGGCGGTGGCTGGATGGTAAAAGTTAAAATCGCGGATGCTTCACAGGTGGCCGACCTGCTGAGCGCTGATGCCTATAAAGCCCTGATTGGTGCCTGATCAACAGACATCCTTCGTACGACATAACTGGCCCGGCATTAGCTGGGCCTTGTTGATTTTAGCACTCTGCACCTTTACCACGCCATCGCTGGAGGTGCCGGATCTCTTCGATCTCATCAAACCCGACAAAGTCGCGCATTTCTTCTTCTATGCGGTCTATGTTGTTTTATTCTGGCGCAGCTTCTCTACCATGCACAGCGATTCTGTCTTCTACCGCAATCCGTTCAGCATTCCGTTGTTCAGTGGTATCGTTTACGGCGGACTCATCGAGATCTACCAAGGCCTCTTCCTTCCCAACCGCACAGCTGACTACGTAGACTTCATCGCCAACACCATCGGCGCCATCATCGGCTGGGGCGTGGCGAGATATCTGGCGAGGAGGTAGTTCGGTGGCACCGGTGGCTTCGTCCGGTGGCTGCCTGCCCCGATCGCAGCATCGGGGAGCGGAGTCGAAGCCACCGGACGAAGCCACCGGAAATAAAACAAAACATCATGATGATCCGTGAAGCAACCATCGCCGACATTCCGCAAATTCAAATCGTGCGGAATGCAGTAAAGGAAAATGTATTATCAGATCCCGGTCTGGTTACCGATCAGGATTGCGAAGAGTACATGACCATACGTGGAAAAGGTTGGGTATGTGAAGCCGACAACAGGATTGTTGGTTTCGCCATTGCCGACCTCAAAGAGCATAATATCTGGGCGCTGTTTCTGCTTCCCGAATACGAAGGGAAAGGGATCGGAAAAAGATTACACAACACCATGCTCGACTGGTATTTCAGTAAGACGAACGAAACCGTTTGGCTGAGTACGGCTTTTCATACGCGGGCAGAGCAATTCTACAGAAAGGCCGGGTGGAAAGAAGTGGGATTGCATGGCACGAAGGAGATTAAGTTTGAAATGACGATGGCAGACTGGATGCAACATCACAGGTCTTGATGATAATATACGAATGTCAAAAAAGGATACCATTTACGTCTAGATTCAATAATCAGAAAAATACATCATATGATCAATTTGAAAAAATATAAATTTACTAACGAAGATTCCGAATGGAGCTTTGATTTCCAAGTGAACGGTGTGAAAGCATTCAAAGAAAGCAAGTCCAATCTGCCCGGCATGGTTACCTTTCTGTTAGAACAGTTTGGCATTGAGGGTGACGATTTCGAAAAGCCGATGCCTTTTCAGCAGAAGGCGCTGAATTATTTTTTTGAAAACGAAGAGAACGTATTGAATGCAGTTTGTGAGGGCGTCATACAGTACGCTCCTCAAATCAGAGAAAGGTACAAAGTCTTGCCTGATTTTCCGGACTTGAAAACCATTGACGATGTGAAGAAGCACATTGTGGTGGAAGCGATACATGTTCTCGGAGATGAAAAAGACGGAGTTGGCTATCTGGGTTTTAACTGCGATTGCACCTGGGACGATGAGCATGGTATGGGCGTGCTGATGCATAAAGACCGCTGTGTAGATGCCGGCGAAGTGGAAATTGCGACGCAAAGTTTTGAAAATATTCTTCAGGATAAGATGACAACTGAAGAATGGTCTGCCTACAAAGAAGAGAGGGAGCGACAGAAAGCGGAGAACATTGCCAACAGCTTGCGGTGGGCTGCAGAGAACGAAGCGGCAGCCAACGAAACAGCAGAGCAACCTAAAAAATGGTGGCAGTTCTGGAAGTAAGAGAAAGGGAATGTGTTCTCAGCTTTTTTCCTTCATCTTTCTGGTTTTAATGCTATCTTTAGGTTGGTAATAATTCTGAGATAGAGCTAACCTCAGCTGATATGCGTAGATGCTTCCTGTTTTTTTTGTTCGTCATAACACCGTTTGCAGGTAACGCAAGGAAAGGATGGTCCTTTGTCCATTACTCTTTGTACGCAGGTCAGCAATACAGACCGGCGCATCTTCCTCAATGTAATATTGAATTCCGATACGACCGATTCGGGGAAAGTTGTTTGAAGTATAAACATTACCGTGGAGCCGGACTTAATTATAGTTTTAATCCGGCCGAATTAGAGTATGGACTCACAGGAATGCTCAATCCTTTCCGGCTGTTGATTCAGGCGAGCCGGCGAACTAAGTTCTATCCTTATTTATATGGAAAGATCGCTTTTTGTCAGTTTCAATATTCAAAGGAAAATACAGAAGAGAGAAATCCTGAAGCTACATACTTTTTGCAACCCGGAATTGGACTTACGGGAAACTTCAGAGAAGACACCTCATTGCCTGTTAAACTATTCATTCAGTTCGGTTACCAGGTGCCCTGTCGCAGCAGTGATGAATTCAGCGCATCGATGATTGCAAACATCGGAATTGGTCTTGGTTTGAATTTCCGACGGTTAAATAACAGCAGACCAAAATCAGAAAGCAAGGATTTGAAAGAGGGTCCTTGATCCGAACTTGATAAATTATTCAGCCTTCACATGGAAGTGATATGGGAATTAAAACAGAGTTGAGTGATGTACATCGTTCAGTAATAGTTACGCAAGGAGAGAGGTGTTGCTGATGAATGCGTAATCAGTATTTGTTTGTAAATTTGAATTTTAATTAATGGTATCTGAATTACTGGAAGATGAAAACAAATCTGTTATTGGTTAAGAACATGGTCTGTAACCGCTGTGTAATGACAGTGGAGCATATCCTGGATCAGTCCGGAATTTCCTACCTCAACGTATTGTTTGGTGAGATTCACCTGCAGGAAAAGCTGTCGCAGGATCGTATTGAGCGGTTGCGGGGAGATTTAAAAGCAGTCGGGTTAGAGCTGATCGACAGTCATACGGGTGGTATAATTGAAAAGATCAAGAAGCATGTCATTCTGAAAGCCCGTAATGAAGTAGGATCAAAAGAATCCAAACTTAATTTATCTGTATACCTGGCAGAGAAGTTAAACTATGAGTATACGCACTTAAGTAGTTTTTTTTCTGAAGTGGAGGGACGTACCATTGAAAATTATTTCATTGAGCAAAGAATTGAAAAGGCTAAAGAGTTGCTCGTATATGGTCAGAAAACGTTATCTGAAATTGCTTTTGAGTTGGATTACAGCAGTACTGCGCACCTTTCGAGTCAGTTCAAGAAGACCACCGGACTCACGCCATCTCATTTTAAAACTATAGGAGCAGCCAGGCGTAAATCACTGGATAAAATCTGATCCAAAAGTTATATAAATCATACCCAAAGTTATATAATAGCTGCCGGATGAACTTGATATAGTTTTGCGTCATAATTTAAAAGCTATTATAAAATGAAAAACAAATCATCAGTGAGCCTCAGCGCTCCAATCAAGAAGAACGGTTCAAATCCAAATTGTTCTTGCGAAGTATGTGTATGTGAAACCTGTACATGTGGTACTTCCTGCAATTGTGGTTCCTGCAAATGTGAAAACTCCTGCAATTGCTAAGCATTCCGGAGCTGCTTTCACGGAAGGCAGCTCCTTTTTTTTAATCAATAAAAATTTCTTGCCATGAATATTCAAAAACATACGACCGGAAGAACGGTTAACTACGATTTTGTTGCCAGCGAATTCGATTGGGAAATAGCTCCCGGAAGAATTGTAAAGGTCTGGGGTTTTAACAACCAGTTTCCCGGACCGGAAATAAATGCCAATATCGGTGATACCGTTGTTGTAAAAGTTACAAATAAACTCAAAGAACCAACTTCGGTTCATTGGCATGGGATCTGTTTACCGGCGGCGATGGATGGAACCGATGCGAATCAGGAACTGATCATGCCGGGAGATACTTTTGAATATCGGTTTGAGGTGAATGTAGCAGGTACATTCTGGTACCACTCTCATGCGAATGAAACGGTACAGATGGAAAGAGGGATGTATGGACCTATTGTTGTGAATGAAACCACTGAATTGAAAGTGGATAATGACAGAGTTTTTATGATCGATGATATGAAAATCGACGCTGAAAATAATTTTACTGTCCCGGGCTGGGCATTGCCCCGGCTGATTGAAAAGCATGATGGTCGTGAAGGAGATACACTGTTAATAAACGGTATGGTGGATCCTGCCATTCATGTTCACGCCGGGCAACAGGAACGCTGGCGTTTTATCAATTCTTCCAGCGCAAGGTATTTTATGTTGCACCTGGAAGGCAGAGCGTTTAAAGTGATCGGTGTGGATGGTGGTTTGCTGGAAAATGCTAGAACGGTTAGCAGCGTTTTGATTACTCCCGGTGAAAGAGTGGACATTATTGCCGGCCCTTTTACTGAGCACGACACCTTTGCCATACAGTCATTACCATATGACCGGATGACCTTCCTGAAAGCCAAACGTCAGCGATTCGCCACAGTGAAAGTCGGTGAAGTGAAACCATCCGTCGCCATGATCCCTGAAACCTTGAATGTTATTCTTCCTCTTGCGGAGCCTGATGCGCCGGCTACGAGGCAAATCAGGTTTTCAGTCGGGCCAAGTCTGAAAAACGGACTCGACTTCATGGTGAATGGCGATTTGCACGTGAATGATGCCCCCGTAAAAGTCGGAGAGTTGCAAATCTGGGAAATTATTAATTCGAGCCTGATGGATCATCCCTTCCATTTACATGGTTTTTTCTTTCAGGTGATTGCGGAGAACGGTGAGCAACCTGAATATCTTGCATGGAAAGATACCATAAACCTCAAGCCGCGTTCAAGAGTGAAAATTGCATGGATGCCGGATAATCGTCCCGGCACATGGATGTATCACTGCCATATTCTCGAACACCATGCAGCGGGGATGATG
Source organism: Bacteroidia bacterium (assembly GCA_046330075.1). GTDB lineage: Bacteria > Bacteroidota > Bacteroidia > AKYH767-A > OLB10 > JAJTFW01. The sequence continues at coordinate 817 of JAXLTL010000021.1, read as the reverse complement.
GCTCATTTTGAAGTGACAACGGATGTAGCAATGAGCAGTAACAAGGTATCGGTCCATCATCATCATTGACAGACCCTGATTCAAGTAAGTATTTTTAGAGGGCATTCAACCTGCATGTTAATGCCCTTCTTTTGTACATTACTTTTTTTTGTCAAGCCTTGATTTGATTAACCTGAACCTGTGCGTTATTGCAGGTTCAGGTTTTTAAGAAGAAGTGGACATTAAGAGTAGGTTTCTGACAGCCCTGGCACAATAAGCACCACTGAGTAATTTTATGTCACCTTCATTGTTCAGTTCCTGTTTTCATTTCACCTTTGCTAAAATCAGAACCATGAAACGATTTTATTTGATACCACTGCTGCTGCTGGTCTTTGCTGGATCTTCCGCCCAAACACTTCGCGGACGCATCTCTGATCAGTCCGATGGAAAACCGCTCGAATTTGTAAACGTAGGGGTCCTGCATCGTGGAACCGGTTCGGTGACCGATCAGGATGGGGTATTCTCCTTTCGTGTTGATTCGGTGCTCGACACAGATACACTCCGGGTTTCCATGCTGGGTTATACAACCGTGAACATGACGGTGAGCGAATTTCGGAGCCGCCTGCGGGAGGAGATGGGTGGAGTCGCATTGTCGAAGTCATTCCAGGAGATGCGCACAGCCACAATTCATTCCCGTGAATTGAAAGAGCGAAAGCTTGGGAATAAAAATGATGGTGCCGTTCAGGCGGGATTCAGCAGTAACGATCTCGGTTGTGAATTGGTGACCAGGATCGATATTAAGAACGACCCTACCTTCATTGAAAAATTTAATTTTTAT
>JAXLTL010000020.1:0-17789 GCA_046330075.1 Bacteroidia bacterium | reverse complement strand
CGCGAAGGGTGCGGTATTTTTCATCCCCGTTAAGCAGGAAAGCCAGACCGGGTTCGGCCAGGCATATACTGCCAAAAATATCTTTACGCATAGCCGCTGCCGTTAGTATGACGGAGCAGCCGTAACTGTGTCCGATAACCTTACACCCTTTTATGTTCAGTGCTTCCACGAGCGCAATAAGGTCTGCAGCATGAATGTCGGCATTGTAGACTCCTTCAACCTGAGGAGGGTTGGGCAGATGAAAGCGCTGACTATAAGTGATAAACCGATAGCGCCCGGCCATTCTGCCGGCCAATGCCTCACCGTGGAGGACGGAGCCACAGGCCCCATGAACAAAAAGAACAGGATCACCGGAACCTGATTCAAATAGTTGTAAAGTGGTATTGTTGATTTCTATGGTCTGGTAGCCTTCCATGCATCAAAAATAGTGCAAATGGATAAAAGCAAAAAAGGCCACCTTCCGGCAGCCTTTTTATTTAATGGTCTGTGGATTATTCTTTCACCAGTTGCAGTGTTACCGGTGTTTTATTTTCTCCTGAAACGCGGACTACATAGACTCCTGCCGGCAACCCGGCAACGGAGAGTTGTTTGCCGTGCTCATTGAGCAGTTGCTCCTGCATTATCACTCTGCCTGAAATATCTGTCAGCAGCACTTCTTTATAGCCTTCTGTTTGTGAAAGCTGAATGGTTGAATGTGCAGGGTTGGGTGTGCAGAATGGTAATCCCGATTGTATCATCTCCTGGAGGGATGTGATCACCACCGGTGTAGAAAAACGGATGCAGGTCCCTTTGGCAGCGCTCACTCTGTATTGTCCGGGTGTAGTTGTCTGGTAACTGTTGCCAGTAACTGCAGGAGTGATATCCATCCAGGCAGATCCATTCCATACCTGCCAGATATAATTCGCAAGAGGATCGGGGTTTGTAACAGTATACGTGGATCCGTTCTGATTTACGGATGGAGTGCTCAGGTTGGTGAAGTGAACGATATACGACGGGCTTTGCAGGTTTTCAGCTATGCCACAAACAGGATCTGTTGTTACGACCACATAAATTTCATCACCGTCATTTGCCGACGGTAAAAGAAGGATGGAGTCATTGTTAATCACCGGTGTGTTGTTGATGTACCATTGATACTGTGGAGTGGTCCCCAGATTTTCACCGTGAAATACCATCATGAGTGTGTCTCCGATGCAGGTACTTCCGTTCAGGGTGTTTAAATTCATCTGAGGTATACCCTCTGTACCATAGCAGGCAATTTTATCAGACCGCGAACCTCCGGCGAATGAGAAGTTACCGCCAACCCACAGCCGGTTGTTCTGAACAGCCATGGTTAAACCTGCTGCATTCACAGTTGTATCATGCACAAGGCCATCTCCCAACGACTGCCAGCCTGATCCGTCATTTACAGCGATATGATTCAATGTATCGTTGTTGTTGACCCGGAATACACCGGTGGCATACATTTTTCCGCAAAGAAACTGAATGTTGTAGACGTTGTCAGAGAAACTGCCGATGCCTCCGTTTACTGATTGTAATGTGGTGCCATTAATTTTTGCAAAGTGATTCAGTATCCCTACGTTGTTTCCGAGGTAAAATTGTCCGCCAATGTATACATCATTGTTCGGACTGATGCCGATGGCATTTACAAAATTATCTACCCCACTTCCCACTTCTGACCATGCAGTACCATCGTACCTTGCTATTCTCCGCGCCTGTAATCCTCCAATGGTAGTGAATCCGCCGCCTACATACATGATTCCGTTTTGATCAAACTTGATATCTTTTACGGTATTGTTGGTCATACTGCTGAGATTGGTCCAAGTAGTACCATTGTATTTTACAATCTGATTGGCAGGCCCTGATCCCATGGAAGTGAAAGCACCACCAATGTACAGTTCATTGTTGTAAACTTCAAGTGCATATACATCACTGTTTACATCACCAGGAATTTCCACCCATTGTGATCCGTTCCATTTAGCCAGATAGCGGCCGCCCAGCGTTTGAGGATCGGTGAAATTCCCTCCGATATAGAGGGTGTCTCTGAAGATCGCCATGTCGCGCACTACACGAATCGTAAGTCCGCCGTTTAATGTATCCCACTGCAGGCCATCCCAGCGCATCACTCTTCCGGTAAGTCCGCCTGCGTCGGTAAAGCTGCCGGCTGCATATACATATTGTCCGTCAACAAGCAGGGCATTTACATTCCCGTTCACGCCGTTTCCGGTAGGCATCCACTTGTTCAGACGCCAAACGGCTGCGTTTTGAAAGAAATAGGATGAACCAAAATTGGTACCGGCTCCTCCCACCAGCGTACATGCGGCAGTGGCAGCGATGTCGTAAGTGGTAAAATTGAGACCTGTACCGTCATCTGTCCAGGAGGTACCGTTCCAGTAGGCAAGATGGTTAACCGGGGTGCTTCCGCAGAGGTTAAAATTTCCGGTTACATATAATTTGTTATTGACAAAGCGAAGATGATAGATGTCGGAATCAAAATTACCGCCAAGTTGAACGAGGGTGCTGCCATCATATTTAAAAACCCGGTTAAACTGATTGAAGCCGGTGGTTGAAGATAGCGAGGAGAGATACAATTGATTATTGAACTCCGCAAAGTGTGTACTGACACTCAGGATCATCCCGCCGGTATTCAGTGATGACCATGCGCTTCCGTTCCATTTTGCAAATCCGTTGCAGTTGATACCGCTAACGCTGGTGAAGGGTCCGGCGATGTAAACCTGTCCACTCATGCAATGTACCGCCCTGGCCTGGTTTGATGAACTAACGTTGATGCCTGTACCCAAACTGCTCCAGCTGGATCCATTGTATTTCGCCACGCCGGAAATGGCTGAACCGTTGATGCTCGTAAAAGCTCCAACCATATAAATGTTGCCCGCCACATCAAAATCAAAATCATAAACAGGTTGATTGTTGGTGTTTGCCACCAGCTGCCAGCTGCCGTTATAACGCAACAATCCTTTGGTGTCGGCCACCCAGATCACACCGTTACGCACTTTTATCTCCATCGGAAAATCAGGACCATTGAGTGAATCAATGAAGGTTGTCCATTCTGTGCCATTGTATTTGGCCAGTTTGTAGCAGCTGTTCCCTCCGTTAATCCGGTTGAAGAGGCCGGTGGCATAGATATATTGCTGATCCGCATCCAGTGCAGTTATCAGGTTATTGGTACCCGGAGCATTAAACCCTTTGGCCCATTTTTCATTTTCAGTCATCGCGGTTGCTTTGAAAGCAAGCAGGCTTAGCATCAGGAAGCCAAAACGCGAAACGGATTGTATCATATGTTTTGTGAAATTTTATCTTAGCAGTTATTGATCAATATTCAGCCGGAACAGGTTTGTTTTCCATCACGGTTTCAATGTTTCCGATGATTTCAGCGGTTAAGAGATCTACTGTGTCCAGCGCTTTCAGATTTTCTTCCAGCTGTTCCTCCTTGCTGGCACCGAGGATAGCAGTGCTTACATTCGGGTTTTTGAGACACCATGCAATTGCCAGTTGTGACAGACTAACGCCCACCTTATCCGAAATATTTTTAAGTTGCTTCACTTTTTCCAGCCTTTCGGGAGTGATGTTTCTTTCCCGGAGCCAGTCCATTCCCTGCATGCTAAGTCGTGTTGAGCCGGCTTCGCCAAGATACTTTCCGCTGAGTATTCCCGAAGATAAAGGCGACCAGATCGTTGTGCCCATCCCCTGATATTTGAAAATGTGGAGGTAGTCGTCTTCCATCTTCTTTCGTTCAAACAGATTGTACTGGCATTGTTCCATCACCGGTGCAATGAGATGATGGCGTTCTGCCTCGAGATGTGCCTGCAGAATTTCGGGTGCACTCCATTCTGAAGTTCCCCAGTATAAAATTTTGCCCTGTTGTATAAGGGTATTCATCGCCTGTACCGTTTCGAGAATGGGTGTGTTTTTATCCGGTCGGTGACAAAAATACAGGTCGATGTATTCCACATCCAGCCGTTTGAGTGCAGCATGACATCCTTCCATAATATGCTTACGACTGAGACCACGCTGGTTGGGCTTGTTCTCTTCGTATCCGAAAAACACTTTGCTCGACACCATATATGAACTTCGGCTTGCCTGCAGATTCTTCAAAGCACGACCCATAACAATTTCGCTTTGTCCGCGCGCATATATTTCTGCATTATCGAAAAAGTTAATGCCTGCTTCATACGCTTTTTGAATCAGTTTTTCACTCACTGCATCATCGATTTGCTTTCCGATGGTGAGCCAGCCTCCGAACGAGAGGGCAGAGATGGAGAGCCCGGTATTTCCGAATTTGCGGTATTGCATATGTTTTCTGTGAATCGTAAAAATAGGGAAAACAAAAGGATTGGAGAAACTTCAAAATCTTCATTTTGGAAGCATTTTTCCGTAAACTTGTGCACTCGCATCATGAAGAAAGTTATTCTGTTCCTGTTCCTGCTTACAGGTAAACTATCAGCTCAACCGCTGAAGGTCCTGTTTGTCGGTAACAGCTATACGGCTTCCAATAATCTGGCGGTCATGTTTACGCAGCTTGCGCTAAGCCTCGGAGATTCTGTAGCAGCTTATTCTGTAAATCCGGGTGGTTATACATTCCAGCTGCATACTGCGTATTTGCCAACGTTGCAGATGATTGATTCCATGGACTGGGATTTTGTCGTGCTGCAGGAGCAAAGCCAGCTTCCTTCTTTTCCACCGGCTCAGGTTGCGGTCGATGTGTTTCCGTACGCCCGTAAACTGGACAGTTTGATCCATCTGAATAACGCCTGCACCGAGACGGTTTTCTTTATGACCTGGGGCAGAAAGTACGGTGATGCCTCCAATTGTGCTTTTTATCCACCTGTGTGCACCTTCATGGGCATGCAGCAGGAATTGCGCAACAACTACGTGGCGATGGCTAACCAGAATCATGCATTGGTGGCTCCTGTGGGAGAGGCATGGAAAAGAAGCTGGATGAATGATTCAACGATTAATCTCTGGATCTCGGACAACAGTCATCCGGATCTTCCGGGTTCTTACCTTGCATCCTGCGTCTTTTATGCCACCATCTTCCGCAAATCAACGGCAGGTGCATCTTATACCGCAGGACTTTCACCAACTGTTGCAGCTTTTCTGCAGTCAACCGCTGATACAACAGTTTTTGATAGCCTGGCCGTCTGGAAAATTGGAGCATACGATGTAACCGCATCTTCTACTTTCAGCGCCAATGGTTTGAATGTACAGTTCAACAATACGTCAGTGAATGCTACCACCTACCTCTGGGATTTTGGCGATGGAAATTTCGACACCATCTCTCAGCCAGTTCATAGCTACTTACAGCCGGGCAACTATACTGTAACATTGTTGGCCGGTGATTCCTGTACAACGGACACTTTCATTTTTTCAGTTCCGGTTTCGGCATCAGCAGTCGTTCCCGTTAAGCCATCTCCATGTGTTCAACCGCTCGGAAACGGGCAGTTCCAGCTTGATTGCGATGGTTTCCGGACACTAGAGATTTATGATATACAGGGACGTCGTGTTTCCGCAATTTCGATTCAGGGGAGCAAGGAGGTGATTGTTGAAGTTCCTGAGGCGGGATTTTACACGCTTGTTTTTCAGGGAGATATGGTGGATCCATGGATACTGCGCTCCATGCTTTCCCGATGAAGGCTATTCACAACGGGCTGAGAATTATGGTTGCCCTGTTCAGTAGAAATTTCTAGGATCGTATGAGGGGAATCCCTACATTTACGATCCTTCATCTAGCCGCTTTTCCGGTCCGGTTATATGTGATCTCAACCGAAAATAAAACCAAAACAATATCCCCTTATGAAAAAAACCATACTTGGTTGTTTCCTGGCCTTCGGCATGCTCAGCGCCCAGGCACAGGTTGCGGGACAAACAACGGCCGGCGTAGCTGATATCCGCTACGACAATCGTTCTTCCGCCCCGTTATTCATCCGTTTCAATCCGGATGTATTCATCAGTGCCGGCTCCGGCATGGAAGGCCTTAATGCTTACCTGCAGGGTGGGAGTAACGACAGCTGGAAACTGATCCGCAATGATGCCGATGATATTGGCATGAATCACCGCCGCTATCAGCAGTATTACCAGCAGGTGAAAGTAGTAACAGGAGAGTACATTCTCCACGAGCGTCAGGGACGTGTGGTTTCTGCAAATGGTATGTTTTACCGCGGTATCAACCTCTCTACAGTTCCCTCCCTTACTGAAAAGAATGCACTGGATGCAGCCCTCAGAACAATAGGTGCTTCAAAATACCTCTGGCAGGCTTCTGCCGCTGAACAGGAATTATGGCTGGGTCATGCTCACGCCAGCGCCTATCCGAAAGGAGAGCTGGTAGTGATACCGCAAACAGCCGAATTCAATAAAACCAAGGCGAATGTACTTTGCTGGGCTTTTGATGTTTATTCCATTGCTCCGCATGAGCGCTGGATGGTATACGTGAATGCACAAAACGGAGAAGTGGTTTTCCGCGAAAACCGTATCTGTACCATAACTGTAAATGGTACGGCTGTTACCCGCTATAGCGGAACTCAAACCATCAAAGTGGATAGTGTATCTGCTACCAATTATCGTCTCCGTGATGCTTCAAGAGGAGGTGGTGTTGAAACCTATAACCTTGCCAACGGTACTACTTATGTAAATACAGATTTCACGGATACAGATAATAACTGGAATCCGGGCGCACCGGATAACGCTGCACTTGATGCGCATTGGGGAGCAGAAAAGACCTACGATTATTATATGTCGGTGCATAACCGTAACAGTTATAATAACCTCGGCAGTGTTTTACGATCCTACGTGCATTACAGCAGTGGATATAATAATGCATTCTGGAATGGATCTGTTATGACGTACGGTGATGGAGATGGTTCTACCTTCTCTCCGCTTACTGAAATGGACATCTGCGCCCATGAATTAACCCATGGCGTTACCAGCACCTCTTCCAATCTTACGTATTCTTATCAGTCGGGTGCCTTGAATGAATCGTTCTCAGACATCTTCGGGGTTACTGTAGATTTCTTTGCTCGTCCTGCACAGGCTAACTGGACAATGGCCGATCAGAGCTATACTCCTGCGACCCCGGGTGATGGTATTCGTTACATGAACAACCCGAATCTGGCAGGCGATCCTGACACTTACCTTGGAACAAACTGGTATACCGGCACAGGCGATAACGGTGGTGTTCACTACAACAGCGGAGTTCAGAATTTCTGGTATTATCTGCTTTGTCAGGGTGGTACAGGAACCAATGATAACGGCTTCGCATATAACGTTGCCAGCATCACAATGACAAAAGCGCGGATGATTGCTTTCCGTAACAATACCTTCTATCTTACTTCCGGTTCACAATATTCAGATGCGGGTTATTATTCACTGCAGGCTGCAACAGATCTTTATGGTCCATGTTCACCGGAAGCATATGCAGTTAAAAATGCCTGGGACGCAGTGGGTGTGATGGGGCTTTCTCTCAACGCCAGTGCTACAGCTTCTGTAAGCGGTGGCACCTGTGCAGGTTCAAATATTCAGCTGACTGCATCCGGTGGAACATCGTATTCATGGACAGGTCCGGGCGGATATACCTCAACGTTACAGAATCCGGTTATTACAGCTGCAACATCAGCGAATAACGGAACCTATACCTGTGTTGTGACTGCTGCGAACGGTTGCTCCGGCTCAGCTTCGGTAACGCTCAACGTTAGTACGCCTCCTTCTGTTACTGCAACCGGTGGTGTTTCGGTTTGTAATGGCGGAAGTGCACAGTTAACAGCTACAGCTTCAGTTCCGGGCCAGGGAGGTAACTCGGCCACCAATACAACGCCATTGCCAATTCCTGATTCGCCAAGTCCTGGTGTTACTTCCAATATGACAATCAGCGGAAGTACAACTGCCAACGCGGTAGTATCTGTTACCATCGACTCACTTACTCATACGTATGACGGCGATCTCAAAATTGAACTTGTTGCCCCGAACGGATCTGCCATCATTCTGGCCAGCGGCGTAGGTGGTTCAGGAGATAATTTCATCCGTACGAAATTTCAAACAGGCGGCACTGCTATCGCCAGCGGAGCAGCTCCTTTCACCGGCACCTATGCACCTTCTCAGGCATTCTCAGGTCTTACAGGTTCAGCAAACGGAACCTGGGGACTCCGCATCACCGACCTCGGTGGTCAGGATATAGGCACACTCTGGAAATGGTCACTTGTATTGCCCGGCAACAGTATTGTTTCCTATAGCTGGAATCCGGCAACAGGACTCAACAATGCATCCATTGCTAACCCGCTGGCTTCGCCTGCAAGCACCACGACCTACACGGTTACTGTGACCGATAATTCAGGTTGTACAGCTGCCGCTTCAACCACCGTTACAATAGGTACATTATCTACCACCCTCAACTCAAGTAATGTTTCCTGCTTTGGCGGATCTAACGGCTCTGCCACTGTAAGCGCTTCCGGAAGCAATACCTACCTCTGGTCGAATGGTGCCAATACAGGTACCATCAGCGGACTTGCGGCCGGCAACTACACCTGCACCGTTACCAATTCCAATGGATGTACTGCAGTACGCACGGCTTCTATTTCCCAGCCTGCAGCATTAAACGTTTCTGCTCAGGCGGTAAATGCAGGCTGTGCAAGTGCAACCGGATCAGCCAGTGCCCAGGTTAGCGGAGGTACAGCCGGCTACACGTATATCTGGAATACAGGATCCACTGCATCATCGATCAGCGGACTCGCGGCCGGAACGTATACTGTAACTGCAACTGATGCAAACGGATGTTCAGGATCTGCAACAGCTGTGGTGAATGCATCTTCCAGCAATCTCGCTGTAACCCCATCTTCCGTAAATGTTTCCTGTAACGGAGTAAACAACGGTTCAGCTTCACTTGCGATCACCGGTGCCAGCGGAAATACTACTATTCTCTGGAGTAACGGAGCAAACACATCTTCTATCAGCAATCTGGCTGCCGGAACTTATGGGTATACCGTAACAGATGGAGCAGGATGCAGTGTTAGCGGAAGTGTAAACATTACAGCTCCTGCCTACCTCGATGGATTTGTAACAACGCAAAACGCCAACTGTTCGTTGAACGACGGTTCTGCTTATTCAACGATCTACGGTGGAACAGCTCCCTATACCATCCAATGGAGTAATGGCGCAACAACACCTAATATTTCAGGTCTTGCACCAGGTTCATATACAATCTATGTTACTGATGCCAACGGCTGTAGTTTCGCCAGCACAGGTATCGTAGGCTCTAACGGTACCGCAGCTCCGGCAACACCTGGATCAATTACGGGTACCAAACTGGGCGTTTGTGCAGGTGTAACGAAAACATATACCTGCCCGTCTGTTGCGAATGCAACTTCCTATAACTGGACTGTTCCGGCTAACACTATCATTAACAGTGGTCAGGGTACAACTTCAATTTCAGTTACAATACAGGCAGGCTTCGTATCTGGTAATGTTACGGTGACTGCAAGCAATAACTGTGGTACTTCCAATGCCAAGTCAATTACAGTGCGAAGCACTCCACAGATGCCATCCACTATTACCGGACCATCCAACAATCTATGTGGAGGAGCTAGTACCTATTCAATTCCTGCCTCTACTACCGGTGCTACTTCTTATACCTGGACAGTGCCTGCAGGTGCTACTATCGTAAGCGGACAAGGTACCACTTCAATTAATGTTCAATGGTCATCAACAACAGCTGTTACCAACGGAAGTGTATGTGTGACTGCCAACAATGCCTGTGGCAGCAGTGCCGCACGGTGTAAGACCAGCATTACCACACTTCCTTTGAAACCAACCGTAATCAATGGACCTGCTTCGGTTTGCGCAAATCAGACCAACCTGACGTACTCAGTGGCTACACAGCCGGGTGTTACTTATACCTGGACAGCCCCCAGCGGTGCATCGATCCTCAGCGGTCAAGGAACCGGCTCTGTAGTGGTTAAATGGCGTGCAACCACAGGATACCTGAATGTAAAAGCTGTAAACTCCTGTGGCGCTACTTCCAATAAATCCTTGCAGGTGGTTGTTACCTGTCGTGAAGGATTGGATGAAGCGGTGAATGTATCGCTGGCACCAAACCCTGCTAAAACCGAAACCGAATTACTCTTCAGCAATGATCCCGGAACATACGTTGTAACAGTTACTGATATGCTTGGACAGACCCTGCGCCGTGAACAGGCTAATGGAACGTCTTATTTGCTTGATATGAACAATCAGGTTGCGGGCATCTATGTTGTAAGTGTTGAACTGGCTGATGGAACAAGAAAAGTAATGCGTCTTGTTCTTGACAAATAAAATTTCGTTAATCAGTGAAAGGGCTGTCCTGATAAGGGCAGCCCTTTTTCATATCAGTTGCTGAATATTGTCATGGAATTCAAATACTGAACGTTCCTGTATTATCTTTGGAAACAAATTCAGTTGCCATGGTTCCTTCACGCCCTTCTTCTGACGGCTTTTCGAAGTATTTTTTTGTTACTGGAGCTGTGTTGTTTACCGGCCTGATACTGAAATCTGCCTCTTCCTTGTTTGTACCATTGGGATATGCCTTTTTTCTGAGTATTGTTATGTATCCCATTTGTAGTTACCTGGAGAAAAAAGGTATCGGCAGGCAGAGCGCAATATCTCTGGCACTGATATTTATGTTGCTGATGTTATCTGCATTGTTGTTTTTGTTTGGGATGCAATTGCAGAAAATAGCTTCGGAATGGCCCATGATCCACGAACGCCTGTCGGAACTGTTATTGGCCATCAGAAGCTGGCTCAGTGAAAGGTTTGGAATCAGCAATGAGGAGATAACCCGCTGGTTACTGGATACGATTAATAGTTCGCTGGGCACATCAGTGAACCTGCTGGGTACAACCTTGCAGTCGCTGGTGGTGAATCTCGCTATCCTTGCATTGATTCCTGTTTATACGTATCTGATTTTATACTATCGGTCACGCCTTGCCGAACTATTGCTTGTTCTATTACCGGGACATGATCGCACCAAAGTGATCGAAGTCCTGCGTTTATCTGTGGCAGCCTATTTCAGATTTATACGGGGCATGGCTGTTGTATACGCCCTCGTTGGGACTCTGAACGCTCTGGGCCTTTGGCTGATGGGGGTGCCCAACGCATTTCTGTTTGGATACCTGACCGCCATCATGACCTTTATTCCGTATGTAGGTATTATTGTCGCCAGTATTTTACCAATTACGTATGCCTGGACGACTTATGGTATTATCTGGTATCCACTGGGAGTAGTAGCGTTGTTTGCATTTGTCCAGTATCTCGAAGCGAATATTATTTTCCCATGGGCTGTTGGCAGAAGGCTGGAGTTGAATACACTGGCCACCCTGATTGTGATTGTTGCCGGAGGTATCATCTGGGGGGCCTCCGGAATGATATTGTTTATCCCCTTCGCCGCTATCCTGAAACTGATAGCCGACAGGTTACCCGGCTGGGAAGCGGTTTCCATGTTTCTTGGAAATGGAAGCCTGACCGGCGAAAAACAAAATTACTGATTGGAATAAGCCAGGTACTTGTTTTTAATATATACGGCCAGCTCATACTGCGAAAATGACTTCAGGAGAAATTCGCTGATGCCCAGATAATCGATAAATGCATTGTATTCGTGGTATTGAAGTTTTATCAAACCGGACCGGGAATAGTTGGCCAGCACTTCACGCAAAAGTTTTCGCCGTTCATCTTCATTCATCAGTTGGGCAACTTTGCGCCTGCTGCGTTCTCTTCTGCTGAATTCTTCATACAATGCCGTAAGCGGACTTCTCCATGCATCCAGGCCCGTTAACCGATAATCACTCTTGCGGTATCCCAGTTTTTTAATGTCCTCTTCAATACGGTTAAGGTCACGGGGCGCCATAATTGTGACTTCATCATAGGTCCGTGATAACCTTTTTAAACCAACAACAATTTTATAGGAGGTGCTATACGTCGAATCATTAAAACAGATTTTTTCAGGATTATACCCGATGGCGGTAACCACCAATGTATCTGTTTTAAGAATCGATACTGAAAAGGAATTATCGGAATTGCCAAAAACACCCTGCTGCGTACGCAGGTTAACAACCATCACCTGTTCCAATAAAAGCGATGGTGTGTTTTTATCCATTGCTTTTCCGAAGACGGTAATGGATTGTTGTGCCGAAGCTGAATATGAAACCAGACATAACACAGGGAAGAACAGGTATAAAATAAAAGCAACAGGAAGATCCGATGCCTTCCTGTTGCTTTTTATATATAACCCGGATAATCTGTTCATTAGAAAGTTACTTCCACGCTGACTTCTTCTTTGCCCCGCAGGACAACAACAATCGCTTTATCTCCTTTATTGAATTTACCCAGCGCTTTCATATAACTCATCATATCCACTACCGGGATCTCACCAATCCGAATGACTACATCTCCCTGTTTAAGCCCGGCTTTCTGTGCCGGTTTTCCATCGCTTACTCCGTCAATACGCATGCCCTGGCCTTCAAAGCCATAATCAGGAACAACCCCAAGTGTTACTTTAAAACGAGGACTCTCTTCATTGGTGTCGTCCTTGGTTTTGATGAATTTCAGTTTTCCTTTGTCATCCGTACGCTGGATCAGTTGAACCATGTATTGGAGGATATGCAACTCACCACCATAATTGATGAGTGGCTCATCGTCACTTGGTTTATGATAGTCACTGTGTGTTCCGCTGAAGAAATGCAGTACCGGAATGTTCTTCAGATAAAAAGAAGTATGATCCGATGGACCAACGCCGGATTCTGTGGTTTTCGTTCTTAACCCCGGAACATCAATATAGTTCATGGTAATCTTCCAGGCATCAGAGGTGCCAACACCATTGATAATTACCACCGGTTCTTCCGGTTTCAAACGTCCGATCATGTCCATGTTTAACATGTAATTTACATTGGCAAGATCAATATTGGGATTTTTGGTAAAATGACCTGAGCCTAACAATCCTTTTTCCTCACCCGAGAAGGCGATAAACAGATAGTTGTTGTTTTTGGAGCGCACCTTGGAGTAATATCTGGCCAGCTCTATAACGCCGGCAACCCCGCTTGCATTGTCATCAGCACCGTTGTGAACAGCCGGTTCACCTCGGTAAAGTGACTCTTCACCTCCATGTCCAAGATGATCATAATGCGCACCAATGATGATGGTGTATGGAGCATGGTTGTCGATGAACCCGATGACATTGTTACCGGTTGCTTCTTCGCGAACAATTTCTGCCGTCATCTCAACGGTCATACCGCTTTTCAGCGGAGCCTGCTTTTCACGGATGATATACATCACCGGAATTTTGGTGGGCGTGATCCGCATCTTTGTTTCAAGCCGGGGTTCAGTAAGGTCTTTGTCGGCGGTATAAAAAATAACACCCGCCGCACCCTTTGCAATAGCGGTGTCAATGCGTGCACGAAGATCAGCGAATTCAGCATACTTGGAATGTGGTCCGCCTTTATCGGGTGTGGAGGCATCCATTACCAGAATTTTTCCTTTCAGCTCATTCTTTCCGGCATAATCATCGTATTGCATGGTAGGTGCGCTGATACCGTATTTCACGTCTTCAATAACTCCTTTTGCAGAGGCATTCGCAGAATAAGCCAGGGGATAACAAACCTGTCCTGCTGCAAATTCCTGTCCTGCAATTGCCAGTTTCGTCTTAGGTCCGATTTTAACAGCTTTGGTAAAGGTGAAAGGCTGCAGAAATCCTTTCGTTCCTTTCGGTGTAAGACCAATCGCTTTAAATTCACCAATGATATAATTTCTTGCGAGCTCTTCGCCCTTGGTCCCAGGTTCACGGCCGCCGAATTCGTCAGATGCAAGAGTTGAAATGTGTTTTTTCAGCTGAACGATGGTATTGGCTGAATCGAGTTGTGCATAGCTGAGTGTACTGGTAAATAAAAGCAGGATCAGGGAGTATAACGGGATGCGGATTTTCTTTGACATGTTCTTTCGGGAATAAGTGGCAAAAATACCTTTTTCGCCTGATTTTCCCTCATGCCGGAAGACTTCCGGAACGACTCGTCAGCTGATTTTACTCAATAAGTACATTTCAGAATGCAAATCCCATGCGTACACCGGATGTAAATGCAATCGGGAAGTCGGGTCCGCCATACATGAAATTGTACGGGCTATAGTCGATATAACCACCGTCAGTTGTCAGATCCCAGGCCGGATCCTCTACTGCCTTTTTGCCATTGATGAGCTGCACATTGTATCCCACAGAGATGAAATAGTCGATCATTATTCCGGCACTGAGATAATGCTGTTTTCCAAAGGTTAGGGTGAAGGACATGTTGGTGTACTTTACTTTTTGGGTTTGGGTAGCATAACTTCCCCATAAGCCGGAACTGTAATCCCAGTATTCATAGTTTCTGGAATAATGATTAAACGTGAATTCCGGCATGAAATAACCTCCGTTGAGGGGATGAGACAATCCTTGACCACGGATCTTGAAATTCGGTCTTTTGAGCAGTTTAATGCCATTGCGGATGGAATACCCTTTTCCGCCTGATTCAGAACTCACCAGACCCACTCCGATGATGCCTACCTCCGCTTCTGCATTTAACCAGGGTTTGATCATTTGCTCGTAACTGACAGTGCACATATTGTATAGCGGACTCAGGAAGTTTATCTTGATATCACGTGTTTTTTGCATGTCTTTGGGCGTGTACCTTGCAGCCATTGGTTGCTGATTCAACAGTAATGTTTCACCGGAGAACAGGTGTATACCCTTGAACTCCTCTTTTTCGAGTACACGGATGACATCACTGCTGTCGTTGATGTTTCGGAATTTGATTTCATCGAGTCCGATTTCAATAATGGTGACGATCCGTTTGTCCCCATTGTTGTAGATTAAAGTGTCTTGTGCATTTAAACGGACAGCAGCCAGCAGTAATACAATTATGGCCGCAACTGTTTTCTGAAGTGTGTTGATGTTTTTCATGGCAGGTCATTTTGATAGGTTAAAGAAACGGACCTCCCGTACTGTTCATGTTTCAGAAATTGAGAGCGGTGGATGGGTGTATTGTAAAATTTGCTTGATTTGAGGCTGGAAATCGTTTTGACGGTAATCTCTGGTGCAGAACCCCGAAATGCACGGAATTATACGGGAAAACGCAAAAAATCACTTTGACGATTATGAAATTTTGCAAATCTTTATACGATGAATGGAAATGAAGTTCAACAGGCCCTTTTCCAGAGGGTCAAAGCACAGCTTCCGGAACACTTGTCTCTTCCGGAAGAACTGGCATCCTTGCTGGGTGTAAGTGCCGACAGCGCTTATCGCCGCATACGGGGTGAAAAAATGATGGACCTGAACGAACTGGTGCTCGTTTGTTCGCGGTTTAAAATTTCTCTGGATTCATTGCTTGCCGGTTCGAAAAACGCTTACCTCTTTCACGGCGAACTGGTGAATGAGAAAAACTATTCTTTCCGCGATTGGCTGTTGTCCATTACCGGTCAGCTCCAATTGATGTTGCAGGGCCCTGCTCCTGAACTGATCTTTCAGGCGAAGGATCTGCCGGTATTTCATTTTTTTCAGATCCCCGAACTCGCAGCCTTTAAATATTTTTTCTGGCAGAAATCATTTATGCAGTTTTCAGCGTACGAAAAACGGAAGTTCTCGCAGGATGAAGCTGATCCGGAAATCATGGCGCTGGGCCGGAATGTTTATCTGGCGTATAAGTCTATTCCGTGTTCTGAAATCTGGACCGCCGATATCATTCACAGCACACTCCGGCAGATTTCCCTTTACAGGCAGTCCGGGGTATTCAGAGACGAGAAAGAGGCCTCCATTATTTACGATGCCTTATTGGAGCTGGTGGGTCATTTAGAGTCAGAGGCGGAGTCGGCCTGCAAGTTTGTGTATGGAGAGAAAGCAAAGCTAAACGATGCCCGGTATTCTCTATACATCAACGAAGTGTTTATCGGTGACAATGCCATTTATCTCACCAACGGGAAAAAGCCATTTGTATACCTGAATCATACCGGAATAAATTATATCGGCACCACCGACGAGCAGTTTTGTGCGCACATCGAAAATTCGTTCAATCACATCATGCGTAAATCCACCATCATCAGTGGCGTTGGAGAAAAAGAGCGGCTGCGATTTTTTAATCTGCTCAGGCATGAAATCAATACTGCCAGAGCTTCATCATGAGCCGATCCAGCCCTTCACATCATCCAGACTCGGCATCGTCGCATCGAGCTTCAGCTTTTTACGCATACCGCCTAAATCGTTGAAGAGCTTGTTCGGATTTACGGCTTTGAGCTGATCCTTCGTCTGAATACCCATCTTCCGCAGCACATCGTCCCACGGTGAAGGAACGCCGTCGAGGTGGGCTGTTTCCTGTTCGATGGAAGAGATTGCTGCTTCCGGACGCATTTGCGGGAAAAACAATACGTCCTGAATCGATGGTGAGTTGGTCATGATCATCGATAAACGATCGATACCAATACCGAGTCCTGCTGTTGGCGGCATACCGTATTCAATCGCGCGGAGAAAGTCTTCATCAAGCTGCATCGCTTCTTCATCACCACGCTTACCCAGCTCCAGCTGTTCTTCAAAACGCGCACGCTGATCGATCGGGTCGTTGAGTTCGGAGAAGGCATTGCAGATTTCTTTGCCGTTGCAGATGGCTTCAAAACGTTCAACGAGTCCTTCCTTGCTGCGGTGTTTCTTCGCGAGCGGACTCATCTCCACCGGATAATCCGTGATGAACGTAGGTTGAATCAGTTTATGTTCACAGTGTGCACCGAAAATTTCGTCGATGAGTTTTCCGCGGCCCATGGTATCGTCTACCTCTACATTCAGCTTTACCGCTGCAGCACGCATTTCGTCTTCGGTCATGTTGGAAATATCTACACCGGTGAAATGTTCAATCGCTTCGTACATCGTAAAGCGTTTCCACGGGCGTTTGAAGTTGATGGTGTTTTCGCCTACCTGCACTTCCGTGGTGCCATGAAGATCGAGCGCCACTTTCTCTACCATCTCTTCCACCAGCTCCATCATCCAGTAATAATCCTTGTAGGCGACATACAGTTCGACCTGGGTAAACTCAGGATTGTGAAAACGCGACATCCCTTCATTGCGGAAATCCTTCGCAAACTCAAACACACCTTCGTAACCACCCACAATCAGCCGCTTGAGATAAAGCTCGTTGGCGATACGGAGATAGAGCGTCATGTCGAGGGTATTGTGATGGGTCTTGAAAGGACGCGCAGCAGCACCACCATAGAGCGGTTGCAGAATCGGCGTTTCCACTTCGAGATATCCTTTACCACCGAGATACTGGCGGATACTATTGACGAGTCGTGTACGTTTCACAAACGTTTCGCGCACCTGAGGATTCACAATCAGATCCACGTAGCGCTGACGGTAGCGTTGTTCAGGATCAGAGAAGGCATCGAACGTTTGTCCGTCTTTCTCCTTCACCACCGGCAGCGGACGCAGCGACTTGGTGAGAATGGTAAATTCCGTCACGTGAATGGAGATCTCTCCGGTCTGTGTGCGGAAAACATAGCCTTTCACACCCACGATATCGCCAGTGTCGAACAGTTTTTTGAAGACGGTATTGTAGAGATTTTTATCCTCTCCCGGACAGAGGTCGTCTCGACGGAAATAAGCCTGAATACGGCCGGAGGCATCCTGTAACTCGGCAAATGAGGCATTTCCCATGATCCGGCGCGACATCATACGGCCGGCCAGCACCACTTCCTTAAAGCCCTCGGGGTTCTTGTCGAAGCCCTCATGGATGGCAGCGGCGGTGGTGTTTACT
>JAXLTL010000002.1:0-386036 GCA_046330075.1 Bacteroidia bacterium | reverse complement strand
GGCCTTAAATGCTCCAAAGAACAGGTAATATTTGGCAAAAAAGCCCGCCACAGGTGGAATTCCTGCCAATGAGAACATGACCAGACTAAGGAAGATGCCTACCACCGGCTGGCGTTTACCCAGACCATTTAGAGCTGTTAATTGCTCATTCCCACCTTTACTCACTCCATGCAGGACGGAGAAGGCTCCAAGGCTCCCTACAGAATAGGCTGCTGCATAAAAGAGAATAGCACCGGCCGATACTTCATTCATGGCCACAATAGCCATCAGCATATAGCCGGCATGAGCGATAGAAGAGTATGCCAGCATTCGCTTCATACTGGTTTGATAAACAGCCAGAATATTTCCGGCCAACATCGTTAAGGCAGAGATGACAGCTACCGTTCCGGCCCAATCTTCATGAAGGAAGGTAAAGCAGGATGAAAACAAACGGTAAAAAGCAGCAAATGCAGCAGTTTTTACAGCTGTAGCCATATAGGCAGTGATCAATGTAGGAGCCCCCTCATACACATCAGGAGCCCAGAAATGGAACGGAGCGGCAGAAACCTTAAAGAGTAATCCTACCATAATCAACAGCACACCTGCTTTAACAAAGAGTGCATTTCCCATCCCGGTTGAAAGAATCTCAGAAATCTTCTCGAGGTTGAATGTTCCGGTAGCGCCATAAATCAAAGCAATTCCAAACAACAGAAATCCCGTAGCGAATGAACCCATGAGCAGATACTTCAATCCGGCTTCATTCGAACGGAGTTCTCTTTTATTGGAAGCGGCCAGCACGTATAAACTGATGGAAAGAATTTCAAGTCCGATAAAGAACATAGTCAGGTTGATAAAACTAACCATGGTTATAGCGCCCGCCAGACTGAACAAAATCAGTGCTGCGTGCTCAGAACGGCTTGTTTCATTCGTAAAATAATCTCCGCCGATAATGAGCCATAGCAAGGTTATACTCACCAATAATGCTGAAAAAGCAAGTGCATAATTATTGAAATACACCATGTTGTTAAAATAACTCATGTCGGTATTCCATTCGGCAATGATGGTTCCGAGTGCGGCTCCCAGTCCTAAAACAACCAGGGGCATCAGCAGCTTCCGGAAACGAAGCACCTCAGCCATCATGGCTACAACTCCAAGCAGCGATATAATGATCAGGGCCTTCATTTCAGTAGATATCTTTGACGTTAATCAGAATTTCTTCAATGGCCGGTTGCGCAACATGCAGCATCGGCTTGGGATAGATCCCTGCTGCAAGAATCAGGGCAGCTACGATGATGAGTACGATCTTTTCACTGCTGGCCAGACCAGTAAACTCAACACTGCGGGCATGCGGTTCACCCAACATTACTTTTTGGTACGCTCTCAGCATATATACCGCACCAAGAATTATGGTGAGTCCGCAAACTGCAGCCATCCATGCACTGTACTGATAAACGCCATTCAGCAGGAGGAACTCCCCGACGAAGCCATTGGTGAGCGGTAAGGCCACCGAACCCAATACCACGATCATGAAAAGGATGGTAAACATCGGTGCATTGTTAGCAAAGCCGCCCAGTTCATCCATCGCTCTTGTTTTCATCCTGCGTTGAATGATTTCAGCAACGAAGAATAGTCCGATCACATTCACACCATGAGCCAGCATCTGCACCATTGCACCTTGTAAACCCTGCAAGGTCAAACTAAATACGCCGGCAGTGATAAGGCCTACGTGTGCGATAGAAGAATACGCAATAAGGCGTTTAAAATCCTTTTGCACCAGGGCCATACAGCTGGCATAAACAATGCTGATGGCTGTCAGTATCAATGCCACATTACCCCATTGTGAAATACCATCGGGTAGAATTGGCAACATCCAGCGGATGATACCATAAATACCCATTTTAAGCATAATCCCGGAGAGCAGCATCGAGCCTTGTGCCGGTGCATCTGTATAGGTATCTGGTTGCCAGGTATGCAATGGGAATACCGGAATTTTAATTGCAAAGGCTATGAAGAACATCCAGAACAGCCATCCCTGCATTTCAGCACTGACAGCTGTATTGTACAATACAGCAATATCGAAACTATGCTGACCGGGTGTCTGGAGATACAATGCTATCAAGCCAAACAACATCAGCAGCGAACCCGTAAGTGTATAGATAAAAAACTTCAGCGTAATCCGAACACGGTCTGCACCTCCCCAGAGGAGGCAGATGAACCATATAGGAATGAGTGCCAGTTCCCAGAAAATGTAGAACAGAAAGCCATCCAGGGCGGTAAACACTCCAATCAATGCAAATTGCATAAAGAGTATTAACCCGTAAAATGCTGAAGGATTCGGATAATCAGTACGGAATGCAGTCAGGATAATCAATGGTGTAAGGACGTTGGTGAGTGCCACCAGCAATACACTGATTCCATCCATGCCCAGTTTAAACGAGATACCCAACGAAGGCACCCAATCATAATGGACGAGAAACTGATCAGCCACATCATTGCTGAACAGTGTGAACATATAGGCTGTAAGTCCCAGCTGGATGAGAGCGGAAACCAGCGCATATACCTTTACAGATTCGCGGCGGAGAACTGTAGTTCCCAGTGCGGCCAGTAGCGGGAAGAAGAGTAGCAGAAGTGTCAGCATACCGGCTTATACAATCAGGGTTAATACAATTATGATAATGATTCCGATGACCATACTGAAGATATAGCCACCGATATTCCCGGTTTGTGAAAACCTGAGCAATCCGCTCAGACCGGTCAATGCCTTTCCCGTTCCGTTTACGATCCCATCGATGACACCATTCTCGAAATACTTATAGGTAAAAGCAGAAAGTGCATCCAGCGGTTTTGTAATCATGACATGGTACAACTCATCAATGTAGTACTTGTGGGTGAGTATTCTCGGAAGTCCTGCAGGTATTGCATCGTCTTCTTCAGGAAGAGTTTTGCGGGTGACGTAGGTGGTATACGTCATATAAACGATGATTATCAGCACCGCAACCGAGGTTCCCATCAGCACCCATTCAAACGTATGAGAGGCATGATGTCCGGCTTCTCTCCAGAGTACCGGTGACAGATATTCACTGAAGAGGTGCGGAGCGTTGAAGACTTCTGGCATGCCAATAAATCCGCCTACTGTACTCAACACCGCCAGTACGATCAGCGGGAAGGTCATACTGCCCGGTGATTCATGCAGGTGAGAACGCTGATGGTCGTTGCCTCTGAATCCACCATAAAATACCAGCCAGTAAAGACGGAACATATACACAGCAGTGAGGACGGAGGTAACGGAAAGCAGCGTGAACATCACCATCGAATGCCCGTAAGCAGCCGCGAGGATTTCATCTTTTGAAAAGAACCCTGCAAAAGGCGGAATTCCCGCAATAGCCAATGTACCGATGAGGAAGGTAAGATGGGTTATCGGTAATTTTGATTTTAATCCGCCCATCCGCCGAATGTCCTGTTCTCCGCTCATCGCGTGTATAACTGAACCTGCGCCCAGGAAGAGCAAGGCCTTAAAGAAGGCATGTGTTACAACATGGAACAAAGCTGTATCGTAAGCTCCGACGCCAAGTGCCACAAACATATAACCCAGCTGACTAACGGTAGAATACGCCAGCACCTTTTTAATATCATTCTGCTTAAGACCGATGGTAGCTGCAAAAAAGGCTGTTGCCAATCCAACAACGGCCACCATATCCGAAGCAACCGGAGAAAGTGCATAGAGGACATTGGAACGAACCACCATATAAATACCCGCGGTAACCATGGTTGCAGCATGGATCAGGGCTGATACCGGCGTTGGACCAGCCATCGCATCTGGCAGCCAGGTATACAGTGGAATCTGTGCACTTTTACCCATTGCACCAATGAACAGCAGGAGACAGATTGCAGTAATAGCAGGATTGTCGGCACCGAAATTTTTCGCACTTTCAAATACCTCTTTGAAACTAACACTGCCGAAGGTGATATAGATTAAAAAGATGCCCAGCAGAAAGCCCAGATCGCCAATACGATTCATGATAAAGGCTTTCTTAGCAGCATTGTTGTAATCAGTATTCCTGAACCAGAAACCGATCAGCAGATAAGAACAAAGTCCAACTCCTTCCCATCCGGCAAACATGACAATGTAATTGCTGCCCATTACCAGCAGCAGCATAAAGAATATGAAAAGATTCAGGTATGCGAAGAAACGGGAATGATCCGGCTCATGATGCATGTAGCCAATCGAATAAATATGTATCAAGGTACCAACACCGGTTACCACCAGCAGCATGACAGCCGACAAGCGGTCAAGCAGGAAAGAGAAATCGATATTCAGATCTCCCACATTGATCCAGTCAAACAATACAACTCTTTCAGGAACCGCATCGGCAGCAACCACCCCTGCAAATACTCCGCAGGAAATAAGGAAGGAAAGGAATACTGCCGCGCTGGCAATTCCCCCACTGAGAGAAACGGGCAACCTTTTGTTCAGTACGCCAATCAGGATAAACCCAAGAAGCGGGAGAACAGGTATAAGCCAGGCTAACTGATGCATAATCTTTAGGGCTGAAATGTTACCACTTCAGTTTATTTAATTCGTTGATATCGACAGTTCGGATGTTGTTGTAGATCATCACCAGAATGGCAAGGCCTACTGCCACTTCCGCTGCAGCTACTGCCATAATGAAGAAGACCATCACCTGACCACCCGCATCTCCGTGTAACGTGGAGAAGGCAGTCAGCAGTAAATTCACAGCATTCAGCATGAGCTCGATGCACATGAATATAATGATCGCGTTACGGCGGAACAATACACCCATCACACCAATGGTGAAGAGGATGGCTGCCAGTCCGAGGTAGTATTCTACAGGTACGTTATTCAGCATGATCCGCTTTTATTCTATGTTCTTTTTACCCAGCATTACTGCTCCAACCATGGCGGCCAGCAATAAGATGGATGTGATTTCAAACGGCAATACATAATCGCCATAAAGTGCTTTACCCAGGTTGGCTACGGTGCCAATCTGATTATCTGCAGAGGCAGACGGCAACTGTCCGCCCGTTTTTGTAACGGTACTTACCAACACCAGCAATAACGTTCCGGCCACAATAGTAGCTGCTGCCTTCACCAGATTTGGCTTATGTGGTTCCGACTCTTTGTTCATGTTGATGAACATCAAAGTGAAAAGAAACAATACCATGATGGCTCCGGCGTAAACTATGATGTGCACGGCAAAGAGGAACTGGGCGTTCAGTAAAAGGTAATGCCCACCGATCGTAAAGAAACAGAAGATCAGATACAGAACGCTGTGCACGGGCTTGCGCGACAGAACGACCATCAGAGCACTGAAGACGCTGAGGGTGGCAAGTATCAGGAAGGGTAAACTCGGGTTCAAGAGACTGGTGGTTGAACGGGTGGCGAAATTAATGTTTTATGAGGCATCACAAAAGAAACTCACTGTTTCCTGTGTGCTTTCTGACGTTGAGAGATATCAATTTTCGTATCAGGCGTAGTTCCTTCCACCAGCTTATCTTTTCCAAAGATAAAATTGGTGCGGAGGAAGTCGGAAGGTACAATCCTGTCTGTCAGGAAGATGGCTTCCTTCGGACAAGCTTCTTCGCATAATCCGCAGTATATGCAGCGCAACATGTTGATTTCATAAACAGCTGCATATTTCTCTTCACGGTAGAGATGCTCCTCCCCTTTCCGGCGTTCAGCAGCCGTCATTGTTATAGCTTCGGCCGGACAGGCTACTGCGCAGAGGCCACAGGCCGTACAGTTTTCACGTCCCTGCTCATCGCGTTTGAGCACATGCCAGCCGCGGTAAACACCTGACATTTCGCGTTTCTGCTCAGGATATTTTACTGTTACCTTCTTTCGGAAAAGGTGTTTTATCGTGATGGCAAGTCCGCCGAGAATAGCAGGCAGATACATCTTTTCCCAGAACGACATCTGCTTGTTTACAACGACCTGCGACCTGTTTGTGAGTTGCATGTTTAAGAGGAGATTTACTCGTTTATTCTTATTATTTAGAATGAAAACTTGTAACTATTTTGTATTTTCTTTTAAACTCAGAACAACTGCCCGTTCTTCCACAGCACTACACCGGCGGTGAGGAGAATATTCACCAGCGCGAGCGGGATCATAATTCTCCAGCCCAGGTGCATGAGCTGATCATAGCGGAAGCGCGGGATGGTCCAGCGAATCCACATGAAGAAGAAGATGAAGAAGAAGATCTTTCCGAAGAAGATCAACGTCCCCAACATAGTAAGCATATTGTGAGAGAGTCCAAGCTGATCAATAAACGGGAAATTATATCCTCCGAAATAGAGTGAGGATATTATAGCCGAGGAGATAAACATATTGATGTATTCGGCGAACAGATAGAAGCCGAGTTTCATCGAACTATATTCCGTATGGTAACCGCCCACCAGTTCTGTTTCACACTCCGGCAGATCAAAGGGGGTACGGTTACACTCTGCAAAGGCACAAACGATAAAGAGTAAAAATCCCAGCGGCTGTGCAAAAACATTCCAGTGAATCCCGTGCTGTTGCTCCACGATCTCCCGCACACTCAGCGTTCCGGTGGTCATGATCAATGCAATGATGGAAAGACCCATCGCCAGCTCATAGCTGATCATTTGCGAAGAAGCCCGGATAGCACCCATCAACGAATACTTGTTGTTGGACGCCCATCCTCCTATCATAATTCCATAAACGCCGATCGAAACTACGCCAAACACGTATAGAATGCCAATATTGATATCCGTGATCTGTACCGGATACTCGGTTCCGTTAATGATAAGAGAATTTCCCCATGGAATCACCACGCCGGTCATACAGGCCGTCATCATCATGATGGAAGGTCCCAGAATGAACAATGCCTTATCGGCATGACTCGGGATAATTTCTTCTTTCATAAACATCTTCACCCCATCTGCAATCGGCTGCAGCAGTCCAAAAGGACCTGCCCGATCCGGACCCACACGATCCTGCAGAAAAGCCGCAACTTTCCGCTCGGCATATGTACTGTATGCAGCCACACCCAGTGAAACTGCGAATACAATCACTACCAGAATAAACTTAACGATGATGAATTCCATATTCTGTGCTTTTGCCTTTAGTTATGCGCTTTCTCGTCAATTTTCTTTTGATTCGATACATCAATGCGCAGGCTCTTCTTCTCAATATAATGATTTTGCGAAATGACCGAATGACGGTCAATGGCGCGAGGTCCTTCGATCACCCAGTCTTTCACCTCTTTCTTTTCAAACCGGCACTCGTTACAAATCCAGCCTGTTTTCCCGGGTGCAACATCTTCAATTTCTCCCCACTGATCTTTACGTGCCGATACTCTCAGCACTTCATTACCGCTCATGTACAGCACCACTTTGCCGCAACATTTGTCGCAGTTACGGTGTGCATCCACCGGTTTGGTAAACCATACACGGCTTTTGAAACGGAAGGTGCGATCGGTTAATGCGCCAACCGGACACACATCGATTACATTTCCGCTGAAGTCGCGGTCCATCGCCTTTTCAATATAGGTACTGATTTCGGCAACATCTCCACGGTTCAGCACACCATGCACGCGGCTGTCACAAACCTGGTCGGCTACTTTCACACAACGATAGCAGAGAATGCAGCGCGTCATGTGCAACTTGATTTTGTCGCCGATGTCAATTTTCTCAAACTCGCGGCGCTTAAACTCATAGCGTGACTTTGACAAGCCATGCTCATAACTGAGATCCTGCAGATGACATTCACCGGCCTGATCACATACCGGGCAATCGAGCGGATGATTTATCAGGAGAAACTCGACGACACCTTTACGGGCTTCCACCAGATCCGGCGCTGTCTTATTCTGCACTTCCATTCCGTCCATCACGGTAGTACGGCAGGAAGCTACCGGTTTCGGCATGGGTCGCGGATCTTTTTCAGATCCCTTTGTCACCTTCACTATACAGGTACGGCAATAACCTCCGCTGGTTTTCAGCTTCGAATGATAACACATGGCAGGAGGAGCAACATCTCCACCAATCATGCGTGCCGCCTGCAGAATCGTGGTACCTTCAGGTACTTCGATCGTATGTCCGTCGATTGTTACTTTAGGCATATTGATTTCTTATGCAAACTCCGGGGAGATATTATTCACCCGGTAATAATGATGATCGTGAGGAATTTGCTGTGGATTCTTCACGTATTCTTCGAACTCTGCACGGAAGTGGCGTATTGCACTAGCCACTGGCCAGGCTGCTGCATCACCCAGCGGACAGATCGTTTTCCCTTCAATCTTGGATTGTATTTCCCAGAGGAGATCCACATCAGCCAGCGTTCCATGTCCGTGCAATATTTTATGCAACAGTTTCTCCATCCAGCCGGTTCCTTCACGGCAAGGGCTGCATTGTCCACAGCTTTCGTGGTGGTAGAAGCGCGTGAACGTCCAGAGGTTTTTAACGATCGAAGTATCTTCATCCATCGCTATGAAACCGCCGGATCCAAGCATGGTTCCGCCTGCGAATCCACCTTCTGCCAACGACTCATACGACATCAGCCGGGGTTCACCATTGGCGAGTTTAAGAATCATTTCGGCGGGAAGAATCGGCACCGATGATCCTCCGGCTACCACAGCCTTCAGTTTTTTATCATTACGGATACCACCGCAATATTCATCTGAGTAAATAAACTCCTCAACCGGAACGCCGAGTTCAATTTCGTATACACCCGGTTTTTTCAGGTGACCACACGCGGAAATAAGTTTGGTTCCGGTACTTTTTCCGATACCGATCTGCGCGTAGGCATCTCCTCCATCACGGATAATCGGAACGACGGCCATGATGCTTTCCACGTTATTTACAACTGTAGGACAATCGTACAAACCCTTTATCGCAGGGAACGGAGGTTTGATGCGCGGGTTACCACGTTTTCCTTCGAGTGATTCGATTAAAGCGGTTTCTTCTCCACAGATATAAGCACCGCCACCGCAATGCACATGCAGATCGAAGTCCCAGCCAGTACCTAAAATATTTTTTCCAAGCAACCCCGCCGCGTATGCCTCATCAATAGCTGCCTGCAGGATATGAAACACATATAAAAGTTCGCCACGGATATAAATATATGAAGTGCGTGCGCCGAGAGCAAAACTACCGATTGCCATTCCTTCAATCAGCAGATGTGGCAGTCGCTCCATCATATAACGGTCTTTAAAAGTTCCCGGCTCGCTTTCATCGGCATTACAAACCAGGTAACGCGGAACTCCTTCCGGTTTCGCGAGGAAGCCCCATTTCATTCCGGTCGGAAAGCCTGCACCACCGCGGCCGCGAAGACCGGATTTCTTGACTTCTTCTACGATATCATCCGGTTTCATTCCGAGCGCTTTTTTCAGTGTCTCGTAGCCACCATGCGCTCTGTAAGTATCCAGATTCCGGATACCCGGTACGTTTATATGTTGTGTGAGAAGTTTTCTTCCCATGGTTCAGTCTTTAATCAAGGTTTAATTTTATCCTTCGCCCAATGCGACACCGGAGCTGACACATTGGTGCGGCAATCATCCAGAATGGTATCCACTTTTTCAAGGGTAAGGTTTTCATGGTACTTCTCACCGATCTGCATCATCGGAGCGGTTCCGCAGGAAGCAAGGCACTCTGCTGTTTTGAGCGTAAACATTCCATCCGGTGTCGTTTCGCCTTCTCTGATGCCGAGTTTCTTCTCCATATACTTCACAATATCTTCTGCACCCATCAGCCAGCAAGGTCCGGTCCGGCAAACTTCAATCACACATTTCCCTACCGGTTTCAGGTTAAACATCGTATAAAACGAAGCCACCTCGTATACTTCGATAGGTTGTATTTTGAGAATAGAAGCGACATAATCCATTACAGGAGCGCTGAGCCAACCGCCGAATTCAGCCTGTGCGATATGCAGCACCGGTAACAACGCAGACTTCTGACGTCCTTCCGGATAACGGCGGATGATTTTATTCACCAGCGCCATTGCGTCGTCGTTAAATTTTATTTCTTGATCACTCATTTTATCATCTCAGTATAATCATCAGGCATCCAGTTCGCCTGCGATAACGTTCATTGAACTCATGGTTAAGATCGCGTCGCTCAACATGGCGCCTTTGATCATTTCAGGATACGCCTGATAATAGATGAAGCAGGGACGTCGGAAATGCAGGCGATACGGAGTACGTCCGCCATCGGAGATCAGATAGAATCCAAGTTCTCCATTTCCACCTTCCACGCAATGATATACTTCACCAACGGGAATTTTTGTTTCACCCATGATAATCTTGAAGTGCCAGATCAAGCCTTCCATTGTATTGTAGACCGCATCTTTTTCGGGGAGGAAGAACTCAGGCACCTCAGCATGGAAGGTTGTTTTATCGTCCATGCGGTCCAGTTTTTCAATCGCCTGCCGGATAATTCCGAGACTCTCCCACATTTCTTTCTCGCGCACCATAAAACGATCGTACGTATCACCGTTTGTACCAACGGGAATAACGAAGTCGAATTCATCATACGAAGAATAAGGACTCATGACTCTGACGTCATAATCCACGCCAGCGGCACGCAGGTTTGGTCCTGTGAAACTATACTGCAGCGCCATCTCCGCAGAGATCGGTCCGCATCCGATGGTACGATCCATGAAAATCCGGTTCCGTACCAGGAGGTTCTCAAACTCCTTCAATCCATCCGGAAACTCCTTCAGGAACTGATGAATTTTAGCCCAGGCTTTATCAGAGAAGTTGCGTTCGAGTCCGCCGATACGTCCGATATTAGTCGTGAGACGGGCGCCGCAAATCTCCTCGAAAATTTCGTAGATAAATTCTCTCCACTGGAAAATGTAAAGGAAGCCGGTCATTGCACCGCTATCCACCCCGATTACCGAGTTGCAGATGATATGGTCGGCGATGCGGGAAAGTTCCATGATAATCACACGGAGATACTGCACCCGTTTTGGTATTTCGATGCCAGCGAGTTTCTCCACCGTCATATGCCAACCCATGTTATTGATCGGCGAAGAGCAATAGTTGAGGCGGTCGGTGATGGGAGTTATCTGATTATAGGGGCGGCGTTCGGCGAGTTTTTCAAAAGCGCGGTGAATATAGCCGATGGTAGGCTCGGCAGAAACGATGAGTTCACCGTCCATCTTCAGCACATTCTGGAAAATGCCATGGGTGGCAGGATGTGTAGGGCCGAGATTCAGCGTCGTATAGTTTTTCTCCTGTACGGCGGTGGTGGATTGATTATTTACCGGTTTATCAGACATGATAGCTGTT
The DNA here is from genome assembly GCA_046330075.1 of Bacteroidia bacterium. Lineage (GTDB taxonomy): Bacteria > Bacteroidota > Bacteroidia > AKYH767-A > OLB10 > JAJTFW01. Next base: position 374,790 of record JAXLTL010000002.1, on the reverse strand, counting down.
CTGTATTTTTCGGTTACGCCTGAACGTTATTAACGGCCAAACATTTTATCGTCTTTATCTTTTCTGAACGGATCTTCGAGGGGATATTCTTTCCGCAGCGGCCAGCCCTCCATAGAATCCATATTCACGATGCGTCGCAGATCGGGATGTCCGGAAAACCTGAAGCCGAAGAAATCATAGGCTTCTCTTTCCATCCAATTTGCTGCAGGCCATAATGTAGTCAGTGTTTTAAACACCGGTTCATTGTCGGAGGTAAACGTTTTAATCCGTATCCGTTTATTTGCAGGCATATTATGCAGTTGCATCATCAGTCCAAATTTCTGATCCTGATCCGGATAATGCAATCCGCACATGGTCGTAAGAAAATGGAAGTTCAATGAGGGGTCCTCTTTAAGAAACTTCATTATATCGAACACCTTTTCTTTATTGACGGTGACTGTAAAAAAGCCATACTGTTCCTCCGACGAAAGGATCGCATCTCCGAAGGCTGACTGCAGGTTGCTAAGAACAGATTCGTTAGTGAGTGTACTCATAGGGTTACTGCATTCCGTAAGAGGCAAGCAGGTCTTTATATTCGGGTGAATTTCGGCGACGTAACGATTCATTCTGCACAAGCTCCTGAATCTTCAGAATACCATCGAGGATTTGTTCAGGGCGAGGAGGGCAGCCGGGCACATAAACATCTACAGGGATGATGCGGTCGATTCCTTGAAGAACGCTGTAGGTATCGAAGATACCACCGGTAGAAGCACAGGCGCCTACCGAGAGGACCCATCTGGGCTCAGCCATTTGCTCGTAGACCTGTCGAAGTACAGGACCCATTTTTTTAGAGATGGTTCCCATCACCATAAGCAGATCGGCCTGACGAGGAGAGAAGCTGAGGCGTTCCGCGCCAAAACGTCCGAGATCGTAGGTTGAGGCCATGGTTGCCATAAACTCAATTCCGCAGCAAGAGGTAGCAAACGGAAGAGGCCACAATGAATTCTTTCTGGCCATTCCCACAGCTTTATCGAGAGAAGTTGCCAGGAAACCTGGTCCTTCAAAACCTTCCAGTTTTTGTATATCGGTTGACATTTTTTTCAGAGATTAACACGTAGCGCAACTAAAAGTTCACGCTTATTCCCATTTCAATGCGCCTTTACGAATGATGTAAACGAGTCCGAGCACGAGGAGTCCGAGAAAGATGAACATTTCGAAGAAAGCCGCAGAGCTGACCTTACTCCACTCAGCGAAATTTACTGCCCACGGATACATGAATATCACTTCGACATCAAACAGAACGAAGAGGATGGCGATCAGGAAATATTTGATGGAGAACGGGAGACGGGAGTTGCCCTTTGACTCGATACCGCACTCGAACGTTTCAAGTTTTACCTTTGACGAACGTTTGGGTCCAAGGAGGTGCGTTGCCAACATTGTGACGAGAACAAAACCAATTGCCACCACGAACATCATCGCAATAGGCAAATAATCAACAGGAGTGCTCAGTAAGATCATATGTTCTGGATTCATTCACCGTTTAAACCAGCGGTTCACAGAGGATGAATGTGCGGCAAAATTAGTCTTTATGATTGAAACCCGATCAATTGAATAGGGAAATTACCAACCGGAGAAAAACATGGAAAGCTCAACTAAAAACGCAAAGGTCACAACAGTACTTTCCATCAGACAACCGTTTTTAAACGTTTAGTCAATTGCACCAACCATTGACTATCAACCACTTATTTTGAAAATACAAAATTGACTTAAAATTGAAATGGCAGAAACTATGCAAACAACTGATTAATGGGTAGTTAATGGAAATAAAACAGTAGGATCGATAGAGAAAGTGTAACTAAAAAACAAACAGAAAAAACAAAAAACACCACTGCAACACACTGATTATCTACCACCTAACGAGCGACCGCGAGTTCTAGAAACGCGAATCCTAGGACTCGCGGTCGTGCTATAAAGTAGTGTTCTTTGGGCTTTTAACGCAACATGAGCTTTTCAGCAAGCAACTTAACCCTCAATTCTATCACTTTTTCCCAATACTTTTCTCCTCTTCTCCCCCAAATTTCTTTCAATCGCTTGTCTGTCTTTCTTCCTCCGGCCTCCTTGATCATTTTTTCAATATCAATTTCCCGATATTTAATTTCCTCTTCAACCTGATTTAGAATTTCATCTGAACGGGTTATATTCATTGTTTTGCTTTTCCTAATCATCGTAGCAACTTTCTGTTCATTAATTGGCTTGAGCCAACTTTCCCATACGACATCAGCGTTCGATTTATAATCTATTGATATTCCGGTCATTGACGCGTTAATGTTGTTTTCTTTATCTCCTTTCTTCATTTGTTTATCCATAACCAGCACAGCTTTCGTAAATAGAACAACTTCATCCCGGGTCTTCAACTCAATTTTTTCAAATTGTTCTCTGAACAGACTGCCTTTTCGCCTGTACATTTGATTAAAAGCCCGGGCATATCCGCTCAAAAATCCTGATAAACAGTTTGATATAAGCCTGGAGTAATGGTGGGCTGTCACTCTTCGCATTTGTCCCCCAATCTTTTTCTCGAGGTGCTTTCTTAAATGGTATTGCGACCGGATCCTGATTATCAGATGATATTGATTAGAAACCAGTCCCCAGGCAATTACTTCAACCAGTTCATTGAGTTTCTTCAACAAGTTCTCTTTGAAATAGACATGATTTTCTGCTCCATCAAATATGTGGTCACCGGTGTTACCTACATTGGAGAGATAATAATACTGACCGGGCTTGAAATTGGTTTTTTGTTTAGGCATATAGTATGGTTTTAAAGTGTTCTTCATTCCAAATGCCTGAACAAACCTTTGATTTCGCCGTAGCGCCTTTATACTGTTAAAATCATCGGTGCCGGATACAAAACCAGGCATATTTTACACAAATGTATAAAATTTCAACAATTCCATTTCCTTCAAAACCAAAAGCTCCTGCAGTTGTTGTACTTCTATGTCTGCTGCAAAAAAAGTATTGATTATCGGAACCGGACTCGGCGGCCTCGCTACCGGACTACGACTGTCTTCAAGGGGTTACAAGGTTGAATTTGTCGAAAAGTACCATCTCCCGGGTGGTCGCCTTAACCTGATCGAGAAAGATGGCTTTTCGTTCGACATGGGGCCTTCTTTTTTTAGCATGAGCTATGAGTTTAAAGAGCTATTTGAAGATTGTGGTGTACCCAACCCGCTTGAACTTGAAGAGCTGAACCCGCTTTATTCTGTGTACTTCGAAAACCGCAAAACACCATTTCTCATCTATAAAAACCTCGAGAAACTGGCTCGCGAATTTGAAAACGTAGAACCCGATCTAAAATCAAAGACTGAAAAATACCTCGCAGCTGCAGGGAAATTATTTCATGATACGGAAGATATAGTCATTAAAAGAAATTTTAATTCTCGTCTTGATTACCTGATGCAATTGACGCGTGTCCCGGTTAAGCATGGCCCCAAAATGTTTCGGTCGATGTGGAGTGAACTGGAGAAAAACTTCGATTCCCAGGAAGTAAAAGTCATCTTCTCTCTCGTGTCCTTTTTCCTTGGCTCTACCCCCTTCCAGACTCCTGCCGTTTACAGCCTACTCAATTATACAGAGCTGAAACACGATGGATACTGGAACGTCAAAGGCGGAATGTACAAGATAACAGAAGAAATTGTCAGACTGCTGAAGGAAAGAGGCGCAACCTTCAACTACAACACAGAAATATCAGCAGTTGAAATGAAGGACAACAAAATTTCTGCTGTTCGTTCAACGGATGGCCGGAGTTTCAGTGCAGATTACATCGTTTGTAATGGTGATGCAGCAGCTTTCCGTGGTGAAGTTTTAGGGAGAAAAAAATTCAGTGAAACAAAACTTGACAAATTGGAATGGACTTTAGCCCCCTTCACAATCTATCTCGGAGTCAATAAAAAACTCGATGCACTCTATCATCACAACTATTTCCTGGGCAATAATTTCAAAGAGTATGCAGACCATATATTCAAAACTTCCGTGAGTCCTCAAAAACCTTATTACTACGTTAATGTAAGGTCGAGATCCAATCCAAACAGCGCCCCGGAAGGTTGCGATAGCCTCTTTATCCTCTGCCCTGTACCGGATTTGCGCTATAAACCCGATTGGTCCGACGCCGATACACTGGCCAATAATATCATTTCGGATATGAGTCAACGAATTGGAGTCGATTTGAATGCTCATACAATTACAAAAACAATTCTCACACCAAAGGACTGGGAACAAAAATTCAACCTCTATAAAGGCAGCGGATTGGGGCTGGCTCACGGACTAAATCAGGTGGGAGGATTCAGACCATCCAATAAGGATGAGGAATTCAACAACCTCTACTACGTAGGTGCCAGTACTGTGCCCGGAACCGGATTACCAATAGTAATTATCAGCTCAAAACTCGCAACAGAAAGAATTTTAAAAGAAGATGGAACTCTATAACAAGGTTTGCCTCCAGATCAGCCGCCGGATAACCTGGAGCTATAGCACCTCCTTTACACTTGGCATCAAAACCCTGCATCGCGATCTACATGATCCGATTTATTCCATTTATGGATATGTAAGACTTGCCGACGAAATTGTGGATACATTTCATGATCAGGATAAAGAATCTCTGCTACGACGATTCAAAGAGCAAACCTGGCAGGCAATAGATGAAAAAATTTCTACGAATCCGGTCTTGCAAAGCTTCCAGCTGGTCGTTCACCGGTATAAGATCAGCAATGATCTGATTGAGGCATTCCTGCATTCAATGGAGATGGACCTGTATAACCATCAATACAATGCCAACAGCTACAATGAATATATCTATGGTTCTGCAGAAGTTGTTGGCCTAATGTGTTTGAAGGTTTTTTGCGATGGTGATGAAAGTGAATATGATCGGCTGAAACATCCTGCCAGAAAACTCGGAGCCGCATTTCAGAAAGTTAATTTCCTGAGAGATATGCAAAGCGATTTTCAGGAACGCGGCCGAATTTATTTTCCAGGAGTCGATTTCACGATCTTCAATGACCAGGTAAAAAAAGAAATTGAACAGGAAATTGAAGCGGATTTTAATGAAGCCCTCACGGGTATCAAAACTTTACCAGTGAAAGCCAGGTTTGGTGTTTATGTCGCTTTCATTTATTACCAGTCCCTGCTGCGAAAAATTAAAAATCTGCCCGCCCATAAGATCCGGCAAACGAGAATCCGCGTCCCAAACAAGGAAAAAATAGCACTCTTGTTCGCCAGCTGGTTCAGATTCCGGTTTAACATCATCTGAATACTTGCACTGAGGCAACCAGATTATTACGTCAACTTTTAAAAGAAGTTTCAACTGTTTTCAACTTTTCTGATTATTTATTGAAATCTGTAACGAAAAACAGGTTTCTGCGAATAAAGGATTAAGCTAAAATGGCCTTAATCTATTCGTGGAAATGAAAAACCCTAGACCTAATCACACACCGGCTTTCAGATGGTTGTTGCTGTCGCTGCTGTTCCTGCTCGTCAGCTCAATCAATTCAAAAACATTCGCTACCCACTCTGCGGGTTCCGATATCAAATATCGTTGTTTAGGAGGACTTCAATATGAAATTGAAGTAACCTTCTACCGGGACTGCGGCGGAGTTGCCGAACCATCTTCTATTACGGTTAACTGTAAAAGCGTTGCAGGAAATCATAATCTGAATGTAACATTAAACAAAGTAACCGGTACCAACGGGCAGGAAATTACTGTTCCCTGCGCTTCCAGCTCTTCCACCTGTAACGGCGGAACTTCAACAGGTATCCGTCAATGGGTTTATAGAGGTACCGTCACCTTGCCCTCCGCAAGGGCTGACTGGGTATTCAGCTATTCCGTATGTTGCCGAAATTGTTCCATCACCACTATTTCCAACCCATGTGCAAGTAATTCAAACCTCTATGTAGAGGCCAAGCTCAATAATATTGTTGCTCCCTGTAACAGCTCACCTACTTTTTCGAATATTCCTATTGCCTTCGTTTGTGTAGGTCAGAACTTCAACTACAACCATGGTGTTCTTGACCCGGATGGTGATTCGCTGGTGTATAGTCTGATCACACCAAAAACAACTGCGACCTCCAACGTATCATTTATTGCTCCTGCGAACGTTAACAATCCAATTGCCTCTTCAACTCCTTTTACAATAAACTCATCTACCGGTGACCTTAACTTTACACCAAGTCAGATTCAGATTGGAGTAATGGCCATCCTGGTTCAGGAGTATCGCAACAATACGCTGATAGGATCAGTAATCCGTGATATGCAGGTATATACTCAGGCCTGCACTAACAACCTTCCAACCGTCAGCGGAATTAATGGCAATTCCAATTTTACGCTAACAGCATGTGCCGGTCAGCAGATTTGTTTTACTGTTAACTCTATTGATCCGGATGCAACTCAAAACGTTACATTAACAACCAACAACGGAATTCCGGGTGCGACATACACCATTAGTGGCGGCACACGTCCTACATTGACGTTCTGCTGGACACCAACAGTAAACGACATTAATCTGCGACCGAAAACTTTTACAGTAACTGTACGGGACAATGCCTGTCCAAATAATGGTATCCAGACTTTTTCTTTTAACATATATGTTCCGGCACCTTATTACTCTGTAACGGGAACAAATATTACCTGTAATGCAGCTTCCACAGGAACTGCAACCGCAAATCCTGTTTATGCTTCCAGTTATAATTACCTGTGGAATACAGGAGCTACAACATCTTCCATTTCTAACCTTCCCGCCGGCACCTATACTGTAACGGCTACCGATCCTGCTTCAGGTTGTACGGCAAGTCAGACCGTCACATTGAGCCAGCCAAGCGGAATGACATTAACGTCATCCCCAACGAATCCATCATGCGCCAACAGAAATAACGGTGCTATCGATTTATCAGTAAGCGGTGGAAATGCTCCGTATTCCTACAGCTGGAGTAACGGCTCCACCTCACAGGATCTCACAAATGTTTCATCAGGTGTTTATACGGTAACTGTTACGGATGCAAATGGTTGTTCCAAAACAAACACAACAACCTTAACGAACAGTTATGCAGTTTCTCTTTCTACCAGCCCTGTAAATGTCAATTGCTTTGGTCAATCTACAGGAAGTATCAGCAGCTCACCATCAGGCGGAGTCGGACCTTACACCTATTTATGGAACACAGGCAGTACCAATGCGAACATCAGCAATATAACTGCCGGTTCCTATACTGTTACAGCAACAGATGCCAATGGCTGTACCGCTACTTCAAACAGTTCGGTCACTCAACCTGCAGCAGCACTTGCCGCATCAGCAACCTCGACCAACGTCAGTTGCTTCGGCGCATCAAACGGAGCTGTCGCTCTGAATGTCAGTGGAGGCACAACGCCATATACCTACAACTGGAGCAATGGAAGTACTTCGTCTTCTTTATCGAATATCACTGCAGGAACCTATACCGTGACTGTTACCGACAACAAAGGTTGTACCGCTTCTGCATCCGCCACGGTAAGTCAACCGGTTGCTGCACTTTCAACAACTGCAAGTGCAGCATCAGTGGGTTGCTTTGGTCAATCTACAGGTTCTGTGAGTCTTTCAACCAACGGTGGCACCACTCCTTACTCTTATAACTGGAGCAATGGATCAACAGCCAACCAGCTTACAAATGTCACTGCAGGAACTTACACCGTTACCGTTACCGATGCCAACGGTTGTACCACCACCGCTTCAGGTACCGTAACACAGCCGGCAGCAGCGTTGAGCGTTTCCGGAACACCGGCTTCGGTGGCCTGCTTTGGTGGAAATACGGGATCAGTATCTTTGACAGTGTCTGGCGGTACAACTCCTTACTCTTACAGTTGGAGCAATGGGGCCACCTCACAAAATTTAACAAATATTCCTGCAGGAACCTATACTGTAACGGTAACGGATGCACGCAATTGTACATCTGCAACCGGTAGTATTACAGTCACTCAGCCTGTAGCGGCATTGTCAGCCTCTGCGGTAAAAACAAATGTAGGTTGCTTCGGAACTTCAACCGGATCACTTACCACAACCGTAAGCGGAGGTACTACACCCTATTCCTTCGTATGGAGTAACGGAGCATCAACTCAGAACCTCTCTGGACTGGCAGCTGGCACCTACACGCTGACTATAACCGACTCCAGAAACTGCCAGACAACTGTTACCAGCACCATTACACAACCTGCAGCAGCTTTATCTGTTTCAACAACCAAAGCTGACGTACGATGCTTTGGAAACTCAACAGGAATTGCAACAGCAATTGCCAGCGGAGGCACATCGCCGTATTCGTACGCCTGGTCAAACGGAACATCAGCTTCCGGAAATACCGGCCTCGCAGCTGGAACATACACCGTAACGGCTACAGATGCAAACGGATGTTCGGCTACTACTCAGGTAACCATCACACAACCTGTGGCTCCGCTTTCTGTCAGCGGCACCACCTCAAATGTACTGTGCTATGATGTACCTTCAGGATCCATCATTGCCGCAGCTGCAGGCGGAACATCACCTTATACTTATCAGTGGAACAATGGAAACTCTGCTCCCGGTATAAGCTCATTGGCAATTGGAACATATACAGTTACTGCAACAGATGCAAACGGTTGTTCTGCTTCATCCAGCTTCACACTTACTCAACCTGCTGCAGCACTCAGTGGTAATACTTCGTCGTCAGCGGCACTTTGCTTTGGACAAAATTCAGGCAGCATATCGATTTCTCCCTCTGGAGGAACAGCACCTTATACTTATCTGTGGAGCAATGGCGGATCAACAGCTTCTCAAAGCAATTTACCTTCAGGAACATATACGGTTACAGTATCGGATGCTAACGGATGCACATTGATCAGGAGCGGAGTAATTACTCAACCTGCAGCTGCACTTTCTTCAACCATAAGCTCAACCAATGTCGGATGCTTTGGTGCGGCCAGTGGCAGTATTGTTGTTACACCGGCAGGCGGTACAACACCTTACTCCTACTCATGGAGTAACGGCGCCACAACGCAGGGCGTATCAAACCTGTCACCAGGGACTTTCACAGTAACAATTACCGATGCCAACGGATGTACCAGGATCAGCAATGCATCCATAACACAACCTGCCTCTGCTCTTCAGCTGAGTGCAACCTCAACTGACATCAATTGCACAGGAAATTCAATCGGCAGCATCGACTTGACTGTATCTGGAGGAACCGCTCCCTATGCTTACCAATGGAGTAATGGTTCTGCTCAACAGGACATCACCAATCTTTCTGCCAACACTTATTCGGTAACTGTTACAGACGCCAATGGATGTACAGCACAAATGAGCCAGGCCGTAACACAGCCGGCAGGTGCATTGAATGTCTCCAGTTCGGTAACAAACATACTTTGCTTCGGTGGAAATAACGGCGGAATAAATATTACCGCTACCGCCGGAACTCCGCCTTATACCTATACCTGGAGTAACGGTAGTACCAGCGAAGATTTATCAGGTCTTACAGCTGGTGACTATACTGTTACTGTCACCGACAATAATGGATGTTCGCTCACCAATGCACTCTTCGTAACACAACCCTCAGCAGAGCTCTCCGCAACGACCAATGCTACCGCAGTACTTTGCTTCGGCAATTCAACGGGCGCACTCGACCTTATTCCTGCAGGAGGTACCACTCCTTACACATATTCATGGAGCAATGGTGCTTCTTCGGAGGACTTACAAAATATTGTGTCCGGTAATTATGTTGTTACCATTACAGATGCGAATGGATGTACGTTCAGCATCAATGCTGATATTACACAACCCGCAGCTGCTTTGGCTATAAACAGTACCGTGAACCAGCTGGATTGCCATGATATTGATGACGGATCCGTATCACTTTCAGTAACCGGCGGAACCGGAAACTACACGTACTTCTGGGACAACGGTGCTACTACAGCTTCTATAAACGGACTTACCACAGGCACCTACAATGTCACTGTTACAGATGACAATGGATGTTCATCCACCGCCGGATATAATCTGATTTATACCGCAGCCAGTTTATCTGCAGGAATCCAGGGCTCTGCTGCACTGTGTAATGGCGATGCTACCGGCAACGCTGTACTTACAGTAAATGGAGGCACTGGTCCTTTCCAATACAACTGGAGTAACGGGTCAACGACACAAAATTTAAGCAATATTCCTTCCGGCTCTTATTCCGTTCAGATAACAGATGCAAACGGATGTACCACATCCACCAGCGTAAGTATCGGACAACCGGCAGCTGCACTGAACAATACACAATCCGCTACCAATATACTATGTCATGGAGATGCTACCGGACAAATTGATTTCAATGTTACCGGAGGAACTTATCCATACACTTATTCATGGTCAAACGGATCAACCGGTGAAGACCTGCTGAACATTCCCGCCGGCGATTATACAGTAACCGTTACTGACGCCAACGGATGTACTTTATCGAACACCATTACTATCGCAGAACCTGCTGCTTCTCTCGCTGCATCTACGAGTGTAGTCAATGTAAACTGTTTTGGAGATGCCACCGGCAGTATCGCTGCTTCAGTAACAGGTGGTACGTCTCCTTATAATTACTCATGGAACAGCCAGAACGGCACCTCTGATCTTACACAAATCACATCAGGCACCTATTATCTGACTGTGATCGATGCAAATGGCTGCGCCCTTCAGCAAAGTATTGATGTGACACAGCCATCTGCGCCATTAACATCCACACAGTCTCTAACAAACATTGACTGTAACGGAAATGCAAGCGGCGCCGCTGCAGTGCAGGTTTCAGGTGGTACAGCTCCGTATAATTATAGCTGGAGCAATGGCAGCTCACAATCAAACAACCCAGGACTTAACTCTGGAACCTATGCATATACAATTACAGATGCAAACGGTTGCACACTGACCGGGTCTGTAGACCTGACACAACCTCAGAATGCACTTGCACTTTCCTCTTCACCCAAAGATGCTGGTTGCTTCGGTGATGCAACAGGCAGTATTGACCTGTCGGTAGCAGGAGGAACTCCGGGATACTCTTATCAATGGAGCAACGGCAGTACAAATGAGGATCTTATCAACCTCAGTGCCGGCTCCTATACGGTGACCGTTACTGACGTCAATAACTGCGTTTCAACTCAAACATTTACTGTCAACCAGCCACAGGCCGCTTTGAGCGCTGCAGAAACTATCAGTTCCGTGAATTGCAACGGAGGTCAGGATGCATCAATTACTTTAAGTATCAATGGCGGCAGCACTCCCTATACCTTTAACTGGAGTAACGGAGCACTGACACAGGACATCACAGGTATTTCTGCGGGAATCTATACCGTAATGATTACCGATGTAAATGGATGCACACTCACACAGTCATACACTGTGAACGAACCATCCGCCGCATTAACAGCATCCGGGTCATCAGTTGCAGTAGCTTGCTTCGGAAATGCTACAGGAAGTATCAGCTTGAATGTATCAGGTGGTACTGCGCCCTATACTTACAATTGGAACAACAGCCAGACTTCTCAAAATATTTCAAACCTAACGGCCGGAACCTATACAGTAACGGTAACTGATGCCCATAACTGTCAGTATGTACTTAACCATACAATATCAGAGCCGGCTGCAGCATTGAGTGCAGCAGAGAATATTCAACCGGTACTCTGCCATGGCGACAACAGCGGAAGCGTAACGCTTACGCCTGCCGGCGGAACAGCACCTTACACCTATTTATGGAATAACGGTGGCACCAGTCAGCATCCGACAGGAATGATGGCCGGAAACTATACTGTAACCATAACCGACGGAAATGGCTGCACCACTTCGAAATCGATAACCATTAGTGAACCTGACTCTTCCATTCAGGTGTCCATGAGTATTGGACACGTAAGCTGTAACGGTCAGGCTACCGGGTGGATTGATCTTACAACTTCCGGCGGAACAGGATCCTACTCCTACCTTTGGAATGACGGCGGAACTGTTCAGGATCCGCAGAATCTGACTGCAGGTTTTTACACAGTAACTGTTACCGATCAGAACGGCTGTACAGCACAGTTGTCAGGCCATATTACACAACCGGCGCTTGCACCACGTGTAAGCGGCACAACTACACCCGTATCCTGCAAAGGGTTGACCAACGGTGGAGTAAATATCAGTGCAGTTGGAGGTACACCTCCCTACAATTATCTCTGGAATACCGGTGCAAATACCGCAACGATCAGTAATCAGGCTGCAGGTACATATATCGTTACAGTAACTGATGCCAACGGTTGCTCTTCTCAATACACCACACAAATCGTAGAACCTGCTGAAGTTTTATCAGCTTCAGGTACTACCCTTGGTGCCAATTGTATTACCGGTCAGATGGGTACGGTGTCTGTAACCGCAACTGGCGGATCAGGCAGTTATACTTACCTCTGGAATTCAGGAGCAACAGAAAGCCAGTTATCAGGACTGAATCCGGGAACCTATACAGTAACGGTAGCAGATGCTAACGGCTGCGAATTAACGCAAACCTTCGTAGTAGAAGATAATTCAAACCTGACTATTCATGCCAATGGCGACCCGGCGATCTGCATGGGAGAATCAGTCACCATCAGCTCCGACTCTATCCCGAATGCAACCTATCAATGGTTCTACAACGGAAGTCCATTACAAGGAGCTACTCAACCAGGATTCAGCACACCTGTTGCCGGTGTCTATACAATGACAGCTACAACCGTTTGCGGTACTTACACATCCAATCCTGTTGAAGTCACCGTACGGTCACTCAGCAATGTAAGCGTCAACAACAATGTCATTATTTGCGTGGGTGAACGCGCTCAGCTGACAGCGGGCGGAGGTCTGGAATATTCCTGGTCACCTGCTGCCGGACTCAGCGATCCGAACATTTCCAACCCGGTTGCATCACCTGCCCAAACAACAGTATACACTGTCACTGTGAAAGATCAGTTTGGCTGTACAGCTACTGCCTCAGTAACGGTTACCATTATGTGCGACACCCTGGACATCCCCAACGGATTTTCACCCAATGGTGATGGCACGAACGATGTTTTCGAAATTGAAGGTATTGACGGATATCCGGGCAATGTGTTGTTCATCTACAACCGGTGGGGTAACCTCGTTTATAAAAAGAAAGAATATGCCAATGAGTGGGACGGTCGTTCAAACGTTAACGGTGTAATGTTTGGAGAAGAATTGCCCAACGGCACCTACTACTATATCCTAGATTTAAATATTGACCAAAAACCGATCAATGGTTTTGTCGTCCTGAGGAGATAAACCAACTACACTCATGAAACAGAAAAAAATAACCACTATAACAGCCCGGCTAATCATGAAGAAGCTGAAAGGAAATGTAAGAAAAAGCCTCATTTTGCTGACTCTTACCGTACTGGCCGTAACGCAGGCAAACGCACAGTTTGAACCGCAGTTTACCCAGTACATGTACAATGAAATGTTTATCAATCCTGCCTACGCCGGATCGAGAGAACACATGGCGATGACTGCCCTCTACCGAAATCAATGGGTAGGTATTGAAGGTGCGCCAAAAACACAAACTTTCAGTGCGCACACGCCGCTGAGAAATGAAAAAATCGGGGTGGGACTGAACCTCCTCCACGAAGAAATTGGTGTAACCAAGGATCTTTCTGTATTCGGAAACTATGCATACCGGATTCCTATGCAAAAAGGCTTCTTCTCCATGGCAGTATCAGGTGGTATCATTCACCATCAGGAACAACTGCTGGAAGTAAAAACCCAGGATCAGGGTGATTATTCCTTTATGGGTACACCCAAACTCACTGTACCCAATGTCGGCTTCGGCACCTATTTCTCAAGCCGTCATTATTACGTCGGGCTCTCTATTCCCCGCATGCTGCAGAACAAAGTAGATGCCGTTACAGGAAAGGGAACCAATAAAATGAATTTCTCCTACTGGCACTATTACCTGATGGGTGGTTATGTATTTAACCTTAATGACAACGTTAAGTTAAAATCCACAGCCATGTTAAAAGTGGTAAGCGGCTCTCCGGTTATTGCCGACCTCGGTGCTCACATCCTGCTGAATGAGGTGTTGTGGCTTGGTGGTTCCTACAGAACCAACGATTCATGGGCGGCCATCATGCAGATCCAGCTGAACAAGCAGCTCCGGTTAGGTTATTCGTATGACTATACACTGACGCAGCTCAACCAGTTCAACAATGGTACACATGAGATCACATTGGGATACGACTTCTCCTTCGATAAAAGCAAAGTAGTAACACCCCGCTATTTCTAAACCAAACCAACCATCGCCTACATCATGAAAAAAATTCTGTTATCTCTGATTCTTTCCCTCGCACTGGTGCCGGTTATTGCTCAAAAAGGACTGGTTCGAAAAGGGGACTTCTTTTATAAGCAGATGGCTTATCCGAAAGCTATCCCGTATTATACCAGGGCACTGAAAAAGGACAGCACGTTACAGGAAGCTACTTTTAAACTGGCCGACTGCTATCGTCTCACCAACAATCGTCAAATGGCGGAAGTATGGTATGCCAAAGCAATGAAAATGCCCACCGTACTGCCCATCCATAAGTTTTACTATGGTCAGGCATTGATGAACAACGGCAAATTTGCACAGGCAAAGAAATGGATGTCTGATTTCGTCCTCGACAATAAAGGCGACGGACGCGGACAGTCCTTTGTAAAAGCCATTGACACTTACCAGAGCTTCTTCATCGATTCATCCAATTACAGTGTTACAAAACTCGACATCAATTCTGTGAATGCTGATTTCGGAGCTGCCCTGTATAAAGACGGCATCGTATTCGCTTCTTCACGTGAAAAAACAGAGCTGATTGAGCGCAAACATGCATGGACCAACCAGCCTTTCCTCGATCTGTATTACAGTCGCGGTAAAGAAAATCAATTCCGTGCTCCGGAAGAGTTCAGCGCCAGCCTTCAGACGAAATACAACGACGGACCTGTAGTCTTTAACAAGAAAGCTGATGAAGTATGGATCACCCGTAATAACATCGAAGGCACCAAAGTGCATAAGAGCTCCGATAAAGTAGTTAAACTGAAAATCTTCAAGGCTAAAAGCTCAGGAAGCAATGACTGGGGAAAGCTGGAACCTTTTGCCTATAACAGCGACAACTACAACTGCGCGCATCCGGCGATCAGTGCGGACGGACAACGTTTGTACTTCGCATCCGATATGCCCGGCACAAAAGGCGGAATGGATATCTTCATGTGCACCAAACAAGGCAATGGCTGGAGCCAGCCGGTAAATCTTGGCGACACCATCAACACAAAAGGAAATGAAGTGTTTCCGGTGGTGATGGACGATGGTACCCTCTACTACGCCTCCGATGGTCTTCCCGGCCTCGGCGGACTTGACATCTTCTTCACCCGCGACCTCGGTTATCGATTTACAATTCCCGTAAATGTGGGCTACCCGATTAACACCTACGATGATGACTTCAGCATGGTATACGACATGAAAAACAAAGTCGGTTACCTGAGCTCAAATCGTGCCAACAGAGGCTTCGACGATGATATCTACACGTTCAAGAAGAAGAGTCTGCGTGTGAAAGGTATCGTTGTCCGCAAAGAAGACGGAACGCCTATTAAAGATGCACATGTGGAACTGAAGGCAGATGAAAAAATGCAGTCCTTTACTACACTCGAGAACGGCCGTTTCGATTTCCCTGCTGAATTTGATCTGAAATATTTCCTCAAAGGAAGTGCTGAAGGTCTGGGTGATTCAACTGTAAACTTTGAAACATCTGCCACATACCCCGGTGATCCCTTTATCCGTATTGAACTCGGAAAAAATGAGGCTAAATATGCGATCTCTATCACCGTTATTGATGCAGAAACCAAACAGCCATTACCGGGTGCCATGATCCGCGACGATGCTACCCAACGCGATCTCGGTGCTACCGATCTGCAGGGTATGTACATGCAGCCACTCATTCCTGAAAAGGACGAACAGCTGATTGTATCCATGCCCGGCTACCGCCCGAAAGTGGTAATGCTGAAAGGTCAGGAAGGTGAAGCACCACGCAGTCTCGATTATACAGTGGAGATGTCGAAAGCGAGCGAAATCTCTCCATTCGAGAATTGGTTCAAAATCGTATACTACGACCTTGACAAATACAATGTACGGGAAGATGCAGTAAAAGTACTGGATGAAGTAGCCACGTTCCTGAAAGAAAATCCGGGCGTAAAAATTTCACTCTCCTCCAGTACCGACAGCCGTGCAACAAAGGAATATAATGAACGCCTCTCACAAAACCGCTCGAAGTCAGCCCGTCAATACCTCATCGACAAAGGGGTAAATCCAAAGCAGCTGGCTAAAGTTACCTGGACCGGTGAATCAGTGCTGGTGAACAGTTGCGGTGATGATGAACCATGTACAGAAGAGATGCACCAGTTGAACCGCCGTACAGAAATGATGGTTATTGAAGTAAAGAAAAACTAAGCAGATATATAGCTTGACAAAGAGGCCGGAAATTCCGGCCTCTTTTACTTTTTACGGATGGGAAGTGTCAGCGATGATTCACCAAGTAACTGCAGATGGATACCATTGAAACCACTTCGCGCTTGCTGATAAACGGGTGTCCGGCTACCGGTATTGAACTCATACGACTTAGAAGCATGAATATCCAGCCATAACACCAGCCGTGAACCGGGTAACAACTGCTTTTCTGAAAAATACAACGAAGGCACATCCGTTTCTTTCAGCTGACCGGGCACGATAAAATCTGCTTCTTCTGTTCCGGCATCAAAAGAAATCCTCCTCAGGCCTGTACCAAGCAGAAAAAAGGTTCCGTCAGCCTTCTGTTCGTAGAGTCGGGTGATCAGGTCAGCATCATAGCAATCGGCAATCAGTTTCAGGTGCAGGTTATAACGGCCATGCAGATACGTGGTATCCGAAATTTCATCCGACCGGAAGTAAATGCCTTCTTTCGCCGGCAGCACTGTGTCCAGTACTGCAACTGACGCATCATAGCTCCCTGCCTTCTCCGGCACTGCATCCCGTTCTCTCGAAAGCACTATTCGCTTTGAAACAGCAGGCACTGAAGGCCTGAGCAGAAAATTCCCCTGCATATCTCCGGTGAGATGCAAACGCAGGGAATCTGCCAGGCCTGACGCTAACGTTGCTCCGCTCCACCAGGTATCTGCTCCCATCTCCTGCAGATTCACTTTATCTTGCAGCAGTTCGGGCAGGGGACCGTCACGAAAAACATGATCCATCCATGCAAAAACAAGATCTGTAATCTGCACCTGCCCTGTTGAATCAATTGAATAACCTCTGTATTCCAGCGAGGGCGATGACTGAGCACCCAGATGATCCCAGGGACCGATAACCAGATAATGCGTCGCCTGCTTATTGTAGCGGCAATGCTGATCATAATACCACAGTGCGCCATATTGATCATCATCAAAGTAACCGGTAATACTCAGCACTGGAATATTGACTGCGGCATATTCTTCACGATAAGGTATGGTGCGCTGCCAGCAGGAATCAAACCGCGAATGAAGAAGCCATTTCTGGAAGACGGAATCCTTCTTACCGGCCACTGAATCAAATTGCTGAAACGGGAGGCCGCTGTTATACCAGACTGTATTCAGACTATCCCAGTAAGCTGCATTATTGAAGCTCAGGTAATCGGATAGCTTATGATTTGAAACATAGCGGAGCCATTGATAGACATAGGTACTCATCACTCCGCCTGTTCCCGGGAAATCTATTCCGGGTGCTACTGCAACCTGCGGAACTATCGTTTTCAGGGCCGGGTGCATTTTCTTTGCTGCACTCCATTGTGAAAAACCCAGATAGCTTCCACCATACATGCCAATGCGCCCATCGCAGTAATCCTGTTTTGAGAGGTAATCCAGTACAGGCCAGATATCATCTGCATCCTTTTCAAACGGAACTACTGGTCCATTGCTGAGAAATTTCCCGCGTGTATTCACTACTACTCCCACATAACCGTGATCGGCTGCTGCTTTGGCAATGCCCAGATCGCCCGGCCCTGCATAGATGGAATACACCAGAATTACAGGGAGCGGATCTGTAAGATCCTGTTTTCGTACAACCACAGCCGTTAGTTTCGCTGAATCATCACCCGGAATCATGAGGCTGTCCTCTATCACATAATTTTTATTGTCTTCATCTTCCAGATACCGGAGCGCCGCTTTGTTAAGCTCTCCTGCGATCGTAATCGACAGATACAACCGGCAAAACCGAATCGCATCCTCCCTTGCCACTTTTCCTTTCGGAGCGGCCATTATTTTTGACAATAACTGCTGATAACGTGCCTGAAGTCCTTCCAGATCGGGATGAAAAAACGTCTGCACATACGGCCGCGAGGAGAGTGGCAGTGCGTTGTAAATCCGGTCGAGCACAGTACGGATGAGCGCTGCACTGTCTGCTCCAGAATTCTGAAACATTGGTTTTACTTCAGCAAACAACTCAAACTGAACGCCCAGCGCTGGCAGACCGTCCCACTGCTGATCAGGCTGAATTGCCCGAAAGAGCCTGAGTGACTTTACAGCTTCCTCATATCTTCCGGCACATAACTGCAACCGGAAAAGATGATCGAGATCGGTAACTGAATCCATTACGGTCATCCCATCCAGCAGCTGCACGGCGATACTCCGGACAGCACCGGGCAATGCTTTGTGATCCGTAAGCGCAGATGAATTTACCCTGATATCCTGCGCACCGGCCGTCAGCATCCCTTTCAAACACAGGGACAGAAAAAGTAATATCCGTTTACACATCCTGCAAAGTAACGGAAGTAGTGGCAAACAGGAAAGGATAAAAAAAACAAAGGGCTCCGTGGAAGGAGCCCTTTGCAAATATTACAACATCTTAGTATTCCCAGAGATCGATTTCAAAATTGATCATATCCTGCTTGATACGCTCTGACTCGAGCAAGGCATCCAGCGGATTCACTTTGTAATCATCCACCCTGCGGTTATAGACGTTATCTTCTTTAATGATATAACTGTTGAACATGCGTTTCTGAAACACATCCTCAAAGGTCATACGCTGCGCAGAATTGAAACGGTTAGCTACTTCCGCATTCGCGAGAATGGGACGCGCTTCCGGATAGTAGATCCAGAAGAGAAGCTTTTTCTGGCCACCTTCGATCAGGTTACCTTCCTGATCGCGGGCAAGAATCATCGGACACATTCCGATAATCCTGCACTTCAGTTCTGAACGCTGCTTGTCGAAGAACCACTCCTCTTTCAAACGGTACTGTACAACGTCATCGGGGTTAAATGCCCTGAAAACGGTAGAGTCATATTCGTCATACGGAGGTTCTGCACGTGTTACTTTAATCTGGATGGAATCTGCACCGCCCACCTTGGAGAACTGCTCCTGGGTCATTGGCAGGGTAAACTCATCGTCCTGTGGGTCATAAGCGGTAAGGCTTCCCTCCTTCGCGGCATCCATCAACACGTTGATCAGGTTCTTGCGATCCTTGGTATCACCGGTCTTTGGATAACGAAGCGGAGCATTGATCTTTTCATTCAGATCAATATGGCGCCAGATACGCTTGGCCCACATCACATCTGCTTCACGGAGATAGGTATAGGGAATCACTCGGCGGGCCGGGTTATTTTCCTTTACGTAGACCCCATCAAGCACGTTCTGTGCATTTACTGAAACTGCCGCGAATGCGAACAGAACCAGCATCAGGAAGAACTTTTTCATGGATGTTATGATGTGTATCTTAATTTAAACGATTTGTAATTGCCACGGTTGCAATTCCGGTTGATTTCTTACTGTACAGTCAGCGGAATGGAGTTCACCATACGGACAGTACCGTCAGGCATGCTAACTTTGATATACTCAAACAGGATCTTGTCACCGGCACGGGCCTGTTCAATGATCGATTTCATATCTCCGGTCAATGCACCACCGCCTTCCTGTGATTTCTCAACGGGATCACGGCCTTTACCGTAACGGCTCATCTTGAAGCTAAGTACTTTCGGGTATAACTCGAAATCGAAGCCTTCCATGGTCGGGATGATACCCTGCTGAGCAGCGAGTGCGCTCTTCGGAATACCACCATCCTTTTTACCACCGATTTTAGCAACCGGATCAGGAATGCTCTTCAGACGGAACTTGAATTCGCCCATCTGCATCGGTTTACCGTTGAAGTCGGCAGTTACAACTACTTTTCCGTCGCCGGGCTTACCTTTCGCTTCAGCGATGAAGTGACCTTTACCCAGTTTAGGATCAGGTGTTAAAGTAAAGCCGGAAGGCAGTGCTTTAACTTTCTCATCCGGAACACCGGGAACTGAAACGGTAATCGGGTTGGGTACACCAATGTAGATAACGTTCATCTTATCCGCAGCAACTGAAGCTGATGGCTTCGCTACGATATAAGAACTTTCGAAAGGATAAGATTCGAAAGTATTGTCCGGTTTCTTAACCTTGATCACACCTGCATACTTCTTCTCACCAACACCGGAAGCACGTACTTTATACGTACCTACTCCGCCGTCTACTGTGAGTGAAGATCCGCCAACGGTGATTTCAGGATCACTGGTTGAGCTCATTGCCGCGAGGAAGATATCTGCAGAGTATTCCTGACCTTCGATTACATAGCTGGAAGGTGCAATTACCTTCGGAGCCAGAGTATCGAATTTGAAGTCAGCCGCGTTGATAGCAGTCAGTAAATGTGTTACGATCTCTGATTCTGCATTCTTGATATCTGTCTGAATTTTTGAGAGCAATGCAACAGTAGCTACAACAGGATTGTGATAGAAGTTGGCCATTTCCCAGGTCTTCTTTCCGTCCTCTGTTGTTTTAGCCGGATCCTTGGTATTGAAGAGTTCATCAAGACGTTTGGTGAATTTATCACGATCCTTGGCATCAAGGGTAGAAATGATGCTCTTTTTGAACGCGTCAATTTTACCTTTCAATTCAGTAGCCTTGTGTCCGCGACCATCTTGTTTGTCACCACACATAATACGTGTAGGTTCATCGTAATTGTCCTGTGATTTCATCTCGCGGAGCGGAACCATCTTTGCATTTGGCTCCATTTTATCCGTGGTACGAATCAACTCTTCCTTGAGCGCATTTACATACTTATCGAGCTTGTCGCATTCCGCCTTCACCACCTGTGCTTTCTTGAAGAAAGGTTCGGTTTTGGCTTTGTCGTTCTGCATTTGTTTGTCAAATGCGTCGTATGCCTGCTTATTCTTTCCCGAGAGGTTTTTCACCGTAGTCTCGAGGCTATCGTTTATCGTAACGAAAGCATTAATGATTTCTTTGGAGACGTTCAGTGCCAACAGAGCTGTTAACACCAGGTACATCATCCCGATCATCTTCTGCCTCGGTGATAATTTGCCACCTGCCATTTTTCGGTTTTAGGGTTTTTGGTTGATGAATAAATAACGAAAAATCACTTGCGATTATTTCGCGTTAGGGTTCATCGCCGTCAGCATGTTACCATAAATGGTATTCAGTGAGCCGAGGTTCTTGGCAAGTTTGCTTACTTCGTCTTTGTACCGCTTGGTGTCTTCCACGGTTCCGTTGAGGTTGTTCAACAGCTCCTGATGGGCTACAGACATTCCGTTCATCGCAGTTGCTACTTTTTCATAAGACTGTGTAAGGGTATTCACAGTTTTAGAGGCAGCAGTGATGTTCTTGGAATATTCTTCCGTAGCAAGTGCGGCATTGGATACTGAAGCCATCTTCGCAGTGTTTTCGCTGAGTGACTTCAGTCCTGTTCCCAGGCTGGTGATCAGTTCCGGACCAATTTTCGCATCAGCGAGTAATTTGTCAAGCTGCTGCGCTACAGGATCGTTGGAACCTTTCACTTGCTTTTTGCGGTCGGCACCTGGCTCATGCATTCCTGCAAGTTCCGGATACACTAATGACCAATCTACTTCTTCGTGAGGAGGTTCAAATGCAGAGAAGAAGAAGATAACTGCTTCGGTCAACAGACCCACGGTAAGCATGATACCTGCACCTTCCCAGTGCTGAATTTTAAAGAGCGCCCCTACAATTACAATTGCAGCTCCGAAACCGTACAGTTTCGCCATGAACTGTTTGAACCCCTTACCTTGGGTCAATTGAGCTAATCCCATGTTGTTCTCGAGTTTTAATGGTTTTGGTTAAGATTGATTGTGTTTTGATAATATGGTTACCGCACCGGAGATGGTTGAGGGTCTCCGGTTAATGGTGTGTGTGCTGATCAGAAGTCGGCTTTGTCACGTCCCAGGAAGTCCATTACACAACGGAATCCGATATAAGCCTTACAGGTATCCTGGTATTCGTAACTGCGTGATCCGGTTTGAATATAATAACCGATGTCTTTCCATGAGCCTCCGCGAATCACCTTACGCTTTAATGCCGGAGGATCAGTGTCCTTCGCATCATACGTGTAATCCGGGTTCAGATCATGAATAAAACTGTACGCTGACTCATCATAGGCATTGCTGGTCCATTCTGCTACGTTTCCGGCCATACAATACAGACCGTAATCGTTCGGCCAGTACGCTGTTGCCTTCACAGTATAGAATCCACCGTCGTCAATGTAATTACCACGCAAAGGCTTGAAGTTGGCCAGAAAGCATCCACGGCTGTTTCGTGTATACGGACCACCCCAAGGGTATGGGTTGTTCGCTAAACCTCCACGTGATGCATATTCCCACTCACTTTCTGTCGGCAGACGATAATCCTGTACATAGGTCTCATCCATAGATTCCAGATAGGATGACAGCAACTGCGTTCTCCAAACACAGAAACCTTTTGCCTGCGTCCAGCTTACGCCAACAACAGGATAGTCATCATACGCCGGATGCCAGAAGTATGCTTTGGTAATTGGGTCATTGAAAGAATAGGTATAATCGTGTATCCAGCACAGCGTGTCAGGATATACGTTTATAATCTCTTTCTTGATGTATACCGAACGGTCGGTACGGCCTTGTGGACGGTTCGCCAGTGAAGCTGCTGCCGGATCGCGGTCACGGCTGTAATCTTTTTGCGCAGCTGCCTGGAGATCAATCCAGTAATATTCGAAATTCAGTTTCCGTGAGTCGATCTCTTTACGACGATAAAAACGCTCACTTTCAGGCAGGAACAACTCAGCAAGGGTCTCGACGTTCTCCTCGTCGTCCCACTTGATGCGCTCGTCCCAGTTAATCCGCTCTCCATACTCTCCTTCCTCAATCAGGTGGTCTCCACCAAGCAGCCTGTGTGCCAGTGAATCACGCACCCAATACACGAACTGACGATATTCGTTGTTCGTGATTTCCGTGTTGTCCATGTAAAACGCATGCATCGACACAGTCTTTGCCATTGCGTTTTGGGCGTAGGGAACATCCTGGTCGCTGGGACCCATGTTAAAGGATCCCTGAGGAATAAATACCATGCCGTATGGATCGGCCTGATACCATTTCTCACGTCCTTGTACCCCCACCAGTTGACCACGGTTACCGCCTCCACAACTACTTAGCAGCAGCAGTGCGAGGGAAGCAATAATCAGGTTTTTCATGCTTTGTTCGCTTTTGGGTTCGGGTTTGCATTCAACGTAACATCGAACGCCGGAATCATCTGTTTATTATAACACACTATTCCGGATCGAGTATACGTTTGCAATCAAAGATAGTTTCTCTGAATCCCGTATATATTCCGATTATTAGAGGAATCTTACGTTTCGGATACTTACCGGTATCTTTTTCTTCACGTTGAAGCAGTAGCCTAACATGATTTCATGTGTACCGTCGCTGTAATCCTTTAATTCTGAAGTAGTAAAGTCGTATGCGTAGCCTAAACGCAGGTTGTCAAACAAGGTCAGGCCCAACATGCCAACAATAGCATCTTCATTACGATATGACAAACCCAGCCAGAATTTATTGTTGAAGTGAGCGTTTACGTTCACATCAAAGGTGGTGTTGCCGGATACGTTTTTCACGAACACCATCGGCTTGAGGGTTACACTGGGCGTAAGTTCCCAGTTATACCCGATCATTCCATAGTAATGGCGCTTGTATTGCTTGTCGAATTTATCAAGCTTCACCTTGCTTTCCATCAAGTGTGAACCCGAAAACCCTACATAGATTTTTTCCGAATGATAATACAATCCGCCGCCCATGTCAAATGCTGTTCCGCTAACGGAGCTTTGCGGGATGGCAGGGTCGTTTGCCGTTCCGTCAGGAGCAGTAAACTTTCCGTCAATGGAATTCTGTAAAATCCCGAAATCCAGACCTACACCCAGCTTGCCTGAACCCAGATTAAAATGGTAAGCAGCCGCCAGCTTCGCTGTGAGCGATTTCTCAAAACCGATTTCGTCAGTGCCGATGCTTAAACCAACTCCAACTTTGTTGTCCATCAGCGGAGCCTCTATTCCCAATACACCTGACTTGGGTGCACCGTCAAAACTTACCCATTGGGCACGATAGAGTAAACTTGCGCAGATAGCTTCATTACTTCCTGCTGTTGCGGCATTCGTCCAGAGCTTGTTGAACATGTTCTGGCTGAATTGCGGGTCTTGTTGAGCGAAGACTGCCGTTGTCAGACATCCGGCCGCGATTACAGTTAAAAGTTTCTTCATACGATTATGATAGGATTCGGGTTATTCGGGGGGTTAAAGTACGTAAATAATATTTACAAACCCAAAAGGGCACTCCCGACAGCCTTTGTTTGTGCTGCGGAAATCTCCTCTTGAGCGGGACTAAAATAGTTAATTAGGGATTGCACAGGCTTCTGTTTGAAATATTTTAAATGTGACTGATAATCAATACTTAAATTTGACACTTATGCACCAAAGGCCGCAACCGGTTCACTAAATCAAGTGAGATGGATCGGGGCCAGTAGTCAGTTTAACGGTGATGAATAGTAGAAATCTTGTTCGTTGCCTGGTGTAAAATGATAAAACTCAACTGAAAAAACCTTAAACCATCTTGTGTACTGCGTTCCACCAACGGTCCGGAACTTCATTGTTGCAGGCTTGCTGGTAGTCTTTGTAGGTGCAGGGTAACAGGTGCTGGCTGAGGTATCGGTTGCGGGCGCCGTCAGTGGGTAGTTTCATCCACCACCGGTCGCTGCGCATGCTTTTGATGAAGGTGATTTCCTGATCCAGTTCTTCCAGTGTGACCCTGTAGGTGAGGTAACTGTTGGGATTGCTGATCGGTACATCCATCTTCCGCTGCCCTACCCCTTCCAGAAAATACCAAACCGCTTGTGCAACGAGTTGTGCCGTCTGTGTATGCCGGTCGTACGCAGGATTGTATTCGTAAAATCCGATGCCGCTGAGCTTGTCACTCATTCCAGCATAGAGCATGATCTGACAGAGTTCTTCGCCATAGAGTCCGTTGGGGCCGGCGTGCGCTGATCCGGGTGCATCACTTTGCCGTACTGCGGATATATCCACCGTGACCAGATCGGCATTCCTTACCACCGGCTCCGTATCCTGTACATCGGTTTGTACCTGTCCCAGCCGGTAAGTGTCAAAGTGCATCTTTTTCATCAGCGCTACATTGTCAACCCCGGTGAAATAGGTCTGATAAGCAAGATTGCTGAAGTTAAACAGATAGTTGGGCTGCTCGAGAATGATTTTGCCTAGATAGGTATGACTGTTATTGGGTTCTTCCGGTAAGCCGAGATCAAAGCGGGCATCTACAGATACGATGTTGATGATCTGTTCCGAGAGCTTGTATCCGCCATATTGTCCGTAGGTGAGATCCTGACTGCCACCCAGTATGACCGGAATGACACGGTGGGTTAAGAGTTCGTGCACCACGGTTGCAATGGCGGCGTATGTATCACTAACGGTATGGCCTATACGCAAATTGCCCAGGTCGATGATGGGTAAAGTCTGGGCATGCTTCTTGAGTTTGTATAATTCAGCACGGATTTTATCCGGCCCGCCGGCACATCCGGTATTCCCAAATGAACCCCGCTCTTCTCCTACTCCGATCAGTGCAATACGTGCGCCTTCAAATGAGGGGAATACGCCGTCAGTGGTATACGCAAGAATAAATTGTCCGAGGGCATCCGGCGGGAGTCCGCCTCCCACACCCGGAACATGATCACCGGAAACCGGTTCAAAATACGCTTCTAACATGGCAGCGTTTTATTTCTTCTTGCCTGTTGCTTTTTTCGCGGCTTTCCTGGCAGGAGCTTTCTTTGCCGGCGTTGCCTTTTTTACCGGAGCAGCCTTTTTTGCCGCGGCTTTTTTCACAGGTGCGGCTTTCTTCGCCGGAGTTTTCCTGGCAGGCGCTGCCTTTTTTGCTGCGGATGATTTTTTGGCCGGTGCCTTGCGTGCTGCAGGCTTGGCTTTTGCTGCTGCCTTCGATGCTGGAGTTTCCTTCGCTGCAGCGGTTTTCTTTCCGAATCGGCGTACTTTTCCTCCGCTCGGAGTTCCGTTTTCTGCAATCTCCAGACATTCTTCGAGCGTCAGTTTTGCCGCGTCTTTGTCTTTGGGAATACGGTAGTTTCCGCCATCAACAACCAGATAGGGACCCCATCTTCCTTTTAATACCTGCACATCGCTGCGCTCTTTGAAGACCCTGATGATCTTTTCGCGTTCGGCTTTCTTCTTTGCTTCAATCACTTCTATGGAACGATCGAGGTCAACCGTGTAGGGATCGTCTTCTTTGGAAAGGGATGCAAAAACACTTCCATGTCGTACGTAGGGACCAAATCGTCCGATGCCGATGACCACTTCTTCTCCTTCATAGGTGCCCAGATTTCTTGGCATCTTGAAGAGGTCCAGAGCTTCTTCAAGAGTGATGGTTTCGAGGCGTTGTCCACTGCGGAGCTTCGCATATTGTGGTTTGTCTTCTTCGGTTTTTCCGGCAATCTGAACGAGCGGACCAAAACGTCCGATGCGGGCAGATACCTGACGACCGGTCTTCGGATCTTTTCCCAGGATGCGTTCGCCGGTAGCCCTTTCGCTGTGCTTCTCCGTTTGCTCAACAGACTTGTGAAATGGACCATAAAACTTCTTGATCATTTTGGTCCATTGCAGATGTCCATTGGCAATTTCATCGAACTCTTCTTCAACGTTCGCCGTGAAGTTATAGTCCATGATAACCGGGAAATTGGCAACCAGAAAGTCAGTAACAACAGTGCCGATATCAGAGGGAAACATCTTGGCTTTTTCGCTGCCGTAGGTTTCCGTTTTTACTTCTCCGGATACTTTTCCGTTGCGCAGCATCAGCACCGAGAAACTGCGTTCTTTACCCATCCGGTCTTCCTTGATCACATAGCCACGCTTTTGAACAGTGGAGATGGTTGGTGCATAGGTAGAAGGACGGCCGATACCGAGTTCTTCGAGTTTCTTTACCAGGCTTGCCTCCGTATAACGGGCAGGTGGTGACGAAAATTTCTCGGTAGCCGTGATATTGTCAAGGTCGAGGTGCTGGCCGATTTCCAGAGGAGGAAGAAGCCCACTCTCGTTTTCTTCGTTTTCATCGTCGGTACCTTCCATGTATACGCGGAGGAAACCGTCAAAGCGGATCACCTCACCGGTTGCCTGAAAAATATCTTTTGATTTATTGTTGGAGATGCTCACGATGGTACGCTCCAGCTGCGCATCAGCCATCTGACTGGCGATGGTACGCTTCCAGATCAGTTCATAGAGACGCTTTTCTGCACTTTCTCCGTCGATAGAACTCATCTCCATATACGTCGGACGAATCGCTTCGTGAGCCTCTTGCGCATTCGCACTCTTGGTACGAAACTGACGGGTATGTGAATATTGTTTGCCGTACTGTTTGCTGATGGCATCTTTCGCTGCATCGAGGGCGAGCTGGGAGAGATTCACCGAGTCCGTCCTCATATAGGTGATCTTTCCGCTTTCGTAAAGGCGTTGTGCAATCACCATGGTTTGTGCAACACTGAAGCCCAGTTTTCGCGAAGCTTCCTGCTGCAGTGTGGAAGTTGTAAAAGGAGCTGCGGGAGATTTTTTTCCGGGTTTTACTTCGAGGTTATCAATCTTAAATGCTGCATCGGCTACTTTCTTTAAAAAGGCTTCCGCATCGGCTTCTTTCGGAAAACGGTGCGGGAGTTCGGCTTTGAGATTGGAGATATTTCCTTTCTTATCCTTTACTTTAAAGATGGCGATCACACGAAACGCAGACTGACTCTGGAACGCTTCAATTTCACGTTCACGCTCTACGATCAGACGAACCGCCACCGATTGCACGCGACCAGCCGATAAACTCGGCTTTACTTTTTTCCATAATACCGGAGAAAGCTCGAAACCCACCAGACGATCCAGAATACGACGAGCCTGTTGAGCATCCACCAGATGCATATCTATAAAGCGTGGATTTTCTACCGCTTCCTTGATCGCCTTCTTCGTAATCTCGTGAAAAACAATACGTTTAGTGTTAGCCTTTTTCAGGTCGAGGGACTCAAACAAGTGCCATGAAATGGCCTCCCCCTCGCGGTCCTCGTCCGTCGCTAACCAAACGGTCTTCGCTTTTTTCGCCAGGCGGCGCAGTTCATCCACCACCCTCGACTTATCTTCACTCACCTCATAGTTAGGTGCGAAATCATTCTGAATATCAATTGCTTTATCGTTTTTTACCAGATCGCGGACGTGCCCGAAACTGGATTTCACCGTAAAGTCTTTTCCGAGGAAACCCTCGATTGTTTTCGCCTTCGCAGGCGACTCCACTATCACTAAATTATCGGCCATTCGGGTGGTATAGGGGTTAAGGGGATTTAATGTTCAGGGCGCAAAATAAGGGAATTTTAATCATCACTTCCGAACGGGGTTTTGGCAGTTTTTATTCAACTATACTGATTAACAGCTTATTAAGATTGAAAAATAAACGGATACAAATGGGATAAAACGGCTGGAAGGGGTGGAGAAAGTTACAAAGTTACAAAGTTTCAAAGTCGCAAAGTTGCGGGGTTTCGGAGCGCTTGCGCCCTGAGCGTAGCCTCAGGGTTTTATAGTTACAGGGTTTCGGAGTATCCCCCTTATCAATCTCATCCCTTTATCATCATCACCAACATCAATCCCATCCCCCTTATCATCATCAACATCAATCCCATCCCCCTTATCATCACCCCCATCAATCCCATCCCCCTTATCATCACCCCCATCAATCCCATCCCGCCCCGAGGGGGATTCCAAACTGGAATCCCCCTCGGGGCCATCAATCCCCCTCTGACAACTTGTCAGTCACCCCTGTTTTTCCTATCTTTGCACTCCTTTATTATATCATGCTGGAACACGGAAATAAGGTCATCGACGACCAACGGCAAGGCGAAGCTACCATGGTGGCTCCTGCGATCGAATTGAATGGCAAGAAACTCTTTCTGGAAAGCTATGGCTGTCAGATGAATTTCTCTGATAGTGAGATTGTTGCGTCGATTTTGACCGGCACCGGCTTTGAAACGACCCGCGACTTTGGTCAGGCGGATGTGATCTTTATTAATACCTGCTCCATTCGCGATAATGCGGAACAGCGGGTGCGGGCGCGACTACAGGATTTTAAAAAATTGAAGAAACAGAATCCGGGTCTCATCGTGGGCGTGTTGGGCTGTATGGCCGAACGCCTGAAATCGAAGTTCCTCGAAGAAGAGCATTTGGTAGATATCGTTGCCGGACCCGATTCTTACCGCGACCTGCCCAACCTCATTGAGCGGGTGGAAAGCGGACAAAAAGCAGTGAACGTTTTACTCAGCCGCGAAGAGACGTATGCCGATATCAGTCCGGTTCGTTTAGGATCCAATGGTGTTACAGCCTTTGTCTCCATCATGCGCGGATGTGATAATATGTGTGCCTTTTGCGTGGTACCCTTTACCCGTGGACGCGAGCGCAGCCGTGACCCCGAGAGTATCGTTGCCGAAACACGTGAACTCTTCAATAACGGGTACCGGGAAGTCACCCTGCTCGGACAAAATGTGGATTCCTACCTCTGGTGGGGTGGCGGACAAAAGAAAGAGCTCGAACCAGAAACAGTACATGCCGCACTACACCATACCTTGCCTGCTGATGAACAATCCCGCTTTACCACTTTCGCCGATCTGCTTGAGAAAGTAGCGCAGGTACATCCGGATTTACGCGTGCGTTTCAGCACCAGCAACCCCCGCGACATGACCGATGCGGTATTGCACGTGATGGCGAAATACGAAAACATCTGCAAGTACATCCATCTTCCCGTTCAGAGCGGAAGCACACGCATGCTGGAGAAGATGAACCGTGGCTATACCCGTGAACAATACATCGAAAGAATAGAAAGTATCCGTCGAATCCTTCCCGGCTGCGGTCTCAGTACCGACATCATCAGTGGTTTCTGCAGTGAGACAGAAGAAGATCATCAGGAAACCTTGAGTCTGATGGAATGGGCCGGCTACCATTTCTCCTATATGTTCAAATATTCTGAACGTCCGGGCACTGCGGCTGCGAAGCAATTTGCCGACGATATTCCGGAAGAGGTCAAGAGCAGAAGATTACAGGAGATTGTGGATTTGCAGCAGCAGCTCTCAGCGGTCAGAACAAAGGAAGGACTGGGACAGACATACCGGGTACTGATAGAAGGCACATCGAAAAAATCAGAAGAGATGCTGTCGGGACGCAACTCCCAGAACACCGTGGTGGTATTCCCCAAAGGAGATCTGAAGCCCGGTGATTATGTAAATGTAAAAATAGAACGCTGCACCGCCGCCACCCTTATCGGCAGCGTGGTTGCTGAATAACTTTTCAGTATGAGCATACAGGAAATAAAGAACAGGTACGGAATTATCGGTAATTCGCCGCTGTTAGATCACGCGATCGACATTGCGCGACAGGTAGCTCCTACTGACCTCAGTGTGCTTATCACCGGTGAAAGCGGAACCGGGAAAGAAATCTTCTCGCAGATCATTCATTTCCTCAGCAGCCGCAAACACGGACCCAACATTGCTGTCAACTGTGGTGCTATTCCTGAGGGCACCATCGACTCTGAACTTTTCGGTCACGAAAAAGGTTCTTTCACCGGCGCACACGAAGCCCGTAAAGGTTATTTTGAAGTTGTGAATGGTGGCACCATTTTCCTCGACGAAGTAGCTGAATTACCCATGATGACGCAGGTACGTTTACTGCGCGTACTGGAAACCGGAGAGTTCATCCGTGTAGGTTCCAGCAAAGTGCAGAAAACCAATGTGCGCGTTGTGGCTGCCACCAACGTGAATATTCCCGAAGCCATTGAACGCGGCAAATTCAGAGAAGATCTGTACTACCGCCTGAATACCGTACCCATCCATGTGCCGCCACTGCGCGAACGCAAGGAAGACATCCATCTTTTGTTCAGGAAATTCGCGGCTGACTTCGCCGACCGGTACAAGATGCCCACCATTCATCTCCTGCCCGAAGCGCAGCACTTGCTCGTTGAATACCGCTGGCCCGGAAATATCCGCCAGCTGAAAAATGTTACGGAACAGCTTTCCATCCTCGAGCAGAAAAAAGAAATTACGGCCGATATCCTCTTAAAATATCTTCCCGGGCAGGAATCGAAAGCGCTGCCCATGGTACTGCGCGACGAAGCCCGCAACGGAGGAGAATTCAGTGAACGTGAACTCCTCTATAAGGTACTTTTCGACATGAAGAAAGACCTCACCGAGCTCAAGAAAGTAGTGGCAACGCTGATGAATGGCGGTTCAGTCAACCTCCCTGAAACAGAAGAGTTCTCCGATGAAATTTATCCTGCTCCGCGGCGTTCGGAAATCATCGAAACCGAACCCGGTGTAACACTCAGCACGCAGCCCATCAAAATTGAAGGGCATACCGAGATGCAGGATGAAACGCTGAGTCTCGCGGAAAAAGAAAAAGAGATGATCCGCAAAGCCATCTCCAAACACAAAGGCAAACGCAAGGAAGCAGCCCGTGAACTTGGCATCTCCGAACGCACCCTTTACCGCAAAATCAACGAATACCAGATCAAGGAATGAAGAACTTCGTAGCTGCCTTCCTGTTAGGGATGGTCGGAATTATTTCCGGCTGCGGAGTCTATTCATTTACCGGCGCTTCCATCTCCCCGGAAGTGAAGTCTTTTTCAGTGCAATACTTCCCCAACCGGGCCCAGCTGGTGCAGCCATTGCTCAGTCAGGCGTTCACCGAAAAACTGAAAGAACGGTTCATCTCGCTGGCCAATCTCCGCCAGGCAGACCGCGATGGCGACCTCCAGTTCGAAGGCTATATTTCTGATTACCGGACTGCTCCGGTGGCGATTCAGGGAACAGAAACGGCTGCCCTGAACCGGCTGACCATTAGCGTATACGTAAAATTCACCAATACCAAGGATGCCAAACAGAATTTTGAGACTACTTTTACACGCTACGCCGATTACGACGCGAAAAAAAATCTGACAGAAGTTGAGCTGAGTCTGATCGACGAAATCAACCGTCAGCTGATTGACGACATCTTTAATAAATCTGTGAGTAACTGGTAATGACAAGAGAGCAATTCCTGGACCTGGTACGGCATCCCGAGCTGACAGCTACTGTCTCCACAGACAGTATTGCTTCGCTAGCGGGACAGTTTCCGTACTGCCAGCCGCTGCGTTACCTTTATCTGAAACAGCTCGCTGTCAATGACAGTGTACAATACCCGCAACAACTCAAAGTCACTGCGTCGCTGGCTCCTGACCGCACCCGTCTCTTCCGCCTTATTCATCCGGAACCGGACGGACCGACCAGCGATGATGTCATGGCCGGTATTTACGAATCAGCATCCCCTGCCGTTCCGGCTCAGGAAACAGATGAAACACCGGCTCCCGTTTTTGAGCCGGTTGTGGCTGCGGAAATCACTTCTTCACTCCCTGAATACGAAGCGCCAACGGACGAAGCCAAAATGTCGGTGGAAGAAATCGTCAACCAACGGTTGAAAGAACTCAATTTCTGGCAGGAGCCTGAAAACCTACCTGCAGACTCTGTTTTTCCTTCCGGCGAAGAACAAACCACAGAAACATCCGAACAGGAACCTACTGAAACCGCTGCATTACCGGAAAGCACGTTGTACACGGCAGCTGAAACACCGGCTGAAAGAGAACCGGAATCCTTATTGACGGACCTTCCTGCATTCGTCCCCGCAGCAGCAGAATTAAACCCGCCTGCTGAAACCGTTAACTCAATTGCAACAACACCTCCGCCTGCAGAAGAGCAGGCACAGGATCCGCTGGAAGATATTATCCGGGAAAGCCTCGCTGAATCCCGATTACGGAATTCAGAATATTTCAACGATAAGTTACCGGAAGAAATCGAAGCCGCAGACGTTGCTCCGCTTACTGAGCAGCCTGCTCCAGATACACCAACAACGTACGGACACACCGAAGAGAATTACACCACCCACACCCGTGAAATTCATTCCTTCAGTGACTGGCTGAAGCTGAATCACCCGCCGGAGGAAAAGAAAGAACCGACACCCGCTGCAGAAACCATGGTACCCGAAGCAGTTCAGACTGCAACGGCCGGTAATCCGGAATCAGCGGAATCACCTGCTTTTACAACGGTGGCTGAACGTCAGGAAGAAACTCCAGCGCAGGAAGCAGAAACGGCGCCTTCTCTAACGGCAGGCATATACGAAAATACGACTGCTGATACCAGAGCCGGTTCTCCGGTTGCCCATGTGAAGTTCATTTTCGTGAAATCCGAAGCGATGGATACTCCGGTCAGTACTGCTGCCGAAACCCCGGTTCAGGTATATGCCGCGCCGGTTACTTCAGCAGATCCTCGTCCGGCAGTGGAACCGGAACAGCATCAGCCCGGCGTATCCACGGTCCCCGAAGAAAATCAGGCAGCCGAAACCATATTCACCGGAGAGATCATTCCTCCCAGAAAACCGATCCCAGACCCTTCATTGGTGGATACGGATCCGCCCAAACCACGTGTACCGGCGGGTGAGTTGATCGACAAATTTATCCGTGAAGAGCCCCGGATCACCCCCTCCAAGAGCACATTCTACAGTCCGTCTAACATGGCCAAAAAGTCAATTCTTGAGCCGGACGATCTTGTAACTGAAACATTAGCAAGTATTTATGCCCAGCAAGGTAATTTCAAAAAGGCCATTTCATTCTATCAGAAATTAAGCTTGAAATTCCCCGAAAAAAGCCGTTACTTTGCAGCCCTTATAGAAGAACTGAAGAAAAAATCTAACTCCTGATTCGATTATGTTCACATTAATTGTCATACTGCTCATCATTGTCAGCATCCTGCTCTGCGCTGTTGTGTTGGTTCAAAATTCAAAAGGCGGCGGACTTGCATCCGGACTCCAGGCATCCAACCAGATTATGGGGGTTCGCAAAACCACGGATTTCCTTGAGAAACTGACCTGGGGTTTTGCCATTGGGATGCTGGTACTGGCAATGGCCGGCAACTTTGTACTTCCAAGAGGTGCATCCACGAGCGAAGGTTCGTCTATCATAGAAGAGCAAATGCAGAATACTGCACTTCCCAGTGCTCCTGCCGCACAACCTGCTGCACAGCCTGCCGGTCAACCAGCAGGTCAACCAGCAGGACAGCCAGCTACGGCACCTGCTCAATAATTACGCTGACAGCTTGTCCACAAGCTGGCCAGAAAATGCTGTCAAAAATTCACCGGAACGGGAAATTTTGACAGCATTTTTCATTTTTTCCCGATTGGCATGATCCCTGTAATCGGGCGTTCGGGAAATTGTTCCCATATCAACACAATTCAAAAAACACCTAAATAAAATCAAGCATCATGAGTAATGTTAGTATCAAACCATTGGCTGACCGCGTGATCGTGGAAGTATCACCGGCAGAAGAGAAAACCGCCAGCGGCATCATCATCCCTGACACAGCGAAAGAGAAACCCCAGAAAGGCAAAGTAGTAGCTGTAGGTAATGGTAAAAAGGATGAACCCCTGACCGTTAAAGTGGGCGATACCGTTTTGTACGGAAAATATGCCGGAACTGAAATCAGCGTCGACGGCAAAGAGCTGCTGATCATGCGTGAATCTGACATCTTCGCAGTAATCTGATTAAACAACCATCACTAAAAAACAAAAAATCCAATAAGAAACCATGGCAAAAGAAATCTCTTTCAACCTCGAAGCACGCGACTTATTAAAGCGCGGAGTAGACGCTTTGGCAAATGCAGTGAAAGTGACCCTCGGTCCCAAAGGCCGTAATGTGATCATTGACAAGAAATACGGCGCACCTTCCATCACCAAGGACGGTGTGAGTGTGGCAAAAGAAATCGAGCTGAAGAACCCGGTTGAAAACATGGGCGCACAGATGCTGAAAGAAGTGGCTTCTAAAACCGCTGACGTTGCCGGTGACGGTACAACAACAGCAACTGTTCTCGCTCAGGCTATTGTAACAGCCGGTCTGAAGAACGTAGCAGCCGGTGCCAATCCAATGGACCTGAAGCGCGGTATCGACAAAGCCGTTATTTCCGTAGTGGAATCACTGCGTAAAATGAGCAAGAGTGTGGGCGACGACAATCAGAAGATTGAGCAGGTAGCTACCATTTCTGCCAACAATGACAATGAAATCGGAAAACTCATCGCTGAGGCGATGGAGAAAGTGAAGAAAGAAGGTGTAATCACTGTTGAAGAAGCAAAAGGCACAGAAACTACTGTAACAGTAGTAGAAGGTATGCAGTTCGACCGTGGTTATATCAGCCCATACTTCGTCACCAACGCTGATAAAATGGAAGCGGTACTGGAGAGCCCGTATATCCTCCTTTACGACAAAAAGATCAGCAACATGAAAGAACTGCTGCCGATCCTCGAGAAAGTGGTTCAAACCGGTCGCCCACTGCTGATCATTGCCGAAGATGTAGATGGTGAAGCACTGGCTACCCTCGTTGTAAACAAACTGCGTGGTTCATTGAAAATCGCTGCTGTTAAAGCTCCGGGCTTTGGTGATCGCCGCAAAGCGATGATGGAAGATATCGCGATCCTTACCGGTGGAACAGTTATCAGCGAAGAGCGTGGTTTCAAACTCGACGCAGCTGACATCACTTACCTCGGCAAAGCAGAGAAAGTTACCATCGACAAAGACAACACCACTGTTGTTAACGGTGCCGGTAAAAAAGAAGATATCACAGCCCGTGTAAACCAGATCAAAGCACAGATCGAAACCACAACCTCTGATTACGATAAAGAAAAACTCCAGGAGCGTCTGGCAAAACTCGCAGGTGGCGTTGCCGTACTGTATGTTGGTGCTGCTACTGAAGTTGAGATGAAAGAGAAGAAAGACCGTGTGGACGATGCTTTACATGCTACCCGTGCTGCGGTAGAAGAAGGAATCGTACCGGGTGGTGGCGTGGCCTACATCCGTTGCATCTCTTCACTTGAGAAACTCAAAGGAGCCAATGACGATGAAACAACCGGCGTACTGATCGTTAAACGCGCCCTCGAAGAGCCGCTGCGTCAGATCGTGGAAAACGCAGGAATCGAAGGATCCATCGTTGTTCAGAAAGTGAAAGAAGGCAAGGACGACTTCGGTTACAATGCCCGCACTGACGTGTACGAGAACATGCTCAAAGCCGGTGTAATTGACCCAACCAAGGTAACCCGTGTAGCCCTGGAGAATGCTGCTTCTATCGCAGGTATGCTCCTCACTACCGAGTGCGTACTCAGCGAAATCAAGGAAGACAAACCCGCTGTTCCTGCTATGCCGGGTGGCGGAATGGAAGGCATGTATTAAGCCTCTTCCCCGAATACATTCAGAAAGGAAGGCTGTCCGCAGGGGCAGCCTTCTTCTTTTACCGGCAGTTTATGGCCGTTCACCGGACAGTTTCACCCCCGTAATTTTCACCGGATAAAAAAAAGGACCGAACCCTTTGAAAGAAGCAGGGCAATTGTAATTTTACAAGCTACTCATCAACCTCCCTTTCCTTGGACTTCAACCCTACCCCTCTCATCGAACAACTGGCGTTGAACAGACTTGTGTTCGATTCACTTTTCACCATCGGCCAGCGTCAGGATGTACAA
This sequence comes from Bacteroidia bacterium, assembly GCA_046330075.1. GTDB lineage: Bacteria > Bacteroidota > Bacteroidia > AKYH767-A > OLB10 > JAJTFW01. Next base: position 337,871 of record JAXLTL010000002.1, on the reverse strand, counting down.
TTCCGTCCGGCGCCTGAAAAATGGAATCTCCTCGAAATCCTCTGCCATATGGTAGATGAAGAGAAAGAAGATTTCAGAGCACGGTTAGAGCATGTATTAACCCTACCGGAAGCTCCCTTACCGGCCATTGATCCGGAAGGATGGGTAACTTCCAGAAGTTACAGCGAACAATCGTATGAGAAGAAACTGGAAGAATTTCTGAAAGAACGTCATCGCTCTATCCGATGGCTTCAGAAACTCAACGATGCGAAATGGGATAACGCTCACGCACATCCGAAATTTGGTCCGCTATCGGCGAAGATGTTCCTTGTTAACTGGGTAGCACATGACCTGCACCATATCCGGCAGATCAACGCCCTTCATCATGCCTGCCTCCTACATTCCTCCGGAGATCCCTTGCGGTATGCAGGAGAGTGGTGAAAAACATTCCGCCCATTGAGCACCACGACAAATGGCGGAGTTAAAAGTTCAATTATGCTGGAGTGCTAGTGATCAGGTTAAGGTTTTTTCCCAGTTCGAATTTTTGGAGGTGTTACTATGATGATTAGGAATTCCAACAACAGTATAAACCACTAACCAATTTCTCTGGTGCTAATTGAAATGCTACCTTAATTATCCCTTGTAAATTTTATGCGATGCAAGCCAATGCACTTCCATTTTAACAATTTTATTATCAACTTATTACAATAATTAATTTGCCAACCAATTTTCCTTAATATATTTACATGTATCATTGTAGCAACCCCCTATTAACTGGAGAGATTCTATGATTTTCATTAGTAGTGCTGTCCATGGCTTTGGTCAACTGTTATGCAAAGGTAGGCATCGGCTGCGGGCTTGTCAAGGCTCATGCCGAGCGGTTGATTTGTCGGTTTTGATACAGCGGTATCAACCGGCCTTGACAAGCCATCATCCGCTGCAAAGGTGCTCTGCATAAGAGTTGACAAAGCCATTCCTTGATCCCATTTTTGCTGAGGCGTAATGCGGCCCAGATTTTTATGCTTTCGTTTATTATTATACCAATGCATGTAATCTTCAATATGCTTCTTAGCTTCATAATAACTTAGAAATTGATATCGGCAATATAATTCCCTCTGTTGGATGCTGTGGAAGGATTCAATATAGGCGTTTTCTTCGGGTGTAGCAACGTGGGTAAACTCTTGACGCGCTTCCATTTCTTGTAATGTGCGTCTGACTTCATTAGCCAGGAACTGCGAACCATTGTCATTGCGGATAATTACGCCCTTTAAATCATATTTAAGATGCAGATACCGGAACATATCTATCACATCCTTTTTTCGTACACTGGACTGGAATATCCAGTGAATGATCTTTCGGCTGTATATATCCATAATCGACAGCTGATAATACCATCTGCTTTCTCCGTGCACCCAGACATACTTGATATCAAGACATAAATACTCCATTGGGCGGGAGGCTTCGACCTTGCGATACTGAACCCTCTCTCTCTTGCCCTTTGTCCGGATAACTTTCCCCAATAGCAACTTTTCTTCATCCATGATCCGGTACACTTTTTTATCGTCAATCCAATATCCCATTTCCCGAAGCTCTGCCGTCACATTCTGATAGCCATATGCATTGTAAGGTCCCAGAATAATGCCTTTGATCTCCGCTACGACTTGTTGATTCTCTACCAACTCATTCTTGAAGAGTGTATGCGTACTCGGCTTTCGGCCCGGTTTACCCTCTGTGGGCTTGTAGTAATAGGAGCTGGAGGGAATTCCTAGCCACTTCATCAGATCCGTTGTGCTCGCCTTACCTATATACGCCTGCATAATGGCTACTTTCGTTTGATTTGGATAGGAGTTTTTTTTAAAAGCTCCTCCTTCACCTCAAGCTCTAATGCCTGACGTGCGATGATCTTCTTCAACCGCTCGTTCTCTTGTTCCAACTCCTTTACTTTGGGATCAACTGCCACACGACTAGGCTTTAAGCCCCCCAAACCCTGCTCAAGGTACTTTTTCTTCCACCTGTTTAACAATGACGGTGCCAGGTTATACTTCCGGCATGTCTGGGCAAATCCCTCTCTGGAGGCCTCCTGAATGAGGCTCAGGCGCTCCTCAGGACTGAATGTTCTTTTGACTCTTGTCATAATTCCCTAAATTTATGGTTCTAATTCGACTTGGCGAATTCCTCCAGTCATTTAGGGGGCTAGTACATTCCCGAGCATATAAGCTTCCATGAGAATACGTCTTTTAATTATTCTACTATTGATTAAAGCCAACGTCAATGCTCAGTTCACTAATATGAACTGGGCTTTGGGTGATAGTTGCGGTATTCATTTCAGCTCCACCGGTGTAGATTCTCTTTACCAGACAGCGGTGAATGCAAGAGGAAGCTGTGCGGCCATCAGTGATTCAGCAGGAAAACTTTTATTTTATGCTGCATCCCCTGACCTGGAACTTTACAATATGCCATTATTAATTGAAAATGGACGTATCTACAATAAGCAACATCAGACCATGGAAAACGGTGATACCATTTCCTGCTCCAATTGGTATCATGAAATGATGATTCTGCCCTGGCCCGATAGTCTTCAAAAGTTCGCAGTTATTCATAGCATGGCAACCAGTGGTGCCCGTATATCGTATTCAGTAGTAGATATGTCTTATAATAATGGATTGGGCAAAGTAGTTACGAAAAACAATGTACTGAGCTACGGAAATATCTGTGATGGAATGACTGCCATTCGACATGGGAATGGCAGAGATTGGTGGATTTTATTTAGGAAATGGTGGGCAACCACCAATTTCTTTTATAAGATACTGTTAACACCACAAGGGTTTAGCGGAGTAACTACTCAACAAATAGGCAAACCTGTAAATTCATCTAATTATAGTTTGGTAGCAGCTTTAGATGGTGAAAATATTATCGGGATTGGAGGAATTGGGGATTCCGTGATTGAGCGTTTTAGCTTTGATCGTTGTACGGGTGTATTGTCCAATCACCAGATTATTTACAACGGAGATAATCAGCCGGTGGTGGTTTGCTGGGAAGGTGCTTTGAGTGCAAGTGGCCGATTCCTCTATCTGTCCAGTTTTTGGACCCCACCGTCAATGTTATATCAGATAGATTTGCAAGATTCACTCGCCTGGAATCATAAGGTGGTTATAGATTCTATAGATACATTAACTACTGTTTCAGCAGCCTTGCGCCTTGCACCCAATGGGAAGATTTACAGGTCTGACTGGTGGTGCGAGTCTTTGATGCAGTGTTATCCCTTTGCTGACACTGCTTATTCTCCCCTCAATACACACCTAAGTGTTATCAATGAACCTGACTCTGCCGGTTTGGCTTGTAATTATACCGGACTTAGTCAGCACCTTGGCGGTTATCGTACTTATCTTGGTCTACCCAATTGTGTTAATCTCAGTCTGGGAGCTAAAACCGGCAGCGCATGTGATACACTTTCCATAGGCATTACTGAAGCTCCTGAGGCCATTCCATTAAAGGTGTATCCTAATCCGTCACAACAGGTAGTAACGGTTGAGCTGCCTTTCAAGCCTACAGCCAACGGAGTAATATATCAGCTTACTGATCCTCTGGGTCGGATAGTTAAAGAAGGATTGTTCAAATATGTGTCAAATGAACTTTGGTTGAACAATCTTCCATCCGGGTTGTATTTTCTACACATAACTACGAATAAGATGAAGTATCAGGCACGATTAATCAGAAACAAATAAACAGGTGACCTATCTCTACTGACGAAGCGTTAAGCAAGAAGGTATTAGAACTACCACAAATTCCAATTCGCTTCTTTCTGTTATTTATACTGTTGGCCGGACAAGAATCACTCCTCCTCCACTCAATAGTCATCGTCGGCCCTTCGCCTTCTGCCCTCTTTCAATTACCTTTGTTCCATGACTACCACCGAGCAACTCTACGATATTTTCCAGCGTTATCCCGCCGTTTCCACCGATACCCGGAATCTCCCTGCCGATTGCATTTATTTCGCACTGAAAGGCCCGAATTTCAATGGCAATACTTTCGCGATGGAGGCTTTGTCGAAGGGCGCTTCACATGCCGTGGTGGACGAAGACGCCGGTGACGATCCCCGCCTGCTGCGGGTACCGGATGTTTTGACCGCGCTGCAGCAACTGGCCACCTTCCATCGCCATCGCCTCGACATCAACGTGCTGGGCATCACCGGCAGCAATGGAAAAACCACCACCAAGGAACTAACGGCAGCGGTGTTACGCAAAGAGTTTTCCACGCATTATACCCGTGGCAATCTGAACAACCATATCGGTGTTCCGCTGACCTTGCTGGAGCTGAACGAAGACCACGATTTCGCTGTGGTAGAGATGGGCGCCAATCATCAGCGGGAGATCGCCGCTCTTTGTAACATCGCCTGCCCCGACTTCGGACTCATCACCAATATCGGTAAAGCACATCTGGAAGGCTTCGGAGGTCCTGAAGGTGTGAAGAAAGGAAAGGGTGAGATGTACGATTATCTCCGCAGTCATAGCGGACTGATATTTATTCAGCTCGACAATCCTGTATTGCGGGAAGTGCTGCATGGCTATGATAATATCATCACGTACGGCACTTCCGAAACGGTGCAATACCGCGGCCGTGTCATCGACAGTGGCAGCGAATTTCTGGAAGTGGAAATCATGAAACCCTTCCACCTGCGCATCAAAACTCAACTCACCGGTGATTACAACCTCGACAATGTGCTAAGCGCCGTAGCAGTAGGTCGTCAGTTTGGCGTAGAGGCACAGGACATCAAGGAGGCTATTGAACAGTACGTGCCGGGCAATCAACGTTCACAGGTCATCAAAAAAGGCAACCTCACCATTGTTCAGGACACCTATAATGCCAATCCGAGCAGCATGCAGGCTGCATTGCTGAATTTCGAGAAACACTTCAGCGGCAACAAAATCATTGCGCTGGGTGAAATGCTGGAACTTGGAGAAACCGCTCCGGAAGAACATCAGCGCATCGCTGAAACTGCAGTTCGCATCGGAGGTGAAAATGTATTGCTGGTAGGAAGCTTATTTAAAGACATCGCCCAACGTCTCGGCAGCCGGCATTTCAGCGATTCAACAACCTGCAAGGAATGGCTCAAAGCCAACAAGCCTACAACAGGCCATCTGCTCATCAAAGGCTCCAGAGGCTCGAAGATGGAAGTGCTGATGGAAGCTTTTAGCGATTGAATTTCCTTCCATTAGATTCAGCAAGGAAGCTTCAATCTAAAGACGCATTTAATCCGCGCCGATCCGCAGAATCAGCGTCATCTGCGTTCCCACTTAAGCGTGCAGGGAGACATGAACTCTTAGGTTGTGGAAAATATCAGCCTGATCAGGAGAACGGAATAAAACGACGCCAGCCGGTTTTACGTTTTTCCTCCTCTTCGTCCTGCGAGTCGTAATACCCGGCGTTACCGTTGATGTATCCGTAATTATGGCCGTAACCATAACCGCGACTGAAATCCGAATCATTCAGGAGAATACAGGCATTGGGAATTTTACCTTCCTTGTACAATTCGTCCAGCGTATCCAGGAATTCACGTTTCGAATATCCCTGACGGACAAGATAGATATTTACATCACTGAAATTTATAATTGAAAAAGCGTCCGAAACTACACCCACCGGAGGAGTATCAATAATGATAAAATCATAACGTTTACGCAGTTCCGTAATCATCTGCGCCATGGCAGGCTTTGACAATAATTCAGCAGGGTTGGGAGGAATAGGTCCCGAAATGATCATGTCCAGAAACGGATCTTCTGTCTTCCGGATCACGGCATCCAGCGATGCTCCGCCGGCGAGATAATTCGATGCACCCATATCGTTCTTCCAGCCGAAATCCTGATACAGTTTCGGCTTCCGCAGATCCAGTCCGATCACTACAACTTTATTCTGCTGCATACTGAGTACAGAAGCGAGATTCAGCGTAACGAAGGATTTACCCTCCCCTCCTACAGAAGAAGTAATCAGGATGATTTTACATCCATCGCCGGCTCCATAAAACTGAAGATTGGTACGAATGGTACGAAAAGCCTCCGCCATAGCCGACTTCGGACGCTTGTTAACGACAAGATTGTTCTGTTCTGCTGAATGACCAACAACACCGATCACCGGTACTTCAGTCAGCATGGTAATGTCGTCCTTGCTCACCACCGTAGTGCGAACCAGATTACCAATTGTAATCCATCCTGTCGGAATGATAATCGTTAGCAGGAAGATCAAAACAGCAAGAATTTTCTTGTTGGGCTCAACAGGTTCATCTGCCAGTGCCGACACATCCAGAATTTTATTATCAGAGACGGCAGTCGCTTTCGCAATACTGGTCTCTGCTTTTTTCTGAAGCAGATAAGTATAAATATTCTGGTTTACTTCGAAATTACGCTTTATACCCAGCAGCTGACGTTCCATTTCCGGTACCTGCTTGATACTCTCCTCATACTGACCGATCTGATTCCCCAGCGCATTTTTAGTAAGATTCAGCCGTTGCTGAATGTTCCGGATATTCTCAATCAAGGCCGCGCGGGTTTCAGAAATCTGCTGATCCATCACTTTTACTGCAGGCGCATCGCTTTTAACACCATAGGAAATACTCTTCCTCTTTGTTTGTAAAGCCTGAAAGTTGGTGATCAGTTCCACCAGCAGCGGGTCGGGCAAACCCAAACTCGTAGGCGCCAGGTTGGTGAGATCCTCATTGCGGATAACATACTGATACAGGTTTTCCAGAGAGGCAATTTCGATATTGTTCTTCACACGCTGAACATCCAGTTCATTGAGCTTTTGCAATACCGCCTTTGACTCTTCACTCAGGTCAACGGTTTTGTTTTTCTCCTTGAAGGCCTGCATCTCCTGTTCGTTTGAACTCAACATAGAGCCGGTGCTGTTCAGCTGCTCGTCTACAAATTTCAATGTGAGCGATGCAACTTCTGCCTTATCTTCCACATCCAGATCAATGTACACTTTACCAATGGTATTCAGCACATCCAGTGCACGAAGCGGCACCACATCAAGGTACTTCAGGGTAACAATATTCGCATCCTTATCCAATTCCTCCACCGTCAGGTTCTCCAGCATTTCAGCAATCTGCTTGGTGCTGGATCTCACTTTAAATTCAAAGGTATTTCCTTCTTCAACAGGAATTGAATCTACCCGGAATAACCGGAAACTGAAATACTGCGTTTTAACGGTCTCACCGAACTTACATTTCCTGCTAAATGAAAAATAGGGCAGTTTATCGCCATCGTATTCGGTTTCGACTTCGTAATGTTCCTTGTCGACGATTTTCACATCGAAGGAAAGATCTTTGAACTCTCTTACAAACGTATCGGTTTCTAGCTTGATAGGGCTCCGCTGATACAGGGGCCAGGCCGGAAATTCACTCGTATTCCAGTACTGAACACTCAGATTCAGACGGTCGATGGTTTTTTGCATCACCGTACGCGAGCGAAGGATACCAATTTCAGTAGGAAGACTCAGGCTTGTGCCAAACAAATCGCTGGAAAGGAAATCTGTGATATTTGAAGGACCTGATTTTTCATCATCAATGAGAATACTGCTCGAAGCCTGATACACCGGCAGTGTAAGCTTAATATAAACGATGGCCAGTCCGGCAAAAAATATACCTGCAAACAAAAAATAATGCCACTTCCGGATCAGATCATTAAAGATGGTCTGAATCTGAAATTCATCTTCACGTTTATATCTCTTCGAAACAGTATTCATTTGGAGCGGAAATAAGCAGTTGCAAGCAGCGCCACAGCGGTCAGCAGTGAGGTAACCACCGCTGTTGCCGGAGAGATCGCTGTAAAGGCTTTCTTCCGTGTAGGCTGAATATAGATGACATCATCCGGATAAATGTATTTACTCGCACCGGTGAAGGCTTCTTTACTGGTGAGATCAACAACGATCTCATCAGTACCGGAGCCATTCTTACGCAGAATGCGCAATTTGGTTCGGTCGGCAAAGTTGTTCAGATCGCCGGCCATCGCCAGTGCTTCAAGCAGAGTGAGCTCTTCGTTGGGAACATAATACAAGCCCGGACGATTCACCTCTCCCAAAACGGATACTTTGAAGCTGAGCTTCTTCATAACGATCACGGGATCGTCTATAAACTTCCTGAACCGCTGCACAATGGTATCGTGAGCTGCCTGTAACGTCAGCCCGTTGAGCTGTATGGCCCCCACATACGGCAGATTGAGGATTCCGTTTTTATCCAGCACAAATCCCTTTTCATAGGCTGATCGGTTATCGTTTCCTTCGTTATTTCCAGCCGACATTCCCAAACCTGGAAATGCTTCCGGGTTAATGGTGAATAACTGCACCATCAGAATATCTCCCGGAAACAACTTCATCTCAAAACCGGAAGTGTCTTTCGCGAAGAGCTTCGCATCACCCTGCAGATAAACAAGCTTCCGCTGAGGAGTACAGGACCCCAACAACCAGAGGGAGAGAAGAATTAAAATGTAATTATGCAGGCTGGTTTTTATCATACGCTTACTGGAGGACACTGCGGGCAATCACGATACGCTGTACTTCTGAAGTACCTTCGTAGATCTGGGTGATCTTTGCATCACGCATGAGTCGTTCAACATGGAATTCTTTTACATACCCGTAACCACCATGGATCTGCACCGCTTCTACGGTTGTACGCATCGCTACTTCTGATGCAAAAAGCTTCGCCATACTGCTGGCCTGGTTATAATCGAGTCCGTTATCTTTTTGCCAGGCAGCTTTGAGGCAGAGCAGGCGCGCTGCTTCAATTTCTGTGGCCATATCGGCAAGCTTAAACTGAATCGCCTGATGATTGGAGATCTCTGTTCCGAATGCCTTACGTTCTTTAGAGTATTTCAGCGCGAGCTCATACGCTCCGCTGGCAATTCCCAATGCCTGTGATGCAATGCCGATACGTCCGCCCGTGAGGGTTTTCATGGCGAACTTAAAACCGAATCCGTCTTCGCCGATACGGTTTTCTTTCGGCACTTTTACATCCTGAAACATCAGGCTATGTGTATCGGATCCACGGATACCGAGTTTGTTTTCTTTAGGTCCGACCGTGAAACCGGGTGTTCCTTTCTCAACAATCAGGCAATTAATGCCTTTATGTCCCTTGGCTACATCCGTTTGCGCCATCACCAGGTACACACTGGCAGAACTGCCGTTGGTGATCCAGTTCTTGGTTCCGTTCAGGAGATAATGATCCCCTTTGTCAATCGCAGTAGTGCGCTGGGAAGTAGCATCCGATCCCGCTTCCGGCTCAGAAAGGCAAAACGCACCGATGATTTCCCCCTTGGCCAGGGGAACCAGGTATTTCTGCTTTTGCTCTTCAGTACCGTATGTTTCAAGCCCCCAGCAAACAAGACTGTTATTAACCGACATGCATACCGAAACTGAAGAATCCACTTTTGAAATTTCTTCCATCGCCAGAACGTAGGAGATGGCATCCATACCGCCGCCGCCGTATTTGGGATCCACCATCATACCCAGAAATCCCAGCTCGCCCAGACGCTTGATCTGCTCGGCAGGGAATTTTTGGTGCTCGTCACGTTCAATAACGCCGGGAAGGAGTTCCTGCTGCGCAAAGTCGCGCGCAGCCTGTTGTATCATCAGATGTTCTTCGCTCAGTTGAAAGATCATAATTCAGTTTTCTTAGGTTGTCAAAAATAAAGCTTTCAGCGTCGTGAAACCCATTGAAAAGAAAGATTTTCTTTGCAGTTATGATTTCCACTTCTACCACCGGTTCTCTGGATGTGATCGGACTCATGTCCGGCACCTCACTCGACGGAATCGACCTGGCTGCCTGCAGGTTTGATTTCAACGGAGAGCGGTATCGTTATACCCTCCTGGCAGCTGAAACCATTGCTTATCACCCGGATTGGACGCAGCGGCTGACCTCGTTATTTTCGGCACCTGCCGCCTCGGTGTTTGAAACCGATGCAGCATTGGGAAAATTATACGGCGAAACGATTAATTTGTTCAGAAAAAAGCATGGTCTTTCCCCCCTTCTGATTGCCTCCCATGGCCATACCGTTTTCCACCAGCCGTCCCGGGGTTATACGACACAGATTGGCTCAGGTGCCCATATCGCAGCTATAACCGGCCTGGATACGGTATGTGATTTCAGGTCAAAGGATGTGGCACTGAACGGTCAGGGTGCCCCGCTGGTGCCGGTTGGTGACCATTTCCTGTTCGCTGAATTTACCGCCTGCCTGAACCTGGGAGGTATCGCTAATATTTCACTGGTGAAGGACGGAAGAAGAATAGCCTGGGATATCTGTCCGGTGAACATGGCGTTGAATGAACTCGCACAGCGTACCGGACGTGCGTATGATGAGGCTGGTGCGCTAGCCCGCAGTGGCCGGATTATCCCTTCGCTTCTCGAAAAAATGAACGCCCTGCCCTTTTACGTACAGAGTGGACCAAAGTCGCTGGGCCGTGAATGGTACGAACTGTCTTTCCGTCCACTTCTGGAAGAAGGCAGTCCGGCGGATTTGAGCGCTACCGTGTGCGAACATATCGCCTTGCGGCATGCGGATGTTTTCCGCGCAATGCCTGCCGGTGCTTCCGTCCTGGTGACCGGAGGCGGTGCGTATCATTCCTTCCTGCTCGAAAAGATGCAGGAAAAAGGCAATACAAAGCTGGTTGTCCCGGATGAACAACTGATCAATTTCAAAGAAGCGATTGTATTCGCGTTCCTCGGAGCCTTAAATTTTTGGGGGAGTATTAATGTCTTCGATAGTGCAACTGGTTCGGTAAAAGATCACATTGGCGGAGCGTTGTACAGAGGATTATAAATCGTCGTCCTCGTCGTCGTACACGTCATCGAAGCCTTTAAAGTTATCGTCCATCATGGATGGATCGATTTCATCATCCTCTTCTTCTACTTCTTCGTCATCAAAATCATCAAAACGCTGATTCTTGAGTTCTTTCGATTTCAGAGGTTCCATTTTGCGGTTTTTTCCTTCCGCAGCCTTCTTAGATTTCTCGGCTACTGTCTTTGCCGTCTTCTTAGGGATTTTCATTTGTTGGTTAGCAAGTGAAATGGGGTTGGTTTTATTCAGGTTAATCGGTTGATGTACACAGGCCTTATGGTTGAGACAAATGTAAAGAAGAAAGTTCCTTCATTCACAAATACCTTGCCCTATTTTTTTATTAAATCACTAACAAACAATTACTTATATTTACACCCAACTTGTTCAAAACCCCAATATGCTCCAGCAACATACCTTAAAGTTCCTGAAAGACCTGAGTAAAAACAATAACCGTGAGTGGTTTGAAGCCAACCGGGATACCTACGAAACAGCAAAAAAGGATTTCGAAGATTTTCTCACCCGCCTGATTGCTGAACTGGTAAAGACCGACAAACGCCTGGCCGGCATCACTCCGAAAGATTGTGTTTTTCGGATATACAGAGACGTTAGATTCAGCAAAAACAAGGAACCTTATAAATCCAACTTCGGCGCTTCCCTGAAAATTGGCGGTAAGAAATCGGTGAAGGCCGGCTTCTACATGCATGTGGAACCCGAAGGCGGATGGGGATCGTTTATCGGCGGAGGGTATTACATGCCGGAAGCTCCGCTGCTGAAGAAAATCCGTCAGGAAATTGAATACAACCACGAAGAGTTTTTCAACATCGTGAAAGACAAAAACTTTAAAAAGCATTTTGGAGCACTTGAATCTGAACACACACTTACACGCGTCCCGAAAGGCATCGACCCGGAGCACCCTGCTGCTGAGTTTCTGAAATACACCAGCTTCATCGCTACCGAACCGCTTACGTTGACACAGTTAAAATCGAAGGATCTCATCAAATCCTGCGTGGCTTCGTACAAGGCACTGTTGCCGTTATTGGATTTTCTGAACCGCGTCAACGACTGATAAAAAAGAAAGGCTGCGAAAATGCAGCCTTTCTTTTTCTGTCCTACAATTTCTCCTTCAGCTGAGCTGGTACATGCCGCGCATCATCGCCACGACTCTCACCGCATCAAATACGCGCTGAGGCTCAGTGCCCATTTTCATGAGCGACTCTTCGTGCGAAGCTACACACATCTCGCAACCATTGAGCGCCGATACTGCCAGACTCATCAGCTCGAAGAACTCTTTCCCCATCGCCGGTGTCATCATGATGCTCATCCGTATTCCGGCCGGCATGTTCTGATACACTTCTTTCTTAACGAAATGCTTAAAGCGATAATACACATTGTTTACGCTGAGCAAGGATACACAGGCATACGTTTCGGCAATCTCACCCTCAGTGGCTCCCGCTTCTTTCGCGAGTGATCCGAACACTTCTTTGAAATACGGTTGCTGATCATTCACCGCCGCCGCCAGCGCCAGGAGATAGCTCTCCTTCTGCGACAGCGTTGCAAACTTCAACGCATTGGTCACATTGATTTTGAAATCACGGAGGTATTTATGATCGGTCGCGGCCAGCAGCTTTACGCCTTCACCGAGTTTTTCCGGATCCGCGTTCAGCGAAGCCGCAAGACTCAGCACGGTTTCATGGGTGATCGTTTCCGACATCGTTTAAACGTGTAAAGTTTCCTGTCCCTTCACCCAGTTGCACGGACAAAGTTCGTCGGTTTGCAGTGCATCCAGTACACGCAATACTTCAGCTACATTACGGCCTACCGAGAGATCATTGATGCAGGTCCAGCGGATGATGCCCTGCGGATCCACGATGTAGGTTACACGATAGGCTACGCGGTCGGCGCCGCCCAGAATTCCGAGTTCTTCAGCCAGTGACTTGGAAGTATCTGCCAGCATCGGGAATTTCAATCCTTTCAGGTCAGCATGATCTTTTCTCCAGGCCAGGTGTACATACTCACTGTCAGTACTCGCACCGATCAGCATCGCATCACGATCAGCAAATTCCTGGAAGTTTTTATTGAATTCGGCGATTTCGGTCGGACACACAAACGTGAAATCTTTCGGCCACCAGAACATCACCATCCATTTACCGGATTTCTTGTGATCTTCGGAAGTTACTTCATAGAACTCGTTTCCTTTTTCGATGGAAACAACGGCTTTCTTATTAAACTCCGGGAACACTGACCCTACGCTTAACATTCTGTTTGACATGATTATTTTTTTGAGAATTTGAGGATGCAAATTTCGCCTTTTTCCGCCTTTGATTCTGTAACTTTTATGGCATATGATAAAGGTCATTCGCAATGACCTATAAAATAAAGTAAGAAGGAGCTTGCCAAATAAAAAGGCCGCTTTCATTGAAAGCAGCCTTTTTAATTATTGTGTATGTATCAGGATCAGGCCAGCAAAGTAAGCTGCTTGGTTTCCTTCGCTTTCTTCACGGTTGACTTACCATTTGAAGCCGGTTTCGCAACCACTTTCACTGCCGGTTTAGCTGTCTTTGCAGATTTACCTGCAGCCACTCCGGTGAGTCCGAAAGCTTTCTTGGTGGCATCTACCGCATTGAGACGTTCCCATGGGAAGAGTACCACTTTCACTTTCTTCTCGGTTTTCTTGCCTTTGTTGAACACCTTTACTACTTCCTTCGACTCACGGCCCATATGTCCGTATGCAGCCGTTTCGCGGTAGATCGGCGTACGCAGTGCAAAGCGTTTCTCGATGAAGTACGGACGCATATCGAACTCCTGCATTTTGCTCAGGATCGATGCGATTTGTCCGTCGGTCATCGGCACTTTCGCAGTACCGTAGGTATTCACATATAAACCAACCGGCTTCGCCACACCGATGGCATACGCCACCTGCACAAGTGCTTCGTCGCATACACCGGCAGCAACGAGGTGCTTGGCAACGTGACGGGCCGCATAGGCTGCAGAACGATCCACTTTGGAAGGATCTTTACCGGAGAAGGCACCACCACCGTGCGCGCCTTTGCCACCGTAGGTATCCACGATGATTTTACGTCCGGTAAGACCGGTATCGCCGTGAGGTCCGCCGATCACAAACTTACCGGTCGGGTTGATATGATATTTGATTTTATCGTTGAAGAGGGCCTGCACACGCTTCGGCAGTTTCTTCATGATCCGCGGGATGAGAATTGCCTTCACATCCTTCGTGATCTGATCGAGCATTTTCTTCTCGGCAGCGAAATCATCGTGCTGTGTGGAAATAACGATGGTATCGATGCGGATCGGTTGATGATCATCGCTGTATTCGATGGTCACCTGGCTTTTTGCATCCGGACGCAGGTACTTCATCGCTTTGTTTTCGCGACGGAGTGCTGCCAGCTCGCGGAGGAGCAGATGCGCCAGTTCCAGCGGAAGCGGCATGTAGTTATCGGTCTCACGGCTGGCATAACCGAACATCATACCCTGATCGCCGGCACCCTGTTCTTCGGGTTTCTTACGCTCAACACCCTGATTGATATCGGGCGACTGTTCGTGAATGGCAGAGAGAATACCGCAGGAGTTCGCCTCGAACATGTATTCGCTTTTGGTGTAGCCGATATCGCGCACCACTTCGCGTGCGATATCCTGCACGTCGAGGTATGCCTGCGATTTAACTTCGCCGGCCAATACTACCTGACCGGTAGTAACCAGCGTTTCGCATGCCACTTTTGACGAAGGGTCGTAGGCCAGAAAATAATCGATGAGAGCATCGGAAATCTGATCAGCCACCTTATCAGGATGACCTTCAGAAACTGATTCAGAAGTGAAGAGATAAGACATTTTATGGGGATTGAGTTATTTCTTTTTTCGAAGCGCCAAATATAGAAATTGGCGTACTTATGGGGAGAGATTATTTATTAACGGTTAATTGTCTGAAAACTGACTCGAGATTCGACTCCTGCTTCTGCAGCGTAATCACGGTAAGTCCCTTGTCCACTGCAAAACGAAACAACTCCTGCCGGATATCTTTCCCTTCCCTGCCTTCAATGAGCCAGGTGTTTCCCTGTGTACGCTTCGCTTTTTCGACACCCGGAATGCGGTTGAGCGCATCCTCTGCCACGTCCTTGTCGAACTCTACCAGCACTGCATTTCCATCGGTGGATTGCTGCCTTAAAACCCCTGTGGCTTCATTGGCGACAATCTTTCCTTTGTTAATAATTATCACGCGGCTGCAGATCGCTTCTACTTCCTGCATGATATGGGTTGACAGTATTACGGTTTTTTCGCGGCCAATGTTACGTATAAGCTGCCTTATTTCAACCAGTTGATTGGGGTCCAGTCCGGTAGTAGGCTCATCCAGGATCAACACCCCCGGATCGTGAATCATGCTTTGTGCCAGTCCTACCCGCTGACGGTAACCCTTTGACAATGCGCCGATTTTCTTGTGCTGCTCGGGTCCCAGTCCGGTCATTTCAATCATCTTATCCACCCGCCTGGTGGCGTCCTTGAGTCCCAGCTGGATACCTCCCACATAGCGCAGAAACTCCTTCACGTACATATCGAGATACAGGGGATTGTGTTCCGGCAGATACCCTACCCGCCGGCGGACTTCAATCGGCTGCTCACGGACATCAAACCCATCTACCGAAACCGAACCGGAAGTTTGGGGAATGAAGCAGGAGATAATTTTCATCATGGTGGATTTCCCCGCGCCGTTGGGTCCCAAAAAGCCAACAACCTGTCCGGGATCTACCGTAAACGTAACATCATCAAGGGCCTTCTGCGGACCATAGAGCTTGGTGATGGACTGAACCTGGATTGACATGCGTTGCAAAGGTAATAGAATGAAACGAGTCGGGTGGCCTATATTTGCACGGTGAAAGGAAGGGTTTTAAAATCGACCGGCAGCTGGATGCAGGTAGAACGCGATCAGGAAGCGCCCGTTTCCTGCCGGGTACGCGGAGCCCTGCGCCTGCGCGGCATCGACAGCACCAACCCGATCGCTGTAGGCGATGTGGTAACCTGGGAGCTGCAGGACGACGGCACCGGCGTGATCACCGACATCGACGACCGGAAAAACTACATCATCCGGAAGTCGGTGAAGCTCTCCAAGCAAACCCAGATCCTCGCCGCCAACATCGACATCGCCTGGCTGGTGGTCACCCCTGCTTTCCCGAAAACCTCCACCGGCTTCATCGACCGGTTTATTGCCGCCGCTGAATCGTTCCGGATACCCTGCGGACTCCTCTTCAACAAATCCGACCTCTTCACCGGCGACCTCGAAGCCATCCAGGACGAATTCATTGCCATCTATGAACCGCTGGGCTACCGGTGTTTCAAAGTTTCAGCAAACACAGGACAAGGCATTGCCGGACTGCGCGATATCTTCAAGGATAAAGTCAACCTGCTGGCCGGACACTCCGGCGTAGGTAAATCGAGTCTCATCAACGCCCTCGAACCCGGCTTCAACTTAAAAACCGGCGACATCTCCCGCCAGCATTTAAAAGGCAAGCACACCACAACGTTTGCCGAGATGCACCAACTCAGTTTCGGAGGCTACCTCATCGACACCCCCGGCATCCGCGAATTCGTCAACATCGACTTCAAGCCCGCAGAAATCGGCCACTACTTTGTAGAAATCCGCGAACGCATGCAGCAATGCCGGTTCAACAACTGCCTGCACGACAACGAAAAAGACTGCGCCGTAAAAGAAGCCGTAGCGCGTGGAGACATCAACCGCGAACGCTACTACAACTACATGAGTATGCTGCGGAACGAAGATATTTTCAGATAAGTGCAGATTCCCTTCTTAGCCACTGATGTGCGCGGATGGTCTGCCCTACGGCGGATGATGGGTTATGTAAACTCCACCTATCAACCTTTAAAACCCACCCTACTTTACACCCCCTAAACAAAATTTAACAATAAAATCCTTGCAAAAACCAATTTTCTGTTTACATTCGGTGAACCAAATTTTTTAATACCATGAAAAAATTCAATTTGAAATTAAGAGGTGTTTTATTCTCTTTGATACTGCTCGCGCCGATCTATGCAGCTGCGCAAACCCCTGAAGACGCTACCGTGAGTCTGACACCGGATACTGGTGGAATGGTGAAAGGAGTATTTTTTGTACTCCTGCCGGACACAAATGATCTGGATGCCGTGGAGATTCAACTGGGTAGTGAAGCGGATAGTACCAACCTGGTGAATTATACTTTCGGTTATGATGTAACCACAGGACTTCCATCCGGATTTAGCTGGAACCGCGAAGGGCTGAAGTTGTACCTCAACGTTGGCACATTTGCCGAGACCGATTTACGCTTTGGCAAAGTACGGCTCCGACGAGTAGGTGCCGGCTGGGGCAGTGAGTATGCCTTTGTGTCCAATTAAACTCAAAATTACAGGTGGACTTTTTTCGCCTTTCATATTCATTTCAATAACCTAACCTTTCATTACCCATGAACACCTCCTTCAACAGGCTCGTGGCGGCCATCTGTATAGCCATGATCTTTGTGCTGAACAGCACATCCTCCTTTGCCGGTAATTATACCTGGACCGGCAACACCAGCTCCGCATGGACTACTTCCAGCAACTGGTCGCCGTCGGGTGTACCAAGCACTAATGATACAGTAAACATCAGCGATGGCAGCGGCAACCAAACGGTGCAACTGAACAGCAATGTATCGATCAACAGATTGGTGATTTCCGGAAGAGCAATTGATCTCAATACACGTCAACTTACTATTTCTTCAAGAGCCTCCCTCAATGGTGGCTCCATCAGCAATGGAACATTGATCATTCGTGGTACCTACGCCTACTTTCAGGGTACCAATTCTGACTGTACCATTGATTGCATCACGGGGCAGATTAAATTCAGCGGCGGCACTTTCGACGGAACCTGTTCTTTCGAACACAACGGCACTTCCAACGGTTGGGGAGAAGGCGGGTGTACGTTCAATGCACCGGTCACCATCAAAAAAAGCGGAAGTTCCACTTTACGGTTAGGGCAAACCAATGCAGATGCCTTCAACAGCACCGTTGAATTTATCTGCACTTCCTCCGGCCCCATTGAAGTATCACAGGGCAGTCATGCCATTTTCAACAATACTGTATATCTGAACTGCACACACAGTACCGGAAGTATCACCTTTTGCGCACAAACCACAACCGCTGATCTGGTAGAAGAAGGCCACCTTGAAACAGGTTCCACAGGGATTACAGCAGGAAGAATCACAATTAAAGGATTGGTGCAGGATAATGCTAATGCGAACCAATTAACCGGAACGGGATCAGCATTGATCAGCATCGATTCTTGTACCTTTCCGGGGGCGATGTCTGTTACTTCTCCCAGTATCCTCTTAAAAAATAATACATTTAATGGAGAGTGTACCTTTATTAAAACTACCGCATCCACTAACAGTTATAACTATGGAGGCAATGTATTTAACGCAGCAGTAACCATCGAAAACCAGGATGCCTCAAGAGCGTTTCGGTTTGCCAATGATGCGGGAGACCACTTCAACGGAGAAGTAATCTTTACAACAGGCAGCAATAATATTCAGGTGGCCTACAAAGGAAACAGTTACTTTGCTGGTGATATTACCATCAACAACAACAAAGTTGTTTTTAATGCCAGTTCGGGCAAAGTGATTTTAACCGGCACTCAAGCTCAAACCATCGGAGGGGGCGCTGCTTATGCCATAAGTAAACTTGAAATTAATAAAGATGGTGGGAATGTTCAACTCGACCGAGCTATGACCATCGACTCTTCCATCACCTTTGTAAACGGCATCATCAGCACAGATTCCGTCATCACCCTCAAAGCGGCCACCACCTGTAACGGTGCCAGCAACCAGAGTTTTGTAGATGGTCCGGTGAAGAAAATCGGCAATACGGCTTTTGTGTTTCCGGTGGGGGCACTATATGGA
The DNA here is from genome assembly GCA_046330075.1 of Bacteroidia bacterium. GTDB lineage: Bacteria > Bacteroidota > Bacteroidia > AKYH767-A > OLB10 > JAJTFW01. Next base: position 319,141 of record JAXLTL010000002.1, on the reverse strand, counting down.
TTTTTCCCTTTATCAATGAGCCCTCCTTCAAATTCAACGGACGCTTTTCAATGTGAATACATTAATCGAAATCATGGAGAAACTTCAAATTCTGATTCAACAATCGGATATTTATCAACTTGTGGATATTGGCTATTCAACAGAATCACCGGTTCTAGCAATGTAAAAATAAGAGTATACTGGGATAGTCTGGGATGTGGTGTATTTGATACTACAAACCTAACCATTGCGAATTGGAACGGAACGCTTTGGAAGGATTTAGGTAAAGACTCTATCTTTGGAAACAAGTTCACAGGTTCGATTTTAAGCAAACTAAATGTGCAATCATTTCAGAAAATTGTTTGGGCACAACTATCCTCTACAACTGTAATTACAGCTCAATTATCTGCATCAACAAGAACGATGCAGGAAGATTTTTTCGGTTACAATGGAAACAATACAACTACATGTGATGATGCGGGCAATCCCATTCAGTCATGGCAAATATTAGCTGATGTGAGCTCAAGAATATTAAGTAGAACCTCAATTACGCATCTAAGGTTTCCTCCCGGCAGGCATAGTAATTATGTCGATTGGAAAACCGGTTACCCGATTATTGAAAAGGATTTACCTTTTGGATGGAAGTATCTATTTAACGAGTTTAAACTACCGATGAATAGAGTAGGAAATGAACCAGCTTATGTTGCTCAAAACCTCGAATTTATTGCAGCCCGTCCGTTAATAACATTGAACCTGATGACTTCAAAATTTGAATATGAAGCAGCATCTTTATACAGATACAATGAAGTCAATCTTGCGGTAAGATATGTTGAATTCGGTAATGAGTTTTATTTAGGCAACGAACAATATAAAGAAGCTTTTCCATCTGTTGATGACTACTCGATAGCAGCCGAAGGTTGGGCTATGGCACTAAAATCCATACCAGCACCAGGCATGTCAAACCTGAAGATAGCATGTGTAGGATCAAAGCAATCGGAAAATGGACCAGGACGGCAACGACTTTGGCTTGATAAATTGTTGAACAATTTACCTCCAAACCATCACCTTGATGCCATTACCATTCATGACTATACATTCGAAGGCACCACAAATTGCCCGGGAACATCCGTTCCAAACGCAATGCAGGAACAGTTTTTAACCATCCCTTTTAATGAAAGAGACGAATTAAAAACTGGGGCTATATCTACCATTCAAAATTATAATCTTGGACACAGCCATCCTTTTGAAATCTGGGTTACTGAGTTTAATCTCGATGATGGAGACGATATTCGTCTTGGCACATGGATGCATGGACTTTATAATGCTGCAATGTCACTTACATATCTTGAGACCGATGAAATTGCGAAAGTGACCACACATACGATGCTTTCTGATGCGGTTTTTGGAAACATATTTGAAAACTCTAACGCATTTGATCCGGTAAATTGCCATGGCTTGTTGCCCACTTCTTACGTTACGAGGCAAGGAGAATTTACTGCACTTGGCACATCATTGGATTACGTTGCAAGGGCTATTCAAAATGCAACTACCGCTCAGCAAATTGAATTCCCAAACGCTCACCTTCTGGTAGATGCAAACAATATCCCTACCCAACACCCAGCATTATATGGTTGGCTTTTTAATAAGCCGAATGGTCACCAGGCAATTCTAATCTTGAATTTATGTGCTTTTACTCAAGTGATTGATTTGTTTACGAATGTGCTGAACGGCCAATCGAATGCAGATTTTAATTCAACATTAATCAGCGCGAATGACTTGTCTTATGCAATCCTTGGCGATGCTCAAACTGTGCAACCAGGAATAGATGACTTGAATGAGCTGCGCTCAGAGTCTCCCAATTGGTTAACACTACCAGGCTCAATTGATGCAGTTGATATGCCACCTTTCTCATTACTATATCTTGAATCAAACGCGCCTTATGACATATCAAGGCTTACGGATGATGAGATTTGCACCGGCAGTTCTACTACACTCGTTGTTGAAAACAATTTAACATCGATCGCTCCAACCTGCACGGATCCAAATTTAAGCATAACGGGCCCTATTGCTTTAAACGCTCAAAGTAATCATCTGACGTATCAGGTATCAGCAACCGCAGCAGGAATTTACACTATTTCTCCTTGTAGCACCTGTACCCCGGTTACGCTTACCGTTCATGAAAATATTTCCAATTTGGCAATTACTTCAAGTAATTATACCATCAATGCCCAAAATCAAATCATTTTTTGTCCTGCAGCAGGAAGCGCGGACATACAGTTAAGCGCAAGTTGTACAAGTCCTAATGCCGGCTCTCTGAGCTGGATTTGGGCTCCGGCTGTAGATAGCGGTTTGGTAAGCTCTGCATGTGCGCAAAACACTCCCTTCTGCAATCAAATCAACGTCCATCCGGAAAAATCTACCACTTATACTGTATATGTTACTGATCAATCCTGCTGGCAAAGCACATCAGTAACAGTTATCGTACCAGTCGATCATTTATCATTGGGTGATGATATCAGAGTATGCAATGGAACAGATGTAGATCTGGTTGCGGAATTTACCACAGCAGCAGGATATTCTTATACCTATGACTGGTCTATCGATCCTGGAGCAACCGGATCAACCATCTCTATTGATCATAGCCTTTTATCAGTGGGGATTAACAATATAGTTTTAACTATTGCTGCAAGCGGAACATCATTGCCTGCCTGTACATCTGCTGCTTCAATTCAGATAGAAGTAATTGATTGCTGCCCGATTACAGGCACTGGGATAATTGGTATAAATCCTATAGCAATTAATGATGGAGGGGAACACCCTGTGTATTATAATCATGCTGATAACCTTGCAAATGAATGCTATGGGAAACTTAATATAGATGTCACTTACACGTCTGCCGGGGCAGGGGATCATTTGAGTGCAAGAATTGAATGCTTTCCTGGTGCTGCAACAATACTGATAAATGGCGAATTTAAAGTATTAGCAAATGTTCTTGATCCATCTAACAATTTATTGGTGGATGGAATAGATATGGAAATAGTTGGATGCAATGTTGAATTTGGCCCTAAAGCCTTAATAGAAGTAAGTGACCGAAGAACCTTAACACTGAACAATTGTAATATAAGTGCTTGCGGGAATGAGATGTGGGAGGGTATATTGCTTGATAGGAAAGCCGGCAGAATTCCGGCACACCTGGTCATAAATAACTGCATTCTTAAGGATGCTGTACATGCAATTAATATCACCCGCAATTCTGAATATGCCATCACTAACAATACATTTGAAGATAATTATATTGATATATTCATTTTCAAGGATCCTATGCTGGTAAATGATGTTACACAAAATAACTTCTTAATAACAGGAAATATATTTACAAGATCCAATAGTGCCCTATTGCCGCCATTTTACCAGCAAGTTAAACACTCAGCGTTTTATCTGTATGATACAGAGCGGCCAAGGATTGGAATTATCGGGACTCCAGCCGATCAAAACACAATTGAAAAATCTATTTATGGGGTCTTTATGGTAAACAGCGGGGCTGAAATTTATAATAACAATATTAGCAATTTGACTTATTCAACTAGCGGAAAAGTTAATTCAACTCCTGGCAGCGCGATTTATTTAAAGAATGATTTTCAATCTTCGGACAGGTTATTACGGGTAGGCGCTTTTCAGGCTGGTAACACATTTACTTCGTGTAAAAATGGAGTTTATGGTGTCGGCGAAGCTGATTACCTCATCCAACAAAACACTTTCGGAATAAATAGCACCGATGAAGATGACCACGAAGGAAAGATCGAAACTACCTGCATAAGAATAGAAAATAACAAAAACAATGAAATTGAAATTGGGGCAGAAAACGAATTCAATGATTTTAACAGAGGGATTTCGCTGTATGACCTTGGTGAAGATGTAACGCTGGATATCCATGGCAATAATTTCTTTGATGCTATCTGGGGCAGAAACATCAGTTACTATGCAACTGCAATTTCATTGATGAACCCCTTGCCGGTCTACTATAGCACTCAGCCAATGTTTAAAGATAATATTATTGGCTATAACACGAACGATATTTTTCATGCCAGAATTGGAATTTCACTTTATCAGGCAAGTAACATCAGAGTCGAAGGCAATCGGATACGTTTCCATTATGATGTTGACAGGTTCGGTTCTTTTTGCGGTATTCAGGCTATAAATTCACAGGATTGCAGGATTATTGATAACCGCTTTATCAATACAATAAGTGGAAACCAAAGAAATCACCTTGTTACAGGAATCCGGATACAAGAGAGCGTTACACCACGAATAAACTGCAATATCTTCGATCAAATGGGATTCGGATTGCATGCCGTTGGTGATAACGGCGCTGTGATCCTGGCGCAAAACGAATTCACTACTTATGATCAGGGTATTTCACTTGGTTGGGGTCCTTCCACACCTGCTTCTATTGGTCAAATACAAGGCAGCCCAACTCCGTCCCCTGATGGAACCGGCTATTTGAATGAATGGGATGGTACTTCAGCGTTTAGGGTGGATGGATTTACCGGGTTACCAATTTCGTGGTATCATAATGGACTTTCAGATTATTCAAATCTAAATGCGCCGGTGGATAATTTAAACTCCACAATGTTTGGTTTGACTCCATTAGAAAATGCTGATGAAGGAGCCGGTTGTGATCCTGAAACATGGCTCTGGCAACGCATGAGCGGTTATTCTTCACTGGCATTTGACTCCTTACGATTAGAAGGCGAGTATGCCACTCAGCTGCTTTACAGTCATCAGCAATCGTTTTATAAATTTTGCCTGTTGGATTCGGCAAGACTGGAAGGTACGGGCACCGACACTATGTATCGTCATATCTATAATCAGCTGGACACCACCAATATCGGAGTCATACAGCGAATCATAAAACTGGCAGGTCACGGCAATATTGCACCTGCATACGAATTACTTGAAACCTTACAAGATACGAATTACTACGAATCAAATTTAAAAACTGTATTAACTATTTACCTGCAACGCGTTCTGAACGATTCCATTTTAAATGCTGAAGATTCCAGCGCCTTGTCTGAGATTGCTTACCAGCATTATCTGATAGCGGGTGAAGCGGTCTTTCTTGCCCGAGCTATGTTGCAATTGGAAATTGAAGACGGCCCGTTGGGTGATGCCCGTATTAAAAAGCCTACTCAATCGGTTAAACAACGCATTCTTTCTGTTCATCCCAACCCTGCTACCGATCTGCTTCTATTGACCTATACAGACGAAGATCTGGTTGAACGGATTCTGTTAACCGATCCTTCCGGACGGGAGATCCTGAATACTGGTTATACTAAGACCTTTTCTTTAACCAGTTTGAAGCCCGGTTTGTATTTTGTAACTTTACATTACTCTGATGGAGAGAACTTGCTACAAAAATTCATTAAGCTGAAATGAGGAATCAGTTCTTCAAACTATTAATGATAACAATAATCCTGGTTATACCGGGAAAAGATGCTTATTCCCAATACTCAAACAAAGTCTGGTGCTTTGGAGATAGTGCGGGTGTTGTGTTCAATAATCCTGTTACCTATTTTGGAATCAGTGAGGCTTATTTAACCGCTTCCGTGTCTATTGCAGATGCTCAGGATAACTTATTGTTTTATGGATCTTCTACTAATGCCACCGCATATCATAGCTCATTAAAAAAGCGAGGTAAATTGATCAGCCAGAATCATCAACAAATGCAAAATGGTGATTCATTGATCTGTTTGGGCTGGTACCATGATATTTTAATCGTTCCAAAATCAGTAACAGACAGTACATTTTATGTTTTCAATGCCGGTGTATCAGGCCCCTATTTTGGTCTATACTACAGTATTGTTGATCTGAAACTGAACAATGGGTTAGGAGCTGTTACACAGAAAAATGTATTGATCGATACCACTGCCACCAAGGATGCATTAATGGCCGTAAAACATGGTAATGGCAAGGACTGGTGGCTGGTGACCAGGAGATGGGATTATTATAATCTTACAGCTAACAATGCATTCTATGTATATCTGGTAGATTCCAATGGTATTTCCCCTTTGCCGGTACAAAGTATTGGTGCAATGAGAACTACAGGAGGTGGAGATATCGTATTTAATTCAGATGGCACTAAAATGGCTGTATGCGATTGGAGAAATTTAATCGAACTCTACGATTTTGATCGCTGCACAGGAATAATTTCAAACCCGGTGAATATTGAAATGCCAAGTACAACAGGGCCATACAAAATGTATTCCAGCGCTGTATTTTCTGCAAATGATCATTTTCTATACGTCATGAGTGTTTTGGCAATCGATGAAGCGTATATCTATCAATATGATTTACTGGTGCCAAATATAGCAACGTCAAAAACACTCGTAGGTACAATTATGGATAGCGCCTCCGTTGCCATGATGAAACTGGCGCCTGATGGTAAAATTTATATTGGCGCTTGGTCAAGATACCCAGGAAATGCATATCCATATCCAGCCGGTCATTACAATCCAGTCAACACTGCATTAACGGTGATCAACTATCCTGACAGTGCCGGAGCAGCCTGTGATTTTCAGTTATTCAGTTTTCCACTTGGTGGTCATCGCACGTACCGCGGCTTACCACATAACCCCAATTATGAAATGAGGCCGTTAATTGGCAGTCCGTGTGATACGTTAAGTGTGGGCCTCACCCCCGGCCCCGCAGAGGAGAGGGGAGCCTGGCTGCAAGCATGGTACAACCATGAATGGAACATGATTCATGTGAACGCGGCGCAGTTGAAAGGAAAGAAAGGCGTGTTGCGGTTATTTGATATCGAAGGCAGAATCGTTATCGAAAAACCGGCGGAGGTGGTGGCGGGAGGGTATTATACGACGGAGATTTATATGAATGAGTTGGTGAGCGGGGTTTATGTTGTCAATCTGGTCACAGATAGGGAGACGTTGTCGTTTAAAACGGGGAAATTTTAGTTACCACGCATTATAAATTTAAACGCAGCGGCAGCAGCGGTTTCGCAACGAGCGCGGGGAAATTCTCATAACTCTTATAACATTTTAACTCCCGCCAAGCTTCGCTTGCGGGATTAACCCTTTAACATTTTAACCCTTATAACCCTGAGGTTTCGCAACGGGCGCAGCGGCACGGAGAATAGGTTTAATCTTAGAAACTTCGTAACTAAGCAACTTCGTAACTCTGTAACTTTGCGACTCTGAAACTCTGTAACCCTGAGGCAACGCTCAGGGCGCAAGCGCTATTATAACCCTTCCTATATTTGCTGAAGAGAAAAAATTATGCGCATCGTTATTCAACGTACGTCGAAGGCGTCGGTATTGATTGATAAAAAGGAATTGCGGTCATGTGGCGGCGGAATGATGATTTTGCTGGGTATCGAAACGGAAGATACGGAAGCGGAGATAGAGCCACTTTGTAAAAAAATTGTGCAGCTTCGGATCTTCGCCGATGAGGAGGGTAAGATGAATCGCTCTATTCAGGAAACCGGCGGTGATATTTTGCTCATCAGTCAGTTTACCCTGCATGCGCTCACGAAGAAAGGAAACCGTCCCTCCTATATCCGTGCGGCTCGACCGGAACAGGCGATTCCGCTGTATGAACTTTTCATCCGTACCTTGGAAACGACACTTGGCAAGAAAATCACCACCGGTGAATTCGGGGCCGATATGCAGGTGGAACTCATCAACGACGGACCCGTTACCATTATTATGGATTCAAAAACCGAACTTTGACCATGCACATTCAGGAAGCACAGGATACCGTTGATCAATGGATCAAAACGATTGGCGTTCGTTATTTCAGCGAACTCACCAATATGGCTTTGTTAACAGAAGAAGTTGGCGAACTGGCGCGGATCATCGCCCGGAAGTACGGTGAACAGTCGTTCAAGAGCGGGGAAAGCGGCGATACCCTCGGCGATGAAATGGCCGATGTATTGTTCGTGCTGATTTGTCTGGCCAACCAAACGGGTGTGAACCTGGAAGAAGCCCTGCGTAAAAACCTCGAAAAGAAAACCCAACGCGACCAAAACCGCCACCGCGACAACGAAAAACTGCGGTAATCCACTCGTTGTTAATTACTTTTAGAAGACCGGGGGTGAGTCTGCCTGCAGAATTCTATCTTTGTACCGGACTATTATCCCCCTAAATGATCGCTGATATATTACTGACCGCCTTATTGGTTTTTCTGAATGGATTTTTCGTGGCTGCCGAATTCGCGCTTGTTAAGGTCCGCCATTCCCAAATTGATATAAAAGCTAATCAGGGAAATCCCGTGGCCCGTACTTCGCAGCATATTCTGGATCGGCTGGACGGGTATCTGAGTGCCTGTCAGCTGGGCATTACGCTGGCAAGTCTGGCGCTGGGATGGATCGGAGAACCCGTTGTTGCCAAGCTGGTACGCAGTTTCACCGATTTCTTCCATGTTACAATGCCGGAAGATAACCTGCATCAGATTTCCATCATCATCGCTTTCTGTCTGATTACGGTGCTGCACATTGTACTTGGCGAACAGGTGCCGAAAACAGCAGCCATCCGTAATCCGCTTACCTATACCATGATCGTTGCGGTTCCGTTGCGGATTTTCTACACGGTACTGCGCCCTTTTATCTGGATCCTGAACGGATTATCTACCACTATTCTCCGTCTCTTCGGTCTCCACAGTGCTGATCATAACGAAATTCACAGCGAAGAGGAGATCCGTATGCTGCTCACCGAGTCGGAAGAAGGTGGTGCCATCAAACCCTCCGAGCACGAACTGATACAGAACGTTTTTGAGTTTGATGATCGTGTAGTGCGGCAGATTTTAATTCCGCGCACGAAGATCTCTGCCATCGATGTAGAATCAACGAGGGAAGAAGTGGTACAGAAAGTCATCGACGAAGGCTATTCGCGGATGCCGGTGTACCAGGATTCGCTCGACAATGTGATCGGCGTGATCTATACCAAGGACCTCATCAAAGCCCTCCACGAGAAAAATTTCAAAGGGGTGAACGACCTGATTCGTCCAGCCTATTTTATTCCGCTCAACAAACGCATCAACGACCTGCTGCGCGAATTCCAGACCCAGCATATTCAGATGGCCATTGTGACCAATGAATTTGGCGGAACCGCCGGCATCGTGACGATGGAAGATATCATTGAAGAACTCGTTGGAGAAATTCAGGATGAGTACGATGATGAAAAGCCACCGGTAGAGAAGAAGAGCGAAACCGAATTCGTGGTGAATGCGATGGCGTCGATTGGTGATGTCAACGATCTGTTACCGATTACCCTGCCGGAGAGTCCCAGCTACGATACCGTATCCGGACTCCTCAACAATATTTACGGACGCATTCCGGCTGTGAATGAAAAGAAAGAATTTGGTGGTTATGAGTTTATGATTATCAAACGTTTTAAGCATAGCGTTGATACTGTTCGCATGACCGTTTTAAATCCGGAGCAGGTGACCGAAGAAGAATAAGGTTTCGCTGAAAAGATTCAGTATTCGTTTACAGTTTTCAATTCGTCCGCACACATACCGCCGTAGCATTGTTGCCGTCGTGGATGTACACCAGATTGATTTTTTCATTCCCGCCCTGATTGGAATAAGTACCATTTCCCTCCACTTCAATACTGGTAACGCCAATGGTCTGATGAGGAATGGTTACCGAATTCCCATCTACAAGTCCGAGTGCAACAGCACTGTTCAGGTAATTGGCAAAATTTGAAATGCGGATGGAGTCACTTTCACCATATGAAGTGATATAGATATCGAATGTGGTCACTGCGCCACTGGTTTCGGTGCATTTCCATTTGCCGAGGAACTTCTCGCGGGGATCAACGGAAGGGTCAGCGGTGTCTTCTTCGGCGCAGGAAGAAAACACTGTAAGGGCTACTAATCCCAGATAAATAAGCTTTTTCATGACGGTGGTACGAAACTACCTCTCCATTACCAAAAAACAAACCAAATATTAACAAACGGCTTCTTTTATCTTGATTATTCATCAGAATTTCTGATCCGGATTTCCGTTTGCCTGTCTACTTTTGCAAAAAAACGGCCATGAAACAATACCAGGATTTGCTCCGTCACGTACTCGAAAACGGTGTGAAGAAAGAAGACCGCACAGGAACGGGTACCATCAGCTGTTTCGGTTATCAGTTTCGTTGCCGGCTTTCCGACGGATTTCCCCTGCTTACCACCAAAAAGCTGCATACCAAATCTATATTTCATGAATTGCTCTGGTTCCTGAAGGGCGAAACCAATATCAAATACCTTAAAGATAACGGGGTTTCCATCTGGGACGAATGGGCGGATGCCGATGGGAATCTCGGACCGGTGTATGGGAAACAGTGGCGTTCATGGCCGACACCCGGAGGAGGACATATAGACCAGATCACTCAGCTTATTGACCAGATCAGAAAAAACCCCGATTCACGCCGTCTCATTGTCAGCGCCTGGAATGTTGGTGAAATCCCCAATATGGCGCTACCGCCCTGCCACCTCCTTTTTCAGTTTTATGTAGCAGAAGGAAAACTCAGCTGTCAGCTATACCAGCGCAGCGCAGATGTTTTCCTGGGCGTTCCTTTTAACATCGCTTCTTATGCGCTGCTCACCCATATGATTGCGCAAGTTTGTGATCTGCAGCCCGGTGATTTTGTCCACACCTTTGGTGATGTGCATATCTACAGCAATCACATGGAACAGGTGCAACTTCAGCTCAGCAGGGAACCACGGCCACTGCCGGTATTGCATCTGAATCCTGCGATCAAGAATGTCTTCGACTTTACCTATGAAGACATTTCTATCGCTGATTATGACCCCTGGCCGGCCATCAAAGCACCGGTAGCGGTCTGATCTTTCGTCATACCATTGTAAGCCAATCCTCCGAAAATCGATACTTTCAGGAGGTTGATCTACTTTTGATAACATTAATTTAATATCCTGCGGAAAGGGGCTACTTTTGATTCATCAATCTCTGAAAGCCGAATTCCAAATCAATATGAACAATAGAAAAACACTCTTAACACTGGTCCTGAGTGCCGTTACTGCTCTTTCCGGTGCGCAATCGCTACCCTGGGAATACTACATCACTCCCGATGGACGGCAACTCATGCTCGGTACCCAGCCACATACCAGTCTCTATGATCAGACGCTTGTTCGCCGCATCGACCTCACCTTTCCGAATGCCAACTTCTGGACAACCCTTACCAATAACTATACATCCAAAACCAACATACCGGCCACCCTTACCATAGATGGAACCAGTTGGGATAGTGTTGGGGTTCGTTTCAGAGGAAACACCAGCTATCAGCAAACCGGTTCTTCGCAGAAAAAATCATTCAAGATTGAACTCGATTACTGGAAAGCCGGTGCAGACTATGATGGATACAGCACTATTAAGCTGAACAATGCGGCCTCTGACCCGAGTATGATGCGGGAAGTATTTTACACGACGATGATACGCCGGCACATACCGACTGCGAAATCAAGCTTCATCAAGCTTTACCTGAACGGGGGTAACTGGGGACTTTACACGAATGTGCAGCAGCTCAACAAAGACTTCTTCAAAGAATGGTTCATGAGCAATAACGGTATCTGGTGGAGAGCCGACAAGCCACCGGGGTCTGGTGGTGGTATGGGTGGCTGGGGAGATGGTACAGCGGCGCTGAACTACCTTACTGCAGATACATCTACCTATAAGCAGTACTATACGCTGAAAGAATCTACCCGCACTCAACCCTGGGATTACCTCGTTACCGTTTGCAATAAGCTCAACAATACACCACTTGCCGCGCTGGAAGATACGCTGTCCAATTACATGGACATTGACCGCACCTTGTGGTTCCTTGCCTCAGAAATCGCCTGGACCGATGACGATAGCTATGTGATGAAAGGGAAGATGGATTACTATGTCCACCTGGAAGATGAAACCGGTCTCACCGTCCCTATTGAATATGACGGGAACAGTGCGCTGGAGCAAACCGTGCAAACCAGCTGGGGTGTATTCTACAATGCTACCAACGTCAACTATCCTCTGTTAAACAAATTGCTGAATGTACCTGCACTCCGTCAGCGATATCTGGCGCACATGCGTACCATCGTTGCTGAAGAATTCGACACCGCTATGACTAACGCCACGTTCAATGCTTACAGAGCACTGTGCGATTCAGTAGTCACCAACGATCCGAAGAAAATGTATACGTATGCGCAGTATAATACCGAGATGCAGAACCTCCGCAACTTTGTTACAACCCGCAAAAACTACCTGAACTCCAATACTGAAATGCAACAGGTAGCACCTGTGATTGCTGATGCACCGTACTATACGGCCGGGATTCAATACCAGCAACCAGCAGCCGGTCAACAGGTAGCAGTGAAAGCGACGGTTACTTCAACTGCAGGCATCGACAATGTGCAACTGTATTACTCTGACAACATAGTAGGCAAATTCAGTAAAACTCAAATGTTTGACGACGGAGCGCACGATGATGGATCTGCGGGAGATGGTGTATATGGTGCATCCATTCCCGGATTTACAGCCGGAACCTTTGTCCGCTACTATGTACAGGCGGCCGCTGCCAACACTGCAAAAAGTGTAAGCTATCTGCCTGCAGGCGCTGAACACAACGTGTTCATCTACACTGTTGCTCCCATGGGATCAGCCGATACCGCCATTGTGATCAATGAAGTGATGGCTTCCAATGTCAGTACGATGGCCGATAATTTTGGTGAATTCGACGACTGGATTGAGCTCTACAACAAATCGGCAAACCCTGTTGATCTGAGCGGTTTTTACCTGACTGACAATCCCGTTAATCTCGATAAATGGACCATTCCCGCAGGCACCATTATTCAGCCTAACGATTATCTGATTATCTGGGCGGACGAAGACAGCAGCCAGGGTCCCTACCATGCCAATTTTAAGCTTTCCTCCACAGCCGAACTACTCATGTTGCTGGATACTGCAGAGCAGATAGTTGATTCGGTTTCCTGGACAGGTCAGCTGGCTGACATGGGGTATGCACGGGTTCCCAACGGCACCGGAAGCTTCGTTATCCAGGGTCCTACCTTCTCCGCCAACAATAATACGGTCGGAATTGATGAGATATCCAATTCACTTCCGGCACAGATCAGCCTCTACCCTAACCCAGCCAGTGAACAGGTACAGATTCAGCTGTTCGATGTGCAGGAACGTGACCTTGAGATCTTCAATGCCATGGGACAAAACATCGAGCGCAAATCATATAGTTCATTCTACAATCTCACCACCTTCGATTGGCCGGCCGGCGTGTACTATGTGCGCTGCGGTGAAGCTGTGAAAAAACTGGTGATCCGTCATTGATCCGCAAACAAACCGATTTATAAAAAAAGCTCCTTCACGGGAGCTTTTTTTATGATCGACGCACAAAAGGTCAGTTGACCCGTTGGTAGATGGAAAAAGTGTAATCGTATGCATTATCGGCATCTGCCTTATTCTTCAGGAGATAAATCAGTTTCCATGCGCTCAGGCTGAAATCAGGAAAATGAGCATCCGCCATCGCTTCGGTATCCACCCGGGTGAGATAAATTTTATCCGCCACCTGAATCGCCTGACGGTAAATTTCCGCCCCGCCAATTACGAACACCTCACCTTCCTTCTGGCATGATTTAATGGCAGTAAACAAATCATCCATGATTTCACAACCCGGAGCTTCATAATCTTCCTGTCGTGTAAGCACAATATTCCGTCTTTTCGGCAAAGCCTTGCCGATTGACTCAAATGTTTTTCTGCCCATAATCACCGTATGCCCCGACGTCACACGCCGGAAATATTTCAGGTCTGCCGGCAAGTGCCAGAGCAACTGGTTTTCCCTTCCAATGCCCAGTTTCCGGTCCACGGCAGCGATAAGTGATAGGATCATAACGGGTATTTAGCGAGGTGAAATTAATCAATAAAACTGTCAAGGTAGGTAAACCCTATAAATCAGACGGCGTAAGCGAAAGGCACCAAACAATTTTCGTTCTTACTTTGCGTAAAGTAAACATCAGGGGTATTTTATTTTTTCGTAAAATCGTATCCCTGAAAACCAACACCAGAATGAAAAAAATAACAGCGGTTCTCGTACTCGGACTTCTCTTCTCCGCCTGTAAAAAGGAGGCTGGGGAAGGCGGAAACTCCCTCCTTCGCGGTAAGGTCATACTCCGGGAGTACACCGCCTTTCCGATTCTGTATACGGAATCTGAAGCCCCTGATGAAGATGTCTTTATTGTTTACGGAGAGGACGACAATACCATCGATGACAGGACCCGTACCAGCTACGACGGCACCTATAAATTTCAGTTTCTGAACAAAGGCAAGTACAAAATTTTTGCCTATACGGAAGATACTACGCTCGCTACGCTCGGACAGCAAAAAGTCGTGATCAAAGAAGTGGAAATCACGAAGAACCAATCAGAAGTGGAAGTCCCCACGATCACCATCATCAAGGTTAATTAAACGTGGATATACGCCTGTTGCTGCACGCTTACCAGCCTGTTTCCCTTGCGGAGATGGATGAAGTGGCATTAACCAACCGCATCGACACGAAATATGTATTTCACCGGTCTATGCTTCCTGAGGTGCTGGCAAACCTGAGTGATGCCTATGCCGTTCTCACCATCGACGGTCAACAGGCACATCCGTACGAAACGCTGTACTTCGATAAGAAAGATTTCGGCCTGTACTTCGATCATCACAACCAGCGTGGAAACCGTTACAAGTTGCGCTTGCGGAAATACGGTAATTCTGCAGTTCAGTACATGGAAATGAAACGCAAAACCAATACCGGACGCACCGTAAAATCACGCACCCGCACCGACTCTTTCAGCACACAACTGACTTCTGAACAATTGCGTTTCTTCAGAGAAAAAACAGGAGATCCGCTGATGCACTGGCAGTTCAGCAACCGCAACTGCTTCGACCGGATTACGCTGGTGAGTATGAATCCTCCGGAAAGAATGACGCTTGATCTCAATATTACCTTTGAAGATGAACGAAAGAAGTTCATGTTCGAGCACCTTGTCATTGCTGAGGTAAAGCAGGGCAGCAAAGCGCCTTCTGCCTTTATCCGGTTAATGAGAGACCGGCACATCCATCCCTTTTCCATCTCCAAATACTGTGTAGGCATCACCCTGCTGCATCCGGAGCTGAAACACAATCTCTTTAAACGACAACAACAAACCCTTATAAACCTGCAAAACCGGGCCTGATTATGGAGCTAGACCTGTTTGATAAACTCGGAGAAAAATTCTTCATGCGCTTACTCATTGACCTCATAGCGGTCAGTGTAATCGTCTTCAGGATTTATCTGCCTAACTATAAAAAGAGAGACCATCTTTTTACATTTTTCATGTTCAATGTAGTCATCTACATTATCACGTATCTGCTCAGTAAAGTGGAGATGTCGTTCGGGGCCGCCTTCGGTCTCTTCGCGGTGTTCTCCCTGCTCCGTTACAGAACTGAGAATATATCGGAGAAGGACATGACCTATCTCCTGTTGTTTATTGCGATGGGACTCATCAACTCGACCGTAAAAGGCACCTACTTTGAGGGCGCCATCCTGAACGGGATTCTGATGCTGTGTGCATGGATTCTGGATGGCGGTATGCTGGTGAAGAATGAAAAATCACAGACCATCCTGTACGAAAAGATCGAAAACGTACGTGACGATAAAGCCGACGTACTTAAAGCTGATCTGATGGAACGCACCGGGCTTAAAATTCACAAGGTTTCTGTTGTACATATTGACTTTGTCAAGGACTGTGCTGAAATAAAAATCTACTACTATTAACCGGTGGAGATGATAAAAGCAACGTTCGCGTCGATCGTCCTCCTCCTATTCCTGCTACCGGCTAAAGCGCAGGTAGTGTGGGAAAATCAGGTATGGACTTCGGTACAACTGGAGAAGAAGCTGATTCCGAAAACGAAAGCGACGTTAACCCTCGAATCCCGCTGGAATGTGGATCCGCTGATGGCGGTCCGCTACTTTCCGAACATTTCAGTTTCCCGCAAATGGTCGGACCTTTTTTCTACGGAACTCCATTACCGTTATATCACTGCAAACAAAGGACTGGGCTACCGCGAATCCTCTCACCGGCTGATGCTCGACGCTTTACTGTCGAAGAAGATCAATAAAACCGACTGGGGATTCAGGCTGCGGGCCGGTCGCGAAGATGAAGCGGGCAACTACGAAGGCATCTTCGGATTTTCAGAATTCGTACTGCGCCAGAAGCTGAGTGTAAAACATAAATTTTTCAAACAGGAATTCTCGCTGAGTGTTGAACAATTTGAAACGTTTACGCACGGCACCACCGTTTTTGATCAGCGCAGATTTGTAGCCGGCATGGAATCAAAGATTGCATCACGGCAGTTCCTGAACTTTTTCGTAATGTATCAGGACCTGATCGATACACGCCGGTTTAATTTCGGGGTCGGATATACATTCGAACTGGACGGGAAAAAGAAGAAGAAGAAAAAAGAAGAACCCGGTCAGTAATCAGGCTACGCGCAGTTGCTTGATATTGGACTTGTTGAGTTTTTCAGCCGCATACTCCAGCGTAACAGTAAACTCCTTCTGATTTTTCAATCCGGGAATATCGAACATCACATCCAGCATAATTGCCTCACAAATCGAACGCAGTCCGCGAGCGCCGAGCTTAAATTCCACAGCTTTCTCCACGATAAAATCGAGCGCCTCATCGGCAAAATGCAGTTTGATATTTTCCATATCGAACAGCTTCTGGTACTGACGCACCAGCGCGTTCTTCGGTTCAGCAAGAATACGGCGTAAGGCTGCTTTATCGAGAGGTGAAAGATGGGTAATCACAGGAAGGCGGCCGATAAGCTCAGGGATCAGACCAAAGGATTTAAGATCTGCCGGGCTTACAAACTGCACCACATTTCCCTCTTCCACATCATGCTCCACCTTCTGTCCATAACCAATCGCATTGGTTTGCAGACGACGGTTGATAATTTTATCAATACCATCGAAGGCACCTCCACAGATAAAGAGGATATTCTGCGTATTGATCGGAATCAGCTTCTGTTCGGGATGCTTCCGTCCACCCTGGGGCGGCACATTCACCACTGAACTTTCAAGCATTTTCAGGAGTCCCTGTTGTACCCCTTCCCCTGAAACATCACGGGTGATGGAAGGGTTATCGCCTTTGCGCGCAATCTTATCAATTTCATCAATAAACACGATGCCCCGTTCCGCAGCTGCCACATCGTAATCTGCGTTCTGCAACAGGCGGGCAAGCACATGCTCCACATCTTCTCCTACATAACCGGCTTCGGTCAGTACGGTAGCATCGGCAATACAGAAAGGCACTTTGAGCAGTTTGGCAATGGTACGTGCCAGCAGTGTTTTACCGGTACCGGTCTCGCCCACCATAATGATGTTGGACTTTTCCAGTTCCACCTCCTCCTTCGAAAGCTTGCTCTTATGGATCAGGCGTTTATAATGATTGTACACAGCCACAGCAAGCACCTTCTTGGCATGGTCCTGACCAATGACATATTCATCCAGAAACTTTTTAATTTCCACCGGCTTGGGCAGGGTCAATGCGGTGCCGAGAGAATTCTTCAGCTTCTGATCCTGCTCATCGTTGATGATACTCTGCGCCTGCGTCACGCACTGGTCGCAGATATGTCCGTTGATTCCGGCAATCAGCACATTTGCCTGACTTTTATCGCGCCCGCAAAATGAACAAACTATATCTTGTTTCTGCTTCAAGTGTTGGTGTTTATATAAGTTGAAACCGGCACATCAGGAAGATATGCCGGTTCCAAAGTTCGGAATAACTTTTTTATTTCCTGGTCTTAAACAGGACTTCGTCAATCATGCCATACTCCTTGGCCTCCTGAGCGGTCATCCAGTAATCGCGGTCGGAATCTTTCCAAACCTGCTCATAATCCTTACCGCTGTGCTGGGAAATGATTTCATACAATTCCTTTTTCAGTTTCTGGATTTCGCGGGCGGTGATTTCGATATCAGAAGCCTGACCCTCTGCTCCACCCATCGGCTGGTGAATCATCACACGGCTATGTTTGAGAGCACTCCGTTTGCCTTTGGCGCCTGCACAAAGCAGTACTGCCGCCATAGAAGCAGCCATACCGGTACACACGATGCCTACATCCGGCTGAATCCACTGCATCGTATCATAAATACCCAAACCGGCGTAAACGGATCCGCCCGGACTGTTGATATAGATGGTAATATCACGTTTTGCATCGGACGACTCCAGAAAGAGCAGCTGCGCCTGAATAATATTTGCCACGTAATCATTGATACCAGTTCCGAGGAAAATAATGCGGTCCATCATCAGGCGCGAGAAAACGTCCATCTGTGCTACGTTGAGCTGACGCTCTTCGATGATCGTTGGAGAAATATAATCGGCATATACAGAACTGATGTACTGATCTACGCCGAGGCTGCCCATACCGCGGTGTTTAACGGCATATTTTGTAAATTCTTTACGGAAGTCCATACGTTTGTGTTTTAGTGTAGGTGCTTAGTGGTGGTGATCGTGCATATGACGGCTCATGGTATCCACAAACTCATCATGACTCACTTTTTTTACGTCCTTCTTAACGATTTGGTTCAGGTATTCAAAAACTTTTCTTCCGCTCAGATTTTCCACCACACGCTGAACCGACTCAGGGTTCTTTAAATAACGCGCTGTCAGCTCTTTAAGCTTCTCATCATCGAGCATATGCGCCTGTCCGTAACGCAGATACTGGTCGGCGATAAGGGCACGGGCATAATTCTCAATTTCTTCGTTATTCAGCTGCATATTCTGATCTGCATAGATTTTATTTTCAATCAGACGCCATTTCAGATCGCGGGCATACTGATTGTATTCACGGGCCAGCTGCTCATCGGTAATTTTCTCGTTGGTTTGCTTCAGCCAGCGTTTGAGGAATTCATCCGGGAGATGGAGGCCGGTTTCTTTGAGCAGCACATCTTCCATTTCATGTTTCAGAGAATGTTCAGCTTCGTAGGTATAACCCTGAGCGATTTCAGAACGGATTTTCTCACGGAAACCGGCGAGATCAGTCACTGCTCCTTCACCATACACCTGATCGAAGAAGGCCTGATTGAACTCTGCTTTTTCCACTTTATTAATACGTTCGATGGTGAAGCGGAAGTCCTTGTTATATTCCTGCACATTCCCCTCTTTAATTCCGAGCAGGTATTTTACTTCTTCCTCAGCCTTGATCGCAGCCACAGGGTTGAACACCACTGCATCGCCGGATTTCAGCCCCAGGAACTTATTACGAGACGATTCATCGCCCACTTTATTGATCATCATGAAGGCCTGATTGGTCAAACCATTCTCCAGATCGGCGCCATGGCCATCCAGTTCACGGAAAGTGCCGTAAACAGAACAATCGATATCTGTAATATCCGGACTGGTATAATTACCGAAACGACGCGCCAGTTTGTCGATCTCCTCATCGATTACTTTCTCGTCAACCTGAATTTCATAGGCTGTAAAAGTATGGGATGGCGGGAGGGTAAGATTCACCTGCGGAGCCAGCGCCATATCAAAGGCAAATTCGAATTCAGCAGGTTGCTCCCAGTTCATATCGAAATCGTTTTCCGGCTTCGGAAGCGGATTACCCAGTACCTGCAGGTTATTATCCGTAATATATTTATCTACGGAGTTGGCCACAATCTTATTCAACTCATCCGCCAGCACCGATTTACCATACATCTTCCGCACCAGACTCTCCGGTACATGTCCCGGGCGGAAACCCGGCATCGACACCTTCTTCTTCACCTGGCGGAGAGCGGTATCCACCTGTGGTTTGTAATCCTCGGGTGATAATTTCACCTTCAGCACTGCATTCAACGAATCGATGTTTTCCTGAACAATATTCATATTGTATTATTTAATAATGTAAATCCGATAGCACACTCTTATCATAATGAAAGACTGAACTATCGGATCCTTGTGCGCATGGAGGGACTCGAACCCCCACGCCTCTCAGCACCAGATCCTAAGTCTGGCGTGGCTACCAATTACACCACATGCGCATTAATTTAAGCAGGCTACTACCTGTTTTATATAATAAGAACGAAAGACCCGATAGAAACGGAGCGCAAAAATAGCAATCTTTTTTCACGAAAACGGGGTGTAGAATGGATAGTTTTCGGAATTTTGCATCGTAAAATCAATCAATTAACAAAGAATGTCATTTAAATCCATCGACCCGCGTGAACTGAAGACGGCTGAACTTCATGCTTATATGCTGGGGGCCATTGCACCCCGACCGATTGCCTTCGTCAGCAGTATCGACCGGGAAGGAAATGTAAACCTGAGCCCGTTCAGCTTTTTCAACGCATTTGGCAGCAATCCTCCAACGGTGATTTTCAGTCCGGCCCTGCGTGGCCGTGATGGCACCACCAAGCATACCCTTGAAAATGTACGGCAGGTGGATGAAGTAGTGATCAATATCGTAAGCTACCCGATGGTACAACAGATGTCGCTGGCCAGTACCGAATATCCGAAAGGCATCAATGAATTTGTCAAATCAGGATTTACCATGGAACCCTCGGTGATGGTAAAACCTCCGCGGGTGCTGGAATCGCCGGCGCAGATGGAATGCCGGGTAAAGCAGATTATTCAGACCGGCGTACGCGGCGGAGCCGCCAACCTGGTGGTTTGTGAAATCCTCATGATGCATATCAGCGATTCGGTTCTCAACGAAAAAGGAGCCATCGACCCCTTTAAGATCGATCAGGTCGCACGATTAGGGGGAGATTGGTACTCCAGAGCCTCCAGGGGTCTTTTCGAAGTCCCTAAGCCTCTAACTACCCTGGGCATGGGAATAGACCAGTTGCCGGCCCCGATACGCACCAGTAAAATACTTACCGGAAACGATCTCGGCCTACTTGGAAACACCGAAACACTCCCCGCAGCAGAGGAAATCCGAAGCTTCTCCGAGCGCGAAGACGTCAAAAAACTCTTCGATACACTCGGGGGTGACACTGAGAATTTAACAATTGCAGTGCATCTGGCTGCACACCACCTCCTCGAAAAAGGCGATGTCACAGAGGCGTGGAAGCTCCTCCTCTCTCATCACAAAGAAAACTGATTTCCCCTCTGAAAAACACATTTCTTCACTCTGAAAAAGCAGGACGCAAATCCTGCTTTTTTATTTCCCTCTGATCCCCCTCTGAAACAGCTCCTGCTTCCCTCTGACATTGTTAATAAATTCCCACAGAGGGGCGCCTCTCTGTAAATAAGCTGAGATAAATTAGCACCACTCAACATCATTAACATTTAAACACAATGGCAACCAAAAAAGCAAAACCTGCTAAAAAGGCTACAAAGAAAGCCGCTCCTAAAAAAGCTACTAAGAAAGCTGCTCCTAAAAAAGCTGCTAAAAAAGCTGCTCCTAAGAAAGCCGCTAAGAAAGCTGCTCCTAAAAAAGCTGCTAAGAAAGCTGCTCCTAAAAAAGCCGCTAAAAAAGCTCCAAAAGCTGCTAAAGCTCCAAAAGCAAAAGTTAAGCGTACTCCAAATGCTGCCTTCATGAAGGCAATGAATCCTAGCGCTACTCTTGCTGCTGTTATCGGTTCTGGTGCTATGCCACGTACTGAAGTAGTTAAAAAAATCTGGGGTTACATTAAGAAAAACAGCCTGCAGGACAAGAAAAACAAGCGCATGATCAACGCTGACGACAAGCTGAAAGCTGTTTTCGGTGGAAAGAGCCAGGTTTCAATGTTTGAAATGACTAAACTGGTTAACAAGCACCTGTCTTAATTCTTGTTGCTTAAGAAAAAAAAGGCTGCCAGTGGCAGCCTTTTTTGTTATAGGTTAAAGGTTATAGGTTATAGGCTTGAGGCTTGAGGTTTGAGGTTTGATGGGGTAAGAAAGTTTGTACCGGAATTGATGTGAGATGTCGGCAAGAGGTGCAAGGGTGACTTCAGCTCATGGTCCGCACAAGTTTTGGATCAACCTATTTAACATACCAACAGTTTAACAAATTAACTCCCGCCGGCTCTGCTGCGGGACGAACAGTTTAACTCCGCCGGCGGCGGAAAAACTTATAACCTTGTATCGAACGCATCGCGGAGTCCATTGCCAAGCAGGGTAAAAGAAAGTACCATCAAAGCGATTGCCGCTCCGGGAAAAATGGCCAGCCAGGCCGCATCCATTACGATGTATGAATAGTTTTCCTTGATCATCATGCCCCAACTGGGTGTGGGAGGTTGTGCTCCCATGCCGAGGAAACTAAGTCCGGCCTCCAGCAGAATAGCAGAAGCAAAATTGGAAGCGGCCATGACAATGACCGGACCAATCACATTCGGAAGTATATGCCGGAAAATAATGCGTGCGTTTTTATAGCCCAGCGCCTGACCCGCTTCTACGAATTGCAGTTCACGAAGCGAGAAAAATTGTCCGCGTACCAATCTCGCCACTTCCACCCACATGGTGAGCCCAACCGCGATGAAGACCTGTACAAAGCCCTTTCCCAACGCCATGGTAATAGCAACAACCAGTAACAATGTAGGTATTGACCAGATCACATTGATGAACCACTGAATGATCCTGTCGGTAGTTCCGCGGAAATAACCGGCAACAGCTCCCAGTGTGATGCCGATAAAAAGAGAGATCACAACGGCGATCAGTCCAACTGATAACGAAACCCTCGTAGCCACCATCAGACGGCTCAGCAAGTCGCGGCCGAACCGATCTGTTCCCAACAGGTAGTGGCGGGTAATGATCACCTCTCTGATCGTCACGGGACGACCATACAGCGATGAAAGTTGCGACAGTGTATACGTTTGCCGTGCAGAAGAATCTCCGGAGGCTGCTCCATATTCTTCAATGGAAATATTATCTCCGTTTGCCTTCCACCACGACAAGGGAATTTCTTTAAACCTCGGTGTTTCACCTGTAAACCATCGCTCCGTCAGCGAGGGTTTTGTTTGGTAGCCTGCCCCCGGAAGGCGAAGAAACTCCACCGTACTGCCCGGCGGAAGAAGACTGGCAGAAAGTTGCATGGAATTACTGTCGCGGGTGGCATCCGGCACCAGCAAATAACAAAATACAGCAATGAAAAAAGAAATCAGAATCACATAAAAGCCAAACATGGCACTTTTATGTTGCTTCAGTTTTTTCCAGGCAAGTCTGCCCGGCGATATGATTTCTTCCTGACTCAATTTTCCGAATTCGCTGTAAAGATAAAGAGTAAGGCGACAACCGGCACTCAATGGCAGCATTAAAAAAAACGCTCCATGAAGCGGACTGCCGCAATCAGTTTTTACAGTTACAACTCGGAGAAAAATAAATTTCTGTTTCCGGCAACAGACTCCTGATCTGTTCCTGTTCCTGTGCTGAAAATAAAATTCCGCGCAGTTCAAACACCTGCAGATTATGCAGGTATTTTATTTCCTCGGGAAGCACGTTCACTTCGTTATCCCACATCTCAATCACACGCAGTTTTTCCAGCTGTCCGATCGTTTTGGGCAATGTTTCGAGCAGATTCCGGTTGAGTCCAAGGAAAACCATCTCCCTGCACTTGCCGATTTCATCCGGCAGCACCGTAATCTTGTTATAACCCAGGTCCAGCACCTGCAGATGAACAAGTTCACCAATCCAGGCCGGAATCTCACGAAGATTATTCCGCGACAACTTCAGCACCTGCAGATTTTTCAGGTTGCGGATTTGATCCGGCACTTCCTTTCTTTTCTGTTTACTCAGATCCAGTTTATACACCGAATCAGGTGAGGCCAGAGCATCTGAAAGATTACGATAAACGCGTTGCTGGCTTAATGCAGCCGAATCCAGCATACCCGACAACAGCACCTCATTTTCATCCTGAGCAGCAACCCTTGCAGGCAGAAAGAAAAGAAAAGGTAAAATACTGAAGAGGATGCGGCGAATCATGTGAGGGCTAAGATAAGCATGTCATACGTGTAAAAACGGCAGAGGTTCAAAATTATTGAATGAAGGACTGTAGATAACTCAGCGGTTCAGGATCAGTAGCGACTGTTCCACATCCTTGTTCATCTGCTGCACCAGTTCATTCACTGTTGCAAACCTGAGCTCCGGACGGAGATAACTGTAAAACTCCAGCGTAATTTCTTTCCCGTAGATATCATCATCAAAGCCGAGGATATGCACTTCGATTGTACGGGCACCATTGTCGAAAGTCGGACGATGACCGATACTCAATGCTCCATTCCACCACTTCCCCTCCACACACACTTTCACTGCATAAATACCATTGGCCGGAATCAGTTTATCAGGATCTTCCGGTTGAATATTAGCGGTTGGATAACCGATGGTTCTTCCTACTCTGTTTCCCTGTACCACACGTCCCGAAACATGGTATCTGTAACCCAGGAGTTGCGCTGCCACCTCTACTTCCCCGGCATGCAATGCTTTCCGGATCCGGGTAGAAGAAACACCAATCGCATCAATTTCCTGTTCCGGAATCTCCTCCACTTCAAAACCCAGCGAAGGTGCCATCTCCCGCAACGTTTTCATACTGCCTTTCCGCTGATGTCCGAACTGATGATCGTAACCGATGACCAGGGTTTTAACCCCTAGCTTCTCCACCAGTACTTCCTTAACGAAATCATCGTACTCCATTTTGGAGAACTCTGTAGTAAATGGGTGAATAACAAGGTGTTGAACGCCATGTTTTGCCATCAGGTCAATCTTTTCCTTCAGGCAGGTGAGCATTTCCAGTCCGGCTTCATTACCAAAAATCACTTTCCGGGGGTGAGGATGAAAAGTCAGCATAACCACCTCTCCATTTTTTTCGGCAGCCAGATCACGGATGCGCCCCAGAAGCTTCTGATGGCCCACGTGCACGCCGTCAAAGGTACCCTGTGTTACGATAGGATATTGAGGCTTAATGAATTCGTTGAGATGGTGATAAATTTTCATACCCTTTCGAGGTGCCCGGAGATTTTCAACAGAACCGGAATTCCTGTTGAAAAACATTCGACGGCCCAAAAATAAGATTTACTTCGGAGAGAGGGGTTTTTTGCCTATTTTTGCAGCCTCAAAATCAAATACCCCCGTCATGAATAAAGGTAAAATTGTTCAGGTAATTGGTCCGGTAATCGACGTTAGCTTCGAAGGCGAAGGTTCGGCACTGCCCAATATCCTGGAAGCCCTTGAGATCTCCCGTCCCAACGGTCAGAAAATCATTTTGGAATGTCAGCAGCACATTGGTGAAGACACTGTTCGCGCAATCGCGATGGATTCTACCGATGGACTGGTTCGCGGAATGGATGTAGTTGCTACAGGTTCAGCGATCAGGATGCCTGCCGGAGACGCGATCAAAGGACGTCTCTTCAACGTAGTTGGTGAAGCTATTGATGGTATCGGTGCCGTGAGTAATGCCGGCGGATTCCCGATTCACCGTGAAGCACCAAAGTTTGAAGAACTTTCTACCGAAGCGGAGGTGCTTTTTACCGGTATCAAGGTTATTGACCTGCTGGAGCCGTATGCAAAAGGTGGTAAAATCGGTCTGTTCGGTGGTGCCGGTGTAGGTAAAACCGTATTGATCATGGAGCTGATCAACAACATCGCAAAAGGATATGCCGGTCTTTCGGTATTTGCCGGTGTGGGTGAACGTACCCGTGAAGGGAACGATCTGCTCCGTGAGATGATTGAATCCGGTGTAATTAAGTATGGCGAAGAGTTCCAGCATGGCATGGAAAAAGGCGACTGGGATCTGAGCAAAGTGGATATGAACGAGCTTGCCAAGAGCCAGGCTACACTTGTATTCGGACAGATGAACGAGCCTCCCGGAGCCCGTGCCCGTGTAGCGTTGTCAGGTCTGACGGTAGCTGAATATTTCCGCGACGGAGATGAGAAGTCTGGTGGCCGTGATATCCTCTTCTTTATCGATAATATCTTCCGTTTCACCCAGGCCGGATCAGAAGTATCAGCGCTGTTGGGACGTATGCCTTCAGCGGTAGGATATCAGCCAACCCTGGCTACCGAGATGGGTCTGATGCAGGAACGTATCACCTCTACCAAACGCGGATCTATTACCTCAGTACAGGCGGTATACGTACCGGCGGATGACTTGACCGATCCTGCTCCTGCAACCACCTTCAGTCACCTTGATGCTACCACAGTATTGAGCCGTAAGATTGCCGAGCTGGGTATCTATCCTGCGGTAGATCCGCTGGATTCAACGTCACGTATCCTCTCTCCTGCAGTTGTTGGTGAAGACCATTACAATACAGCCCAACGTGTGAAAGAAATTCTTCAGCGTTATAAGGAACTTCAGGATATCATCGCGATCCTTGGTATGGATGAATTGAGTGATGAAGATAAACTCGTTGTTCACCGTGCACGCCGCGTACAGCGTTTCCTCTCTCAGCCATTCCACGTTGCAGAACAATTCACCGGATTGAAAGGTGTACTTGTTCCGATTGAAGAAACAATCAAAGGCTTCAAGATGATCCTGAATGGTGAAGTTGACGAGTATCCGGAAGCAGCATTCAACCTGGTAGGTACCATCGAAGATGCGATCGAAAAAGGCAAGAAACTGCTCGCTGAAGCCAAGTAATACTCACCTGAAAAACATATCGCATGCTCTTAGAAATCATCACACCCGACAAAAAGGTTTTTGAAGGGGAAGTCAGCTCGGTAACGGTTCCCGGATCAAAGGGACGTTTCCAGATGCTGGAGAATCACGCTGCGATCATTTCCACACTCATCAATGGTACCGTGAAGGTAAAAACCGGAACCGGAGAAGAGCGTTTCGAAGTGAAAGGTGGTGTGGTAGAAATGCTCAACAATAAAGTGATTATTCTGGCAGAATCAGCCTGATAATCATTGAATTAATAAAAGAAACAGCCTGTAGGATTTCCTGCAGGCTGTTTTTGCTTGTAGCAGATTCTTCCACCACAATTCCAACCATTTTCCATCTCTGCACTACTTTTTTCAAATTTTAATTATTGATTATCAATTCTTTATATCAATTCTTTATATCAATTCGGCACATTCAATACCCCTCGTTTTTCCTGATTTGCATTTCCGGATTTGGCGAGATAGATTTTAACCTCTCAAAAGCAACCATTTACACTCTGAAAAGGTATAATAACAAAAGAGTGTTAAAAATTTACCCGGAGGGATGAAAAAAGATTTAAATTTGAGTTACATACCACGCGCAATGACCACATCCATCCGATCCATTTTCCTGATTTCTCTCCTGATGCTCTTGGGAGTGATTCAATCTCACGCACAGCTTACCGTAAACGGTGCACCCACTCCGGCGCAGCTCGTAACCAACACGCTGATCGGAACCGGTGTATCCATCACGAACGTCACATTTTCTGGTGCAGCTACACAGAGAGGTACGTTCAACTGTGCAGGTGCCTGCAATATCGGCATTGCTTCAGGAGTAATTTTGAACTCCGGATCCAATGCTAATGCCATCGGACCAAACAATACAACAGGACAGGGAACCGATACACAGGCCGGGTCTGATCCTGATCTCAATGCCTTGCATCCTACCGGCACAAATCCTCAGGATGCAGCAGTGCTCGAATTCAATTTCCGTCCCGCTTCTGACTCTATGCGCTTCAGATATGTTTGGGGATCGGAAGAATACTCTGACTATGTAAACTCTTCGTGCAATGATTACTTCGGCTTTTTCATCAGTGGACTTGGCATCGTTGGAAAGAAAAACATTGCTGTTGTTCCGAATACCACCACAGCGATTTCGATCAATACTGTGAATAATGGTAATGCACCGGGTGGTACTTCCCCGAGTGGACCTTGCACCAACTGTGCTTACTTCCGTGATAATACCGGTTCCGTGACCACACAGTACGATGGGTTAACTACTGTACTTACGGCCGGAACTAAAGTTTGTCCCTGTCAGGATTATCACATGAAACTTGCCGTGCAGGATTTCTGCGACGGCGCATTCGACTCCGGTGTATTTCTGGAAGCGAACTCTTTCTCCTCAACCGGATTCAATCAGGTGCCCATCTTTGCCAATGGCAACCAGTATTTTCTTGGCGACACCATTTTCATCTGCCCCGGAGATTCTGTAAAAATTTATCTCGACCTGATCAACGGCTGCGATGCCTTCTGGTCAACAGGTGATACCGCACAGTATATCTGGGTGAATGCGCCGGGCACCTACAATGCCTACTTCCTGAACATTAATCCGTATTGCTTCGCTTCTACGCCTTCTATCAAGGTGGCCTACACACCCAACAATTTTACCATCGCTGCAAACGGTCCTGTATCTTTCTGTCCCGGCGACAGTGTTGTACTTACCGCCAACGGCGGAGCTTCCTATCTCTGGAGCAACGGTGCCACTACGCAAAGCATTACAGTTTTCAATCCGGGCACTTTCTACTGCATTGTGAATCCCGGACAATCCTGCTCTGACACAACGAATCTGATCACCGTATCGCACCTGGCCGGTTCAACCGTCAATATCACCGCGAGCGGCACATTGAACCTTTGTCCCGGACAAACAGTTACCTTGACTTCATCTACTCCTTCTGTGCAATGGTCAACAGGTTCAACAAGTCAAAGCATTACTGTTAACACCGCAGGCACCTACACTGCAACGCCCACGGCGGCTGGATTCTGCCCCAACCCTGCCAGTGTAACTGTTACACAGGCTACGTCACCTTCGGTAAGTATTTCGGGAAACACGAATATCTGTCAGGGAGCCACAACGAATTTATCGGCCTCACTTGCCATGAGCTCCTACCTTTGGTCGGGGGGTCAAACTACCTCAAGCATCACAACGGGAACCGCCGGTACCTATACCGTCACTGTTACCAATGCAGCGGGTTGTACCGCTTCAACATCTACCCTGCTGAATGTAAATCCAACGCCAACAGTAGCGGTAAGTGGTGATTTTGATTTCTGCCTGGGTAGTTCATCCAACATCTCCGCAACGGCGGGCTATTCACAATACCTCTGGTCGAACGGTGCCAACACTGCATCCACCAATGTGTCCTTACCCGGTTCATATACCGTTACTGTAACTTCAGCAGCGGGATGTACCAACACTGCAACACAAGCCATCACGGTTTATAATAATCCATTACCCTTCATCAATGGAGTAACGGCCATTTGTCAGGGTGCGAATGCCAATCTTCAGGCAAATCCTTCCGGACTTCAATACATCTGGTCGAACGGAAGCACCTCTTCATCCATTCAACCCGGCACTTCCGGAAATTATACGGTTACTGTTACAGATGGCAATGGATGCACAGGGTCTGCTACGCAAAACGTAACGGTAAACAACAATCCGACACCATCGATCACAGGTCCGGCCAGTGTATGTACAGGTCTTTCAGGGACACTCGATGCCGGAGCCGGTTACAGCAGTTATCAATGGTCGAACGGAGCCACAACAGCCACCACCAGTGTCAACACCAGCGGCACCTACACTGTAACCGTCACGAATGCCTCCGGATGTACCGGAACCACCACTGCTGTATTTACAGTATTACCCTTCACAACACCGGTGATCAGTGCTCCGGCAGGATTCTGTGCCGGTAATGCTGCAACACTCAGCCTTAACACCGCCTACGCTGCTTACCAATGGAACAGCGGCGCCTCTTCTTCCACACTCAATGTCACTAACGGTGGCGCCTATACGGTAACAGTTACTGCCGCCAACGGATGTACAGGCACCGCCTCCTACGCTATCACGCAATGGTCACTTCCTGCTGCACAGATTACCGGTACAACAGCGGTATGCAGTGGAAATGCCGCCAATCTGCAGGCTGCTCCTGCCGGTCTCAGCTATAGCTGGTCGAACGGATCAAATGCATCTTCCATTCAGCCTGCTACCGGTGGAAACTACACGGTGACAGTAACGGATGGAAACGGATGCAGCAACACAGCCACACAACTTGTCACCATTAACAGTAACCCGGCCCCTGCCATCACCGGAAACTTTGTTGTTTGTCAGGGCATAGCCGGACAACTCAATGCCAGTACAGCTCCCGGCTACAATTACAGCTGGTCAAACGGAGCGATCACCGCTTCCATTCAACCATCTACTGCCGGAACCTACACCGTAACAGTAACCGATGCCAACGGCTGCAGTGGCACTGCATCACAGTTGCTCACCGTCAACGCACTGCCTGTTCCATCCATCACCGGAAATACAGGCTTCTGTACCGGAAACAGCGTAACCCTTACCTGCAACACCGGTTATCAGAATTACCAATGGAGCAATGGGAACACGGGTAACAGCACCACCATCAATGCCGGCGGAAGCTATCAGGTCACCGTTACCGATAATAACGGTTGCACCGGAACCACTTCATTCCCGGTTACTCAATGGTCATTGCCGAATGCTCAGATCACCGGAATAACAGCAGTATGCGATGGTAATGCAGCCAGTTTACAGGCGTTGCCAGCCGGACTCAGTTATAGCTGGTCGAACGGTTCAACGGCAGCAGGCATTCAGCCAACTTTGGCGGGAAGCTTCACTGTAACCGTTACCGATGGCAATGGATGCAGCAACAGTGCAACACAACAGGTGACCATTAACAGCAATCCAACGCCGGCGATCACCGGTACGTTCATTGTTTGTCAAGGCAACGCAGGACAACTCAACGCATCATCAGGCACCGGATATACCTATAACTGGTCGAATGGAGCCAGCAGTGCATCCATTCAACCAACGGCAGCCGGAATGTACACCGTAACGGTAACGGATGCCAACGGATGTACAGGCACCACTTCACAGCAACTGACTGTAAATACATTGCCGGCACCTGTAATCAGCGGCAACAATGGTTTCTGTACCGGAAACAGCGTCACGCTGAGTTGTAATCCGGGATATCAGAACTACATCTGGAGCAACGGTGCAACCGCAGTTTCCAACACCATCTCCAGTGGAGGTAATTACCAGGTCACCGTAACGGACAACAACGGATGTACCGGAGTAGCATCGTATACTGTCACACAATTCTCATTACCACAGGTCATCTTACCTGCACAGGTAGATATCTGCGACGGAGCCTCATCTGTATTGAATCCCGGAA
Organism: Bacteroidia bacterium; assembly: GCA_046330075.1. GTDB lineage: Bacteria > Bacteroidota > Bacteroidia > AKYH767-A > OLB10 > JAJTFW01. The sequence continues at coordinate 288,131 of JAXLTL010000002.1, read as the reverse complement.
CATTCACTGCCTACACCTGGTCCAACGGTTCAACCGGATCCTCACTGCAGGTCAGCGCCACAGGAACCTATACAGTTACTGTAACCGACCAGCATGGTTGTACCGGAACAGGCAGCACGGCAGTACAGGTGCACAACAATCCTACACCGGCTATACAGGGAGACCATGAGATCTGCGACGGAGAAAACACCATTCTGAATGTACCCGGTGTATTCACCGCCTACAGCTGGTCGCCCGGCAGCAATGCTACAGTGCTTCCGGTAACCACCGCCGGCACCTATACAGTAATTGTCACTGACGCGTACGGATGCACCGGAAGCGCAATCTTTGATGTAACCGTTCATCCGCGTCCTGCAGTCAGTATTACCGGCGACCTCAGCATCTGCGAAGGCGAACAAACCACGCTGCAGGTAATTTCTGACCCTGCTACTTATCAATGGTCAACCGGTGCAAGCACGGTTTCCATCACGACAGGAAGCGGCGGACAATATGCGGTGACCGCGACTAACAGTTTCGGCTGTACGAAAATTGCGACCACCGTAGTTGACCGGCATGCAAAGCCTGATGTTTCCTACAATCCTGTTCACCAGATATCCTGCGACGAATTACGCGTGAAATTTGACAACACCTCCACCCTTGATCCGGGATCAAAATTCCTCTGGCGGTTTGGTGACGGAGGTATCTCCGCCGAGCGTTCACCCAGTCACGTATATCCGGCACCGGGAGATTATAATACTGCACTGCGCATTACTTCACCTTACGGATGTATCGACAGCAGTTCGGCGACAGTTTCTCTCGTTATTCCTCCCTATCCCGAAGCGGAATACTCGCAATCAGCGCGCATCGTCAGTGTATTCAACTCTGAAGTCAGCTTCAGTAACAAATCAAAAAATGCGGTGCATTATAAATGGAGTTTTGGCGATGGAGAATCTTCAGTAGACGAAAACCCGAAACACATATTTGAGCAGGTAGGTACTGTTAAAATCAAACTGCACGCTTTCAACGAAGCCGAATGCAGAGATGAATTCGAAACAACACTCGAAGTCGTTCCCTTCTTTGTACCTTCTGCCTTCACACCCAACAATGACGGAAAGAACGATGTCTTCTTCGATGGCGTCCCTTACATGAATTTAACCTCTTTCGACATGAAGGTTTTCAACAGGTGGGGACAAGTGATCTATCAGACGGATTCCTTCCTGCGACCCTGGGATGGATTATTATCAAATGGCGATCCTGCTCCCGAAGGATTATATTCTTATATGATCAAGATTGTCAGTATCAAAGGAAAATACTTCGAATACCCAGGAACATTCAGTCTGATCCGATAAGCTGGATCCATACACATCGCCCTCAAACTCCACCTGTTGAAGTTTGAGGGCGATTTCATTGTATACTGTTGGATAAAAAGATAGATTTGTTCAACTGAAAGACGTATGAGAAGACTCTACTCCATCCTGATTACATCGCTGCTTTTATATACAGCACAGGCTCAAACCGGCAACAAAATTCTGTTCGACGCGCGCAAAGCGGAGATGGCAGGAAATGCTGACTGGGTTATTGACGCAGATCTGTTTAACATTGGTACCGGCACCGGTGGTGTCATGCAAACCGGCAAAGGGACAGAAGCGAATCCCCAACGATACCCGACTCCTGCACAGTCAGGTGTTACATCTTCCACCAGTGAGACCTATTGGAAAGGGGCATTATCAGCCTGGGCGATTGCCATGGTGAAGCGTGGTTATGCTGTTGAAACCTTACCTTACAATGGAAGCATCACCTATGGAAACACGACCAATGCACAGGATCTCTCCAACTATAAGATTTACGTTTGTGTAGAGCCGAACATTCGCTTTACGGCGGCTGAGAAAACAGCAATACTGCAATTCGTTCAAAACGGAGGCGGTTTGTTTATGGTAGCTGACCACACCGCTTCAGACCGGAACAACGATGGCTGGGACTCTCCTGCTATCTGGAATGATCTCATGAACAGCAACGGAACTGTCACTAATCCTTTTGGAATAACATTCGATCTTGTGACCTTTTCTCAAACCACATCCAATGTTGCCAATCTTGCAACCAACTCTATTTTACACGGAGCAGCAGGGAACGTGACGCAAATGAAATTCAGTTCCGGCACCAGCATGACATTAAATAAAACGGCTAACAGCAATGCATTGGGACTGGTATATAAAACCGGTGCTTCCACTACCGGAACAACGAATGTGATGTTCGCTCAATCGAAATACGGATCAGGCCGCATTGCAGCTATCGGCGACAGTTCTCCCATCGACGATGGCACAGGCGATAGCGGTGACCAGTTGTACAATGGCTGGTCGGCGGAAGTCAGCGGAAATCATGCCCGCATTATTACAAACGCGACTTTGTGGCTGGCAGGCGCTGCGCCACGACTCGGTGATGAAGAAGTACTTTCATCGTTAGCACTCTGGCCAAATCCGGCACAAGAAACGCTGCATATCAGTTTTACCTCTAATGAAGGCAGCACAGCAACTCTTCAGCTCATTGACATTACCGGAAGGGTAATTTATTCCACAACTCTTCAAAGTGAACAGGAGTTGACACAAACGGAAATACCAATGGCTGCATACAACAGCGGCATTTACTTTGTAGCTGTGACACACGACGGCACTACAGAAAGCAAGAGAGTTATCAAACCATAATCGGGTTAAAACCAGCTATAAAAAGCCATTGCTAACAAGCAATGGCTTTTTCTTTTTTTAGAATTCATGCTCCATTGACTATTTTTAGGATTGTTCACCTTTAAAACGAAACATCATGAACCATTTCGTCTATCAATTCTTCCGTCGCCGTCTGGAGAAACAGCAACGGGCCAATGGCACCAGGTATTCACTGGCAAAATCAATACGTCGGTTCAGAATAGAGGCTGTATCGATGATCAAGGATATACTTTTAATCACGCTGGGGATCTTTTCCGCAGCTTTCGCGCTCAAGAGCTTCCTTTTGCCAAACCTGTTTATTGACGGAGGAGCCACAGGTATTGCGCTTCTCATTACTGAAATTGCAAAAACGAACTTCGCGTTGACCATTCTGCTCGTAAATACGCCGTTCGTACTACTGGGATACAAAGTAATCGGCAAACAATTCGCGATCAAAACAGCATCAGCAATCGCCACGCTTGCCCTGGTGATGTCGGCAGTACATTTTCCGGAAGTAACGCATGAAAAAATTCTGGTTGCAGTATTTGGCGGATTCTTTCTGGGCGCCGGAATTGGTTTGGCGGTGAGAGGCGGAGGCGTAATTGACGGCACAGAAGTACTGGCACTCTATCTCAGCCGCAAACTGCGCACGACTGTGGGTGACATCATCACGTTACTGAACATTATTATTTTCGGTACGGCAGCCTGGTTCCTGTCGGTGGAAACGGCGATGTATTCGATGATTACTTATCTCGCAGCATCGAAAACCGTGGATTTCATTATTGAAGGAATAGAAGAATATACCGGCATCACGATTATCAGTCCGCACAGCGAAGAAATGCGGGTTATGATTACAACTCAACTGGGCAGAGGAGTTACGGTTTACAAAGGCAAACGCGGCTTTGGCACTCACGGTCACAGAGAAGAAATGGACATCATCTATACGGTCATTACACGACTTGAAATCAGCAAGCTCAGCACAGAGATTGATAAAATCGACAGCAATGCCTTTGTGGTGATGACCAGTATTAAGGATACGAAAGGCGGCATGGTGAAGAAAAGACCACTCGCCCATTAAAAGATGAAAGGGGGTTCACCACAAACCCCCTTTCTGAATCAAACACAAGAACACAACTTTATTTCTTTATCAGTTTTTCTGATTTATTCAATTTTCCACCGGCATATACATTGACCGTATAAACACCCGGCTCCAGTCGGCCAAGGTCAAGCTGTAAAGTTTCATGTTCCGCTTCACGATCGATCAGCAATCGTCCGGCAGCATCAAATATTTTCACCTGATTTCCCTCTGAAACTCCGTTTATCTGAACAGCTCCTTCCGTCGGATTCGGCCAGATTCCGCTCTGCCACATCACCTGATTAAAGTTAACAGAGACCCATGAAGAATAAGAACTGCTGCCATTAAAATCAACCTGCTTTATCCGGTAATAATTTTCCCCGACAAGTGGAGAATCATCATAAAGCGAATAAGACTGTGGCAACTGTGTATTACCAAAACCCGGCAACATACCGATCACTTTTGTTTCCATACGGTCAGAGCTTCGCTCCACTTCAAAATGTTCATTGTTCTTTTCGTATGCGGTAATCCATTTCACTTTCACTTTTTCACCTTCTTTTATGGCCTCTATTTTGAGCCAGGTTACAGGCAAGGGTGAATTATAATTTGCAATCGCCCAATCCGATTGGGTGTTAACGCCTGGTACCGATACATAATAGGAGCCGGCTGTCTGCGCCGGTAATGCCGGTTGCCAGCGGTTGGTGGAGAAATCATAATGCTGAGCCCGCATCTGCATGGCATTGGAGTACGGCATGGCCGGTAACTCGGTTGATTGGTATTCGAAAGAAAGATTGGCAACCGGTGAACCGGTCGTTTGCACTTTCCAGAAGCGCTTTACCGTTGCGGTGCGGTTATCAGGAGATAGTCCGATGTAACTATTCAGATTGGTGACAGCAGGTGGCCATGGCATTACATCAACATCAGTAGGATATGTTGAAAAACCAACTGTTCCTGCATCTCCGGATACCAAGGTATAAGTCAGCGATACCGGATTGTTCAGATGAGTCCTGAAGGGCAAGGTATATGTACCCACCGTATTGGAGATATTCCATTTCACCATTGCTGAGTGATCCTTGGTATCTGAAATCAAGACACCACCGGTGCTGGTGATTGCTGCAGGATCTGCACGCTCTATATTAATTGTGCGCCCCCCGAAAGAAGTTGATGCAGAGGTTCCGCTCAGATTCAGAATTCCGGATGTGAGCAATAGCTGATGACGCACATACACTGCATTAACAGCCGACGGTACATTGGTCGGTACCACGCTAAAACCAGCTCCTGATCCGGTATGATTAATTTCGAGAATTCCATACTTATGACGGTTCGCCACTGCAGTTCCAACATTGATTCCGGTCAATATCATCGGAGTGGATCCACAATATTCAACCACACTCAACGAATCAAGAAAGTAATCCATGTTTCCGGCATTACTCAGTGAAGCTCCGGTTGATCCGTTATAAAATCCTGATATATTCGACAGGCGGAATCTTCCGTTCGCTTCTACGGTTATACCTGAATTGGTAAATTGTGCTGATGAAAAAATGGTTTGCGTATTTGCATTGATGACTCCGCCGCCTTTTACCGTAAGCATATCCAGCATCATGTTGTTATGTGCAGCCACCTGTAGTCCACCTGTAAATACATCGAGTGTACAGCCTGACTCCACCACCTGCTTCACCTGTTGAATAAGATGAGAACCCATTCTGGACGCAGTGATCACACCTGCACGGGAAAAGATCACGTAACCGAAATTGGCAGCTGTACCTGAACCGGCTCTGGTCATTCCACCATTTCCTGAAAGTGTATACGAGGCTCCTTTCATGAACCACACACTTTTACCGGTGGCAGCAGCATTATTGCTGAAGTTGATTACCCCACCCGACTGTATGAAATTTCCGTTTGAAGTAATATCGATACTATCTGAAGATGCCACAGTACTACTCTGCTGGAAATACAAGGTACCACCCGAAACACTGGATGTTCCGTTGATCAACATACTGGCACGACCCGTGGCAGATTTAAGCGAGAGGGTACCACCGGATTGCTGAAAGTTGCCCGTAATCTGTGCAGATAAGCTACCGGTTTCAGAAGATAATACAGAAGTCCCGCCGGAAACAGAAAATCCGCCACCAATTGTTAGTACTACGCTATGCCCGTTGATCGCACTATTCGGAATAACATTGAAGTAATTATTACCGTTCGTGATCGACACAGAACCATCGATATCGATCACTTCATTGCCGGTACCGTTGTTAGCGTTAAACTCTCCGGTTGCCGATCCTGATATATTAAAGCTCCCGCCTACATGCAAATTGAGTGAATTGCCCGGAGCAGTTACACCAAGCAACGCAAGCCGGTTAAAAGCAAACAATCCGGTCGCCGAACTAAATGAAATACTCAGGGTTCCGTTACAGTTATAATTCAGTGTTTGTGCAGCCGGATTACAACTATAATTCACAATATGGGTTCCTCCCAGATACATGAGAGAATTTACATTCACTGCGGGAATACCGGCTGTAAGTGTAGTGGTATTGTAAATACCCCGGAAATCACCAGCCTGCTGAATCCAGACAGACGATACATTGAATGTCACATCTCCATCACCGTTATAGATACCGTAAAATGAACCGTTATTCTGGGTGATCGTAGATACATTGAAAGTGATATCGGAATTGGTGGCATATACACCATACAACCAGCTGGAAGCGCCGTTGATAATGATTCCACCAGGAATATTTACGGTGATTGCGCCGTCATTTAGCTGCTTGAATCGCAGAAAACTGTTGTTCAGGGTGAGCTGATTGATGGAGAAGGTTTTGTTTCCGGCGGAATTATCCAGATACGTAGCACAGTTGGTATTGACGGTAAACGTACCGGCAATGGTTCGCGTATATCCCAAACCGTTATTGTTCCAGTAGAAAAGTCCGGGGTTCCAGTTAAGGGTAACGTGACCAAAATTTGATGTACACCCGGTTACGAGACTGGCTCCTGTTCCTGACCAGGCATCTACTCTGAAGGTAGATGTGGGTTCAAAGTTTTCAGTTCCGTTAAAAATAGTAGTAGCAGCAACCTGATTGTTATTGTGGATGTAGGTCCCGCCATTCAGAATAACAAAATTTCCGTTGATGGTCACAGTTCTGTTAGCGCCTCCACCAGTGGTTCCCGTTTGAAGTGTTCCACCGCTTTGAATCGTTACACTGTTCACAGTAACATTTGCTGTTACTGATACCGTGTGACTATTACAGATATAAACGATGTCATTTGTTGTGGGTGTAGAGGCCGCAGCTGCTCCTCCACATCCTGCGGTTGACCAGGTGGTAGCAGCATTCCAGTTACCTGTAGCCCTGGAGTAGTACGTTAACGCATGGCTGGTGGTGACAGACAGTACGCATAAAATAAATAAGCTGAGTATTTTTTTCAAACTCATGTATGATTCTTTACCATACAAAAGTCTGTTGCAAACCCGCCATCATCCGGCTCAAATTGGTGAAAGGCCGGAATGATCAGGTAAAAATCTGCCGGGAACAGGGCAAAACAGCTGGGGTCAGCGTATTATCTTGATTTAATTCTGATGTCCTTGCAGGTCGGTTAAAGAAACTACAACTACCTGATTTTGTGCTAATTGTCCCAGCGAAACGGTTGACTCCCGGCCATTCAGTTCCTGTGAATAAAGCAATCGACCGGACATATCAGACACGGTCAGAACTGCGGGGGTCTGTTTTTCATAATGCAGATACAACATCGCTTCTTCCTGATCATACCAGCAAACAGAAGATTGCTGTTGCGCAAATTCAATGTGGGCAATAGCTGACCAATCGGTAGAGCCGTTAAAGTCTGTTTCAGAAATACGATAATAGTTTACTCCTTCACCCGGGTTCTCATCCGCCCACTGATATTCAGAAATTTCGCTGGTAGTGCCTTGTCCCTTCACCATGCCCAGTGGTTTTTTGCTGCCATCCTGCTCCAGCTTCCACACTGTAAAATAATCACAATCGGTTTCGGATGCTGTTGCCCATGTAACGTTCACAGAGGAAGCACCTGCAGGTTGTGCTTTCACATACAGCCACTCTACCGGCAAGGGGGATGCATTGGAAGATAATGTCCAGTTGGCATCGCCACCAACGCCGGGAACGACTACCTGATAGGCACTCGCCGTCTGGCCGGCGGTCGCTGCCTTCCAATTGTTCAGTGTACCATTATATGCTTGTGCACGAAGCATGGAAGTATTATTGAAAGGAATGCCGGGAACTTCAGAGGCAGCATAATTAAAGGTGAGGTTTAATGCAGGTGATCCACCTGTATTTGACATCCGCCAGAAACGATCTACTGTTGCGGTACGATTATCGGGGGATAATCCAATATGGCTGGCAAGATTCGTAACTCCGGAAGGCCAGGGAAGATTATCGGGTGCTGTACGATAGGTCGAGAATGAAACAATGCCTGCATTTCCACCGGTCAGCTGATACGTAAGCGGTATATACTCTGAAGAAGATACACCCCATGGAATCGTATACGTACCGGCTGCGCTGTTGATGGTCCAGTCGAGACGACTACTGTTATCCTGCGCTTCACTGCGAATATAACCACCGGTGCGCTGTAAGGATGCAGGAGATGGGTTGGTGAGATGAATGGTTCTTCCACCTGAAGCGGGACTACCGGATGCGTTGGCAAGATTCAGTTCGCCACTGGTAAGGATCAGTTTATTTCTTACGATGACATTTCCGGCAGGAGAAGGAGAAGACGTTGGATACGCCCAGGTACCGGCCGGACCTGTATGATTGATTTCAAGGTTACCGTATTTATGCTGAGTTAAACTTGCGAGACCAACGTTGATACCGGTGATCTGCTGATTAACGGTTCCGGTGTATTCAACAGTGGAGAGCGAATCAAGCATAAAATCCATATTCCCTGTTGCATCAATGGCTGCACTTGCTGTACCATTATAAAACCCACCCGGATGGCTGGTGCGGATACGAGCATTCAGATAAACCCGGACTCCGGAATACGGCAATATCGAATTGGAAAAAACCGGAAAACCGTTCAAATTCACAATTGAATTATTACTTAGTACCAGCTTATACTTGGCAGCAGCCGTATTACTGGATGATACCTGCATACCACCGCTGACCACATTGATTTCCGTTCCATTGGACACGAACTGATCAACACCTTGAATGTTATGGCCACCTGAACGGCTGAAAGTTGTTACACCGGGTGTATGAATATAATTTATGTCTCTGGTGTTAACATTTGAACATGAATACAATATTTGCCCACTTGGTCCTAAATTACATTGAGGCCCTATCAGATTTAATCTGTAAACTGATGAAATAGGAATACCCCAGGGAGAATTGTCAAATTCGATGACACCACCAGAATGAGTGAAATTACCATTAACATTAACTGTTATCGGTTCAAAAGCAGGCGGTACAGAGTTATAACGATAAAAATAGAACTCACCACCGGACATTGTAAAGTCAGATACAAAACTGATAGTTGCAGCGTCCCACATCCGTTTAATTGTAACCTGTTCGTTGGTCTGCAGATATGGTCCTCCAATCTGAACTACCAGTTGTCTGTTGGACTCAGATAACGTGAGCGCACCACCAGAAATTACAACTGAACCATCTACTGTAATAGTAGTATTGTGGCCCCCTGCAGTGAGAGAGTCTGGATAACCATTAAATGTGTTTATTCCATTTGACACGGAAAAATCACCATGTATTACATGCGTTTCGGCACCCCACGCAAGATTAGAACAGAAAATTCCATTATATGTTCCTCCAATAGAAAAATTCCCATTGATCGTGACGCCTAACCCACTTCTGGAATAAGACGAATCCAGGTAGGAGACTTTATTAAACATAAAAATACTGCCGGGCTGATTGTAGTTAATTTCCAAATTACCATAATTTAGATAAGTCATAGTTTCAGGAAGGGTATCAAAACTATTATTCGCATAGAAAATTCCCCCATTAAATATCATGCTACCGACTGTATAATTGGGAATACCTGCCCAATGAGAAATCAGGTTATAAATCCCATTAAAAACTCCGTTCGAATGCAACCAGGCTCCCGTAATTTTGAAACTAATATTACCCAACCCTCCGTAAATACCATAAAAAGTTCCGCCAGCCTACGACACAGAAGCCGCGTTAAGAGTGGCATCTCCATTGACACCAAACATCACATACAAGAGCGAACTTGCATTGGTCAGTGAAATGGCACCGGCAATATTGATAAGGAGATTGCCGGTTCCGGTTTGTTTAAATCGCAGCCAGCCATCATTTATTGTAAGTGCGCCGATGGTAAATGTTTTATTACCTGCTGTATTGTCCAGATAGGTAGCACAACTCGCCGAAACAGTTAATGTACCGGCTATGGTTCGCGTATAGCCGAGGCCGTTATTATTCCACCAGCTCAGTCCTGAATCCCAGTTCAGATTTACATTCCCGAAATTTGAAGTACATCCGGTAATCAGCATATCAGCTATACCCGACCAATCATTCACCTGAAAGATGCTTGCCGCAGCGAAACTCTCTGTACCCGCAAAAACGGTTGTAGATGCCAGCTGCGTATTGTTGTGTATATAAGTACCGCCGTTTGCTATAATAAAAGTGCCGGTGATGGTGAGTGTTTTATTTGCACCCAACAGCGAGGTTCCGGTACGCAGTACTCCTCCATTCTGGATATTGATGCCGGCTACTGTCGCATTCACATTCACTCCAATAGAATATCCGCCACAAATAACCGCTATATCTCCGGCGCCCGGCGTCGTTGCTGCTGCTGCTCCACCGCACCCGGTCGTTGACCAGTTCGACGCAACACTCCAGTTTCCGGAAGCACGGGTATAGTAGGTAATACTATAAGAAGATTGACCCCAAAGCAGAAATAAAATAAACGGCCACAAAACATTTCTGATTTTTGGCATTGAAGAAGGCCGGGATGAAAAATAAAACATGTGTACGAAATTAATGCTAAATCATGAATTGTGCAACATATATTCACGGCCGGTATAACCTGTCGGATCGTCAATCAGAAACAGGCTTTTACCACTTCCCGTCTGCCTCTTGAATCGTCAATGAGAATCAGTACTACCTGGCCTTGAAGGCAGGGCATCATTGCGATTTCAGAATTCTTACCATTGACTTCCTGCTTTGAAAGTATTCTTCCCGACAGATCGGTGACAGAGACCATCGCCGGACCATCTGTATTGCGTTGTATATGAAGAGTGTTATCCGTTCCATGATACCAGCAGGTAACATTCTCCGATCGCGTAAAACCAAACGCTGCAATATCCGACCAAGTGGTTGAACCGTTAATATCAGACTGTGATATCTGATAATAATTCATTCCCTGTACAGGGGAAATATCTGAAAACTGATATTCAGAAATCTGAGTTGTAGTGCCTTGTCCCTTCACCATGCCCAATGGTTTTTTGCTGCCATCTTGATCCAGCTTCCACACTGTAAAATAATCACAATCGGTTTCTGTGGCAGTTGCCCATTTCACGTTCACGGATGACTGACCTGACGGTTGTGCTTTCACATATAGCCACTCTACCGGTAAGGGAGATGCCAGCGATGCTATAGCCCAGTTAGCATTTGCGCCTGCGTTAGGAACCACAACTGAATAGGCAGATGCGGTTTGTCCCGGAGTAGCTGCCTGCCAGATGTTGGAGACCAGATTATACGAATGAGCACGCATTTGTGCAGGAACATTGAAGGGGATTCCGGGAACCTCAGTTGCTATATATTTAAAAGTAAGATTCAATACCGGAGCAGAACCGGTATTCGACATTCTCCAGAAACGATCCACTGTAGCAGTGCGGTTATCAGGCGATAAGCCAATATGACTGGTGAGGTTATTCACGCCCGGAGGCCATGGCAGATTGTTTGCCGGCGTACGGTATGTAGAAAATGAAACCGTTCCCACGCTTCCTCCTGTTAACTGATACGTTAGCGGAATGTAGTCCGCAGCAGAAACACCCCAGGGAATTGTGTATGTACCGGCGACATTGTTGATGGTCCATACGATTCGGCCGGAATGATCCTGTACTTCACTGCGGATATATCCACCGGTTCGGACCAGCGCCGTTGGTGAAGGATTCTCGATATATACATATCGACCGGAATTCGCAGGGCTTCCTGACGCATCGGCAAGGTTAAACTCACCGTTGGTAATTTTAAGCTGAGTTCGGATATACACTGCGTTTGTAAATGACGGCATATAGGTGGGCGAAACCCAGGTACCCGCCGGACCCGTATGATTAATTTCGAGAATACCATATTTATGCTGTGGCAAGGTGGCTACGCCAACATTGATACCTGACACCCTTCCGAATGTATTGTTGTTGTATTCAATAGTGCTGAGTGCACCCAGAAAATAATTCATGTTGCCGGTACTGCGCAATACAGCATTGACGGTATTGTCATACAGACCATTTGTATTTGACAACGCAAGTGTGCCACCATCGGCAACTGTAACACCGGTATAGGTAAATGCGGAGTCCGAGGATATCTGGGAACTGCCGATGTTTAATCTTCCACCGCTTTCAATCGTTAAAAAATCGACGGCAGCAGTATTGTGGGAGCTGATTTGCAAAGGACCCGAAGTCACATTCAATGTACAGCCATTACGGATGGTTTGTTTGCATTGACGGATATTATGTGAACCGCCCCTGAAATAGGTCACGATTCCGGCGTACTCGAAATAAATCCGGGCAAAATACGCAGAGGTTCCGGCGCCAGCGCGCAGCATTTGCGCTACGTTGTTTATCGTATAGGCATTGCCGTTAATATATACCCGCTGTTCAGCCGGAGAGTCGGCAACATCAAAATACATGATACCGCCGTTGTGCGCAAATGTGCCGTTTACCTTGAGATCTGTGTAATTATTTCCCGGCGCAGCAACTCCCAACCGGTCAGGACCGTGCATGTACATGACACTTCCTACAAGGTTCTGGGCATAGTTGCCGTTCACAATCATTCGGGCATAGCCGGTGGATGATTTCAGAATAAATGTTCCGCCTGAAAGCTGCACGTTACCGTTTACAGTTATCAAAGTGGAATCAGAAGCATTCTCGCTGAACCATGCATTGCCTCCACTCATCACAAACCCTCCCAGTGTGGCGGTAACACGGTGTCCGGAAGCTTCATTAACCCCACCGTTAAACCAGGTGTTCGCATTGGTGCAGGTGAATGTTCCATTGACTACAATATTTTCAGCACCAAAGGTCTCGCTGGTTTTGAATTCGCAGGTGCTGAGTCCTCCAATCGACAGGTTTCCGCCAACAGTCAGGTTCAACGCAGTCGTAACATTGCTTCCTGCCACCGCTGACGTTCCCAGTAACCAGATTTTATCGGTCGCATTGGTAAATGAGACCGTTGCATGAGATGTTACGGAAACAGTGGCTGTTCCACCACTATTGTGCGCATTGGAAGCCATAAAAATACCACCGGTATAGGCCAGCGCAAACATCGTGATCGAAGGCACTCCGTTGTTCAAGAGCAAAGGGGAATTGATACCATAAAAATTTCCTGCGCAGGTGAAGGTTCCTGCTATCGCAATATTGACATTACCGGTACCTGCATTGATTCCGTTAAATGTTCCGCCTGTTGCAGAGGTCAGATTATTTGTTGTAAACACAAGGTTTCCTGTACCACCGTAAATTCCGGAAAAATCACCGACCGGACCTACACTGGAATTTCCTGTAACATTGAACGTAACATTGCCGCTATTTGTGTTTTTTACCCTCAATTTGCCGTTAACAGTAAGGTTTCCGGGAACGGGTACTGTGACATTCGTATTGGTTGAATCTAAAAATGTCTGACACCCTGCCCCTACTGTTAAATTGCCGGCGATCGACCGTGTTGTACCGAGACCATCATTCTTCCACCAGTTAGCTCCGGTGACCCAATTTAAACTCACACTCCCGAAATTGGAATTAACACTGGTAATGAGCGGCTGTGTAGGAAGATACCAGTTACTGACTGTAACCTGACTGGAAGGACCAAAAGATTCGACACCGGCAAAAAGAGTGGTGGAAGGATTCAATACGGAATTCTGAATAAGTGTTCCTCCATTACTCACGGTCAGCGTACCCGTTACAGTGAGACTCTTGTTGGTAGTAGATGCCCCTCCGTTCTGAAGAACTCCTCCGTTATTCACCGTGACATTGGCTACGCTCACGTTTACATTTACGGTAACCGTTACACCCAGACAAACAATCACATTGTCTCCTGCACCGGGTGTTACAGCCGGAGTCACAAAGGTGCCGCATCCTCCTGTTGACCAGGTAGTCGTTGCATTCCAGGGTCCCGTTACGACAGCATAATACGTAGCCGATTCTGCCGGTTGAATGACGGCAATAAATAGCATCAACAGAAGGAAGCTCAGCTTCTTCATCGGCACGATAAGATTTTAAGGCTAAAATTACTTCTGCACTCCTGCTAAAAAACCCAATACTTGGTGAGTGAAGTGAATCAGTTGGTTAATCCATAACCGATATGGACAAAACAATATTAAAGTTTTATTCCGTAGTGTGCAAAAAAACTTACAAACCTTCTGCAGGAATATCGTGTCTCCGCTAAACTTCAATGGATTAGAACGGCAATTTCACAAAAAACAATGGAAGACCTGTAGCTCTGAATTTCCCTTATAAAACAACACCAAAAATCATCGCGCGCTTCAAAAAAAGCTTAGTGCCCGGTTCAGGCTGATCACCGTACTGCATTTCATTCATACGATACAGTTTACCAAGTTTAACTGCATATTGCTGAGAAATGGACCGCATCGTTTCGCCTTCCTGAACAATATGGGTAAAAGTGGCTGACTTGTTTTTTTTCGGGCGGATATAGATGCGCTCGTTTTCTTTGAAAACATCATTTTTGGAGGCATCGTTGTATTCAAGTACCTGCCAGAGTTCAATATTATTTTCACGGGCAATTTTGGTCCAGCTATCTCCTTTTTTAGCATACACAAAGGGCACCCCGTTAATCATATTGCCGGTTGTTACAGGAGGGGGAGTTGTCCGATGTTGAGGTTTGGGCGAACGGGGTGTTGCAGCTGTTTCATTGCTGACCGGCTTTTTTTCATCGCGCTTCGGCCTGGCAGGTGCGGGATCAGCCGGCGCAGCAGCACCCGTAGCACCCGACTGCACAGGCATCTTCACACCTTGTGCATCGTGTTCGTAGAGTTTATATCGTTCAATCAGGTCAATGAGCTTTGATGCATAAGCAGGATTGGTGGCATAACCTGCGCGTTTCAATCCATGTGACCAGCCACGGTAATCCGTTATGTCAAGATCGAACAGGAACCGGTAACGATCGCGGCTGCGCAGAAAGTTGGAATGATCGTCATACGAATCCAGCACGTTCTCGTATTTGCGGAAACACTCATCACGCTCATCATCGTCCTGATGATAGGTAGGACCATTCCACTCTTTGTGACACTTGATGCCGAAATGATTATTGGCAGTTTTGGCGAGTGGACTGTTTCCATAGTCCGACTCATACATCCCCTGCGCAAGCGTGATGCTGGCCGGCACACCTGTTTTCAGCATATCGGCAATAGCAGCGTCCTTGAACATTTCGATGTACATCTCAGGCGTTACACGACCCGAATCCCTTTTTACATTTGGCTGTGCCTTTATCATCAGGGGCAGACAGAGCAGCAGGAGCAGAATACGTCTCATTTTACGAAATTTGAAGCATACAAAATTACGTAGATCCATAGCGGACTTTCATTCTGTATGGTCCCACTTAATCAACAAAGCGCTGTTAATCGCCCAGATATTGCATGCCGCCGCTGTGAATGACCAGCAATCGCGGATTTTCACCGAAAAAACCCTTTTTCAGGAGGTCTACCGCGGCAAAAAACAACCGGCCGGTATAAATGGGCTCAATTGGAACCGGCATCGACCGATTCCACAGCATCACAAATTGCTGCAAAGGATCAGATGGCCGCGCATAACCGCCAAAGGTGTATTCAGGCAGGAGATATGAGTCACAATCATGACCAGAAAATTTTTCCACCAGTTGTTCCTGATTAGCCTCAAGCACTTTGATGCCCCAGAGACGAATATGCCCGGGCAACTTCCTGCGGATTCCGGCATAAGTAGCACCGGTCCCGACCGCTACCATTACATCCGTTATCTCCCCTCCTGCTCTTTCTGCAATCTGCCCGCAGCCTTCCACACCTTCTGCGTTGGAACCGCCTTCGGGGATGATCAGATAACCCGGAAAGTCCTGCAACAGCATCTCCTGATACACCGGATTGCGCAATAGTCTGTACTCGCCTCTCGGAACAAACCGCAGTTGCATACCGTCACGCACGGCTCTCGACAATGTCACATTCAGTGGCTGCACTTCTTCTCCGCGAATCACACCCACCGAAGGAATCCCTTCCTGCTTGCAGGCTGCCGCCAACGCAGCAATATGATTGGAAAAAGGACCGCCGAAACTGAGGATACCTGCATACCCTTCCTGCTTGTATTTCTCCAGGTTCTTCTGCAGCTTGAACCATTTATTGCCACCGGTGACCGGGTGAATTTTATCCAGCCGCAACACCGAAAACGAATGGCCGTCGAAGTAAACATCTTCTGTTACGGCCTGATGAATATCCAACAGCAAACTCATTTTTCTGCAACCTGTTGCTTGTTTTCTTCCTCTGCAAATCGTTGAAATGCGATCTGATCACCCGGAAATTGTTTCCTGAACCTTTTGCCGTCGCTGTTAACATACTCCATCACCGCCATACCGTTCTCATCAGCTGTTACACTCGACAAGGCTGTACGCTTTCCATCCTTCACCGCAAACCAGGTATGCGATGCAGGCAGATATTCGAACACCGTACACAACACTTCCTTCTCCTGCTTCCGCTCAAACACACGCATGGTATTCAGGCTGACTTCCATCCTCATTTCCCTTCCCCTGAGCTTCACCAGTTTTTCTTCCTTCTCGCCCGGTTTCATCGAGAGTGGATTTGACCCGTCCCAGTACTCTACCACATTCAGCACAGCCCAGTCGATCACTACCGCCGCCTCGTACACAGGAATAGCGCAGAGCGCAAAAAACACCATCGAACGCACCGTCTTGTCTTCGATCGAACTGTTCCATTGATACACCGCCTGCGTCAGCTTGAAGGAGCCGAAACACCCTGTTTGCACCATCGCTACAGCCGTCAGCCCCAGCGAGATGAAGAATATTCTAAACTTTTTCATTTTTTTCTTGTTTCCGGATAACGCAAAGGTAGAACACCACATTGCCTCGTATCTTTGCCACCAGCTTCAAAATTCACAGGAAAACTAACAAGCCCGAATGGCCTTCACCGATAAGTTTGATAAGGAAGATTATTACCTGACTCCGGAAGGTTATATCGTTTTCACAGAAGCCTACCATCTCAAACGGGGCTATTGCTGCCAGAGTGGCTGCAAACATTGTCCGTGGAAGAAAGAGCGCGAACTGCTGAAGCAGAAACGCAACGGCACTCCTCCCGACAAAAACTCCTGATCTTAAAACACTTACCTTGTTTCGCAGCGGATTCTTGCGCCTTGCAGAAACAGGGCTCAATCGCTAATTTTGCCCCAACGAAAATCATCCTATGCAGGCATCAGATCTCAAACTCGACCTCTCCAAAACCAAAACCCCAACCGGAACCACGCTCAGCTGCAAAGGCTGGGTACAGGAAGCTGCCCTGCGCATGCTGCACAATAATCTGGATCCGGATGTGGCTGAACGTCCCGAAGATTTAATCGTGTACGGCGGTCGCGGAAAGGCAGCGAGAAACGTGGAGGCTTTTCATCTGATCGTGAAAGCGCTCAAGGACCTGAATGAAGATGAAACCCTGTTGATTCAGTCCGGTAAACCGGTGGCGATTTTACCAACGCACAAGGACGCTCCCCGCGTGATCCTCAGCAACTCTCAACTGGTACCGAAATGGGCTACCTGGGAAGTGTTTGACGAGCTCGAGAAGAAAGGATTGATGATGTACGGACAGATGACCGCCGGGAGTTGGATCTACATCGGTTCACAAGGCATCGTGCAGGGTACGTACGAAACTTTCAACGCTGTTGCTGCAAAACATTTTGGCGGATCGCTCAAAGGTCGCCTCTGTGTAACGGCAGGACTTGGCGGCATGGGTGGCGCACAGCCTCTGGCGATCACGATGGCGGATGGCGTTTGCCTGGCAGCAGAAGTTGAAGAATGGAGAGCGCAGAAGCGGGTTGATACCCGTTACCTCGATTATATCGAAACCGACCTCGACAAAGCCATTGACCTCGCCCTTGAATTCAAGGCGAAAGGAGAGAATAAATCCATCGGTGTTATCTGTACGGCGGTGAAGATGTTGAAACGTTTGAAAGAACGCAATATCATTCCGGATGTATTGACGGACCAGACTTCGGCGCACGATCCGCTGGTTGGTTATTTACCCGAAGGACTCAGCAACGAAGAAGCCAATGTGCTGCGTGATAAAAATCCCGACCGCTACATTGAGTTAGCTTACGACAGCATGGCCGAACACGTTCAACTCATGCTCGACTTACAGGAGATGGGCGCCATTACATTCGATTATGGCAACAACCTGCGCGGAAGAGCATTGGAGCGTGGTGTGAAAAATGCATTCGATTTTCCGGGCTTTGTACCGGCCTATATTCGTCCGTTGTTTTGTGAAGGCAAAGGTCCTTTCCGCTGGGCGGCATTGAGTGGCGATCCCGAAGATATCCGTGTAACGGATGAGGCTATCCTCAAATTATTTCCCAACGACACAGGACTCCACCGCTGGATCAAGATGGCACAGGAGCGCATTGCGTTTCAGGGTCTGCCGGCGCGTATTTGCTGGATCGGACAAGGCGACAGAGAAAAAGCAGGATTGCTGTTCAACGAACTCGTAAAAACCGGAAAGGTAAAAGCACCGATTGTCATTGGCCGCGATCACCTCGACACCGGATCTGTGGCGAGTCCCAACCGCGAAACCGAAGCCATGCTCGACGGATCTGATGCTGTTGCCGACTGGCCCATCCTTAATGCACTCATCAATACAGCAGGTGGCGCATCGTGGGTAAGTTTACACCACGGCGGCGGCGTAGGCATGGGCTACTCCATTCACAGCGGCATGGTGATCGTTGCCGATGGCACCGACGATGCAGCACGCCGACTCAAACGCGTTTTACACAACGATCCTGCTATGGGCGTTATCCGTCACATGGACGCCGGTTACGACATTGCACTTGATACGGCGCGGAAGCACCGGTTGGATATCAGAGAGCGGTTGAAGTAATACCAAAGGTGTTCTCGATACATCATTGCAACCAAACGATGTTTGATTGCAATGACACTCGAACACCTTAGATCTGTATGGATTTTCCAGAGTTACGTTCACGAATTCTTCCAATTCAGGACAGGTCCCGACCTGTCCGTACAATATTGGTAGTGGCCGGTCGCGACTGGCCATGCAACATTGGATCCCATTTGATGTAATACGCAGGACAGGTCCCGTCCCGCACACGTTGCGTGTGTAGCGTGCGGGATGTCCGTACAATATTGGTAGTGGCCGGTCGCGACCGGCCATGAGATAAATATTTTCCGGTCGCGACCAACCTAAAGACAAATAAAATCAGCGACGATCTGCCCGATCGGCTTCATCCGCGTTCCCCCTTTCGGCAATGTTGATTCTTGAAAATGCAGGCGATATGTATCAGGCGCGTGGGATCCTGCACCCTTGCTAGCGAACATAATACCATCCAACTCAAATTTCCTTACCTTTGAATCATGACCTTCTTTCGTTACTTGTTTTTGTTGTCGGTGTTGCTGCCGGTAGGATTGTTGGCGCAATACAATGGTAATTACTGGTGTTTTGGGGATAGTGCTTTTATTGATTGGAGTACTCCGCAAAACCCTGTAATTGGATCTGCTGCATTTTATTATAGAAATGGTTGTTCAACAATAGGAGATTCAATTGGGCTAATAGCATATGCTGGTCGTCTTGACAACATCCTTCCAAACAATTGTTGCGTATGGAACAAATCACACTTGATTATAGATGGGAGTGACCATATTTATGGTGCTGCCTGGTATCACTCATCCTTATTTATTCCTGACCCTGGAAATGATTCAATCATT
The DNA here is from genome assembly GCA_046330075.1 of Bacteroidia bacterium. Taxonomy (GTDB): domain Bacteria; phylum Bacteroidota; class Bacteroidia; order AKYH767-A; family OLB10; genus JAJTFW01. Next base: position 268,260 of record JAXLTL010000002.1, on the reverse strand, counting down.
TATCTATTTACTTCAGGTGTAACAAATAACCCTTATGGATTTTACTATTCAACAATCAACTACAAAGCGAACAATGATTCAGGAATAGTCATTCAGAAAAATGTGCAGCTCAATAATTTTCCTGCCTTTGACGCACTCATGTCCGTGCGGCATGGGAACGGACGGGATTGGTGGTTGATTTTTCAGAGATGGTATACCAATAATACGGCAACATCAGCTTTTTACCTTTATTATATTTCTGACACAGGAATCAGTGGCCCAAGTATTCAAAACACAGGATCTCTTAGAAGGTGTAATGGCGGACAATTAGTATTCTCGTCCAATGCCGATAAATTCGCTCAGGTAAGTATTCGTGGTATGATCGAACTATACACCTTCGATCGTTGTACAGGCACGATTACTTCAACAATATCTATTGAACAAGAACCTGCTGTTGCTCCTTACCCGCATTGGTATGCCAGTTGTGCTTTTTCACCGGATGATTCAAAGTTATATGTAGCAGAATACTCGCAAACCAGTTCACCATCTTATTTATGGCAGTTTGATTTAATGTCTGCGAATATACCCGCGAGCAAAACTGTGATTGACTCATTCGTTGATCCTGATATGGGAATAGCGCAACTTCGCTTGGCTCCCGATAATAAAATATATTTATCCGCCTCAGATGAAGGTTTTCCATGGCCTTACCCAGATACCATCACTGCATTCACCACCATCAACAACAACCTCAGTGTTATCAACCACCCGGATAGCCTGGGTGCTGCCTGCGATTTTCAACCCTTCAGCTTTTCCCTCGGTGGTGCCCGCACCTACTACGGCCTTCCCAACAACCCGGATTACGAGCTGGGCGCCTGGGTGGGGAGTCCCTGTGATACGTTATCTGTGGGCCTCACCCCCGGCCCCGCGGAGGAGAAGGGAGCATGGATGCAGGCATGGTATAACCATGAATGGAACATGATTCATGTCAACGCCGCGCAGTTGAAAGGAAAGAAAGGAATGTTGAGGTTAATAGATATCGAAGGCAGAATCGTTTTCGAAAAACCGGCGGAGGTGATTGCGGGCGGTTATTATACGACGGAGATTTATATGAATGAGTTGGTGAGTGGGGTTTATGTTGTCAATCTGGTCACGGATCGGGAGACGTTGTCGTTTAAGACGGGGAAATACTGACTAACGAAACATTCTTATTCAAACGCAACGAACGCGGCGACCTCGCGGCGGGAGCAGGGAAATCTTCATAACACTTAAAACATTTTAACCATTTAACTCCCGCCTTGCGGGATTAACCCTTTAACATTTATAACTTTTACAACATTTTTAACCCTTTAACATTTTAACTCCCGCCAAGCTTCGCTTGCGGGATTAACTCCCGCCTTGCGGGATTAACCCTTTAACATTTATAACTCTTATAACATTTATAACTCGTATAACATTTATAACCTTGAGGCTTCGCTCAGGGCGCAAGCGCTCTTAAAACCCTCCACCCACCGCTTCGGGATGCAGTAAATCATAACAAATCATATCGTTTCATAATAAATCAGTGGCCTAATTCCCGTATTTTCGCAGTATGAACGCTCCTTTGCTATCGGCTGCAGGATGGTTGTGCGCTTTGATTGCGTTTGGATGTATAGTGCCGGAAGGTAAACCAACATTGATTGTATTTACCGGGTCGGACTGGTGCAACAACTGTCGCTATCTCGACAAAACGGTTTTGAAAGATTCGGCCTTCGTTCGCTTTGCTGCCGAGAATACCCATCTGATCATTGCCGACTTTCCGCAGAAAAACCAACAGCCGGATTCGATCATCGTCCGCAATGATTCGCTGGCCTTTTTATACAATCACGAAGGAACCTATCCGAAAATCGTATTGGTGAAAGCAGAAACACCAATGCAGATTCCGTTTCATCGGCAGAAATCGCAGGAGCTGATTGCTGAAATCCGCAAATATCTTCCCTGATGCTGTCCGAGTTCCGCCATCATTTTCACCGAATGGGCTCCGCATTTGAACTGATTGTGGTGGCTGATTCCGCTGCTGATGCTCAAGTGTTGTTTGATGCCGGTGTTCGCGAAATTTCACGCATCGAAACCCTGCTGACGGAGTTTAAGGAAGGCTCCGAAACCTGGCGGATCAATCATTCAACAGAAACGTTAATCGAGAATATACATCCCGAAGTGTATCAGCTGATCAACCGTTGTATCCGCATCAGCAAGATCACCAATGGCTGCTTTGATATCACCATCGGTCCGCTCAAAAAACTGTACTCTTTCAAACGGCAGCAAGGCCTCCTACCAACACCGGCAGAAGTAGCGAACATCTTACCATTGGTAGGTTCCGAAAAATTAAAATTATTACCCGGGTTTGCGCTGCAAAAAGCAGCTACGGGCATGCAACTCAGCTTCGCGGCGGTGGGAAAAGGATATGCCGCCGATTGTGTGCGAAAGATCTGGACATCGATGGGCTGTTCCGGAGGTGTGATCAATGCGAGCGGAGATCTATGCATTGTAGGTCGCCGAAGCGATGGCAGCGAATGGATGGCCGGCATTCCGCATCCGGATAAGCAACGGATGTTACTGAAGACGCCGATGCCTTCTGTGGCGGTTGCTACCTCGGGGAATTACGAGCAGTATTTTGAAGTTTCCGGTAAAAAGTACGGGCATACCCTGCATCCGAAAACGGGTCTCCCCGTAACCGGTCTCCAAAGCGCAAGCATCTTCTCCCCTTCTGCCGAACTCAGCGATGCCCTCGCCACCGCAGTAACGGTGATGGACATCCGCACTTCATTACGTTTTATCAACGAACTCCCCGACACCTGGTGTCTGCTACTCGACGAACATGAACAAGCCTACTCCAATCTTCCGGTTCCTTAAGTCTGCTAAGCTGCTGCTGATCCTGCTGCTGCTGAACAGTTGCGCCGAAGTCAAACCCTGGCAACGGGCCTGGCTCAACGATCCCGCCCTGCAACCCGACCGTGCATTGAGAAGTTTCGACGATTATACACATGCCATCCGCGAAGGCGCTACAATGCCCGGGGGAGATAAAAGTTCGGGAGGCTGCGGCTGTAACTGATGAAGAAGAAGATCATCCTCATCGCTCTCCTTTCATTCTGGTGGAAGGCGCAGGCACAGCAGAAAGATAGTCTGCAAGCTATACCCTTGCCGGATAAAACCGAGGTTCAGGCATTGTACTCTTTCTACACCCAGGATGGAGAACACAGCGCGGTGACCGGCGGAGAAGGCACAGAGAAGCTCAATGTGCAGGCTGTTTCACTCAAAGGCAAACACCGGCTTACCACACGCAAAACCATCACCTGGAATGCCGGTTGCGACTTCATTACCTCTGCCTCTACTGACAACATCGACTTTGTCCGTTCATCAGCCTCCTATAAAGATCAGCGGGTATCCGGATCAATAGGTTTCGGCTATGCTACCCGTAAGGAAACTACCTTTCAGTTACAGGCCGGCGCCTCAATGGAATCGGATTATCTCTCCTACCCCATCAAAGCCGCCATCGTATTGCCGAAGAAGAACAAGCGGCAATGGATCTTCAGCACCGACCTCGCCTTCGATGATCTCCGCTGGGGGCGATTGAATCCCGATTACAAACGTCCGGTGACGGTGGTGTATCCCAAAGAACTCCGCTACCGCCAATGGTATGATACCTACCGGAGATTTTCGGCCACGATCAATGCCGCACTACACCTCGACATTAACCGGAAGACCAATCTCTCCCTGTACGCCTCCGCAGCAATTCAGGAAGGCTTGCTAATTACCCCCTTTCACCGGATCTATTTCAGCAACGACAGTGTGGGGGTAGAACAACTCCCCTCGGAACGTAAAAAATTCGCGGCATCCGGCGAACTGCGCACCTTTATCGGCAACACTATCTCCAAAACTTCACTAGGAGGCTACACAGATAATTTTGGTATCAATGCACTTAACCTCGAACAGGAACTGGTACGAAAGATCAAGCCCGGGGTGTATCTGGGTCCTTTCATCAGAGGCTATGCACAAACAGCATCCATTTACTTCGACCGAATACGAAAACATGCTTTTGAAAATGAATACTACACCAGTGACAACGACCTCAGCGCCTTCATCTCCTGGCAGGCCGGACTCACCGTCGACCTCTATCCGGTAAAACGGTTGCTACGGTTCTTCCCGGTGAATCGTGTCGGCTGGCGGGCATCGTACTATCAGCGCAGCGATGGATTATACTATCTCTCCACCTCTTTGCTCTTCACACTAAAATAAAGAAGCCGGATCCTCTGACCCGGCTTCTCATTTAATGATTATTCTTCGGCTTAGAGCTTCATGAGTTTTTCAGTGAGGTCCATCTGATCAGTAGAAACGCGCAGCAGATAAACACCTTTGGGCTGTGCAGAAAGATCGATGGCAAACCCATTGCCTGCACTCAGTGTGTGAACTGTACTGTATACCACACGTCCCAGTGCATCGGTAACGGTCACGTTGGCCTGCTCGCCGGCAAGTGATTCGGTAGAGATCACAAATGCATCCGTGGATGGATTCGGACGAACGCTGATCAGGCTGCTGTTATACTGGATGCTGATGCCGGTCACCGTCACGCATCCATTATAAATAGCATGCAATGTCTCCTCATAGTTAGCATTCACTGAAGCATTGATGGACGAGATACAAATCGTATTCGAAGTAAGTGAGCTGTAATAAACACGGAGGAAATGAACAGGAATCAGATTTTTCACAATCGGATGCTCTGTAGTATCCAGTACTGCGATACGTCCGGTTGAGTTATCCCATGTAATCATCGGATTAAAACCACTATAAAGTGAAACCACCGAATCAATCTGTACACCCGACATGGTAAAGTCGAAGCCGAGAATTTCTCCATCCGGATTCAAGGCATCCAGATCAATATATTTCGATGTCTGGTTCACAGTACCAATTCCCAGATGAACGGTATCATTGATGTTCACGATATTCCATGGAAACTCACAATGGCGATGCGTCATCTGTGTTCCGCCGGGATGCGAATGACTTCCATTGGTGAAACGAACACAGCCATTTACCAGAGCAGCATCTGTTACAGTGAGCAGATTATCATTATTTACATCGTTACAGGGAAACACAGAGTTCTGCTGCACGATATCTGTCATATATGTTTCCACATCTGACGAATCGCGGTCATTGTCGATATCAAGGTCACCCCGTACGCGGGTACCGTTACAGTTACCCATACAGTCGTAAGTAGCCAGTCCAAATGTATCGCCTGCGCAATCAATGAGTGGCGGACAAGAAGGAAGCACCGTATAAGACGGGATATTTTGTGCATTGCGGAACACCTGAATACAAATGGCAGCGATGTTATTATCGAAACGCTTTTCTACGCGACCGAGTTTATCCGGACTATGATCCCAGTTCACACGAACCGTGAGTGTATACTTACCAGCAGGCACATTGGTAATATCGAGCCACTGACAAGCGAGACCTGCACCGTAGATATCAGCACAACCGGCAGAGATACCCATGTTGCTGCAGCCATATTTAGCAGTGCCACCGAAACAGCTTAAATCAAGTACGCAGAATCCGTTTTTAAATCCGGCCTGCAGCGGCACACCCAGACTATCATAGATATTATACATGGCATAACCGGCATAATGCCAGTGACCGTGACACTGATCCCATATAAACTGTGAGTTACCGGTTTGAGGTGGTCCGATATAATAATCCGCATCACCAATGTTGGCAATACGCGTGCTGAAATTAATCACATCTCTTAAACCATAACCACTTAAACATCCCTCACCTATCAAACAAACATCATTGCCATTTACCGTTCCAAGTGATAATGAAGAAAGAAGCATACCACCATCAACCACCAGATCCGGGCCGTTTGTACAGAGCGGATCACCGGGATAAACACAACTTCCATTGTCAATAATGGCCAGCGGATTATAGTTACAGGCAGCAGGATCTGTACAGCCTACTACCGGTCCCGCATAGGTGATCTGGAACTGAATGGAATCATTGGTACAGGAAGTATCTCCACCAATTCTCACATAATAAGTCGTTCCGGCCATTAATCCGGCAGGAATATAGGCCAGCGTCTGGTTAGGCCCGCAGTTACTGTCATTAAAGAAAATAGTTCCGGCCATATCGAAATTCCAAACAAGGCCATTGCAATGGTCATATACCCAGATTCTCGTATCGCAGGTATTGGCAGGGAAACAGGTACTGATATTATAGGTACCGGTTGAATCAGGCATGAATGAAAACCAGGTGCTGGATCCAAACGAAGTATATACAGTATCCTCGTATACCGGAATGGCATCGTTGCAATTGCTGCCCGGAGGACAACCTATATAGGCCGTTTCGGAGAAGTTGAATTGTCCGCCGGTAGCTTCCAGCACACCATCTACAAACACGGAGTAGGAACCATTACCGAAGGCACAGCAGATACCATCACCATAGGTATCACTGATCGTAAACAACAAGCATTGGCCGGCCGGGACACAAACAGTGTCGCCAACCGAAAAACCGGAGGCAAGCGTATTCCCGTTGATATCCTTCAGCACCCAGGAGGTCTCCTGAGGATAGGAATCAGGAATAATAGATACAATCACTTCACTTTGCCCGGGACCACATTGAGCCTGTGCATCAATGGTCGTCAGCAAAGCAATAAACATCATTAACAGAGTTAGGATTTTTTTCATGGTCAAACGCGTAATTGGGTATGATAAAAGTAGACATTTCAGCCATCCCCGCAAAAAAAGCAGAAAAGAAAATACAGGGTGATCATTTAATTAAAAGATAAAGACCTCCTGATTCAACCTTTTAGATCGTTTTTACGTATTGGGCGGGAAATCTGCTAATCCTGTACGAATAGCCGGCAGAGACTGACAGGGATCAGAAGATTACTCTATTGACTTACGCCAGATTTAGCCTTACATTTGTATCTATCCCAAAACAATCATAACCCGATGAAGACTCTGCTCACCGCAGTGATCTTCCTGTACTTTTTTTCCTCCGCAAGCGCACAGGATAAAAAATCACCAGCCCCTCCCCCCGACTACAAAAACCAACCGGTATGGATATCCATGATGGACGATCCAAACGTGAATTATTATGAGGCAGTCCATGCTTTCGAAGCGTACTGGGAAGGAAGGATCGAACCGGAAGAAGAAAGCGAGTTAATCAACGAAGGTCATATCACCACGGCACAGGCGGATAGTCTGAGAAGAGTCCGTTCAGGGTGGACGCAGACACAGCGCAACCAATACGAACAACTCAAATACCAGTTTAAACGTTTCAAAGACTGGAAAAGAACAGTACTTCCTTTTGTTCAGAATGACGGGCGTATCCTCAGCGAGCAGGAACGAATGGAGATCTGGCAGAAACAACAATCACCACCCGTTCAAAAATAATACTTCGCATCATGAAAAAACTATTCATCCTTGCCGGAGTGTTATTGTTGTCGATCACCTCCGGACTTACGCAAACAGCCACCTGGTCGGCTGTTGCGCCCTCTTATTTTCCAACAAATGTCAGCGGACAAATACACGGGATCTCCCGCGTAAGTCAGCTTAAATTTCACCCTTCCAACCCTAACAAGCTTTACGCAGTCAGTGCACGTGGCGGATTGTTTATCTCTTCCAACGGAGGCACCAGCTGGTCGCTGGCACCCGGCTGCGATTTGATGCCCGGTATGCGTCTGGCATCGGTGTGCATTGACCATACCAATGATCAGATAATCTACCTTGGAACCGGCGACCACAACTATTATTATTCCGGAAGCGGCGTTTACAAATCCACCAACGGTGGTGCTACCTTCACTTCTGCAAACTCCGGCATGGGCAGTAAACTGGTAGTAGATATGATCATGGACCCTGCAAACAATCAGGTTATCGTAGCGGCTACCAACAGTGGTATCTACCGGACAACAAACGCAGGCAGCACCTGGACACTGGTATCAGCAGCGCATGCTTTTGACGACCTAAAGCAGAAAGCTGCAGGTTCGAGAACGCTGTACGCAGCCACCACCGACTCTGCATTTTTCCGTTCAGCAGACTTCGGAATGACGTGGACACAAATTACTAACGGTATCGTGATGCCGTCAGGAGTTACGAATGGAAACGGATGCCGGGTAGCTGTATCTCCGGCAGATACCAATATCGTTTATTTTGGCATGGTTGCCAATGGTGGAATGCTTTATAAATCCACCGATGGCGGCTCAACGTTTACGTCCATCAAAACAACATCTCCACCCTATCTCACTTACTACACCAACAACTCCGCAGATGTTGGTCAAGGCGATTACAATTTCGGCTTAGGCATTGACCGTGCAGACGCGAACATCGTTTACTGGGTAGGACATGCCGTCTGGAAATCGACTGACGGAGGTGTTAACTGGTCGCAACTCACCAACTGGTGGGCCACAGTGCATACTGACATGCACCAGATCATCACCAGCCCTTATAACAACGGGCAGCTGTGGAACATGAACGACGGAGGAGTATGGCTCAGCACCAACGGCGGCACCGGCTGGACACCCAAAAGCGATGGCATTTATGGCTATGAAATTTACCACGGCTCCTGCAGTCCGACGAGAAAAGACATGATCAGTATTGGCACGCAGGACAATGGTGAACTCTACTATGCCAACACCGGCACAGGCTGGTTCTGCAACCGCGGCGGCGACTGGACACCACGTTGTGCATTTGACTACTTCCCGAACTCACAGCGTGTCTACTATTACAGCAATGCCCGGCGCAGAAATGTGACCGGTGGAGAAAGCACTTTCGGGTTGCCCCGTACCAGCTTCAGGGATATTGCATTCTACAGATCAAATCCCAATATCTGTTTTGTAGGAGACTCCAACGTGTATCGCACTTCGAACCTCAGTGCCACAACGCCCACATGGACACAAGTCAGTACGATCAATAAAAAGATCATGGCGGTGCATGTCAATCAGGCCGACAGCAACCGGCTCTATGTCATTACCAGCGACCAGATGATCTATGTGAGCACCAACGCATTTACTGCTGCACCTACTTTTACCAGCTATGCGCTGCCGAATGCCACCTCCAACAACGCCTCCATCGTATCCGTTAAAACAAATGCGAATACGCTATACGCGGTGATGAATACGAAAGTCTACAAATCCGTAAACGGAGGTGCAACCTGGACCGATGTCAGCTATAACCTACCCTCCGTAAACTACGTGGGGATGGTGACGGATGACTTCTTCCCCTCCACCGAACTCATCATTGTTGCCGGAGGAAACAACTCCGTATATTTTAAACTCGGCACGCATCCCAGCTGGAGTTTATTCCATCAGGGCTTGCCCTCACGCACCACCATACCGGACATCAGCCTCTATGACGATGGCACCTCGAATGCTGTATTGCGCGTGAGCACCTACGGACGCGGCATGTGGGAAACACCCATCAGCACGCTGCGCGCATTAAATGCATCTCTGACCGCCTCCACCAACACCCCCTGCACGGGTGATTCGGTTCAGTTTTCAGACCTGAGCACAGGTAGTCCCACCTCCTGGCTCTGGTCGTTCCCCGGTGGAAATCCATCCACTTCAACACTGCAAAATCCGAAGGTAGCCTACTCCACTGCCGGCACATTTTCGGTAAGCCTTACCGTTAGTGGTCCCGGGGGCAGCAACACCATCACGAAAACAAATTACATCACCACACTCGGTGCCGGAATTCCGGTAGCTGAAGACTTCGAAGGCACCACCTTCCCGCCTGACGGCTGGAGCAATATTGACGCCGGCAGCAACGGTTATAGCTGGGCCCGCAGTTCACAAGCCAGTGCATTTGGCATCGGATCCGGTTCAGCCTATTTCAACAACTACGCCTGGAACACCGGCGGACAAAAAGACGAACTCCGGACGAAGAAATTCAATCTCTCCGGCTTCAGCAATTACTGGCTGATTTTCGATGTTGCCCACCAGATGTTTGCCGCAGGTTATGTCGATTCCCTGCAAGTGCTGATCAGCAACAATTGCGGTAACTCATTCAGCAGTGTTTATGTTAAAGGAGCGCCACAACTGGCCACGGTCAGCGGATACAACGGATCTTCCTTTGTACCTACCTCCTCTCAATGGAGAACCGACTCGGTAAATATTACTCCATATGCAGGGCAGGACATTCAGCTATCCATTGCCAACATCGGCCATTACGGAAACGGAATTTATGTAGATAATGTCCGTATTGAAGGACAAAACCCGTATATTACTCTCAACGTAAAGGTCTTTATTGAAGGTTTTTACAACCCGGTTACGAACGGACTCAATGCCATTGCAGACCCAATGCATCCGGCTGAATCGGACACCATTTCCGTTGCGCTGGCTTCAGCTGCATCACCCTTCAACATTGTATACACCGATGAAGGTATCGTCGGCACCAACGGAAATGCGCAATTCAATTTCCCGATCGCAGCGCTCAACCAAAGTTTCTACATCGTGGTACGGCACCGCAACGCTGTTGAAACATGGAGCAAGACACCGGTACTCTTCAACAGCACCAGCAAGTCCATCGACCTTACCAGCTATTGATCTGATCAATATGGCGAAGAGGCTGTGCTCATCCGGGTGCAGCCTCCTTTCACTAAACGGCGTCTGCAAACACCTGAAAATCCGCTCGCTGACAAGAAATCAACAAGTCGGAAGGCCTCAGGTAATTTGACTATCTTTACGGCATGAATTACCTCGACCAGCTCAATGAAGTGCAGCGGGAAGCAGTGGTGCAGACAGAAGGTCCGGTGATGATCATCGCCGGAGCCGGATCGGGAAAAACAAGAGTACTCACGTATCGGATCGCCCATTTGATGGAAAAAGGTGTCGATCCGTTCAGCATACTGGCACTGACCTTTACCAATAAGGCAGCCAGAGAGATGAAAGAACGTATCGCCAAAGTGGTGGGCGGCAACGAAGCCCGTAATCTCTGGATGGGCACTTTCCACTCTGTTTTCGCCCGTATTCTTCGCATGGAAGCCGAGAAGCTTAATTATCCTTCGAATTTCACCATCTACGATACCGATGACAGTAAAAGTCTGATCCGCGACATTCTCAAAGAACAGAACCTCGACGACAAGGTATACAAACCATCTGTTGTCCTTAACCGTATCTCTTCGGCCAAGAACAACCTGTTCAACTGGAGAGAGTATCAGAACAGCACCGAACTGGTGTCAGATGATAACTCCACCGGTAAACCCAAAATGGGAATGATTTTCGAGATGTACAGCAAACGTTGCTTCAAAGCCGGAGCGATGGACTTCGACGATATTCTGTACAACACCTGGAAGCTCTTCAATGATTTTCCTGATGTGTTATACAAATATCAGCTCAAATACCGTTACCTGATGGTAGATGAGTTTCAGGATACCAACTTCGCGCAGTATATCATCGTGAAGAAGCTCTGCGCCCAGCATCAGAACATTTGCGTAGTAGGCGATGATGCACAAAGTATCTATGCGTTTCGTGGTGCCAATATTCAGAATATTCTCAATTTCGAAAAGGACTTCGACGAACTCAAAACGTTTAAGCTTGAGCAGAATTACCGCAGCACCAAGAACATTGTGAAAGCAGCCAATTCGGTGATCACCTACAACAAGAATCAGCTCAAGAAAGAAGTCTGGACGGAGAATCACCACGGCGAAAAAATCAAAGTCATCAAAGCTCTCAGTGATAACGAAGAAGGACACCAGGTGGCTTTAAACATTTTCGAAGTGAAGATGAACAACCGCCTGCGCAACAAAGACTTCGCCATCCTCTATCGCACCAATGCGCAGAGCCGTTCGATGGAAGAAGCCTTACGCCGGCAGAATATTCCGTACCGTGTTTTCGGAGGTGTTTCTTTCTACAACCGGAAAGAAGTAAAGGATCTGCTCGCCTACTTCCGTATGGCCATCAATCCCCTCGACGAAGAAGCCATGAAGCGGATCATCAATTACCCGGCGAGAGGAATCGGGAAAACCACCATCGACCGTATCGTGGTGCATGCCGCGCAGGAAAATGCAAGTACCTGGCAGGTCATCGAAAATATCCACGAATTCAAAGCCGGTATCAACACCGGTATCCGTGATAAGATAAACGAATTTGCCACCATGGTGAAGAGCTGGAATGTGATGCTCAAAAACCATACGGCCTATGAACTGGCGAGCCATATCGCCTCCACCAGCGGCCTCCTCACTGAGTTATACAATGACCGCACTCCGGAAGGAGTCAGTCACTACGAAAACGTACAGGAATTGCTGAATGGCATCCGCGAATTCAGCGAAAACGGAAAGATTCCGCTGGAAGCACCCTCTGCCGAACAGGAATTGCCGGCCCTCCGTACGCTCGACCTATACATGCAAGACATCGCGTTGCTCACCGATGCCGAAAACGAAAAAGACGGCGATGATGACAAAGTCTCCCTGATGACCATTCATAGTGCGAAAGGACTTGAGTTTAAAAACGTATACGTGGTGGGCATGGAAGAAAACCTCTTCCCCTCACAACTCAGTGTCAACTCGCGCACCGAACTGGAAGAGGAGCGGAGGTTATTCTATGTTGCATTAACCCGTGCGGAAGACAAGCTGACCCTCAGTATGGCAGCCACGCGTTACCGCTGGGGTAATCTGATCTATAGTCAACCCAGCCGTTTTCTTGAAGAGATTGACCCTGACTGTCTCGATCTGCCGGAAGAAAAACAAGCTGGTGGTTTCCTCGACGAGGATGATGACCGCGGAGGATGGGGAAATTACGGACAGCAACGAAATACAAATACCCGTCAGCAGTCACCACGCAGTTTTGGTAATAAACCAGCAGGATCGCGCTTCGGCAGCGGACCCAGCAAGTCGTCTGCCACTCCTGCCAAACCTGCTTCTAACGGTGGCGGAGTACCGCAGGGATTTCGCAAGGTTGCCACCGCGACTCCTGTTCAGGCTGCCGCCGATTTCGAAGCGGCCGACCCATCACAGATTGCGGTAGGACAAAACGTAGAACACCAGCGGTTCGGCAAAGGACAGGTTATCGCTATAGAAGGACGGTCGCCTGAGAACAAAGCCACCATACTCTTCGAAACACAAGGACAAAAGCAATTACTGCTAAAGTTCGCCAAACTGAAGATAATTAGCTGATGGTTCAATTCGCTAATTAGCAATTGACAAAACTTGCTATCTTCCAACGATCTGTCTAAAACAATCATAAATCACTAAATTGGTCATTACGCCAATACACCCCCGAGGTTCGCTTCGCTCAGTCGGGGCCTTCGGCAATTCACCAATACACAAATTCACCCCCGAGGTTCGCTTCGCTCAGTCGGGGCCTTCGGCAATTCACCAACTCACCAATTCACTAATTTGCCAATTTGCTAATTTGCCAATTCACACATGCAATACAACACTTCAAGAACCCAGCTCACTATCGCCGAATACGGCCGGTACATTCAGGAAATGGTAGAACAAACCATCCAGCTGGAAGACCGCGATGAACGCACACGTGCCGCCCGTACCATCGTAAATGCCATGGCGATTCTCAATCCGCAACTGCGTGACATTGCCGATTTCAAACATAAGTTATGGGATCACCTGTTTATCATTTCCGACTTCAAGCTCGACTGTGACTCACCCTACCCGATGCCTGACCGTGATCTCACCCATGTAAAACCCGATCCTTTACCCTATCCACGCAAGAACATAAAGCTGCGCCACTATGGCAGTATCATTGAGTCGATGATCGCTGAAGCGGTGAAGCTGGAAGACGGACAAGAGAAGCAACAAGTGGTCGAATCCATTGCCAACTTCATGAAGATGAGCTACCTTACCTGGAACCGTGACTCTGTGGATGACGAAGTTATCCGCGAGCAGCTTCGTGAATATTCCGGTGGAAAACTTGAGTTAAGGGAAGACATGAAGCTCACCACGCGTTTCATAGATTTACGGGAATCTGATCGAAGGAATCAGAAGAACAAAAATCTACGCAAACGCAACAATGGAAACGGTTACGGCCGCAAATAAGACGGCAGAAACAATGCAATCGACAGGAGGAAGTTTTGAAATCAGAGGTGGTGTTCGCCTGAGCGGATCCATCGAACCACAGGGAGCAAAAAACGAAGCGCTGCAGATCCTCTGCGCTGTATTGCTGACCGAAGAAACATGTATCATCGAAAATGTCCCGGAAATCCGTGACGTGATGAAGCTGATTGAATTGCTGGGCAATATGGGCGTTGTAACTGAACGCCTCGCTCCCAATACCTGGTCATTCACAGCAAAAAACATCAACCTCGGTTTTCTCGAGACAAAGGAATTCGCGAAGCAAGGTGCTGCATTGCGCGGATCAATCATGATCGTTGGTCCATTGCTGGCCCGTTACGGCAAAGCCGCCATTCCACGTCCGGGAGGAGATAAAATCGGCCGTCGCCGCCTTGACACCCACTTCATCGGATTTCAGAACCTCGGTGCGAAATTCGACTTTGACGGTACAGACAACTTTTACAAGGTAGAAGCTCCGAAACTCAAAGGTGCATATATGCTTCTCGATGAAGCTTCCGTTACCGGCACCGCGAACATTGTGATGGCTGCTGTGATGGCAGAAGGCACTACTACCATTTACAATGCCGCCTGCGAACCCTATCTGCAGCAACTTTGCAAGATGCTCAATCAGATGGGAGCGAAAATCAGTGGTATCGGTTCCAATCTGCTCGTGATTGAAGGTGTTACTTCGCTGAAAGGCACCCGCCATAAGATCCTGCCCGATATGATTGAAGTAGGATCATTTATCGGACTCGCTGCCATGACGCAGAGTGAACTCACCATTACAAATGTTGGATTACCGCATCTCGGCATCATTCCATCTACCTTTCAGCGCCTTGGCATCAAGATGGAATTCCGCGGAGATGATATCTACATTCCAGCCCAGGAACTATATGAAATCGACACCTTCATTGACGGATCGATCCTGACCATCGCCGATCAGATCTGGCCTGGTTTCACTCCTGATTTACTCTCGGTGATTCTGGTAACTGCAACCCAGGCTGCCGGCACCGTGCTGGTACATCAGAAGATGTTTGAGAGCCGCCTGTTCTTCGTCGATAAACTCATCGACATGGGAGCGCAGATCATCCTCTGCGATCCGCACCGCGCCACTGTAATCGGACTCGCCCGCAAGCATCCGTTGAAAGGAATCCAGATGACCTCTCCTGATATCCGCGCCGGAGTGGCATTGCTGATTGCTGCCCTCTCCGCCAAAGGCAAAAGCGTTATACACAACATCGAACAAATCGATCGTGGATATGAGCGGATTGACGAACGACTCAATCGACTCGGAGCTGACATAAAGAGAGTTTAAAGTTAGTCGTTGAGCGTGCCTGCACCCCGAGCCTTCCTCTGGGTTGGGAGTTGAAAAACAAATCCTGTTGCCTGCACTAATGGTGTATTATATTTCCACTGCTAGCAGACGGAATATTAGCCGAATATTTTTCAAACCAATCTCCAATTCACGTTAAATTCAATCTCCCGCATTGATTTGGTATTATCTTTGTTATTCATCGACATCTTATTGAAATCTCTTCAAATCATATGAAAAAAATAGCTATCCTGCTGGGATTCAGCGCATTTACTGCCCTGGCGATTCTGACTCTTCCCTCCTTTACAACCGATCCGCAAACCGGTGGTACTGCTGTAGGAAATAAAGCCATTGATCTGGCTTATTCCAGCCCTGATGGAAAAACAATAGCGCTCAGCTCTCTGAAAGGTAAAATGGTTCTGCTCGATTTCTGGGCATCCTGGTGTGGACCTTGTCGTATGGAAAATCCGACTGTAGTTCGTGCCTGGAAAAAATACAAAGACGCAAAATTCAAGAATGGTAAAGGTTTTACCGTGTATAGTGTTTCACTGGATCAAAACAAGGATCACTGGATGAAAGCCATCGCGAAAGATAGTCTGGTGTGGCCGAATCACGTAAGTGATCTTGGTGGCTGGCAATCCCGTCCGGCGGCTATCTACGGTGTGAATTCCATTCCTGCCAATTTCCTCATCGACGGCAGTGGTGTTATCATTGCCCGTCAACTGAGAGGACCGGCACTCGAATCTACACTTGAAGCCCTCGTGGTGAAGTAATTACAACAGCGCCCCTTCGCTCCAACCGATTGAAAGTCCCTCCTTGGAGGGACTTTTTTTATGTCATATTACAAAGATTTATCTCCCGATTTTCTGACAAATTGTCCTTATTCGCCCGATGGAACTATTTTTGTAATCGCCCCGGCGCCCATAAATGAAAATCCGAAACCCGTTTACCAAAAGAAAAGCGATGAGTCAGGAAACTGAAAACACCAACGAACTGAAAGACAATCCAATAGCTGAAGAGTTAAAACAAGCCAGTGAGGTTGAAGCATCTGAGCAGAAACCATTGGAGGAGGATCCGGTGGCCAAACTGGAAGCTGAAGTGGCTGAATTGAAAGACAATCATCTCCGCTTGTATGCCGAGTTTGAAAATTACAAACGCCGGAGTATTAAAGAACGGGCAGATCTCATTAAAACTGCCGGAGCAGATACAATATCAGCCATGCTTCCTGTATTAGATGATTTCGACCGGGCTTTGAAAGCGATGGGCGATGCCGCCGATGGCCCGGTGAAAGAGGGTGTATTGCTGATTCATCATAAACTCAAATCCACACTCGAGGCACGCGGCCTTAAAGCAATTGATGCCATTGGCAAACCGTTCGATGTAGAACTACACGAAGCCATTACCAATATGCCGGTAGATGACGCAGCGATGAAAGGCAAAGTGATAGACGAAGTAGAGAAAGGCTACTGGCTCAACGATAAAGTGATTCGCTATTCGAAAGTTGTTATAGGAAGTTAAGATGTCAAAACGCGATTATTACGAGATACTTGGCGTAGCCAAGAATGCGACGGAAGCCGAGATTAAAAAAGCATACCGTCAGATGGCGCTCAAGTATCACCCTGATAAAAACCCGGGCGATAAAGAAGCGGAAGAGAAATTCAAGGAAGCCGCGGAAGCCTACGAAGTATTAAGCAACCCTGAGAAAAAAGGTCGCTATGATCAGTTTGGTCACAGTGGAATGGGTGGCGCCGGCGGATTCGGAGGCGGACATGGGATGAACATGGACGATATCTTCTCGCAGTTTGGTGATATTTTCGGAGGAGGAAATCCGTTTGAAAGTTTCTTTGGCGGTGGTGGTGGCAGAGGCGGACGCAGAACCGTGAACCGCGGATCCAATCTCCGCATCAAGGTAAAACTGACGCTGGAAGAGATCGCAAAAGGCACTGAGAAGAAAATTAAAGTAAATAAAATGGTGGGGTGTCAAACCTGTGGCGGCTCCGGCGCACAGGCGGGACAAGGCTCTTTTTCCACCTGTAACATGTGCAAAGGAAGCGGGCAGGTACGCAGAGTCACCAATAGTTTCCTCGGACAAATGCAGACGATTACCACTTGTCCGCAATGTCACGGTGAAGGCCAGACCATCACCAGCAAATGCAAATCCTGCACCGGCTCCGGTGTACAACAAGGTGAAGAAGTCATCAGCATCAACATTCCACCGGGCGTAGCCGAAGGCATGCAGCTCAACGTAAGCGGAAAAGGAAATGCAGCAGAACGCGGAGGCATTCCCGGAGATTTACTCATCGTTGTAGAAGAAATTCCTCATCAATATTTACAACGCGACGGCGAACATCTGATTTACGACTTATACATCAGTTTCATCGACGCAGCACTCGGCACTAACGTTGAAGTACCTACGCTGGAAGGCAAGGCGAAAATTAAAATCGACGCCGGCACACAAGGAGGAAAAGTACTTCGGTTAAAAGGCAAAGGTGTTCCCGCACTTAATTCCTATTCAAGAGGAGATTTACTGGTGAACATCAACGTCTGGACACCACAGCAACTCAGCTCCGAAGAGAAAAAGACACTCGAAAAACTCCGCGAATCCGAAAACTTCAAGCCCAAGCCCGGCAAAGGCGATAAGAGTTTCTTTGAACGGATGAAGGAATATTTTAATTGATAGGAAATTAACATTAAAAGAGCAGAACAGGTCGCGACCTGTTTTGCTCTTTTGATATCATGTCTATTTGTTCTTACCTCATGTCCGGTTGTTCTTACTTCATGTCCGGTTGTTCTTACTTCATGTCCGGTTGTTCTTACTTCATGTCCGGTTGTTCTTACTTCATGTCCGGTTGTTCTTACTTCATGTCCGGTTGTTCTTACTTCATGTCCGGTTGTTCTTACTTCATGTCCGGTCGCGACCGGACACTACCAATTGAATGGTTACGGACAGGTCGCAACCTGTCCTGAATATCTTTCCCTCTAAATTTATTTCCGATTCACTCTTCCGTACACCACCGTATCGAGGAATTTTCCCTCTTTGAAAATATCTTCCCGGAAATGCGCTTCCTGCAGAAATCCATGACGCTCGAGCAGGTTCATGGAAGGGAAATTCCCATACGTCACATCGGCTTTCAGTGTATGTAAGCCGATTACTTCGAAGCCATATTTAATGACTTCTGTGAGTGCCTCCGACATATATCCTTTACCGTGATAATCTTTATCCATCATGTATCCGAGCACACCGCGAAAATCTGCTTTCAGAATCTGCCAGATCCCGATATTTCCGATCATATATCCCGGCTGATCGAGCAGCTCGAGTCCCCAGTGAATACCATCACCATTGGCCTCGGCGGTCATCACACGCCGAATAAATTCTTCCGCCTCAGCAATTTCCTTTGCCGGTGGACGAATGAGATGCTTGTACAATTCCGGATCGCTGCGGTGACGAAAAGAATCGTTCACATCGTTCATCGTGATCTGCCGCATCAGCAATCGTTTTGTGCGGATAACGGGAAAGGGACTAAAGTTGGTATTAAGTTCCATATTTAATGATAATTCCGGATGGCATTGTAGAACGCATCTTCTCCTTTCATAAAGTCTTCAAACGTTTGTACCACCTTAATTTCAGGAGAGAGAATATTCGTTCCGATGGTTAACTTTTCAAAGTACTTTGTTGAATACGCAACTCTCAATCCGGAAGACGGCAATATAAAAAACTTCACTTCGCCAAAATGATTCGGTGTTCCACCGGCTGTTTCTCCAACATATACCGCTTCCATCGTATTCTTCATATCCATTGCATTCAACACCGCCGACGAAAAAGTAAAACGGCTAAAAACAACAAATGCCCTGGCCTTGCGAAGCTTTTCATGTTCCAGCATTTTCTTAATCAACACAGTTCCCTGTGGAGATGAGCCGCCACTGTTATAGCGCAAGTCCAACACCAGTTTCCTCACCGGATACTGATCAGCCATTAAAAACACTTTATTGCCGAACTCCACAAACGAAGGATACGAGGTCAGGTCTTCCGACTTATCACCATACTCACGCTGCAGTTCCCTGCTCCAGCATTTATTATACATGATGTAAAGAATTGAATCATCTTCTCTCCAGAACACTTCAAAAAAACTGCGCTCACTCTGTAAAATAAAAGTCAATGAATCAGGAAGTGCTCCTACTCTGTTCTGACGGTTCACCTTCCCCGGCATCATAGTGTACACTCTTATATTGCCGGACGTATCCCTTGCGGAAACCTGCGTCTCTGCATTTTCATCCACAGAAAAACCAAACGATTTCAGTCTTGTAAGAGACACAATATATCTGTGAAACTTCGACAAAGCATAATTTGAACCATCCTGCGGAAACAATCGTTTCAGACTATCTTCAATTTGCTGAACCGGAAATCCATTGATCGCTTCAATACGCGACAACAACATCTCCTTATACTCCGGCAAAGTATAAATGACATAATATCCATCTGCAAAACGTATCAGATGCAATGGAAGCGAACTATTCGTAAAAAACTCCTTGCCAAACTCAACACCCGTATGTGCATCGCCAATATCCGCCATAAGCCGTTGCAGATAAAATAGCACTTCAACATTCGACATGCTATCACAATGCTGCTCCAGCCAATCTAACCGTAGATTAAACTCCTTTCTTGATAACACCGAAAACAATTGAATATGCCGGTTCGGTAATTCCTTCCGGAGGTAGCGAACATCCTTCTTCCAGTCTGTTTTCTGCGCAACAGCAGAGAAACAGCACAGAAGGCAAAACAGGCATGTCAGCGACCGAATCATCAGTTAAAGATACAATAGCCACCACACATACCCATAATTTTGTTATCTTTGATAGCCAATCGCAGCCCATGCAGAAACTCACCCTCGACAGTCACTTTGAAAAATACGAGCGCTTTGACGAATTGCCCGAAGCCGACCAGACCTTAATGCTTGAAGCCCGCAAAGCTGCCGACGATGCTTATGCGCCCTATTCACATTTTCATGTAGGCGCTGCCGTATTGCTTGACAATGGAGTGATCGTACGTGGAAGTAATCAGGAAAATGCCGCGTATCCTTCCGGACTCTGTGCTGAGCGTGTCGCACTTTTTGCAACCGGTGCACAACACCCCAATATTAAAATAGCCGCCATAGCTATTACCGCTTTCCCGGAAGGCAAGAAGATTCCGGCCATTCCCATTTCACCCTGCGGCGACTGTCGCCAGGTAATGGCCGAATACGAACTCCGTTACAATCAGAAAATCCGTCTCATCATGGAAGGTGGTAACGGTTCTTTCATCGTAAGTGATTCCGTTGCTCAGCTGTTGCCGTTTTTGTTTAGCGGAGATGTACTGAAGTAAGTGAATGGTGGCTTCTTCCGGGGCCTTCGGCCCCGCCCCTGCACAAATTTATTTCATAGACAAGAGATAGCCGTTTTATAAACATTTACATTCGTTTAATGTTGGCGGCGACGAAATTTCGGAACGGACTTCCCTAAGCAAAAAGTGAACTGACTTTCATTGTAAAAGCTTTCTCACCGAGAATCTGTTTTGGGGGACTTCTGTTCTGCATTCATGATAGCACGGAGTCTCACCGGGTCTATCCTCTCCCGGGACTTTTTCCTTTAGCCGTACCCCGCCGGGGCCTTCGGCCCCGCCCCTGCACAAATTTATTTCATAGACAAGAGATAGCCATTTTATAAACATTTACATTCCTTTAATGTTCTATGTAATCGCCCCCTGAAAGTGTCATCTTTCATTGCGAAAACCGGCAATCTCAACATCCGGAAGAAGTTGTTATAAAACATACCATTGTCAATCAATTGGTTAACGTGAAATGGGAAGTACGGAAAATCTCCTGCTTGTCCCGAATTTATGATAAATATTAGTCCTCAATCCCTATTTTTGTCGCTATGGAAACAGCTACGAAGACGAAGAAAACCAAACCCAAATATAGTCGCGAGCAATACCTGAAATGGTACGAAGACATGCAGCTGATGCGTCGCTTTGAAGAGCGGGCAGGTCAGCTGTACGGTATGCAGAAGATCAAGGGCTTTTGCCACCTCTACATCGGACAGGAAGCCGTGGTAGCAGGCGCGATGAGTGTCCTGAAGCCTGAAGATTCGATGATCACAGCGTATCGTGACCATGCGCACGCCTTGGCGAAAGGAATTTCTGCCCGCGAAGTAATGGCCGAACTTTATGGTAAAATCACTGGTTGTTCCAAAGGTAAAGGCGGATCGATGCATATGTTCAGCAAGCCACATCGATTTTTTGGCGGGCACGGCATTGTAGGTGCACAGATTCCACTGGGCGCCGGTATTGCCTTCGCTGAGAAATATAACAACACCGGCAATGTTTGTATCACCTACTTCGGCGACGGAGCTGTTCGTCAGGGCGCATTGCACGAAGCTTTCAATATGGCGATGCTGTGGGAGCTTCCCGTGGTATTCATTGTAGAGAACAATGCGTACGCAATGGGCACCTCTGTAGAGCGTACTTCCAATGTTCATGATTTATATAAAATTGGTCTCGCCTACGACATGCCCTCCTACCCTGTTGACGGCATGAGTGTGGAAGCCGTACACGAAGCGATGGAAATGGCGGTGAAGCATGCCCGGGAGAAAGGTCCGATTTACCTCGAGATGAAAACCTATCGTTACCGGGGACATTCCATGAGCGATCCCGCAAAATACAGGACGAAGGAAGAAGTAGAAAGCTACAAAGCACAGGATCCTGTAGAGATCGTCAAGCAAATTCTGCTTGCTAATAAGATGGCAACAGAAGAAGAAATTGAAAAGATCAATGAACGCATTAACGAAGTTGTAGAAGACTCCGTAAAATTCGCTGAAGAGTCACCGTATCCGGATCCTTCGGAGTTGTTCAAGGATGTGTATACGCAGGAGGATTATCCATATATCACTGAGTAATTAAGAATTCAGAATTCAGAATTCAGAATTCAGAATTGAGGCCTGAAGCTCCAAGCCTCAAGTAAAAACATAAGATAAAATATTTCAAGATTCACTATGGCGGAAATTGTACGCATGCCGAAAATGTCGGACACTATGACTGAAGGTGTCGTTGTGAAGTGGCATAAAAAAGTAGGTGACACTGTAAAAAACGGCGACCTTGTTGCGGAAATCGAAACCGACAAAGCCACGATGGAATTCGAATCATACCAGGCAGGCACTTTGTTATACATCGGTATTGAAGAAGGAAAAGCGGCACCGGTAGACGCTATTCTGGCTGTTCTCGGAAAGGCCGGTGAAGACTATAAAGAATTGCTGGCTGCTGAACAGGCCAAAGCTGCTGCTCCGGCTCCGGCGGCAGCACCAGCTGCGAAGAAAGAAGCGGCGCCAGCACCTGTTGCAGCCACTGTTGCTGCTCCTGCACCACCACCAGCAATTCCGGCACAAAAAGTCCAGGAGATTGTTACCAGTGCTAACGGCGATGCGCGTACGAAAGCCTCACCACTGGCCAAGCGCCTCGCTGCAGAAAAAGGAATTGACCTGAGCATGCTCAAAGGTTCCGGTGAACACGGACGGATCGTAAAGCGCGATATTGAATGGTTCAAACCGGGCAGCTTTGTTGCCTCCGGTGCGATGATGCCAAGTGCGGTAACAAAGGAAAGTTTCGACGAAGTGATGATTTCGCAAATGCGCAAAACCATTGCACGTCGATTGAGCGAAAGCAAATTCACAGCTCCGCATTTCTACCTCACCATGGATATCGACATGGACGAGGTGGTAAAAGCCCGTGAGAGCGTGAATCAGATTGCCGCTGTAAAAATCTCGTTCAATGATTTTGTAGTAAAAGCGGCGGCGGCAGCCTTGCGTCAGCACCCGGCAGTGAACAGCTCCTGGCTTGGCGATCGTATACGCACCAATCATCATATTAATATCGGCGTTGCAGTAGCTGTTGAAGATGGCTTACTTGTACCTGTTGTTCGTTTCGCCGACAGTAAAACACTCAGCCAGATTGCCACTGAAGTAAAAGATTACGCGAAACGTGCCAAGGAAAAGAAACTGCAGCCGCAGGACTGGGAAGGAAACACCTTCACCATCTCCAACCTCGGCATGTTTAACATTGAAGAGTTCACTGCTATTATCAATCCGCCGGATGCCAGTATCCTCGCAGTAGGCGCCATCAAACAGGTTCCCGTTGTGAAAAATGGAATGGTGCAACCCGGCAATGTAATGAAAGTAACCCTCAGCTGTGATCACCGTGTGGTAGATGGTGTTGTTGGATCGAAATTCCTCAACACGTTTAAAGCCCTGCTCGAGAATCCGGTAATTCTGCTCGGGATGAACAGTATCTGATAAAAATCATTCTCATACTTACGCCACGAATTGATAATACAGTTCGTGGCGTTTTCTTTTCTGCCCGATACTACTTACTTTTAAGCAATCATCTGATACCATGAAACAGCTCCACTTCCTCCCTCTTTCATTAGCAATCCTATTTTTCACAACCCATCGGTGCGACGCACAAACCGGAGAAGCCTACGATAGTCTGGTTGCAAAAGCTTCCGAACTCTACGATGCTAAACAATACCGTGCATCGGCGGATGCTTACAGTGCGGCTTTCAAGACGCTCGATTGGAAAGGGACCGGTGAAGATCGTTACAACGCCGCTTGTTCCTGGGCATTGGCTGGTGTTCCCGACAGCGCCTTTTTCCAACTGGAGCGCCTGGCCACTGCGATGAAATACAAAAACTACGATCACATCACCACCGACACCGATCTGAATTCACTGCATAAGGATAAACGCTGGAAGCCGCTGCTGGAACAGATAAAAGAAAATAAAGCGAAAGCTGAACTAAACCTGAACCGCGAACTTGCACATGTGCTCGACAGCATTCAGGAAGTAGACCAGGACGGACGTGTGCGCAGCAATAAAATCCAGGAAAAATACGGCTATGGATCGGAAGAACTGAAGAAGCTGTGGAGTGAAATTCATATTACTGACTCCACAAATCTTGTTAAGGTATGCGAAATTCTGGATAAGTACGGCTGGCTCTCACCAGATGTTGTTGGCGACAACGGAAACAGAACATTGTTCCTGGTGATTCAGCATTCCGATCTCGCCACACAGGTTAAATACCTTCCAATGATGCGGGAAGCTGTCAAAAAAGGAGCTGCACAACCCAGTCATCTCGCACTGCTGGAAGATCGCGTTGCTCTACGACAAGGCAACAAACAAATCTATGGTAGTCAGATCAGCAGTGATCCGAAAACCGGAGAAGCGTATGTTCAGCCACTCGACGATCCGGACCATGTTGATGAACGTCGTGCAGCGGTCGGACTGGAACCACTCGCCAAATACGTAAAGTACTGGAAGATCAAATGGGATGTAGAAGAATACAAGAAAAATCTGCCGCACTATTTAGAGTTGCAAAAAAAGTGAAGGAAAATTGTTACTGCTGCAGGCTGCTGGAAACAGAATGTCAGGATATTATTGTTGCTACCGGGAACAATGACCGATGAAGTTGTTCCTTGAATCGTTCGTAAAATCCCCTCGAAAAAGGTTTTCAGATTATAGCAATTATTTATCCATACGTTTCAAGAGATGAAAGCATGTGGACGAAAAAAATTCCGGCTCTTTTTGCTACTCAAACAATTTTCAAAACTGAATTTTCGTTTACTGAACAAGGTGCTGGCACATAACCCTGAATTCTCTGTGTAAAGCGCTGCTCAACTAAACCTAACCTGAGGAATATGGGTATAGAATTTCTACTTCATTTTAATTCTCCGAAAACCCATGAAGACGATAATCCTTGGCTGCCTGATTGCTATCAGCACAATTACTGTTGCACAAACTCCAGCACCTAACCGTTTTCTGATCTATAAAGGCGGAAAAGCAGGTTTTATTGACAACACGGGGAGAGAAGTTATCCCGGTCCAGTATGAAAGCGCTGGAAATTTTTCGGAAGGACTTGCGCCGGTCCGTCTCGGAGGCTACTATGGCTATATCGACTCCATGGGTGTTTGTAAAATCCCGTACCAGTTTGATTATGCCTTGCCTTTTAAAAACAATGTATCCGTGGTCTTCAGAGACTCCGTTCCTGCTATCCTCAACAAAGAAGGTAAAGTCATGCTGACGCTGGCCAATGGCACAAAGATTCTGGAACAATCCGGCGGCAATTTCATCATTGCCGGAAAATCGAAGAAAACAGGTCTCATTTCCCCGCAAGGCAAACTGCTGGCAGATACTATTTATACAAATCTGACATCTCTTAATGATACCTTCTTCATTACCCATAGAAGGGTTAAAGGCACCAATGTTTCTCTGGCCGGCCCAAAAAGAAAGAAGATTATAACCGTAGATAAGAAAAGCGTAATTAACACCCATGGAGATGTAGTAATACCAGAAGGTCAATATAAAGAAATTTTGGCGTATGAGAATGGAATCTTCATGGTCACTTTTAATGATTCCGTCATTTCAGAAGAAGACCCCTTCGTTGCCTGGATTGGTTTTATTGATCTCAAAGGAAATATACTTTCCAAAACAAGGAACTCCATCGATTTTCAACTCCACAATGATTTGAGTGAAGGCATAGTGTCATTCGATTCGACGATTCTTGAAGATACCATAAATCACACGGAT
This sequence comes from Bacteroidia bacterium, assembly GCA_046330075.1. Taxonomy (GTDB): domain Bacteria; phylum Bacteroidota; class Bacteroidia; order AKYH767-A; family OLB10; genus JAJTFW01. The sequence continues at coordinate 242,338 of JAXLTL010000002.1, read as the reverse complement.
CGCACTTACCAGGGGTATATGGATATTCATGGCAATATTATTTTCAACGACACCATGGTAAATGAAGTTTTCCCATTTCATGACCACCGTGCTATTATCAAGTACAGTAATGAACAATACTACATCATTGATGCAACCGGAAAACTATTACAATGCGGCCCATTTGACAAAACAATTGGCGAGAAGTTCTTGAACGGGCGTCTCAGTGTACAAAGAGGTGAAAATGCCGGATATATTGACACTTCAGGACAATTCATCACATCATCAAAATACGATGGAGTTACAGAAATAATAAACGAGTATGGGTATTATGTATACTACACTGTTCTTTCAGACACCACTAATGAAAATGAAGTCAAAGATTACATATCTCCTGACCGCTACAAATTCGGAATTGCAAACATAGATGGACGTGAGATCTCTCCTCCGGATATTGATGATTTATACTATGACAATTTTTACAATGGAGTTATTCTCTGCAAACTAAAAGATAAAATGTGTTACATCAGCACCACTGGAAATATCATCTGGCAGGAGGAAACCGATTCAGCTCCGAAGCTCAGAAGAATAAATATTGACTTTATGAACCGGGGGTATTTCGTCGCACATGCTAACCCCGTCCATACAGGCCATGGAATCAACAGCATCAATACTCAGACCATGAAGGAAATTGCACCAGAAGATACTTTTTCATCAAAAAAACTCTGTGTACTGGTCATTCCTTCCTTGAAGGATACAATCAACAACATATACGAAGCATTCACTGTTCTGGTAATCAACAAATCAAAGAAGGACATCAGCTTTAATGCCCAGGATAACCGGCTTTACATGAACGTGCAGGCTAAAAACGGCAAACGGAGAATGGCGAGACATCGAATATTTACCTTCCAGCTGGTGCGGCAACAGCTACCATACATTAACACTGCCTCAAAATAAATACTGGACGTTTGTCACTCCCGACTACGAAGGTGCAATACCAGTTTTATTACGTATCAGATTAACCTACAGAAGTACCCTACCTGATAATAAACATGAAAGATATGTGAGCACCAGAAGCAAGTTGGTCACCATCTATAGCAATGAATACAGGGGCAGTATCAACCCCGGACAGTGGTGGAGAAAACGGGATTATTATCCGTCAGGTTTAATGGACCCCTACAATGAATAGAAACCTGTCCGAATTATTTCCTTTGTTACCACGAATAGTAATTCACATAGCCAACACCGCCATATTAGCTGACAAGCCGGAGGATTTTCAGTCAAAAATGACTACTCCTCATACAACTTCTCCACCAACATCTTATTCGCCTCCATAATCACCTTTCTCTTCAGGCTGAGCTTCGGCGTCATCTCTCCTCGGTCAATACTCCACTCGCGGGGAAGTAACTGGATTTTCTTGATGGTTTCGTAAGAACCGAGAGTTTCATTGACGAGATTAACATCTTTCATCACTCTGTTCTTCACCCGTTCGATACAGATGAGTTCTTCGTTTGTTGCCGGCACAGGAATCTGCTTGCGCTCGCACCATTCTTTAAGGAAAGCAAAATTGGGTACAATGAGTGCTGCCGCATATTTGCGGTTCTCACCGATCACCATCACCTGTTCAACAAAGCGCGATTCCTTGATTTTATTTTCGATGGTTTGCGGTACGATGTATTTACCGCCGGAGGTCTTGAAGATTTCCTTTTTCCGGTCGGTGATGCGGAGATATTGTCCGTCTACCAGTTCGCCGATATCGCCGGTATGCAGCCAGCCTTCGCTGTCGATCATCTCAGCCGTTAAATCGGGACGCTTGTAATACCCCAACATAACGTTCGGGCCTTTGCAGAGAATCTCTCCATCTTCGGCTATGCGTACCGTTACCCGGTCGAGCGCTTTACCCACCGTCGTGAACTTGAGTCCGCCGGGTTCGAGGGTATTCACACAAATCACCGGACTCGTCTCCGTTAATCCGTATCCTTCCAGAATCGGAATCTGCGCGGCCCAGAAGATGCGTGCCAGTCGCGGCTGGAGGGCTGCACCTCCTGAGATTGCCACCCGGACTTTTCCGCCGAGTGCTTCCTGCCATTTGCTGAAAATGAGCTTGCGCGCGATCTTCAGCTGGAACTCATACCATGCTCCGTTGGCGCCGTTGATTTCGTACTTGAGTCCGAGGTCCACTGCCCAGAAAAACAGTTTCTTCTTGATACCGGAGAGGTCCGAACCCTTAGCAATAATTTTATCATACACTTTCTCGAAGAGACGCGGCACGCAACCAAAAATCTCCGGTTGCACTTCCTTAAGATTATCTGCTACTTTCTCAATACTCTCCGCATAGTAGATACTCACGCCGAGATACATATAGAGGTAACTCAGCACTCGTTCATACACGTGGTTGAGCGGCAGGAAACTCAGCGCTCTGCAGTTCACATCTACCGGAGCGAGAATCCGTGCGGCGATGATCTGCGAGAGGATATTATCATGCGAGAGCATCACGCCCTTCGGAAAACCTGTGGTACCACTGGTATATAACAGGGTAGCAAGATCGTTGGGGCCAATGGTGCTTTTGATTGCATCGACCTCTGCCTTTGCGGGATGTTGCTTCCCTTTCTCAGTGATCGCTGTCCAGTGTGGCTTGCCGGGAATCTGATCGAACGTAAACATCCCCTGAATGCCGGGCAGTTCCTTCACCACCGGCTCTACCTTTTCCCATAATTCCTGACTGGAGACGAAAACATATTTCACTTCCGCATCGGTCAGGATGAACTTCAGATCGGCTGCACTGATGGTGGGATAAATCGGCACGTGAATAGCACCGGCCTGCATCATGCCCAGATCAACGAAATTCCATTCGGGGCGGTTATTACTCAGCGTAGCAATTTTCTCCCCCTTCTGCAGACCCATGGCCAGCAACCCATAGCTCACCAGCTCGACATTCTCCAGAAACGAACGGGTAGAATGTTTCACCCATTCGCCATTTACCTTGCCGGCAAGCGCATCCGGTTTATCGGGATATAATTCACGGTAGCGGTCTGATAAGTCGAAGAGACGGGTTACATTCATATCGCGAAATGCTGTAGCTTTAGGTCAAATATAGTATCCATTAACGATTTTACGAAATCGATCCGTAAGAAGTTGCCTATGTCTGTTAACACTTCGTTTAGTAAAATGTTTGGTCTGAGGTTGCCCATTATCATGGCGCCGATGTTCCTGGTGAGCAATGAAAAGATGATGGAAGCCGCACTTGACGCCGGAATTGCAGGCACATTTCCATCGCTGAATTACCGGGAAAAAGGAGAACTCAAACGGGTGCTTTCGGGACTCAACGCCTATAAAAAGCAACAGCATTCACAAGGTATCACGGGCGTAAATCTCATTGTTCAGCAGACCAATCCTCTCTACCGGGAACACCTCTCCGTTTGCGTGGAAGAACAGGTAAAGTTGTTTATAACAAGTCTGGGCAATCCTGCAGAAGTGATCCGGGAAGCGCATAGTTATGGCGGAAAAGTATTCTGCGACGTCACCAACCTCACGCATGCAGAGAAATCGGCATCGCTGGGCTGCGACGGATTCATTGCCGTTACTCAAGGTGCCGGGGGACACGCCGGACCCTATCCGAATACCGTTCTCATTCCGGCGCTGCGCGAACGCTTTCCGGAGATTCCGATCATTGCAGCCGGTGGTATCGCCGACGGACATGGTATCCTTAGTGCGCTGGCTGCCGGAGCATCCGGCGTAAGCATCGGCACCCGGTTTATTGCCAGCACGGAAGCGACAGTGAATGAAGAATACAAGCAGAGTATCGTTGATGCAGGCATGGAAGACATCATGATGACCGAACGGCTATCCGGCACTCCCTGCGCGGTGATCGCCACGCCTTATGCGAAGAAGATCGGCGCGAAGCAGAATTTTTTCGAGAAATGGCTCAGCAACAACAAGCGCACGAAAAAATATTTCAAGATGCTGGTGCAATACCGCGGACTCAAGAAACTGGAAGCAGCAGTTCAGCCCGGGAATTACAATAATCTTTGGTCGGCCGGACAAAGTGTTGCGCTTATTCACGATATCAAGTCCTGCAAAGAGATCATTGACGTCCTGGAAGCCGAGCTGCTCGCCGCCGAAACTGAACTCCGCAAATCCTTTACTCCATGATACGTCCCGAAGATCTCATGCGCAAAGCGCAAGACTCTGCTTTTTACCGTTGGGTACTAAACCGGGCACTTTGGCGGATGATTCCGTTCAATGGCCCGCATAAATTCAGGATTACCGGTATCAGCAGCGATAACATAGAACTAACGATACCGTATATCCGAAAAAATCTCAACCACATCAGGGGCATTCACGCCTGCGCACTTGCTACTGCCTGTGAATATGTGAGCGGACTCAGTCTCACCCGCTCCTTCAACCCTGACCAGTACCGGATCATTCTAAAGACGATTCAGATGGATTATCACTATCAGGGGAAGATGAATTTATACAGCCGCTTCGGCATTGAAACAGCAACCATTGAAACCTTGAAGCAATCCCTGCAGCAGGAAGATGCCGTTTTTCATACGTTTGATGTAAACATCCACGACACGGAAAATAATCATATCTGCACGGGACATATTACCTGGCAGATTAAACCGTGGAGCAAGGCGAAGGTGAAGTGAGTTACGTCGCGCTTGCGCTCTGAGCGAAGCCACAGAGCCACAGGGCTGCAGGGCTGCAGGGCTACAGGGCTACAGAGCCACAGGGCTTCAGAGCTTCAGAGCTTCAGGGCTTCAGGGCTGCAGAGCTTCAGGGCTTTAGGGCTTCAGAGCTGCAGGGCTGCAGAGATACAGAGGCTCAGCGTTACAGAGACTCAGCGTTATTGAGTTGAAATAGTAAGGGCCTCAGCCTATTGATACTACTATCTCGATCGCGCTTTAAATTTTCATTCCGAGCTTTTCGGTCACCGATAACACACCACCGATGACACCAAGTGCGGCAACTGCTACTTTCGCTTTCATGGGATTGTTACGGCTCATCATGATGTCCACCTCGTTCTTAAAGCGTCCCCAGTTGGATGCATTGAGTACGTCCATCGCCACGGAGATCGTTGGAGTAACTGATCGTGCGGTATGCCACCAGCCGTTAGGGATGAACATAGATTCGCCGGGTCCTACCACGAAAGAGATCGGTGTTGCGTTGGCCCACTTCGGGAATTTCTTTAAGTCGGGGTTGCGCTGATTATCAATGAGCGAAACCCATGGATTCTCGGGATCAGGATACACGCAATCGGTCTGGCTGGGCGGAATCACCGTGAATTCCTTATGGCCGTAAAGCTGATTGATATACGCATGCAGCGCCATGTAATCGTAGTGCATGTAGGGAAATTGTCCGCCCGGACTTCCAAAGAAGATCTCTAACGTATCCGCACCTCCGATAAATCCTTTTGGCAGGAGCTTGCTATGGGTACGGTCGGGCAAGGCGAAATTGTAACGCGGACTCACATCCGGCACCAGCTCAGGATAATCGCGGTCTATCTGTAGTTTGCAGGGATAGGGTGCAGGATTATCTTCTGTAGCCGTCATCATCAGGTCGATGAAATCACCGAGCTTGAATTCCTGACCCTGCACCACCACCTTACGGTCGCCGTAATTGGTCTTAAAAAATTCAGGAGTGAACTTCTTCAGTGCGGGCCACTTCTCAGTAGCGTCGCCGAAAACAACCGGATAGTTTTTAAATAAGTGCTCGTTTTTGAACTCTTCGTACGACATACCGTACTTCTTGTTCACAACGATGTCGCCCAGGCGGGCCAGTTCTACAACTTTAGTAGCCATAAAGACAGATAAATTTCAGGTGGCGTAAAGGTATACTCCATTTGGCCAAAGTCAACCCCTGTTTTGTGAAATATCACCTTTTTCAGGCAAAATACATTGTTTTCCTGACCAAGGATTGGTTAAATTTGTAAAAATCCTACATAAGTATATGAAATACCTGATGGCGCTGGCCCTTATCGCCGGACTCTCCCTCACTTCTTTCGCACAAACCGGCAAGATCAACCCTACCACCGAAGAGGAATACACCATGGGTGCGGTAGGCTATAAAATGTTCATGCAGATGGGCGTTGAGTTAAAGAACAATTACAAAGTGAGGGACATTTCCGAGTACGAATATGCGGAACGCAAAGCTGCATTCAAAGGGCTTTATCGGCCGGGCGAGGATAAGCCATGTGCTATTATTCTGGTGTACACCAAGCTTCGCGGGGCACCTGAATACTTCTGTATTCCAACAGTAGATGCTCCAGAATTTCTATGGGATAAATACAGGATGAGTCTCAAGGGAGAAACCGACAGCCGTCAGGAACAGCTTGAATTTTTCAGCTTCGCGCTGGCCAAGGCGATGATGCTTTACGCGGTTAAATGAGTCGCGCCGGATGGATGATGCTCCTGCTCCTTCCCTGCATGTTGCAGGGACAATCGCGGGCAGGTGCTTTTTTCAGGCTGAGTGGTCCCGAAAAAACATGGACACTCCTTCACCCCTTCAAAGCCGGGCGCGCCTGGAAAATCTCCCGCGAAACACGTCAACAGGTAGAGAAATTCTGCCGGCATACCGAGCTTGACACCTTTAACCATGGTGGAAAACTCGACGCTTTTCGTCATACCTTTTGGATGGCCCGCCTCACTCAATCGATTGGTCCCAGGGCGGCCCTGAAACTGGGAAAAGCCCACGAACGCGGCAATTTCCGGCAATTTAAAAAAGGGAAAGGAGAAGATGGCAATGTGCAGGATTCGATCGCTTGTGTGATGGATCTCCGCAACAACGAAGCCGGCATAGCACTTGGTAAAAAACATCTCCCGACACCAACAGACAGCATCGCGATCATGGTCATCGACCTGATCCGAACCGGAAATCTCACGATTATGAAACGGAATGCAGTCGGCCAGCTCTGCACCTGTGAAGGTCTGCTGGTTACGTTGCCAGCTGGTCAGAGAAGAGCCTGGGCACTCCCCTATTGCCTGGTCCGCAGTAACAATACACCTTGATCCATTCACCCATTTCTCATGAAAAAATGTGCATTTTACACTAAATTCGTTGGCTTAAATACCATGAAAAAGACCGCGTTCACGCTCCTCGTTATACTGCTCTCCTTCACCACGGGATTTACACAAACACCAGGCATTAACTTCCGTCCCATCACCTTTGACGAAGCCATACAGGCAGCGAAGAAAGAAAAGAAACCGATCTTCCTGCATGCCTTTGCCACCTGGTGTCACTTTTGCGAATACATGAAAGACAGTGTTTACCCAAACCAAAAAGTAGGTGATTTTTACAACAACAATTTCGTGTGCATTAAAATGGACATGGAAAAAGAAGGTGCAAACCTGAACAAAAAACTCCGGGTACAGAACTACCCCGCGCTGGTATTCTTCGATTACAACAACGCTGTCATGATGCATCGGGTTGCGGGACAAAGGACCATTGAGGAGTTTCTGGAAATCGGCAAAGACGCCCTCGACACCACCAGGCAACTGCGCTATTTCGAACAAAAATACTACAGCAAAAAAGCCACACCAAAGGAAGTTTACACCTATATCAAAATGCTGGAGAAGGCCGGGCTCGACAATCAGCTGGTCATCAACAGTTATCTCTCCGAGGTACCTGACAAAGAGCTGCTCACGCAGGACAACTGGCGAATCATGTATGATTTATTCAGAGATGTGGAGATGGTCATCACACAAAAAATCATCTATAACCGCGAGGCCTATGCGAAAAAGTACACCGCTGACTCTATCGACAACAAGCTGATCTCCCTGTACACCGGAACGCTGATGCAAAAAGTACAGAAGCTCGACACACTCGGATATAAGAACATTATAGAAAAACTGCGCAAAACAAATCTTGACATTACCGATAAAATTATCGCATTCGCCGAACTGAACAAGAGCAAAGTGCGTTCTGACTGGAAACGGTATCAGATCGAAGCAGTGCCTTTTGTAGAAAAATACTGCAAAGATGATTACCGGCGTTTAAATGAGATTGCCTATAATTTTTACGAACGGGTGTACGACCCTGCGATGCTGGCCAAAGCTCTCGAATGGTCGAAGATGGCGGTAAGTATGCAGAATACAATCCGTAACAATTATACGCTGGCATGCCTGCATTACAAGATCGGCAATAAGCAGGAAGCATTAGCAGCCATTCAACTTACAATTGATATGGCAAAGAAGAACGGAACCGATTATAAGCAACCCCTGTTGTTACTCGAGAAGATTCAGGACATGCCGGATATAAAGTAATTATTTACCCGTTTTCAGGAAGGCCGAACTGACCATCACCAGACTGGTGGACAGCACCGTAAAAAACAACAATCCTGTATGTAATTGCTGAATTTTTAAAGCTTCTGGAATACTGAGATAAAGAAGGATTGAAATAAGTCCACGTGGCGAGAATAATAATTCAGGAAACAATTTTCTGATGACCATGGGCAATGCAATTGTCCGGGAAAGGTAAATAACAGCAAGAACGCCGAAACCGATTTGCAGCATGACCGGATCACGAAGCAAATCCAGGTCAATTATAAAACCAAACAAAACAAAAAAAATCGTTTTAATCAGGAATACGCCTTCCGCAGTGAGGCTATGCATCAGATGAACGTCTGCTTTGAAGGACTCCGAAACAAACAATTCTCTGATCCTGGGATACTGTATCCGATGCACGTTTCGGATCAGCAAACCGAATATCAACACCAGTATAAGTGAAGAGAGATGCAACTCCTTACCAATAGCATACAACAGGACCATACTGGCAATAATCATGACAAATTTGACATGGTGTGTAATTTTCCGAAGGAGGTATAACAACAAAACACAGAGCAGCAAAGAAACCAGAATAACGATCGTTAATTCAGAAACCAGATTTCCGAAGACTTCGAACGTAACATGCGTGTACTGGAGGGAATAATTAAAAAAGATAATTCCGAAAATATCACTGAATGAACTTTCAAAGGTGATAAATTCCTTGCTGGAGCGTGTCAATCCGCTCGCAGAAGGGATGGCAATAGCGGAACTGATCACACTATACGGGATTGCATTCACCAGTGAAGGATAAAATTCAGCACCGGTGAAGTACTGAAACACGAAAGCGATCCCCAGAGCGGTTAGCACAAGAATCACAACTGAAAGAATCAAAGCGTTCCGGATAATCGGTTTCTTTTCAGGCCGGTATTCAAGATCCAGACCACCTTCAAAAACAATCAGAATCAATCCTAAGGTTCCAATAGTTGGAATCAGCCGCATGAAATCGAACGTGGCAATTCCCAGCTCCACTGTGATCAGCTTTACCAGTACTCCCAGACCGATCAACAATAAAACAGAAGGTATCCGCAATTGTTTGGCAACCACATCCAGTACATACCCTACTAAAATTAAAGTACAGAGAATAATTAAGATGACGCCGGTAGACATAAAACAAATATAAAAGAAAACCCCAATCCAGGCAGTCAACTATATGATATGAGCAAAGGCTAGTACATGCCCATCTGCATCAGCGAGATATCCGGCACGATGGCCCCAGTCACGGTTATCCGGACCGGAAACGATCATGGCTCCTGCTTCTACTGCGCGATTGAATGCCAGATCAGCATCTTCTACCAGCAGATACAGCTCGCAGCGCGGAATGCCAGAACCGGCAGCCGGGTCCGGCATCACCGGAGAGATGATCCCTGCAATGCCTTTTTCCGGCATCAGACCGAGCTTTAAACCCTGATGAATCAGAAACTCTGTCATTCCCGGAACATGCAGCACCGGTTCCATGCCCAGCAGTCGACTATAGAAGTCAGTCGACCTGTTCTGATCCCGGACATAGAGGACGATGCAGGTTTCGCTGATCTTCATCTAATAAGCGCTGAACACGGTTTCTCCGTCGATAACGGTCATGTATATCCGTAAATTATACAACTGCTCCGCGGGCTCCTTCATCAGATCTCTCTCCATCACCACAAAATCCGCACACTTCCCCTTTTCAATGCTGCCCCGCTCCTGCTCTTCAAACGATGCAAACGCTGCCCAGATCGTCATGGCCCGCAATGCCTGTTCGCGGGAAATTGCATTCTCTGCATTAAAACCTCCTTCCGGATAATTCTTCTTATCTTTTCTCACCACGGCAGCATAAAATCCATAGAGCGGATTTATATCTTCCACCGGAAAATCTGAACCGGCTGCAATCATTCCGTTTTGTTCCAGCAACTGCTTGTAGGCATATGCATATTTCACCCGGTCTTTCCCGAGGCGGTCTCCGGCCCAGTACATATCGGAAGTGGCATGTGTGGGCTGGACAGAGGGAATGACGCTGAACTTGCCGAAAAGATCAAAATCTTTCGGATCAAGCACCTGCGCGTGTTCGATTCTCCAGCGCTTATCATTCTTTCCTTTTAACACATCGCCATAAATCTGTAGCAGGAGATGGTTCGCCGAATCCCCGATGCAATGTGTATTGAGTTGAAATCCGATGGCATCAATCGCCTTTGCAGCATTTTTCAGTGAATCAACGGATGCGAGCAGGAAACCTTTATGGCCGGGAAGATCAGCATAATCATGTAAGAGGCAGGCACCTCGCGAACCGAGCGCACCGTCCGCATACAGTTTGAAAGAACGAACCTGAAGCCGATCCGATTTATACGCACCATGTACACGGTAATAATCCAGATTGGCAGGATTATAGCTCACCATGGCGTTGATCCGCATTTTCAGCTTGCCGGATTTCTGCAAGGAATCGATCAGCAGAATTGTTTTTACATCCAGGCCTGCATCAACGACAGAGGTAAGTCCCACCGCGAAACAATTCTGCTGTGCGCTAAGCAGTGCTTCTTCGAGCTGTGGCGTTCCGGGTTCGGGAATGATGGCTTTCACCAGGTCCACTGCATTATCGATGAGGAGCCCGCTGGGTTCACCGTATTTCAACAACACTTCACCACCTTCAACTTTCGTTTTATTTGTGATACCGGCTAACGTTAACGCTTTACCGTTAACCAGCGCGGCGTGCCCGTCGATCCGCATCAGGAACACCGGCACATCCGGAAACAGCGAATCGAGTTTCGTCCGGTCGGGCCAGGCTTTGTTATCCCAGTCGTTTTGATCCCATCCGCGACCAAACACCCAGCCCATGAACCGCCGGTCTTTATATTTGACCAGCGTATCCACAATAGCATCGAAGGAAGTTGTTCCGATCAGCCAGGTCTTCTTCAGGTCCACTCCATAACCATAGAAATGGCAATGCGCATCGTAGAAGCCGGGATAGACAAACTTACCCTTCAGATCGATGCGCTCCTTTGCATCGTATTTTTCCATTTCCGACGCCGTTCCTACAGCGACAATTTTACCATCTTTCACCGCAAAGGCCTCCGCCTTCGAAAAAGCGGAATCGACGGTATAAACGATACCATTGACGTACACTGCATCGACCTGCTCCTTATGGCTGCAGGACGAAAAAGCGATCAGCAGGCAAACAAAAATCAAACCGTATTTCATGAGAGCGAACTTATGATTTATGAATATAAAGTGCATTGGCCTGCGCCAGCGGCGTAACCGTAATATCGTTGATACCCACATGGTGCGGACGAGAAGCCGCGAACCATACAATCTCTGCGATATCTTCCGCCTGCAGCGGATCGAAACCTTTGTATACATTCTTTGCTTTCTCTGCATCTCCCTTGAAACGCACAAGCGAAAATTCGGTCTCCGCAGCACCTGGATTTACTGATGTAACCTTGATACCATGTGGCAGCAAATCAATACGCATCGACTTCGACAGAGCATCAACAGCAAACTTTGTGGCACAATACACATTTCCATATGCATAAGCATCCTTACCGGCAGTACTTCCGATATTGATTACATGTCCCTTTTTCCGGTGAACCATCCAGGGCGTCACCACCCGACTCACATAGAGCAAACCTTTTACATTGGTATCGATCATCTGTTCCCAGTCGTCGATATTCCCTTCGTTGATAGTTGCAAATCCTGCCGCCAGCCCGGCATTATTCACGAGCACATCAATCTCTTTCCAGGCATGCGGCAATGCTTCAAGTTCTTCTTCCACCTGCTTGCGGTTTCTGACATCAAAACTGATCGTATACACTTTTACGTCATACGTATCCAGAATAATATGCTGTAATTCTTCGAGGCGTTCCTCCCGACGGCCGGCGATGATAATGTTCCAGCCATGTTCAGCGAATTTCAGAGCGATGGCGCGACCAAATCCGGAAGTCGCTCCTGTGATGAAAGCAATCATGTGTTTTGTATTTAACGCAAAGGTACACAAACTGAAGAAAGGCCACGAAACGATTTTACCGCTCATAGGCCAGCGTAAGATTACCGCCGGGAACAAAAATCAGGCTTTAGCGCCCAGCTTGCTGTGCTTGTATCCGTACGAAAAATAGAGCACCAGTCCCACCACCAGCCAGATGGTGAAACCAATCCATTGATGCACGTGAATCTGCGCCATGAGGTAGAGACAGGTGAGAATACCCATTACAGGAATCAGGGATAGTTTCCTGAGGAAACTGAATACAGACAATACTGCAAACACGATGAAGAAAATAAAGTTGGGCACAGATTCCAACGACACCAGCGGATTTACATGCTCATGCACCCATTGCTGTTCTGATATTCCAAGCCAGGTCATCACACCTATATAAATGACCGGCATGATCCATTTACCATTATAGTACGGCACCTTGAATTTACGGGGAAGATCCTCATGTTTCTGCATCATCAGCACTCCGCCGCAAACAAGAATAAATGCAAACAGTGTTCCAATGGAACAAAGATCTGTTACCGTAGCCATATCGATGAAGAAAATCGGAACTCCCACAAGAATGCCGGTAACAATGGTGGCAAAGGAGGGCGTGCCATAACGGGGATGCACTACCGAAAACTTCTTCGGCAATAGTCCATCACGGCTCATACTCATCCAGATTCTGGGCTGCCCCAGCTGGAACACCAGCAGGACGGATGCCATGGCAAAGACAGCACTTACAGCGATCACGCCACTGATCCAGTTGAGTCCGCGACGGCCAAACACGAAGGCCAGCGGGTCATCCACTCTCAGCTCCTTATAATTTACCATGCCCGTCAGCACCATGGCGATGAGAATATACAGCACTGTACAGATAATGATGGAGTAAAACATTCCACGCGGAAGATCCCGTTGCGGATCATGACACTCTTCGGCAGTAGTAGATATCGCATCGAAACCGATATAGGCGAAGAATACCCCCGAAACTCCGGCAAAAACTCCTGCCCAGCCTTCCGGAAGAAAAGGTGTCCAGTTCTCAGTCTGCACATAGAATACACCCACTACTATCACCAGCAATACCACAGAGAGTTTTACGAGCACCATGATATTACCGGCATTTTTTGATTCTCTGATTCCGCGATATACCAGCCATGTGATAAGCACATTGATCACCAATGCCGGAATATCCATGATGATACGAAGTCCACCCAATATCGGCGCCGTAATCCATGCCTGCCAGGCCTCCGAGTCCATGATGGCAGGATCTGCACCGGCCAGCTGCGACGCTTCGAAAGCTCTCTTTGCTGAAAAATAATCAATACCTGACCAGGCTGGTAACATAATCCCATCCGGAAATCCAAGAGAAGGAATACGTATATGCGTCAGCAAGGTTGAAAAATACCCCGACCATGAAATAGCGACGACTATATTTCCGATGGCATATTCCATAATGAGTGCCCAGCCGATGATCCATGCGAACAACTCACCAAATGCAACGTACGAATAAGTATATGCTGAACCGCTGACCGGCACCATACTTGAAAACTCAGCATAACAAAATGCTGCAAAGCTGCAGGCAATGGCCGTGAAAATAAACAGGAATACCACACCCGGACCTCCATCCGCACTGGCACTTCCAATGGTACTGAAAATACCGGCACCGATGATAGCTGCAATGCCCAATCCGGTGAGATCACGTACACCCAGATGACGCTTTAAGAGTCCATGGCTTTCCGAATCTCCGGAGGCCACCTGCTGCAGGATTTGCTTCACTGATTTTTTTCGAAATAGATTCATAAGTATAACCTTATCTGAGCAAATATACCTTTAATAACGCATGTAGAAAAGAAGCTTCCCTTCCCGTTATCATTCGATGTTTGGGGGAGACGACCGCAGTTCACGCAACACCCGGACAGCTGCCAGCAACAACAGCAGCAATCCAGGCATACGGTACCTGATGAGTGTGCCCAGCACCGGAGTAGTAAAGCCACTGATGATCATTATACAGGCTCCGGCAATCAATCCATAAGTAGCCAGAAAAGAGCTTCCAGCCCGCCTGCGTACCCGAACAATCAAGGCAGCCAGCAACAGAATACAGGAGAAAATGCTTTCAGCGCACATGGGCCATAATGGCAGCTTGCTGACCTGCGAGGGCAAAGGCTGCACCAGTGTATACACAAACGCATACGGCAGATGACGGATCAGGCTCCAGTCGGTAGGTGCGAACGGAACAGGATCAATTAAGGTACCTGCATGCCAGTAAACGGCAAACCTCCACATATTAAGCTGCTGGCCGAAAAGCAGGGAAGGCAGGTGTAAAGAAGGAATCAGGTGCCCTGCTATCAAAACGATGCCAAAGCAACATACATACATCACTCCCATACCCCAACCGTTCCGCTTCCCGGACGGAAAGAACAGGTAAGCCAACAGGCCCGGCACTAACAACAGCAACCAGAAATATTTAATCAGAATCGATCCCAACATTGACAAAAGCAACAACACCATATTCACGGGAGAAAAATTCCGCCGCAGCAATCGTGCTGATTCAAAAAATGCACCCATGGTAAAAAGCATCAGAGGCTCTTTGAGCAAAGGAGAAGACCATAACAATACATTCGGCAGTAACGCCAGCATCCAGGTACCGTACGGAATTCCCCGGCCCTGTTCATCGCCAACGAAAAACCCGAACATCCACTTTAATCCGGCAACAGCCAGCACATTAGACCAAATCAGATGCACCAGGATATTTCCACCTGAGAAAAGTGCCAGCAAACTATGAAAACGAACAACAGTACGTGCATCATTGATACCGCCACGGAAACCGCTGTCATACCATACCTGCAGCTTTGGTAAAACATGCTGAACAGACGCAGCGGAATCATCATTCAGAAAGATCAGCCGCAGAAAAGAAACAGGATCCTGATTAAAAAGATCCCGCAGAGTCAATGCATCTGCCCAATAGTTGTGCATATCCCCTCCACCATATGTCCTGAGGTAATATTCGGCGAACAACATCCCTGTTACTGCTTTGAAAGCTACAAGAACGCCCATAGCCATCACCGTTATCTTATCATCACGCCGGTACCACCACCAGCCCAATAAAAAAACAACGAGTATGTGCAGGAATGTGATCATGGTTTACCGGTCAGGTTGCTTTCTGTAAAGGCTCAGCCACTGACCGCTCATCCATTTCCGCTGTGACAAGGCAGCAAAGATGAAAAGGACAAACGGCAATCCCGGAGCCTTATACCGCACCAACGCCCCGATAATAGGCGTAACCCAGCCCGACAGTACGAAGATGAGACAGCCAAACAGAAAAAGTGCAATTACGGAAGGCGATAAGGCCACAACATATTCCTTTTTTACAGCGAATACCATGATGAGGATGAGCAAAACAATAAACAGGTTTTCCGCCACCGAAAACCACATCAGGAAATTATGTGCCTGCCAGGGCATTGGCACGAGGAGCGAACGGAAAAAAGCACCGGGAGCAGCGAGGAGCAGCCCGGGCCATTCCGGCTCAATCCGGTCAATCTGCATCAGGCTTTTTGCCTGTTCTGTTGAAGCCACATTATAAAATTCAGCCTGTTTATCTGCAATCAGAACCGGCAGATTATGACTGGTGATCAGGGGTGCCGCCAAGGCCAGCAATGCAAGGTATCCGCTGAATACGATACCATTTAACACCCATTTGTTCAGAGATATTTTATCCGCAAGCAATGCCACGAGAATAACGGGAACAAAGAGAAAAAACACATATACTTTTACGGTCAGCATCAGAAATACCGAAATCAGGATCCGCATAAAAAAAGGAAAATCCGGTGAATTATCTGGAGCCTTCTTTTCCGACTGATAAAGCAGGTTACCGAGCGCAAACACCAAAAAAGTCTCTTTTATCATGCCAGAAGTCCACAACAATGTAGACGGCAGCAGATAAACCATTACCGTGAGTAAAAACGCTCTTCCCGGGGCGAGCTGATTCAATCTGCGAAAAATGCCGGTGAGACCAATCATCGCCAGAAAACACATCACCACCGCATGCGGGAAATACGTACCCATCGTAAAAAGGCGCAGGAATGCATTGATACGAATCATCGTACGGCTATCATTGAAAACGAGATCTGTGTTGTACCAGTTCCGCATGGTATCGTAATAAGGCTGCAACTCCGGGGCACCAGCGCCGATACCGGTCAACATCGAGAAATAATGTCCCGGATGTGTGGTCAGGGCGTTATACATTACAGCTGCATCGTCATAATACCGGAAGATATCGGCATAAGCTCTGTCCGTATAAAACCGGGTGTAGATGATATACAGGAGGATGGCCGCTACGATTTTAGTTATGAACAACAGTTGAAAAACCCGGACCGGAACCCCGTCCACTCGGAAAATTTTCCATTTGCCAATCAGATAAATAGCAAAAAAAACAGAGGCCAGGCTTAATGCAGTTTCCAACATAGAGGTCAAAGATAAAAATGTTAGCCGTATAGCCATATAAGGACTATTTTTGCATGAAATTCCGGTGCTGCCGGATTTGTCAAATCGCGCAAAAACCAATATCATGTCATCTGCTACTGAAGAGCTCACCACCGTTGAAACCGCGGGGAAACTCGGACTTCTTCCCGAAGAATTTGAGAAAATAAAAACCATTCTTGGCCGGGTACCGAATTTTACCGAGCTGAGTATTTATTCGGTCATGTGGTCAGAGCACTGCTCTTATAAAAACTCCATTGTATGGCTCAAAACTTTACCGAAGGACGGGCCGCACATGCTGGCCAAAGCCGGAGAGGAAAATGCCGGACTCGTAGCCATCGGCGACGGACTGGCCTGTGCGTTCAAAATTGAATCACACAACCATCCATCTGCCATCGAACCATATCAGGGTGCCGCGACCGGAGTAGGTGGTATTAACCGCGACATTTTCACCATGGGTGCACGGCCGATTGCACAGCTGAACTCCCTCCGTTTCGGAAACCCCAAACTGGCACGAACACAATGGCTGATGCGCGGAGTAGTGAAAGGTATCGGTGATTATGGCAACGCATTCGGAGTACCAACCGTTGGCGGGGAAGTCTTCTTCGACGATTCCTTCAATGTAAATATTCTGGTAAATGCGATGTCGGTGGGCATTGTAAAAGAAGGAGAAACCGTTTCTGCAATTTCTTACGGAGCAGGAAATCCTGTATACATCGTTGGTTCTTCTACCGGCAAGGATGGTATTCATGGTGCCACCTTTGCCTCGGGCGACCTGCACGAAGATTCCCATGAAGACTTACCGTCTGTTCAGGTAGGCGATCCTTTCATGGAAAAATTATTGCTGGAAGCTACGCTTGAGATCATCAAAACCGGTGCTGTTGTGGGTATGCAGGACATGGGTGCAGCAGGGATCATCTGCTCTACGAGTGAGATGTCGGCTAAAGGAAAACACGGTATGAACATCTGGCTCGACAAAGTTCCTACCCGTCAGGCCAACATGAAAGGCTGGGAAATACTGCTGAGCGAATCACAGGAACGCATGCTGGTAGTGGTACAGAAAGGCCGTGAGGAAGAAATCGAACAGATTTTTGCGAAATGGGACCTGAACTGTACGCAAATCGGTGAAGTGATCGAAGGTGACACGCTGCATTTCTATATGGCCGGTGAAAAACTGGCTGAAGTACCTGCTGAATCGCTGGTCCTCGGCGGAGGTGCCCCCGTCTATCAGCGCAACTATACAGAACCTGCTTATATCAAACAGAACAAAGCATTCGATGCCTCTGCGGTTCAGGTGCCTGCAGACATTCGTCCGGTGATGAAGCATCTTATTGCACATCCTAACATTGCATCTAAACGCTGGGTATATACTCAATACGACTCAATGGTTGGTACGGTTAACATGAGCACCAACAAACCCAGCGATGCCGCACTCGTGGATGTACGCGGCACCAAAAAAGCGCTTGCACTGAGTGTAGACTGCAACTCGCGGTATGTTTACAGTGATCCTGAACAGGGATGTGCCATTGCTGTGGCAGAAGCTGCGCGGAATATCGTTTGTACCGGCGGAGAACCATCTGCCGTCACCAATTGCCTGAACTTCGGCAACCCATACAATCCGGAAGTTTACTGGCAGTTTGTACACTCCATCAAAGGAATGTCGAAAGCCTGCATCGCACTGGAAACTCCGGTTACAGGAGGAAATGTGAGTTTCTATAATCAGAGCAAGAACGAACAGGGTGAAGTGCCGGTATTCCCAACTCCTACTATTGGAATGGTTGGAATTGTGCCAGACAAGAAGCATCAGATGACACTCGATTTTAAAAACGAAGGTGACATCCTCTTCCTGCTGGGAGCATCTCAGGATGACATTCACGCATCAGAATATCTGTACTCTTACTGCGGAATTAAAAACAGTCCGGCCCCGTATTTCAATATGGAAGAAGAACTGGGCGTTCATTCCCTTGTGAAAAATCTGATCCGTGAAGGACTCATCCAGAGTGCACACGATGTGAGTGACGGCGGACTCTTTGTGACGCTGATGGAAAGCGCCTTCCAGCGCGGCATTGGCTTCCGGATCGACACCGACGAAGATTTCAGAAAAGACGCTTTCCTTTTCGGGGAAGCACAAGGACGGGTAGTCGTGAGCGTTAGTCCCGACAAACTCGAAGAATTTGTGGAGATGGTTTCCTCCAGCGAAGTGGACTTTACCAACCTTGGTGAAACAGGCGGTAATACGGTGATGATTGACGAAGAAGACTTCGGGCAAATTGCCGACTACAAAGCACTTTATGACAATGCTATCAGCGACCTGATGGCGCACGAATAAGTCCCGATCAACAAAAAAAAGACCCGGTGAGGATTCATCGGGTCTTTTTTTATTTTACAAGTTTCCTCTCTCCCGGCCGGACAATAATATAGTAGGCCGCTACGAGTATCAGTCCGATGATAAAAAATACCGTGGCAAAAGGACGAAGGGTATCATTGAAGAAAAACTCACCGATCATCCATACAGAATTAGCACTGATCCACAGCACCACCGCCAGATTGTGCAGCAGTTCTGCCATGCTTTTGCGGTGTAACCAGGTGATATGGAGCGCCACCGAAATGGTGGGTAAAATCATTATCAATCCGGGGACTTTAAAATCCATCACCCAACAGGTATCTTTCAAAAGCCAGAGAACGATATGAAAGTTTTCGTATTCGCGCAGACGGTTGCTGATCATGAAACGAAGATAAAAAATTATAAACTCACATCAGAACTGTAGCTCTGCACCGAGAACACCCTGTTCAGCTCCCCATCCTTCCCATTGAGATAAATCAGGAAGACAGGAAGAACAGTTTAAGGTACATTTGTTCATCCTGAAATTATACCAACTGATGAAACGCCTGCTCGTACTCCTGACAACACTCCTCAACCTTCCGGCTCAGGCCCAATGGGCGCCTGTCACATCTCCTACCGCTGACGCTATCACATGCGTGGCTATCCCCGGACGTGACACTGCCTATGCAGTCACCTCGATGTTTGGAAACGGAGGAACCATCATCGGTACTAAGAACGGCACCAGCTGGACACAACAATATACAAATGCCAACTATCTCCTCACAGTATTCTTCCGGAACACCTCGCTAGGCTGGGCCGGCGGAGGCGTAATGCCCAACGGAGTCATTCTGAAAACGACAAATGGCGGAACAACCTGGAATGCTATTAACACCAGTTTGTATCAGATCTATTCACTCTATTTTACGAGTGATAGTATTGGCTATGCAGTAGGCAACAATCCAACAGCAGGCACGTACCATCTTTATAAAACGACTGACGGAGGAACAAACTGGAATCAAACGCAAACCGGATTCGACTACCTGCGCTCTATATGGTTTACCAGCGACAGTATCGGTTATTGTGCAGGCGACAATGGTCGTATATTCAAAACAATAAATGCAGGAACAAGCTGGAGTTTACTCACCACCGGCGTTGTGTTTCATTTTAACGATGAATGCTTCATGAGTGATAGTGTTGGCTGGTCGAACGGACAATATGTTAATGGCAAATGCTATAAAACCATAGATGGCGGAACCACATGGGCACCACAGGTAAATCCAACCAACACCATGATGACCTCTGTATCCTTCACCGATATGAATAACGGCTGGCAGGTTGGTGACAGCGGAAAAATCTTCCACACGGTGAATGGTGGCAACAGCTGGACCATACAGC
The DNA here is from genome assembly GCA_046330075.1 of Bacteroidia bacterium. Classification (GTDB taxonomy): domain Bacteria; phylum Bacteroidota; class Bacteroidia; order AKYH767-A; family OLB10; genus JAJTFW01. The sequence goes on along the minus strand of JAXLTL010000002.1, from coordinate 221,907 downwards.
CATCGGGCACGCTGGCAGGACTGGCCTCAGTACGGATGTACAACAGCTCAAACGGATTCGCAGTAGGATATTCATCCGGCAGTGGTGGTGTAATTCTACGATACGAAGGCACCTCTGCCTCTGTACAGGAGCAACCAACCAGGACATTGCAAGCCTGGCCTAATCCCGCCCATGATCAGTTATTCATTGAATGGCCCCTCGGTGTAACTTTGCCATACCATCTCACCGATGCGCAGGGAAGAGAAATAGGAACCGGAATGTTCAGTGAAGAACGAAGCATACTTGAAACCCAAGAGTTGTCGCCCGGTGTGTACATCCTTTCCTTCGATGCTGCAGCCTATAAACCCATCCGGTTTATCAAAGACTGATACAGGGCTATGAGGTGAATTCATACCTTTGCCGACATGGTGAAGAAAATCTTCCGTATTGTACTTCGGACTATCATTGTTCTTTTCGTCCTCAGCATTGTGATAACGATTACCTACAGATTTGTTCCGGTTCCGGTTACACCGTTGATGATTCAGCGGTATTTTGAGATGGAAGACGGTAAAATAGATCATAGCTGGAAAGCCATCGGGGAAATTTCCCCAAATCTTCCATTGGCTGTTGTGACTGCAGAAGATCAGAAGTTTGAAGATCATTTCGGCTTTGATCTGGAAGCGATTGAAAAAGCAGTGAAGTACAATGAAAAACACAAGGGCAAAAAGGTAAAAGGTGCCTCTACTATCTCCCAACAAACCGCCAAAAATGTGTTTCTATGGCCCGGAAGAAGCTGGATCCGGAAGGGCTTTGAAGTTTACTTCACGTTTCTGATAGAATTATTCTGGAGCAAGGAACGGATTATGGAAGTATATCTGAACTCCATCGAAATGGGTCCGGGAGTTTATGGTGCGGAAGCAGCAGCACACTATTATTTTCATAAGCCGGCATCAAAACTTTCCCGATCGGAATCAGCTGCAATTGCCGCTATTCTTCCCAACCCGATTCGTTGGTCCGCCTCTAAGCCAACACCGTATATCCAACGGAAACGCGAATGGATTTTACGCCACATGAAATACATTGACCTCAGGGAGATCAACAAGGACGACCAGCAATAGTCGTTTCAGAATCCGATGTTAATGCCGGTTCGAATAATAGGATTCTCGTAAATATTATAATCTGTTTCGATCACATTGTATAAAATCATCAGAGAAATACCGGAATTCCCATTTCCAATCCGCTGAAGATATCCTCCTCCCACAAACAAGCTACTGATATTTTTACGGATGAGTTTTGTATACAACAGATCCGGAACTTCCACATTGATCATCTCGTATTCAGTATACGCCATCAGCTGATCGGAGATGAGATATTGCCCAAATAGTCTGCCGCCATACGTATTTGTGGTATAGGTGTATTTACTATCCCGCTTATCCGAATAATACGAATACGCTGGTCCGAGACCGGCTCCTATCCGTTCACTGAACCGATAACCGATCGTAGGCGAAATATTAATGTAGGTCAGGCTGCCGAAATAGAGCCCGAGGTTACCGCCAAAGAACAGCCGGTCCTTGAACGGTTCTTTATCCCGCCGGCTTCCGGGGGGTGGTGCAGTGGATGTAGTGTCCTGGGCAATCAGATTTACTGATAACAGGATCAGGACAATGGAGAGCCGGAGGATTTTTTTCATAGAATTACCTCAACCAAAAGTACGATAAATCATCATTTATTATTCCTTTGCAGATGAAAATTCAGAATATGCCGGTTAAATTTTACTACCTCGTTACAGGAGCCAGCTCCGGAATCGGTTATGCTACAGCCCTGGAGCTCAGTCGTGACCCGGAAACGAAAGTGATAGCAATTGCACGTTCAGGCAACAAACTGGAACGCTTACGGGAAGCTTCGGGACAAACCATTACGACGCTTGTTTTCGATCTTGAAAACGGCGACATGCGGGCTTTAGCTGAACAGCTGATCCGTCAAGGTATCCCCTCTCTCAATGGTATTATCCACAATGCCGGCTTTCTCGTGAACCGCCCGTTCGCCGATATTACAAAAACAGAACTGGAACAAAGCTACCGCATCAATGTATTCGGCCCCTATCTGCTAACGCAGGCACTTATGCCACTGCTTGAAAAGAGCGGAGATGCGCATATTGTACATATCAGCTCAGTAGGCGGAGTACAAGGGTCGGTAAAATTCCCCGGACTCAGTGCTTACTCCTCCAGCAAAGGTGCATTGTCTGTCCTGACAGAGTGTCTTGCCACTGAATTCAGCGAACGCCCTGTACGGGTAAACTGCCTTGCGCTGGGAGCAGTACAAACCGAAATGCTTGCTCAGGCTTTTCCCGGGTACAAAGCACCACTGCAGTCCCATGAAATGGCAGGTTTCATCGCCTGGTTCCTCCGGAACGGGCATCATTTCTTCAACGGAAAAATACTTCCGGTTGCTCTCAGCACACCTTAATCACTAACGTTAGCGCAGTTACGAAAAACATGAAACGTATTGCCGGATTCATCTTTTTACTCTGGTGTTGCATACCGATGCTGGTATCGCTCGTGTTGGTTATTCCGGCATATGCGCTGATCTTCAACTTCTCATCAAAAGAAAAAGGCCCGCATCGCGCTCATGCTCTTTCACGCGTATGGGCCAGATTTCTTTTTACCGGTTTTTTCATCCGGCTTCATCTCAAAGGAAAGGAAACAATAGATCCGCAGGGAACCTATGTTTTCATTTCCAATCACCGGTCCTTACTCGACATCCCTGCTTATGCGCTTGCCTGCAGCAATACGTTTCGTTTTCTGAGCAAGGCAGAACTTGCGAGGGTTCCCTTGCTGGGGTATGTGATCCGCAACCTGTACATTACGGTGAACCGTTCAGACAAACACGACCGTCATCGCAGCATTGAGAAGATGCTGGAGTCGCTCAACGAAAACATTTCCGTATTTCTGGCACCCGAAGGCACACGCAATACAGGTACAGATCCGTTGCTGGCATTTAAAGACGGGGCATTCCGTCTTGCAATTGCCGGTCAGTATCCGGTGGCAGTGCTCGTGCTGCACGATGCAGAGCAGCGGTTATCGCCATTACGTCCTCTGGAGATGTATCCCGGCACCATTCACGGAGAATGGATCGGCCTGTTTGAAACCCGCGGGATGACCGAAGCTGATATGCCCCGTCTTAAAGAGGAGATTTACCGCAAGATGAGTGACTGCCTCTTACAGCAGAGAGCAGGGTGATTTTTATCTTTTTTGGGCGTGCGATGTAACTGGTTTATATTTTCCGTCAATGATATCGTAGATGGTATAGCCTTTGACTTCTCTGAATTTCATGGGTTTGTTAAGCCCTCTGACCATATCGAGAATCAGAAACCCTCCGGCAATTTTATCTGGATCGAATTGCATCAGCAGACACGACGATCTGGCGTCATAACCGCTGAAATGCAGCCCCTCCAGGCAGGCCAGCTGTCGCCGGATTTTAAACACCGCCCATTCAGACAAGGGAGCAGTGTTCAGGATATATTCCTTCGGCGGACCAGCCCGTACATCACCGCTAATAAGCAGTGAAGAGAGAATTACAGTGTGCCATTTCATAGGGACAAATTAAATCCCCGTAAAAAAGGTTGCAGCTTAAAACAAGCAAATGCTTACAGCAACCTTACGCGATTTCCCTTCAGCTGCAAAATTGTCCCTTTTCAAAACAAATTGTAATTTTGGTTTCTCACCAGGTACCGCAAAATGACGAAACAAATCACATCGATGGCCGAATATCAGGCCGCATATACTCAAAGTGTAGAACAACCGGAAGAATTCTGGGCAGATATCGCCTCTGGTTTTCAGTGGAGAAAAAGCTGGGAAAAAGTACTGGAATGGGATTTTAATGCATTCCAGGTTAATTGGTTTAAGGGTGGTCAGCTCAACATCACTGAAAACTGCCTTGACCGTCACCTCGAAACAAGAGGAGATCAGACAGCTATCATCTGGGAACCCAATAATCCTGACAAACACAGTCGTACCATTACCTATCGTCAGTTACATGCAGAAGTCTGCAAAGCAGCCAATATGCTGAAACAAGCCGGTGTATCCAAGGGCGACCGTATTTGTATCTATATGCCGATGGTTCCCGAAGCTGCTATCGCGATGCTGGCCTGTGCAAGAATCGGCGCTATACATTCGGTAGTTTTTGCAGGTTTCTCAGCACAATCACTGGCCGACCGTATTAACGATGCCAGTTGCTCACTTGTACTTACTGCAGACGGTGTTTTCAGAGGAGCGAAAGCCATCGCCCTCAAGGATATTGTAGATGAAGCCTTGCAGCAATGCACCTCCATCCGCAATGTGATTGTACTGAAACATACACTCACTGACATCCAATGGACAGAAGGACGCGATATCTGGTGGCATGAAGCCATCGCCCATTGCAGTGAGGATTGCCCGGCTGTTCCGATGGATGCAGAGGATATGCTTTTCATCCTCTACACGTCCGGCTCAACAGGCAAACCCAAGGGTGTTGTGCATACCACCGCAGGTTACATGATCTGGGCTGCCTATACATTCAGAAATGTATTTCAATATAAACCCGGCGATATTTACTGGTGTACTGCAGATGTAGGCTGGATTACCGGTCATAGCTATATCGTATATGGCCCCCTGCTGGAAGGAGCAACCTCGCTGATGTTTGAAGGTATTCCTACCTGGCCGGATGCAGGAAGATTCTGGCAGATCATCGACAAATACAAAGTCAACATATTTTATACTGCTCCAACAGCTATTCGTTCACTGATGGCATTTGGCGATCAATTCGTTTATCCCTACTCTCTTGAATCACTGCATACATTAGGCTCTGTTGGAGAACCAATCAACGAAGAAGCCTGGCAATGGTATTATGATAATGTAGGGAAAGGAAAATGCTGGATTGTTGACACCTGGTGGCAAACAGAAACCGGAGGAATCATGATTTCTCCGCTGGCGCATATCACTCCCACAAAACCAACGTTTGCTACTTTACCGCTTCCCGGAATTCAGCCGGTGTTAGTGGACAGTAACGGTAAAGAAATCGAAGGAAATAATGTAGAAGGAAATCTCTGTATAAAATTCCCCTGGCCGGGCATGCTGCGCACCACGTATGGTGATCACGAACGATGTCACATGAATTACTTCAGCACTTATCAGGGATTATATTTTACCGGAGATGGATGCAGAAGAGATTATGACGGATATTATCGTATTATAGGTCGCGTAGATGATGTAATCAATGTCAGCGGTCACCGCATGGGAACAGCCGAAGTGGAAAATGCGATCAATGAGCATCCGCACGTTATCGAGTCAGCTGTTGTTGGATTTCCGCATGCTATCAAAGGACAAGGCATTTATGCGTATGTCATCTGTGATCATTTGCCTGACCATGCCGAAATCCGTAAGAAAGAAATTCTGGACACGGTATCTAAAGTGATCGGGCCCATCGCCAAACCCGACAAAATTCAGTTTGTTGCCGGACTGCCCAAAACACGCTCCGGAAAAATCATGCGCCGTATTTTAAGGAAAATTGCAGAAGGAGACGTCTCCAATTTAGGAGATACATCAACGTTACTTGATCCGACTATCGTAGACAGTATAAAGGAAGGAGCCGTTTGACTATTTGCCAATTGTACGAAAAAGGGCAGCTATAAAAGGAACCGGGTTGAATGATGAAATGATTTTCAGATCATCGTTCAGTCCGGTTTCTTCATCCAGAAAAGCGAAAATGGATGACGGTGTATTTTTCCGGTACATCTGCGTAAAGATTTCCGGTCCTTTGTCATTCTGCCTCTGCAGAATATCAATCAATAGTTTATCATACCAGCGGTGTTTTGCGGAATAAAGTCCATCCATCACCTTGCGTCCGGTTTTCAGATTCGCCACTATTACACCAACATTTTTCATCGCATTATGAAATGAATACCCTGACCCCGGCTTCACCCATCCGCCTGCAGTGCCGATTTTATAAACATGGTCCGAATGATACTGATGAAAAGGGAACAACGACATCGGAATCACTCCATATTCGGTTTCGGATATCGTATATGAGCTGATCTTCAATTTATCGTTCAGATATTTTTTTATAGCCTGATCATATATTTCCTCCCCGACAAGGTTCGGGCTAAAATACGTGAACTCCACCAGTGCTTTCGTTGAAGAATGAGGTAATACATACATAAAGGAAGTAGTATCCGGCATACGCGCACTGAAATCCATCATCACAAACTGTGAAGGATTGAAAGCTTCGTTATCGGTTTGCACCATCCATCCTTTGAAATGCTGCAGCACACCGGGGTAATTAACCGACTCCTTTGTAAACTGTTCCGGCAGGCGGCTGTCAAACACCATAGCAGCATGAAACTGCATACCAGCAGATGTGTTAATCGTTACCGGTTTTCCCTCAACAACCTTCGTCACTTCAGCATTGACCACTGTAACATTAACCTGTTGCCGGAGTTTAGAAAAAGCAAACGCATAAAAATCAATTCCGCGAATGGATTTGTAAAGGTAAGGTGCCAGCGAAAGATCAAGATAAATACCATCATTAATAAAAGCTGCCCGTTCCCATTTCCGATACACTACTGAATCAAACTTTCCTGCACCCTTCTCCCAAAACGACCAGGTTCTGTCATTATTAATCTTCTCACCAGCCTCCAGCAAAACAATTTTCTTCTCCCTGAAAAAAGCATCCTCCGACAGCGCCAGCGCGAGCTGAAGTCCCGCTGCACCTGCACCAATGATGGCATAATCATAAACAAGACCCGCTGACATTGCTGAATAATAACTTAACGATTGATGAACAAACCAGTAACAAGCATACCTTCAGAAAGTTTTAACAGAGTTCGTATAGTCTTCTACTCAGATCTTGCCGGGTGCTGCTGTAGTTCGGTTGAGGTACGGGTATAATACACCATCCAGGTAACAGCACCGAGGAGTTTTATGGCATCTTCCAGAAAAGTATCCTTCGGTAATGGCAGAGGCAAAAGATCGATGATGGTGGAGAGTCCAAGCAGGAAGAAGGAAACACCCAGAGCGATGAAATCCGAGTTCAGTAACTGTCGCCGGTAACGGATGAAATAGATGAGATAAAGATTCAGATAGGTGATGTACACCATGTTCTCTGAAATACTGAAATACTTTGGGAATACATCCTCATGCAACTGGAAGAGGTCATCCAGTGCCATGAGCAAGGTTATCACGCCGGAGGCTAACAGAAACTCACGGTTATGGTTATCCGCAACAGACGGCATACTGAAGGCGCAGTAAAAGCAGATGGTCATAGCTGCACTCCAGATGATGATACCGACATTGGAAAAGAATCCGAGGTAAAACGGAGCATTCAGCTGTGCGTTGGGATCCTGGGTAAATGTGTCCAGCGGAATATCCTTCATCGTACTGGCGAAAATCGCCAGCAAGAGGGCAAGTGTAGTCAACAACCAGGTGATGAGTAACACCGGCGTTACTTTCCTGAATTGTGAGGCGATACTGCGCATGATGCTTGTTTATTCTCCGAGAATCTGCTTCTTCTGAAGATTAAACTCCTCTTCCGTCAGCAATCCCTTATCCCGCAAGTTACCGAGCTTCTGAATGCGCTCCAACTTGTTTTCGAAATTTTCTTCAACAACTTTTTTACGTGAAGCGCTGCTTCCGCCGGCGGCATCGGTACGATCATCTCCCTTCTTTCGCATAAACATCCAGATGAGAGCAATCAGCAAAAAAATACCAACACCAACATTGAAAATAAACAGAACAGAGTTGGTATGCGACGATTGCAGATTATCGCCACGCGAATCTTCCAACTCACTTTTTAAATTGGTATTGTCTTCTTTAAGCTTGAAGTTCTCGGCGGTGAGTTCATCCATCTTTGCTGTCTGCTGCCGTAACATCCTGCGCATGGAATCCTGCTGAATCCGGATGAGTTCGAGGGTGGAAATCAGCGAATCGATGATCATCCCCCGTCTGTCATACACAATCATTCGCGCTTTCGAGGCACCAGTATTCTGCTGTGCCGGCACCACTGTAAAGGTCAGCGTGAATAACATCAGTATTGTGAACAACCGGCGTAGCTGGAGCATTGACTTGGGGGAACACCTCTGATCGATTGGCTAACCGATCGAATTCTTGGGCAAATGTAATTCAGATATAGGTCTCTTCATGAAAATTGCATATAAATTTGCCACAGGGGGCTTAAAATCAGAGACTTCAAAGCCCGATTGGTTATATTTGATCAGACCGAATGCCGTATCCTGTTCACTACCAAAAACTTAAATTGAAAAAAATCGCATCTATCGGTACGCTTACCTGTTGCATCGTCTGGTGGTTATCAACAACCGCCGGGGCTCAACAGCATTTTCTCTTCGGCAGCCTGCATTCACATTCGGAATATTCCGACGGGAACATGGGCAGTGATCCGGATTATCATACGGTTTATTCCTGCTTTGACTACATCAAACAAAACACCTTGCACGTAAATTACTGGGGCATTTCTGATCATAACCACAGTAGCGCGGGCATGGCGAAAGCAGATTTTTACAAAGGTGTGCACGAAGCGGATTCGGCGAACGAGGATGGTATATTCCCGGCGCTTTACGGGATGGAATGGGGTGTTATCAGCACCGGTGGCCACGTGCTGGTGTATGGTATTGATAGTTTGATAGGCTGGGACAATAACAATTACGATATCTACAACGGGCAATCGGACTATGCCGGACTATTCACCAAAATTGCAGCGAGAGGAAATAACGCATTTGCCTATCTCGCACACATGGAAGATACCGATTACGGCAATTTGCTCTCACAACCCTACAATGCCACCTGGGACAATGCGATTGTTGGCTGCGCCCTGAGAAATGGCCCGGCGTTTTCAACCGACACCACCTATGGAAGTCTGCCTTCCTTTAACTATGTTGACCGCTTTAATGACCTGCTGAAAAAAGGATATCATGTGGCTCCCGGCATCGATCACGACAATCACTACATTGTATTCGGACGTACGCACACCGGTCGTACCGTAATCATCGCCGACAGCCTCACACGAACTTCCATCATCAGTGCAGTGCGGTCGATGCACTTTTATGCCAGCGACGACTGGAACGCGGAAGTATCTTTCAATGTGAACGGATACATGATGGGCAGTTTATGTTCTGACACGGCAGCAGCACAGCTTCATGTACAGATCAGCGATCCTGACCTTGAAAACATCAGCTCAGTGAAGATCTGGTATGGTGTTCCCGGCAACAATATTGCTCCGGCGTTGCTGATGCAATCTACCGGATCGGCCAATGTAAACTACAGCCACGCGATTCCGGCAACCACCACATACTATTACTATGCAGAAATTACGCAGGCCGACGGAGACAAAATCTGGACAGCTCCCGTTTGGTATACCCGAAACGGTGCTCCTCCCCCACTCGAGCTGCTCAGCTTTGAAGCTGAAAATATAAACAACTACGCACACCTCCACTGGTCAACTCTCAACGAAAACCAGCTGGATGAGATCGCAGTTGAACGATCCGCCGACAGTATTCAATTCATTCAGGCAGCCTCCATCGTTCCGATGGGCAGTATCGGTCAAACCGCAAATTACAGCTGGACCGATCCGCTGGCGATCGATACCACCACCTATTACAGGCTCCGGTTGTTACAGCTCAGCGGTCTCGCTACACTCTCTCCGGTGAAGAGAGTTGACCCGCTGCTCTCTTCATTCTCGGTAAGCCTGCAGCCCAGTCTGACACATGGCGAAGCACCTATACTTTCGGTAAGTCATTACCGTGAGGAATTATTCAGGATCGACATATTCTCGGAAAACGGACAACTGGCCGGCAGCACGGTTTTCTATACCACGCCCGGAACCCTGCAGATTTCATTAAATGATTTCCGGCTTTCCGGAGGAATGTATTTTTTACGTATCTTCAACAGCGATTATTCCCATCAGGATCTCCAACGCTTCATACTTTACTGACATGAACTACGTACTGGAAACCGAACGCTGCAGGCTGCGGGAAATGACTCCCGAAGACGGGCCTTCAATGTTTGAGCTGAACAACGACCCCGAAGTGATCCGCTACACCGGCGACGGGCCCTTCGAGAGTGTTTCAGCAGCAACAGAATTCCTCCGTAACTACGACGCCTATAAAAAATTCGGCATGGGCCGCTGGCTGGTCGAAAGTAAAGACGACCAAACGGTGCTGGGCTGGTGTGGCTTAAAATTCCTGCAGGAAGAAAACCAGGTCGATCTTGGGTACCGGTTTTTCCGCAAATTCTGGGGAAAAGGTTTTGCTACCGAAACCGCCCGACGTTGTGTCGACTTTGGCTTTGAACAGCTTCATCTTAAGCGAATCATTGGCCGTTCGGCAATAGCGAATGCCGCATCAGTAAAGGTTCTGGAGAAGTGCGGTCTTAAATTCGAATGTTTCAATCATCATTTTGAAGAAGAAAGTGTCCAGTTCGCTATGAGTCTGGAGGATTATCGAGCTTTCAGACTTATCCGGTAGTCTCTACGTAGCGGGTTTTGTACCTTTGTAAAAATTCAATTGATCCATGGCATTAATAAAACCGGTCCGGGGCATTCAACCGGTAATGGGAAAGGATTGTTATCTCGCTGATAACGCAACAGTGGTTGGAGAAGTGGTGATGGGCAACAACTGCAGTGTTTGGTTTAACGCTGTGGTACGCGGAGATGTGCACTCGATCACCATCGGCAATAATGTTAACGTTCAGGATGGAGCGGTGATTCACTGCACCTACCAGAAAGCGAAAACAGTTATCGGTAACAACGTATCAATTGGACATAATGCACTGGTGCACGGCTGTACTTTACATGACAACGTACTGGTAGGAATGGGCGCCATTGTAATGGATCATTGCGTCGTACACTCCAATTCGATCATCGCAGCCGGAGCTGTGGTACTGGAAAACACCATTGTGGAAGCAAACTCCATCTACGCCGGTGTTCCCGCAAAAAAAGTGAAAACAATCGATCCGGAACAAACTGCCCGGCTGATCGAAGGTATCGCTAAAAACTACATCATGTATTCTTCCTGGTTTAAGGAAGAATAATCTACTGACGAATCAGGCGAAACACTTTATAACGGTCATGACTATCCGTAATTCGCAGCATATAAACACCTGAAGCAAGTCCTGCCTTTTCAAAACTATATTGATTGAAAGCAGATCTTCTCAACGCCATGCTTCTTCCTCCTGCATCCATCAGCGTGCAGGAAAGTGTTTCACCCGGGCGGCCTCCGATGATTTCCCAATGATCAGAAAAGTCTGCAATCTGCAGGTTCCGCATATCTGTCTCCGGCAAATCTACACCGGTAAGATCCACAGCCAGACAGAACGTATCACTGTAACAATCATTCCAGGCATACAGGCATACATTCCAAAGTGAGTCATTGGCATAGGTATGCACCGGTTGCAGAGAAACAGTATCCGTTGTTCCGTCGCCGAATTCCCATCGAAAATGCGCAGCACCTGTTATCTGGCCGGTAAAATTCAATGTAAGAGCGCCTGTATTAGAAGTGAACGAAGCACTTACCGGACCATTTACATCTATCAAAAACGTATCTGCACTGGTGCAACCATAGGCATTTAAAGTGCAGATATACTGACCAGAAGAAGCAGGTATCAGCAGCGGATTTGAAACCGCAGGATTACTCAGACCGGCAGCAGGTGTCCACGCATAGGTTCCATTCACATACACCGTTGCATTCAGTTGCAGAGAATCTCCCAGGCACAATGAAGTATCACTTCCTGCTTCCAGCGGCAAGGGCACTGAATAGAGTACAACAGTATCCACCACCACACAACCTTTATAATTGGCAGAAGCAATATACATCGTTGTAAACTTGGGTGAGGCATTCAGATTGGCACCTACAAAGTTGGGAAGTGAAATGGTATCATTATCAGCCCACCAGGTATATTTAACCTGACTTCCGGAAGGATTGGAAATTCCCTGTATCTGCCTTGAATATCCACACACCACAGTATCACTGCCGTTTACAGAAAGGTTCATCGTAAACCCATTGTAGGGAATTGAATCAAAGCGATACAACACATAAGCTCCGCCTGTAGGAGCATTAAACGCAAGCGTATCTACGGTCACCACACCTCCACTGGCGATACCACTCACATGAATCCGATCAAGCGCATCGACACTTACTCCTAAAAACGCAACATCAGATGCAGATACCACCGTGGCTCCACGCAGCCATTGTACAGTTCCTGTAGTATCATGTACAACAACAAAGGCATTGGTACTTCCCACTGAACCGAGATGATCGAAGGTCAGCTGATTCGTATATGACTGACCAATTGTGACCAATCGTCCGTTTCGATAAGTAGTAAATCCCGGATAAGGGTAAAAGGTATCTGAATTTCCATAGCGAACAAATTTATTCTGTCCGAACGTATCAATTTTAACAATGAAATAGCTATTGTAGTTGCTGGTAGATACAGTATCTCCATTGAAAATCCCCCATGCATCCATGGATCCGATGGCGTATACACTTCCCGCTTCATCCGTGGCAACATCATAGCCCACAAAGTCAGGCCCTCCTCCATAATAAGGCTCGAGCTTAAAGAACCACTGCTCTTGTCCCAGCGCATTGTATCGGGCAACGAAACCCTGATAGCTGAATGTAACATCTTTATACAGATAGCTATTGGCACCAAATATGAAATTCGCATTATCAATTCCTGTTTGTCCGGTGATCGCAACGCCACCGTCATCTCCAACGGAAATCCCCAGCGGAGCATCATCAAAATTGGGCGATCCGCAAGCCTTCAGCCAACGTGTTTGGCCGGTAGGATCCAAAGAAACGGTGAAGACATCCGTGCGTGTTACCGAAGCCCACCCTTGTGAATTGGCAACTGAATCACCATTGAGATAAAGCCAGGGTCCTTCGAAGAGTCCGGTAAGGTAGATATTTCCCGCTGCATCAACATCCACCGCACGTCCCATATCATCGTGCTTGAAATTGGTACCTATGGTGCGGGAGCCAAATGATTTCAGCAAAGTTGGTGTTCCCAGTGAATCGAGGCGAACAATAAATGCTTCAGCGGATGAATCCGTCACCTGCGAAAGCGCTCCGGCCTGGATAACAGGATCAGCATGCGTACCGGTGAAATAAACATTCTTTTGATCATCTACCACCATCTCATAAAATCGCGCCTGAGCAAAGGTAGGACCACTTCCCTTCAAACTTATTCCTAAAAAAGCACGTTGAACAACCCAGTTGGAATCCATAAAGGCGACCCACGTGCTCATATAGGCTCCTGAATCGGCATTCACAGTAAATGCATCAATTGCCTGCGAAGAAGAATAAAAAATTCCACCCAACACAACCTGACCATCGTCGGTGCAATGTACCCAGGAAATATTAGCGAATCCGGATTTAAACTTTGTTATACCGGTACAGGTCTGTGCTTTCACAACAAACGGCAACAGCAACAACATAGAAATAGCACGGAAAGTCCGCATACAGAAACTCAACATATTCTTCATTTTTCGACCTCAATTTTACGAAAACAAATGCGAAGAAAAGCATCATGCGAAAAATCCCGATTAAGCGGCAACAGTTGCAGCAAGGAAGTCTTCATTATTTTGATCCACAATAAAAGCCGGATTCCGCCCGTTTCGGTACTAACACCACTCTGTTAGCAATTGCTGACAGTGTAATCAAAGCAACCACGGCCGGACTCTACCTTTACACTTCCTAAATTCTGCTTATTCCGAACCGTATGTCGTTGATTCTCCAGATCACCAACAGTGCTACAGGCCTTGTTGACACTGCCGCTAATGCTGCCAATACTGCTGCCAGTCAGATGGCGGCTGCTCCTGTAACCGAAAAAAGTATGTCGCTTTGGGAGATGGCCAGCAAAGGCGGGCCTATCCTCATCCCGATTTCCATACTCAGTGTACTTGCATTGTACATCTTCTTTGAACGTTTATTTGTGATCATGAAATTCAGTCGCCTCGACCAGAACTTCATGAACCAGATCCGCGATCAGGTGCATCAGGGCAATGTACAGGCGGCCCGCAGTCTCTGCAAAGCCACTGACAATCCAACGGCACGGATGATTGACAAAGGTCTGGCCCGATTGGGTAAGCCGGTGCGTGAAATCGAAGCAGCCATCGAAAACCAGGGAAAGCTGGAAGTCTTCCAAATGGAAAAGAACCTCGGATTCCTGGGAACCATTGCCGGTATCGCGCCGATGTTCGGATTCTTAGGAACCATCTTCGGTGTTATTAAAATCTTCTATCAGATCTCTCTGCAGAACAGTCTCGAAATCGACACCATTTCCGGTGGTTTATATGTGAAGATGATTTCCTCTGCTGCGGGTCTTCTCGTTGGTATGATCGCCTACGCCTGTTACCACTATCTCATGCAGCGTGTTGACCGTGTGATCAACAAGATGGAAATTAACGCTGTTCAGTTCATCGATCTCTTAGAAGAACCTGTCAAGTAATGAACCTCCGCCGTCGTCAGAAAGCCCACTCGGAAGTGTACAGTCATTCACTGAATGACATCATGTTCTTCCTGCTTTTATTCTTCCTCATCACCTCCACCATGGCTACGCCTTCGGTACTGAAGCTGCTGTTGCCGAATTCGAAAACGGGTATACAGAGCGTGAAACATCCGGTGGTGATTTCAGTTACCCCTGACCTTCAGTTTGTGGTGAATCAGGAAGTGGTTCCCCGCGAAGGCGTAGAAGCTGCGGTGATTGCTGCTGTTGCCGGACAAACCGACCCGACTGCGTTGCTGAAAGTAGATAAAGCCGTACAATGGCAGGAAGTTGTATTCCTTCTCGACATCGGCAACAAGAACAAGATTAAGATGGTGGCTGCCACCAACCTCACGAAGGAACCCGGACAATAATGAAATCGCATCAGCTCCGTTCTGCAGGCCTCACATTACTTATTCACGGCGTTATTCTTGCGCTGCTGATGTTCTTATACATCAGTTCGCCGATACCACCCTGGGAAGAAGGACTTGCCGGCGGTGGCGGCGGTGGTAGTTTTGTTGAGTTCGGCACGCTGGATATTGAACAAGGTCCTGTAACGCCACCAACTGCACAGCCGGAAACAGCCCAACCGGAAGAGCAGGATAACGAAATCATGACCTCTGATGTAGAAGAAACTGTTGCGATTGATCAGCCGGAGAAGAAAGACACGAAGAAGCCGGAGAAAAAAGAGATTAAGAAACCGGATGTAAAGAAAACCACTGCTGCGGTTGCAGTGAAAACACAGCCACAGCTTCCGAAGGTAGAGACCCCCAAAGTTGATCCCCGCAGTTTATATCCCGGTAAAAAAGGCACAGGCGGCTCACCCAGCGGCACACAAGCCGGCAATGGATCGGGAGGACGGGGAAATGGCAACGGCGGAGGAGATGGTGATGGAACCGGACCCGGAACGGGTACAGGCACGGGTGGTGGAAACGGATCAGGGAATGGTCCAGGCAATGGAATTGGATTTGATTTAACAGGTAGAAATTTCCGAAGTCTTCCCCGTCTTGAAGACCGCTCACAGGAATCAGGGAAGATTGTTATTGATATCATCGTTGACAAAGCGGGCAATGTTGTTCGGGCAGATGGTCCTGCACGCGGAAGCGACATTACTAACGGCACCCTTGTACGAAAATGCCGAGAAGCCGCTATGAAAGCGAAGTTTTCTGCCAGTCCGGCCGGTGTTGAAGAACAGAAAGGAACCATCACCTTCAATTTCATCCTGAGATAGCCGCAGTCCCTCAGCGAGCTGCGGGCTGCAAGCATGAGGCCTGAAGCATGAAGCCTAAGGCACACCGAAGAGTAAGGTTGGACAGATGACACAACAACAAAATCACAAACAGCCATCAGGAAAGGCCATCTAAAAAAACTCTGTCACTCTGAAACTCTGTCACTCTGAAACTCTGTCACTCTGAAACTCTGTCACTCTGAAACTCTGTCACTCTGAAACTTTGCCTCTCTGAAGCTCTGCCACTTTCCCCCTCTTCCACTCTTGCCCCTCTTCCTCATTTAACCTCCTTAACCACCATCGACCAGGATAATCATCTCCCTCCAATTCCCATTCTTTTCAAAATCAGCCTTTAACGATATTAACACTTGTTAAAACCGGAAAAGGCAATCGACCCCGATTTTCTATTTTTGCATCGTGAATTATCAGGAAACTCTCGACTATCTATTCGCCGCATTACCAATGTTCCACCGCGATGGACCAGCGGCCTACAAAGCAAATCTCGACAATACGAATGCTCTTTGTAAAGCACTTGACAACCCGCAGGATGGATTACGTTGCATCCATGTAGCAGGCACCAACGGAAAAGGAAGCGTATCACATATGCTGGCTTCTGTGATGCAGGCTGCAGGTTATAAAACCGGGCTCTACACTTCTCCTCACCTGAAAGATTTCCGTGAGCGCATCCGAATCGACGGAGAAATGGTGGATAAGGACTGGGTTGCAGAGTGGGTTACCAACAATAAACAAACTCTGGATACCATCAAGCCTTCGTTTTTTGAAATGAGCACAGTAATGGCGCTGGATTTCTTCCGTGAGAATGAAGTTGACATTGCAATTATTGAAACAGGCCTGGGTGGTCGGCTTGATTCCACCAACGTTGTTACTCCGTTGGTGTCGGTGATTACCAACATCGGCTGGGATCATATGCACCTTTTAGGCGATTCGCTGCAGAAAATTGCAGCGGAGAAAGCAGGAATCATCAAGGAAGAAGTGCCGGTCGTAATCGGTGAATCAAACCCGGCACTGACAGATATTTTCGTTGAAGCTGCGAACGAACACAACGCTGATATCACTTTTGCAGATGAAATTTATAAAGCGGAAGTGATGGAGTATGATCCGCTGGCCGATCACATGATGGCTACTGTTTTCTTTGAAGGATCGGTGTTTTACAAAACCGTGCGTATGGATCTCACAGGTTTGTACCAGCTGAAAAATCTCTGCACTACGCTTGCCGTAATTGATTACCTGAAGGATGAGTTCGAAGAAATTTCAGAAGCGACAATTCGCAAAGGCATCCGTACAGTGACCAAATCAACGGGTCTTGCTGGTCGCTGGCAGATCCTCAGCCGCGAACCGCTTACGATTTGCGATACCGGTCATAACAAGGAAGGTTTCGCACAAGTGATGCCTTTATTACAGCGCACGCCTCATAAAAAACTGCACTTTGTTCTGGGAATGGTAGAAGACAAGGACATCGATACCATGCTTTCTCAATTACCTAAAAACGCGAGTTATTACTACTGCAAGGCGGATATTCCCCGCGGTCTGGATGCCGGAAGTCTGAGTGAGAAAGCAAATCAGATGGGACTGAAAGGCGAGATTCACCCTTCAGTACGCGAAGCGCTTCAGGCCGCTCAGGATGCAGCCGGTCATGACGATTTAGTATTTGTTGGGGGCAGCACCTTCACAGTTGCTGAAATCGTTTAAGTATATAAAATCATTCAAAAAAAAGGCAGGTCTCCTTTGGAAACCTGCCTTTTTCATTTATTCATTGTCCTTAATCCTTAATTAACCGGGTAGTTGCAGTCCCATCAGAGGTACGCAACACGGCGACATAAATTCCGCTCACCAGATTTTTTACATCGACAACTTCTCTGTAGAAATTAGTGGCAGCCGGATTCAGATGCTTTGAGTACACTACTTGCCCCAGTGCATTCACCAGTGAAAGTTCTGCAGAAACAGTAGCTGAGAAGAACGTAAGCAGTGCGGATTCATGTGATGGATTAGGTGTAAACTGCATCTGCATTGCAGCCGCATTCTCCTCTAATCCCGTAACGATTACCGTAATGGTTTGCTGTACTGTATCTGAACCGCAAACACCGTTTGAAACAATCATCGATACCGTATATGTTCCCGGAGCACTGTAGGTATAGTTCGGACTCTGACTGAAACTGGCATTACCATCCCCAAACAACCAAAGCCACGACAGCGCACCGGTGGTAGTATCCTGAAAGGAAACAGTTAAGTTATTCGCGGTATAGGTAAATCCGGCATTGGCTCCCGGTTGTATATCCACAAAAACACTATCGGCCCGTGTGCAGCCTGCCTGATTGGTACCCACTACCGTATAGGTGGTTGGTGCGGTTACAGTCACGACAACTGTATTTCCGGTTTGTCCGCCCGGCCCCCAGAGATACTGAGTACCTCCGCCGGGACCACCCTGACCTTGTGCTCTCAACATTGTAGTGTCGCCGGCACAAACGAGCGTACGGTTGGCAATCAGAGTAAAGTTAGGAGAGTTTGCCACCTGTACAGTTACATTGGCTGAAGCAGAACAACCGAAAGAATCGACCCCTGTTACGGTGTAATTGGTATTGAAACCAGGAGATGCCTGTACAGAATCTCCGCTGGTGGAACTCAGTCCGTTGGACGGTGACCACGTATAGGAAACAGCGCCTGAAGCGACTAACGTTACAGGATTACCGCCATTGCAAAATGCCACCTGTGGACCGGGAGTTACGGACACTACAGGTAATGGATCCGGATTCACCAGTACAATTGATTCGGTTGTTGAATCCGTGAGCCCGGAACCCGTACATGTAACAAGGCAACGGAAATAAGTGGTTGAAGTAAGTGTACCTGTATTTACGGGACCACCTGAAGTGCTGAAGCTGGTCCAGGGGCCACCGGAAGTTGCGCTATACTGCCAGTCGTAAGTGAGTCCTGACTGATTGCTGCTACCACCGGTAAGCGAAAGATCAGCAGAACCTGAGCCACCGCAGATCGTATCGGTACTGGCGGAAATTATACCGGCAACCGGCTGTCCCGAGCAAGGTGTCGGATATTCATCCCATTGCACATCGTCAATATAAATATTCATTCCGCCTTGTGCTGTTCCTCTGAAGATAATGTAGTTAACAGAAGTATTGAACGAAGCAGGAATATTAAAAGTATACTGATACCAGCCATTGGCAGTAACAACAGCTGGGATACTCTGATAACGGCTGCGTGCTATTGCTCCCAGCCAGGTAGCACCGCTTACCGAAGGTGAAGTGTTTACCAAAACCGACAATGTATCCGGGGCTGTGGAGAGACTATCACGATACATCCAGAAACTCACCGAAGGAGTAGCACCATTGGTGTAAGAATAATCTGCCACAGGAGTGATCAATCCTTGTTGGGTGCCCGTTGGTGTTTGCAGCACAGTAAAACGCGCCATGGCCGCTCCGCTATGAGGAGTCATTGTGCTGCCGATTGGCCCGGTTGTACGGCGAACCCAATTGGGATTACCTGTTGAAGGATCCAGACTCCATCCGGACGGAACGAACGTTGTACTGTCGAAACTTTCCTGATGGATTACCTGAGCCTGCACGGAACCTGTCATGATACAGGCGATTAAAAAGGCCCAACATGCCAGTGATTTAGGAGATAATAGTGTTTTCATTAGTATAGTTATGAGCAAATAAAATTACAGGCTATTCTCGTTCACATCTTCTCTATCTCCTTCACAAACAACTCGTTTTTAAAGTTGAACAACTTTATTAAACAGTGAAAAAGAGCTCCTTGCAAAAACCTCTTCACCTGACGTTCATATGTGTGGCAATTGTAAAGTAGGCAAATGAGAATAATGCATCGGTGAATAAGCTTTTCTCCAAAGAAATCGTCGCTGCCGATAAAACCAATCAGTAAGCGATGTAATTGTAGTGATCATAACCGGTTTGAACTGATTAAAGGAGATTTTCAGACAATAATATCTCATTAAAGTAATTATAAATAATTGAATATCTAAGGATTACAAAATGCAAATAAAAAATATTATTATCTTTACACTAACTCAAACAAACCGCTTATGAAAAAAACTTCTACTCTACTACTTATGTTGCTTATGGCAGTTACAGGTCTTCGCGCACAAGACACACTGGCCTATGAGAACTTCAACGTTGACAATTCTGCGAACTGGCCAACGTTTACCGGTGGTTTCGACACTACCTGGGTAAGTTTCGACAACGACAACAACACAGATGCAAACGGGCGTCCGGGCAACTGGTTCTGGAACGATATTGCATTTGGAACGAACGACACCACAGGATGTATCTTCAGTTCATCCTGGTTCTCCACGGTTGCCACTGCCTCCAACTACTTTGTAACACCACCGATTCAGATAGTAGATGCGAATGCAAATCTCAGCTGGAGAGCTGCTCCGCGTCAGACTCCACGATACCTCGACGGATACAAAGTACTGGTATCAACCTCCGACAACTTCCCGACAAGCTTCACCGACACTATCTATATTGCAGGTGAATACATCAGTGGAAGCAACGCAGGATTTGATTTCTCTGCGTATGTATTTTCTCCCGGATTCCTGCATGGTTCTGACTCTACCTATGTGGAATTTGACACAGACAGTTCAGCATTCATCGGATTGCTTCGTCCATTCAGTGCGAGCCTTGCTCAATACTCTGGTCAAACCATTTACATTGCCTTCCTCCACGATGCTACCGATGATAACCTGATGGCAGTTGACGACATTCTGGTAACCGGAACTGCGGCACAGAGTTTAGAAGAAAACGTACTCAACGGAGCTACGCTCTTCCCGAATCCTGCTTCAACGCACTGTACACTCAGCTATAACAGTTCTGTTGCAGGCAATGCACATTTCGGTATTTATGACCTCTCTGGTAAACTGGTGAAATCGGATACCCGGTATCTGAGCGGATTTGGTCAGCAGATACAGTTACCGGTTTCGGATCTGGCTGCCGGCAATTACTTCCTGATCGTGAACAATGGCAAAGGCACTACACGCCTGCCGTTGATCGTTACAAAGTAATCCACTTTCGAACAGCACAAAAAAAGGCTGCCAGACCGGCAGCCTTTTTTTTTGTTACACTATTTTCATTTTGCGTTTACTGATCCGTATAACCAGCAAGGCCAGTCCGGGAATCAATGCCAGCGGCCAAAGCGAGATCAGAAAGAGAATTGCTTCGGTCAGCAGGTGAAAACTGCTGACAAAATTCTCGCCTGCCCGGGTTAAGAATCCCCGTTGCGGAGAAGAGGTAACCGGTAAAAGTTCGTACATGCTTACCGTTAGTGTAGCCATCGCCACTTTATTATTGAGGTAATTCAATCGTCCCTGCATCACCTCAATCTCCGAACGCACCACATTCATCTGCTGTTCCACTTCCAGCATCTCACTGATTTTACCCGTGCGCTGCAATAATTGCAGATACCGTTTCTCCAGCTCCTGCTTCGCCTTCAATCGTGCCTGCACGTCCGTGAATTCCATACTCACATCATCCACATTCAGCTCCTTCTGTTCCACATACTTTGCACTCGAACAAAGCTCCTCCGACAATGCCGTTAACGCCTGTTGCGGAACGCGGATCTCCAATTGGTTTTCGAGCCGGCCTTCGGAGCGTGTTTCGTGTTCATGCGCGATATAGCCCTGATACTTCCGGACTAATACAGAGAGCGATTGACGTGCCTTCGGCATTGCATCAAACTGAAGACGCAATTCGGCGGTACGGATAACAGCAGCAGAACCGACCGAGTCGGCAGCAGAGACAGCAGCAGCCGGTTCAGAGGCTACTGATTCAGAAGAAGCAATTGCTCTTTCAGCAGTTTGTTTACTCCCGCAGGAGGTGATCATCAAGGCCGCGCCCAGACCGATCCATAAGATGTTACGCATAGTGTGAGAATTAAATAGCGTAACGGTTTTAAAATAGGCGGGTGTTTAATCTTTATACAAGGATGTAAAAAAGGTAACCCGATATCCCATCTTCTCCACGAAGCGTGGAAAATTGGGGTTAATTGTTGTAAGGGTTAAAACAAGAAAAATCCCAGCCCCGTAGGAGCAGCACCACGGCCGGTTGCGGGATAACGAACATTCCATTCGGTAGATGTCCCACACGCAGAACGGGAGGTCCAGAAACCAGTGGCGATGATTTTTCCAACGATGATTTCCTCCTCCCGAAATACAAAAAAAATCAACCCTAATCGGGTTGATTTTTTCATTTCCGTCCCGGCCTTTGTAAGCAAGCTTACAGGCCTGTTCGATATACAAAAAGCCTCTCTGCGAGTGGCCGGCATCGGGAAAAACAGGAGTATGCAGCGCATGATCCTGTTTTCCCCATCTTGAAAATGAAAAAGCCCGCCTGCTGCGCCGGCAGGCTTTTGTTGTTTTAGATTCGCTTACAAGCAAGCGCAGGGCCGTCCGAAATGAAATAAGCCACTCTGCGAGTGGCCGGCATCGGGGAAAACAGGAGTATGCTGCGCATGATCCTGTTTTCCCCATCTTGAAAATGAAAAAGCCCGCCTGCTGCGCCGGCAGGCTTTTGTTGTTTTAGATTCGCTTACAAGCAAGCTTGCAGGGCCGTCCGAAATAAAATAAGCCTCTCTGCGAGTGGCCGGCATCAGGGAAAACAGGAGTATGCTGCGCATGATCCTGTTTTCCTCATCTTGAAAATGAAAAAGCCCGCCTGCTGCGCCGGCAGGCTTTTGTTGTTTTAGATTCGCTTACAAGCAAGCTTGTAGGGCCATCCAAAATGAAATAAGCCTCTCTGCGAGTGGCCGGCATCGGGAAAAACAGGAGTATGCTGCGCATGATCCTGTTTTCCCCATCTTGAAATACAAAAAGGGTCAACCCTAATCGGGTTGATTTTTTCATTTCCGTCCCGGCCTTTGTAAGCAAGCTTACAGGCCTGCCGGAAATGAAAAAAGCCACTCTGCGAGTGGCCTTTTTGTCTTATTTGTGGGAGCAACAGGATTCGAACCTGTGACCCTCTGCTTGTAAGGCAGATGCTCTGAACCAGCTGAGCTATGCTCCCAATAAGTTTTTACTATAATTTAGTTAGCAGTTACTCTGAACCTCCCGATAGCTATCGGGATGAGCTATGCTCCCTTTTTGTAATTGGGACTGCAAAAATAAGCGAAGAGTGGATATTACCAAAATATTTGTTCGGGTTTCGTGCTTATTGCTGATTATCAGTTAAAAAGGCTTGTAAAACGAAGTATAAAAGGATCATTTTAAGGGTGTAAAAGGATAAAAAAAGGGAGGCTGTTTACCTGAAACAGCCTCCCTTTAATCTGCCGATGGCTGATTATTCTTTTACGACACTGCCTGTTACAAATCCTTTCTCATTTGAAAGCCGATAGAAATAGAGCCCTCCGGAGAGTCCGCTCAGATCAAGATTGAACGAATGTTCGCCGGCTACCAGTTGTCCCATTTCCCTGACTTCAATCTTTTTACCTGTCGGATCATATACATCAATGGTGATTCTTGAAGCTTCTTTGAGATAAACCGGAATGGTAATCAGACCGGTTGACGGATTAGGCCAAGCATTGGTGGCAAGGATACCACTGTTGTTGTTTTCATCAAGCCCGGTAAGCAGATCGTATTTTATCTGCGCAGCAGATGCGCTGCCTTGTATGTCGGTCAGCTCGGTACCTGCAATCAGCGCGAACGCCACAACGACCGAATCTCCGGGTGCCAGTGTAAATGGACCGGTTCCCACTACATCAATTACATCATTTCCAGTACCGGTTCCACCTGCAGTAGAACGATTGGTAGAGAGTGTAAGGTACTTTTCAGTGTCGTCATAACCATCTGTGAGGTCAGTGCCACCTCCGCCGCCGCTCACATTGTCAATCGCATAATGTCTGAATGCGCCTGAAGCTGTCAGCAACTTGGTGCCGGCATAATATCCTCCCGCATCTGTACACCAGGCATAGCCCATCTTCAGTCCGGCATCTTCACCGGCCTTATTGTTGGCATACGTCTGAATGTCCCAGTCGGAGAAAATTCCGGCATAAACATTACTGCGTGTTACGCTTCCGGTATTTCTGATTTTGTATTCGAAAATATGATAACGGGCATCCGGAGAATTGCTCCATGAGAACGTACGGTAATCCATCGTGAGTCCTAATGGAGATGTTGCATTGGTAGCATCGTTGAATGATCCATAAGTGTCAAAGTCAGACCAGATTCCCGGTTCATGTTTCTGAATAGTCACGATCGGATTGAAGTCTTCATCTGTAGCACTTGTTGAGGCACCTCGCACGTTGTCGGATACATTGCTATTGATTCCTACCATGAATCCGGTTTCATAGGCAACTGTACCATTAGTGAGGAAATCAAATCCAAGTCCTTCAGCCTGACCGGTACTGTTGTAGCAGATTCTTCCTTTGCTGGAATTGGTCGTAAACACATCATTGATAGTGATATTGAGATAGTCGACATTGATGATCATCTCATATACCTGAAAATCATCATAGGCACCATCCTGCAAGGCGAAACGTAATACGAGATTGGCATTCTGCAAAGCGTTGCTGTTGATCTTGAACACAAAGGGATCGGCCGTATTGTTGGCTGTCGCCAATGTTCCAAGAGCACCTACGGTAGTAGCGTTGTCAATGATAGTGATGTAACTGGCCGGTGAAGTCATCGTGACCACGAGGTTGGTGGTAGGCTGCAGATAGTTTACAAAGTCAGCAGTAAGGCGAATCGTATCACCTACGATGAATATATTGTCATTGTTATCAGTCACTGCAATATTCCGCATGCGTACAGAAGGACCTGCATAGTTCAGGGCATTGTACAGATCTACACGTCCATGTCCGAGCAGGTCATCGTATACCCCGTTACCGGGAGTGCTGTAGATATCATCGCATGACATCCGTAACTGTTCACCAACCTGTAACGCAGTAAAGGAAGGATTGTAGGATTTAATAATCGCAGCACATCCTGCAGCAATTGGTGAGGCCATGGATGTTCCGCTCTGTACCTGGTAGGTGTCATCCCATTGTGCAGTGTAGATATTGGACCCCGGAGCACATACATCTACATAATATCCGTAATTGCTGAAATTGGATTTTACATCATTGTTACCGGTAGAGGCGACAGAGATGACATGATCATAGGCTGAAGGATAGAATCTGGCGCTGTTTGCATTGTTACCCGCCCCTGCAACAACCAGTGCGTTTTTATTGATGGTTGCATAATCAACGATGTTCTGTCCGAAACTGCCGGCTCCGGCACCACCCCAGGAACAGTTGATGATCTGGCAACCTCTGTCTGCTGCATAAACAATTCCTTCGTAAGCCATGGTCAATGCTCCACTGGCATCCGCGATCTTCACCGGAATAAATTTGCATTTGTAGCCCGGCGATGCTACCCCTGTGTTATTATCGGTTACTGCATCTGCACAGCCTGAAACGTGAGAACCATGCGCATTGGCATTTACCTGTGGATCGTTGTCGTTTTCTCCAAGATCCCAGCCAAGAAAGTCATCGATATAACCATTCGCATCATTGTCTACTCCATCCACCGGATCCGCCCAGTTAAGTTTGATGTTGGATGCCAGATCAGGATGATTTGTATCGGTACCGGTGTCAGTTATCCCTATGACCGTGCTGGTATCTCCTTTGTGGATATCCCAGGCAGCGTAGGCATTGATCTTCTGAAGAAAGTACTGCAATCCGGTTCCGGGGTCATTGGGTGTGTATTGTGTTGTGGGAATAAACTTCGGCTCGGCATATAAAAACAGCCCGGTTGCCAGTAAACTGTTGATGCCTTTCTCGAGTGAAACATCACCGGTAAACTGCAGCTCATAGATCAATGAAAGATCTACCAGATCTTCTCCTCTTTCATTTTTCGGAGTGGCCGGGGGAAGATGCTGAGGAAATTTTTTGCTGTACTTTACAGTTCCTAAACTACCGATGGCTTTTTCAAATGCGACGGATTGTATTTTACTTTCGGAACAGAGTGACCGATACTGTGGAGCAACACGAAAAATGATGGTTCGTGGGGCATACTCCTTACTCGTAACTCCAGCCGGGAGACGATAGGTCGAAGTGCGTTTGGCGCTCCCTCCGGCAAGCGTAATGAACGGCAGCGTAAGAAACACTACTGCCGTCAGGAATAATTTTTTGTTCATGCGTTTGTCAGGTATTGTGTGGGAACGAATATAAGGCATACCCTACATATTCTGAAACGCATTGCGGTGAGTCAGGTAAATTCACGGTAAAATAGCAGAAAATCCTAAAATTGCCATCGGATCTGGGTCTTGATTTCCCGCGAGGGTTCGGGCATTAGATCTGTTTCAGCCCCACCGTTATAGAGGGTGCAACTGTACCGGATCCAGCAATCGAGTCCTTTCATCAAACGGTATCGCAAGAGCAGGTAGTAGCGGATTCCAGAGGAGTAATAGGCGGGCAGACTAAAGGACCCGGCCATGTCCTGTTCGTAGCTGTAAATTCGGGTGTCGTAACTGCCGGTCCTGAACACCGACCAGCGGGCGGCCAGATTCCATGGTTTTCCCATGGGTTTCCATCTGCTTTCCTGATAAAACAAAATACCTGTTCCTGTACCGTTAATAGTGACCTGTCTGACCCATTCACAGCGTGCGCTGAATTCAATATTTTTCCCCTGCATCCATTGCAGATTCAGCCGCAGGTTCTTTTGTCGCGACATCACCGGTACCTTCATCGGTTCTTCAGCCAAATCCGCGGGTTTTTCTTCTTGCCTGAACCGAATATAAACCTCCGTGGTACGGGAAGGCAGGTAGGTACACTGCAGGAGCCATTCTTTTCCATCAACAGGAGCAGAGGCAGTATATCGCAGCCAGGGGAAACGGAATACATCAAGATATCCCTGCAGCCGCACCTGCTGGTGTACCTGCCACATGCAGCCGGTAAACCATCCGTCTTCGTTTTGCACCTTTGACCCTTCACGCAAAGCATCTGCTCCCGGCGACTGATATCCGCGCGGATAATGGCGCAAATGGGTACTAACGGTAAATAGACGATCAGGCATCAGCACAAGCCCCGAAAGGAATGCTATATCTCCTTCCCGATCTCCGGCAATTTCCGTATAGGCACTACCGTTAGAAAGCAGGCACCTCGCCGAATAGCCGGCAGCGAAGAAATTTTTCCCTGTATAATCAAAGCGTTCATATGGATCATCTCCGGGCCATAGCGGATAATCGTAACCGGTATATTGCATGGTCAATTCATGACGCCATCTGCGTTGCTCCTGCTGACAATGCAACCCTGCCACCGTTTGTCCCAGATTAGCCTTCCGGCTCATCTCTTCTCCGGTCCGGTGTAATCCGCTTTGCTGTATGCTGCTCACCTCAAATACCGTAAACGTTGTATCCACCGGAAATAATGATGCATCCAGACGGCGATAAGAAAACCAGCCATGAAATGTAGCCCTCTTCCCTCCTGCCGCCACAGCAACTCCTCTGTAAAATCCAGATTCTCCGGAAGAACAGTACGACCTGAAACCCGCGCCACGTCGGTATACCTGATGTACTTCTGTGCTTTTACCCAGTGAAATACCGTTCCATGCCACGAGCCCCTGCCCGAACTGCACCTGATAGTCCCCAAGTGCCAGCATTTTTAATCGTGTTGAGGGCCGAAAAAACACATGCCAGCTGAAGAAGTCCATACGTCCGCCGTTAGCTCTGTCGAGAAACCTCTCACCGGCATCCTTTTCCATCACCACTCCGGCGCTGAAATGTCCTCCGGCAGTCATCCTGTACCGAAGGTAGAGCTGATTCGCGTCACCGGTATAAAACGGATAATTTCCGTCGCTGCCATATCCTGATTTATCGCCGAGATTTCTCCTCCCCCTCAACGTTAGTTCGTGTCGTGCTGCTGCCAACACCTCTGATGGACGAAACCGGCTGTCGACAACCGGCATCCCGCACCGCAGATACTTCCGGATCCTGCGAATGGTTGTTGTATCCATTTCATCGATTACCTGCAGCTCTTCAATTTTCAGCAGCCGGCCAAAACGTGACCTGTGCCGGAGAATTGCCTGTGCCTGGACAGGACTAAGCAAGGGTGACTGCAGCAACTCGGCGGGATCAGCAGTATTCAGGTCGAGCATCAGGCTCTCTTCATCATCGGGAACAGGCAGTTCGGTGCTTCCGGTTGTCTCCACAACTTCCTGCAGTGTTTCGATGCCCTGCTCGCTTACTTCAGCCTGCTGAGCATGTACGAACAAGGGGACGAAGAGAAACAATAAAATAATTTTTCGCATGTCCATAACGTTAGTATCTTAAACCGGATGTTTCTGCACCTGCAGCAGGACTGAGCCCGGGCTGAGGACTATACAACGCCCCTATCCGAAAACGCAGTGCCCGAGATTCCAGTTCACAACCGAAGGCCATTCGGAACGGGTATCCGCCACCGGCAAGATTGATCTCCACACGTGGATGTGGTCTGTATTGAAGTGAAATCAGGAACCCCGTCTGAAGGGCATGGATAGCCACCTCCGACTGGAGGGCAAACAGGTTACTGAAGCGATAACGCAAAGCGATCGAAAAATCATCAGCCGGCATTTCTGCACGCCTCCGGAGCGGTATTTTGCAACCACTCGCTGCTTCAAGCACCTGACTAAGTTTTACCTGCAAGCCGGCTTTCATACTGTAAACCGAAAAAGTTCCGTTCCCTTCTCCCTGCCGGATCGAATAGTGTGCGATACCGAGTGCCGCGCAGAATGTCTTTCCGAACTTCTTCGACAACGAAGCACCCAACTCCTGATACCGGAATAGGGAAAAACCTTTCACGGCAAGTCCGCACATAAAGGAAGCAGATGCAGGCAGTTTCATCCGGATCCCGGCACTGTATTCACTCAGCTCGGGAAGGAGGTATGACCTGGCAGAAGAAAGGCCGAAAGATAATCGCGGAAGAGAATCTAACGTGCAGGCATTACCGAAAACAAGTGATTCAGGAGAACGGACAAAAAGTTGTTGCCCGCCCTTTCCTGTCACTTCAGCAGTGAGCGGAAACTGCGCCTTCAATGGTAAAGAATACAGGAAGATGCCTGCCGCAAGGCAGATTAATTTTTTCATACGAAAGGGGTTTATCCTCCCTTGAAAAAGGAGAGGGTTGAATGGATGTTATTTTATTGAACTGAACTTATTTTTTCTTCACGGATTTCTTCTTCGCACCAGCGGTTTTTGTTCCTCCTGCAGCCTTCTCAGTTTTCGCCGCCGCCTCCATCACCTTTGCCTTCAGATCATCCTTGTAGGCAATGATGCGCTTCAGCAATTGAGGATCACCCGTTGCCAGCATCTGCGCTGCCAGGATGCCTGCGTTCTTTGCTGCATTCAAGGCAACAGTCGCCACGGGAACACCATTCGGCATTTGCAGAATAGAGAGGATCGAGTCCCAGCCGTCGATGCTGTTGGAGGATTTCACCGGCACACCAATCACGGGCAAGGGAGTGACGGAAGCCGTCATGCCGGGGAGATGCGCTGCACCACCCGCACCCGCGATGATCACTTTAATACCGCGACCTGCAGCATCCTTGGCATAGCTAAACATCCGCTCTGGTGTACGGTGGGCAGACACAATCGTCATTTCATAAGAGACACCCAACAGATCGAGCACGTCTGCTGCATCTTTCATTACCGGGAGGTCGCTGTCGCTACCCATGATGATTCCTACGAGGGCCATATGATAGGGTTATAAGGGTTTTAAATGTTTTAAATGTTTTAAATGTTAAAGTGTTTAATTGTTAAATTGTTAAAGTGTTTAATTGTTAAAGTGTTTAATTGTTAAAGTGTTTAATTGTTAAAGTGTTGAATTGTTTATTTGTTGAATTGTTAAAGTGTTTTGAAGGTTATCAACCGAGCGGAGATTAACGAGTTGGGTTGTTAATGGGTGGTTGAGGGATCCATCTGATTCAGCAACGCTGCCTTTGGGTGGTCGAGTGACGCTGGACTTCAAACAGGGTTTGAAGTGTCAGCGTTGTATCCATCTGCTTCAGCAACGCTGCCTTTGGGTGGTCGAGTGACGCTGGACTTCAAACAGCGTTTGAAGTGTCAGCGTTGTATCCATCTGCTTCAGCAACGCTGCCTTTGGGTGGTCGAGTGACGCTGGCCTTCAAACAGGGTTTGAAGTGTCAGCGTTGTATCCACCTGCTTCAGCAACGCTGCCTTTGGGTGGTCGAGTGACGCTGGACTTCAAACAGGGTTTGAAGTCCAGCGTTGTATCGAGACCACCGCTTACGTTACTACCTTCAGTGTCCGCTGTACTTTTCGCGCGAGCTGTATGGCTTCATCAAGGTGTTCGGCGGTGATCGTAACGTGTCCCATCTTGCGGAAGGGTTTGGTGATTTTCTTTCCGTAGAGATGCACATATACACCCGGCCATTTCATCACTTCTTCAATACCGTAGTAATGTGCTTCACCCTGATGTCCTTCTTCGCCCAACAGGTTAATCATAACGGCCGGCCTAACCGTAGCGGTGTCGCCGGGTGGCAGACCCATGATCGCCCGCAGATGCTGGGCATACTGTGAGGTTATATTTCCTTCGATGGTTTGATGTCCACTGTTATGCGGCCGCGGTGCTATTTCATTCACCAGCACATCGCCCTGCTTCGTCACAAACATCTCCACAGCGAGGAGTCCCACGAGACCCATTTTATCAATCACCTTTCGCGCAATGGCGATGGCTTTTTCTTCAATCTCTTTCGACACGCGCGCCGGACTGCAGAGAAACTCCACGAGATTCGCCTGCGGATTAAACTCCATCTCCACCACCGGAAAATGGCTGATCTCTCCCAAACGATTTCGCGAAACAATCACTGAAATCTCCATCGCGAAGTCAATCATCTCCTCCAGCACACAAGGACCATCAAACGCTGTAGCTATATCTTCCGCCGACTTCAGTTTCATCACGCCTTTTCCATCGTAGCCACCTTTGCGCAGTTTCAACATACCCGGCAAATGGCCACTCATCGACGACAACTCTGTTTTATCCTTCACCAGCACGAAGGGCGCGGTAGGAATTCCATGTGAAACATAAAACTCCTTCTGCAAACCTTTATCCTGCACCATCATCAGCAACTGCGGTTGCGGATACACCGGAATACCCTCAGCTTCCAGGCGAAGCAGGGCATGTGTGTTCACGTGCTCAATCTCAACAGTTAACAAACTACACTCTTTGCCGAAGCGATACACATCTTCCTCACTGCGGAAATCGGCATGCGTAAAGCGTTCGCAGAGATATCTGCACGGCGCATTTGCATCCGGATCCATCACGGAAACGCTCACGTTCAGATTCACCGCCTCCTGGATCAGCATCCGGCCGAGTTGTCCCCCGCCCAGAATACCCAGACGGAAATGTTGTCCTGCGAATTGTAAACTCATTGGCGCAAAAATAGTCGATTCCTCTTCCCTAGTCGTTTATAAACGGATACAAATGTTTAACGATACGACACATTGATAATCAATAAATTGCCGAATTGGCAAATGGGCAAATGGCCGCAGGCCTCGAGTGAGCGAAGCGAACCTCGGGGGCAAATTGGCAAATTGGCAAATTGGCAAATTAATACTTCACCCATTTGCTCACTCCTCTTTCCCCACCACTTTCAATTATTACCTGATATACTCCCGGTGCCCAGTTGATGGCAGAGATACTCTGCATCGTACTCCATGGTGGTAAATTCTCCCGATGCATCAACCGGCCTTGTAGATCATAGACGGAAAGCCCCCCGCTTTTGTTCTGAGGTAACAGATACAAAATATCAAAACCAAATCGCCCGGGATTGGGGGAGAGTTTTGCTTTGAAGTCATGTCCACCAAATTCATTTAATCCGGTATTGACTAGGCAAGGGCAACCCAAGGTGGTATCGCAACCTAAGTAATAATTAGGGTGTAATACGGCACCTCTTGCAGCATAGCAAGGAAGTCTTATTGCATGTTGTTGTACATCACAGGCAAACCCATCACTATCAGGATTATTTATAAAGTGCATATCAACCACTCCATTTCCTGATGTAATATAAATTTTCCCATTGGCTGCTAATGTCATCAGCCAAAAATCAGTTCGTGCAAAGCTATACGGGAAAGCATAACCATCGAAAATAGCTACTGTATCAATACTTGCACTAACATCAGTTGTGTCTAAATTAAATTGAAAAATTTGATAATAAGTGCTTGTGTATAATTTTTTTGAGTCAGATGAGAATGATAAACCGTATCCACCAAGTGAATCTGGAATTATTACTTCCAATTTATTAGACAAAACCCCCGTACACCTATTAAAATCAAAAACTCTGACATACAAACTCACATTTCCGAGCGTACCATCAAAATAGGTATATGCAAATTTATTCCCATCAGGAGAGAATGCGCTTTGACCTAGCAAGTAAACTGATGGGTTAACAAAGAGATTTTGAGCAATTGGAACTGAAAAACCTGAGGGTGATAGTGACATAGTATAGACAATATCCGAAGAGTCCTTAAATACCAGTATCCACCAATCTCTCCCATTAGCGTGTCTACACACAGCAATTCCGGGGTTTAAGCCCATTTGGAAACTTAAAACATTCTTTTGTCCTTGAATCACTCCACCAAGGCCACCATTTAGTGTTTTATCTATAGTAGTAGAGTACAGCCCCCCTGATTTAAAGGATGTGTTTGTTCCAGATTGGTGTAATAAGACAATTTTATTAGAATCACTTGGGTCGGGAATGAAAACCGCGGAATTAGCAAAGGGAATCCCGGAAATATCATCACACCAAGTATTGGTAAAGTTATTCGGCAGAAGCCCAGACCCATTTTGCATTGTATCTCCTGTTGCATCCGCTATCCAACATCCATTGCTCACCATCAATAGATTCCCATTGTTATCTGAAATATTTCCTTGTGTTGACAGGAAGGGCATTTTAGAGTTGGTCGGAGTTAATAAATAACTCAATGAGTCAAATTCAAAATCACCCTTTCTTGAGACTACATTGGTATCAGCTAATCCAATATCATATCCAATTAAAAAATGTCGATTTAATCCTTGCCCTCTGGAATGAATCAGGTTGACCAAGAGTAAGACAATTGTTACACAGAATTTAAATCCTTTGATCATTTCTTATTTAATCACAACCAATTTCTCAGTAAACAATTCTCATCCCATTTCAATCTGCACCACATAAATGCCCTTAGCATGTGCGCTAACTTTAATTCGAAAGTATTAAAACCTGAAAAAAGAACGAGTTTAAATACTTCTGGCATTCAGTTTTAAAAAACCCAGTCCACCGGGAGCAATACATTGTACTACGATCTATTCTCAACATTTCGATTTCTTTATAAAAACCTGTCATTCATATATTTAAACTCAAAAAAGTCAGCTTCAACACCTTCAATTAATACTTTGTAATAATACCAATCCAGGACATTCCTCATTCGTAACCCTCGATAACAAAACAATTTACCAACTTACCAACTTACCAACTTACCAACTTACCAATTCGCTAATTACCAGCGCAATACCATCTCCCCCCACCTCCCCCTTTTTTACCTAATTTTGCACCTTCTATGGCTGACGTACAGGTTCACGATAAAATATTCACTCCGTTCATCACTGCGGCGCAGATTCAGGCGCGAGTGGCGGAGATGGGCGCGGAGATCGACCGCGAATATGCGGGTAAAAAACCATTGCTGATTGGCGTGCTGAATGGCTCGGTGATCTTCATGGCTGATCTGCTGCGCAACATCAAAACGGCTTGCGAAATCGGCTTTATCCGGGTGAGTTCGTATCATGGTACAGAAAGTACCGGCTCGGTGAAGAGTGTGATGGGCTTAAGTGATGATCTCTCCGGCCGTGATGTGATCATTGTGGAAGACATTATCGACACCGGTGATACGGCAGTCTATCTCATCAATGAAGTGAGTAAAAAAAATCCGGCCAGTATCCGATTTGCCACTATTCTCTTTAAACCTGCGGCACTGCGTCAGCAGATTCGTCCCGATTATGTGGGCTTCGAAATTCCTCCTGCCTTCGTGGTGGGCTATGGTCTCGATTACGACGGACTGGGCCGCAACCTCGCCGATATCTATCAACTGAAATCCTAACCTATCCCCATGCTGAATATCGTTCTCTTCGGTCCTCCGGGAGCCGGCAAAGGCACTCAGAGTGCCAAACTGATTGAAAAATATAACCTCGTCCACCTGAGCACCGGCGATATCTTCCGTGCCAATATCAAGGGCGGAACTGAACTGGGTGTACTCGCTAAGAGTTACATGGACCAGGGACAACTCGTTCCCGACGAAGTAACCATTCGCATGCTGGAATCAGAGGCGAACAAATCGCCCGAAGCCAAAGGCTACATCTTCGATGGATTTCCACGCACACCTGCACAAGCGGCGGCACTGGACAATTTCCTCGCTTCCAAGAACACCGGCATCACCATGATGCTGGCGCTGGAAGTGGAAGAAGAAGAACTCCGCAAACGCTTGCTGCTGCGCGGTAAGGATTCAGGTCGTGCAGATGATCAGGATCCGGCAGTGATTCAGAAGCGCATCGACGTGTACCGCAACGAAACAGAGCCGGTACGCGATTTTTATCAGGCACAAAACAAATACACCGGTATTGACGGCATCGGCAGCATCGACGAAATATTTAATCGTCTCTGCAACGCCATCGATTCTCTTAACGCTTAAGTCTATTCATGTCGGGTTCTAACTTTGTTGATTACGTAAAGATATGCTGTCGCAGTGGCGCCGGTGGTGCGGGTTCCGTGCATTTGCACCGCGACAAACTCACTGCGAAAGGCGGACCCGATGGCGGTGATGGCGGACACGGCGGAAACATCATCGTGCGTGGCAATGCACAACTCTGGACCCTCCTCCATCTCAAATACCGGAAACATGTAATTGCTGAAGCCGGACAAAGCGGAAGCAGTGCCTTGAAAACCGGAGCGGATGGAAAAGATGAAATCCTGGAAGTTCCCATTGGTACGGTGGCGAGAGATGATGAAACCGGTGAAAAACTGTTTGAGATAGAATTCGACGGACAGGAAGAAGTTCTGCTTCCCGGCGGACGTGGTGGAAAAGGAAATGCGTTTTTCAAATCGGCCACGATGCAAACGCCGCGCTTTGCACAGCCCGGTGAACCCGGACTCGAAGAATGGAAAATTCTCGAGCTGAAACTGCTCGCCGATGTCGGACTCGTTGGCTTCCCCAATGCCGGCAAAAGCACATTGCTCTCCGTTGTTTCAGCAGCGAAACCGGAAATTGCCGACTATCCATTTACTACCATCGTTCCCAATCTGGGCATGGTGCGTTACCGCGATAACAAATCGTTTGTGATGGCAGATATACCCGGTATCATCGAAGGCGCGCACGCCGGAAAAGGACTCGGCTCACGTTTTCTCCGTCACATCGAACGCAACTCGGTACTGCTGTTCATGGTGCCGGTTGACACCAAAGACATCCGCGAAGAATACAATATTCTCCTCAACGAACTTCGTCTCCACAATCCCGAACTTCTCGATAAACGTCGCGTGCTGGCCATCACTAAATGCGACATGATTGATGATGAACTGGAAGCTGCACTGAAGAAAGAAGTGCCGGCCGACAAACAAAGCGACGGCAGCGCCGTTCCTGTACTCTTCATCTCCTCCGTCAGCAACAAACGCATCCAGGAGCTGAAAGATGCACTCTGGGATCAGATGAACGAACGCTCCTTCCTTTCCCGTTAACCATGCAACTACCCGGCTGGCTCAACGAACTCGACACGCAGGCCCTGTTAGCCATCAACGGAGCGCATGATCCTGTACTCGACTTTATTTTCTACTGGGCAGCCTATAAGTTTACCTGGATACCTTTTTACATCTGGATCCTCTACGTCATCTATCGCAACTACGGAAAACAAACCTGGAAATTCCTTCCCGTGATCGCCGCGATGATAACGATGAGTGATCAGCTTTCGACACTACTCAAAAATACAACAGAGCGTTTCAGACCTTGTCATGAACCAGCGATACAACATCTGGTACATCTTGTAAACGGCGAATGCGGCGGCTCCTTCGGCTTTGTAAGTTCACATGCCGCCAACAGTACCGCGCTGGCTGTATTTGTGATGATGCTGCTGCCCAAAGGATACATTGCCTTGCGTGCAGAGATGATTGCCTTCGTGCTCATCAATATCTACAGCCGGATCTATCTTGGTGCACACTACCCGCTGGATATACTCTGCGGGGCATTCCTGGGA
This sequence comes from Bacteroidia bacterium, assembly GCA_046330075.1. GTDB lineage: Bacteria > Bacteroidota > Bacteroidia > AKYH767-A > OLB10 > JAJTFW01. Next base: position 185,952 of record JAXLTL010000002.1, on the reverse strand, counting down.
TTTGTAATCGGACTGGTATGTTCAACCTTTATGCGTAATCTTGTAACAATTCCAAAACAAGTAGCTGCAGGACATGAATAATCTTCTCCTTGTATTCCTTGGCGGCGGACTCGGCAGCGTAGCCCGTTATCTCCTCAGCGAAGTATTTCGCCGCATGGAGAAAAGCACCATTCCCTGGCATACGTTTACTGCCAATGTACTTGCTTCAGCTATCCTTGGATTCCTGGTAAGCCTGATGTTGTTCCGTCAGGGCTCCTGGGAGCAACAGCGGCTGCTGATTGGGGTCGGTTTCTGCGGCGGACTCAGCACCTTTTCCACTTTTACCCTCGAGACCTTTGATCTGCTGCGCTCCGGAAACTATCTCCAGGCGATAGCGTATACACTGCTCAGCATCATCGCCTGTCTGCTGGCAGTCTGGGCGGCCTGGCTGATCAGAAAATGAAACGTTCGCTATTACTTTCCGGTTTTCTCCTCTGCCTCACCGTTAGTCTGGCACAGAAAAGCGACATCGGCAACTGGAACTGCCTGAACCTGCAGGTAAACTTTACCAGCCGGATCAACCTCCTCACCGATCTCAATGTCCGCAACTACGCGCTATTCAACGACCTTGAGCAAGGTCTGGCACGCACCACGCTAAACTATCAGCTTGTTCCCAATCAGCTCAGTATCGGTGCCGGAGCAGCCTTTGCGCATAATGAAAGTTACCGTGTTGGCAGCGACAGCAAACGGATTTCAGAAGAGCGCAGGCTACACCAACAAATTCAATTCAAACACCAGGCCGGACCTTTATTCATCAACCATCGCTATCGTTTTGAAGAACGCTTCTTCAGCAACCGGAATTTACTGCGTTTCCGCTATCAGATTTCAATACAGGCACCGCTCAATAAAAAAGAGATGATCAAAGGAGCAGTGTACACCAGTATGATGAATGAACTCTTTTTGCATACTACCGCGCCCATTTATGACCGCAACCGAATTGCAATTGGAGGCGGCTATATGATCAGTAAATGTCTGCGAATAGACCTCACCATGATGTGGCAAATACTTGAAACAAGTCGTCGCCCGCAAACCCTGCTGACGATTTCCAAAACGCTGGATTTCACATCCGAAAATTGAGTAGTTTTGATCCACACGATCGTTGTGGAAGCCTTACTCGAAAACATCTTCAGATACATCACGCTGACTGCCGGCGAAACGGAACGATTCTTTTCGCTCGTAGAAGAGAAAAAAATCCGAAAGAAACAGCTCCTGCTGCAGGACGGCGACATCTGTAAACACAGCATCTTCGTAAAACAAGGATGTCTGAGAGGATATACCATCGACAAACAGGGAACAGAACACAACATTACTTTTGCACCTGCCGGCTGGTGGATCGCCGATCTCTACTCCCTCTTCACCGGAAAGCCGGGACAACTCTTCATCGAGACCACCTCCGACTCCGTGATTCAACTGCTTAGCAGAGAAAAACAGGAACAGTTATTTCAGGAGATACCCGCCTTTGAACGATTCTTCCGGATTCTCACCGAAAATGCCCTGGTAAGCAACCAACAACGGGTCATCGACAATCTGAGTTTATCGGCACAGGAACGTTACCTGAAATTTTGTGAGCGCTACCCTACTCTGATCAACGAACTGCCACAGAAACACATTGCCTCGTACATTGGCGTCACCCCTGAGTTTTTCTCAAAAATGCTTTCCAAAAGCTGAAAACTTAATCCAGATTAAGATTTTTTCTTAAGGCAAGTTATTGGAATATGAACGAAGGCACATGTACCTTTGTCCTACCAAAAGAAATTGAAATGGATCGCAAATCATTCCTCAAGAAAGGGCTCTTCGGCACCGGCATGTTTGCAGCCAGCGCTGCGCTGGGTCACGTTGTACAAAACAACATCGACGAACTGAAAGAACTCGACATTATCGGTTTCAACCATCTCCCCAACGAAAACTCCACCATTATGGCCAATACCATCTTACACAAAGCCGGATCACGCGGACACGCCAATCACGGCTGGCTCGACTCGAAACATACGTTTAGTTTCGCCAACTACTATAATCCCGACCGTATGCACTTTGGTGTGTTGCGCGTCCTCAACGACGATACTGTTGCACCGGGCATGGGTTTTGGAACACATCCTCACGACAACATGGAGATCATCTCCATTCCCCTCGAAGGCGACCTCGAACACAAAGACAGCATGGGCAATGTTGCGGTGATCAGACACGGTGACATTCAGGTGATGAGTGCCGGCACCGGTATTCAGCACAGTGAGTACAACAAAAACAAAGATCAGACTGTGAAATTCCTGCAGATCTGGGTATTCCCGAACAAGAAAAATGTTACTCCGAGATACGACCAGATTACACTCGATGTAAAAGACCGTCACAACAAACTACAGCAGATCCTCTCACCGGATCCCAACGATGCAGGCGTGTGGATACATCAGGATGCCTGGTTCCACCTTGGAAAATTCGATGCGAACAAAGGAGCCGACTATACAATTCGCAGGAAAGGAAACGGCGTGTATGCTTTCGTACTGAAAGGCAACATGACCATCAACGGACAAGCGGTAGAAACACGCGACGGAATCGGTATCTGGGACACGGACAAACTCGATATCAAGGCCACCACCGATGCGGAGATACTGCTGATGGATGTACCGATGACGATAGGGTAAACTGGAGACTTCTGCTCAACCCTTCGGGTTGAACATCCTATACACTTCCCTTCGGGCTACGCCCGAAGGGTTTTTTGTTCAACCCCTTCGGGGTTGGGGGGGGCACTTTTCTTCACATAGCCACGAGCTCCGCTCGTGGCTATGTGAATTCAACCCCGTCGGGGTTGAATGTTGTCAACACGGCATCAAATGCCGTGTAAATAAGACTCGGATTTTCCATCAACCCCGAAGGGGTTGAATGTTGTCAACACGGCATGAAATGCCGTGTAAATGAAGCTTAGATTTTCCATCAACCCCGAAGGGGTTGTATGTTGTCAACACGGCATCAAATGCCGTGTAAATAAGACTCGGATTTTCCATCAACCCCGAAGGGGTTGAATGTTGTCAACACGGCATCAAATGCCGTGTAAATAAGACTCGGATTTTCCATCAACCCCGAAGGGGTTGAATGTTGTCAACATGGCATGAAATGCCGTGTAAATGAAGCTTAGATTTTCCATCAACCCCGAAGGGGTTGAACATTCAAGGATGCCACAAAAGACCACGGGCAGAGCTCGTGGTCTTTTGTAGTTGATGACGATCAATGGGGCGCCTGGTAAGAAGGATTATTGATGAAACTTGTATCCGTAAACGTCTTCAGAAAATCAACCAGGCATTGTTTTTCATATTGTGTGAGCTGAAGTCCGTACTTCTTCGCAGCCTTCGTCATGATCGGATCAATATTCGGCGAGGTCTGGTGTACACCACTGTTGTAAAACTCCACTACTTCTTCCAGGGTTTTAAAACGGCCATCGTGCATATAGGGAGGCGTGAGTTCAATATTGCGCAATGTCGGGACGAGAAACTTCCCATCGTCGCCCGGCAAACCTGTGAAATTGAATAATCCGCGATCATAACCCGCGGGAATACTGTCCAGTCCATTATTTGTAATTGCCAATGAAGTCATAAACGGAAAGTCGTGGCAATGGAAGCAGTCGCCCTGTTCTGTATAATAAATCACCATACCATTCAACTCATTGGGTGTAAGATTTATTTCATGACGCCTATACTGATCAAAACGGGAATTATAGCTTACCATACTGCGGAGGTATTGTCCAATGGACTTAACAATTTTATGTTTCAGATTATCATCTGACATGGCTCCAAAATTATTATCTCCCCAGGCCCGCATGAACATATTTTTATATTTCACACTGTTCGACAACCTGCTTCGCAGTGTATCCATGTTGGTATTAAAGAACTCTGGTTCAAAATCACCCATGCATACATCTTCCGTTGTAGAAATGCGGCCTGTCCAGGTAAAATGCTGCTCAAACCCCAGGTTCACCAGCGACATGACAGAAACAGTATCGCCTGTCAGATTGATATGATACGGTGAAGCATACGCTTTGTCAACATTGTGGCAGGAAGAACAACTCATTCCGTTGGATGACATAATCGGATCAAAAAACAGATGATGTCCAAGCTCTATTCCTTCAACAGTTAACGGATTATCTGCAGGAACAATCATCGGCGGGAAACCAGGAGGAATATCCATGGCGTAAGGAGTAGCCGATGGATTTGCAGAAGAACTATCGTTATCTTTCTTGCAGGAATATACCAGCAGGAAGACAGCTATTATCAGAGTGAACTTAGTTTTCATTGTTTTGTAAATACATCGGTTCCATTTGCTTTCAGTTTCATCATCGCAGCCATAACTCCCATCGAGTAATTTCCATCGATATTAAAATCATAGACAGAAGGATTCTTAAACCATTCATTCACGTTCATTGAAAGATGAATGGTATTATTTCCGGCAGAAAGGTCAAATTGTGCCGGCACGACACACTGAACCAGATAGTTATTCGTGCCCATGTGCATGGCATAACCATAATTGCCCGTAGAGTCGGTAAACTCCCCCTCCAGCTTCAGAAAATGATAACCACCGCCCATTACTTCAGGCCAGGCCATATTGAGATTTTCCATCAATGCCGGTAATGCGTCGGTGATATTGTGCGCTGAATCGAGTCCTATCTGCATTTTAAGTCCAATAAAATGTCCGGTAGCCGGCAGTGTATAGGAGAATGTTTGCGTAGCTGCGTCTTTCGCATCAATAAAATGATAGTCCGATATACTGACCAGGGAGCTGTCGCTGCGGATCAGCTGAATATTCGAAAGATAAAACTGCAACCTGGAGACACTCATCGTATAGCCCGCTGCATGCTGAAACATCAAAGTATCAAATTGCAAGGCTGCACCATCATGCTCAAATGTTACTCCGAAGGTTACCTTGTTTTGTTCCGGTTCCGGCGATTCATCCTCGTTTTTACATGCGCTGAACAGCAAGGGAACCAATGCAAATATCCACCACTTTCTCATAATTTATTGTTTTGGCATTATACGGTAAAAGTAAGTCCTCCTCCCATCGGATTTCAATGACGTTCATCACTAAACGGATGAATATTTTACCTCTTAAAACAGCAGCAGGCACTACTGTAATAAATGTTACAGGATTTTCCTTCTAAAAACTGACGCCGGTCATTTTTTACACATAGAATTAAAGACCTGAATACCGCATTTGTGAAATTCCTAGTTTTGCAGTATGAAAAAACTGTTGTTCATTCTGCTGTTATCTGTTTGTTTCGCAGCACCGGCACAAACGCCTGTAAGTGGCCGACCCAGAATTGTAGTTGGTATTGTAGTGGATCAGATGCGCCCGGATTATGTCACCAGATTCTGGAACAAGTTCGGCACGGGAGGTTTTCGCCGTATCCTGAAGGAAGGATACAATTGCCGCAACACTCAATACAACTACGCGCCTACTTATACCGGACCCGGGCATGCAAGTGTATACACAGGAACAACACCCGCCTATCATGGCATCGCCGGCAACGATTGGTATGATACCAAAGCAGGAGATACAGTTTACTGTACCTCTGACACCAGTGTAAGGGGTGTTGGTTCGGATGGCATTGAAGGGATGATGTCACCCCGAAGGTTACTCACCACAACAATTACCGATCAGTTGCAGCTATGCACACAGATGCAAGCCAAAGTAATAGGAATTGCACTCAAAGACCGAAGTGCTATTCTCCCGGCCGGACGCAGTGCAGACGCCGCCTATTGGTTTGACGGTAAAACCGGAAATTTTATCACCAGTACCTGGTACAGAAATGATCTTCCGCGATGGGCTACTGAATTCAATGAACGAAAATGGCCGGAAGAATACCTCTCATCACCCTGGAAAACCGTACTCCCGCTTGACTATTATACCGAAAGTGATCCTGACGATGCACCGTATGAATCGATGTACCTTGGCGAAACAAAACCGGTTTTCCCGCATGATCTTCCGGGGCTGAAAGGAACGGGCTTCGATCTCGTTCGCCGGACACCCTTCGGCAACACCCTTACAAAAGATTTTGCGCTCGCAGCTATTCAGGGTGAACAACTCGGCGCCGACAGTATTACCGACTTTCTCTGCATTAGCTTTTCTTCTACCGATTATGTAGGCCATCAGTTCGGCCCTAACGCTGTGGAAACAGAAGACACCTATTTACGCCTCGACCGGGATCTTACCGATCTCCTGAACTTCCTCGACAGTCGTATCGGAAAAGGCAAATACCTGCTCTTCATGACCGCCGATCATGCCTGCATGGAAAACCCGAAGCACATGATGGATCATAAGCTCTACGCAGGATTTACAAATCCGGTTTCGATTGCTGACACCGTTAAAAGTTTTCTGCGTGGTGAATATGGAAATGACAATTACTTCCGTTGTTTCATCAATGACCAGGTCTATCTGAACGAAGAAAAAATTCTCGCCGACAAACGCGATATCTGCGAAGTAGAATCAAAGATTGCACGATTTGCACTTGATCACGTTACCGGTATTTACGAAACACTCACTTCCTGCGATCTCGAAACCGAAGAGTATACGGAACTCTTCCGCAATCGCATCCAGAAAGGTCATTACCATGGCCGGTCAGGAAACGTATGGTTTGTATATTCACCGGGCTGGACCGACAGATTATACGGTGGCGACGGGACGAGAGGAACCACTCATGGAAGCCCCTATCCTTATGACACACATGTACCACTGTATTGGTTTGGCTGGAATATACCTGCAGGGAACAACACCGACGAAGTCCATATTACCGATATCGCACCCAGTCTCAGCTTTTTACTGAACATCACCCTGCCGAATGGTTGCACAGGTAAAAAAATTGACGCCATCGTTCATTAAAGTTCTACACCGGGATTTCATCCGCTATACCAGAGATTCTCCTACCTTTGCTCCATGCAACCGGGAATAATACTATTTCTAGAAAGTCTGGGCGGTGGAGAACTGCTCGTCATCCTTTTATTCGTACTCCTCTTTTTCGGGTCGAAGAATATTCCCAGTCTTGCCCGCGGACTCGGCAAAGGCATTCGAGAATTCAAAGATGCCATGAACGGAGTGCAAAGTGAAATCCGTCAGGGTATGTACGAAGTAGAAAAGACGGCACGTCTGGAAGAAGAGCCTGTAAAACCTGCGACAAAGGCTCCTGAAATTCCCGAACCTCAGTCTCCTCCTGTTTCCGAAGTAAAACCAGCCGAAGCCCCTGTTGCAGCCCCTGCTATCTCACCAGAAGAAAGGTCAGCGGCAAGGTAGAGGGCGGGTGATACGGTGTTCTCGATACATTTTGCCAAAGCAAACGATGTTTGCTTTGGCAAAACACTCGAACACCTACATTATTGACACCCGAACACCTTCATTATTGACACCCGAATACCTTCATTCCTGACACCCGAACACCTACTTTACGGACACCCGAACACCTACATTATTTACACCCGAACACCTTCATTCCTGACACTCGAACACCTACTTTACGGACACCCGAACACCTTCATTCCTGACACCCGAACACCTACTTTACGGACACTCGAACACCTTCATTTATAGCTTTCGAACACCTTGTAATATACTATTCCAATACCTTGATGTTTACAGTTACGGTTTGGGTTGGAATGCCGGTTTTTTGAAGGTATTCCCGAATATCTCTTCGAAACAGAGATCAGAAAGTGAAGGCCAACGTGAAACACGGGCTCTGCAAATCGGTCTTTCCTGTTTTTATATAATTGTCTAACAATTATTTACCAAATTTATTCCGAAAAAGGAAAACAATATTCCATTGGAAACGTTTTTTGTATAAATAGTTTCCGTAGTTTTGCACGTACTAAAAGTATCAATCCAATAATGGAGCTCGAACAGCGCATCATGGCCGGAGCGGAGGAGTTATTCTGCCGGTTCGGGATAAAAAATGTAACGATGGACGACATCGCCAGGCACCTGGGCATGTCGAAGAAAACCATTTATCAGCATTTTGAAGACAAAAACAAGATTGTGATGGCCATGATTATCTGGTCTATTGAAGATCATACTCGTCAGTTTTCTGATTTTGAACATCAGGCGAAAAATGCCATCGAAGAGATTCTGTTAACCATGAACTACATGAAAGGGGTATTTGCGCGTACCAACCCGAACATGTTCTTTGATATGCAGCGCTATCACCCGGATGTGTGGCAGGTATTCAGGAAGTTCAAGGAAGAGAAAGTACTGGAAATGGTTCTGAGAAATCTTGAAAAAGGGCGGACACAAGGGCTTTACCGCATGGATTTCAACTTAAGGATCATTGCCAGGCTGCGTCTGGAAGAAATAGAACTGGCGATGAATCCCTTTGCCTTTCCGGCCGACAAATACAACATGCACGATGTACAGGTACAGATACTCGATCACTTCCTGCACGGCATCTGCACGGTTAAAGGCCATAAACTCTTAAATAAATACAAACAACTGATAGTAGATGAAGAATAAATCATCTCTCAGGCAATTTATCACTCATTCGATCGTCTGGGTAATCGAAAAATCCGCTTGAGTGGCATCTGTACAATAAATATCTATACAACTCTCAAATTTGCAACCTCAATAAATAACCGTATGAAAAAAATCCTGACTTTGTTCGTCGCGTTGCTGTTCCTGAAAACAGGGCGCGCCCAGGAAAATGCTTTCAGCCTGAAACAGGCGATTGAATTTACCCTGGCCAACCAAACCCAGGTCAAGAATGCACTGATCGAAGAAGAACTTTCGAAAAAGAAAGTAAACGAGATCGTGGGCATGGGAACACCCCAGATTCAGGCAAGTGCTGAGCTGAACGACTTCCTGGATATTCCGGTAAGCTTCGTGCCCGGGGAATTCTTTGGAGGTGAACCCGGCTCCTTCTTCCCTGTAAAATTTGGTCAACAGTATTCGGCATCCGCCGGTGTAAGTGTAACACAGCTGCTGTTTGATGGCTCTTATCTCGTCGGGCTCCAGGCGTCGAAAGCCTTCCAGGAGCTGAGCCACAAGCAAACGAAGCAGACTCGTACGGAAGCTGCTGTGAACGTTACCAAAGCCTATTACGGCGCACTGGTTTCTGATGCACGGCTTGAACTGATTGAAGCGAACATCATTCGCATCAACAAGTTGCTGAGTGATACCCGCGCACTGAATCAAGCCGGATTCGTGGAAAAGATAGATGTAGATCGTCTTGAACTTACCGCCAATAACCTGAAAGTTGAGAAAGATAAACTGTTGCGCTTTAAAGCCATCACATATGCATTGCTGAAGTATCAGATGAATTATCCGATGGATAAGGAGATTGTACTCAGCGATAAGCTGGATGAGTCGGTGCTGACAGGAGTGAGTCTGCCGGACAGCGTAAACTACAATGCGCGACCTGAAATGGAAGTGCTGAATGTTTCCCGCCGTCTGCAGGAACTCGACCTTAAAAGATACAAATCAACTTATCTGCCAAGTCTGGTCGCCTTTGGTTCGTTCAGCTATAACAATGCGCGCTCCGAATTCGACATCTTCGACACCGGACTCAAGTGGTTTCCGACTACACTCATCGGTGCAAAGCTTACTGTTCCTCTTTGGGATGGATTGCAGAAGAGCGCTCGTGTTTCACAGGCAAAGTTAAAACTGCAGCAAGTGGATAATTCCATTGAATTCGCGAAAAACAGTTTCCGTCTGGAACTGAACAATGCAAAAGCTAACTTCCAGAATAACAACTCCAGTCTTGCCGTAGTAAAGAAAAACCGCGAGTTGGCCGGTGAAATTGCACGCTCTGCCAAAATCAAATACGACAACGGTGTCGGGTCCAGTCTGGAACTCACCGACGCAGAGAGTTCTCTTCGTGAAGCAGAAGCCAACTACTACAGCACGCTGTACGAAACCATCATCGCCCGCATCGAACTCGATAAAGCCAGTGGCGTTCTCACCTATTAATTCATCAACCCTGTAAATAACTCATCATGAAAAAGTCATTTTATATACTTCCTATTCTGGCATTAGCGCTGGCAGCCGGTTGCGGACAAAAAGATAAAAAAGCGCAGCTCGAAGAATTAAAAAAACAACAGAGTGAACTCAAGCAGCAGATTTCGCAGCTTGAAAAAGAACTTGCGGACTCGGGTGATACGAAGAAAGAGTCCGGTAAGAACGTTGCTGTTACAGCCGTTCAACCGGAAGTATTCCGCCACCTGATTGAAGTGCAGGCAAAAGTAGAAGGCGATGAAAACGTGCTGGTGAGTCCCGAGATGATGGGAACCATCTCACGCATCCTCGTGAAGCCAGGCGATCGTGTCAGCTCAGGAACTGTACTCGCCGAACTGGAGAACAATGTTTATCTGAAGAGTCTGGAAGAATTACAGAGTGCACGTGACTTTGCGAACACCGTTTATCAGAAACAGAAATCACTCTGGGATCAGAAAATCGGCACCGAGATTCAATTCCTGCAGGCAAAGAATACGCTGGAAGGAATTGACAAGAAAATAGCAACTGTTCGTCAGCAACTGGAGATGACCAAAGTAAAATCACCGATTGCCGGAACAGTAGATGCGGTAGATGTGAAAATTGGCCAGGCCTTCGCACCCGGCATGCCCGGACTTCGCGTCGTTAATTTTGCAAAATTAAAAGTGCAGGCTGAAGTAGCGGAAGCCTATATCACCAAAGTAAAGCAAGGAGATCCGGTAGAAGTTTATTTCCCGGATGAAGGAGCAACAGCCACTGCGAAACTCAGCTACGTAGGCAAAGTAATTGATGCACTCAACCGCACCTTCCGTGTGGAAGTAGCGATGAACGGCAAGGAAGCCTCCCTGCATCCCAATCAGGTTGCAGTACTGCGCATCACCGATTATAAATCTGACAAAGCATTTGTTCTTCCGCTGGCTGTCGTACAAACCACTCCTGAAGGTTCCTATGTATTCCTCAATGAAAACGGGAAAGCCAAAAAGCAAATGGTGAAAACCGGCATGAACTACGCCGGTAAACTTGAAATCAAGGAAGGACTGAATGCCGGTGATAAAGTCATTACCACAGGATATCAGGATCTTGTTGATGGCCAAACCATCGCTCTTTAATTCACTACAATCTGTAACTTTTAAATCCATACGTCATGAAAGACGTCTTCAAAGAATTTAAACCCAGCAGCTGGTCGATCGACAACAAGACATCGATCTTCATCTTCACCGTGATCCTCACGTTAGCAGGCATCATGGCGTATAACAGTCTGCCGAAAGAAAACTTCCCCGATATCTCCCTTCCGCAGATATTCGTGAGTGTTGTGCATCCGGGCACCTCGCCTTCCGACATGGAAAACCTCATCGCCAAGCCGATTGAGAAACAGGTAAAGGGAGCATCCGGCGTAAAGAAAATCACGAGCAACTCCGTGCAGGATTTTACGAGTGTGATTGTAGAATTCAACTCGGACGTTAGTGTAGCCGATGCCAAGCAACGCGTAAAAGATGCTGTTGACAAAGCACGCACTGATCTGCCAACTGACCTCAAGCAGGAACCAGCCATTACAGACATCAACTTCAGTGAGATTCCGATCCTGTTCATCAACATCAGTGGCGACATGGAGCTCAACAAGCTTAAAAAATACGCAGATGACATCAAGGACAAGATTGAGAGCATGAAGGAAATCAGTCGTGTTGATATGGTAGGTGCACTGGAGCGTGAGATTCAGATCAACGTGGACATGTACAAGATGCAGGCTGCACAGATTTCCCTCGGCGACATCCAGCGCGCTGTCTCTTATGAAAACATGACCATTTCCGGCGGCACCGTTTCTTCAGACGGTGTCAAACGAACCATTGGTGTGAAAGGAGAGTTCAAATCCGTTGATCAGATCCGAAATATCATCGTTACAGGTGCCTCTGGAGCGACAGCATATCTGAAAGATCTTGGTGATATCGCTGACACTTACGAAGAACAACAAAGCTTCGCCCGTCTCGATAATAAAAACGTAATCACGCTGAACGTTGTAAAACGCACCGGCTATAACCTGATTGAGGCCACCGATAAAATCAAAGCAATGGTAGGAGAAATGCAGAAGAGCGATCTTCCACAGAACCTCAGCATTGTGATGACTGGTGATCAGAGCGATCAGACGAGAACTACCCTACACGATCTGATCAACACCATCATCATCGGCTTTATCCTCGTATTGCTTATCCTCATGTTCTTTATGGGCACCACCAACTCGTTCTTTGTAGCGATGAGTGTGCCGCTGTCGATGTTCCTTGCCTTCCTGGTGATGCCGGCCATCGGCTTTACCATGAATATGATCGTACTCTTCAGCTTCCTGCTGGCACTGGGTATTGTGGTGGATGATGCCATCGTGGTCATCGAAAATACGCACAGGATCTACGAAAACGGAAAACGAGATATTAAATCAGCCGCGAAGATAGCTGCCGGAGAAGTATTTCTTCCTGTACTCAGTGGTACATTAACCACTCTCGCACCATTCATCCCGCTCGCATTCTGGACAGGCACCATCGGAGAGTTCATGTTCTATCTGCCGATAACACTGATCGTAACACTGCTCGCCTCGTTGTTTGTTGCGTATATCATCAATCCGGTATTCGCTGTGCAGTTCATGAAACCACATGATCAGGAACACATCAATCATCCAACGATGACCCGCGGACTCAAAGTATCGAGTGTGGTACTGGCTGCATTAAGTTTCATCTTCCACGTTGCAGGTTCACATGCCATCGGTAATCTGATGCTGATCGTTATCGGCTTCAATTTCCTGAATCATTACTATCTGCAACGTGTCATCTGGAAATTCCAGGAAGTACGCTGGCCGAAGTTCAAGGACTGGTATGGACGTAAACTCGAGTGGGCTTTGCATCGTCCCAAAACGATGGTACTTGCAACGATTGTACTTTTCTTCGTTTCAATTATCGCCATGGTAAAACGCGGCCCGGAAGTAGTTTTCTTCCCATCGAGTGATCCTAACTTCATCTACGCCTACATCAAAGCACCTATTGGTACTGACCAATCAACCACCGACAGTATCGCCAAGATTGTGGAAGCGAGAGTCAACAAAGCGCTGGGCAAAGACAATCCAATTGTAACATCGATCATCACTAACGTTGCCGTAGGTACGAACGATGCCAATGAATTTGACCCTTCTGTACAGCCACACAAAGCGAAGATTACTGTTGCCTTCAAAAAATTCAGCGATCGTAACGGTGTCTCCTCCAAACAATACCTCACCTCGATACGCGAAGCCGTAAAGGGAATTCCGGGTGTAGAGATCACCGTAGATCAGGAGCAGGGAGGTCCGCCCGTCGGCAAACCAATCAATGTAGAAATCCGCGGCGACAAATTTGAAGACCTCGTCAAAACATCAGAACAGCTCAAAGCCTATCTCGAAAAAGAAGACATTGCGGGTGTAGAACAGCTTAAGAGCGATTTCGAAACCAGCAAACCGGAGATTGTCTTCAACATCGATCGCGAACGAGCCAACCGTGAAGGTATCAGCACTGCGCAAATCGGTATGGAAATCCGGAACGCTGTATTCGGAAACGAAGTCAGCAAATTCCGTGACGACAACGACGAATATCCTATTCAACTGCGGTATAAGTACGATCAACGTACGAATGTGGATGCACTTAAGAATACCAAATTCACCTACCGTGATATGAACATGGGCGGACTCGTTCGTCAGGTGCCACTCTCCTCCTTCTGCGACATTCAGTACTCAACAACGTACGGTGGTATCAAACGTATCAATCAGAAACGCGTGATCACGGTGAACTCAAACGTACTCGCCGGTTACGATCCCAACGGAGTGGTTACCTCCGTACAAAAGGCAATTGATGCATTTCCGAAACCGGACGGCATTGAAGTGGTGATGACCGGTCAGACTGAAGAGCAGGCAGAAACCATGAGCTTCCTTGGCACGGCCATGCTTGTATCGCTCGGACTCATCTTCCTTATTCTTGTCACACAATTCAACTCGCTCAGCAAACCGGTTATCATCCTCACGGAGATTATCTTCAGCATGATTGGCGTATTCCTCGGCTATGCCATCACCGGCATGACCATCTCCACCATTATGATGGGCGTTGGTATTGTTGCGTTGGCGGGCATTGTGGTGCGGAACGGAATCCTGCTCGTGGAATTCACTGACTTGCTCAAAGAGCAAGGCATGAACACCTGGGATGCCATCATTGAAGCCGGCAAAACGAGAATGACACCGGTACTGCTCACCGCATCTGCCACCATCCTCGGACTCATTCCACTTGCTGTAGGTCTCAACATCGACTTTGAAGAGCTGCTCACAACAGGCAACCCGCATCTCTTCTTTGGAGGTGATAGCGTAGCGTTTTGGGGTCCGCTGAGCTGGACCATGATCTTCGGTCTCAGCTTCGCTACTTTCCTTACACTCATTCTCGTACCATCCATGTATCTCCTCTCCGAGCGTGCAAAAGATGGCTGGAACAATATGATGGGCAAAGTGATGGGGAAACCGGTAGAAGAAAAAAAAGCAGCCGAAATCGACGCGTAAAAAGATAGAGTTCCCTTACAATAAAGGCTGTTTCTTAAAAGAGGCAGCCTTTATTTTTTTTGTCTGTGATAAAAGAAAACTCCATTTCTAAAATAAATCAGGCTGTCATTTCTTTCCTCCACCCATTGAATGCCATTCACCACAGGTCTTTGCTTTCGTCTTTCTGTTTCAGTATTTACCAGAGCGGACGAAATCCTGCTTTTAAGAAACACCTCCTTCTGTGAATTGAAACATAACATTTGCGGAAAATCGACTGTAGTACCATCATTCAAAATGATACTTCTCACCCACACACTCAAAACAGAAGGCATTGCATTGAAGTATTTGAAAAAAGTGCTAAGCGTCGCGTTCGTAGAATCCATGTAATACCAACCTTCAGATTCCATTGGATCAGAGGGCTTATTCATTAAAGATGACCACTCTACCAGTACATTCATTTGTTTAACTGATATTGAGTCTTTCCCAATAATATAAAATGCCTTTAGAGAATTGAATTTATATTGAACCTGAGGATTATTTTTCTGTATGCATTCCGGAAATTTTCGAATCATGGATTGTTCCCCAACAAGCCAAACAATCAATTTACCCTTATCAGATGAAAGGTTTTGCCCAATGGAATAGCTCCCATAAATGGTCAAAAGAAGCGTCCACAATCCTTTCAAATTTAACCGCATCAGATTTATGATGATTTGTCCAAATTCAAAGGTATTGGTAAAAATCATATAATGAAAATCACCATATTTGCGCACAAAAAATTGCCTTTGAAACAATATATCTTACTCTTCCTGATAACCTTAACGCTTCAAATTCAGGCGCAAGAAGGCCGTTTAATCCGTACCGAACTCTTCACGATTCCCACTGAAAAAGTGGATGGTGCATCGGGCTACACCTTCAAAATTGCTGCCGACAGTAAGGAAAATATCGCCTTCAATGCCTGTTCGCGGCCCTACGTTTATATCTTCAACAACACCGGCGTGCAGACCGACAGCATCAAACTGCCAAATGATAAATGCGTGCGTGCACTGGAATACGACGAATACGACAATCTGCTCATCATGGACAACAACGAGCAGAATATCTATCGTTACAATCCGCAATATAAGAAGCTGGAAACCCTACCCTACGGGAAGCCTGAAGACTGGTTCAATCTCCTCAACCATTATTACAAGAACTTCGAACTACCCTCCATCCCTACCTACTACAGTAACAACGATTATCTGCAGGACTTTTATTTTACACGATTTACTTACAGCTACAATCTCTTCCTCAACTATAAAAACGGATACATTTATCAGACGCACTATAATTTTCTGAAGAAGATCAACAATCACAAGACCTACGCCAACATGAAAAAAGAAGACGTATGGCTCAGTGACAACATTACACCGAAAGCCAAAGTGCTACTGGTAAACGATGACAATAAATCGATGGTGTACTATGACCGGTTTTACAATCTGATTTACGAAAACACCAGTTCCGGCGCTGTCGTTGTAAATGCTGCACTCGGATCAGGATCAGAACCCGCCCGCTTCGACTACTGCACCAACAAACAGCAGGAAAAGATTTTCGGCATCAGCGGATTTAATAAACGGGCGATTACAATTTCCAGCTGGAAGTTTTATTAGGGAAGTTGCAGAGGTGCAGAGGTGCAGAGGTGCAGAGGTGCAGAGGTGCAGAGGTGCAGAGGTGCAGAGTTGCAGAGTTGCAGAGGTGCAGAGGTGCATAGTTTCTAAGTTGCTGAGTTGCGAAGTTTTTAAGTTGCCAAGTTGCTGACTGACCAGGAATCTTCGTAACTTTTACACCCTGAGTCTTCACCCGCAAATTACACAAAGAGCCAATTACCGGACAGAGCGCAAGTGCTTTTTTACTTCGAAACTCTGCATCCCACATTGCACAGCAATGGCGGGACTGCCACTCCATCCTTTGCATCTCTGCAACTCTGTAACTCTGCGTCTCTAACTCCCCGCATAGCTACAAAACAAGAAAGCCCCGCAAATGCGGGGCCTCTTTATTAGGTTGATGTCAGTAAACGAATTAAGCTTCGGCAGATGCGTCGAAGGGTTTCACGTAAACGTACGACTTATCGTCAGACTTTTTACGGAACACAACCGTACCATCAACAAGTGCGAAGAGGGTATGGTCTTTGCCAAGGCCAACATTTTCGCCCGGACGGTGTTTAGTACCACGCTGACGAACGATGATGTTACCTGCAATTACTTTCTGGCCTCCGAATACTTTAATGCCGAGGCGTTTGCTATGGGATTCGCGTCCGTTCTTGGAACTACCGACGCCTTTCTTGTGAGCCATTTTTTAAAACTTTGTTGCTTTAGGATTAAGCGGAGATTTTTTCGATTTGGATTTTGGTAAAGGACTGGCGGTGGCCATTCATTTTCTGATATCCTTTACGGCGCTTTTTCTTGAAGACAAGCACCTTGTCACCCTTGAGGTGAGAGAGTACCTTGGCAGAAACAGAGGCACCGGAAACAGTAGGAGCACCTACTTTAACAGCACCATTGTTGTCCACGAGGAGCACCTCGTTAAAGGTAACAGAGTCACCTTCATTAGCTTCCAGACGGTGAACAAATACAGGCATGTTTTCCTGTACTTTAAACTGTTGACCGGCAATTGTTACGATAGCGTACATGATCTTAAACGTATTTCCCCTTTTTGGGGAGGGCAAAGATACAATACCCTTTTGGAATTAACAAGTACCTGTGGAGAATTGCATTATTTTCCATTAATGACTGATTTTCAAACACTTTTGATTATTCAGGGCTGAAAATTGACCCGTTTCAAGTTGCACGGATGCTTCTGTCGGCAATTTGCGAACAGAAATAACGACCAAGGCCTTTTCAATTATGTAAAGATATGACTCACAGGAGCATTTGTCGGCTTAACCCTGCCTGCCGGCAGGCATCCCGATGCCTATCGGGAGCGGGGAGCGCAAAGAGTACGCGGGGAGCACGGGGAGTAACATTTATAACGCTTACAACATTTATAACATTTATAACTCTTACAGCATTTATAACACTTTAACAATTTAACCCCGAGGCTTCTCCCGCAACTTGCACGGAGTGCACATTGCGGGACGGGGCGCAAGCGCTCCGAAACTCCGAAACCCCGAGGCTGCGCTCGGGGCGCAAGCGCTCCGAAACTCTGAAACCCCGTAACCTCGTAACCGAACGGCATTATGTTGTCTTCCGGTTGATCAGCATCACTCCCGCCAGAATAGCGAGGAAAGCGACGAGATGCAGCGGATGAAAAACTTCGTTGTCAAAGAGTCCCCAGGCGAGAGCAACTACGGGCATCAGATAAGTGACCGCACTGGCGAATAAGGGCCCGGAGACTTTCACGAGATGGAAGTAGAGAATATTGGATAACGCAGTGCCGAATACGGAGAGTGTGGCGAGACATCCAAATGCCCACCAGGCATCGGGAACGGTATGGAAACGATCGAGGAAATCGGTGGTGAAGAGATAAATGCCGTAAGGAATACCCACCACGAGCAAGGAGACTGAGGAGATGAGCAAGGTATCTTGTCCGGTAAGAAAGGATTTAATGGTATTGACACTGATGCCATAACAGCAGGTGGCAATCACGATGAGCGAAGCATAAAATGCATCACTGCTGATACCACCTCCCGAACGGATGAAGACGAGTCCTGCCGCACCAAGGAATCCTACAAATACACCCAGCATCTGCATCCAGGTGAACTTTGAGCGAAAGAAGATAAGTCCAAGTACCATTGTAAAAACCGGCGTAAGAGAGTTCAGCATACCGGCGAGATAGGATGAAATTCTCGTTTGTGCAGTGGCGAATAAAAATGCAGGAATCCCGCTGCCGACTGCTCCTACCACAGCCATGTAACGTGCTTTGTCGAAAGTAAGGTCTTTGAATTTACGGATGCCCATCGGCAGCGTGGCGATACAGGCAACCATCATTCGAATAGAAGCAACCTGATCGGGACCAAATCCTTTCAATCCCTGCTTCATCAAAATAAAAGAACTGCCCCAGATCAATGCCAACACCGCCAGCATGATCCATTTGACATTACTTTTTTGCGAATCAGTTTCTTTTAACATCGATGTTTTTTCATTTGCGAAACCTTCCTAAAAGGAACGCGGATGACACTGACGGAGCGAATTTTCACGGAATAAAACTTTTCATCAGCCTCTTTATTGACATTCCACTCATCTTCCGTTCAAACACTCCTATCTCCCTAAACTCAATTGTAGCATTTCATCGCTTCTCCATTAATTCCATACTCATCATCATATCATCATATTATCACAACATCGCATCATTACATTTTCAAATTGACACATTCTCAAATTATCAAATTCTCACATTTTCTTCTTCTCATGAAATGCTCCTTTGAAGTCAGGATTTTCTTTTCGTTTCTGCGCATCGATCTCCCGCAACATAACTTGTCTTTCTTCGTAGGGTGTCTCTTCTATAAATACATCTTTCGGCACCTTGAGTTGCTTCACTTTTTGTCCGATGAGTTTTTCGATTTTACCGAGATGGTATTCGTCGGCCATCGTAACAAACGTAATGCTGTGTCCGGTTTTAAATGCGCGTCCTGTTCTTCCGATCCGATGCACATAATCTTCATAGATAATCGGGGTATCGAAGTTGACAACGTGCGTCACATCGGGAATATCAAGTCCGCGGGCGGCAAGGTCGGTGGTGATGAGCAAACGCACCGGTTCATTGCGGAAACGGAGCATCGCATTGATTCGGGTTTGCTGGGTTTTATTGCCGTGAATGATGAGCACATTGTCGTCGCCGTACTTGCGCTGCATGTACTTACCCAGACTCGTTGCATTTGCCTTGGTCTTGCAGAAGATGATGACTTTCTTCCAATCATTTTCCTGCAGCAATAATTTCTCGAGCAGATTAATTTTCGATTTCAGATTCGGTATAGAGTACCAGGCCTGAGAAACGGTCTCTGCTGTTTTCATATCCGGACGGATCTGTATCTCCACCGGAAAATCGAGGAAGTCACCGGCGATCTTTTTTACGAGATCCGACATCGTGGCGGAGAATAAAAGATTCTGTCTCTTTTGCGGCATGGTTTCCAGAATACGGTGAAACTGACTGATGAAACTTTTATCCATCAATCGTTCCGCTTCATCCAGCACCAGATGTTTAATCTTCTTCGCCTTGATATGTCCCTGCAGATAAAGCTCGAGATATCGTCCAGGGGAGGCCACCAGAATATCAATTCCTTTCTGAATGGCAGCAATCTGATCTTTGGCACCTTGACCGCCGAACACTACCGCGTAACGCAGATCGGTGTACTTTCCCAGCTCCTTCAACGCATTCCCAACCTGAATACTCAATTCGCGGGTAGGTACTATAATCAGCGCACGGGCATCTTCTCCCTGCGCATAATTGAGCACTCTTAACAAGGGCAACAGATAGGCTGCCGTTTTTCCGGTACCGGTTTGGGCAATGCCGAGCACATCTTGTCCGCCCATGATCGCCGGAATCGCCTTTTCCTGAATGGGCGTCGGCTGTTCATAGCCCAGGTCCTGAATCGCGTTCAGCAACTGGCGGTTGAGTTTTAAATCGGCAAAGGAAATCACGGCGCAAAAGTACAAAAGGTGCTTGCGCCACGGCTCTTTCATGAAGGCTTTTTCAGAAATAAAGCGGTTCTTCTGATAATCAGGCCATTAACATCTGCAAAGAAGATGCCTTAACACTTGACAATCACTTCTTGTTCGCCCTATATTCGCGCCACCTGAACCCTGTGATTTCACTCTGAAAATCGCGAACCTTTCTGACTGATTCGTCGTAAAAAAAAGTCCAAACAGAGTCACGATTTATGTGTAAGTTGATCGGGAAGAAATTCCTCCTTTTAGTGTTGTTAACGTCCGTGGTGAACGCACTCATGGCGCAGAATGATTTACCCTCACCAACCGCTAACATGAAGCAGGTGAAGGCCGGATCATTGATTATTTCCATGGATACCGTCCTGCAGAAAAGGCCTGGTTACTTTAACATGAAGGCCTATGGATTAGTGAATACTCTGCTCCAAAATGAAATTCCGGTCATTTGGTCGATACGTTCAGGGAAGACCCGTACATCGGTTGGATCAGTTGACTTTACGGTTACCACAACGAGGGTGTTTCCTGATACAGCAAGTTTGGGATCCCAGTCCTTTCGGAGCGGGCCGTTCATCATCGACAGTGCATGGGTCAGTAAAGCCTTGCCACTGATTACCGCTTTCGGCAATAATGTGAATGTTTACAGAGCAGATGCCAATTTTAATGGAGATATCCGCTATACACTCACACATAAACCCCGCATTCTTCTGCTTAACACCGAAGGGTACGATACGATAGCTGTAAAGATGTTGCAGGAAGCAGGATTTGATGCCGGCAGCTATCGCCTGCAGACACCTTCGGGCTCAGGGTTTAACCCTTCCGGAAACTGGTCGGTCATCTCAGAAACACATACCACTTCCTACGACACTGCGAAATTCAATCCATTGCTTCGCTACGCAGTGCAGCGCGGTGCCAATCTATTTATCAATTGCACTGCCATCGGAGCGATGGAAAACAGCACATTTACCATGACAACTGCCGGTGTCGATTCCTTTACGACGGGGCTCGCCGCTACAAATTATCTGAACCACGATCTTCCGATCGCACAGTTTCTGGGCACCATACAATCACCTAACGGAGAATTTAAACTCTGGAAACCCAAGTCGGGCAGCTCGATGCGCAGCAATACGTATGAATTTATGCGTGGCGGATCGGGAGCAAACCTCTATTGCATGGCCGGCATGAAGCTCCGCCCGAATACGCTGGCAGGCGGAAATCTGTTCTACGTTTCCGGTCACGAGCATTACCACTGGAGCGTAGCCACCGGCTCACAGAACGACATGGTGCGTATCAATGGACGAAGGGTTTTCCTTAACGCAATGTTTATTCCAGCCAGCGATTCCATCGACGGCATCGATTTTAAAACAGATGTGACAATCGACAAGGTACCACAGCCGGGCCTTGCTGTAAAAAATGAACCTTTCCGGATTTATGTGGTGGCTTCCAACGCTGGGCCGGGTACCGCCAGAAACCTCTCCATCGCTGCTCCGCTTCCAGCCGGACTAACGTATGCTTCCTCTTCGGTAAGCCGTGGCAGTTATAACCCGGTTACAGGTGTCTGGACGCTGGACTCACTCCGGAAAAATCAGACCGACACCCTGACCCTGAATGTAACCATCAGCGCACTGGGAACCATTTCCTATATTTCCAATATCAGCAACGAATCACTGGAGTATATTAAAACCAACAACCGCGATACGCTGATCCTCTTTGGTGTAAGTCGCCCGGATGCCGTCAATGACACACTGCATTTTACAGCTGCATCTTTTGCCGACTATAACGTAAGAGGTAACGACAGCGATGAGGATGGAGGTCCATTCACCACTACAACAATTTTAGCCGGACCCTACAACGGTGCTGCGGTATTGCTGAACGGAGATTCTATCCGCTATACCCTATGGCCGGGATTTACCGGGATCGACAGTATAAAATATGTCAGCTGCGACAATTATCCGTTGTGTGACACCGCATGGTATTATATCGTTGTCGCTTCTCCCCTGCCCGTCAGTCTGATGAACTTTGGTGGCTTCAGAGATGGTACCAGCACTAACCTCTACTGGTTTACTGCCTCCGAAAAAAACAATGACTATTTCCGGATTGAAAGAAGCATGGACGGACGTTCATTCGAATACCGTGGTAAAGTGCAAGGCAACGGAACAACCAATCAAATTAAAGGATATAATTTCAGTGAAGAAGACAGTCAGGAACCTTTCCTGTATTATCGTCTCGTGCAGGTAGACTACGATGGAACCAGGTCATCATCACCGGTGATCGCGCTGCCCTTGAAAAAAGGAGGAAAATTCAAAGCTGAAATCTATCCGAACCCATCAGAAGGCTGCCTGCAGGTAATCCGTGCTCAGGGTGTAAGCGGCGTACTCCGTGTATCCGTATCAGATATCAGTGGCAGAATTCTGATCAATGATCAATGGACAGCAGATGAGTCAGGAGTGATCACTTCGCTGTTCAATTCCGATCAGAGACTCACACCAGGCAGTTACATTGCCACTTTTCAGACGGAACACGAGCAGCAAAGCGTCCGCGTAATTATCCGGTAATTATCCCTTACGGATTACCGCACCAAGTTTCCCTTCAAATTGTTTCATGAGCTTTTCCATGACAGCATCAATCTGCTTATCCTGCAAGGTAGCCTCCTCATCGCGGAGCGTAAAACTCAATGCGTAGGATTTCCTCCCCTGCTCAATTTTATCCCCTTCGTACACATCAAACAAATTCACCTTACGCAGTAATTTAGGTTCTGTTGCATAGGCCAGCGCCTCGAGCTCTGAATAACGTACTGATTTATCCAGTAACATGGAGAGATCACGACGCACCTCCGGAAATTTAGGCGGCCCCGGAATCTCTCTGTCCCTGGTATCCATCAGTGCCAGCAGATTTTCCATACGGATATCCGCAAACCAAACTGCCTGCGATACATCTGCTGCTTTCAGCACCGGCTTCGCAACCTTGCCAGCCACCGCCAGCAATTTCTTACCAACAAACCAGGAGATTGTTTCCTCAAAACCGTTTTCTGCTTCTTCCTTCAATGTTAAGCGCTGACGAAGTCCAATTCCTGCAGAAGCAAAGACCTGCTCCACAATTCCCTTCAGGTAATAGAGATCATAACTTCTGGATTTTTCCTTCCAGTGTTCTGCATACTGATGTCCGGTAATCCACAGGGAGAGATGCTGTTCTTCCACATACCGGTTGCCGGCTTTGAAATACGTCTTTCCGGTTTCAAACAGTCGTAAATTTTCCTGACGGCGATTGATATTATAGGAGATGGTTTCGAGACCGGTGAGCAGCATATGATGCCGCATCAGTGCCAGATCATTCGAGAGCGGATTCAGCACCTGCACACCGGAAAGCCCTTCGGCCAGCGGTAATGTTTCAAGGTGAGAAAGTTTGGTGAGGCTGTTGTTCAGCATTTCACGGAAACCATTTGCCACCAGAAATGAATTCAATCGCTCAGTAATTTCTTCCGGATCAGGTTGCAGAATTTTGCCGGGGGTGATAGAAATCTTCTTCGGCAAGTCGATGTTGTTATATCCGTAGATACGCAATATTTCTTCGGCCACATCTGCAGCACGCGTAACATCCACGCGATATGCAGGAACTGAGAGAATCAGCCAGTCACTTTGATCTTCCTCCACATGAATATCCAGACTTTCCAGAATATCCAGAACATCGTGACGGGGAATTTCGTCTCCGAGAATGGTCTTAAGATATTCAAAAGAGAAATTTATTTTCTTACGCTCTACCGCCGAAGGATAAATATCCGTTATCGGCGTAGCAATCTCTGCGCCTGCTATATCTACCATCAGCGTAGCTGCCAGCTTCAAAGCGGTAGTGGTCATTTCCGGGTCCGTTCCACGCTCAAAACGGAATGAGGAATCGGTGTGGAGACCGTGAGCCTTCGCCGACTTCCGAACATGCACCGGATGGAAACAGGCACTTTCAAGGAAGATATGACGTGTAGATTCGCTGACACCGGAACCGGCACCACCAAATACTCCGGCAATGCAAAGTCCGCCCTCTGTATCGGTAATCATCAGTTCATGCCCCTGGAGCGTTCGCTCTACTTCATCGAGTGTACGAAACGTGGTCCCTGCAGGCAGGCTGCGCACAGTAATTTTCCGGCCACGGATCTTTGCCGCATCGAAGGCATGCAAAGGCTGACCCAGGTGCAGCATCACATAGTTGGTAATGTCAACAATGTTATTGATCGGGCGGAGTCCAACTGCCTTCAGTTTATTTTGCAGCCAGTCTGGTGAAGGAGCAACCTTCACATTGGTAAGCTCAATTCCGGAGTACCGGGGACATGCTTCAGCACTTTCAATCTCAACCGTTATCAGGGGGGCATTTTTCCCTTCTGTAAATCCACTCAGATCGGGCATTTTCACCGAGGGACGTGTACTTCTGCTTAACAGGGCTTTGATATCACGTGCCACACCCAGATGTGAAGCCGCGTCTGCACGGTTAGGTGTTAATCCGATTTCAAAAACAACATCTTTCTCAATTTTGAAATAAGCCGCTGCCGGTGTACCCGCCTGGAGTTCTTCCGGCAGAATCATAATTCCTGCATGAGAGGCTCCCAATCCGATTTCGTCTTCGGCGCAAATCATTCCTTCAGAAGTCTCACCGCGGATCTTGGATTTCCTGATTTCAAAAGGTTCACCGGATGATGGATATAATTTAGCACCCGGAAGTGCAACAACTACAGTTTGTCCGGCTGCCACATTGGGAGCCCCGCAAACGATCTGCCGGGGCGTTCCGTCACCTACTTCTACGGTTGTAACACTCAGCCGGTCGGCATTGGGGTGTCGTTCGCAGGTCAGCACTTTACCAATGACCAGGCCATCAAGTCCGCCGGGCAAACTTTCCCAGGAAGCCAGATGCTCTACCTCCAGGCCGCAGTCGGTAAGCGCGACAGAAAGTTGTTCGGGAGTATATTCGAAATCGATGAACTGACGGAGCCAGTTATAGGAGATTTTCATAGCAACATTACATTCAGCCCTCAAAAATACCAAAAGGCAGGCAGAGTAAAAAGTATAAAACCCCGCCGGGCTATGAAGACCCGTGGGGTTTTAACCTGAGAGAGAATTGCTTATCTTCTTAACACGACATACCCGTTGAGTGGCGAATTTCCATCCTTCAGATCGAGCACCCAGAAATAGGTACCGTCAGGCAGCTCCTTCCCTACCCTGATCAGGTCAGAGTTGGAGAAACCGTTCCAGGTATTGTCGTAGTTATCTTTTTCATAGACCAGTGATCCCCAGCGATTGAAGATTTTCAGGTTCGCATTGGGATATTTGTCGATCTGGTTGATGACAAAGTAGTCGTTGATGTTATCACCATTGGGTGAAATACCGGATGGCACAAAGAGCGTATCACAGGTTACAGTGACCAATACAGTATCGGTGGCAGAACATCCGTTTCCATCTGTACCGACCACAATAAAGGTAGTCGTAACATCCGGACTCACAACAGTAATATCCTGATCAGGCGGAATACAGAGTAACGCCGGTGTCCAGCTGTATGTAAGAGCTCCGGTGGCGGTCAGCGTCAGGAGCGAATCACACTCGATGGTATGATCAGTACCGGCATCTATAACAGGTAAAGGATTGTTTGTAATGGTGACCGGTCCGTCATTGTAATTTCCACAGCCGGAAATGGCCTGCATCTCATAATCGCCGGAGCCATATACTACGAGTTGCGAAGTGGTGTCAGAAGGAAGCGCCGCACCGTTTAACAGCCATTGATAGCTGACCCCCGGATAATTATCAGCCTGCAGAATGACACTGTCACCGTCGCAGAAGGTTGTATTTCCGGTAATACTGATGCGGATATCTGACGTATCGCTGAGCACGAAGCTTGAGTCGAAACTACAACCGTTGGCATCGGTAAGTGTGAGATTATAAATTCCGGCCGGAAGTGTATCGTTCAGAGCCGTTGTATCACCATTGCTCCAGGTATAACCGAATGGCTGAACCCCACCAGTTGCAGCGAGCGCAATAAAGCCCAATGTATTACTGAGGCAGTGAGGCTGTACAACGGTGGCATTGGGAATCAGCGGAGCATTTACGTCTATAACGGTATCCGTAGCCGAAATTACGCAGCCATTTGAATCTGTCACGGTAACCGTATAGATGCCTGCAGGAATCAGTACAATCATTGAATCAGTAGCACCATTGCTCCATACGCCGGTGTACGACGGGGTACCACCGGTAACGGATGCAATAATGGCACCGGTACTGTCACCACCACAGAGTACATCTGTGACCGTTAAACTGATGGCCAGTGGTGCGGAAGGTGCATTGATGGTTGCTGCGGATTGAAGTGTACAGCCGTTGGAATCGGTAACCAATACATTGTAGGTTCCGGCGAAGAGCGAATCAATGTCTTCATCTGTACTTCCATTATCCCATGAGAACGTATACGGAATTGTACCTCCGCTCATCTGAAGATCGATGCTGCCACTGCTGTCGCCGTAGCATTTTACGTCTTGTGTAATCAGGAAGGCAGAGAGCGGAGCTGCGGGTGCATTCACAGTGTCTTCGTAGAAAACAATACAGCCGTTACTGTCGACTACCGTTACATTATATATTCCGGCGGGCAAACTGTCAATGTCTTCATCGGATGATCCGTTGTTCCAGGTAAAGAAATAGGTTCCTGATGGATTCATGGTAATATCTATCACACCGGTGCTGTCGTTTGCACAGAGCACATCGGTAACGGCGGCTGTAATCTGCGGCAGCGGATGAACATAGATGTACATCCAGGTGGTATCGCAACCTGCCGGGCTCTGCTGGTCACAGGCTACGTACTGCAGACTATCCCAGCCCGAGGTTCCGGGGTTGGAGGAATAGATAATTTCCTGCGTTGCAGTTATTACTGCACTACCATTCACCGGATTAGTTAGAATACTAACTGTGAGGGTATCTCCTTCCGGATCATAATCATTGGCAAGCACAGGAATATATACCGCGTCGCCGGAACAGCTATATGCAGAATCAGAAAGTACAACAGGTGGATCGTTGAGCGAATTAACAGTGATTACCACCATAGCCGTATCACAAAGACCCGGTGCCGGATAACCCGAATCGCAGATCATATATACTAACGTATCTGTACCTACGAAATTTGTATCCGGGCAATACGTGATGATTCCGGTAAGGGTATCCAGCGTTATCGTTCCATGAAACGGCCCGTTCAAGGTTACCAGACTCAACACATTGATCATGTTTTCTACGTCGGTATCATTAGCCAGCACAGCAATCTGTATACAAGAATCTTCCACTGTAGAAGCAGTATCATCAACAGCCAATGGCGGATCATTTACAGGCAAAATATTGAAGAATACCCAGGCACTGTCACAATATACCGGAATTCCGCTGTCGCATACGGTATAGAACAACGAATCCGGTCCGTAATAATTTGGATTCGGAGTATAAGTGATTAAACCACCGGGACCCACAACCACGGTTCCGTTAAACGGTCCTGCCGTAACTGTGATGAGTGTGGTATCGAGATTATTGTCAGGATCAGTGTCGTTCAACAGTACATAAATTGCAACAGCAGTATCTTCCGAGGTGGCAATGGTATCATTCTGCGCGTCCGGAGGATTATTTACCCATATCGTAATAGTATCCGTAGCAGTACAACCCATACTATCTGTTACCAGCAGTACAAATGTGGAAGTTACAGATACGGTTACATCCGGATTGGCAAGCGTTGTATCATTGAGGCCGGCAGCAGGACTCCATGCATACGTATAGGTTCCGGTTCCGCCGGAAGCTGCCGGCGATCCACCGAGTGTTACAAGCGTACCGGAAGTGACATACTGATCAGCACCTGCATCTGCAACAGGAAGCGGGAATATGATCACATCCATTGTATCTGTGGAGATACAGGCTCCGCTGGTGATGGTATATACAAAGCTGTTCACACCTACCGAAAGTCCGCTAACCGTAGACACTTCTACACCGGGAGTATCTACTACCGCTGTTCCTAAAGATGACCATGATCCGGTTCCTACCAGCGGGGTATTACCGCTAATGGTTACAGGTGTATTTTCACAGGCAGCCTGATCGGTACCTGCATTGGCTGGTGTTGCCAGCGGTGAAACAACAATCGAAATGGTATCCGTTGAGGTGCAGGTGTTGTTTACAACTGTCCATACAAAATCATAGGTTCCGGGAGTAAGTCCGGATACGAGTGTTACCGGATCGTTTATGTTCGCAATAACCGCAGTACTGGCAGTAGTCCACGTTCCGGTACCAAATACCGGAGCAACGGCAGCCATATAGGTGCTGTCAGTTGATTCACATAAATTCTGATCAGGACCTGCAATCGCCGGCACGAGACTGTCAACCACAACAATGAGTGTATCACTGCTAAGACAGGCTCCGTTGGAAATAGTCCAGATAAACTGATAGGTTCCGGCATTGACCAGGCCGGTAACTGTAACAGAGTCGTCATTTAAATTCGCAATAACACCTCCATCAGGGGCATCCCACTGTCCGGTTCCGGATGCGGGCGCATTGGCCTGCAGCGTTACATCGGTACCTGCGCAAACCTGTTGATCAGCACCTGCATTGGCAGCAATCAGCGAGTCAACAGTAAGCGTAACAGTATCACTGCTGATACAGGTTCCGTTGGTAATGGTCCATATAAAGTCATTGGTTCCGTACGTCAGGTTGCTTACAGCAGAGTTGGGATCTGTATCCAGTCCAATGGTTGCGGAACCCGAAGTGGTCCACACACCTGCACCTAACGTTACTGCATTACCGCTGAGTGTTGAGCCAAAAGTTTCACAGAGGTACTGATCGCCACCTGCATTGGCAGTGACCAGTGAATCCACCGTTATCACGAGTGTATCTGTGCTGACACAGGTTCCGTTCACGATGGTCCAGATGAAGGTATAATTACCTGCTGTTATGAGACCATCAACAGTGGAATTCGGGTCATTTGTATTATTAACAGTACCACCGTCGGGATTCGACCAGAACCCAACGCCCAGAGTGGGTGTATTGGCGGCCATTGTTAAAGTGCTTCCTGAGCAGATCGTCTGATCAGGTCCGGCGATGGCTGTTTCCAGCGAATCTGAAATGATTTCTACAGAATCACTGCTTACACAGGTTCCATTGGTGATGGTCCATACCAGTGTATAATTTCCGGAATAAAGTCCGCTGACACCGGTAAGCTCATCAGCAGCGTTTGCAATGATTGCAGATGACAAGGTGGTCCAAACACCTGTGCCGGGGGCAGCTGCATTGGCAGCCATAGAAGTGGTAGTGGTTCCGCAGAGTTGCTGATCGGTTCCGGCATCTGCCACAACCAGGGAGTCTACTGAAATAACGAGGGTATCGGAACTGATGCAGGTGCCATTTACAATGGTCCAGATAAAAGTGTAATTGCCTGCGGTGATAAGATCTGTAACTGTGGTGGCAGGATCATTTGCATTGGCAATTGTTCCGCCATCGGGAGCTGTCCATAATCCGATTCCCAGAACTGCCGGTGTGGCCGCCATGGTGAGTGTAGAACCTGAACAGATGGTTTGATCGGGTCCTGCAACAGCTGCTTCGAGTGAATCGATTATAATATCAACGGTATCACTGCTTGTGCAAACTCCGTTGGTAATCGTCCATACAAGTGTATAGGTTCCTGCATTGAGACCGCTTACGCCTGAGTTTTCATCTGCCGGATTCGCAATACTGGCCGTTGATGATGTTGTCCATACTCCTATTCCGGGCGTTGCAGCATTAGCCGACATGGTTGTACTCGTTGTTCCACAAAGCTGCTGATCGGAACCGGCATTGGCAATGACCAGCGAATCAACAGTTATTATAACGGTATCTGTACTGATACAGGTTCCGTTTACAATGGTCCATACAAAGGTGTACTGACCTGCCGTAATAAGATCTGTAACAGTAGTTGCGGCATCATTGGCGTTTGCAATGGTACCGCCGTCAAGGGCTGTCCACAATCCTATTCCGAGCGAAGCCGGTGTAGCCGACATGGTGAGCGTAGAGCCGGAACAGATGGTTTGATCCGGTCCTGCAATTGCTGATTCAAGAGAGTCAACATTTACGTCTACCGTATCTTCGCTGACACAGGATCCATTGGTAATCGTCCAAACAAAAGTGTAAACGCCCGGACTCAATCCGGTTACTCCTGAATTTTCATCTGTCAGGGTGGTAATTCCTGCAGCAGAAGTTGTACTCCAGAACCCGATGCCCGGGGTGGCTGCGTTGGCAGTCAGATTGGTGGTGGTTACACCGCAAAGCTGCTGATCGCTGCCGGCATTGGCCACTACGAGCGAGTCAACGGTGATGCGAATCGTATCACGGCTGACACAGGAACCATTGGTAAGTGTCCACACAAAATTATAAGTACCCGCAATCGATAAACCGGTGATGGTTGCTGCAGGATTTGATGCATTGGAGATGGTACCGCCATTGAGTGCGGTCCAGGTTCCGCTGCCTAAACCCGGGGTATTGGCGAGCATATTCACTGTGCTGCCAGAACATACCTGCTGATCGGGGCCGGCATTGGAAGTAATGAGCGAATCGATACGGATCGACACAGTATCTCTGCTGACACAGGTACTGTTGGTGACGGTCCATACAAACAGGTAAGTTCCGGAGTGCAGGCTTGTTACTGTACTTGTTGCACTCGAAGGTGTTGTGATCACAGCGGATGAAGCAGTAGACCACAAACCTGTTCCGGGAGCAGGATTACTACCGGCTAGCGTAGCCGAAGTTACATTACAGAGTGTCTGGTCACTTCCGGCATTGGCTGTTACGAGGGAATCTACCGTGATGCGTACCGTATCTTTTGATACACATGTACCGTTGGTGACAGTCCATACAAAATTATAGTTGCCTGCTATCGTTAATCCTGTTACAATGGCAGTAGGATTTGTAGCGCTGGATATGGATCCGCCGTTTAAAGCCGTCCAGGCTCCTGTTCCGGTTCCCGGGGTAACAGCGGCAAGCGCGATGACTGCTCCTGAACAAACCGTTTGATCAGGGCCTGCATTAGCGGTGATGAGCGAATCAACACGAACTGATACCGTATCACGGCTTACACAGGCTCCATTGGTAATGGTCCATACAAAGGTATAGGTACCTGCATGTAATCCGGTAATGGTACTGGATGCACTGGAAGGTGTTGTAATCGTTGCAGAAGAGGTGGTTGTCCATGTACCGGTTCCGGGAGCCGGATTACTACCGGCCAGCGTAGCCGAAGTCACATTACATAGTGTCTGGTCGCTGCCGGCATTGGCATTGACCAGTTGACTGACCGTAACGACCATCGTATCTCTGCTGACGCAGGCTCCGTTGGTCACCGTCCATACAAAAGTATATGTGCCGGCGGTTGACATTCCGCTTACAGCCGTTGTGGGAGATGCCGGTGTTGCAATGGTGGCTGATGAAGTGGTGGTCCAGAGACCGCTTCCGGCAGAGGGCGTGGTCGCAGCCATCACGGTGGTTCCCGGGGAAGCACATACGCTCTGATCAGTGCCGGCATTGGCAGTAACGACAGAATCACGGCGGATCACTACCGTATCTCTGCTTACACAGGATCCATTCGTAATGGTCCACACAAATGTATTGTTACCGTAAGCGAGGCCTGTGACTCCGCTGGTTGCAGAAGATGGCGTAGTAATGGAAGCAGTGCCGGTAGTTGTCCATACGCCGGAGCCGGTGGCAGGTGTATTTCCGGCCAGCGTAGCTGTGGTGGAGGCACAAAGATTCTGGTCGGGTCCTGCAGTGGCAACGATTGCGGAGTCAACAGTGATACGAACGGTATCGCGCAATACGCATGCACCGTTGGTAACAGTCCAAACGAATGTATAGACTCCGGCATTTGTTAAGCCTGTAAGCGCTGAACTCGGACTGGAAGGTGAAACAATTGTTGCAGAAGAAGTGGTGGTCCATAAACCTGAAGCCGGAATCGGATTATTTCCTGCAAGTGAAGTGGTGCTGCCCTGACAAATCGACTGATCAAGTCCGGCATTGGATGGAATCTGTACACTAACGGTCACGCGCATGGTATCTCTGCGAACGCAGGTACCATTGGTAATCGTCCATACAAAATAATGTATACCCGGGGTTAAAGCCGTCACCGTTGAAGTTGGACTTGAGGGTGTCGTTATGGTACCTCCGTTGAGTTTGGTCCACAGTCCGGTTCCCGGGGCCGGGTTATTTCCTGCAAGCGTAATGGTGGTGGTTGTTTCGCAAATTGACTGGTCGGGACCGGCATTGGCCGCGATAGCCGAATCAACACGAATAACAATGGTATCGCGCAGTACGCAGGCTCCATATGTAATGGACCAGATGAATGTGTTATTGCCAACAGCAAGATTGCTTACTGTTGTAGTGGCTGAAGCCGGTGTTGTGATCGTCGCACTTCCGGTGGTAGTCCATAAACCTGTTCCGGGTGATGGACTGTTACCGGTCAAGGTAGCAGTGGTTGAACTGCAGATTTGCTGATCGGCACCTGCATTCGGTGTCACGGGCGCAGTTACAACAATAGCAACGGTATCGCGTGTCACGCACGGACCATTGGTTACGGTCCAGACAAAATAATAGGTGCCTGCTGTATTCAATCCGGTTACAAGTGTACTCGTGCTGGCGGGAGAAACAATAGTACCTGAAGATACCGCTGTCCATGCTCCGGTTCCGGGAGATGGATTAGTGGCCGTAAGAGTGCCCTGCGCTGTAGAAGTACATACCTGGATATCTGATCCGGCATTTGCGGTAACGGGTGCCGTTACTACTATATTCATAGTGTCGCGGGTAACGCAGGCACCATTGGTGATAGTCCATACAAATGCATAAGTGCCGGCAGAGGTGAGACCGGTGACTCCGCTGCCTGAGGAAGCAGGAGTTGTAATCGTAGCCGATGAAGTAGTAGACCAAACACCTGTACCGGGCGTAGGGTTCGAACCGGAAAGTGTTGCCGTACCCGGAGAAGTACAAACCGACTGATCAGATCCGGCATTGGAAGAAACCGGAGTGGTCACAGTAATATTTACGGTGTCGCGGGTTACACATGAACCATTGGTCACGGTCCAGACAAAGGTATAGGTACCTGCAGTATTCATTCCGGAAACTGCAGTATTTCTATTCGCGGTATTGGCAATGATGGCGGTACTTGTGGTGGACCATTGTCCGGTTCCCGGAGCAGGATTTGATGCTGCCATAGTTGCGGTACCGGGTGTTGAACAGATTTGCTGATCAGGACCTGCATTCACTGTCACCGGCTGATCCACAATTACCGTCACCTGATCGGCGTCCGAACAGGTACCATCCGTCACAACCCAGAAGAAAAGGTACGTACCACTTACAAGGTTTGAAACAAGTGTGGTGTCATTCCCCGGAGAAGCAATGACGCCGGAAGAAGCGGTAAACCATGCACTGCTCACACCGGGTATACCGGGATCCACAGCGATAATAGTAGTAGTGGACTGCGGAGAGCAAATCCGTACGGTATTGTTTACGGCTTGCGCCAGTAATACATAAATCGCTTGTGTAGCGGTATCCTTATTCCCGTTCGCATCGGTAACAATCAGCTGAACTGTATAATTACCTCCAACGGTGTAAGCATACGAAGGATTCTGTGATGAAGAGGTACCTCCATCACCAAAAGCCCAGTTCCAGGTTGTAATGGCAGTCGATCCGGCTACCGAAATATCCGTAAACGAAATTACATTACCAACACAAACAATCGTATCATTCGCGTCAATTCCGGCTGTTGGCCCCTGGGCACTCGCCGGTTTCAGAAGACCGGTTAAGAGGAGTATCAAAACAGATACTGCCTTCCAAACATTCACATTTCGCAACATTCTCAATCAGGTTTTGGTGTCGTGCGACACTTTTTTGCTCCTTTTCTTACGAAAATCTTACATCCTTTGTTTCGGTAAGAAATTGTAAAATATTGCGCTTTTCAGAGCGAAAAATATGCGGAAAAGGTGCGAAATGCAGCAATTCGCACACAGGCCCAACCTGATTCATACGCAGTAATCGAAAAATGGTTACAGTTTAAAATAAAAAGTCCGGATTTACGGATCCGGACTTTCATGCTATAAATGAAAACTAAATTACTGACTCAACAACTCCTTCACAATCGCCGACACAATCTTATTATCTGCCTTGCCGGCCAGTTGTTTGGTAACAACACCCATCACTTTGCCCATTTCAGCAGGTGATGCTGCGCCGGTGGCAGCGATAGCTGCTTTCACTGCAGCACGTATTTCATCTTCGCCCATCATTTGCGGAAGGTACTTTGAAATAATTTCCACTTCTTCCATTTCGGGCTTCGCGAGATCATCGCGACCTTGTCCTTTGTAAATTTCAATCGACTCCTGACGCTGCTTTACAAGTTTCTGCAGCATTTTTACTTCGTCTTCCGGTGTCAGCTCCTTCCCTCCTGCGCTCGTTTTTGCAAGGAGGATAGCAGATTTTATAGCACGGATGGCACGAAGTCCGGCTTCGTTTTTCGCAAGCATGGCGGCCTTCAGATCGCCCATGATGGTTTGTTCGAGGCTCATGATTTTAATCTACGCGGTCGTGAAGGAATGAATTATTGGTGCGGATTTCCGGCTTGTTCTGTGTTTCATCCATGGAGAGGGTATAACGTGACACATTCGAATCTCCGGAAGCCGGTGTCTGATCGAGTTTGATATTGCGGCGCTTGTACGCAGGCTCACGCTCCATGTCTGCCATACCGTTCGGTGAGTTATAACGCAGGCTCACTTCACGAAGACGCATGATGCGTTCGCGGGAATGGCGGTACATCTCTTCTTCCGGAGTCAGTGAGGGTGCGGGTGTATTCAAAGGCTGCGCAGGGGCTGTATTGTACAATTCGTGACGGATTGTCTCCTGTTCTTCTTTCACTTCTGCAACCGGGGGAGTAAACGTCTGCTCCGAATGTATCGGCTGAACAGTCGTCTCTTCTTCACCCGGAAACTCAAGTTCAAACACCCCATTCTCTGCCGGAGTCGCCGGCGGAGTAATTTCTGCAGTGAAGTCAATGATCGTTTCTTCCTGCTTTGTTTCTATTGCTTCTTCACGGATGAAAACGAACGGCTCATCCGGTGTATGCTCTGCTACAGGTTCTTCTGTCGTCGCAACCGGTGTTTCATTCACGATTACCGGCTCCGGTTTCACCGGCTCTTCGGTCAGTTTATGCACGATGATCTCCGGAGTTTGTTTACGGATTTCAATCTGCTTCTGCTCGCCGGTTTTAAAACCAGTGGCGATAACGGTAACACCCACCTTATCTCCCAGCGAAGGATCTTTACCAATACCCATGATGATATCGGCAGAGTTACCTGCCTGCGCCTGGATGAAATCATTGATCTCCCCTACTTCATCCATAGTTACTTCAGAATGTCCGCTGGTGATGTTCAGGAGGATATAGTTGGCGCCCTCAATGACATTGTCATTGAGCAAGGGTGAATCAAGCGCGGCTTCTGCTGCACGGATCGCACGGTTATCACCTTCGGCAGTTGCAGAACCCATGATGGCTACTCCACTGTCCTTCATAACGGTTTGGATATCCGCAAAGTCAGTGCTGATGTGCATGGTATTGGTGATGATCTCGGCAATGCTCTTTGCAGCTACGGTAAGTACATCGTCTGCATGACCGAACGCAACGCTCAGGTTGAGGTTACCGTGAATCTCGCGGAGTTTATCATTGCAGATGATGAGCAACGCATCAACGTTCTTCTTCATCTCTTCAATACCGGCTTCCGCCTGCAGCTTGCGTTTGCGACCTTCAAAGGCGAAAGGAATGGTCACGATACCTACAGTGAGGACTCCAAGTTCCTTGGCAAGTCCGGCAATGATCGGAGCTGCTCCGGTTCCGGTTCCGCCTCCCATACCGGCTGTGATGAAACACATACGGGTATTATCTCCGAGTATAGTACGGAGCTCATCAATGTTTTCGATGACGGCACGCTTTCCAACTTCAGGAATAGCGCCTGCTCCCATCCCTTGTGTGAGGCCGGGGCCCAACTGGATGCGAACGGGTACCGGACTTATAGCGAGCGCTTTCGCGTCGGTGTTGCAAACGATGAAATCAACGCCGGTGATGCCCTGGCGGAACATGTGGTTCACCGCATTACTGCCCCCTCCGCCAACACCGATCACTTTGATCATGGATGGCTGCTCTTTGCTGATATCGAAGGGAATCAGTGAGGGCTGCTGATTGGGAAATTCTTGCTGGTTCATGGTTTTATAGTGGTTTTATTTTATCAGTTTGATATTGATCAGAGTTTATCGTCTTTGTCATCGCCGAGGATCTCGGAATTGAAGATGGATTTCCACCAGGGCAGACGATCACCCTTGGCTTCCGATGCCGGCAGATCCGACTTCGGACTTCCCGGAACAGATACCCGGCGTTCGTTTTCAAGCTCCTGAAGTCCTTTGATCACCAGCCCCACACCTGTAGCATACATCGGGCTTTTTACTTCTTCCATGCCCTTACCCAGGTGTTCGTTCGGGTAACCTATGCGGGTATCCATACCCGTTATATATTCAACAAGCTGCGTCACATGCTTGAGCTGTGAACCTCCGCCGGTGATCACTATACCGGCAATGAGCTTCTTCTCAAAACCTGACGACTTGATTTCATAGTAAACGCTCTCAATGATCTCTTCCATGCGCGCCTGAATGATGGAAGCGAGATTTTTCACAGAGATCTCCTTGGGCTCACGTCCGCGGAGTCCGGGAATCGAAACAATTTCATTGTCCTTCATCTGCTTGGCCAGCGCAGAACCAAAACGGGTTTTCAGCAGCTCTGCCTGATTGCGGATGATCGAACAACCTTCCTTGATATCATCGGTGATCACATTACCACCGAACGGAATTACCGCCGTATGCCGGATAATCCCATCCTGGAAAATGGCAATGTCGGTAGTTCCACCGCCAATGTCAACCAGCACGACTCCGGCCTCTTTCTCTTCTTCGGTCAACACCGCCTCTGCTGAAGCCAGTGGTTCGAGGATGATGTCAACGGTTTTGAGTCCGGCCTTGGTAACACATTTCTGAATGTTATTCGCTGCGGTAATGAGACCGGTGATGATATGGCAATTGGCTTCCAGACGAATGCCGGACATACCGATCGGATCCTTGATACCCTGTTCGTTGTCCACGATGTACTCCTGAGGAATCACGTGAATGATTTCTTCGCCCGGAGGCATCGCCAGCTTGTACATGTCCTTGATGATCGCATCAATATCATGCCGGCTGATTTCATCGTTGAGGTTGGTACGGGTAATCATGCCGCGGTGCTGCATGCTTTTGATGTGCTGACCGGCTATGCCTACATGCACATCGCTGATTTCAACACCCGACTTGGCTTCTGCCTCCGCCACCGCTTCCTTGATTGAGGCGACCGTTTTCTCAATATTGGCCACCATACCGCGCATCACACCCAGCGACTCAGAACGTCCGAGTCCCATTACTTCCACTTTGCCGTGTTCATTTCTGCGACCGACAATAGCGGCGATTTTTGTGGTGCCGATATCCAATCCAACGATGATCCCTGAATGCTCCATCTGTTAGTTCTTTTTTGTACAAACAACCTGTCCTTTGAACTTCAGGTTGATCATGTTATAGTTGTTCCAACCGGTTTTATTGAGTCCGTCACGGTAAAAAACCATGAGCCGGCTGAACTTATCTGTTAATAAACTGGTATCGCCTACTAACACCGTATGATCGCCAAAACGGGGCACCAGTTCCAGCTCCTGATGCTCGTTCACATAGATCTGCTCTGTGTTAGCTGACCAGAAAGTATCCGCTTCGATGAACTTTGCGAGCGCGTAAACCTGGTCAATCACTCGGGGTATCTGCGTTGCCGTTGTATCGCCGGTAGTGAATTTGTACCCTACTTTCATCTCCGCATAGGTATTGAAGATGTACCCGTTCGCCACCAGCGCCGGAGGGGTGTAACGATCTGATACAGGCATAAATGTGCCTGTTTCATCAATATAAAACTGTTCGTCGTTCTGGTTCACAATGCGGACAATCGGATTTCGCTGCACAAGGTCGATGTGCAGTTTTCCACCGATCGCTGAATATACTTCGACGCTCTCTACGAAGGGGTTCGTTAAAATTATTTTTTCTAACAGTGAAGTGTTAATGGCTCCGATGGGTTTACCCTCGATTTTGCCTTTGCTGTTAATCAACGAAAGAATGTCGGCATTGTCAACAAATTCATGTCCGCGGTCACCATCCATGTTAATAACTATGCCGGTGCAACGAATGACGTCTTGTTCATGGCTGACAAAGCCAAGCAGCATCATAACCGAAGCGGTAAGGGCAGTCCAGCCGGCTATGGTGAAAATTTTCCGGAAGTTGATTTTTGTTTTCATGCGTTTTCCAGAAGTTGTTGAATGGGTTCTACAAGTTGGTCGATATCGCCGGCACCAAGGGTCATAAACACTTCCGGCGGATGCTTACGTAATTCCTGAACGAGGCCTTGTTTCGAAACAATGTGCTTGTCAGCTATGGTCACTTTATCGAAGATGATTGTGCTGGTGATGCCCGGAATGGGCAACTCGCGTGCAGGATATATATCTAGCAGATAGAGGGTGTCAGCCAGGCTGAGCGATGCTGCGAACCCGTCCACAAAATCACGGGTGCGGGTGAACAGATGAGGCTGGAATGCGATGGCCAGTTTTTTACCTGGATATAACTCACGGGCAGAGAGTATCGCAGCCCGAAGCTCTTCCGGATGATGTGCATAATCATCAATATAAACAACCTCCGGTGTACGGACTCTGTATTCAAAACGTCGCTGCACTCCGCGGTATCCGGCCAATGCCTGCTTGATGCTGAGCAAATCAACACCGCACTCGAGCGCGAGTCCGGCTGCCGCCACAGCATTCTCCACATTGTGTCGCCCCGGGAGCCCTAATGTCAGACCTTCAATCACGTATCCCGGAGTAACCAGATCAAATACATAACGGCCATCCTTTACCGAAATATTGTTGCCGCGGTAATCAGCCTGTGCAGCGGTGAGGCTGTAGGTCATTTTACGGGCACGGGTGTTGCCAAGGTCGAGACCGTGCTTGTGGAGAATGAATCCTGACGATTGAACCTGCGCAGCAAATGCTCTGTAGGTTTGCTGCATCTGCTCGCGGTCGCCGTAGATGTCGAGATGATCAGCATCCATACTGGTGATGATGGCGGCCTGCGGAAATAAGGTGAGGAAGCTGCGATCGAATTCATCCGCTTCAACCACGATTTCATGCTGCGGCTTCGACGGATCTCCCAACAGCAGATTGGATCCGAGGTTAACACTGATTCCTCCGAGGAATGCAGTGCAGTTCCTGTTCGCCACCTTGAGTATGTAGGCCAGCATTGATGAAGTGGTGGTTTTACCGTGCGTGCCGGCTACTCCATAGGTCGTGTGATTTCCGGTGAGGAGTCCGAGAACTTGTGAACGTTTGAGCACCGCATATTCGTGTGTGCGGAAATGGTGCAGTTCTGCATGTGTAGCCGGAACAGCCGGGGTCAGCACTACCACTACCTTATCTTTATTCACAGGATCTTTGACAAATGCAGGAACCTTTTCCAGGTTTTCTTCAAAATGAATGTCCATCCCTTCGGCACGTAACGCATCGGTAAGGGGCGTCGACGTTCGGTCATATCCGGATACGCGCTTGCCTTCAGCCAGAAAATAACGTGCAAGCGCACTCATCCCTATCCCTCCGATTCCGAGAAAATAAACATGATCTACGTGCTTCCAGTTTACTTCTTTCACTGTTGCTGAACGATTTTAAAAATTTCTCTTGCAATTTCTTCTGCCGCAAACGGACGTGCCAACGGTGCGATATTTTCTGCCAGCCGTCTGCATCGTTGTTCATCGGCAATGAGTGTCAACGCTGTCGAAACGAGTTTTTCCGCAGCCTCTGCATCTTTCACGAGTAAGCCGGCTTCACGTTTGACCAGGGCTTCGCAGTTCTTTGTCTGGTGGTCTTCGGCAGCTGTGGGTAAGGGCACCAGAATGGAGGGTTTGCGTACGATACACAATTCAGATACCGTACTTGCTCCGGCCCTGCCAACCACGATATCGCTGAGTGCGTAGGCCAGGTCCATGCGTGTGATAAATTCCGATGCTTTGATGTTCGGATGATTCAATGCTTCAACTGCTGTTTTTGCTTCTGCATAAAACACGCGTCCGGTTTGCCAGAGCAGTTGGTAACCCGATGCTGCGATTTGGCTGAGTCCCGCCAGTATCGCACGGTTGATACTTCTTGCACCTTGCGATCCTCCTGTAACGAGAATTGTTTTTTTTGCAGCATCTAGCCCGAAGAAGGCTGCCGCCTCACTCCTTTTCCCTTCTGTATGACGGATGTCTTCGCGCACCGGATTTCCGGTGAAGATGATCTTCTCGGCCGGAAAAAAACGATCCATGCCTTCATAGGCTACACAGATACTCTTGGCCCGCTTGCTGAGAATTTTATTGGTAATTCCCGGGAAGGAGTTCTGTTCCTGAATAATGGCGGGTATGCCTTGCCGTGAGGCCATGAACAACAGTGGACCGCTGGCATATCCTCCTACTCCTACTGCAGCATCCGGCCTGAATTCGCGGATGATGCTGCCGGCTTTGGAGAGTGAGCGTACCAGCTTCAGCGGAAAGGAAAGATTGTCGAGGCTCAGTTCACGCTTGATACCAGCAATCGGCAGTCCTTTGATCGTATATCCTGCTGCCGGCACTTTCTCCATCTCCATTTTTCCCTCTGCACCTACAAACAGAATTTCTGTTCGTCCGTCAGCAGCCTTTAATGCATTGGCAATAGCGATGGCCGGGAAGATATGCCCCCCGGTTCCACCACCACTGATGATGATGCGTAAAGGTTTATGCGGCAACGGCGGCATTGGCGGGAACGGTTTCGGTTTTGTCGATTTCTGAACTTACACTGAGAATGATGCCCAATGCTGCACTGGTGAACCAGATGGATGTTCCTCCCATGCTCAGCATCGGCAAAGGTTGTCCGGTAACCGGAAAGAGGTTGACCGCAACGGCCATATTGATCAGCGCCTGAAATACGAGACTGAACGCACAACCTACGGTGATCAGCGCCGCAAAAGCCCTCTCGGTGCGTTTGACAATCTGGAGTGCCCGGTAGAATAAGAGTAAATACAGGAAGAGCACAAAGGTTCCGCCAAGGAG
The DNA here is from genome assembly GCA_046330075.1 of Bacteroidia bacterium. Classification (GTDB taxonomy): domain Bacteria; phylum Bacteroidota; class Bacteroidia; order AKYH767-A; family OLB10; genus JAJTFW01. The sequence continues at coordinate 144,612 of JAXLTL010000002.1, read as the reverse complement.
ACCGTATTCTTCGATGATGATGGCAAATATAAAATCAGAGTACGGATGCGGGAGAAAGTTTCGCTGCTCGCTGTGTCCCGGACCTTTCCCAATGACTCCTCCGGTTGCTACGGCGATCTTCGCCTGCTCTACCTGATAGTTTCCTTCGGCATCGCCCTTGGAGAAGTTTTCAATCCTGGCTTTCCAGGTGGAAATACGTCCATCATAGCCTGCCACATAAGCAATCATCAGGAAGAGGGCGAAAACCGTTACTGCCATGCCGATCATATAGGCGATATATTTTACGCTGATACGACCGATGAACATCAGAATCACACTCGTTGTAAAGAGTACCGCCGATGTAGAAAAGTTGGCAGGGAGAATTAACCCACACACTAACCCTACCGGAATGATAATCGGCACAAATGCGCTCCTGAAGTCCTTGATATTATCCTGCTTTTTTGACAATGCGCGCGCCACATACAGAATCAGCGCCACTTTTGCGAAATCAGATGTCTGAAATGAAAGCCCGATGATAGGCAGCGTAAGCCAGCGGCTCGCTTCATTGATATTACTTCCCATCAGCAGCGTCAGCATCAGCAGCGGCACCGCGACAATGATACCAAGGTTTGCAATGCGAGCATAGAACGTATATTTCACGAAATGGCCGGCATACATCAGGGCAAAACCCAGAATCATAATGATACCGTGCTTGAAAAGATAGTACTCTGTGTTCCCCGACTGGTACTTGTACGCGAGTGTACCGGTTGAGCTGTACACAGCCAGGATGCTCACGATACTCAGGAGTATCACGATCAGCCAGATGGTGCGGTCGCCTTTAAAATATGTTTCTAGCCAGTTCATGGTGTTGATATTTCAGCAACGACGGTTAGCCATTGCCGTGATGAATCAGAGATTGCGCACAGCCGCCTTGAACTTGCGGCCGCGGTCTTCATAATTTTCAAACAGGTCAAAACTGGCGCAGGCCGGAGAGAGCAGGACAGCATCACCCTGTTTTCCGAGACGATACGCTGTCTGCACGGCTTCTTCCGCCGAACCGGTTTCAACAATCACCGGAACAACTTCACGGAAAGCCTCGATGATTTTCTTGTTATCGACACCCATGCACACAATGGCTTTCACATTGCGCTTCACCAGATCGAGCAGCTCGCTGTAGTCGTTGCCTTTGTCTACACCGCCTGCAATCCAGATAGTAGGCTTCTCCATGCTCTCCAGCGCATACCAGGTAGAATTTACATTAGTAGCCTTAGAGTCGTTGATGAATTCAATTCCGTGAACGCTGGACACTACCTCCAGGCGATGTTCGATATTTTCGAAATCGGAGAAGCTTTCGCGTACTACTTCTTTCCGTATTTCAAAAATACGTCCCGCAATTCCGGCCGCCATGGAATTGTAGATGTTGTGTTTTCCTTGCAGTGCAAGTTCGTTGATTGACATAGAGAATGGTGTGTTATGGGTTGTGATATGGATTTGTTCGTTTTCGAGCCAGGCGTCCATTCCTTCCTTCTTGCGGATACTGAACGGGTGTAATTGCATGGCTGGTTGAAGTACGGAGAGTGCATCCATGGTGAGTGCATCATCCGCACAGAAAATGAAATGATCGGCAGCGGTTTGGTTTTGCAGGATCCTGAACTTCGACGCGATATAGTTTTCGAGTTTGTACTCGTATCGGTCAAGGTGATCAGGCGTGATGTTGGTCAGGATCCCGACATCTGCCTTGAAGGTGCTGCACCCGTCAAGCTGGAAACTGGAGAGCTCAAGAACATAGTAGTCGCGCTCAGTTTCTGCTACCTGACGTGCAAAACTTTTCCCGATGTTACCTCCCAACCCGACATTCAAACCGGCTTTGGTGAACAGGTGATGCGTAAGCATCGTTGTTGTGGTTTTGCCGTTGGTACCGGTAATGCAGATCATTTTCGCAGAAGTATGTCGTCCGGCAAATTCAATTTCACTGATAACGGGTATGCCTGCTGCACGCAATGCTTTTACGATCGGCGCTTTGTCGGGAATACCCGGACTCTTCACCACTTCTGTTGCGTCCAGAATTTTTGCATCCGTATGCTGACCTTCTTCGTAAGCAATACCGCGTTCATCGAGTTCTGTTTTGTACTTATCCGCAATCTTTCCGAAATCCGAAACAAAAACTTCCATGCCCAGCTTCTGCGCCAGGATCGCTGAACCAACACCGCTTTCGCCGGCGCCGAGAATGACCATTTTTCCGTTCAGTGATAACATGGTTGTTTTTTTCTTAGCGGAGTTTAAGTGTTACTACACTGAGCACTGCGAGCATGATGCCCACAATCCAGAAACGTGTTACGATTTTAGCTTCGTGATAACCGAGTTTCTGATAGTGATGGTGAAGCGGCGACATCTTGAAAATGCGCCGGCCTTCGCCGTATTTTTTCTTCGTATAGCGGAAGTAACTTACCTGCATCATCACAGAGACATTTTCCACGAGGAAAATGCCGCAGATGATCGGAATAAGTAATTCCTTACGTACTGCAATGGCAAATACTGCGATGATACCGCCGAGTGCCAGACTTCCGGTATCACCCATGAATACCTGTGCTGGAAAGGAGTTGTACCAGAGAAAGCCTACACAGGCACCTACGAAGGCACTCATGAAGACCATAAGCTCACCGGTGTTCGGGATGTACATAATGTTGAGGTAGTCGGCGAAAACAGTGTTACCGGATACGTAGGCGAAAATGGCCAGCGTGGTTCCGATGATTGCACTTGTTCCGGTAGCCAGACCATCAATTCCATCGGTGATATTGGCACCATTGGATACAGCGGTAATAATAAAGGTGACAATGGCAATGAAGAGTATCGGCAACATCCACGCCTTATTTTCACCGGCCCAGTCGAGGAGCGATGCATAGTCAAATTCGTTATTCTTGAGGAAAGGAATGGTGGTCTTGGTTGATTTCTCATTCTTTCCGCTGAAGAGTACCCCTTCTGAATTGCGCAAATCATCAATGACATTGCTGTGCTGCTGCACCACAATCTGATCGCTCTCCACCTTATCACGCACTACAACATTCGGATTAAAGTAAAGCACAGAGCCGATGATAAGACCCAGACCAACCTGTCCGATCAGTTTCGATTTTGCCCGAAGTCCTTCTTTATCTTTCTTAAAAACTTTAATATAATCATCGAGGAAACCAATGAATCCCAGCCAGAGGGTACTAATGATCATGATGATGATGTACACATTGTCGAGCTTGGTAAAAAGTAATACCGGAATCAGAATCGCAGCGATGATGATCAGTCCTCCCATGGTAGGAGTTCCCTGCTTTTGTTTCTGTCCGTCGAGACCGAGATCACGGATGGTTTCACCAACCTGGAGTGCAAGCAGTCGTGCGATGATCCGTTTACCCAAAAACAACGTAATCACCAACGAGGTGATGATTGCCATGGCCGCACGGAAACTCAGGTAACGGAACACGCCGGCACCGGGGAAATCGTACACTTTATCGAGATATTCAAAGAGATAGTATAGCATGTTCCTGATTAGCAGATTTCAAATGATTCCTGTAACACTTCCCGGTCATCGAAAGGATATTTCACGCCTTTGATTTCCTGGTATTTTTCATGGCCCTTGCCTGCAAGAAGAATGATATCGCCTGGTTTTGCGAGGGCGCAGGCCGTACGTACTGCCTCACGGCGATCCGTTACCGACAACACTTTGCGCATAAGATGAACTGGCACTCCTGCCTTCATCTCGGCGATGATGGCATCGGGGTCTTCGCTGCGGGGATTATCGCTGGTGAGTATGACACGGTCAGAATTTTCGGCGGCAATGGCAGCCATCTGCGGACGTTTACCCGGATCACGGTCACCGCCACATCCTACTACTGTGATCACCTGTTCATTTCCGTTTCTGATTTCCTGAATGGTCTTCAGCACATTCTGCAACGCATCCGGTGTATGAGCATAGTCGATGATGCCCGTTACACCTTGCGGACTGGAGAGCTGCTGAAATCTTCCCTCCGGCGCACCCAGCGTACTGAGGGCTGTAAGTACATGGAGTTTTTCTTCACCTAACAATATGGCTGCTGCGTAAACTCCAAGCAGATTATAGGCATTGAAATTTCCGGTGAGTCTGCACATCACATCGTTTCCGTCGATTGAGAGCAATAATCCCGACACCGAACTCTCCAGAATACGGGCCTTGAAGTCGGCGATACCGGTGAGACCAAAAGTCTTCATGTACGCCTTCGTATTCTGCACCATAATTTTATGATTGCGGTCGTCGGCATTTACGAGTGCAAATGCTGCAGAAGGCAGGAGATCAAAAAACCCCTTCTTGGCACGGATGTATTCGTCGAATGTTTTATGGTAATCGAGATGATCGCGGGTGATGTTGGTGAAAAGTCCGCCGGCAAACTTTAATCCGCTCACCCGGTGCTGAACAACAGCATGCGAACTCACTTCCATGAAACAATGTGTACAGCCTGCTTCTACCATTTTCGCAAGCAGCGCATTGAGCTGGAGCGGATCCGGTGTGGTATGTGTGGCCGGAACCTCCAGATCATTGATGAGATTACGGACAGTGCTCAGCAACCCGGTTTTATATCCCATCTGACGGAACATTGCATGCAGCAAGGTGACGGTAGTGGTTTTTCCATTGGTACCGGTCACGCCTACCAGCTTCAGTTTTTCCGAAGGATGGTCGTAGTAGTTCGAGCACAGAATAGAAAGCGCGAGAGATGAATCTTTCACTCGTACATACGTCACTGCAGATGAAAGCTCCTTCGGGAATTCTTCGCAAACAACAGCAGCAACACCTTTGGCAACCACCTCCGGAATAAAATCATGACCATCGCTGCGCGTTCCGCGAACGGCTACGAACAAAACACCTTCACCCGCCTGGCGCGAATCAAAGCATATTTTGTCGATAGAGATAGTGGTATTTCCACTTACTTCCTCTATGCCGGTCTTGTAAAGAAGATCGCTCAGTATTTTCATTAACTCAGTTCGATGATGATTTGCTGTCCCCGCTGCAGCCTGGTGCCGGGTTGAATGGATTGTTTAACAACTGAACCGCGACCCACAGGTTTTACCTGTAAGCCCTGGCTCTCGAGTAGATAAAGTGCATCCCGGAGACCCATCCCCATCACATTGGGTACTTTGTCTTCTTCGGGAATGTATGCCTGATAGTTTTTTGCGACCCAGCCATTGGCAGGACCATTATACGGCAATCCGATGCCGTTAGCAGCTTTATCCGTTGGATTACCGCGGCCGGGTTTCATCAACGGGAATCCGGCGAAAAGTGAATCCGGTGCCTGCTCTACCTCTTTGTGCATTTTCACATTAAGAGCGTATACTTTATCGGCAATGTCCTTGAAGACAGGACAAGCGATGGAAGCACCATAATACACATCCTTGCCCGGAGCATATACCACCACAATACAGGAATACTGAGGATCATCGGCCGGGAAATAACCGGCAAACGATGCCTGATATTTTATTTTTCCGCTCTTATATCCGCCGGCACCCTGTGCAATCTGCGCTGTTCCTGTTTTTCCGGCAATGGTATATTGCGCATGTTTGATGTGCGAAGCTGTTCCGGTTTTCACTACCTCTTCCAGCAATAGCTTTGCCTTTGCGATGGTTGCTGCTGAACAGATGGAATCAGCAATCACTTTGGTGGGGAAAGACTGAACAACATGTCCTTTGTTGCGGATTTCCTTAACGAAGAGCGGCTGCACCATCTTTCCATTATTGGCAACTGCATTATAGAAGGTAAGCAGTTGCAGCGGCGAGAATCGCGTTTCGTATCCGATGGATATAAACGGCAGGGATACTTTCGACCAGTCTTTGTCCTTCGTTGTTTTGAGTCGTGGTTTTGCTTCGCCCGGCAGTTGCAGCGTCAACGGTTCTGCGACGTGCATCGCATTGAGGCGATCAATGAACTTCTGCGGATCTTTGGTGTAGTATTTCATAGCAACGCGTGAAATGCCTACATTGGATGAAACGGCAAATGCTTTCTTCACGGATACTCTTCCGTATCCGCCTTCGTGCGAATCTTTCATGCGGATACCACCAGCCAATAACATCTCTCCGCCAAACGTGTCCGTGCTGTCATCGAGATCCACATAACCATCTTCCATGGCTGCCATCAACGTAGCCAGTTTGAAAGTTGATCCCGGCTCTGTACCCTGACCAATCGCATAGTTGTAATCTTCCTTGTAATTATCGTTATCATCGGCACGCTTAAGGTTGGCAATCGCCTTCACATGTCCGGTTGCCACTTCCATCAGAATCGCACAACCCATATCGGCATCGTGTTCCTGCAACTGACGAAGCAGTGCATTTTCTGCAACGTCCTGCAAATTCAGGTCGATGGTGGTAATCACATCATTGCCATCCTGTGGCTCTACTTCGTTTTCGTTGTTCACCGGCTTCCAGATGTTTCCGGAAATACGTTGCATCAACCGCTGACCGGTTACACCTTTCAGGTACTTATCAAATGCCCCTTCAATACCCACCGGTTCCACTTCGCTGTTATCCACTTTAAATCCGATGGTGCGTGAAGCCAGCAAACGGAAAGGTTTCTCACGTTTACTCAACTGATCAACGATGAGTCCGCCCTTGTTTTTTCCGAGACGAAACAGGGGAAATGTACGCAGTGCTTTCTGCTCCTTATAAGACACATTACGCTTCAGCAGGAAATAACGGTCACCATCGCGACGTGCTTCTTTCAGTATGCGCTTATAATCTGCTTTTGATTTATCGCCGAACAGCTGAGCCAGACATAAAGCCAGTGAATCCACCTGTTCGTTAAACATCTCCTTTTTAATCCCCGAAGCCATCAGATCCACGTGGATATCGTAGCGGGGAAGAGACGTAGCGAGCAGGCTACCATCCGATGCATAAATATTTCCACGCATCGGGTTGATGGTGTGAAACTTCAACGTCAGACTATCGGCCTTGCTCCTCCAGTATTCACCTTCCGCGAACTGCAGATAACCGACACGCGAAAGAATCGCGAGACCAAAGAGAATAAACCCGGCAAACACCAGGTAACTCCTTCTTAAAATATCAACTTTCTTTTCTGCAGCCATGGGGTGGCGTTGAATTAGTTTCTTGTTTTGGTATGCACCATAATTTTCCGTGGTGCTACGGTCGACTCTTTTACTCCTTTGGGCGCGATAGATGCTGCTACCTCTGTTAATTTGGAACGATACATCAGTTCACTGCGGGCGGTGATGAACTCCGAACGCAGTTCGCGGATTTCCTTCTCCGTGCGGTCGATATCACGGATTGTTTTCTCTGCATAATAACTGTTGCCGATGTACACGATGGCCAGCAGAAACAGAAACATCAGAAACGGCATGAACGACATCACCGCTTTCCGGTCGAAGTAGCCGAATACATTTACGAAGCGGATGAAGTTGCGCGCGGCACCTTCTCCCTTCTTCTCTTTCTTCACCTTTTTCTCAGCGACCGGTGTTTCCGGTTCCGCCTTGGGTTGACGCATTTTATTCATAACCGTTCAGCGATTCGCATTTTGGCGCTGCGTGAGCGCGGGTTTTCCAACACTTCCTGCTCTGAAGCTTCCATCGGCTTGCGCTGGAGCGGCTTGAAGAGCAATCCTACAGGATGTCCGAAGAAGTCTTTCTGCAATTCTCCTTCGAAATTTCCGGTATTGATATAATTCTTGACCAGACGGTCTTCGAGACTATGATAACTGATCACCACCAGGCGTCCGCCCTGACGGATCACCTGCGCCGATTGCTCGAGCATTTCTTTCAATGCCGACAGCTCATCGTTCACTTCAATGCGCAGCGCCTGAAACACTACGGCATAAAATGTATTCTCCTTTGCCTTGGGTGTAAACGGTGCCAGCAACTGCTTGAGTTGTGCCACTGTATGTATAGGCTGTTCTGCCCGGGCTGCCACGATCGCTCTTGCCATCCTTTTAGCCTGCGGCAGTTCACCGTAGTATTTAAACACACGCGCCAGCTCCTCTTCCGGATACGTATTCAGCACTTCCTTCGCACTGAGTTCCGCTTCCTGATCCATGCGCATATCGAGGTCGGCATCGAAACGGATCGAAAAACCACGGGAAGCTTCATCAAACTGATGAGAAGAAACTCCGAGGTCAGCCAGCAAACCATCTACCGGCGTCGCTTTCAGTTCTTCGAGACGATCACGGAGAAAGCGGAAATTCGAAGGGATCAAGGTAAACTTCGGATCTGCGTAGCCGTTAGCACGTGCATCGGCATCCTGATCAAACGCATACAGGTGACCAGAGCTTAGTTGTGAAAGAATCTCTCCGGAGTGTCCGCCACCGCCAAAGGTCACATCCACATACCGGCCTTCCGGCTGAATATTCAGACCCTGCACCGATTCGGCCAGCATAACAGGCTTATGATAAACCACGTTCTGCTCCTCCTCCGTTAAGGTTAATATTACCCATCACCTCCTCTGCCAGCTTCGCAAAATCAGCAGGTTCGCTGTTCAGCATCTTGTTGTAATTCTCCGGCGACCAGAGTTCAATCTTATTACCCCATCCGAAGAGAACAATCTCCCGATCGATACCTGCATAATCGAGCATCCGCTTCGGCAGCAGTAAACGTCCTGCTCCATCCAATCCCATCTCCATCGCGCCACGGAAAAAGTAACGGGCAAACTCACGGTTCTTCGCAACAAACATGTTCAGCCCATTGATCGCATCGCTGATTTTTTTCCACTCGTCCATCGGATACAAAGCCAGACAATTTTCAAAACCGCGATTCAGCATAAAACGCTCATTCGCTTCCGGAGCCATCTGCTTCCGCAACGCCGCAGGCATACTCAGGCGCCCCTTAGCGTCGAGCTTCATCTCAAATTCTCCCTGGAATACAGACATGGACAGGCGTTGATCGTTGGTTTCGGTGTTCAGTTGGTAAAAATAAACCAATTTTTACCACATCCTCCCACTTTCTCCCACTTGTTAAAAACTTTTTCCGCGCCCGTTTTATTGCATTTTTTGCTGAAATTTTTGGTACTTATGCAGGTCCATGAACCCTCAAAAGTAAGCTCATCCGGAAGTTTATCCTGTTTATTTTTAGTAGTTTACGAACATAAGGCGGTGAATAAACCGCGTCCGGCTTCACCAACCAGCCTATACTTGACCAGCGCCCGAAACCGATGAGAAACCGGAAAACGCCCCAAAAACCAGCCAAAAAAGGGGGAAAAGTGGGAGAACATCCGGCAACAGATCTTCCCTGAAAATCAACAGTTTACAAAAAGGTCGGCAAATCTGAAGAAAAACCAGCCTATTTCGGCGAAAAAATCCCTGAAAACCAATGAAAAAGCTGGAAAACCACTCAAATCGCTGCTGATGCGCTATTTTCGGCCCCGACGCTATGAGCGACCAACCTACCAAAAAGTTCATCGATGTAGAAGAAGTCATCCGGAGCAAGAACCCGGCTTTAGTAAAATGGCTTCCCGGATTCGCACTCCGCTACATCAAACGCATCATCCACGAGGATCATATCAATGCATTTCTCGCCATAAACGGAGAGAAGAAATCATTCGATTTTGTGGACGCCATCATCAACGAGTTTGGTGTAAAAGTCACCGTAGAAGGATTCGAAAATCTTCCGGCGGAAGGCGGCTGTATTGTTGCCTCCAACCATCCGATCGGCGGACTCGACGGCATCGCCCTCATTCAGGCCACAGCGAAAAAGAGAAAAGATCTCAAGTTCATCGTGAACGACTTACTGATGAACATCAAAAACCTGGAAGATGTATTTGTGGGTGTAAACAAGCACGGCAAAAACACTGCGCAGGTACTCGATCAGATCGATACTTACTATGCCGGCGAAGGTGTGGTGATCATTTTTCCCGCGGGACTCGTGAGCCGCAAGCAAAACGGAGTAATCCGCGATCTGCAATGGAAAAAAAGCTTTGTCACCAAGGCAAAAAAATACCAGCGCAATATCATTCCCGTCCACATCACCGGAAAAAACTCCAACTTCTTCTACAACCTTTCCCTGATCCGCGGCAAGCTCGGTATCAAAGCCAATATAGAGATGTTTTATCTCATGGATGAGATGTATCATCAGCTCGGAAAAAACATCCATATCCGTTTTGGCAAACCTATTCAACATACAGTGTTGACATCTCAGTACAACGACGGACAGTGGGCGGATAAAATCAAGGAACATATCTATAATTTAGCCGAAGGTCGCGACGACTTTCGTCCATGAATATGCAAGCGCTTATCCCACCCGTCCCTGTAACTGTGCTTGAGCAGGAGCTCACGCCCGAGCGATTTGTGCGGGTGACCAACAACGGCGGGAAGCATTTATACATTGTCAACCAGCACAACGCGCCCAACGTACTCCGCGAAATCGGCCGGCTCCGCGAACTTACCTTCCGCGATGCAGGCGGCGGCACCGGGCTCGACTGCGACCTTGACATTTTCGACACCTGCGAAAAATGCTACGAACAACTCATCGCCTGGAATCCCGAAACAAAAGAGATCATGGGCGGTTACCGCTTCATCCGCTGCGCAGATGCGGGAGTTGACGATAAAGGCGTGTACGAACTTGCTACCGCAGAGATTTTCAACTTCAGCGAAAAGTTCATCCGCGAATACTTCCCCTATACGATAGAGTTAGGAAGATCCTTTGTGCAGCCGAAATATCAGCCGCGTCCGGAAAACCGTCAGGGACTCTTCACCCTCGACAACCTCTGGGACGGACTCGGTGCCATCCACGTAGATTATCCGGAGATAAAATACTTTTTCGGCAAAGTAACCATGTACACGCACTTCAACACCGAAGCCCGCGACATGATTCTCCATTTCATGCAACACTATTTTCCCGATCCCGACAAACTGGTGCTGCCCATGCAGGAGTTGAAACCGATGCACGACATGCAGGCGTTTGAAAAAGAACTCAACGGACTTCCCTACAAAGAAGGACACCGTATCCTCAACCAACATGTACGCGCAAGAGGAGAAAACATTCCGCCGCTCATCAATGCCTACATGAACCTCAGTGGAACGATGCGCACTTTCGGCACCTCAGTCAACGATCACTTTGGCGGCGTAGAAGAAACCGGCATTTTAGTGACCCTCGCCGACATTTACGACACCAAGAAAGAACGCCACGTCGCGACATACAAGAAGAATTAGTGAATTGCCGCAGGCCCTGACTGAGCGAAGCGAACGTCAGGGGTGAATTGGAGCATCATCCCTGATCTGTAAGAGGGTTATGAGAGTTATAAATGTTATAAGGGTTATAAATGTTATAAGAGTTATAAATGTTATAAGAGTTTTAAGAGTTATAAATGTTAAAATGTTGAAGAACATTCGTTGCGCCCGCTGCGCCTCTTTGCGCTCCCCGCGTTTAAATGGCAATAGCCGACGTTAGTCAGTATTTCATCGTTTTAAAAGACAACGTCTCCCTGTCCGTGACCAGGTTGACGACATAAACCCCTTCCGAAATTTCATTCATATAAATCTCCGTCGTATAATACCCTCCTGCCAACACCTCCGCCGGTTTTTCGAAAACGATTCTGCCTTCAATATCAAATAACCGTAACATCCCTTTCCTCCCTTTCAACTGCGCGGCGTTGACGTGAATCATATTCCATTCGTGGTTATACCATGCCTGTATCCACGCTCCCCTCTCCTCTGGAGAAAGGCCGGGGTTGAGGCCCACAGTTAGCGTATCACAGGGACTACCAACCCAGGCGCCCAGCTCGTAATCGGGGTTGTTGGGGAGACCGAAATAGGTTCTTCCCGTACCTAGGTTAAAACTGAAAGGCTGGAAGTCACAGGCTATGCCTAAGCTATCCGGGTAATTGATGACGCTAAGGTTGTTGTTAATGGTGGTGAACAATGAATCCGGATATGGAATGCTGGCTATCTCATCAGCGGCAGTAATGTAAATTTTATTATCCGGTGCGAGTTTCATATTTCCCATGCCAGATTCATAGGTGGGATACACATAGATTACTTGCTTACTGGCTGCAATATTTGGAGCATTCAAGTCAAATTGAAATAAGGTATCACTTTCCCCAGGTAAGTTTGCAGGGGAGACACTCATTATATAAAGCTTGCTGTCATCCGGTGAAAAGGCGGCAGAAATATAGTATGGATATGGAGGGCCAGATCGTTCTGCTTCGATAGTAATGGGCTGAGATAGTTGTCCGGTACATCTGTCAAAATCATAAATTGATATCAAGCCACGCAAATTAACGGCAACTAATTTAGATGAATTTAAGTTAAAAATAAGTTGACCTAAATTTGTAGAATTAATTGGTCCAATACTTTGATATGAATATAGATTTATACCATTAGCATTAACTAAATACTTGTAAGTAATATTATTTCCCACCTGACCTGTACCATCCCATTTTTTAAACAGCACCCACCAATCTCTGCCGTTCCCGTGTTGAACAGCGGTTAGCCCGTCAAAGGCGGGTACGTTCTGAAGTTGAACATTTTTCTGAATTACCATTCCAGAATCATTGTTAGCTCTGTAGTTAATAATGGTATAATATAGCCCATCCCAAATATTAACTCCGATAGTAATTAGAAAGACTAACGAGTCATTTACCGGGTCAGGAATCAGTAACATTTCATGGTACCATCCTTCACCACAAATACTATCACTATTAGGTATTTCCAAATTGTACTTATTGTAAGTTTCCGTTCTGTCATTTACCGTTGAATTTTGTCCAGTTCCAGAATAAATTAAAACTCCAGAACTATCGGAAAGCGATACCGATGTACCTCTGCCTTTAAGCTTAGATTTGAATAATGATGGACCTGATGAATTCATCCAATTTATCCCAACACTATCACCGAACAGCCAATAATCGTTATTGAATTGCGCATGACATTGGTTTGAGACCACACCAAGCAACCATATTGGCAGAATAGAGTACATGAATTTTAAACCTCTCATTTTACCTTGATGAGTTTCTTTGTGGTCAGAACATCGTTGCCTTGCAGGAATCGTACGATGTAACTACCCGGTGATAGTGATTCTACTTCCATTCGATTGACAATAATAGTTTTAAGTATTTGTCTTTGCTGTACATCGTATATTTCAACTGCATCAGGTATTCCATTTTCATATATAAAATACACAATATCTTTTACAGGTACCGGATACAGCTCAACCTTAAATGTTGTTTTCTGCGGCTTTCTAATTTGTGCCAGCCTTGAACCACCACCCAACACCCCATCGTGTATTTCATAAAACAACATGTTCCTTGATATAAATGCCGCATCTCCGGTGGTTAAGGCGTGCATATCAGCAATTTCATAAAAACCGGAACTGTCTGCATTGGATAATACCGAATCTAAATGCAGCTTATTGATACCAATACCAAAAGCAGCCTTACAATATTCCTCAATCGCATTGGTATCCTCTATGCTGTTTAAAATTGCCTGCGCAGATTCAATTTCTCCATCTTCTGTAAATTGATGCACACTATCAAACTTCGCCAGATTACTCAATTGCATTTCATCAAAAAATGTATTGTAATATACATCCGTTGAATCATCCATATCCAGAAGCTGCGGATTACCTTTGAGAATGTTATACATTCCCCGTTTAGCATGGTAACTGAAGTATGGAGCATAGGTTTCATCATACCTGGCGGTATCGCGGACAATAAATCCATAAGCCATGTTACGAGCAATTGGATTGATAATTTCCGGACATTCGACCGGATCTAGTGTAGGAGTTTTTCCTTGTTCATCAACGAGGAAAATATTAATATTGTCATCAACATCTGGATTAAATAGTTGACTGTTTGAATCATTATAAATCCAAGAAATACCAACACTACTCAATGTACTACCAATCACTCTTTCCGGTTGGCTGAGCAAATCATGATAGAATTTATTATCGTCAGAACGGTAAATACTGTTGTTGACATCTGCAAAACCCTGTACACCAATTTCGGCATTGTTTATAAAGATCGCATTGTCATAATAATTCATTTCGTTTTCGGCAAAGCCAACTTGTCCATGAGGGCCCATAAAGTGAAAACTATTGCCCAGATAATTCAGATGGTTTCTGCTAAAGCATCCCTGTGTATTCATATCTGAACGGATGCCCGTCATCAAATTTGAATGGGAAGCGTAACTCTCTGTATTTAGAATGTTATTGTCCACCACCTTTGGATTCATACAGTTTTGTGTCCATATTCCTACAACTGGGTAAGAGGGCACTGCGTCAACCTGATAATAAATATCGTTATTCTCGATCAGTGGATCAACAATAGAAGAAACAAAAATACCGATGCGTGCCTGCGTATTGGTTTCGGGATTTCCGATACGGTTATTAAAGATTTTAAGGTAAGGTGTTTCTGCAGCACCAGGTAACCTCAAAGAATTACCCACCCATATTGCAGTTCCCTGGAAGGCGGTAGGGTTCGAGGGGATGTTGGGTTTGGCTTTCTCAAAATAATTATCTCCTATATGATAAAGCCCCTGATAGTTCAAACCAAAAGCACGTACACCTACCTTGAAATTGTTAAATGTATTTTCACGGGCGATATACACTTGCTTAATTGAAGAATTGCCTGTTAACACTGAAAATACAGTAGGACCTTCCGAAGCCACATCCGGATCACCAAACTCATTATTGAACACCTTTAGGTTCATTTCACCTAAAGAAACGATTCCCTGATACGATGAATAAAAGTGATTCTGTTTTGAAGTAGCCGGATACGAAAGTGAATAATCTTTATTACCAACAATGGCATGCCTGTCGTTGTAGTCGGAGGATGACTTACTATAAATACAACTTCCGTAATACTTGTTCAAGGCAAGCGACTGATCAAGTGGTGAAATAGAACTAAACGTGCAATTGTACACTTCAAATCCTGTATTATTGGCATAGATACCATAGTTTGAATTCTCAAACACATTCTCACTGACAGAAGAACTCAGCGAACTATCCCCAATCACCACCCTTTCCACATCATCCAGCACGAGAGCCGCAAATTTGTGCACAGTATTGTAGGGTGCCAGCAAATAGCCGCCGGAGGAGGTGAAGGTGTTGGAGCGGAGGAGCATCAATCAAATTTAAGAAAAATCCTGAATTAAACTGAGGTTACCGTCGGGGGAAGGTTATAAGTATTATAAATGTTAATCCCGCAAGGCGGGAGTTAAAGTGTTAAATGGTTAAAATGTTTTTAATGTTATGAAGATTTCCCTGCTCCCGATAGCTATCGGGACGTTGCGAGTCGCCGTTTTCGCCGCGTTTAAAACGATAAATGCTCCAGTAACTATTAATAACTCGTTTTTAGGACAACCAACACTAAACAACGGTAAGCATCCGTCCAATCACCTTCACTCCTTCACAAAACCCTTACACGCCTTTTCAATAAATGCGATCAGCTCGTCCTTGCCGATTTGCCGTTCTGCAGAGGTGATAAAAAATGGCGGTGTTTCTTCCCAATATTCCAGCAATGCAGCACGGAACTTCTCTACATTACCGTCAAGAGTTGCTTTGTTGATTTTATCTGCTTTGGTAAATACCACCACCACCGGCAATCCGGCTTCGCCGAGTTTGTTGAGAAAATTGATATCACTTTTCTGTGGTTCAATCCGCACATCTACGAGTACCATCACACACATGAGGTTGGTACGGGCATTGAGGTATTTGAAGAGGGTTTTGTCCCACTCTGCCCTCTTTTCCTGCGAGACTTTCGCATAGCCATAACCCGGCAGATCGACCAGAAACCAGCTATTGTTAATGAGGAAATGGTTGATGGTTTGGGTCTTGCCCGGACTCGAGGAGGTCTTCGCGAGTTCTTTGTGGTTGGTGAGGTAGTTGATGAGACTGCTCTTCCCCACGTTCGATCGTCCGATGAAGGCAAATTCGGGCTTGTCGGCCGGTGGTAACTGGTCAACTTTACCTGAACTTTTTACAAAAACAGCGGTGCGGATCATCGGTTGAGTATTTACTTGATTACTTTTTTATCCTTCCCGAAGCGCTGGGCAAAGTTGCGCAGTTCGGTGGCATAGCCGGTATCGCCTGTGGAGCGCTGGTAGGTGTCGGCCATACTGTTGAGGGTCTGGAAAAAGAAAAACTCCATTTCTTCTACCGTCATCTCATGTGTCCACAGGTCGATGCGCATCGAACTCTGGTCGGCTTTATCCCATAAAGCGAGCATCATGGCCTTGGCCGCTTTTTCTCCTTCCATGCCCGAATCTTCGGCTTTCCATTGAAGACCAACGGGTTGCTTTTCACTATTCAATTCCACACCGATGGTAATATCGGAACGGCGGGCTACTTCATTTTTTGTTGACATGTTGTTTCGGTCAGCGAGGTGTCAAAAGTAGGTAATATGCTGCTTTCCTCCGTCGTTATTGAAACCATGTGTTGCCGGTCTCGTTCGGAAAATACCTACCTTCGCCAGAGCGATTCTATGAGCAAATTCCTTTTGCGCCGTCTCCTCCTGTTGGCCCTGTTCCCCTTGCTGTTGCCGGGAATGGCGGGCGCGCAGTTTACCCGCGGCGTGCAGATGAACTTCGGTAAGAACAGGGTGCAGTACAATGATTTCCTGTGGACCTTCTACCGTTTCACCAATTTTGATACGTATTTCTACCTCG
This sequence comes from Bacteroidia bacterium, assembly GCA_046330075.1. GTDB lineage: Bacteria > Bacteroidota > Bacteroidia > AKYH767-A > OLB10 > JAJTFW01. The sequence continues at coordinate 128,027 of JAXLTL010000002.1, read as the reverse complement.
GCGGACAAGAGCTGGCCATCTACACCGGCCGTACCGCTGAAGCCGATATCGCCGAAATCGAAAAACTCTTCGATTACCGGATCAATGGCCGTTTTCAGTTTATGATCTATAACCGCCTTACGGATCTCAAGCAAAGTAATATCGGATTAGAGGGCGAAGAGCAGAATACCAATACCGGCGGACTCACCCGCATCGTCGGCAATAAGATCCTGGTGTACTTTGATGGCGATTACCGTCATTTCCGCGAGCAGATCAGAGCCGGCGTGGCACAGGTGATGATCAACCAGCTGATGTATGGCGGAAGTATCAAGGACCGCTTGCAGAGTGCAGTATTATTGAATTTGCCGGAATGGTACGTGAACGGACTGGTGGCCTATGTGTCCAAAGGCTGGACAGCGAACGAAGACAATCGCATGCGCGACGCGATGATGAGTCGACGGTTCCGCAATTTCAACAACCTCAGCGGACAGGAAGCACAGTTTGCAGGTACTTCACTCTGGAATTTCATTGTAGAGACGTATGGTCCGAGTTCAGTATCGAATCTCCTCTACATGACCCGCATCAACCGTAACATCGAAAGCGGATTTGTATATGTGCTTGGTGTGCCGATGAAGGAACTCAGCAAGAGCTGGTACGATTACTATCAGCGCTTGTATTTTGAAGATGAAAATTTACGGAAGCTGCCTCCGGGATCTCCACTTGTTACGCTGCGGAAACCGGGGCGTTATGTAAGTCAGGTGAAAGTGAGTCCCGATGGCAATCAGGTTGCCTGGGTAACGAATGAACTCGGCCGTTACAAAGTATGGATGTACGATGTTCGGGCGAAGAAAACCCGCCGCGTATCGAAAGGCGGATACAAATCTGTAAACATCACTCAGGACCTTAGCTACCCTACTCTCGCCTGGCATCCTTCGGGACGTTATCTCGCCGCGATAAAAGAGAAGAAAGGAAAACTCTGGCTCGACTATTACACTCCGGGGAAACGGAAGATCAAGAAAGAGACGAATAAATTTTTCTACTTCGACAAGGTCCTCGATTTCTCGTTCAACTCCAGCGGATCGGAGATCACACTCTCAGCTGTGCAGAAAGGGCAGTCGGATATCTTTACGTTCAGTCCGCGCACCAAAACCTATATTCAGTTAACCAAGGACCGCTGGGATGATTTCTCTCCACGCTATGTCCTCAACGACCGTTATCTGGTGTTCAGCTCCACGCGTATCGAAGACACGCTGCGCCCGACACCCATTCGTCAGGCAGCTGATCTGGACGTGCCGAAATCAACCGACATTTTCCTGTATGACTATATGAACCGGTCGTCGCAGTTGCTGCAACTCACCAATACGCCCGGCATCAACGAAGTGCAGCCCATGATGATGGACTCCTCGCACTTCAGTTACCTCAGTGATGAAAACGGCATTTTTAACCGTTACGCCGCCAACCTCGACAGCACCATAGCCTATATCGATACGGCTATCCACTACCGTTATATCGTAAAAACTATTCCGCAGACGAACTACAGCCGGGGCATTCTTCAGCAGGACATCAACCCTCGCGGCACCCGGCAGGCGGAGCTAGTCACCATTGAAGGCAAATACAACATCTTTCTTCACCCGGTAAACGGCATAGACACCAGCTTTACCTCACCGCTGAAAAAGACAGCCTGGGCGCTGCACCGTGAACGCACATTATCTCCGGCTCCTGTTCAGCAGGAAAAAAGCAACAACAACGGCAACACCACAACCGTAAAAGTTGTAGAACAAAATCCGCGCGGTAATGTCAGCCACCCTGACACATCATCCACGATTGACATCAACAATTATGTTTTCCAATCGGATTTTCCGGCTAAGAAACCGAAAAAAGAGAGTGCACCGGCAAAACCCATAACAGACACGATTGCTGCGGTCACCAATCCTGCTGCGACAACTGATACAAGTTCAACCTTTGATCAGCTCATCAAAACCGGGCCTGACACCGCTTCCTACATGGTTCCCAAACAAAGGAACTACGAAGTTGCCTTCAACGCCAACTATGTATTGACACAGCTTGACAACAACCTCCTCAACGAAACGTATCAGTCATACACCGGTGGTGCTGTCTATTTCTATCCCGGACTCAACGCATTATTCAAAATCGGCATCAACGATTTATTTGATGACTATCGTATTGTAGGAGGATTCCGTCTGAGTGGTAATCTGAATTCCAACGAGTATTACGTCAGCTACGAAAACCTCAAACACCGGCTTGACAAGCGCATCTCTTTCTACCGCCAGGCCCGTGAAGACTTTACGCAGCTCAGTTATTTCAAGATTCACACGCATGAACTGAAATATCAGGTGAGCTGGCCGTTCAACGACCTGATGAGTCTGCGCGGAACAGCCGCCTATCGTCACGACCGTCTCGTTACACTCAGCACCGACCAATACAACCTGCTGTTGCCGAATGCCTATCAGGACTGGGGATCGCTGCGCGGAGAACTCGTATACGACAACACCGTCAGCACAGGGCTCAATCTCTACAATGGACTACGCTACAAAGTTTTTGGCGAGCTATTCCGCGAAGTGGAACTGAACAATTCCTACCTTGCTGTTTTCGGTGCAGATGTACGTCATTACCTCAAGCTCCACCGTCAGATCATCTGGGCAAACCGGTTTGCCGCCAGCACATCGATTGGCACACAGAAACTCATTTATTATCTCGGCTCCACCGACAATGCCTTTGTGCCAACCGATAATTTCAACTACAACATTCAAATAGACCGTTCGCAGAACTATGCCTTTCAGGCTTTGGCCACCAATATGCGCGGCTTCGTTCAGAACATCCGCAACGGCAACAGTTTTGCGCTCATCAATAGTGAAGTGCGTGTGCCGATCTTCCAGTACCTCATCAACAAGCCCATCCGTTCTGATTTCATCCGGAACTTCCAGATTATTGGTTTCGGTGATATCGGCACCGCCTGGACCGGCTCCTCTCCTTATTCTAAAAACAATGCGCTCTTCCGCAAGGATTACGAAGGAAATCCGATCACCATCACCGTTACCAAAACGGTAGAACCTCTGGTGGGCGGCTTCGGATTTGGCTTGCGCAGCCGTGTGCTGGGCTATTTCCTGCGTGCCGACTGGGCCTGGGGTGTTGACGATGGTGAGATTCAGGACCGTATTTTCTACTTCTCCCTCGGTCTCGACTTCTGATGCTTTCTGATTCCCGCCGAACGTACTACCTTTGAGCCTATGATCAAGGCTTCTCAGATTCAGGCTCTGGCCGCAACCCTGCAAAACGACCTCGTCAGCACACGTCGTCATCTGCACATGCACCCCGAACTTTCGTTTCATGAATATGAAACATCGGCCTACGTGGCAGCACGACTAACGGAGATGGGTATCCGCTTTCAGGAAAAGGTAGCAGGAACCGGTCTGGTTGGGATCATCGAAGGAAAAAATCCCGGCAAACGTGCTGTCGCATTACGTGCCGACATGGATGCGCTGCCGATCACCGAAGCCAACGACGTGCCGTACAAGAGCCGGAACGAAGGCGTGATGCATGCCTGTGGCCACGATGTGCATACTACTTCTTTGTTAGGCGCTGCGCAGATTTTGCTTCAACTCAAAGATCAGTTTGAAGGTACGGTGAAACTCCTGTTTCAGCCCGGAGAAGAAAAACTTCCCGGAGGAGCATCGATGATGATCAAAGAAGGAGTACTTGAGAATCCGAAGCCGGCAGGTGTTCTCGGACAACATGTAATGCCGCTGATTCCGGCCGGTAAAGTCGGGTTCCGCAGTGGCATCTACATGGCCAGCACCGACGAATTATATCTCCGCGTGAAAGGCAAAGGCGGACACGGTGCCATGCCACATCTTAATATTGATCCTGTCCTCATTACCTCGCATCTGATCGTAACCATGCAGCAGATCGTGAGCCGTGTTGCGAATCCAACCATGCCAAGTGTACTTTCCTTCGGTAAGGTCATCGCCAACGGCGCCACCAATGTAATTCCCAACGAAGTGTACATTGAAGGTACGTTCCGCACCCTCGACGAGAAATGGAGAACAGAAGCCCATCAGCGCATGCTGGAGCTGGCGCATCAGCTCGTACAATCCATGGGAGGCACCCTGGAGTTTGAAATAAGAAAAGGATATCCTGCCCTGGTCAACGACGAAGTGCTAACGGCATCGGCTCGCCGGAATGCGGAAGAATACCTCGGGAAAGAAAATGTACTCGACCTGGACATCTGGATGGCTGCAGAAGACTTTGCTTTCTTCTCACAACAAACCAGCGCCTGCTTTTACCGGCTTGGCACCCGCAATGAAGCCAGAGGAATCACCTCCTCGGTGCACACTCCTACGTTTGACATTGAAGAAGACGCTTTACAGATCGGAGCGGGACTCATGGCCTGGCTGGCGGTGAAGGAGCTGTCACAGCCATAGGCTGCAGGCTACAGTTACCATTTCCACCATGAACGTTTGGTTCTTACAGCAGGAGGCTTCAACAGGTCAGGGAATGCCAGTAACGCTTCAATAAAATCACTCATACTGTTCCAGCGAAGATTCATCGCCTGTTGTAGTTTCTCTCCGGCTTCTGCTGAAGACAACATGGCCGGTGGTCGGCGAAAAACAGGTTTCTGCATCGCCTTCAGAAGTACATCCTTTACACCTTCCCCGATTTCCCGGGGAACAGGTAGAGGAGCCGCCATCATCAGATGCATCATCATTTCAGGATTTGAATGTACAAACGGATGCCTGCCTTCCATCCACTCATAAAGGAGCAACGCCAGGGAGTAAATATCCGCGCGCTGATCGGTGATGTTCCGGGCTGAAAGAATCACTTCAGGAGCTGCATACTGCAGATTAAACCCGGTGGATGCGGCCGGCATGTGTCCTATCGGTGATGCCTTACCGAAATCCACTATTCGTACTTCCGGACTCCCCGCTTCTGTGTATCCTGCCAGTATGTTTTCCGGCTTTACATCTCCGTGATACCAACCCGCCTCATGCAAAGCAGTAAATCCTGCAGTCAGCTGTTGCAGTACGGCAATAATGTGTTCGGTCCGGCCGGTGACAGCAGCCTCATTCAGGAAAGTGATGAGCGGTTGCCCTTTGAAATACGGAATAAAAAACACCACTCCATTTTCAAATGCACAGTAATCAACGGGTGGCAACAATACCGGATGCGAAACAGGCAGGGAAATTTCAGCTACCGAGGTGTTTTCACGGATAATCTTCGCTGCATACCTGACTCCATCATCATCCTCTGCCAGTATTACCTTACTGTACTTCCCCTGATGCAGGAGATGTGCTGGCGACCAATGTAGCCGGTACCGGCGACCCTTTTCCGAAATAAGTACAGTAGACTGATCCACGCTGTAAAATTAGAAAGAAGGCAACCCGATGATCAATAAAAAAGCCGGAGAATTCAACATGCTCCGGCTTTAAGGATTTTTTGAATACCCAATGATGTGTTAGTGCGCAACGATAAATCCGGTGCTGCTCTGTATTTCGTTATTAAATACATGCAGGAGATAATGTCCGTTTTGCAGTTCTGAAACTGACAAACGGTATACATCTCCCGAATTCCAGCTGCCACTTGCAACAAGGCGTCCGGTCACATCCAGCACCTGATAATTCAGCTCTTCAGAAGTACTTTGGATACCGAGGACCTGTAGCTGATCACCGGCAGGATTTGGACTCACTGTCACACCGCTTACGAGATCAGAAAGACGACAGTTTACGGTCACGCCTTTTGAGAAGGCACCGCTGGTACCGCATGGTCTTACAGAACGAACATTGATATTTCCTCCATTGGCACCGAAGTTAACAGTAATGGAAGTAGTGCCCTGACCGGAAACAAGCGTTGCACTGGAAGGAATTGTCCAGCTGTACGACCAGGCACCGGGCACAGGAGTCACGCTGAATACTACACCTGCCTGGAAGGCACAAACAGTAGACGGTCCGCTCACTGCACTGGGAGCCTGCGGATTTCCTCTCACGGTGAGATTACGCGGTGAAGATGCGATGGAGCAGCTGTTCAGCGACACCACTGATAATACGCCCAGGGTAAATGCCGGATTAAACTGAACTGTTACTGATAAACCATTCGCAGGACCGATAATAGTGGCATTGGCCGGTGCAGTCCATAAATAGCTGACGGCACCACTTACTGGTGCAATGGAATAGGTAACCGTAGAATCACATACGCCATATGCAGGTCCGCTGATGGCTGCAGGCGTTTTGGAAGTTCCGGGTGTAACCGTAACGGACTGTGTTGTGGTGACACAAAGATGTGTAGCGGTAACCGTGATACTGCCACCGGTAAAAGAAGGACCGAAGTCAACCAATGCCATGGAGTCATTCAGATTGGTGAATGTACATCCGGCAGGCACTGACCATGTAATGGTAAAGTACCCCTGAATTTCCTTGATCTTATAGAGTACACCGGTTGTATTGGGGCATACTACCGTTTGCGGGGTAACGAAAGTTGGCTTGTCAATAGCATGACGGATGTAGCGCTTGCTGGAATCTGCACTCACACCGCAACCGTTGGCTGCACGAACCCAGATGAATGTACCGCTATTGGTAATATTGGTGGCAAAATCCATTGTGACGTTTGTTCCGCCACCGTTGATAGTAACCCAGGGCAGACTGGTCCAGATATAGGAAGTGGCACCCGGCACCGGAGCGATACTATAGGCAACACCATTTGTGCCCGGACATACATCATTCAAGCCGCTGATGGCACCCGGTACTGCCGGAGGGCTGGTAATAGTAATGGTGACCTGATCACTTACGCTGCCGCATGGACCTGCAGGATCTGCAGAAGTCAAGGTCAGTATTACTGAACCATTGAGAATATCATTGGGTCCCGGAGTATATACGGCGTTGAGGAGGTTTGCATTGTTGAATGATCCATCGCCTGCTGAACTCCAGGTTCCGCTGGTTGCACTTCCGGAAACAGATCCGGACAAACTTGCCGCACTGCTGCTGCAGATATTTGCATTGAGGCCGGCGTCAACTACCGGTAAAGTTTGAATAGTTAAGGTAAGTGCGTCTGCAACAGGACCGCAAACACCAGCAGGATCATTGGTGGTTAAAGTAAGGGTAACTGTGCCTGCAGTAATATCTGCACTGCCAGGATTATAGGTAGTAGTAAGACTTGAACTGTTCACGAAACTTCCGTCACCGCTGGTAGTCCATGTTGCACTCGTAGCACTGCCACCAATACTTCCGGAAAGTGCCGCACTTCCATTTTCACAGATACTGATATCAGTACCCGCATTTACTGTTGCTGCATCATCGATGGTCAATGTCATTGTTGAAACGGCCGCACCGCAGGGGCCTGCAGGGTCGTTGGTAGTTAATGTTAATACAACCGTTCCGTTGGCAATATCAGCGGAGCCCGGAGTATAAGTCGTATTCAGTTGTGAAGTATTCGCGAAGGAACCATCACCTGCCGTTGACCAGGTAGCAGATACTGCGGCACCTCCAATCGCTCCAGACAATGTATAGCTACTGCCTTCGCAAATGCTGGCATTGCTGCCGGCATTGGCAGTTGCAACAGGCTGTATGGTTACAATCAGTGCGTCAGAAACAGGTCCGCACACTCCGGCCGGATCATTGGTCGTAAGTGTAAGGGAAACAGTTCCGTTGGCAAGATCGGTAGTACCGGGTGTATAAATTGTAATCAGGCTGTTGCTGTTGAGAAACACACCGTCACCGCTGGTGGTCCAGCTGGCACTTGTTGCACTTCCGCCGATGCTTCCACTAACAGAGACTGTTCCGCCTGCACAAACCGACTGATCTAAACCGGCATTAACGGTAGCTGCATCATCAATTGTCAGGATCATCGAAGCAAAAGCCGCACCACAGGGACCGGCAGGATCATTGGTAGTCAGTGTAAGCAACACAGAACCATTGCTGATATCAGCGGGACCCGGTGTATAGGTAGTATTCAGCACGGATGGATTGGCAAAGGTTCCGTCACCGGCACTGGACCAGGTAGCGGAAGATGCTCCGCCGCCTATTGAACCCGCTAATGTATAACTGCTGCCTTCACAGATACTGGCATTGCTGCCTGCATTTACTGTTGCCAGAGGATTCACTGTAAGCAGGACAGATGCTGAAGTATCACTGCCCCCGGTATTGGAAGTATATGCACGGTACTTTTTACCGTTGTCACCAATAGAGGTTGTGAATGAATAAGTAGTTGATGTCTGGCCGGAGATATTTGACCAGGAAACACCTCCGTTGTTACTTACCTGCCATTGCAGGGTGGGTGCAGGTACACCCGCAGCAGCAACGGTAAATGTTGCACTCTGACCTTCACAAACAGTCAAGGCAGAGGGTTGTGAGGTTATTGTAGCAGGAGTACCAATAGGAGTTGTAGAAACCGTACCATTCAGATTCAGGTTAATAATCTGAAGCTGACCGGTTGAGTTAACCGCCGAGAATCCATAGATCCGGAACTTAATTGCCGAGCCAACACTGAAATCAGGAAAATCCCAGGTACCCACCTGTACACTTCCGCAACCGGCGAGGAAGGGCGCCTGATAAGTAGGCTGTTGCACCCAGGTCACTCCACCATCTGTACTGTAAGCGAAACGTACAATGGGCGGACCATTTGTATTTCTGCGCATACCCGAAGTAAAGCTGGTCATGTTCAGATAATATCCCGCATTGGGAGTCACTGTAATTTCCAACGCCTGCGCAGATAAAATAACAATACCGGCTGTTGACCAGTTCACCGAAGTAAATCCGGTGGCACATGCCGTAGAAGAGGCCAGGCCATTCACACGAGTAAGGTTGCTTCCGGTTGCATTTGCCGCTACAATATTGGGCGCACCGGTTAACGTGTTAGTGTACCGATAGATCTGAGCCGACACTTGCGTATAGCTCAATAACAAGACAAAGAGCAACATGCTCCAGGTTCTGGTAAAATATGGTTTCATGTTTTAATTATTTGCTTTCCGGAACCGGGGAAACCGAAACGGACTGACAATTCCTTCCTCTTTCGCGTTTCTTTAATAACCCGATTATAGGCTGCAATGTACTAAAAATAAGTGTTTGCACCTATTCTTTTAGGTGAACGGCAAGATTCAGATACTCAAGTAGTTGAAAAACTGAGGCGAATTAAGCCTGTTTAAGGAACTCCTCCACCTTATCAATCATTTCGGAAGAACCAATAAAAAGAGGGGTACGCTGGTGCAATGATTCCGGTTGGATTTCAAGAATCCGCTGATGTCCGTTTGAGGCTTTCCCTCCGGCCTGTTCAATGATAAAAGCCAGCGGATTACATTCATACAGCAATCGCAATTTCCCGTTGGGTGCCTTCCCGGTGGGTGGATAAATATAAATACCGCCTTTAATCATGTTCCGGTGAAAATCGGCGACAAGGGATCCTATGTAGCGTGCCGAATAAGGTCGTTTGGTTGACTTGTCTTCTTCCTGGCACCAGCGGATATACCGCTTCACTCCTTCCGGAAAATGACCAAAATTTCCTTCGTTAATGGAATAGATGTTTCCTCCATCCGGAATTTTCATGTCAGGATGTGAAAGACAAAACTCCCCGATACTCGGATCCAGCGTAAATCCGTTTACTCCTCTTCCTGTGGTATAAACCAACATAGTACTAGATCCGTAGATCACATATCCGGCCGCAACCTGCTCAGTACCTTTCTGCATGAAATCTTTCATCGATGTTGTTCCTGAAGCTTCATCCGTCCGGCGATAAATTGAAAAAATAGTACCGATGCTGACATTTACATCAATATTTGAGGAGCCGTCAAGCGGGTCGATGCACACAACATATTTTGCATCTTTCGATACTTTACTCTGGATTTCAACCAGATCTTCGTTTTCCTCTGATGCAATGGCAATACATTCACCACCTGCACCCAGCGCTTTTATAAACTGGTCGTTGGCATATACATCGAGTTTTTTCTGATCTTCTCCCTGAACATTGGTTTCGCCATGGTCACCCAGAATATCCGCAAGTCCTGCTTTATTCACTTCCCGGTTCACAATTTTTGCAGCGATACCTATATCACGCAGTAACCGGCTTAACTCACCTTTCGCAAAAGGGAAATCGGCCTGTCGCTCAATGATAAATTGTCCGAGTGTAATGAAACGTTTGGCAGGAACATGTGTTTGCATAGGAAGATCTTAGTCTCACAAATATACTCAGACAAGGCACTTCCGGTTTCAAATCAGGTGTGATTTTTATCCCATTGGACTGTTAAAAAATCAGGCCATGTCGGAAACTACATTACTGAAGAAAAAATTAATCTTGCATATGCTGACTTCCTATCCCAAAGACAAACTCAAAATTCTCCTGCTGGAGAATGTTCATCCTACTGCTGTTCAGCTTTTTAAGAAGGCCGGATACACGGATATCAAAACGTTAAACGGTTCAGTTTCAGAGCAGGAACTCATCGAAGAAGTGAAGAAAGTTCATATTCTCGGTATTCGCAGCAAAACCCAGATTACTGAATCTGTATTGCAGCATGCCGAGAAGCTGATGGCCATCGGTGCTTTCTGTATCGGCACAAACCAGATCCGGATGAATACAGCCCGTGCGAATGGTGTTGCGGTATTCAACTCACCATTTTCGAATACCCGTTCCGTTGCAGAACTCGTGATCGGTTTGTCCATCATGCTGATGCGGAGAGTGTATGAAAAGAGCCATGGGGCTCACCACGGCCTTTGGCTGAAGGAGAGTGAGGGTTGTTTCGAAGTGAGAGGTAAAACACTTGGTATTGTTGGCTACGGTCATATTGGATCGCAGGTTTCTGTATTGGCTGAAGCACTTGGTATGAAAGTTATTTTCTATGATATCACATCAAAGCTGAGCCTGGGCAATGCGCAGTCGAGCCGTAACCTCGACGACCTGCTGAAAAAGTCAGATATTATCACGTTACATGTTCCCGGGTCAGCTGAAACAAGGAACCTCATCAATGCACAACGGCTGAGAAAGATGAAACCCGGAGCAGTGCTAATCAATCTGTCGCGCGGTGATGTAATGGATGTTTGGGCGGTGAAGGATTCGATAGAAAAACGTCACCTCGGCGGACTTGCCGTAGATGTCTTCCCGGAAGAACCCAAGAGCAACAAAGACCTTTTTGCCTCTCCTCTACAGGGGTTGCCCAACGTCATTCTTACTCCACATATCGGTGGCAGTACGATGGAAGCACAGGAAGCAATCGGAGAAGATGTTGCCGGCAAACTCATTGACTTCATTGAGACCGGAAGTACCAACGGAAGTCTTACGGTACCTGAATTAAGTCTCCCCGTAATTACCAACGCCCACCGTTTCCTCCATATCCATAAAAATGTACCCGGAGTACTTTCACAAATAAACGGCTGCATGTCGAAGCTGAAAGTAAACATCATTGGCCAATACCTGAAAACGAACGAAGACATCGGCTATGTGGTGCTGGACATCGACAAAAAATACAGCAGCAAAGTGATGACCGAATTGCGTAAAGTTAAAGGCACGATACGGACAAGGAGCTTGTATTGAGAGTTGCAGAGTTACAGAGTTACAGAGATGCAGAGCGCTTGCGTCCCGTCCCGCAATATGCACTCCGTGCAAGTTGCGGGAAAAGCCTCGGGGCTGCAATGCCACAGAGCTGCAGAGCGCTTGCCCTTCTTGCTCCTCCCCAACTATCTATATGAAAATTTTTTTATTTTGGTCTTCCCAAACCTGATTTACCTATGGAAATTATTCAAGAAAATGCCCCACAGCCTGCTCAGCGCGTATACCCGCTTGGATTTAAAGGCGAAGGTGGCGCCTACTTCGGCATTGCCATTGTTAACCTGATTCTCACGTTCCTTACCCTCGGATTATACTACCCCTGGGCGAAAGCAAAACAACTTCAGTTTCTCTACGGTGCGACCGAGTTTGAAGGTTCGCGATTTGAATTTCACGGAACCGGAAAGGAGATGTTTAAAGGATTCATTAAAGCAGTCATCATCTTTACCATCATTTATGGGGTGGCATTTTTTGCAATGATCAACCATTGGCTCATTGCCGGTGTGATCTGGCTTTATGCAGGATTCCTCATTCTGATTCCACTGGCTATTCACGGCAGCTACAAATACAGGATGTCGCGTACCAGCTGGAGGGGAATCCGTTTCGGTTACCGCGGTAAAAGAGGAGAATTTTTCGGCTTCTTCTTCAAGGAGCTTTTTTTCACCATTATCTCTCTGGGACTTTATGGAGCATGGTTTAGCATGAATATCCGGAAATATGTAGTGGGAAATATCCGCTTTGGTGATGCGGAATTTAAATACGCGGGAAGAGGCAGCGATTATTTTCTGCTCAACATTAAGGGATATTTCCTTACCATACTGACCCTTGGAATTTATTCATTCTGGTGGCAGAAAGACCTGTTCAATTATTACATCAACAAGCTGAGTCTGCACCAGCACGACCGTGAGATCCGTTTCCGCTCGAACGCCACCGGTGGTGATTTTGCCGGATTGCTGATCATAAACGGTTTGCTGATGCTCTTCACCCTTGGAATCGGTTATCCCTGGGTAGTTACCCGCACGTTGCGTTTTGTTTTTTCTAAAATTGAAGCTACCGGTAATATTGAAGCGGACCATCTGGTGCAAACAGAAAAAGCCTATACGGATGCTACGGGTGAAGACGTTTCAGATATGCTTGATCTCGGTTTTGTGATCTGATCACGGAATGAACTATATAGCGAAGACGGAAGCCCGGTATTTCAACGGTGTCACAGCCCGGCCTTTTCAGGTGATGGTGTACCTGGACCCTGTACAGCAGGAACTGGTCATTGAACCAGAGGAAGAGGGGTCGTTCAATCTCCCATTTTCACTCCTGAAAATCAACCACCGTGAGAAAGACTTCATGGTGATTGGTACGGGCGATGATTCCCGCCGCACGATTGAAATTAGAAACCATCATTTTATTACCGCATGGTTTCATTACAACAAGGAGTCCGGGGGCGGAATGTGGTATCACCGGCTTCTGAAAGCGGGCACCGCGGCGCATATCAGTCTGGCACTGGCAGTACTTGGTTTTTGTGCCGCCATTTATCTCTTCGCGATACCCTGGCTTGCGGAACAGGCTGTTGATCTCCTGCCACGTACGGTAGATGATAAGCTGGGTGCCAGTTACAACGACGGAACCGGCTGGTTTGATGAACGGGATACGTCACTGTCACTGAAGCTGAATCAATATCTGCGCGCGATGGCTCCTGAACTTGATCAACGGTACCGCATAACCGTTATTGACGAGGATATTGTAAATGCCTTTGCCTTACCTGATGGCAGAGTGATGGTATACACCGGAATCCTCCGCAAAATGGACCACCAGGAAGAACTGGCCGGTGTACTCGCACATGAAATTTCACATGTGGAACATCGCCATTCGATGCGCCTTATTACCCGCAGTGTTTCGGGGTATCTCCTGCTGAGTCTGCTCCTCAACGATGTTAACGGCCTGATGACCATCATTGTAGATAACGCACACAATCTTCAGAACCTGAGTTATTCCCGTACGTTCGAAGAACAAGCCGATCTTTCAGGTCTTGAATTATTACGACGTCATCAGATCAATCCTGAAGGCATGGTGCAGCTGTTTGAAATGCTCAGCAAGGAGCATGAAGTGGAGATTCCCGGCTGGCTCAGCTCACACCCTGTATCGCAGGACCGTATCCGTTATATCCGGAATGAAATCAAACGCCATCCGTATACGAATATCCCTCATACGGAGCTGGACGAACTCTTTAATCAGATAAAAACACAACTACATGAGTGATCGGGTAACAGGTATTGGTGGTATCTTCTTTACCACTGAAAATTCAAAAGAACTGCAGGCATGGTACGATAAACATCTGGGGTTGAACTTTGGAGGCAAAGGATACGACAGTTTCCAGTGGAAAGAACAGGATACGGGAAAACAAGGATCTACTGTATTCTCCTTTTTCAAAAAAGGCACTGATTACCTGAAACCTTCCACATCACCCTTCATGATCAATTTCCGTGTAAAAAACCTCGATCTGCTTCTTGAACAACTGCGTGAAGAAGGTGTCACCATCGTTGGAGAGATCGACCGGCAGCCATACGGCAACTTCGCATGGATCATGGATCCTGACGGAAACAAGATTGAACTCTGGGAACCAACAGAAGGATAATCACCGGGATTTCAGTCTTCCGTCTGATCCTGCAAAGCCAGTTTATAGAGACGGATCGTTTCTTCCAAACCCATGTACAAAGCATCACTGATTAAAGCGTGACCAATACTTACTTCCAGTAAATTGGGGATCATGCGGCGGAAATAACCCAGATTCTCGAGATTCAGGTCGTGACCGGCATTGAGGCCTAAGCCCATTTCGTCGGCTTTTCGTGCTGCTATCAGGTACGGCTTCAACGCATCATCCGGATTTAACCGAAATCCCGACGCATACGCTTCGGTATACAATTCAACACGATTGGTACCTGTACCAGCAGCTGCTTCAATCATATGGGGCAACGGGTCAACAAACAGGCTTACACGGCATTGTAAGGATTTGAACAAATCCACCATTTCGCATAGAAAAACCTGATGAGTGATCATATCCCAGCCGGCATTGGACGTAAGAACTCCCGGAGGATCAGGCACAAGGGTAACCTGTTCGGGGCGCACATCCCTGATCAGCGCGATGAAATCAGGTGACGGATATCCCTCGATGTTAAACTCGGTCGTAACAACCTTCTTCAGATCATATACATCGCGGTAACGGATATGACGTTCATCCGGACGGGGATGCACTGTAATGCCATCGGCACCAAAACGCTCGATATCGGCTGCAGCACGCAACAAATCGGGCATATTTCCGCCACGCGCATTTCTCAGCGTAGCGATTTTGTTAATGTTTACACTTAGCTTTGTCACCACGTTGCAAGATTAATAATAACCTTACAATTCCGGAAAGTTCGGCATACTCTTTTCTGTGTAGGTTTGCAAACAACGGATAACGATTCCTGTAAGAAAAGTCAATTAGAAACACCCGAATGGAAATGAAAGAACTTCTTATGTTTGCGCCGAACTTTACAGAATCCGAGCCCGTTACACAAGAAACTACGCTTATGTTTGCCGCCCGATTAATCTCCGACAACGTACCTCCGCTGAAGCCTACTGACAGCTGCGGCCGTGCGCTTACATGGATGGACGAACTCAGGGTCAACGCGTTGCCGGTACTTAAGGGACGTGAATTCCTCGGACTCATCTACAAATCAGACGTAAAAAACCCAACGGTGTCGATGCAAACCATTGAGGCTGCAGGAATCCGTTACCACCGGGTGTTCGTATACGAAAATCAACACGTATACGATATTACCAAGCTGGCTTCTCAGCATAAACTGGACCTGGTGCCGGTTTTGAACAATGAACAGGAGTACATCGGTCTGGTGACGGTAAATGACCTGGTGTCGTATTTCGCTGAAAGTAAAAGTGTGTATACTCCCGGTGGAATCATTATTCTTGACATTGCATTGTTAGATTATTCCATGAGTCATATCGCACAGGTTGTAGAATCTGACGGTGCGCATATCCTCAGTGCAGGAGTTTCTGCCACCCCTGATCCTTCACGTATCGAATTAACCCTTAAAATCGACAAAGTGGATCTCAGCCGCATACTGGCTTCTTTCTTCCGCCTCGATTATCATGTTATAGCCTCTTATCATCAAAGTGAACATTCGGAAGACCTGAAAAACCGGTACGAATCGCTGATGAACTATCTCAACATTTAACCGTTGGTTACTCAGATCCTGGCCCTGCAAAGCGGTCAGGATTTTTTGTTTTCTTCGCACCCATGCGCAGTCTGCTCCTCCTCATCGCCTTTCTGTTTATCTCTTCTGTAAGCGCAGCGCAACAACTGCTCGACAGTATCCGGCTGCAGCCTTCCATCATCGACCAGATTGTCATTACCGGTAACAGGCGCACCCGTGAATACATCGTCAACCGCGAACTTACGTTTCATGTGGGCGACACGTTGCAGATGTACATCCTTGAATCGGCCATTGAACAAAGCCGGCAGAACCTGATGAACATTGCCCTGTTCAATTTTGTCGATATCAAATATTTTCAGGGGTTAAACAACCATGTGGTCATCCACATCAATCTCACAGAAAGATGGTATTTATGGCCATCACCGGTATTTGAAATTGCCGATCGCAACTTCACTGAATGGTTCCACAAAAAAGACTTCAGCCGCTCCAATTACGGGATGTATCTCCGGCAGGATAATTTCACCGGACGCGATGATATCCTTCAGGCCCAGGCTTTATTCGGCTATTCACGCAGGTTAGGACTTTATTATACCATCCCGTATCTGAACAAAAAACTCACCTGGGGACTCAGCACCGGATTTTACATGACCCGGCAAAAAGAAATTGCCTACAATACGCTCGACAATAAACTCCAGTTCTATAAAAACCCCGATGATTTTGTGCGGGAAGAAATGCAGACCTACGTCCGTTTCACCAAACGGAAAGGGATGTATAACTATTACAACACCACCATCGACTACAGGAGATCTGAAGTGGCTGATACAGTACCCTTGCTGAACCCGCACTACTTTGATGATGGCGGAACCATCCAGCAACACATCGGCATTGCCTGGAGTTATCGCTATGACCGTCGCGACTATCAGCCTTATGCTTTAAAAGGAGTGCTGTATGAACTCGAAGTCGCCAAAACAGGAATCGGCATTTTACCGCATGAACCTGATATCTGGGCGCTGGCCATGGGACTTCGGTACTATAAACCCCTCGGCGGCCGATGGTATACCGGTGCGGCGGTGAAAGGCCGGATACTGCAACGCGATCAGGGTCCCTATTTCAACCGCAGAGCACTCGGGTATGGACTTGAATACATCAGAGGATACGACCTCTACGTATTGAACGGACAGGATTATGCCCTCTTCAGGTCAAATCTCAAATTCAACATCCTTCCGCAACGAATCTATCAGTTCGGTTTTCTCAATTCTTCAAAATTCCGGCGTTTTCCGATAACGATGCACCTGAACGGTTTTTTTGATGCCGGCTATGTATCAGATCAACTGTTCGGAAATCAGAACAAACTCAGCAATACCTGGCAATACGGCTATGGAATGAGCCTCGACCTGATCACCTACTACGATGTGGTTATCCGTTTTGAGTATGCCATGACCAAGGTGGGTGACCAGGGGCTCTATTTCAGAATGGGTACCGTTTTTTAACAAGCCAACGCTGAAAGTATACTCCGGAGCCCGAATACCTGAAAGGTATTTATGCTACTTTCGTAGAGTATGAAAATTGCCTTGTATGCACGACAAATTGCCGAAGAGCATTTTCCTTTCATTCGGGAATTGTTGAAAGAACTGCAGAAACACAACTGCAAACTCTATTGTTACCAGCCCTTTCTTCACCAGATCCGCCAGCTCACTGACGGACTTACCGACCTCAATGCATTTCATTCCGGGTCAGAAATCCGGGGTAAAGTAGATTTTCTTTTCAGTCTTGGTGGCGATGGCACCATCCTCGACACGCTTACGCTGGTACAGGACAGTGGAATTCCGGTTGTAGGCATCAACGTCGGCAGATTGGGATTTCTCACCGCCGTGAGTACCGAAGACATCTCGAACTCCATCGAAGCATTGGTAAAAGGACATTACTCCCTGGATAAACGACGGTTGCTCCGCCTCGAATCGAACCGAAACCTGTTCGGCGGAGTCAATTATGCCTTAAACGAGCTGACCATACACAAAAAGGACAGCTCCAGTATGATCATCATCAATACCTTCCTGAACGGAGAATATCTAAATTCATACTGGGCCGACGGCCTCATTATTGCCACCCCAACCGGATCAACCGGCTATTCGATGAGTTGTGGCGGTCCTATTGTAGCCCCCTACTCGGGCAACTTTGTGATCACCCCGATAGCCCCCCACAACCTGAATGTACGGCCGATCGTAGTGTCTGACCAAAACGTCATATCCCTTGAGGTTCAGGGCCGTAGCCAATATTTCCTGGCGTCCCTCGACTCCCGGTCTGTCACCATTGACTCTGCCATTTCACTGGCCGTCAGGCGGGAAGATTTCACCATGAACCTTGTGAGGATCGGCAGCAGCAACTTCCTCGATACTTTGCGCAAGAAGCTTAACTGGGGCCTTGACACAAGAAACTAAGCCGCTCGCCAAAACGTATAAAATTTTACCACCGGATAAATAGGAAAAATATTACTTTTGTCCGAAGGCCCCACCAAACCGCTATGAAGAAACACCTACTGATCTGTTTTGCGTTCCTCACTTTCTTCACTTCTGTGAGTGAAGCACAAAGGCTGCGTGCACGCTGGAAAGCGTACCGTTACGAATGGAGTTTTGGCCTCGGCGCCACCAACTTCCTTGGTGAGCTAGGCGGTGCAAATCAAATTGGAACAAATGGTTTCAAAGACCTTGAGCTGAGCCTTACCCGTCCGGCTGTTTCTGTTGGATTACGTTATAAACTCACTCCCTTTTTCTCCCTGCACCCTCACCTTACTTACGGACAAGTACGTGGTGACGACAAGCTGACCACTGAATTCTTCCGCAATAACCGTAACCTGAACTTTAAGTCAAACATCTACGAATTCAATGTAAACTTCGAAGCGGCTCTGCTCTCTCAACGTGAGGGTGGTATCTACCGTTTGAGAGGCGTACGTCGTACCACTTCGTTTGAAGGCTCTATGTATGGGTTCATCGGCATCGGTGTCTTCCACTTTAACCCGAAAGGTGAATTAGGAGATAAATGGTACGAGTTACAGCCTCTGGGTACAGAAGGCCAGGGGATCTCTCCTGCCCGTGAAAAATATAAGCGTACACAGATTTGCATTCCTGTAGGTATTGGCGGACGCTATTTCTTCAACCGTCGCTGGGGTGTAGGATTTGAATTCGGTGTCCGCAAAACCTTTACCGATTATATTGACGATGTCAGCAAGACCTACTACGATCAGGAGGCCATCCGCCAGAAATACGGCGAAGTGGCGGCTCAATTGTCTGACCCAAGCCTTGGTTTAAGCGAAGAAGCCAGTATGGACGGACAGCAACGCGGCGACCCCCGTGACAAAGACGCCTACATGTTTTTCATGGTAAGCGTACATTATAAGATCCGTACCGGCCGTACCAATTTCCCCATATTCTGATCCTTCTTACCTTTGTGCCTGAAATTCCCGTCCGGGGATGCAATTAATATTGGTTTCCGGCGTTCAGGGACAAGACATGAAGACGCGTTCGTTACTACTCTTTATTCTGCTATCAATCAGCTGCTTGCAAGGATATTCCCAATCCCGTGAAGCTGGTTTTATCATCGGCGTGATGGGTTATAAAGGTGACCTCGACCCTACCATGTACGATACCCGTTTTTTAGATCCCGGCATTGGAGTGTTATATCGCAGAAGCTACAGTAACCACTGGGCCTTCAAGGCTGGCATCAACTATGGTCATATCCATGCATCCGATTCAAAATCTGATAATGAATGGAGTAAGAACCGCAATCTGAGTTTCCGGTCGCATATTATTGAGCTGACGACCCAATTTGAATTCAACTTTTTCCCCTATCAAACAGCTAGTCCTTTCGCCAAATGGAGTCCTTATCTGATGACCGGATTGGCGGTGTTTCATTTTAATCCAAAGGCCGAACTCAACGGTGAATGGGTTGCGCTGCAACCTTTAGGGACTGAAGGACAAGGTCTTGCAGGATCAGCTCGAAATCCATATCACCGGATCACGGCTGCCTTTGTTTTTGGCGGAGGAATAAAATTCAAGATTGCCCGACGTTTCGGGGTTACCATTGAAAGCGGTGTTCGTCAGGTATACACTGATTATCTGGACGATGTAAGTTCAGTATATGCGGATCCGATCGCCATTCGCAAAGAAAATGGTCGTGAGGCTGAGTATTTTAGTGATCCAAGTTTCAATTCGGCACCCGGAGGAAACGTAGGACGGCAGAGAGGAGATCGCAGCCACAAAGACTTTTATGTATTCACCGGAGTACAGGTCACCTATACTTTATCGAAGAAATATATTGATAGTTGCCGGCCTTTCAGAATAAAACTCTGGTAATTGCGTTAAGGGTGCGTTAATCTCAAATCCGGACAGTAACAGGACGCTGCATTTATTACATTTGCGTCCCTGATTCCATGACAACAAAGGACCAGATCGACCTGCAGCGACTACCGCGCCATGTAGCCATCATTATGGATGGGAATGGACGCTGGGCCAAGAAGCAGGGTAAAATCCGCACCTTCGGACACGAAAGTGGCGTGAAAGCCGTACGTGACACTGTAGAAGGTGCTGCAGAACTGGGAGTAGAAGTGCTCACACTATATGCTTTCAGTACAGAAAACTGGAATCGTCCGCGCTTTGAAATTGATGCTTTAATGCACCTTCTGGTTGACACCATTGCCAAAGAGACGCCAACGCTGATGAAAAACAACATCCGTTTAGCGACCATTGGTAACACGGACTCACTGCCATCGCGTGTAATTAAAAACCTGAAGAAGTGCATCGATGAAACAGCCGGCAACACCCGGATGACACTGGTACTGGCACTCAGCTACAGTTCACGTTGGGAGATCACTCATGCTGTGCAGGAAATTGCACGCAAAGTGAAAGCCGGGGAGCTGAAGCCGGAAGAAATCAACGAAGAAACGATCAGCAGGCATCTCAACACATCAGCCTGGCCCGACCCCGAACTGCTGATCCGAACCAGCGGAGAAGCCCGAATCAGCAACTACCTGCTCTGGCAAATCGCTTATGCCGAATTATACTTCACCCAAAAATTATGGCCTGATTTCAGAAGAGAAGATCTCTATGAAGCCATCCTCGATTTTCAAAAACGGGAACGCCGGTTTGGGAAAACATCCGAACAACTGAAATCCGAACATGCGTAAATTCCTGCTGCTTCTTTCCTCCTTCCTGCTTTTCATATCTGCTGCCACCTTTGGGCAGGTAGAAACCATCGGCGGAGGTATCGATGCATTCGATTATAACAACCCGAAAGAATACGAACTCGGTGGTATTACCATCAGCGGCGTCCAGTATCTGGATGAAAGTGTACTGATCACGCTTACGGGACTCAATATTGGTGACCGCTATAAAGTGCCGGGCGATGATATCGCAAAAGCGATCGAAAATCTCTGGAAGCAGGGACTCCTGGCCGACATCAAGGTAGTTGCAACCAAAGTCATTGGCGACAAAATCTTCCTCAATTTCAAATTAACAGAACGCCCGCGGCTTTCACGCTTTGCTTTCTCCGGTATCAGCAAAAACGAAGCAGAAAAACTGCGCGACAAAATTCAGCTGGCAAAAGGAAAAGTTATTACTGAAAACCTGGTGTTCCTCACCCGCAATCAAATCAAAGACTATTATGTTGACAAAGGCTTCCTCTTTATCGACATCAATATCAAGACGGAAAAAGACACGGTTGGAGGTCCCAATCAGGAATTGATGCGCATTGCCATCAGTAACCGCCGTAAAGTGCGTATCAACGATGTTATCGTACATGGCAACACTGAATTTTCGACGAAGAAAGTACGCCGGAAAATGAAAGGCACCAAGATCAAAGGCTGGTATAAGATTTTCAATAATTCAAAATTCAGTGAAGAAGCACTGGAAAAAGACAAAGAGAAACTGCGCACCAGCTATGCGTCCAAAGGCTATCGTGATGCAAGTATTCTTAAAGATTCCGTTTATAAATTCAACAACCGTTCTGTAAACGTAGAAATATGGCTCAATGAAGGGCGTAAATACTATTTCCGTGATATCACCTGGGTGGGAAACACCAAGTATTCATCAGCAGTACTGAGTCAGACACTCGGCATCAAAAAAGGCGATATTTACAATCAGGCAAAACTTGACGAAGGATTGTTCATGAGTCAGACGCAACGCGATGTCAGTTCACTGTACATGGACGATGGTTATCTTTTCTTCCAGGTAAATCCGGTGGAGATAAATGTCGAGAACGACTCCATTGATCTTGAAATGCGCATCTATGAAGGGAAGCAGGCTACCATCAACCGGGTAACCGTAAAAGGCAATACCAAAACCAACGACAAGGTGGTTATGCGGGAAATCCGCACCAAGCCGGGCGAACTTTTCAATCGTACCGATATCATCCGTACACAACGTGAACTTGCGCAGCTGGGCTACTTCGATCAGGAGAAACTCTCTGTTAACCCGAAGCCGAATCCGGCTGATGGAACCGTTGACATTGAATATGTAGTTGAAGAACGCCCTTCTGATCAGCTGGAATTATCGGGTGGCTGGGGCGGTGGTGCCGGTGTAGTTGGAACGCTTGGTATTTCATTCAACAACTTCTCTGCGCGCAACATCTTCAAAACAAAAACCTGGTCGCCGCTGCCCACCGGTGACGGACAACGTCTCAGTTTGCGCTTCCAGTCTAACGGCAGATACTTCCAGAGTTATAACGCTTCATTCACCGAGCCCTATCTTGGAGGAAAGAAACCAAATGCCCTCAGCGTAAGCGTATACGAATCGATTCAAACCGATGGATTACCGCGCGGTGATGCCAACCGGTCCGTATTAAAAATCAGCGGAGTTTCTGTTGGTTTGGGACGACGACTTAAAAAGCCGGATGACTTTTTCCAGATCTATCATGAACTTACTTACCAACGCTATTCGCTTGATCAATGGTCGGGCACCTTCCTCTTCAGCGACGGTACTTCCAACAACCTGAACTTCGAGCAAACAATCTCCCGAAATTCCGTTGACGGACTTATCTGGATCCGGAACGGATCACAGATCAGCTTTACGATTCAGGCCACTCCACCCTGGAGTTTAATGGATAAAGGAACAGACTATGCCACAGCAGAAGCTTCCAGGAAATACAAATGGATAGAATATCATAAGTGGAAATTCAGCACTGCATTTTACAAGAGTATGGGACAGTTCGTATTGTTCAGCCGTGCACAGTTGGGCATACTCGGATACTATAACAGCGACATCGGATTCTCACCCTTCGAACGTTTCTACCTCGGTGGAGACGGATTGAGCGGATTCGCCCTTGACGGCCGTGAAATCATCAGTCTGCGCGGGTATAAGAACAACACCGTAACACCATCTATTTCCGGAAATACCATCGGCGGAACCACCTATAACAAGTATACGATGGAGCTTCGCTTCCCGGTATCACTCAATCCTTCAGCCACCATCTACACCCTGGCATTCCTGGAGGGAGGAAACAACTATCTCGGAGCAAAAAACTTCAACCCACTCAATATCAAACGCTCTGCCGGTATCGGTGTACGTATTTTCCTGCCGATGTTTGGTCTCTTAGGACTTGACTGGGGCTATGGTTTTGATGAAGTTGAAGGCCGCAGCGGTGTAAACAAAGGCAACTTCCACTTCACCATCGGACAACAGTTCTAGAAGGCCGAGGTATGAAGTTCAGTTAAAGTTTCCGACTGAACTTATGGAATCCTCCAACATGAGCGTTCTGGATAGCGTTTACAAAACACTGGGAAACAACACCATCCACTATCAACAACTCCGATGGAACCTTGTCGGGCTGAGAGAAAATGAATAAATTTGGCACGATAATTTGCATCGGGGACAAAAAATACCCTACCACATGAAGAAGTACATCCTTGCCTTTATGCTGTTTGCCGGACTATTCGCGGCAGCACCTGCATCTGCTCAGAAGTATGCATACATTGATTCGCAGTACATACTCGACAATATTTCCGAATACAAAGCCGCAATGCAACAGCTGGATCAGCTGAGCATAGCCTGGCAGAAAGAAATTGAAGCGAAATACGCTGTCATCGATAAACTCTACAAAGATTATCAGGCGGAGCAGATTCTTCTCACCGAAGAAATGCGTCGTAAACGCGAGCAGGAAATCACCACGAAGGAAAAAGAAGTAAAAGAATTTCAGAAGCAGAAATTCGGTTATGAGGGTGAACTGTTCAAAAAGAAACAGGAACTGATCAAACCCATCCAGGATAAGATTTATAACGCCGTAAAAAAGATAGCTACAGAGCAAGCGTATGCAGTTATTTTCGATAAGTCCGGCGATCTGGTGATGTTGTATACCAACCCTAAGTACGACAAGAGTGACGACGTACTGGAAGCCATGGGGTATAAAGCCGGCAATAAAAACAGTGGTGGTACCGACGGTGGTGCGGGCAGCAAACCTTCCGGTTCTCCTTCAGCACCTGCCGGTGGCGGATCTGACGAACGTAAATAATTTAAATCAGTATATCTAACTATTCAATTATCATGACAAGAATCCTTGCCATCCTGTGTGGTATCCTGCTGAGTGTCTCTGTTCAGGCGCAAAGCAATCTTAAATTCGGACATATCAATTCTACGCAGCTGTTAAGCCAGATGCCTGAAACCAAAGCAGCCGACTCATCTCTTCAGAAGTTCGGTGCTTCGCTCGAGAATCAGCTTAAAACCATGACTGCCGAATATCAAAGCAAAATTGCTGACTTTAAATCTAAAGAAGGTGCAATGGCTGACCCGATCCGTGAAGCTAAACTCAAAGAAATTTCTGATCTCGAAGAACGCATTCAGTCTTTCCAGGAGTCAGCACAATCATCGATGCAGAAGAAAAAGGAAGAACTCTACACTCCTATTCTGAAAAAGGCAGAAGATGCCATCAATGCTATTGCAAAAGAAAAAGGGTATTCCTATATCTTCGATTCCAGCGCAGGCACGCTGCTCTTTGCTCAGGAATCAGATGATATTCTGGCACTGGTGAAAGGAAAGCTTGGCTTGAAATAAAAGCACTTCATCCTGCAATAAAAAACCCCGGAATGCCGGGGTTTTTTATTGACCATTCCGGATCTTCTCTGTTTATTTTTTCATGTATTTTTGAGCATGGCGCGCAAAACAGACCCATCCGCTCTTCCATTGGGCATATTCGATTCAGGTATTGGCGGACTCACCGTGGCCAATGCCATACACGAATTAATGCCAAATGAAACACTGGTGTATTTCGGTGATACCGCCCACTTACCCTATGGTGATAAATCACCGGAAGCCATACGTAAATGGTCGCAGGCCATCAGTGATTTTCTCCTCACCTTTCGCTGCAAAGCGATCATCATCGCCTGCAACAGCATCTCCTCTGTCGCCTTTGAAGCAGTTAAAAAGCATGTAGGGAACAAAGCCATTGTGATCAATGTGATTGACCCTGTGGTGGATTATGTATGCGCTCAGCCTGCTGCAAAACACATTGGGATCATCGGCACAAAAGCTACCGTGAAATCGGATGTGTACGCCACCAAGATCAAAGCCAAAACGAAGAAGACTTCGGTAGCTTCTTTAGCCACTCCGTTGCTGGCACCGATGATTGAAGAAGGGTTCTTCAACAATAAAATTTCGAAAACCATTATCAACGATTACCTGAGTCGCCCGAAACTGAAAAACATCGACAGCCTGATTTTAGGCTGTACCCACTACCCTCTCATTCGTCCGGAAATTGAACAGTTTTACAAGGGACGCGTCAACATCTTCGATTCTGCCCGCATCGTTGCACATCATGTACAATGGGTATTGGACGAACAACAGCTGTTGCATCAGGGAAAGGCAGGCAAACACCGGTTTTTTATTTCCGATTATACCCAATCCTTCGAACAAAGCACGAAGATCTTTTTCAAAGGTAAAATCAAACTCGAGCAAAAAAACCTCTGGAAGGAAGCCTGAAATAAGAGTTCATCAATTGGTCGTGCTGCACGTTTGCAGCCAGAATCACCATGGGCACCCGCTTGCGGACCGGATGAATTACAATAACAGAAACATTACCAGAGCCACAAAAGAGAGCACCAGGATGCCCAACAGTGTATAGAGGACACCTGCAAATGTACCTTTCAAAAAGGTTTTGCTCCAGCTCTGACCATATACACGATGGAGCGATAAATAATAATAGACAGGAATGTACAATAGCAGCCAGTCCGTATCCCAACCCGTAATCAGGTACAGGAGGCCGCTTACCGCAATAATCAGAAACACCGCTGAATGCAGATGAAACGCATGGATGAGATGATCTACAAAAAATATTTTACGGCGTATATAGAGCAGAAATAAAACAAAAGCGAAAACCGGCATCAACGAAAACAAGAGCCAGGGTAATTTGGATTTATAATAGGAAGCCAGATCCTTATAACCCATTTTCTGTTTCTGGACGATTTGAGAAAACATAAACTTATTGAACACATCCTTTTCAATTCCGAATGTATCCATCAATGCCTCTTCGTCTGTTACCCCGCTCTCAATATATTTCTGCAATGTATCCGGATCAACTTTCACTTTCCCGAACGACCAGTTGAATCCTACATGCGATCCCGAATTGTTTACCGGTGCATAGCTTATACCATCATCTGTGTCAAGCACGAGCGTAGAGTCGGCAGTATTGGTTGTTGCATCAGCAGAATCGCGACCGGATGCTGCTTCGGTCTTTTCCTCTTCTTCTGCTTTATGATTCACCATTCCTGTAATCACAAACATGATTACAGTAAGTGTCAGAAACATTCGCACCGGATGGAAATAACGTGCACGGCGACCGGCATTATAATCCTTCGTGAGAAATCCGGGTTTGATCAGTAGCGGGACAAGGCTGGCCATCACTTTCGAATCAAAGTGGAGAAACTCTTCTACCAGTTCTCTCACCAGTCCGATAGCTGTTTCTTTACGGACGTTATTCACCTGGCCACAGGAAGGACAAAAATTATCTTTAGCGGCATCTAAAGCAGTTCCGCAGTTCAAACAGGTATCGGCGCGTTTGATGTGTTTCAGATTCATCGATTCAACGAAGATAAAAGATCATTCCAACAAAAAGGGCCGGAAATCTCCGGCCCTGACTGTTTTTTTATCTGTTCTTAATAGAATTTAGAACGCTTATCAACGATACCTGCCTTTTCACGCAGAGCATTGAATGACTCATACTGACTGCGGCTCTGAATCTGGCCACGTAATGTGCTGGCAGCTTCCTTCAGATCAGCAGGAACTGCAGGATTTGTAAATGTAACCACCTGCACGATGTACACACCGTTCGCTCCTTTAATGGGTTTGGAAGTTTGACCTGCCTTCATCGCATTCAGGTATCCAACAACATACGGTTCCATGCCGGAATTTCCAATCATGGGTGATGCAAATGAAACGCCCTCTGCAGATTGTACCTGTTGTCCGAGGCCCGCAGCTACCGCCTCCAGGTTACCTCCTGCTTTCGACATTTTCTCGATGAGCATATCTGCTTTCTTATCACGGCGTACTTCCGCTGTGAGCTGATCCTTCACCTGTTCGATCGTACTAAATCCTTTTTCGCGACGCTCGATGAGTTTAGCGACAACGAAACGGCTGCCAAATTCGAAGGCTTTGGAAACCTCTCCGATTTCACCGGTAAACGCCCAGCGAACCATTTCACGTGAATTTTCCAGAGGACCGACCTGACGGGCGTTCTCCATCACATTCGGCTCTTTGAAAGAAGTCAGTTTCTGATCGGCCACTGCTTTATCAAAAGCTTCTACCGTGGTATTTTTTGCAGCAAACTCATTCGCCTTGGTATAAACCGTCTGAATGGTTTTACTGCTGGGTTCAACTTTCTTATCTACATACGCTACACGGATCTGACGCGAAGGCTTACCCTGATCAGCAATGTGCAGGATGTGTAAACCAAACTGCGTTTCAACGATGGTATAGTCACCCTTCTTACCGTCGAAGCAGGCGTCATTGAACTCACGCACCATCATACCCGGCTGGAACCAGCCCAGATCGCCACCTTTCGATTTAGCGCCCTGGTCAGTAGAATACAAATCCGAAAGTGCTTTGAAATCTGCTCCACCCTGTAATGCCTTCTTAATACTGTCGGCGCGGGCAAACACATCTTCCTTCTTCGCTCCTTCCAGCTTCAGGAGAATATGAGACGCCTTCACAGAATCAGGCATCATTTTTACAGCAGATACCTTGGCCAGGCGATACATGTTATTCTCCATATAAGGACCAACAACGAATCCAACCGGACTTGAGAACATAACTGAATCAATGTTCAAAGGCAGGGTGCCTTTTTTATTGAATGCAGGATTAAAAGGACTGTCCGAATTTAAAGCTACGAAAGCTGAGTCATTTTCGGATGTACGGAAAGGTTCAATCAGTTCGTTGATTTTTCCGAAAGAAGCCTGACGGTCTGCATCACTGGGTTGCACCTCAAAGGTTACGTATTCAATAGAAGCAGAAGCTTCCTGCTTGTAACGTTTCATGGTTGCATTGTACAGCGTTTTGAGTTCAGCATCTGTCACTTCGATCGTGCTGTCAACAATGCTTGAATAAGGAATAGAAACGAAACGGATGCTCGCCATTTTATTACGCGCAATAAAATCATCTTTCGCTTCCTCTCTGGTTACATAAATACCCCCTTTGATGAGGTTCTGATATTTTTGTCCGATGCGCTCTTCGCGGATAGCATTTTCAAAAAGCAGCCATTGTTTGCGTGTACGTCCGGTTTTATCATTCGACATATTGTCAAGGAACGTTTTCACGTTCGCCGGATTAAACTGACCTGTTTTAGGATCGGTGAAAGCCTGCTTGATCTGAGGGTGTGGATTTTTACCCTGAACCATATCCAGGAGTTCTTTGGGTGAACAGGTAATTCCCAGCTTTTCATACTGAGGCTTCATCACCATATCGTTCACCAGCTGGTTCCACGACTGCTCACGCAGCTGATCCATCGTATTCTGGTCGATCGTTTCAGTATTGCTCTGGAGTTTATAATTATCAGCCTGTGTTTGCACACGCTCTTCAAAATCCATTACGTTGATTTTCTTGCCGTTGATTTCGCCAACGGTGGTATCACGACCGCCAAAGCCGTTCTTCGCCGAGAAAAAATCGCCCAGGACAAACGCCGCAAGGCTGAAACCAACGATACCAATCAGCAAGCCTGCTTTGCTTCTGATTTTCTCAATTACTGCCATAAGAATACTTGTTTACTAATTTGAGGGTGCGAATATACGAAGCAATCTCCAAACAGGAAAGATGTTTGTGAAGAAAAACAGGAAGTCAATTTATTGTTAAACAATACCTTACGGAAGAATCCCGGAATACGGAGAAGAAAGGCCGCAGGAATCAGCTATTGAGTGGAAATCCGGGCTTTTTTTCCAGACGTATACGCTGACGACGACGAACCATGAAAAAGACCAGTGCTACGAGGGTAAAAAGGTAAAACCAAATGGCGGAAGTGAGATTTTCAGTAACAAGCTTGAAAGTGCCCAACCCTGCACCCAGGAGGACAATCACCAGCCACGAAAGTTCGAGTACTCTGAGCATTCTTTTACTTTTTAACGGTGATGATGCCGGTTACGTTTAATATCTTGTAATGACTGAAATCCTGATTGGCTTCAAATCCTTTCCCAAAAATAACTTCTTCCGCCGTTGTAATCTTCACATGTTCATCGCTGCTGAGAAGTTCTTTCCGCTCATCCCAGACTAATTTCTCTGTATTGAGTTTTTCGCCTTTCCGGTTCACCACGACCACATCTTTTTTTGCCACCCATTTACGCTCTGCTTCGTAATGAATGGCATAACGTGCCGTTAGCTCTGACTCCACCTTCAGCTGATCATTGTAGAATTCAATGTGCAGGCCTTTGGGAAGTTCTGTCACCTGCGCCGGGCTCACCATCTTCTTCATTTCACCGGCCGTGACTTTTACTTTAACCAGACCGGAGTCGCTGTAGATCGTTTGCAGCCCGTTGATGTACTCCACGGGCTCATTATTTTTGGCTGTAACCCTGGCCACTTCCGCGGGATCATTCACGCAAGAGGAGAACGGGAAGGTGAAAACTACTAAAAAAAGGAATGCCCTGCTCCGCCTGTTGAAAAACAATTCACCGGACGTAACCATTTCCATTATTCGTAACGGCGTTTGATGAACCAGTTTTCATTGAATGTCAAACCAAATACAAAACGCACGTATCGTTCGCGAATGAGGTTGTTTTCAGTAGTGCCGCGTTGTCCCAGCTCAATGGTAAAATTCAGCATCGACTGATATGCTTTCTTCAAGGGAACACCGGCTCCCAGACTAATACCGAACTCATTGATACGTGAGTCGCGGAGTGTAAGACAGGATTGTTGAAAGAACCCTCCGGCCCTGTACTGAATCCGATCCACCACTTTGTTACCCTTGGCATCACGGACATACTGTCCGCCAATGGAAGCTCTGAAACTATTCTCGAGACTGTCCTTTGTTCCAAAGGAAGAATATTTGCTCCATTCGCGGTAACGGAGATCCGATCGCACGAGCCATTTATCACCGTTGGCGAGCTGTAAACCGAATGCCATTTCAGCAGGTAATACCAGGTCTCCCTTCTGCCCTTCTATAAAAGCCACGGTATCGCGGGTAACGTCTACACCGTACACATTCTCACGGAAGGTATCCCATAACACCGTTCGTTTCGCGGTAACCTTCTGTTCAGGGGTATAGGTAAATCCGGCGGAAAAAACTTTCTCACCGGTCAATTCCAGGCGGTAATGCAGGCCTGCATCGAAGATAAAATCACCGGTTTGCATTTCATCGGTGAGACGTGTTCCGATAAAATTCGCATCCGAGTATTTTGCTTTCCGGTTCAGATCCATAATGCCGAAGAGATAGGAGGCATTTACGCCAACGGAGAGCCCTTTGAACAGCTTGAAGCCCGTACCAACATAATATTTATTAAAACCGCCTTTACCGTCGTAAGTAGTGGTAAGCGTATTGGCCGAATCCACAGCAGCGCTGGTTTGAATGGAATAACCGAGTCCGTTAAACGGCATCATCCCGAATGAAAGCCCCCAGAAATTTTTCTTCAGCGGAAGACCAAGCGCGATGTATTCAATTTTCGCATTCCATTTTTTAGAGGAGAGATCACCCTGCTCCTGCCAGGTTCGGTCGCCACTAAGTCCGAATTCAAAAATCATCAGGGAGTCATAGGCATACGAAGCCGGGTTCAGCACATTCAGCCGCGAGGAATGTGATTCGGCGATTCCGGTACCACCCATCGCCCGTTGCTGCGCGAATCCGGAAAACAGGATATCACCCGGGCCGAACCGCGAATAAGGACTAACTGTACTGGTTTGAGCAACAGCGAGCGAAGTGATGAAAATTAAAAAGAGTACTCCTGTGGTGCGTATGGGACGGATCATTTCTTCAGATTATCAAGTATGGCATTCAGGCCAATAAGGGTAAGATTCGGGGCTGCAAAGATGCGCGATTTGAGCTGATTTAAAAAGTAATCTGCATCTCCCCCCGTCAGAATCAGCTTTAAACGCGGATACAGCTGCTGGTATTGCGCAGCAATTCCATCCATTTCTGCAATCATTCCATTCACCACACCCGACTGAACTGAGCCTCTGGTATCTCTTCCGATCAAAGGGGGATGGGGTACCGGCTCCAGCAATGGCAGCTGAATAGTATCTGTATGTAAGGCCTTGAATCTCATATAAAGTCCGGGGCTGATGGCACCACCATGATAGGTATTATCCTCATCTACAAAATCGAATTTGAGACAGGTTCCTGCATCCATAATCAACACCGGTTCGGCCGGAAAAAGAGCAGCTGCGGCACAGGCATTCGCCAATCGGTCGCGGCCAAGCGTTGTTGGACTCGCATATGCATTCAAAACCGGAACCGGCGTATGTTCATCCAGCAACACAGGACTTGTCCAGGAGCCGAGCCAGTTCAGAAAACCTTCAGGATATCCCGCAACGCTTGAAACAATCGCAGAATCAATAGTATATGACTGCAGCACGTTTTTCAATGTCCCCCATTCAGGTGCCGGGAAGGCTCCATGCAACACATGATGTCCCCGCTCAAAGAGCCCATATTTAAACAACGTATTACCGATATCAGCCA
Source organism: Bacteroidia bacterium (assembly GCA_046330075.1). Lineage (GTDB taxonomy): Bacteria > Bacteroidota > Bacteroidia > AKYH767-A > OLB10 > JAJTFW01. Next base: position 96,174 of record JAXLTL010000002.1, on the reverse strand, counting down.
CCAGGTTCATAGGGCAATATTAGGGTTATTGTTTTTTCTGCAAACCCTGCGGGCTGAAAAAAAACAAATGATTTACAAGGCGTTCAACCTTTTACAGATAAGGCTCCGGTAAAAACTTGTTTTTGCTAAAAAGTTCTTACTTTTGCGGGCTCATTACGGTGATGTAGCTCAGTTGGTAGAGCAAAGGACTGAAAATCCTTGTGTCGGCGGTTCGATTCCGTCCATCACCACAAACAATTTTAATACTGTACAGATGAAAACACCTCGGTATCGCAAGGTCCTGCTGATCGACGACAACGAGATTGATAATTTCATCAACGAGCGGATGATTACCTCCAGCCATTTTGCTCAGGAAGTGGTGGTAAAGAATTCTGCGGATGCAGCCCTTGATTTTCTTCGAACAGTAACGGACGATGCTTCCTGCCCGGAAATTATTTTTCTTGACTTGAACATGCCGGTAAAAGACGGTTTCGGATTTCTGACGGACTACGAAGAGATGCCATCACTGGTAAAAGACAAGTGTAAAATCGTAGTACTGTCTTCTTCCATCTCACCGGAGGACATCAACAAAGCTTCCACGAACCCGCATGTATTCAAATATGTGAACAAACCACTGAGTGAAAAATACCTGGAAGCGATTCTGCTCTAGTGCAGCTTCCCAAACGAAAACAGCCCCGGAAATCCGGGGCTGTTTTCGTTTAAGTGTAATTATTTAATCCTTGATCGGATTACTCATACGGCGGAGAACGTTCTCATCCGCTTTCACATAGGAAAGCACAGGGAAAGTTCCCTTGTTGATCTGTTCAAACTCATTCCACATCTCTGTAATCCGTTTGATTTTGCGGCGGTAATCTGCAGGTTTCAATGCTGTTTTCAGCATCTTCATCACATAACGTGCCGATTCATATTCAGCATCCTGTTCGCGGATCTGACGTTTGAGGCTGGAGATGATCTGCATGCAGAGGCTATCATCACCCAGAATACAGTACTGCAGTGCCTGAAAGAGCTTTGAATCGATATCGGTATACAGGAAATGCTTCAGTGAAACCTGATTGCGCAGTTCATTGATTTTACGCGCTGCACCCTGATAATCGCGCTGATAAAACTTCACGGTCGCCAGGAAGCGTTTCATACTGATATAATGATACTCCTCATTCATATCAATATCACTGTACTTCTCCAGCTTATCGGCATAAAACTGCAGATGATCCAGATTGCCATCCACCTGAAACTTGAGCACCTTCGAACGAAGGAACTGCACCACAAAGAAATTCATGATGTGTTTCTCGGTATGTTCCGAAAGATCGGCATGTATACGCTGCAGATAATGATCGGCACGAACGATATTGGCGGTGCGCACATAATACTCAAAATAGAGCATATCTGTGATGCACTTGATGTTCTGATAAAACGTATCCATCGGATACTTCTCGAAAATCTGCGACATCTTCTGAAGAACCGCTTCCATCTCCAGTTCACGTGCTTTTAAACCATCCAGTTTATGCGGCACATTGCAGAGATAATAGATGTGGGCAATATTATACAGCACATACAAACGGTGGGAGTCGTATAACTCGCAGATATTGCTGAGTTCGCGTTTCAGCATGATGACTTCTTCCAGGTCAGATTCAAGGCCATTCAGCTGATACACGCCCAGCTTTTTCATAAAGCGGAAGAACAAGCCCTCTGCTTTGGAAACAGCCAGTGAGAAGGCCACATGCTTGTTGAATTTTGTTTCATACATCTCATACTCCTCTGTGTAGAGATGCAGTTGTGCGAGCGTCTTGTAAACGAGAATCAGTTCGGCGTTCAGGTCATACTCGATCAGTTGCTTTTCGAGTTCGCGCAAGGCTCGTACCGAAAACTCACGGTTATTTCCGAACAGATGTGCCGGCACCCTCGACACTTCATCCATCAGTGTCTGGATCGGGTTCTGTACTTTCTTACTGAGGATAGCAGCAATTTTGGAATTCAGGCGCGACTTCAGCGTATAATAGGCGCTGGGGTTCACCTGCAGAATTTCCATCATCTCGCTGTCCTCCACTTCACGTGACCGTGTCGTCTCGAGCACGAGATAAGGCTTGTTTTTCTTCTTACCAGAAACTTCCTGCAACAGCTGCTGATACTCGTCCTCTGTCAGTTTCTTGATCGTCTTGCTTAGAATTTCCATGCTTAGGGCTTAATTAATGGATTGCGTTCTTGTTTTGATTCACTTATTACGCAATACCTCCGGAAAGGTTCGGTTGTCAGAAATTCTAACTTTTCAGGAGATCTTTCGACAAAAACCGAAACATCAGCCACCGGAGTGCGTATGAAGGTCATCTCCGTGTGTCCATCAGGTTAGAAAACCGGAGAAAAGCCAGTAAAAAACTGAAAAATCTTACAAATGGAAGGCCTGTAACCTTTACCCCGGCCTTCTGCGTATAGATGCCTGTAAATTGTCATTGAACCAATAACTCCGAGATATGAATCACCAAGCTCACAACGAGGACTTTTACCGAATCATTCGCGAAAACCGCATGATGATGTATTCAAAGCCCAAGCGTTACTTCAACCGTGACGAACAGAAAGGTTCTGCCTTTAAATTCCTGTTCCTGGTCGAAGCAATTGTATTCCTGCTGCTGATGGCCGCTGCCGGAACATCTATGGCTCAAACCAATCAGCAACCTGCCCAGGGACAGATGCTCAGTGCGAACAATAGCGGATCTGTAAACATCTATAATTATAGTACGGTTTACAACAGCGGAAAAGTATTCGTAAGCTGGACATCCAAAAACGAACAGGAAGATTGTGTTTATGTCATTGAACGTTCAGGTGACGGACGCGAATTTCAATCCGTAGGTGTAAAAGAAGGTATCGGTTCTGAAATCGAACTTTATTATTCCTGGATTGATCAGCAACCTCCGGCAGGATTCGCTTACTATCGTGTAAAGAAAATCACCAAGGAAGGCACCCAGATGTATAGTGCTGTAAGTTCAGTGATCAACCAATCGTCAAACTTCGGCAACTACGCGCAAGGGGAAGAAGAAAACAAATAACAGAGTTATATAGTGAGTTAAGATACGTGAAGACCCGACCCCATGACCCTTGCAGCAGCGAAGACTTTAAAGAGATCGCTCTTCTTCCTACTGCTGTTTAACGTAACATTGCTACGGGCCCAGGTGCCCGTAGCGTCATTTACGACGAGCAGCGATAGCGGATGTGCCCCTCTCCTGGTGCATTTCACCAACACCTCTTCCGGAGCCACCGGATTCCTATGGAACCTGGGTAACGGAAACAATTCCACATTGCCCAATCCTTCAGCTTCGTATACTGCTCCCGGCAATTATACGGTAACGCTGGTAGTAACTTCAGCCACCGGACAAAAAGATTCCGTTTCCGGTGTGATCACCATTTTAAACAATCCGGTCGTTAATTTTTCTGCGAATATTGTTTCGGCCTGCGAAGATGACCAACTGATTACCTTTACCAATCTTACCGTTGGCGCCACGAATTATATTTGGGATTTTGGCGATGGTAATTCCTCTACGGCTGTAAACACAACACATCTTTATACCACTCCCGGCACCTATAATGTAAAACTGGTAGCCTCCAACAATTTCGGGTGTCAGGGAATTGCTACCAAAAACGCATATATAACTATTCTTCCCAAGCCGGTGGCTCAGATTTCAGTGAGTCAGTCATCTTCCTGCGATGTATCTACCATTTTTCAATTCACGGGTCCCTCTGCAAACATCAATTCATGGAACTGGAATTTTGGCGATGGCAACACTTCCTCTTCTCAAAGTCCGTCACACCAGTATGCAGCAGCCGGTACGTATCCGGTTACGCTGATCGTAACTTCGTCCAACGGTTGCAGTGATACTGCAGTGGCTGCAAATAATATTTCCATCGGCAACAGCCTGGTACCCTCATTTACGATGAATGATTCTGCCGGTTGTGGTCCGCTAACCATTCAGTTTGACTGTACCGTACCCGATGCGCTGACATGGAACTGGGACTTTGGCGACGGAACCACTTCAACACTTGACAATCCCTCGCATACATATACCAATCCCGGTTCGTATACAATCACTCTTGCCGTTACTACTTCCAGCGGCTGCAATGGAAGTGTTACGTATCCGGCGCTGGTCACCGTAGATAGTCCGCCTGTTGCCAACTTTACCGTTGTTCAGGACAGCGGTTGCGCCCCGTACACTGCTCAGTTTGTAAACCTGAGCACCGGTGCTGCTACCTATAACTGGCAATTCGGAAACAGCGACTCTTCCACCTTACAGAATCCATCATCGGTTTATACACAAGGCGGCTTTTTCAGTGTTACGCTGATCGCCACATCCCCTAATGGATGTCAGACAGCGATTACAAAAAACCAGATTGTAAAAGTATTCGCACCCAGTGCCCGGTTCACCGGTACACCGCTCATCGGATGTCCTGGACTCAATGTACAGTTTACCCATACCGGTAACAATGTAAACGTGATCAGTTATTACTGGAATTTCGGAGATGGCACCACTTCTACGCTGCAAAATCCCTCCCATGTTTACAATGCCATTGGCTATTACAATGTATGGATGACCGTTACTAACTCCTTTGGTTGTGTTGATACATTCTACAGATCAAACTACGTGCGCGTGGTCCCCGGTCAGATTGCCTATACGGTACCGGACACGCTGCTGGTTTGTCAGGGAAATCCGATTGCCTTTACAGATCCTACGCTCGGAAGTAACGCGTGGAACTGGAACTTCGGGAATGGCAGCTCCTCTACCTCCCAGTCACCCAGTACGATTTACCTTAACTCCGGAATATATACAGTAACACTTCAAACCTCTATGGCAGGAGGTTGCAGCCAGACCTTTAACCCATATGCGATTGTAAATGTCATTCCGTACATCGAAAAACCCATTGATGTAACCTATAACAATCCCTGCAAGCCGTATACAATTTCGTTTTCTACCGCAACACAAAACGTCACCTCTTATGCCTGGGATTTTGGCGACGGATTCACCTCTACGCTTCCCAACCCTACACATACATATGCAACAGCCGGATCATACTATATTGTATGTACGCTGACCATCGGAGCAGGCTGTATTGCAGAGATCAGTGCAAATATTACACTCGGACATACAAACCCGATACAGGCATCAGCCTACGACGTATGCAAAGGAGATCCGGTGCAGTTTTCACTTTCAGATTCCGCTGCTTTCACCGCTGCCCACTGGGATTTTGATGACGGAAACACCTCTGCACTCCTTCAACCATCGCATGCTTTCGCTGCTGCCGGCAATTACGATATTATACTCATCACCACCGATACGTCGGGGTGTATCGACACCTTTGGCATTGCCCTCCCCGTAGTTGTAAACGATCCGGTTCCGGCATTCACGGCACCACAAACCGTTTGCATCAACACCCTTGTTTCCTTTACCAATCAATCATTGAATGCAGGTTCATTCTTATGGGACTTTGGCGATGGCAACACCTCCACCGACGATGATCCTCAGCATGCATACGACGTTGCCGGAACGTATACCATCACACTAACGGCCACGCAGAACTCCTGCTCTGTATCACAGGTATTCACCGCATACATTACTGTTGTGGCACCTGTCAGTCAGTTTACATTTACGACCAGCGGACAATGTATGCCGGTAACTGTCCACTTCACCAATCAGAGTTCAACGGCTGTACAATGGTTATGGTATTTCGGCAACGGCGACAGTTCAGCTGTACAAAATCCTGTTTACACCTATCTTTCGGACCCTACTGATTCCATCAGCCTGATCATTACCGACATAAACGGATGCAGCGACACCAGTACGCTTGCACCATTCCCGTACTATGCAGCCGGAGCTTTGGTAGATGATTCCACCCTTTGCCTGTTCGACACTGCACAATTCACCGATCTATCAAACGGCGCCATTGCCTGGTTCTGGGATTTTGGAAACGGACAAACCTCCAACCTTCAGCATCCTTCAACGGTATACACTGCCAACGGCAGTTATACGGTTACGCTTGTATCCACATTTCCCGGGGGATGCCTTGACACCATTGTGTACCCGAACATGGTTGCTGCGGCATCACCGAATGCCGATTTCTATAGTCCTTCACTGGCCGGTTGTTCACCTACGCAAATCAGTTTTGTGAATACCACTTCCGACGCCAACCTGTTCAGCTGGGATTTCGGAGATGGAGGAGTCAGTTCCAGCATCAATCCGCAGCACATCTATTACATCCCCGGCACCTACGATGTCACACTCATCGCCATCAATAGTTTCGGATGCAGTGACACCATGACGCGCTTAAACTACATTACCATTCCCGGCACGTATACCAATTTTGGGATATCCACACTCAGCGGCTGTCGCGGCCAATCTGTTCAATTCACCGACTCCTCCATCAATGCCTCCTCCTGGAGCTGGGATTTCGGAGACGGAACCATCTCTTCCGTTCAGAATCCTGCACATAGTTACGCCGACACCGGATCCTACATTATTACACTTATCACACAGGATTCACTGGGATGTACCTCATCGTTAACCTATCCGTTTCCGATCATCATTCATCCAACTCCGGTTGCGGATGCCTATGTCACCGACTCGGCAGGATGTTCGGATTTCACAACAGCTTTCATCAACATCTCCACCGGCGCTAGTACCTATGAATGGTCGTTTGGCGACGGAGATACCAGTATGTCTGATATGCCTTCGCATACTTTCTTACAAGGCGGACTATTCCTGCCTCAGCTCATTGCCATTTCAACATGGGGATGCAGGGACACTTTTGATTTTACAACAGCCATCGATGTATGGCAAACACCAGACGCTCAGATCAGCGCTGTCAGTTTAACCGGTTGTGAACCTGCAACACTTCAGTTTGACAATGCATCCTTGCTCGAAGAAAATCCGGTTTATCAATGGTACACCAGTGATGGACAAACCGGAACCGGGGCTACGTTTATTCCTGATTTTAATGTAAACGGCATATATGATATCAGTCTGGTCACTACCAATGCCAATGGCTGCAATGATTCTGTATCTGTTCAGGCTACCGTCAACCCATCTCCTGTGGCCAATGCCAGTGCTGATCTCACAGCCGGTTGCAATCCGATGCAGGTTCAGTTTACAAACACAACTACCGGAGCTGGTTCATACGACTGGACATTTGGCAACGGAACCGGCAGCCTTCAATCAGATCCTTCCGTAACCTATCCTGACTCCGGCTATTTCATACCACAACTCATTGCCACCAACAGTTTCGGATGCACCGATACTTTTATTTTCAATCCCGGAATTACCGTCTTACAAACTCCTGCTGCTGCTTTCAGTATTGCAGACTCAAGCATCTGCTATAATCTGCCTGTACAACTTATCAATGCTTCCACCGGACTTGACAATCCCGGCTATTTCTGGGATCTCGGATTTACAACATCCACATTCAGCGACCCGGTTTTGCCCTGCAACACCAGCGGTACGTTTGACATCAGTCTCATTGTCACCAATGCCAATGGCTGTGCCGACACTTTGATACAGCCGGCTATGCTGACCGTCAGTGATACCATTGCGCCCAACCGTGACCCGATTGCATCCGTTTCTGTCACCGGAGATCAAAGCGTTGACATTACCTGGTTCAACAGTGCTGCAGGAGACCTGAACGAATACCGTATCTACCGGCTGAACAACAGTACGGGCAGCTGGGACCTCATTCACACCGACAGCAGCCCTGTTTCGGCGGCAACAGCCCCGACTTCCGTCTACACAGACACCTCCCTCGACACACGAAACAACAGTTACAGCTACAAGGTTCAAACCATTGATGAATGCGGCTATACCTATCCGTTAGACAGCCTTACGGCGCATACCACCATCAATGTATCGACCGCACGTACCGGCCTGATCATTGATGTTTCCTGGACACCTTATGCGGGTTGCTCATTCAATGAATACCGCATCTTCCGCAGGGAACTCCCTTCAGGAAGCCCGGTTCAAATTGCCTCTGTTCCCTCCACTACACTCCAATTCACCGACTCAACGATACTTTGTCCGTTTCAGTACGAATACAGGATACAGACAGATGACCTTTGCGGTTTACCCTACCAGTCGTGGAGCGATACATCATCGATCTGGCCGGAAAACATCTTTTATGACCAGCACTCTGATCTGGTAAAAACCACCGTAGTTGACAACAATTATACTCTGACTGAATGGCTCCCTCCGGTGACTCAGCCGCAGCGGGTGGCCTCTTACGAAGTATACAGGAGTCTCGACAAAGTAAACTTCAGTAAAATCGGATCAGTACCGGCAGGCATCACCACGTATTCAGACTATGATGTAGATGTACAGCAATACTCCTACACCTACAAAATTATTGTCGTAAACGACTGCAGCCAGATGGGTCCCGAGAGCGGCATTGGCAAAAGTATCCTCATTGAAGGGTACTGGAAAAACTACCGCACCTATTTGCAATGGAGCCGGTATGAAGACTGGGATACCGGCGTAGAACGCTATCGCATCGAGTTTTTAAGTCCGCAAGGCACCTGGACACCGGTACGGGAGGTTGACGGAGGAACTTTATCCACCGAAATTGACGATTAAAATGTTACTCGTACCTTTGTTTTATGAACAAAGGAATCGGACGCCCTCTTCTCATCTTTTACATTCTTGTATCCTATGTACTTCTCCAGTTCAGCTGGTGGGCCTGGTTACTGGTTGACCTCAACACAGAAATTGTTCATCAGCGGGAATACATCTCAGAGCTGAAGAACGATGCTGCGCTGCAACAGGAACATGCCTCCTTCGAGAAGGAAAAGAAGAAACGGATCACGATGGTACTGGGAGAAGGAACGGTATTCCTCAGCTTACTGATTGTTGGCATCTATCATACCCGCAGGGCTTTCCGAAAAGAATTTTCACTCGCCCGGCAGCAGAAAAATTTCCTGCTTAGCATCACCCATGAATTCAAGTCACCGTTGGCGGCAGTAAAGCTCAGTTTACAAACGATGCAAAAACGTGAGCTCGAAAAGCAAAAGCAACAGGAAATCATACGGCGTGCGCTGATTGAAACAGAGCGGATTCACCTGCTGGTAGAAAATGCACTATTCGCCGCCCGTCTCGAAAGTGAGAATTTCGAAACCTATTTCGAAATAATAGACCTCAGTGATTTTTTACGGCAGATTGTCCGTGATTTTGTTCAGCGACAGGACCATGACCATGAAATCAGTGAAATTGTCGCACCGGGAATTTCAGTCAGGGGAGATAAGATCGCTTTAACGTCTATGGTTTATAACCTGATTGAAAATGCTGAAAAGTACTCTCCCGAGGGTACGAAGATTGAAGTAGGGCTCAGCAGAAATGCGTCAGAAGCATTGATTACCATCCGTGATGAAGGTCCTGGAATCCCTGAAAACGAAAGATCAAGGGTCTTCGAGAAATTTTACCGCATCGGCAATGAAGACACCCGCAGGACAAAAGGAACCGGACTTGGACTTTTCATCGTTCAACATATTGTAAATCTGCACAAAGGCAGCGTCAAAATCCGGTCCAATCATCCGAACGGAACGGTGTTCGAAATCAGGCTTCCCGCCGATAAATAATAGTCAGACAAGGGGTGAAATAACACTACCTTTGTACCGCGAACGGACGAAAATAATTCATGAAAAAAGCAGTATTGATTATCCTTGACGGCTGGGGTCTTGCACCTGCCGACAACAGGAATGCTATTGCTCAGGCTCAAACTCCCTTCATGGACAGCCTGATGAACAACTACCCTAACAGCACTTTACTGACTTCAGGTGAAGATGTTGGATTGCCGGAAGGCCAGATGGGCAACTCGGAAGTAGGTCATCTGAACCTCGGTGCCGGAAGAATTGTTTGGCAGGAGCTTGCCAATATTAATAAAGCAGTTCGCGAGCGCACCATCGACACCATGCCGGCGCTGGTAAAAGCTTTTGAAGATGCTGCACAGCGCAACTGCCGTCTGCATTTTATCGGTCTTGTTTCTGACGGCGGAGTTCATTCACACATCCAGCACCTGAAACACCTTTGTACACTGGCCGGTGAACACGGATTGAAAGAGGTTTTTATTCATGCGTTCACCGACGGACGAGATACAGACCCGAAAAGCGGCCTCGGTTTCCTCGATGATTTACAACAACATCTTGAAAGCTTCACCGGAAGCATAGCAACCGTTACCGGAAGATACTATGCCATGGATCGTGATAAACGATGGGAACGAGTGAAACTGGCGTATGATGCTTTAACGGCGGGTATTGGGCTCCATACACACGACTGGAGAACGGCCGTTGAAAAATCCTATACTGAAAATGTGACCGATGAATTCATCAAACCAATCGTTGTGACCGATACAGCAGGACTACCGGTTGGGAATATCCGCGAAAATGATGTGGTTATCTGCTTCAACTTCCGGACAGACCGGTGCAGGGAAATCACCCAGGTGCTTACACAACGTAATTTCGAAGAATTCGGCATGAAAACGCTGCCTCTCCACTACGTTACCATGACGCGTTATGACGACACATTCAAGGATGTGGAAGTAGTATTTGAAAAGAACAACCTCAGCATGACGATGGGTGAAGTGCTGGAAAAAAACAACAAGACTCAGATTCGTATCGCCGAAACAGAAAAATATCCTCACGTTACTTTCTTTTTCAGTGGCGGACGTGAAGAGCCTTTTAAAGGTGAAAAACGCATCATGATTCCTTCACCGAAAGTTGCCACCTATGATTTGCAACCTGAGATGAGTGCCTTTGAGGTGAAAGATGCGATCGTAAAAGAGCTGGCCAAGGGAGAAACTGATTTTGTTTGCCTGAATTTCGCGAATGCTGATATGGTAGGACATACTGGCGTTTTTGAAGCGGCCGTGAAAGCAGTAGAAGCGGTGGACACCTGCCTCAAGGAAGTTGTGGAAACCGGACTCAAACAGAATTACACATTTATCATCATTGCCGACCATGGGAATGCCGACATGATGGTAAATCCTGACGGAAGTCCCAACACAGCACATACTACCAATCCGGTACCCTGCGTTCTGGTAAGTAATGATAAGACGCTGCAATTGCGTCCCGGACGACTTGCAGACGTTGCTCCCACTATGCTATCCCTTATGGGTCTGCCGGTTCCCGAAGAAATGACCGGTAATAACCTCACTATTTCCGCAAAACCCGAACTTACTAATCCATGAAACGCAAACTGCTTTTTCTGATTTTCTTGTCATTCCTGATACAGCAAACGTCGGCTCAAAACTCAAGATGGGGTCTGTTTGCCGGAGGCGGTACCACCTGGTATTATGGTGATATGAACGACAGGCTCACCACGCATCCAAAGCTGTTCAGATATCATCTGACAGGTGGAATTATCTTTAAAGCCAGTTCCAGAGCTTATATCAATGCAGCATTCGCCGTTGCTAAAATTGTGGGTGCTGATTCACTGGCCATTCAGGATTTTAACCTGAAGCGGAGACTCTCCTTCAGCAATGATATCTGGCAGATAACCCTGAAGGGTGAATACCGGTTAATCGGATATCATAACGGCAATACCCGTAAAGTAACACCCTACATTTTTGGCGGAGTGGGTTACTTCCACTTCAACCCTGTAGCAGAATTGAACGGCACCAAAGTAGCCTTACAACCTCTAGGAACAGAAGGTCAGTTCATCAATGGTTCCGGCAATCCCGCACCCTATAAATTGTACAGCTTTAATTTCCCCATCGGAATAGGTGTTGAATTTCGTTTAACAAAAGCCTGGGCGGCACGGGTAGAACTCACCAATCATTTTACACTCACGGATTATTTCGATGATGTTTCTACTGATTACGCTGATTCCGCCCTTCTGGCAGCTGCATCCGGGCCCGTCGCAGTGGAAATGGCATCTAACATAGCTGCCGGTTACCCCCGTGAAGGTTTTGGTCGCGGAGATCCCAAGCAAAAAGACTCCTACGCGTTCCTCGGCGTTACTTTGTTATGGTCGCCTGATATACACGGAAACGGCGGTGGTTCCGGGCGAAGTCACGGTAGCAGTCACAGTGGCGGACGCAAAAAGAAAAAGGCAGCCTGTCCGGCATTCGATTAATCGTCGCTGTATTGCCTATCTTTGCACCCTTCGAATTGCAGGGTGGAGCTTAAAAGCATCATTGACAAATACCTTCAGTTGCCGCAACTCCGACGGCTGGATACGTTATTGTCCTCCCGCGAACAACAATTCATTTTTCTGGAAGGATTAACCGGCAGCGCCGATGCCATGGTTCTGGCATCGTTGTTTCAGCAGCTGCCACACCCGGCATTGATTATCCTGGGCGACCGCGAAGAAGCCGCCTACTTTCAAAACGATCTCGAGAATATTCTCGGCTATCAGAAAGCGTTACTGTATCCTGCATCTTACAAGAAACCTTATCAGCTCGATCAACCCGACGCCAACCTCGTTTTACAAAGAGCGGAAGTCCTCACCCGGATCAACAAAAGCCGCGATCACTTTGTGGTGATCACCTACGCCGAAGCTGTTCATGAACGGGTCATCACCAAGAAATCACTCGAGCGGAATACGATGGAAATCCGCATCGGCGAAAAATACACCATGGAATTCCTCATGGAATTCTTCGACGGCAATGCCTTTGAACGGACCGACTTCGTCTTCGAGCCCGGACAGTATGCCATTCGTGGCGGTATTGTTGACGTGTACTCCTTCGCTCACGAACTGCCTTATCGTATCGAATTCTACGGCGACGCGGTGGAATCAATCCGTTGCTTCGATCCTTCCACACAGCTCAGCGAACAGGTGATGGGCTTTGTCACCATCATTCCGAATATCCAGAGCGGGATGATCAAGGAAGAACATGAATCGTTCTTCGATTTTCTGCCCGAAGAAACTGTACTCTATGCCCGCGACCTCGACTACGCCATCAATGCCATTCAAACCTCACTCGAAAAAGCGAAGGAACGGTTTGGTGAAGAGATAGTGATAGAAGAAGAACAGGTGATCCGCCGCTTTGATGAATTGTTCGATACCGCTGATGAGTTTAAGTTACGGCTGGAGAAGAAAACCATCGTTGAATTCGGCACCAAGCCATTTTTCAGCAATAGTGAAACGGTCCGCTTCAATACACGTCCGCAGCCACACTTCAACAAGAATTTCAACCTGCTGCTCGAAAACCTCTACGCCAATCATGCACAGGGATACACCAACTTCCTCTTCTCCGAATCAGCAAAACAGGCCGAGCGTCTTTACTCGATCTTTGAAGATATTCCACGGCCCGATGCGTACAAAGGCACCGAACTGCGCTTTCATTCCTTACTCACCGCCTTGCATCAGGGATTCGTTGACAGTGAACTCAAACTCGTTTGTTACACCGATCACCAGATCTTCGATCGCTACCATCGTTTCAGGTTACGAAAAAACTACAGCAAGAGCGAAGCCATCACGCTCAAAGAACTCTACGCACTTAAGCCCGGTGATTTTATCACGCATATTGACCACGGTGTAGGACGATTTGCCGGACTCGAAACCCTCGACGTAAACGGCAAACCGCAGGAAGCGATACGGCTCGTGTACAAGGACAACGACATCCTCTACATCAGCATTCACTCGCTGCATCGCATTGCACGTTATTCGGGAAAAGACGGATCGGCACCCACACTCAATAAACTCGGCAGCACGGCCTGGAGTACGCTCAAGTCGAAGACCAAGAAAAAAGTAAAGGACATTGCGAAAGATCTGATCGCCCTCTATGCCAAACGCAGAGCGCAGAAAGGATTCGCCTTTACCAAGGACAGCTATCTCCAGACCGAACTTGAAGCCAGCTTCATGTACGAAGACACCCCGGACCAGCTCAAGTCGACGCGGGACGTGAAGAAAGACATGGAGAAAGATTTCCCGATGGACCGGTTGATCTGCGGAGATGTGGGATTTGGCAAAACGGAAATTGCCATCCGTGCAGCGTTCAAGGCCGTATGTGATGGGAAACAGGTGGCGGTGCTTGTCCCGACCACCATCTTAGCTTTGCAACATCACCGCACTTTCAGCGAGCGACTCAAGGAATTCCCCTGCACCATCGATTATCTCAACCGGTTTAAAAGTTCAGCGCAGCAAACGGAAACGCTGAAGAAGCTGGAAGCAGGAAAGATCGATATTATTATCGGCACACACCGTATCCTCAGCAAGGACATCAAATTCAAAGACCTTGGACTGATGATCATCGACGAAGAGCAGAAGTTTGGTGTCGCCGCGAAAGAAAAGCTCAAGTCGATGCGGGTCAACGTGGATACGCTCACCCTCACGGCCACGCCTATCCCCCGTACGCTGCAGTTCTCACTGATGGGTGCCCGCGACCTCAGTGTGATCAACACGCCACCGCCCAACCGCCACCCGGTCACCACCGAGCTGCACGTCTTCAATGACCAGCTCATCCGCGACGCCGTGAATTATGAAGTATCACGCGGAGGACAGGTCTTCTTCATTCACAACCGTGTACAGGACATCCACGATATTGCTGCGATGATTCAAAAACTATGTCCCGATGTAAAAATCAGTGTAGGGCATGGACAGATGGATGGAGAAAAACTCGAAGAAGTCCTCATTAACTTCATCGAAGGCGACAGCGACGTCCTCATCGCCACCACCATCATTGAGTCGGGGCTCGACATCAGCAACGCCAACACCATCATCATCAACAACGCGCATTACTTTGGACTCAGCGATCTGCACCAGATGCGTGGACGCGTGGGGCGTTCCAACAAGAAAGCATTCTGTTATCTTCTTGCGCCACCACTCACGGTACTCACACCCGAAGCACGGCAACGCCTCAAGGCCATCGAAGAACACTCAGAACTTGGCAGTGGTTTCCATGTAGCGATGCGTGACCTCGACATCCGCGGAGCAGGAAATCTATTAGGCGGCGAGCAAAGCGGATTCATTTCGGAGATCGGCTTTGAGATGTATCATAAAATTCTCGACGAAGCCATACAGGAACTCAAGGAAACCGACTTCAAAGACATTTTCCCGGAAGACGAAGAAAAAGAATATGTCCGCGACTGCCAGATCGACACCGACCTCGAGATGCGCATCCCCGATAACTACGTCTCCAACATTGCCGAACGTTTGAGCCTCTACAAAGAACTCGACGACATCAACCACGAAGACAAACTTGTGGCCTTTGGTGAACAGCTACGCGACCGGTTTGGTCCCGTTCCGCCGCAGGTATATGAACTCATGCACACCATCCGGTTACGCTGGAAAGCCAAGCATCTTGGATTTGAAAAAATCGTTTTGAAAAACCGCACCCTCAAAGCCTACTTCATCGCCAACCAGCAATCGCCGTATTTCTCCAGCTCACTCTTTGCCGGCATTTTAAAATTCGTGCAGCAGCATCCATCGCTTTGCAAGATGAAAGAAGAAAAAGGCAAGCTCAGCCTCACCATCAGCAGGGTAGACAGTATTCAGGAAGCGGACAAGCTACTCGGAAGGATATAAAACGGAAGAGTTATATCCCGCATGCGAAGCATGGCGGGAGTTAAAGTGTTATTCCCGCATGCGAAGCATGGCGGTAGTTAAAGTGTTATTCCCGCAAGCGAAGCTTGGCGGGAGTTAAAGTGTTATAAATGTTGTAAGAGTTATAAATGTTATAAATGTTATAAATGTTACTCCCCGCGCCCCTTGCGTAACCTCCGCGCTCCCCGCTCCCGATAGGCATCGGGATGCCTGCCGGCAGGCAGGGTTAGATTGATAATGTCCGGTAACTATAATTTACTGGTCTTAAACGACAACGTCTCTCGATCCGTGATGAGTTGTACAACATAAACCCCACTTGCCAACTCATTCATATAAATCTCCGTCGTATAATAACCTCCTGCAATTACCTCCGCCGGTTTTTCGAAAACGATTCTGCCTTCGATATCCAGCAACCGCAACACTCCTTTCTTCCCTTTCAACTGCGCGGCGTTGACGTGAATCGTATTCCATTCATGGTTATACCATGCCTGTATCCAGGCTCCCCTCTCCTCTGGAGAGGGGCCGGGGGTGAGGTTGGTGGTTAACGTATCACAGGGACTGCCCACCCAGGCACCCAGCTCGTAATCGGGATTGTTGGGGAGGCCGTAGTAGGTGCGTGCACCGCCGAGGTAAAAACTGAAGGGTTGAAAATCGCAGGCGAGGCCGAGAGAATCGGGTTGGTTGATGACGGAGAGGTTTGAATTAACCTGTGTATAAGCTATGCTGGTATCCGGATAAGGCCAACCAAAACGATCATCCCCGGAACTAAGATAAATTTTGCCATCTGGTGCTAGTAACATTGCCCAAGGGGAAATATAGTAATCGTTAAATCCGCCAATGGAATCCTTACTAGCCATAATGTTGGGGGCAGTAAGGTCATATTGCCAGATGATGGAAGGCAGTGTGGATTGAGAGTATTCACAGATGTACAGGAATCTTTCGTCATTTGAGAAAGCACAAGACCCAAGTAGTGTTGGATAGCTTGGTCCAGGTGATTCCGCTTGCAACGAATCACAGGAAATTATCTGTCCTGTACAGCGATCGAAATCACAGATTTGAATAAGTCCCTTTAAAGATATCATGACAAATTTAGAACCAGCTTTATTGAATAAAACTTGCCCTGCATTTGTTGTGTGTGTAAGTCCAATATTCTGAATTAATGGAGTTATAGGAGGAGATGGGCCGAGATGAAATATATAAAAATCATTTACAGGTACGGTAAAAGTTGGAGCAACCCAACGCTGCGAAACAATCCACCAATCCCTTCCATTCCCATGTCGAACCGCGGTAAGACCATCATAGGCAGGAAGATTGTTTAGCTGGATATTTTTCTGTAAGACAATTCCCGTATCATTGTTAGCCTTGTAATTGGCTTTTGAATAATACAAACCATAGGGACCACTTTGAGTGACACCAGCATTAATAATATAAATTAAAGAATCATTGCCCGGATCTGGTAGTATCATTTTGTCATGATACACTGGAGTGCCCCTCATGCTATCTCCGTTAATAAAAGTTAAGTTGTACTTGTTCATGACTATGTTGTTTCTAGGAAATGTTGAGCCTAAGTCACATGAAAAAACAGTTCTATTAGTGGTGTCTTTAAATGAACCAGTACATCCTCTCGCAACAATAGCACTCTTTAAAACCAATGGAGTACCTGGATTAGTCCAATCAATTGTGGCACTATCACCCCACACCCAATAATTATTAGTAAATTGAGCATATACAGGGGTTTGAATAACAAATAATCCGATTAAGAATAATTCCCCATTCATGCGCATCAGTTTTAATCTGATTCTTAACATCCAAATTGATAATGCTAACATGATAGTTACAGCTTTACAATTTTCTTGATTTTGGTTTTACCTTCTTTGAAAACTGTACAAAGATAAATGCCTTGAGAGAGGCTCGATATATCAACATAAGAATTCAATATTGGCAATTCCAGGATTTTTCCTTCCAGTGTTTTAAGGATGATCATGTCAGGAGGACGACCATCAGAACAAGCAATCGAAATGTAATCGGTACCAGGGTTAGGATGAATTATTACATCAAATGAATTAAACTCTTTTCTGGTATTCATTAATCTGTATGATCCGGAGTTCTCATCGTAGATTTCAAGATGAAGGAGATTGCGGGCGATATATACACCTGTGCCGAAATAGAGAGGGTTGAGGTAAGCAATTTCCAGTAACTCTGTGGTGTCGGAAGATGAAAGATAATTATCCGGTTGAGTTGTTTTTAAAAACATCCGGAGGCTTATTTTAAGGATTTCATCTATATCATTCGTTTCTTCTATGGACTCGTTCAAAATGCCCGCTGCATCATATTTTTCCTCCTGTATGAGGTTCATTACCGAGTCAAAAAGTTGAACGTTCTGGCTTGCCATATTGCTATAGAATTCCACAAAGGAATCATCCGCGGGATCGTCCATTTCCATAATCTCCGGATTGTTTTTTAATGTCAGGTACAAGGCTGACCGGGCCAAAGCACGTAAGTTGGACTCATATTCTTCCGGATAGCGAGCAGTATCGCCTACAATAGGACCATAATCAGCGTTTCGCAGATTTGAGGTATAAGGAGGATCATCAAAATCGATGTATCTCGTAGAAGGAGGACATAAGCTTTTTGCTGTATAAGTGGAAAGCAAGTTTTGTACAACAATAGGCCCAGTCGGCGTGTACTCGCCGTTAGTTGAGCTTTGATAATACCAGTCGATGACCCCACCGCCCTGTACAGAACCATCCACTCTTCCCGAAGTAAGATAAGTTCCTGAAAATCCCGGTCGCGTCCAGATATTATTCATAATAATGGGTGGACTACCTCTTCCGACAGAAGTGCCAATAAAAGCATTAACCAAGTAATAGGCGGTATCGTAATAATTGATCTCATTCGCATAAAGAGATTGAACATTTGAATTACCTATAAACCGTATGCCAATCCCCATTTTACTTATTTCAGAGCCTTCTATGCAGGTATTGTTACAATCGTTCATATCTATCCCAATTAGGGCGGCCCTCACCCCGGCAGGGAAATTGGAAACAGTATTGGTTACTTCATTATTATAAACTCTTGCATAGGCACATTGCTGCAACCAGATTCCG
The DNA here is from genome assembly GCA_046330075.1 of Bacteroidia bacterium. Taxonomy (GTDB): domain Bacteria; phylum Bacteroidota; class Bacteroidia; order AKYH767-A; family OLB10; genus JAJTFW01. Next base: position 77,570 of record JAXLTL010000002.1, on the reverse strand, counting down.
TGATAATTGAACGCCGGGGTTGCTGTATTGATTTTAAACTTCACTGCATTTTCCGCTACTTTAATATTCTTCATCAATGAAACTACAATTCCGTTACGAGGTTGAGTCTGTGCTGGAACAGTAAGATCAGTATTATATCTTCCTATATTATTTTCCGATATCTCCGCGCCCGGAACAATAGTTAAAAATGGCTGAAGCACGGTTATAGCTGTTCCTTCATAGTTTGCAGTGGAAGTTATGTTTGCATCAAAATTAAAAAAGTCGTTATTGTTGATTAAAAAACTTTTATAGGGTTTTGAGTTAGTGAGCCAGATGCCATACTTGTAATCATAAAAACTGTTTATACTCTTAATTTCCAGGTTCATTTTCCCTATATTTTCGGCCTTTATACAATAGTCGCGTATTTTATCTGAATAAGAAGTTGAATTACCAAAGACATTGTTTTTTACATAAAAATGTGATTCACCATCAACCACAACTCCGTTGGTACTGCTTTCAAAAATATTCTCGCCGGCATTGCTACCATTGCCCAATGTAATTTCCCTGTCAGAGAAGTCTGACTCAGAGGTTGCCATTACACAGGCGCCGGGTATTGCAGCGTTGGCAAAATCACCGATTTCCTTAAAGGAGTTATTGAGCAGCTTGAAGGATGAATTTTGGGATTTAACTCCGTATAATGAATTGCTAAATTCATTTTCACTGCCGGATACATCTTCACCGATGGTGATGTTTTTAACATTTACCAACTGAATGGCCGCGAATTTTTGCTGACCTGAATAAGGGGTTAAAAGACTTGTAGCCTTAAAAAGGTTGCCAATAAACACATCAGATGGTATTGTGCCAAAGTAATTGGTCAATAGTACATCAGAATAGTTATTTTCAAAAATATTTTCTGTAAAAGTAAATGGCACATCATTTTCAAGATCAAATGCCTGTGCAGCATCTTTTACAGTGCAGTTGGTGATTTCAACCGGAAGAGGATCTTTTGGACCCAGGCCAGGGGCATATATGCCCTTCCACATAAAGGTGCTACAAGCCTGTAGTGTGCAGTTTTCCATGGTCAGCTTTCCATATTCGATGTTAATACCGGCATTTTCCGCAAATTTAACATTGCAGTTTTTCAGAATCAAGCCCATACCATTGATGTCTGGGGTGGGATGTGATGGATCATCGTAATAATCATCCTGAATCCTCAGTTCTCCATTTATATAAATACTCTTTGAAGATACGGAACTTCCATCTATTTCCAGATTCACCATTTTTAAGGGGTTTGAGGTTGGAATCCCTCCATTATCTAAATAGGTGTAAACATAGCCCCCTGCCGTACTACAGGCGGCAGCGACTGCTGTTGCTGAAATATAGTATTCGTTGCTGGTTTTGTTTGGAAAATTGTGAATGGAGGGACTTGCCACAGGATCACCGGCTGCTCCGGAGCAGCAATTTATCGGTTGGAGAGTGATCACATCTGAAACCGTGCATCCCTCATCCGTAATGGAAAGTGTAACCGAAACAGTAGTAGTGGGTGTCAGAATGGTGGAAGTGCCGGATTGGGTTCCTGCAGACCATTGATAGGTAGTTGGGGTGGTGTTAGGGTCAGGATCAATATAAGTGCTGCCAAGAGTAATTGAAGCAGTAGTTCCTGAACAAAATTGAATGTCGCTGCCCAGGTTAAACTCATTTATCGGTACTGTTACGGTATGGCTCTGAGAAGCCCAACAGTGCCCGTCGGTAATATAGGCGGTATAGATGGTTGTTCGGTTGGGCTCAACCCATAGATCTTTGCACAAGGGTGAATTTCCACAAGTAGTGCCCGAAACTACTCCTGAGTCCGGTGCCCATAAAAATGAGTATGATAAACTATTTGAGCCACCAGCACCTGCAGAAAAACTCGCTTCCAATTTAATAGCATTGTCGCCCGGACAATATGTTGTTGGACCGCTTACAGTAAAGTTTGTAATTTTAGGATATACTTCCAATTGAAGCGTACTGCAACTGGAGCAAGGAGTAATGGTAATCGTTCCTGTGGAAGTGGGAGTTACTGAGTAGATATAGCGATCGTTTACCTGATCAATCTGAACCAACGTAGCATTGGTGGCCGTTGGAGAAATAGTACCTGTACCTTCAATTGTCAGGACGGCACTTGTCCCCTCACAAATGGCATCATCACTTAATCGTGCGGTGACCGTACCGTTGGGGTTTATTGGTTTTAAAACGACAAGTGAGAAAGCAGGTACAGCTAATAAGTGTGATGCTGCAAATTTCCAGGGACTGTTGGAGTAATGCAGGAATTGTGATGAATTAGAAGACGGCAAAGAACTCACTGGATCATTTGTGATTACATAACTATTATTATATGCTGAAATCCCTTTCGCATTAAATAAGGATGCATTAACAGTGGAATATATATTGGATAGGTTAAGAAAATAGTTGTTTGAACCTGCATTGATGAAAATGCAGTTTTTATTACCGTATTCGTCTTCAAACTCCCATCCGAATAGTTCAACAAAATTACTTAAGTCCAGTTGATTAGCGCCATTGAAAGCAATAGGTGTTGCCGATATTGCACCTCTGGTTATATACGCTACGGCATCCAGAGCAGTACCTAATGCCGATTTTTCGATCGGACCGGTTGTTATGATTCCGGCCTGATTGGGGTTGGCTACAGTGGGTAATCCATGGCATTGAATAAACCGGAAGGCATCATCGTTTTCAAAAATGTTCCCGTATTTAGCCCCTGCAAGCATGGTATGGGAAATTACTTTAGTTACATCCTGGCTTTCCAGATACTTTAATGCAGATATTGCATTTAAAAGTCCATGTGCCCATGTTCCGGTTCTTACGTCCCTGTCATCATCCAGATTAAACTCTGTAAACCAAACTTCTTTGTCGTGTATGTCCTGTAAATTGTAAAGCCTTATTTTAATAAGTTCGTCATGCTGCAGCTCATAGGCATTTTCAAAAGCGGATCTTAAGAAAGATTCAAGACCTGCATTCGCAAGCGATCCAATGCAAGAAGTACCGCTAGGGCTATTCCTGATATAATTGTGCAGCGTTATGGCGTCAACACTGGTATTATTTTTCAATCTGGCTAGTACCTGATCAAGCCATAATCTCTGCCTGCCTGAACTACCGTCTTCGGCGGTTGCCCCCACAACGGCGATTTTGGTGTTTTCAAACGCAGAAATTGATTTTATTCCATCCGCCCATTCAATCGCCTTGTCCATGTAATTGTCTACGCCGGCAAATTCTTCAAAATACTGATCATTGCTCAAATAAAACTCATTGCCCAACTCTATGTATTTTACGGGCAAGTTTACTTCATTAAGTCGATACAATGATGCCAGTTCGTAATAATATCTGGAAGACAGCAAATTCATGGCGATGATAGGTCGAGCTGCTATTTTTGTGAGATTATCACTCACGAATTGGAGCTCATTTCCTTCACGATTCATTGGTAACGAATACGCATTCTGCCGGTATTTCCATCCATTTGGCAAATCTTTTTCATAGATAGGATATCCCGTTCGCCAGTCTGAGTAATTGCTAACGGTACCAGCCGGGATGCGCATCAAGGTGATGTATTTATCCAGCAAATATTTTTTATCATTCCCTGAATTTGCATCATGATCTCTCATCATTTCCCAATTTTGTAAATTCACTCCGGAATCATCCGATTTAATGGTGTTATTACCATTATAACCGAAGAAATCTTCGGGCATCGATCTGGTTTTTGCATTGTCCAATGTCGGCGACAAGGTGATAACTGAAGCGACACTAGCTAATGTAAAATAGGAGTATTCATATACAGAATGATGATTGGTAATCGAACCATTATATGCATTGCCGGAGATTGAATTTCTTCCCATATCTTTCCATTTGCTTCCGTTCCAGTTTGCAACAATAAGTCCGGAGGTGTCCAGTACGCCGCACCCAAGACTATCCCATTTAAGTGTAACTGAAACTGTAGAGCTCCCGGCTTTCCTTTCAATTTTCCAAAATTGACATTGCGAAATACTCGTAATAGTTGAATCACTGTTCTCGGATAAACCGGAATTTTCTGAAAAATACTGACATTGAAAAGCATCAGAGGCTGTGCCCGGTGATGAGATTCCTGCAGGATAAAAGTAACCCTCATCCCCCACCGGAAACACAAAAGCCGTATTGCCGATTTTCTTCACCGGACCATCTACAAAACTCTGGTTGCTGGCACCGTTACAGGTGGTGGCCGCTTTGAGGGTGATGACGGAATCTGTGCTGATGATGCCGTTTACAAAGGTGATGGAAGAGTCGATGGTCATAGCTCGGTCGAGTTGAACATTCCCACCATCTTTATTAATTTCAAGTTTACTTATGGCATAAGCAGCGCCCCCTCCGATGGTTTGAGCTTGAGTGCCGGTTAAAATCACTTTGCCCGAACTGGCATTAAAAACAACTTTGTTGTTGTTGATGGTAATATCACCAGCAAAGTAACTGTTTCCTTTGTAGGCCACCTGAATATTATTGCTGCCTGTTGTAAAGATTACTTCTCCGTTGAAGTGGTCTCCCGCATCATTGGCAAACCGAAACGCTCTTGAGGCATCCTGGTTTTCGATGGTTACTGCTGCGTTAAATACATTGCCTCCATAGTTATAACTGTTAGTGGATGCGGTAGTTTTAATAAAGGTACACTCTCCATTAAATGTATTATTTTTTAAGAGGATACTGGGAGAAGTAACAGACATCGCCCCCGGAAAGGTACAAGAATCGATGCTGATCAATGCTGATCCCGTTCCGGTTAATTGGTTCGCATTAGCATTATCCTGCACCAATCCTTTAATTGTGATTCTTCCTGCTGTAATCCCTGTGGAACCTGTTTCAAGGTGGCCTTCTTCTACCAGATCAGCGGTTGTGGTTTGTGCGCAAAAGGTGATACTTCCGGTACTGTGTGTGCAGTTCAGATATACAGTATTGTTGAAAATGGCATGACTGCCCTGTGATACTTCAATGGGGCCGGAGGAAGTGCAGATAAATTCAACGGTGCTGTTGAAGGCATCTGCATTGGTTTGCCCTAACCGTAAAGTGGAACTTCCGCTTTTTTTGATGGTGACCGGTGCATTGAACGTACACCCGCCTTCTCCCCAACCGTTGGAAGTGCCGTTGTGTTCGAAAGAACAGGTTCCGTCGAAAGTGCCGCCGCTGAATTTAATCTGCCCCGTGATGCAATCAATGGTACAGTCAGAATTGGTACCCTGAAAGTAGGCGTAGGTACCACGAATGATCAATGTTCCATTGCTGATGGAGCCACCATTGAGGGAGGCTCTTGAAGAAATAGTAAGTTGACGTGTATTGAGATCAATTGCTCTTCCGGAAATCACCAATCTGTTGATCGATACATTGCTGTTCAGTTGCACCGTTTGGTTGCCGCTGCCATCGCTGATGTTTACTGTATCATTAGTGCTTGGTACACCCGACGGCGACCAGTTTGAAGAAACACTCCAGGCGGAGCTGGTATTACCGGTCCAGGTATAATTGCCGGCCATGGCAGTATGTTTACATAATAGAAATAAAACTACAACTAAATAAAATAATCGTTGAAAACGGCATGCTTTAAGTTGCAGAGTTGCAGAGTTGCAGAGTTGCAGAGTTGCTTTCATAAAGGGAGGTGTTAATTTACATGAAACGATTGTGAAATAAGATTATCATTATCAATTCGACACAAAGGCATACGCGCTGCCCCAGCCGGCACCTACTCGTCGGAGCCGTACTTTGCCAAAGCGTAAATCGGTCTCGGCAAATGTGCCAACGTTGAGGTACAGCTTCAACCCTTCGCGGCTCCAGCTAAAACCGGATGGAAGTCCTGCTGTTACATCATACCCAAAGGTATAATTCACCAGATTGGTGCTATCCGCTTCACTGCCCAGTTGAATCTCCACGGCCTCCAGATTATTGGTGTCCGGCAGGAGTACAAAAAACACTCCTTTCACCATTCCACCTGTATCCGGCGTCAGACTCACGGTAGCATCATCAGGGGTTTGCGCAGCTGCATAAATCGGCGCGAGCAGTATCAAAGAGAATAAAACACCTCTTAATTTCAAATTGAATTTTTTCATGGTATTAAAAATTTGGTTAAACGAATGTAAACAGAAAATTGATTTTCGCAAGGAAATTGATGTTAAATTTTGTTTAGGGTGTGAAAGGTAGGGTGGGTTTGTAACAAAGTTTAGGTTATTTAAACACATCATGGTTCATTTGAATGCAATTAAAGAGAGTAGTTGCATTTATTGCATTCGCTGTGCGGCGCAGGTCCGGTAGGCAGGCAGGTTTAAGCCGACAAGTGCTAAATAAAGCCAAATCCCCCCTGATTCAGGATCCTGCGACACCCCTTTCCCTGCTTCTTCCACCCATCAAAGCCGGAATTCACCCCTAAAGTGCCTTCTTTAACCAAAATTCAGGAACAAAACATACGAAGTCGGGGGATCTTTGAGTTGTAATCAAAACACAAGCACTATGAAAACAATCTCAATCATCATCGTCGCCTTAGGCATCATCTGCGTAGTATGGCAACAGTATCTCGAAATGAAAGCGAAAAAGACCAGTTAAGTTCATGACACCTCCCTTCAAACAACCTTAGCGAAACACCCTGCGTGGTGGTGTTTCGTATTTTATACCTTTTCATAAATTTTCCCCTGACTTTGATCTGAACAGGCTTTAATAGGGCGATTGCGACTATATTTGCCCGCCCATGAAAAAAATCTTCGCAAAGACACCCGGTACCGATTGGTCGAAGGTGGTAAAAGTCAAAAAAAGTCAACTTCCTAAGGCCGGCAACGGTTTATACGCTTTAAAAGAGTTCCGCCGCGGCGATATCGTTTGCGAATACGAAGGCGAAATCGTGACCTGGGCCGAGTGCGAACGCCGTTCCGACCAGGGCTATGAAGGTTATGTATTCTTCTTTTCGAAAAACCGCTGCGTGGACGCCTATTTCACCCCCTGGGCATTCGGGCGCTATGCCAACGACGCCCGCGGTATCGGTCGAGTGGCAGGACTCCGGAACAACGCTGTTTATGAAGAAAAAGTCAGAAATGGTGAAAAGCGTGTGTTCATCGTGGCTACCATGACCATCAAACCCGGACAGGAAATCTTCGTGCATTACGGCGACGATTACTGGAGATACCTCAACGCCACCCGCGACCTCTTCTTAAAGATGGAACGCGAAAAGCGTCACAAACGGGAACAACAAAAGGCAACCAAGAAAACCGCAAAGCCATCTTCGAAAAAATCCGTCAGGAAAGCCGCGAAGAAATAATCTCCCCGAATTTGACAGTACACAGTTGGAATTAACAGTAAAATGTTAACATCCAACCGTTACTTTTAATATACACTTAATAAATATCCCTGATTTTTGTCATCGAATAAAAACACAAGAATATGATGACGAATATCTCCATCGCGATTGTTACAATCACCTTTGCACTTGTGATTTATAGCCAGATTACCGATTCCTTTTTATCACGGAAGAAGAACCCGTAGAGAATTTGCCAATTATTCAATTAGCTAATTAGCTAATGCCCCCGAAGAGGATTAGCTTCCCGTAATTGCTATGCAATGCGGGATGGTGAATTGGCAAATTAGCAAATTAGCAAATTAGCCCCCCCCTTAGAGAATTGCCGAAGGCCGCGACTTGTGCTGAGCAACGCCTCTGCAGCTTGGTCCCTGAGCGCCATTGAAAATAAATAAATAGCCGAAGGGTACTTCGAGGGCCGCAGGTACCGAGTGAATGAAATGAACCTCGGGAGCAAATTACCCCCGCCCCCGTAGAAAATTGGCAAATGGGCAAATTAGCCCCGCCCCCATAGAGAATTGGCAAATGGGCAAATTGGCGAATTACCCCCGCCCCCATAGAGAATTGGCAAGTTGGCAAATTACCCCCGCCCTTTTAGAGAATTGGCAAATTGGCAAGTTGGCAAATTAGCAAATTAGCCCCCCATTAGAGAATTGCCGAAGGCCTCGAGCTTGCCTCGATGGCCGAAGGCCCCGAGTGAGCGAAGCGAACCTCGGGGGTGTCCCTTCATTGCTTCGCAATGAAGTATGGTGTATTATCAATTTTTTGCCCATTCGCCCATTCGCCCATTGGCCAACTTGCCAACTTACCCATTTGCCAATTTACCCATTTACCCAATTGCCAATTTGCCAATTTGCCAACTTACCCATTTGCCCATTTGCCCATTTACCCATTTGCTAATCAGCCCATCTCCACATTTGCTAATTAGCTAATTGCATAATTAGCTAATTTCCCTCCCCACTTTGGGTGATTTTGATTTTGCTTTCCCCGTTTTGGCACGGGCATTGAATCTTCCCCGGCATAACAGTAAAAACAAAAAAAATTAAGGAGGATTCATTATGAAAAACTTGATCTCTACTCTCGTTCTCAGCAGCATGATAGCTGTAAGCGCAAAAGCTGATCACAGGTTGTCGGACCTCCGCATCCGTAGCTATGACAACAGACCTGTGATCGTAAGTTTTAACCAGGTTCAGTATAACACTCCCGGCACCTGGGTAAACATTAACGATGTACGTCCGGGTCGTCACTTCATCAAAGTATGGTCGGCTGCTACTCCCCGCGCCTACGGTTATGGTCGCCAACTGATGTACAGCGGATTCATCGATGTGCCATCCGGCGCTGAAGTCAGGGCGATGGTTACCAAGAGCTTCAACATCCGCATCAACCAGGTCATTCCCTTCGCTCCTGAGCCCGTGTTTGATCCGTATGAGCCTTACCAGCAATACCAGCAAGGTCCAGGCCATTGCGGAACTCCTCCCGCTCCGATGTGCATGCATGAAGAATCGTTCCGCGAACTGGTATGCACCATCGACCACCAGAGCTTCGAAAGCACTAAGATGCAGATTGCAAAACAGGCCATTCGCCAGCATGGTGTGATCAGTACTGATCAGGTTTCAGAACTGATGCGTTTGATGACCTTCGAATCCAGCAAACTGGAACTTGCCAAGTTCGCCTACCAGTACACTGTTGATCAGGGCCACTACTTCCGGTTGTTCAATGAATTTACCTTCGACTCCAGTGTTCGCGAGTTGAGCAACTTCATCGGATAATTGTCAAAATAAATCCCCGTATTCAGTTTGGCACGAATGTTGAAAAAGTGGAGATGTACCGGCCCCGTAAGGCCAGTGTAAAAAACCCGGAGGCCCGTAAGCCTTCAACAACAAAGACGCTCCGTAAAGCGTTAAACATTCAGAAAGCCACAGCGCCCGTAAGCGCTACGCCCACTGAATACGTTCTGAAAAAACAAAATGCCAACGACCCGTAAGTCGAAAGCAGTGAGACCCGTAAGTCTCCGATCAACATCAAGGTCCCGTAAGACCTTTATCCCCGGCCCGTAAGCCGGAGATCATCCCACTACCTGCAGGCCCGTAAGCCTGAGGCGCCGCAAGGCAACAAGCGTTCACTGTCCCGTAAGACAGTCCCATTCACCGGCAACCCGTAAGTTGTCGTTCCCGTAACCGCCTGGTGGTTATAAAATCCGGCCCGTAAGCCGGGGAGTTTCTGCCAGAGTCCCGTAAGACAGCAGCAGTATTTTACATACTATCCATGAAAACCGGCTCCCCTGGGGGTCGGTTTTCTGATTTTATACACCACGCATCTGCGACCTTCACGGGTGCTGTTGTCGGAGATTTCTCTGCTTTGCAACTTCCATCTCTCCCCAACCCGCTGAATTTCAGAAAAAAGCGATTCATGAACAGAAATTGATACGATCAGGGGTACGAAAAATACCAATCGGAAGAATAGATGAAATCCGTGAAAAGAAATGAAAAAAATCAGTCGAAACAGCCGTTGAAAAGCCGTAAATTCGCACAGCGAAAATTGAACCCTTAAAATAAAATGGCTGATCATCAACAACAGGTCCTCGACCGTGTTATCATAAAGTTTGCCGGCGACTCCGGTGACGGTATGCAGCTCACAGGAACGCAGTTCACCAATACAGCTGCCCTGCTCGGAAACGACCTCAGTACCTTCCCGGATTTCCCTGCGGAGATCCGCGCCCCACAAGGCACCATTGCCGGTGTATCCGGTTACCAGTTACACTTCGGCTCGGTCAATATTTTCACCCCCGGCGACAGTTGCGACGTACTCGTAGCGATGAACGCTGCGGCGCTGAAAGCCAACCTGCGCAACCTGCGCAAGGGTGGCACTATCATCGCCAACATCGACGGTTTTGATCCGAAAAACCTGCGTCTGGCCAACTATCCTGACGGTGTACATCCGCTGCAGGATGGTTCGCTGGAAAGCTACCGCGTGATCACAATGGACGTAACCAAGATGACCCGCGCTGCTTTGTCAGAGTCAGGTTTGGGTGTGAAGGAAATCGATCGCGCGAAAAACATGTTCGTACTGGGCTTCCTGTACTGGATGTATAACCGAGATATGATTCATACCGAAAACTTCCTCAAGGAAAAATTCGGGAAGAAGCCGGATATCCTCGAGGCTAACCTCAAGGTGCTTCGTGCCGGTTATAATTTTGGTGATACCAGTGAAACAGCAGGTGTTCGCTATACCGTGAACAAAGCGCCGATGCAGCCGGGTACCTACCGAAACATCATGGGCAATCAGGCGACAGCACTGGGACTCATCGCGGCTTCGCAGAAATGCGGACTCGATCTGTTCCTCGGCTCCTACCCGATCACCCCTGCTTCGGATATCCTCCACGAACTTTCCAAGTATAAAAACTTCGGTGTTCGCACCTATCAGGCGGAAGACGAAATCGCTGCGATCTGCGCGGTGATTGGTGCTTCGTTTGGCGGCAAGCTCGCGATCACGACTTCGTCGGGACCGGGTATTGCGCTGAAAGGTGAAGCCATGGGACTCGGCATCATGCTCGAATTACCGATGGTGGTGATCAACGTACAGCGTGGTGGCCCTTCTACAGGTCTGCCCACCAAGACCGAGCAAAGCGACCTGAATCAGGCCATGTTCGGACGTAACGGTGAAGCGCCCATGCCGGTGATTGCAGCAAAATCACCTGCCGATTGTTTCGATGCAGCATTTGAAGCCTGCCGTTTGGCGATTGAGTCGATGACACCGGTGATGTTACTGACCGATGGTTATATCGCGAATGGATCAGAGCCCTGGAGATTCCCGTCATCAGCCGATCTGCAGCCCTTCAAAGGCAACTTCATCACCGAGAAAAACGGCGAGAAATATCTCCCCTACAAACGCGATGAAAAACTCAGTCGTCCCTGGGCTATTCCGGGTACTGCAGGATTAGAACATCGCATTGGAGGTATCGAGAAACAACATGAAACCGGCAATATCAGCTACGATCCCGAGAACCACGAGTTCATGGTGCATATGCGTGCCAATAAAGTAGCGAAGATTGCAGAACGTATTCCGGATCAAACCGTAGATAACGGTAACGAAAAAGGAAAAGTGCTGGTCGTAGGCTGGGGTTCCACCTACGGAGCGATTAAAGCAGCAGTAAAAGAAGCACGTGAGAAAGGATACGATGTGAGTCATGCTCATATCCGTCACCTCAATCCGTTCCCGAAAAATCTGGGTGAGTTGTTGTATAACTTCGACAAGGTACTGGTGGCAGAGATGAATACCGGACAGCTCAACTCTATCATCCGCGATAAATTCCTCGTTCCGACGATTGCGCTGAACAAAATCAAAGGTCTTCCGTTCTCTACTGCAGAAATTTTTGCTAAGATCGAAGAGCTGGCGAAATAAAAACGCAGATCACGCAACCTCAACAAACAGAAATCATCACCTTAAAAGATCACGTTGAACATGTCAACAATCACAAATACACCGGATGCGCCAAAATACACGAGTAAAGAACTTGTGACCGACCAGGAAGTACGCTGGTGTCCGGGCTGCGGCGATTATTCCATCCTCAAACAAGTACAAACCGTTATTCCGGATCTGGGCATTCCCCGTGAAAACATCGTTTTCATTTCCGGTATCGGCTGCTCCTCCCGTTTCCCGTATTACATGGAGACGTTTGGTATGCACAGTATCCACGGTCGTGCGGCAGCGATTGCCAGCGGACTCAAGAGTGTGCGTCCCGAGCTGAGTGTATGGATGGTGAGCGGCGACGGAGACTCCCTCTCTATCGGCGGAAATCACTTCATCCACCTGCTGCGTCGTAACTTCAACATCAATCTGCTCCTCTTCAACAACGAGATTTACGGGTTGACAAAAGGACAATACTCCCCTACTTCAGAGCAAGGCAAGATCACCAAGTCCACGCCGATGGGATCTGTGGATCATCCATTCAATCCGATTGCGCTGGCACTCGGTGCTGATGGCACGTTCGTGGCCCGCTCGATGGATCGTGACCCCGGCCATCTGAAAGAGACCTTACGTCGTGCGCATGGTCACCAGGGTACCTCCTTCGTAGAGATTTATCAGAACTGCAACGTATTTAATGACGGTGCTTTCGAGATCTTTACTGAAAAAGCTTCGAAGAAAGAAGAAACTATTTTCGTAGAGCATGGCAAACCGCTGGTATTCGGAGCCAACGCCGACAAAGGTGTGAAACTCGACGGATTCAAGCCGGTGATTGTTGATCTCAGTGCCGGTCATAGTGCAAACGACCTCTGGATTCACGATGAAACCGATCGCGTGAAAGCCGGTATCCTTGCCCGTTTCTTTGATCGTCATGAAGAAGGTAAACCACATTTCCCACGTCCGTTTGGTGTATTCTACACGGAGAATCGTGAGTGTTATGAAGATGGTTTCAATGCACAGGTAGAACAGGCGAAAGCGAAGAAAGCTCCGGATCTGGATGCGTTACTCCGCGGCCGTGAGACCTGGGTGATTGGATAATCCTGATATCATGTAAGGCCGTTGCATGCAACGGCCTTACATGATATCATCCGAGATATTTTGCAACCAGCGGCATTCGCCGTCCCCGGCCGAAAGCCTTCGGAGAGATGCGCAAAACCGGCGCAAACTGATGTCGCTTCCACTCGTTATTGTTCACCATTTTCAGCACGCGATACACCAGCGCTTCATCATATCCTTCTTTAATAATCTTATCGGGACCTTTTTGCTCCTCGATATATCGGAACAGAATTCCATCGAGAATATCATAATCAGGAAGAGAATCGGAATCTTTTTGTCCGGGTCGCAATTCCGCCGACGGAGCTTTGGTGATGATATTCTTCGGTAAGACCTCGCCGTTACGGTTGATATATTCCGCCAGTGCATAGACATCGGTTTTATAGCAATCGCCGATGACGGAAAGTCCGCCGCACATATCACCGTACAAGGTTCCATACCCTACCGCCAGTTCGCTCTTGTTAGAGGTATTGAGCAGGATATATCCCAGTTTATTACTGAGTGCCATCAACGTTACACCGCGCACGCGTGCCTGAATATTCTCCTCTGCCACATTGAACGGGAGTCCGGCGAAATCATGCTCCAACGCTTTCAGAAATGCGTTATACATCGGCGCGATCGGCACGATCTCCGACGTACAGCCGATACGTTGCACCATCTCCACCGAATCCGAAACAGAATGACCGCTTGAATACTCAGAAGGCATCATCACCGCATGCACATTTTCTGCACCGAGTGCCTCGCATGCCAAGGCCAGCACGACTGCCGAATCGATACCACCCGACATGCCAAGCGTTGCCTTCTTAAAGCCCATCTTCCGGAAATAATCACGAATACCCATCACGAGTGCATTGTGAATACGGGCAATCCGTTCGCCGGGTGCATGAAGTGAAGTTGCTGTTGCCAGCTCTTTCAATCTGCCGGAAGCCGCATCAAATTCTGCGACCAACAAATCTTCTGCAAAATATTTTCCCTCCATCGCCACCGAACCATCTGCCTGAAACATCAGCGAACCACCATCGAACAGCAGATCTGTTTGGGCACCCACCTGATTTACGTACAGCAAGGGAAGTTTATACTCACGCACATTCTTCTGAAGTATCGCTTTGCGATCCTCTGCATGGCGATAATTAAACGGAGATGCAGCGATATTGATCATCAGTTTTGGGTCCTGCGTAATCAGCTCCTTCATCGGCCAAAACGTGTACAGCGGATCATCATCGATGTTCCAGAGATCTTCACAAACGGTCAGCGCGATCTTCACGCCTTTCACCTCTATGCAGTTAAACTCACGATTCGACTCGAACCACCGGTATTCATCGAACACATCGTATGTAGGGAGAAGAGTTTTATGGACGATCTGTTGCACTTTACCCTCTGCCAGCACATACGCCGAATTAAACAGGTTCTTACCTTTCGGGTCGGGGTTAACAGCAGGAGCCCCAACAATGACCGTTACTTTTCCGCACCGCTTTGCAATGAGGTCAATATGTTCGCTGCAACGATCGATGAAATGTGAATAATCGAGAAAGTCAAGAGGCGGATAACCGCACACCGCCAGTTCTGCAAATACGAGGAGGTCGATATTTTCCTGTTCGGCCCTTTCAATAGCGTCAAGTATTGCTGACGTATTAAAAGTAAAATTACCGACATGATAATTCAGCTGAGAGAGCGCGATTTTCATACAATCGAAATGCCGTTTGGCGTGGGGACAAAGGTACAGTTGTAGGGTTAATCCCAAACGATAAAAAAATAGCCCGGCGAGGCCGGGCCATATATTATATCTTATTGAATATCAGAATAAAACACCCAAATTGAGCCCCAGGTAATTGGTAACACCCTTGGCATCATCACCATCAAACACATCAAAAAAGCCATTATTGAATTCAATTCCACCGGTTAGCACCGTTGTGCCACTGATGGTGTATTCAAGTCCGGCACCGATCAGCATATTAATATTGAACTCATTCATAGCTTCTTTCGCGTCGAGATTATCTTCTTTTTCGGTATCATATTTTGAGCGGATGATATAGCCCGGCGAAAACCCGAACATTCCATAGTAGCGGAACTTCTTAAATTCATTGGTTTTCATTTTCAGGGCGATCGGAATTTCCACGTACTGCAGTTTGTAATTGATCACCGGATCGGGAATTACCACACTGCCGGTATCTTCGAAGTTATACTTGATATTGCCGCCACGATATGAGATCTGAACACCTGAAGCGATCGCATAATTTTCCTGGATTCGGAACTCCATCTGCACCCCGTAACCAAATCCGAGTCGGTAGCCGTCTCTTTCGAGTCCTTTTTTATCCGGTTTGATCCAGGCCATACTTGGGGCGATTTTCAGTCCGAAATGAAATTTCTGATCCTGGCTGTACGTTGTCAATGTTGACAGAATAAATGTCAAGAGGAGAAGAAGTCTGCGCATGTTGTTAATTTTACGCCACAATGATAAATAAAAAATCCAGCATCCCGGCCGTGTTTCTGCTCATCTTATTCACCCTTGGTTGTGGTGAAAAAAAGCGCGCTGATCTGAACCGGCCCGCACCGATGGAAGCGCCGGAAGACACATTAAGCCTTACCTTCATTCGTTTTGAACAATCCATACTGGCATTACCCAAGCCGGTACAACCAGAAACGGTAGGACAGTTGCGTAAGACATACGGGCAATTTTTCGAACTCTGGTGTACGCGATTAGCCGGCATAATGATGCCCGGAGAAGGAACACCCTCGGATCAGGAAATTGCATTTAATCTCAACCAATACCTCAACGACAAATACATCACTGAAGTCTACAAAGACTGTAATACACAATACCAGGACCTGAGCTGGCTGCAGGACGAATTAACGCCGGTATTCAAACGATACAAAAAAGCTTTTCCGGGCAAAGTAATTCCGAAAATCCTTACGTACGTTTCACCCTTCAGCAGTAATGTGATGGCCATGGACAGCATTGCAGGAATCGGGCTTCATTTTTATCTTGGGGCAGATTATAAATACTATCCGAGTCTGGAATTACCCATGTACATGATCAAAAAGCTCCGCAAGGAATACATGGTGAATGACCTGCTCAAAGGATGGCTTGACAGTGAATACATGGATGACACGGCGCAATCGAGTTGCCTTTCACAGATGATATACTATGGAAAAGTGATGTATGCTACTGAGATACTGGCCCCGGAAACGCACGACACCATTATCACCGGATACAGTGCCGGTCAGCTAGACTGGGCCTACGATCACGAAGAAAAGATATGGGGGTTTTTCATTGAACAGAATCTGCTCTACAAAACCAATCCCAAAATCTATATCAAATACATCCACGACGGAAACACAACGGGTGGCTTTCCGAAAGAAGCACCGGCGAAACTGGGTCCTTTCATTGGCTGGCAGATCGTGCGCTCCTATATGAAGCAACATCCGGGCACCAGCTTACGTCAGTTATTTGAAACCAAGGACGCACAGAAGATACTGGCCGGATCCGGCTACAAACCACCAAAGATGGCATCATGAAAATCGCTCGCTTCACCTTCAATCCTTTCGAAGAAAACACCTACATCCTCCACGACGAAACGGGAGCCTGTGTCATTATTGATCCGGGATGTATGGATACCGGAGAACAATCAGAACTCACCGAATACATCCGCCGCCACAATCTGCGTCCGGAGCGGCTCCTCAACACCCATTGTCATATCGACCATGTGCTTGGCAATGCCTTCGTGAGTGAGCACTACGGATTAACACCCGAGATTCACCCCCTCGAAGAGCCTGTGCTCAACCATGCGCCACAATACGGAAGAATGTATGGATTCGAGATGGACGCTTCACCCGCAGCGAAACTCAGTCTCAGTGATGGTGCGGTATTAAAATTCGGGAACACCACGCTGCACCAGCTCTTCACGCCCGGACATTCACCGGGCAGTATTTGTTTTTACCATGCAGAGAGCGGGAATGTAATTGGCGGAGATGTATTATTCCAGATGAGCATCGGGCGTACCGATTTACCCGGCGGAAACATGGACACCCTGCTCAGCAGCATCCGCAACAAACTCTTCACACTACCGGATGCTACGATCGTACATCCCGGGCACGGACCAGAAACCAGTATCGGGTTTGAAAAAAGAAACAATCCTTTCCTCCACGCCTACTCCTGATTTATGAATCGTACGCTCTACCTACTCACTCTTTTACTCTTGTTATCCGGCCGGGTCACTGCGCAGAAACTCACCCTGTCGGCAGATCAGATCGACAATAACGGCCTCGACTATGCGAAAGTCATCGGACAAGACGAAGAAGGAGTCTACGTACTCATGAGCAATTTATCACTCGAAGACTTCAGGGAGCGCTTCGGGCTCAAAACACGCAAATACGAACTCGACTGCTACGGTTACGATCTGAAATTACGATGGAAGAAAGATATTACTGCTGATGCCGGTATTTCCATAGAATACATCAGTTGTTTTAACAATGCAGTCGTTGTAATCAGCAGTGAATATGCAAAAAGCACGGATGAAATCCTGATGTATGCTGATGTCACGGATCAGCAGGGAAAGCAAGTCGTAGCCAAACGTAAAATATACTCCGGCACTCTCGGTAAAGGCATGAGCATCCGCAAAACACGGGTACTCTTATCGCCTGATAAATCACATCTTGGCATATCGGCAGAATGTACAGGCAACGACCAGCATGAGATCCACTACTGCAGTATTAACGCACAGTTTCAGCCGGCAGTACAGCAGCGGGGAACCATCCCCTACTCGCAGAAAGATGCAGAGCTCAGTGACTTTATCATCAGCAACAACGACGATCTGTTTTTCCTCTGCTACAGAAAGCAAATCAATGAAGAAAAAGAAAAGAGCAAACTCAGAAGCTTCAGTGTACAGTTGCTGAAAAAAGGAACCACAGTTTTCCAGGAATTCCCGTTCAACAAAATCAGTCAGCTCATGACTGAAGCATCGTTGGTTGTTGATCGGGTGAACAACAACGCCATCGTCACCGGGTTCTATGCAGATAAGACGTCCTACGCCGGCGCCTCGCTGCTCTATGGAACCATAAACCTCAACCATCCTGATGAGTTAAAGGTATCTTCAGGTAAACTCAACAACGACTCGCGGATGAAGCTTGTTGGACAACGCAACAGTGGCGGCGGTGTCAGTTTATACAACTATCCGATACAAAGGGTAATTCCAAGAAGTGACGGAGGTGCGCTGGTTATTGCTGAAGCTGCTTATCTCAGCGAATACAGTTTCTACGACTACTTCACACAAACCTTCAACCGGAGAATTGAATTTCACTTTGACAATGTGTTAGCCATCAGCGTCAACTCCGATGGATCCATTGACTGGGGACAACTCATTCAAAAAGAACAAACCTCGATGGACGATGAAGGTATTTACTCCTCCTTCAACTCCATCCTTTCTCCTGAAGCATTATCCGTTATTTTCAACAACGATATCGGGCGTAACAATGAGATTGTATGTCACTCTATCAATGCACAGGGGCTTTTAACGGTGAAGAAATTCAGCCGTACCGGCGATAGTATTTCTATTCTGCCCCGTTCAGGGAAACAGGTAGATGAGAATACGATGATTGTGCCGGCGGTGACGAAGAAGAGACTTTTTTTAGTGAAGTTGGAAATGTGAGGTTAAGGTTTAAGGTTTAAAGTTTAAGGTTATAGGTTATAGGTTTTAGGTTTTAGGTTATAGGTTATAGGTTATAGGTTATAGGTTATAGGTTATAGGTTATAGGTTTTAGGTTATAGGTTTTAGGTTATAGGTTATAGGTTATAGGTTATGGGTTGACGGTCCCTGCTTGCTCCGATCGAAGCATCGGGGAGCGAAGTCCGATAGCTATCGGTTGTTTGTTTACAGTTATCAGTTTACAGTTATCAGTTTAGAGTTTTCGGTTGTTTGTTGGATAGATAGCAGGTTTTTACTGATGGCTTAGGTTGGACCCGGTTTATTGGAATTGGTTGAAGCAAGCTGATTCTAGGTTTGGATGGCCTTTTGGGGAAAAAGGAAATTCGGGCATTATGCAGTGGCAGTTTCGGATGAAATAACGGAACCATGGCTGATAAAAAATACGCGATAAACCGGGGTCGTAAATGCACAACTTGTTGATTTTCTATACCATAGTAATGCGCATCATTGGACTTTGAGCGCCTTTGTTAAACATTTTAAAACAAGGATTAAACACCTTCTTAACTACTTAAAATCAGCACCTTACAAAAGTCATCGAGTCAAATTCGTGATTTTAGCTATGCTCTGCCTATTTTTGCACTCTTATCTATTATGGCCAAAATAACATTCAACAACAAAACGAGTCCGTTTTTTGATGCATTAAGGGAAAAGATTGATGCATACTTCAAGGAGCAAGAGATCAAGCCCACCGGAAACTTCAAATTATACTCCAAGACAATCATTCTTGTAAGTATTGCCATTTTGCTCTATACCTTATTGGTATTTACAACGTTACCCGGCTGGGCATCTATCACGCTTTGCGCGATGATGGGTCTCACCTTTGCCAGCATTGGCTTCAACGTGATGCATGACGGAGCGCATGGATCATACTCCAACAATAAAACGATCAACAACATCATGGCACATTCGCTCAACCTCATGGGAGGTTCGAGTTTTATGTGGAAGGTAAAGCACAATCATGTGCATCATTCCTTCACGAACATAGAAGGAGTTGACGATGACATCGACATCAAACCATGGATGCGCGTTAATGATCAGCAGAAACACTACTGGTTTCACCGTTTCCAGCACATCTACTGGATCATCCTCTATGGAGCGACCTATTTCATGTGGATCTGGTGGATGGACTTCCAGAAATATTTCACCCATAAAATCGGACCCACTCCGATCCGCAGAATGAAGGCATCTGAGCATATTGGCTTTTGGCTGACCAAGCTGGGATATCTTGCGCTGTATATTGGATTACCGATCTACTTCAAAGGGGTAGCGGATACATTAATCGGATATACTGTGATTCTTTTTGTGACCGGTGTTACTATTTCGGTGGTATTTCAGCTGGCGCACGTAGTGGAAGACACCTCCTTCCCTGCACCTGATCCTGTTACCAATAAAATAGAAGAAGAGTGGGCCTTGCATCAGATTCATACCACAGCCAATTTCGCCACGCACAGTAAAATTGTAAGCTGGTTTATGGGAGGATTAAATTTCCAGGTTGAACACCATCTGTTCCCTAAAGTATCGCACATTCACTACCCGCAAATCAGTAAACTGGTAAGAGAAACCTGTCGTGAATTCAACGTTCCCTATATTGAATATCCAACTGTAAAGGATGCTGTTGTAGCACACATACGACATCTACGCAATCTGGGTCGGGTAGAATTTGCATAAAGCATAAAAGAAAATAAATGAAGAAGCCGGATCAGCAGACCCGGCTTTTTTATTGTTGGCGGTGCATAAGCATATAAGCCAGATCATTCAAAGGCTTTTTATCCTCCTCGCTGAGCGGAATAGCTTTCAGATGATCCATTGCCACCTGATACAATTTTTCCATTTGTGCGAATGCTGATTCTTTAACGCCCAGCGAATTAAAAATTTCAGTTACTGCCTGTACTTTACCCTCACCGCCATCGGTTTTTAACCACCTCAGCAAACTCTCACGTTGTTCGTCAGAAGCTTTATTCAGTGCTGTAAGTAAAAGGTATGTTTTCTTATTGGCAAGAATATCTCCTCCAACCTGCTTACCGAATTTACCGGCATCACCATAAACATCCAGAATATCATCCTGCAGCTGAAATGCAACGCCCAGATTAACTCCAAAATCATACAAGTGCTGCGCATCATTTGCTGACGCACCGCCGATTAACGCTCCGATACCCATTCCTGCTCCCAGCAACACTGCCGTTTTGAGGCGGATCATTTCGAGGTAATCATCGATGGTTACAAGACTGATCGACTGGAAATCCATATCAAACTGCTGACCTTCGCACACCTCAATTGCTGTACGGAAAAATAAATCCATTACCGGTGTAACAGTAGCGTGAGGAACATTCATCATCAGTTGGCACGACTTCACAAACATCGTATCACCACTGAGAATAGCTATATCAGCATTCCACTTTTCATGTACCGTAGATTGTCCGCGGCGAAGCGGGGCCTTATCCATGATATCATCATGCAGGAGCGTAAAATTGTGAAACACCTCAATTCCGAGTGCAGCCGGCATTGCAGTTTCCATTTCTGCGCCGAACATATCTGCCGACATCAGCAAAGCCACCGGACGCATCCTTTTTCCGCCGAGTGCCAGCATATAGCGCACCGGTGCATACAGGTTTTCAGGAACATCAGGAAGTTGCAAAGCCTTCAGTCGTTCTTCAACCAACGACTGCCATTGTGCAACGGAACGACTCATCAGGCAGTAATCGAATGGCGGGAAGAAATCAAGCGCAGGATTCCATCTTCCAGCGGAGTCATTTTACGTTGCAGCAGATCACGCATAATCGAAACATCCGGACAACGGCGGGTCATATCTCCTTCCTTCAATGCAGGCAGGAAAACGATCTGCGACTTCGACTCGGTTACCTTGATGATTTTCTGTGCGAGATCGAGGATAGTAATTTCATAATCATTACCGATGTTGGCAACATCATTCACGCAAAGATTATTGTAAAACGCATTCAGGCAGGCATCAATATTATCATCGATATAACAGAAGGTACGCGTTTGTGAACCATCACCGTAGATTGTAATATCTTTATTAGCCAGCGCTGCCGAAATAAATTTCGACATCACAAAATCGGTACTCTGCTTGGGTCCGTAAGTATTAAAGAAACGGAAGATTGTAAACTCAAGTCCGAACTCCTGATAATAAGCACGGAGGTAGGCTTCACCCACATTCTTCACAATTGCATAAGGAAGTCGTGAATTCAGAGGAGTGGTATGCTCGTTTTGAGGAAATTCAACCGGCTCTCCGTAAACTTCAGAGCTGGAAGAAAAGAAGATCCTTTTCACGCCGGTATTTTTACAAAGATCGAGCACATTACGGATACCATTAAGGTCGTTCAACACCATCACCGGGTTGGCTAGAGTTCTTTTCACACCTACCACGGCAGCGTAATGGAAGACATAATCGAAGGAAAACGAAGAAAAAATAGCAGAAATGTCATTGAAACTATTGACATCAGCCTTGATAAACCTAACGTTATCATGTACCGAAACTGGCAGTTTAGAGGTATTACCGGTCAGGAGATTATCTACAATAACCACATAATTATCGGGATTATCGGCTAAACGCTGTGCGAGACAACTGGCAATAAAACCAGCACCGCCTGTCACCAGAATTCTTCTTTGCATAGGTTCAAACAAATAATAATTGTACGTATCAGGTTGTTTTGGCAACATTTACAGTGTAAAGGGATACGCTGCAAATGCCTCGCTAAAATAAGCAATTTCACCTTAAAATGCAGTATCATCCGCTCTTAAAAAACAGCGAAATACCAATTCATGGGTGAGTGCCCGGAAACAAAAGGTCAAATAACACCAGGGAATGGCAGAAAAACCGTCCTATTCGGCAAGTGCAAGCAAATATTTGCCGTATCCACTTTTCACCAATGGCTCTGCAAGCGATTTCAAATCGGCTTTATTCACAAAACCCATTCGGTAGGCCACTTCTTCAATACAACCGATTTTGAGTCCCTGACGTTCTTCAATAACCTGCACAAACTGAGCAGCCTGCATAAGAGATACAAAAGTTCCGGTATCAAGCCAGGCAGTACCCTTATCGAGAATGCCCACCTGCAACTTACCTGCTTCCAGATAGGCTTTATTCACATCGGTGATTTCGTACTCGCCGCGCGGACTGGGTTTCAACGACTTTGCGATACGGATCACATCATTATCGTAAAAATACAAACCGGGAACTGCATAATTTGACTTCGGCTTAACAGGTTTTTCTTCAATACTGATCGCCCTGTTATGATCATCGAATTCAACCACACCATAACGTTCCGGATCTGATACGTGATATGCGAAAACCACACCTCCGTCGGGGTCATTGTTATGCTGAAGCAGTTGTTGTAAACCTGTTCCGTAAAATATGTTATCTCCCAGAATCAGCGCAACCTTATCATCGCCAATGAATTTCTCTCCGATCACAAATGCCTGTGCAAGACCATTGGGCTCAGGCTGAATTGCATACTCGAAATTGCAACCCAGATTCTTTCCATCTCCCAGTAACTTCTTAAACATCGGCTGATCGTGAGGCGTAGTGATGATGAGAATTTCGCGGATACCCGCCATCATTAAAACACTTAACGGATAATAAATCATTGGTTTATCGTAAACCGGCATCAGCTGTTTACTGACTGCAATGGTGAGCGGGTGAAGTCGGGTTCCGGATCCACCGGCCAGGATAATTCCTTTCATAACGGAGATGCTTTAACTTTTCGGATATTCAGGTACGTTAGTATTCACTGAGCTTTCTGCAACTGATCTGACCCTGCCTCAGGAAATATCTTCATTGGATTCATTTTCGTTTCTACGTATTTCGAGGTCGCCGAGTTCGATATCTTCTTCTTCATTGTGCGTAACAAACAAAGGCTCAGAGAGGAAAGCTTTCGTCGTCAGGCGACGCTCAAGGCTCACCAGAAAGGCAGGAAGCAGGACCAGGTTTGACACCATTGCCATTAACAATGTGACACTCAGCAACTTACCAAGTGAAGCCGTACCACCAAAGCCAGATGCAGCGAAGATGAGGAATCCAAAGAAGAGGATAACAGCGGTATAGACCATACTGACCCCTGTTTCACGGATGGTCATAGTAACGGCTCTGGATATACTCAAAACAGGATTTTGCCTCATTTCATGCCGGTACCGGGTGAGGAAATAAATCGTCTGATCTGACGACATCCCAAAGGCAATACTGAAAATAAGGATGGTGGAGGGTTTGAGTGATATGTTGAAGAAACCCATCAGTCCGGCTGTGATCAGCAACGGGATCAGACTGGGCAGGATAGAAATAAGAATCATCCTGACCGACATAAAGAGGGTCACCATGATAATCGAGATAAGGACGATAGCGAGGAGAATACTTTCGAGCAGGTTTTCGAACAGATAATTATTTCCTTTCAGGAAGATAAGGCTGTTCCCGGTGATTGTTGTTTCATACTTTTCTTTCGGGAAGATCGAATCAACCCGTGGCCGGAGCTCCTTCAACAGTGCCGCCATTTTTACCGAGCCCACATCCGACATCTGAACACTGATACGTGTGGTTTGCCGGGTACTGTCTAAAAAACTCCGGAACATATTGCTCTTCCCTTTCATATCCCCTACAAACTCCGACATTTCCGATAGCTGCATAGCACCTGGCAACACATAAAATTCGGGGTTCATATCATTATAAGCCTGATAGCTGAATTTGATACCATCCACCACCGACAAAGGCCGGGAGAACTCAGGATATTTCATCAGCATCTTTTGCAGCCGATTAATCTTGTAGAGAGTCGTAAGCTGCAATGCGCCGCCCTCTTCTTTTGCATTTACAGAAAACTCCAGCGGGAGCACACCTTTGAAATTTTTTTCAAAAAAGCGCATATCGATGTATACCGGATCTCTTTTAGGTAAATCATCCACCACATAACCTACAGTAGAAAGACGGGAGGTTCCATACACCGCCACTGCGATGATCGCCAGTACTGCAATATATACGCCACGCGTATGATGATGCACCCATTGATCCACACGCCCCAGAAAAAGGTTCAGACGCGGAGCCTGCAGGTGCCGCATATGTTTGCTCTTTGGCGGAGCGAGGTAGCTGAATACAATTGGAATAAGGGCGATGGAAATCATCCAGGTTGCCATTACATTCAGTGCAGCCACCAGTCCGAACTCCATCAACAGTGAACTCTCCGTAAAATAAAACACGAAAAACCCGATCGCTGTAGTTACATTGGCGAGGAAGGTAGTGAGTCCCACCCGCTGAACCATCCTGGCCAGCGCTCTCGCCTGTGATCCATGTCGGTCGAATTCCGATTGATAGGTATTCAGCAACAGGATAGAATTGGGAATACCAATGACGATGATCAGCGGGGAATCAGTCCGGAAAGGATCGTGATTTTAAATCCGAGCAAAAGGCAATGGTACCGATTGACCATGTTACCACCATCACCACGATAAGCGAAAAGACAACCTGGATATTCTGAAAAAAGCGAAGAGCACAACTGCTGTCACCAATACAGCAGCCAGCATAAGAAACAATTTCATCTCATGCACCACCTTACCGGTGATTTCGGTGCGGATGTAAGGCATACCGCTCAGATGAACGTCTATATGATGCTTCTGACCAAACTCCAGTGCACATGATCTTTGATATCGTGAACAATGTCCAGCCGGTTCTTGGTATTCAGTTTATTCTTATCGAACGTAATGGCCATCAGCGTGGCATGCGATTCCTTGCTGATGATAAAGCCTTCGTAAAAGGGCAGATTAAAAATGATATCCCGAATGGAATCTACGGCAGCCTGTGAGGGAAGCGGGTCAGTAACCAGCGGAGTAACATCAAATTTGCGCAAAGTATCATTGCGTTTTACAGTGTACACCTGCGCACACGAAACGACTGCTTCAATGCCATCAATTTTCCGGATATTGTTGCCCAGCGTAAACCAATCGTTAAACTTCTCCTTTGTAAAAAAATTTGAGTCGCGAACACCGATTACCATC
The DNA here is from genome assembly GCA_046330075.1 of Bacteroidia bacterium. Classification (GTDB taxonomy): domain Bacteria; phylum Bacteroidota; class Bacteroidia; order AKYH767-A; family OLB10; genus JAJTFW01. Next base: position 52,037 of record JAXLTL010000002.1, on the reverse strand, counting down.
ACACTCCCGTCTTCTCCGAACTTTTTCTTGAAGGCGGAATACGCCTGGAAGTCCGGGTCTGATTCGGGGAGAATTTTGGCAAAATCGTACGAGAGCTGAATTTTTGTCGCCTCATAACCCATAAATATCGTTATGACTCCAAATAAAATCAAGAGAGTCAATCGGTTACGAAGAATGATCCGGGCGAGCCAGTTAAACATATTAAGGTAAAAATATCAAAAAACACGATATAGAAAAACACCGGGGAATATTGGTAAGAAAGGTAAATCAATGCTTCGGGTTCGTATTTTTGAACCATGAACTCCAATTTGAGGGATGGACTGAATTTCCTCTCGAAAGCCAGACCATCGAGGGTATGGAACGCGTGCAAGGTGGTAGCGAGTTATTATTATTCACGCCAGACCGGCAAACCTGTTCAATGGGGACTTCCGGTGGCAGTCTCCTTTGAGCCCACGACTTCCTGCAATCTGCGTTGTCCGGAATGTCCGAGCGGACTGCGCAGTTTCACCCGTCCTACCGGCATGCTGCAGGATGACCTCTTCAGAAATTTCATTGATGAGATGAGTTCACGCCTGTGGTACCTCATATTCTATTTCCAGGGTGAGCCTTATCTGCATCCCAGGTTTACCGAACTGGTAAGATACGCCTCTTCCAAAGGTATTTACACGGCGACTTCAACCAATGCGCATTACCTAACGGATGAGCATGCCCGCAAAACAGTAGAGTCGGGTCTTGACAGGCTTATCATCTCCATCGATGGTACAACACAGGAAGTCTATGAACAATACCGGGTTGGAGGGAAACTGGAAAAAGTACTCGAAGGAACGCGTAATATCATTGCATGGAAAAAGAAGCTAAACTCGCGTACACCGCATGTGATCTTTCAGTTTCTCGTGGTAAAGCCAAATCAACACCAGATTGCGGAGGTAGAACAGCTTGCCCGGGAACTTGGAGTAGACGAAGTCGGGCTCAAAACAGCGCAGGTATATGACTATGAAAACGGCAATGAACTGATTCCCACTATCGACAAATTTGCGCGGTATGCTAAACAGCGAGATGGTACCTGGAAAATCAAAAACCGGCTGCTCAACCATTGCTGGAAACTCTGGCATAGTTGCGTTATTACCTGGGACGGCACCGTGGTTCCCTGTTGTTTTGACAAAGATGCTGAGCATAAAATGGGATCACTGCAGGAAACTAAATTTGAAGTTTTGTGGCAGAGTGAAAACTACCATCAGTTCAGGGCTTCTGTATTGCGCTCGCGAAACGAAATCGAAATGTGCAAAAACTGCACAGAAGGAACGAAGGTCTGGGGGTAATGACTGACGGGTTTCGATTCACGGCCGACCTTTATTTTCCCTACTATCGTTAAGGCCTATACGAAAACATCAAATTACCGGTTTCTGCTTTATCAGACCGTCCTTTTCAGATCAAACAACAGAAGATATCTTTCGAAAAAATCCACATCCGGCATCAGGTATTTATCTGCCGAAACACTGATACATCTCAGTGAAAAATCAGCCGAAAACTGAAAAATATTTCGTACGACAAAGCACTGTATATCAACTTAATATGGTCATATTAAGCGTTTATAGTCCTGATTATCAGACCTGCTCAGAGAAGCAACCCGATTAAAACGAACACTGCCACTTTCCCGTTCATCGGCGGCGGTCATCCCGGACACAAAAACGGCATATCCCTAAATCTGATAGCTTCATGTAAAGATTCAATTTATCAACTATGTTTGAGCTGTACCGGGAAAATGGTATTGGATGAATCCAGAGGTATCTTGAACCTTCTTGTTTTTCAAATTGCATCCGTATGATTTATCCTGAATAATGAACGTATGGAAAAAAGTACCACACATCTTACTGAACTGGAGATTCAGAAAGAGATTGCATATACCTCAGGGATTTTGCAGGGAGATGTCACCATCAAGACACTGCTTGAATCGATGGCAGAAGGGATTGTGATTGTACATGAAACCGGCAGAATCGTGTTGATCAACAACCGGCTGAGTGAGCTCACGGGATATTCAAAACGGGAAGTTGTAGGAATGCCTCTAACCATTTTTATTCCTCAGGAACATCATGCGGCACATACCGGCCATCTGCAATCGTATTTCCACACACCGAGAAAACGTCCGATGGGTGTAGGGCTGGAGTTAAATGCACAGAAAAAAGACGGAACCGTTTTCCCTGCAGAAATCAGCCTCAGTTATCTTGAAACGGAGAATGGCAAATTGAGCATGGCATTCATTTCTGACATTTCCTGGCGGAAAAAAGTGCAGGAAGAGCTGATCCGTAAAAACGAAGAACTCGATGCTTTTGCACAAACGGTTGCTCATGATCTGGCATCTTCGCTATCCGGTATAGTAGGATTCAGTGAGATGCTTATGCAGCAGGCCGACAATATTCCGGAAGAAGAATACCGGAAGTTTCTGGGTGAAATTGCCAACAGCGGACGGCAGATGACCAACGTAGTGAGAGAACTGCTCATTTTTGCCAGTCTTAAAAAGGAAGATGTTGAAGTTTCTGTTGTAAACATCAACCAACTGGTGGAACATGTCATTACCCGATTGGGATATCAGATCAAAGAATCCGGTGCTGAAATTATCTGTGCGCCGGATTTGCCCAATTGTTATGGTTATGGCGCATGGATTGAAGAAGTGCTGTTCAATTTTATCAGTAATGCCCTGAAGTACGGTGGCCATCCTCCGCGCATCTCGATCAGTTCAGAACCGGGTGCGGAAGGGTATGTTGCCTACAGGGTACATGACAATGGAGCAGGAATAGAAAGTGATTTACTTCCCATACTTTTTGCTGATAAGAGTCCGGAAAAATCAAAACTGGTAAAGGGCTTTGGACTTGGACTGCCTATTGTAAAACGGATCATTGACAAACTGGAAGGAAAGCTGAGCGTTCATTCGTCAGCCGAAACAGGAACAACCTTCACGTTCATTTTAAAAAAGCACCATCTACCATTAACGGAAAAATAATCTATTTGCAGACGCGAAGATTCCGGAAACCATCTCCTTCCATTATCGTAAAACGTCTGATCGGGTAAAACCCGATCAGAAAAAACCATGGAATTAATCTGGGAAAAATACCTGCGCAGGCTGGAACACTTCGGTGCCCGGATTCCTGTTGTGCGGAATATTCCCGGATTCACCACAGTACCTTCTGCTATCACAACCTCCAATCTCCGCTTTTACAAATTATCAAATCTGGTGCTGACACTGGGCCTGATGATTCATTTGAGCTGGATCCCCTTATTCTGGTCATTTGGAGCAGGCACCATGTCGCTGATCAACTGTTGCAGTGTGATCATTTACGTCTACAGTATCTATCTCAACCGAAAAGGTTTTCATTTTACATCATCGGTGATCATGGTTGGTGAAATCATCATTCATCAGCTCATCGCCGTGTACTTTTTCGGCACGAAATGCGGATTTCAGAATTACGTGCTCGTAATCGGCTTATTTCCATTCCTGATGCCAAGGGGTCGATGGACACTTAAAATGATGCTGCTTGGCTCCTGTATTCTGACTTTTCTGATGTTCGATTATATTGCTCAAGGTCGGGCGCCCTTGATTGTGCCGGGAGAACAGGCGATGCTGTATCTGAGATTATCTAATATTGTTTTTTCATTCATATGTCTGGCGGTAAGCGGAGGCTACTTCAACCTCGCCATGCATGAAACGGAAGGGAAGCTGGAAGAACAATCACAGGAACTGATGCAGGAGAAAAACAAAACCGAAGCCCTTCTCCTTAACATTTTACCGGAAGAGGTGGCACAGGACCTGCTTCAAAAAGGTATTTCTGAAGCAAAGCACTTTGATGATGTCAGTGTTTTATTCACCGACTTTGTAGATTTCACGAGTATTGCCCAGCAATTGACACCACAGGAACTGGTGCAGGAAATTCACCTTTATTTCAAGGCGTTTGATGAAATCATCGAACGGAACGGGCTGGAGAAAATCAAGACCATCGGAGATGCTTATCTGGCTGTATGTGGTTTACCCAATAAAAACAGCCGGCATGCCTTGCAAACTACAAGAGCCGCACTTGAAATCCTTGATTTCACGAAAAAATACCGTCAGCAGGGAGGTAAATTCAATATCCGTATCGGCATTAACAGCGGAAATCTGGTAGCAGGAATTGTTGGAGTAAAGAAATTCGCCTACGACATCTGGGGAGATACAGTAAACACAGCAGCCCGGATCGAACAAGCCAGCGAAGCAGGCAAGATCAATGTCAGCGAAAACACGTATCGTCTCATTCAGCAGCAGTATCTCTGTAGTTACAGAGGAGAGATAGAATTGAAAGGAATCGGTTACGTAAAAATGTATTTCGTTGAAGATTTTAAAACAGAGAAGATCTGAAATCAATCCACGTGGACCTGGTTGTTTTGCGTATATCCTTCATTGATGAAAGTTCCATAAGAAAACGGCCCTTCCGGATAATGCCACACACCTTCACCTGTTTTAAACCGTTTGATGTTTCCCTCCATGATCCATTCAGTAACCGGTGTTGAAAAAAGATAATTTTTCATTTCATTTACTTCAGTGCGGTCAGTCGAATAAAAATCCGCAAGCATTCCTTCCCGGTTAAAATGCAGTTCAGCACCCACCGTATTTGCGCCCACCGTCACTTTTACTTTGGCAACAGTATCATTCACCGGCTCCCAGATAAAGCGCGGATCTGTTAATGCGAGCGGAGCCATCATGCAACAATCGTTCAGCCAGGTAACGGTTTCCGTCTTGTCAAGAACAGGTCCGTCAAAGTACATAACCGGAAACAATCCAAACAAACGGATATCCATTATGGCCTTTCCGTTTACATATTTATGGTAACCCGGCACCGTTATGCCCCACATTTTTCCCTTCATGAAAAACAATCGCTCCGGCCGTCTGATGGCATTATACTGAACAGAAACAAACGGAAAGCCTTTCTTTCCCTTCTGACGCATTTCACCAGAAAGGCGAATGGAAAACAAGTTCACTTGCGCCTGAGTTCCGGCTCCTGAAAGAAGCAAATATCTGCGAACCGGCAATGGCAATTTAGCCAGATCCTCTTCGGAAATTTTTTTCTCCGGCAGATCTGCATATTCACTGACAAGTTGTTCTGCATCTTTGATAAATGCCTGTTCAAACCTATTCGTAAAAAATGCAGCCAGCGAAACCAGCAGAATCAAAACATTCACTAGGGTACCGGCCTTCGACTCCGACCAAACCATGAAGATAAATATCTGAGACGTTACGATTGCTATCCAGGCGCCGAACCACCACTGTTTGCCGACAACAAAAAGAAGAAGGGAAGCAATCAGTGCAAGAGAGGAAACAAGACTGACCCGGCCAGCAAAAGGCGTTAACGGCAATTGGAGTACCGACAACTTGACGAGACCTGTTGAATGGAAAAAGCCTGCCAGATGTATGATAGCATGAACCAACAATATGAATAGGAAAAGATATTTCATCAGCGTTATTCAAATGCAAAGGTAGTTCTACATTCAGCACTGAACATTGACCGGAATACTGTAAAGGGGAAACAAAAATCATCCTGACCTGAGCGGATCTACGCTCTTCCAATCAGGATTGCTTCAACGAATTGAAGATATTATAATCCGTATTCACTACGCCTTCTGTCACACCAAGTATGCGGGCGATGGTCACCAGTTGTCCCCGGTGAAAGGAACTATGGTTAACAATATGTACGATGTATTCGTACCGCGGCAGACTATTCTTCGCCCAGGGCATATTCAAATGCAGGATTTGCTTCAACTCGTCCTCTGTAAACGCACCAAACGATTTTTCCATTTCCCTGCTCACCAACAGTAATTCCTCCAACACGTTTAATGCTTCACCATGGCGTACATTCCAGTTCAATCCGGATACGTCGAGACCATTGATAAAATTCAACCAGAACCGCTGTGTACGCAAAATATGCTGGACAGTAAAATCCAGGCTTGTATAACTCGACTTCACCTCTGCACTGAGCATTTCCAACGGCAATGAACGAAGCCAGTCAACGATTCTTTGATTAGCCCAGGAATTGAAGGCGATATAATTTGAGACGAAGTATTTCATATTCGCTAAAATGAATTAAGATTTGCGTTTGTAAGAATATATATGACGGAGAACCCATGTCTTTTCTCCATCAAAACGTACTTCTTTCATCACCTCATACACATCATTACTGATTGTTCTTGTAAATCTGAAGGTAGCGGATTTATTATCATTACCATCCTTCCCTTGTTCTTCTGAAACAACTTTAACAGTACCATCTGTTAATACTTCGCGGGAAACAATTTTTTCTCCATCAATCATCATACCACCACCAGACAAATGAAGTGTATCCGTACTGTTTGCCTTTGGCTCATCCGGATAATCCATCTGAACCAAAAGATGATCACTTCCTTTGATAGAACTTATCATCACATTTGCAGGCATCGTATAGGGCTTTCCTGTAGTATAATCAAGATAAGTCAGCGTACCTTCCCATGCGCCACATAACAAGGCCACATCACTTTTCTGTAATCTGTTTTCCTGCGCTTTGAGAGAAAGAACAGAAACAAAAAACAGCATGACAATCACTATACATTGTTTCATATACAATTGATTTTTCTCAAATATAGAAGAAACACTATAAAATTATGTTCCAACAAAGCTTTCAATTGATCCACTCGCCATTAGCAAAAACAGTTTTCAGCAAGGGTGATTTAAAAATTGCCACCGGGGTAATCAGACTATCCTTTAGCGGGACTTTATCTCCATACCGCTCATACAATATTTCCTGCACTTGTGGAGCACTCAAATCAAGGCTGCCCAGCGTTTGGAGCTTACCCAGCCGCAAACCGGTTCCACGCTGATAAATCTTCCACACCAACTCCGAACAATAAATCCGTTCATCATCCCATCCAAACCAGGCATCATAGTCCTTGCCATCATACGAAGCCGCAAGAGCGAACAATGAATCCGCCATTCCGGAAATCAAACGCTCATCTTTCAGCCGTTTCACAACGTACCGTTCTTCCTTGCCCCTGCTGATCCATTTCTCCAGCCGACATCTGCTTACCGGCTGAATCGCTTCATACACCCACCATTCACCATCGCGTTTAAAGAGAATACCACAATGAGAATAAGGAGAATGGGTAACCAGATGAATGGCCATTGACTGACGCGAATCCAGTGACTGAAAAATAATATCACCGTCATGATATTCTCCCTTCACAACGCCCTTATGCGCTTGCAAATTCAGTCGTGGCAACAGGCTCATCAATCCCATTCCAACCACCAGGAAGGCCAATACGAGGTATAATTTTTTCATAACGGATGATACAGAAAAGGCATCCTGCTTTACAGGATGCCCTTGTTTAAATCTACAAATCCATTACGCGTGATGATGCGCTTCACGCATGATTTCTTCGATCTCTTCCACTTCCAATGGAATGGCAGCCATGAGATCAACAGGCTCTTTAGAAGTGACAAGAATATCATTTTCGAGGCGTATACCCAGTCCTTCTTCAGGAATATAGATACCCGGTTCGCAGGTGAATACCATGCCCGGCTGCATCGGCTGATAGCGGTCGCCGATATCGTGTACATCGAGACCCAGAAAATGCGAAGTTCCGTGCATAAAATAACGCTTATACAACGGCATATCGGGATTCTGCTTCTTCACTTCATCGCGGTTCAGCAGGCCCAGTCCGATCAATTCTTCTTCCATCACTTTTCCGACCTCCACATGATATTTTTCGATTGTATTACCAGGTACCAGCATCCGTGTAGCAGCTTTCATCACACGCAGAACGGCATTATACACATCGCGCTGACGATCGGTAAATTCACCGCTGACCGGTACACAACGTGTCAGATCGGCAGCATAATTGGCATACTCGGCGCCGAAGTCGAGCAGGATGACCTCACCGGCTTTACACTCACGGTTATTGTCATTGTAATGCAGGATGCAGGCACTTGGCCCGCTGGCGATGATTGGCGTATAGGCATGACCGTTAGCGCGCTTACGGATGAACTCATGGGTAATTTCCGCTTCAATTTCATACTCCATCACACCCGGCTTTACAAAACGCAGTACACGGCGGAAAGCTTTTTCTGTAATGTCCATCGCGCGTTGCATCAGTTTGATTTCGATATCGTGTTTGATGGAACGGAGTCCGGCCAGAATGGGTCCGGAACGCTCAAAATGGTGGGCCGGACACTTCTGGCGCAGGTCATTCACGAACCGTAACTCACGGTAAGGGACATCCGAAACAAAGCGGTCGTTCTCGTTCACGTTCACATAGATGGTCTGGCAATGGTTCAGCAGCATCGGCACGATGGCGTTATAATCCTCCAGCCAGTAAATGCTCTGCACGCCGCTGGCGGTACGGGCTTCATCCTTCGTATATTTATGCCCTTCCCAAACGGCAATATGTTCATTGGTTTTCTTCAGAAACAGAATTTCGCGATACTTCGGAAGCGGAGCATCCGGGAAGAGCACGAGAATGGTCTGCTCCTGATCGATACCGCTCAGGTAAAAGAGATCAGAATTCTGACGAAAGAGGAAATTACAATCACCGTTTCGGGGCATTTCATCGTTGGCATTGAAAAAAGCGATGGAACCGGGCTTCATGGCGCCCATAAATTTCGCCCTGTTTTCAATAAAGAGTTTCGAATCAATAGCTGGATATTTCATAGTATTTTTTGTTCGTTTTACAGTTGGTAACAACGCGGAAAACCGCTTTGCGAATATACGAATTAGGGTTGCCTTCCCTCCATAAACAGGCTGATTTTCATCCTTCGCAGTACTGATTTGCCCATGCCCACCGGCAAAATCCGCCGTCAACGAATACTTATTCACCGTTCGCCCCCTTCAACATCGCTGTCGGCTGAATATCAATTTGTTGAAAGGTAAAAAACTTCGTACTGCTCCTGAGCCCTCCTATCCTGCTTCCGATTAAATTTGTGTCCTCTAAAACCACTGACTTAAACAGTCTGTTACAGTACCAGTTATCCAAATCGATATGATGAACTTCTTTGAGTTTCTGAACTCATCCGTAGGGCGAAAGTGGCTGATGGCGCTCACCGGCCTCTTTCTGAGCATCTTCCTGATCGTACACGTATCAGGAAACCTCCAACTATTCCACAAAGACGGCGGCATGGCCTTCAACCGTTATTCGGTGTTCATGACCAGTTTCCCGCCGATCAAAATCGTTTCGTACCTGCTGTACGCGACCATCCTGCTGCATGCGTTCAACGGGATTTATCTTGTGATGCGCAACCAGAAGGCCCGTCCGGTCAAGTACGAAAGCAAGAAGGATACCCGGGGATCTTCCTGGGCTTCCCGTAACATGGGCATACTCGGCATGGTATTGCTCATCTTTATCGTTACGCACATGATTAATTTCTGGTATCAGTACAAATTCGGCGGAATCGACTGGAAGACCTATATCGTTGAATCCACTACCGGCGAAGTCATCAAACAGGAAACAATACCCGCTGCGGAAGCTGCTGCGAAACATTTGAAAGCGGTAGACATGGATTATATGGGCAGCGAGGTGATCATCTGCAAAGACCTGTACAGCGTTGTGGACAAAGCCTTCAAAAATCCGGCTGTGGTGGCCTTCTATGTGATCAGCATGCTGGCACTGAGTTACCATATGCTGCATGGATTTCAGAGTGCCTTCCAGACCCTCAGTATCCGTCGTAAAAAATACGAAGGCGTGATTCGTGGTATCGGATCGGTTGTCTTCGCCATTATCATTCCGGCCCTCTTCGCCGCGATGCCGATCTACTTCTTATTCGTTAACAAATAAGCCGACCCATCGAAATGAATCTCGATTCCAAAATACCTTCCGGACCACTTGCAGAAAAGTGGGACCGTCATAAGTTCAACTGTAAGCTGGTTAACCCGGCCAACAAACGCAAGTACGATGTGATCATCGTAGGTACCGGTCTGGCCGGTGCCTCTGCAGCTGCATCACTCGCTGAGCTGGGTTATAATGTAAAGACCTTCTGCTTCCAGGACTCTCCCCGTCGTGCACACAGTATTGCAGCGCAGGGTGGTATCAACGCTGCGAAGAACTACCGTAACGACGGTGACAGCATCTATCGTCTCTTCTACGATACGATCAAAGGCGGTGATTACCGTGCCCGGGAAGCCAACGTATACCGTCTCGCGCAGGTGAGTGTGAATATCATCGACCAGTGCGTGGCGCAGGGCGTTCCCTTTGCCCGTGAATACGGTGGCTTGCTCGACAACCGTTCCTTCGGTGGTGCACAGGTATCCCGTACATTCTACGCGAAGGGTCAAACCGGACAGCAGTTATTGCTCGGTGCTTACTCTGCCATGAACCGCATGGTTGGAGAAGGAAAGATCCAAAGTTATACCCGCCATGAAATGCTTGAGCTGGTAATGGTAGATGGTCAGGCACGCGGAATCATCGCACGCGACATGGTGACCGGAGAAATCCAGCGTCACAGTGCGCATGCTGTTGTGCTTGCTACCGGCGGCTACGGAAACGTGTTCTATCTTACCACTTACGCAAGAGGAAGTAACGGAACAGCCATCTGGAGAGCTCACAAGAAAGGTGCTTACTTCGGTAACCCCTGTTTTACTCAGATCCACCCTACCTGCATTCCGGTGTCCGGCGATCACCAGTCGAAGCTTACACTCATGTCGGAGTCGCTGCGTAACGATGGCCGTATCTGGGTACCGAAACAAAAAGGAGATCCGCGTAAGCCGCAGGATATTCCGGAGGAAGACCGTGACTACTATCTCGAGCGTCGTTATCCCTCTTTCGGTAACCTCGTTCCGCGCGATATTGCTTCACGTGCTGCGAAAGATATGTGTGATAAAGGATTTGGCGTAGGTAAAACCGGACTTGCCGTTTATCTCGACTTCAGCGATGCTATTCGTCGTATGGGAGAGAAGACAGTAGAATCAAAATACGGCAACCTGTTCGATATGTACAAGCAGATCACCGGTGACGATCCCTACAAAACACCGATGATGATTTATCCGGCTGTTCACTACACCATGGGTGGTTTGTGGGTAGACTATAATCTGATGACCACTATTCCCGGACTTTATGCAACAGGAGAAGCCAACTTCAGCGACCACGGTGCCAACCGTCTCGGAGCTTCGGCGCTCATGCAAGGTCTGGCAGATGGTTACTTCGTTCTCCCCTACACCATTGGTGATTATCTCGCGGGCGTAGAACGCAAGCCGATTCCGAACGACACGCCTGAGTTTATGGAGGCAGAAAAAGAAGTTAAAGAACGCATCAACAGACTGCTCTCTATCAAAGGAAAGAAAACCGTACACGAATTTCACCGTGAGCTGGGGCTCATCATGTGGAACCACTGTGGCATGGGACGTAACGAAGCCGGATTAAAAGAAGGCATTGAAAAGATGAAAGCCCTGCGTGCAGAATTCTGGCAAAATCTGCTTGTACCCGGTTCAGACCAGGAACTGAATCAGAACCTCGAGAAAGCGGGTCGCGTAGCTGACTTCCTTGAGCTGGGAGAACTGATGATGGTAGATGCACTCCACCGTAATGAAAGCTGCGGCGGACACTTCCGGGAAGAATACCAGACACCGGAAAACGAAGCGTTGCGCGACGACGAAAACTTCGCGTATGTTGCCGCCTGGGAATACAAAGGCGACGGACAGGCGCATCAGTTACACAAAGAGAAACTGAATTTCGAAGAAGTAAAACTTACACAACGTTCTTACAAGTAATCACACCACGCGGTGCAAAAAACAAGAAAATCATGAGTGGAAATATGAATCTCACCCTGAAAGTCTGGAGACAGAAAAACACCAAGGAAAGCGGTCGTTTCGAAACTTACCAGGCAAAAAATATAAGTCCGGACATGTCATTCCTTGAGATGCTCGACGTGATGAACGAAGACCTCATCAAGGAAGGAAAAGAGCCCATTGCCTTCGACCACGACTGTCGTGAAGGTATCTGTGGAATGTGCAGCATGTACATCAACGGCCGTGCACACGGTCCGGTGAAAGGTGTGACTGCCTGCCAGCTGCACATGCGCAGTTTCCAGAACGGAGAAACCATCACCATCGAGCCCTGGAGAGCTGCTGCATTCCCGGTGTTGCGTGACCTGGTGGTTGACCGTACCGCCTTCGAACGCATTCAGCATGCCGGAGGATATGTATCAGTAAATACCGGCGCTGCACCTGATGCCAATGCCATTCCTGTACCTAAAGAAAACGCTGACGAAGCCTTCAACTCAGCGGCCTGTATTGGTTGCGGAGCCTGTGTTGCTGCCTGCAAAAACAGTTCAGCCATGCTGTTCCTCTCTGCGAAAGTTTCTCAATATGCACTGCTTCCTCAGGGACGTGCAGAAGCGAATCGCCGCGTGGTAAATATGCTGAAGGCACACGACGAAGCCGGATTTGGTGCCTGCACCAACACCGAAGCCTGCGAAGCGGAATGTCCGAAAGGAATTTCCGTGACCAACATCGCCCGTCTCAACCGCGAGCTGGCCGGCGCTGCATTCTTCGGAGAATAAGACACATTGAATCCATTATAATGAGGGGAGGCCACCTGGTCTCCCTTTCTTTTTGCACCTGCCAAACTACTATTCACCGCCGGATGTCGGAAATACATCCAAAAACACGAAAAACCATTCATTTCCGTTGTAACTTTGTATGCACATCCAACAGAACATGAAAACGCTGCGAATTCTCCTTGTTCTTCTGCTCACCTTTACCGGCAGCAAAGCGCAGACTTTCTGTTATCCCTGCAAGGATTCCACGAAGCAGGAGAATATTTTCTTTACCTGTTATCAGGATTACAATCCCGTTTGCGGATGCGACGGAAAAACTTACCGTAATGATTGCTTTGCGCTGAATAAATATGGATTCTATTCCTGCGGATACATCTCCGGTATCTGCGGAAACTTCGACATGGATATCAGTCCGAACTTCCTGACAAACACAGATGATTTCCTGAACATAAAGGTTTTTTCACGTTATAAAGGTTATATCTACATCAACGTGTTCAATTCCTACGGCCGAATTCAGTATCAGACCTCCTATCCTCTCTACCAAACGGCTGACGAAAGCGGCAACCTGATTTCCACTGCACAGGAAATAAATTTTATCTCTACGCTAAGCTGGGATAAAGGACTTTACATCGTAGAAGCATATACCAGCGATGATCGCAAAGTTTTCAAGATCGTAAAAGCATCTGACCCTTACTGAGCATCTGACATCAGGTCTGCAACAGTATGCACATACATGCGCAGATCGGGGAAAAAGGCATTGAATTCCCGTTCGAATTCCGCATAGTGTTTATCGAGAAAGAGGTGTGCATGCTGCATGTTTGACTCAAATGTTGCGCGGCGTGAGAGTCCGGTAAGAGCCCGCTGCATTCCATCGAGTGTCGCATATTTCACCAGCCAGTTCTGCGGCTCCATATAGCTCAGCATATGCAAGGTTCGCTCGGGGAGCAAGGATTCGTTCTTGCGTAACAATGCATACGTTTCCTCTGCAAATTCAGTTAGTGGCTGATGATGATACTGCTCCCAGTCGCGGGCAAGAAAATGATCGTAGTAGATATCAACTATAACGGGTGCGTATTTCCGAAATTCAGGTCGCAGCCGGGCTTTGCTTTCCTCCACCACTGGATGTGTATCGGTAAACGTATCGATGAGGCGATGCAGGCGGATGCCATCACGCACACCACCATCGTATTTTTCCACCATTGATCCTTTTACGTGATCAGCGATGAAATTTCCAATGGCAATTTCGGGGCGATTGGCCGAGAGGTATAGATGCGCGAGGTAGTTCAAAATTTTTTTCTGCCGAAGGTAGATGTTAAAATGTTAAAATGTTAAAATGTTAAAATGTTAAAATGTTAAAATGTTAAAATGTTAAAATGTTAAAATGTTAAAATGTTAAAATGTTAAAATGTTAAAATGTTATAAATGTTATAAATGTTATAAGGGCGCTGGCGCCCTGAGCGTAGCCTCAGGGTTGTGAATGTTGTAAGAGCGCTGGCGCCCTGAGCGTAGCCTCAGGGTTATGAATGTTGTAAGGGTTACCAATTGCCCTAAGGAAGAGGAGAGCACCCTGTGGATAGATTATACAAATTAATACAATCCGGTTTAATGTTGTTGGAAACCAGAATCCAAATTCTGAATTCTACATTCTGAATTCTACATTCTGAATTCTGAATTAAAGGTATCGCCTTCGTCAATGTCACCAGTGGTGTATCCTTTCTTAAACCAATACATCCGTTGTTCAGAAGTGCCATGGGTAAAGGCATCCGGTACTACCCTACCTTGGGCTTCCATCTGCAGGCGATCATCGCCGATGGCATTGGCAGCAGTGAGCGCTTCGCTGATATCGCCTTCTTCGAGAACGCCTTTCCATTGATCGGCATAGTGCGCCCATACACCGGCGTAGAAGTCGGCCTGTAACTCCAGGCGGACACTCAGCTGATTCGCTTCGCGCTCGCTGACACGTTGCTGCATGCTATGTATTTTGTTGGATGTACCCAGGAGATTCTGAATATGGTGGCCTACTTCATGTGCCACTACATACGCCATCGCGAAATCGCCGGGCGCATTGAATCGTTCTTTGAGCAGGCGATAGAAAGAAAGATCTATGTAGAGTTTATTATCTCCGGGACAATAAAACGGTCCGGTAGCACTCTGCTGATTACCGCATGCCGATTCCACTGCATCGCTGAATAACACCAGCGTCGGTTGCTCGTACGATTTACCAAATTTCTCTCTGAAAATTTTTTCCCAGATATCTTCGGTATCCTTGAGCACGACAGCAACAAAGGCGGCCTCTTCGTCGTTGGCATCGGGCGCTGCGGCAGGAGCAGACTGCGATTGCTGTTGCTGGATGATCTGCGTGACCTGTTGCGGATCACCACCCATGAACATATAAATAACAGCGATGATTATGCCGATGATGCCCATGCCGCCGGCAACAGGTCTGGCCATTCCTCTTCGATCTTCAACATTAGAAGAACGTTCGCGTCCGATCCATTTCATGATTTGAAATTTTTATAAAAATAGAAAATTTTATTGCGAGTTACGGAGCGCTTGCGCCCTGTGCGTAGCCTCAGGGTTACGGAGGTGCGGGTTTCTCGCAGAGGCGCAGAGGCGCAGAGTGGAAGAGGCGCAGAGTTACGGAGTTACGGAGCGCTTGCGCCCTGAGCGAAGCCTCAGGGTTACGAGGTTACGCGGTTGCGGAGAAATTGAATGCTGAAGTGCTGCGGGGCAGAGAAACAGCTATAATTAGTCAGCGATTTTGGTATGAAAAGACCAGGCGAAAGAGAATCAAAAAATAAAAAGTTATCCGGATTGAATTGACACAAAAAAAAACGAGCCACCAGGATCCGGCGGCTCGTTGGAGATTTTCGGTTGTACTTATGAAAGTACTTCTTCGTAGGAAGATACTTCCGGGCAAGTGCAGATCAGGTTACGATCGCCGTACGCATTGTCGATGCGTTTTACCGACGGCCAGAATTTATTGTGTGCGATCCACGGTGCGGGGAAGGCCGCATCTTTGCGGCTGTACGGATAGTTCCATGCATCGGCAGTGACTTCAGCACAGGTATGTGGTGCATTGACGAGCATGTTGTTCTCACGATCGGCACGGCCTTCTTCAATGGCACGGATCTCTTCGCGGATGCTGATCATCGCATCACAGAAACGATCGAGTTCTTCCTTCGACTCACTCTCGGTAGGTTCTACCATTAACGTTCCGGCAACCGGGAATGCTACTGTTGGCGCATGGAAGCCGTAATCCATCAAACGCTTCGCGATATCAGTTACCTCGATGCCGGCTGTTTGTTTGAAAGCGCGGCAATCGAGGATCATCTCGTGTGCTACGAAACCATTGGTGCCTTTGTAGAGAATCGGATAATGTGTTTCAAGACGCGACTTCATGTAGTTGGCATTGAAGATGGCGTACTCGGTAGCTTGCTTTACTCCTTCGGCACCGAGCATGCGGATGTAGCCGTAGCTGATGAGCAGGATGAGTGCGCTGCCCCAGGGAGCTGCACTAACTGCTGTGCCTGTCCGCTCCGGATTCACATTCACAACAGGGTGATTGCTGAGGTACGGAGCAAGATGCGCAGCAACGCCAATCGGACCCATGCCGGGACCACCACCACCGTGCGGAATTGCGAAGGTTTTGTGGAGATTGAGGTGACATACGTCGGCGCCGATCATACCCGGACTGGTCAATCCAACCTGAGCATTCATGTTGGCACCGTCCATGTACACTTGTCCGCCGTTTTCATGAATAATCCTGGTCAGCTCGCGGATACCTTCTTCATACACACCATGTGTACTCGGATACGTCACCATTGCTGCAGCGAGTTTCTCTTTATGTTGTTCAGCTTTCGCGCGGAGATCTGCGAGGTCGATGTTTCCATTTTCATCGCATTTCACCACTACGATCTGCCAGCCGGCCATCACTGCCGAAGCCGGATTGGTACCGTGCGCACTCTGCGGAATCAGGCACACATTACGGTGTCCCTCCCCTTTAGCGATAAGATAACCGCGAATGGCCATGAGTCCTGCATATTCACCCTGTGCACCTGAATTCGGCTGGAGTGATACAGCTGAGAATCCGGTGATATCACAGAGGTAGGCTTCCAGTTCACGGATGATCTGCTGGTAGCCTTGAGTTTGTGTGGATGGTGCGAACGGATGAATCGAATTCCAGAGCGGCCAGCTCAACGGCATCATTTCGCTGGTGGCATTCAGCTTCATGGTGCAGGATCCGAGAGCGATCATCGAATGATTCAGCGCAAGATCTTTGTTCTCGAGGTGTTTGATGTAACGCAGCATATCTGTTTCGCTGCGGTATTTATTGAAAACGATATTCGTGAGGAAATCACTCTTACGTGCGAGTGGCATTTTATCGTTGATCACACCGGCAGTAGCATCGATACCGTTTTGCTTATAGTCGACACCGGCAGCTTTGGCGAAGATGCCAAGGATTTCGGCCGTATCGGCAGGCAGCGTGGTTTCATCCACGTTGATCACGATGATATCATTGGCTTCATAGCGGAAGTTCATCTTCGCAGCTTCTGCCATCTTACGAATCTCATCGGTTTTACCGTTGGCTTTTACCGCCACTGCATCGAAGTAGTGAGCATGAGCCAGTGTATATCCGAGTTTCGTTACGCCGTTACCGATAGTCGCTGCATGACGGTGAATATCACCAGCGATGGCACGGAGTCCGCGGGGACCATGATACACGGCATACATCGACGCCATCACAGCCAGCAACACCTGTGCGGTGCAGATATTGGAGGTTGCCTTATCACGTTTGATGTGCTGTTCGCGGGTCTGGAGGGCCATCCGCAGAGCAGGCTTACCCGCTGCGTCGATGCTCACTCCGATAATACGTCCGGGGATATCGCGTTTGTATTCTTCTCTTGTTGCAAAATAGGCTGCGTGCGGACCACCAAAGCCCATCGGCACACCGAAACGCTGTGTAGAACCCACAACGACATCTGCGCCCCACTCACCCGGAGGCGTCAGCATCACCAGTGCCATGATATCAGCAGCTACAACAACGCGGATATTGTTCGCTTTGCAGGAAGCTGTGAACGCTGCATAATCCTGTACACCGCCATTCTTACCCGGGTACTGAAGGATGGCACCATAGAAATCTTTACCGAAGGTAAACGCCGCCGCATCACCGGTCACCAGTTCGATGCCCAGTGGAACAGCGCGGGTACGGAGTACGTCGATGGTTTGCGGGAAGGTTTCATCCGAAACGAAGAACTTCACACAGCCACCCTTCTCCTGTTCCTTCGTGCGGGTATGGAACAGCATCGTCATCGCTTCAGCGGCAGCAGTTGACTCATCCAGCAATGAAGCGTTGGCCAGCTCCATGCCGGTAAGATCTGTTACCATGGTTTGGAAATTCAACAATGCCTCCAGGCGACCCTGGGCGATTTCTGCCTGATACGGAGTATAAGCGGTATACCAACCCGGATTCTCGAAAATATTCCGCTGGATAACACCGGGGATGATCGTATTATGATAACCTAACCCTATGTATGTACGAAAAATCTGGTTTTTGGCAGCTGCTGCGCGTAGTTCGCGGAGATAGGTAGCCTCATCCTGAGCGGGAGGAATATTCAAGGGGTTCTTCAGACGAATATCTGCAGGGATGGTTTTGCTGATGAGTTCCTCTACGGAAGCTACTCCGACAGCTAACAACATCTCTTGCGTTTCACGGGTATCAGGACCGATATGACGGTCGTTGAATTGATAATTTGACATAGCTCTGTTAATGGAGTCCAAAGGTACAAAACACAATACTTGGTTGTATGTTCACCGCCTCTTGCTAAAATATTATATATCAGAATATTGCAAAAATCATGTGGAGGGAAAGCGGTGCAGAGGTGCAGAGATGCAGAGGTGCAGAGGTGCAGAGCGCTTGCGTCCCGAGCGCAGCCTCGGGATTGCAGAGCGCTTGCGTCCCGAGCGCAGCCTTAGGGTTTGAGAGTTACTCAGTTGCATTCAAAAAACAATTAAACGAATACGCGAATTAAAATATCCTTTGGTTGGTGAACATGATCAATTAATTAGTTCTGATCCTGTCGCATATGACTGCATCACCGCTGCACCACCACCTTCTTCGACACAGCACCTTCGGTACTATGGATGCGTAAAAAGTAAATGCCGTTGCCCATATCGCGTGGTAACTCCACTTCAAAACCGGTTCCTGTTCCTGTTTGCCGGCTGAACAAAACCTGACCTTGCACATTCATCAAAGTGATTACAGCCTTGCTTAAGGATCGTTTTGATTGAAGTGTAATGTGATCCTTTGCAGGGTTGGGATATAAACTCACATCATCGGACTTCAACTCGTGAACAGCGGTAAGGCTATCACAGACACTTCCTGTTACCGGACCAAGGCGGTAGTTAGGCATATGCGGCAAAGCACCGGAATGCGCTGTTGGAAGTACAATTGTATTGTACTCCATCTGACATAAAGTATCCAGGCTATCCGGAAAATTAATGACAGATAAATTGCATGGAAACATATGGCCAAAATATATTTTACCATCCGGTGCCAGTTTTGGAAATACTGCAGCACTTCCAGAGCCTGGAGATTGATTTGTACAAGTAATCGTATCAATAACCGGATCAATAAGCAAACGAGTAGCAAACACACCACCTGGCTGACCCCACGCTGTTAAATTGTATTGTGATGTACTTCTTCCAGCATTACCATTCACGCGGTAAATGACTTCAGAATTGAGAGAAAATGAAGAATAAGATTCTCCCGACCCTGGAATTTGTAAGGACACGGTATCAACGAATGTACCGGCACATCTATCAAACTTATACAAGTAGCAAACTGTATCGTTTAGTATATTATACATATAATTCCCGTTATTCGAGAAACCGGATATTGCACCATCGCTAGCCGTTATTACCGGGCCTGCAAATATTTTGCCTGTAAACTGAATTCCGCCTGGCGACAATAAAAACCTGTCATAGCCATTGGTGCACCGTTCTTTGGCAAAAATCCACCAATCTCGCCCGTTTGCATGCTTGCAGGCTGTAAGTCCAAAAATATGAGCCAAAGTATCAGTAACAGCTATGGCTGAAGCTGAAATAATACCGCCCAATCCGCCATTCAGATTTTTATCAAGGACAGTATAATACACATGGGTGGCCAAACCACCCCAGCCGCCGGAACAAGGTCCGGAACTCACAGAAGTTAACTCAGGAATACTATAAATCAACACATACCTGTTGGTGTCATCAGGCCAAGGAAGGAAAAAACAGGAGTGAGTGCGATTGAGCCCCACGTTTTGAAAATTTTGTGTTTGGGGTGTTGAAATGATTGCACCTGTAATTTTCTGGTACAACCGGTTGTATACATTTAGTCCATTACTGCTAAAAAGAAAATTACCATGCTCATCTGAAATGCACGCGTTTGAATAAGTGAACGGAATATGGCCTGAGGTTGTTGAAAACTGTGGACTGCCACCGCCTAATGGAAAGTGTACAAAAGTATTAAAATACAAAGTTGAATCATATCCCGATGTTATCAGCCAGTTAATATCATAATCCTGAGCCGAAATGTTCCGGCTCAGGATTAGAAATATCAATATCAATCGTAACCGTTGCATTACTCCAATATCAGCTTCTTAACATATCTCTTATCATTGGATTCAAACATCAGGAAGTAAATTCCCTTTGCCAATGGCTCAACATTTAAGAGTAATTGATCTGATTCAAATGATGAACTTAGTACCAGCCGGCCTTCCAAAGTTAATAATTTCAGATCAAACTTGGAAGGTAATTATGAACAGGTTCTATAAATTGCAACAAGAGCGAACAGTTCACCGTTGCACCACCACCTTCTTCGTCACAGCACCTTCGGTACTATGGATGCGTAAAAAGTAAATGCCGTTGCCCATATCGCGTGGTAACTCCACTTCAAAACCGGTTCCTGTTCCTGTTTGCAGGCTGAACAAAACCTGACCTTGCACATTCATCAAAGTGATTACAGCCTTGCTTAAAGATCGTTTTGATTGAAGTGTAATATGATCCTTTGCAGGGTTGGGGTATAAACTCACCTCATCGGATTTCAACTCGTGAACAGCGGTAAGGCTATCACAGACACTTCCTGTTACCGGACCAAGGCGGTAGTTGGGAAAATAGGGAATGGCGGCAGAATGGACATTAATGATATTAATTCCAGCATAATTAAATGAGCAAGCTAAGCCAGCGGAATCAGGATATTCGATATATGTTAGCTCAGGGCAGTAAAAATTTGAAGGGTAATAAATCTTACTATTTCCAGCTAAAGCACCAAATGAAAAATAGTTCTTTTTATAAGAGCCCGGTGGATCACACATTTCTGTTGTCCATGCTGTATCTGCTATTAGAGTGCGTGTTTGTTGCACGACACCTGGGGTATTAATGCCAAGCAAATTGAATTGGTATATCTTAACCATCTCATTTGTATACAAAACTTCTGAATTAGGTGAAAAATCAATATCCTCACAATAATGTTGATTTGAACCAGGATTCGTCAAAATCTGATGATTTGACAATACTCCGGAACACCGATCAAACTTAAATAGCGCTATATCATGATCCCCTACATTTCCTCCCAATATTTCTCCGTTAGGACTGAAGGAATATGCATCCAGTAGTCGTGCAAGATAATCCAACCCGATTTGCTGAAAACCCATGCTTTGTACCCCCCATGGGGTTAGTAAAAATTTATAAAATTTATTGCGATAGTGCTTTTTAACCAAAATCCACCAGTCTCGGCCGTTGGCGTGTTTAGTTACGGCTAGCCCCCCTCCCCAGTTAGATAAGGTATCACTTAATATGACCTGATTGATGGATACAATACCTCCATTGCCTGCATTGAGTGTTTTATCAAGTACGGTCATATACAGGTGTGCTGGGATATAATATGGTATCCAGCCAGGATAGGACATGGGTAATGGAAGCTCCTTGGTGGTATGCAGCAGCACATAGCGGTTGGTATCCCCAGGCCAGGGGAGAAACATGCAGCCTTGCCGCTGTGGTAATCCAACTGAAATGCCAGTTGTATCATACGGCAACGTAAGTATTCCCCCGGGAATAAAATTAAGATTCCGATCATATAAACGTATGCCATTTGTAAAAAATAAAAGATTGCCACTTGAGTCAGAAACACTTGCATTCTCGCCCAACATTGAAATACTTGAATTCGTTAATTGAACAGTAGGATTTTGTCCATTATTAAAATCAAGCAGTACATTATTCTGAAAGCCGCTCTGTCCGAAGCCCATTACCCATTTGGCATCATGGTATTGGGCTGCTCCTTTTCCAGCCAACAACAAAAAAAATATAAAAACGAAATACCGCATCTATCAAAGATAGAAAATAGAAATGAAATCATCGCCATTCATACTATGGTATTAAATCCTCACCGCTGCACCACCACCTTCTTCGACACAGCACCTTCGGTACTATGGATGCGTAAAAAGTAAATGCCGTTGCCCATATCGCAGGGTAAATCCAGTTCAAAATTATTTCCGAAACCAAATACCTTGCGTGATAAAACCTGCCCTTGCACATTCATCAAAGTAATCTCGGCATTGCTTAAGGATCGTATTGATTGGACTGTAATATGATCCTTTGCGGGGTTAGGATACAAACTCACTTCATCCGGTTGTAATTCGTGAATTGCAGTAAGGCTATCGCAAACACTTCCTACAACGGGACCGAGGCGATAGTTGGGAAAGTAAGGAACGCCCCCTGTATGTAAACCTGGAAAGTTTAATCCTGCATAATTCATGGAACTCAATAGTCCAGACGAGTCAGGATATTCTAAATAGGTTAGCTCATTGCAACTCGCAATCGTAAAATAATACAATCGTTTATCAGGAGCTAACCCTCCAAAAGCATAGAACAATTTTCCTCCAACATAGCCGGAATCGCAGGTTTCAGTTGTCCAGGCAGTATCTACTACTTGTATCATGCTATTCTGAATTGCCCCGGACGTTGTTCTGTCCTGCACATCAAACTGGAATACCTTTACCCTCTCATTTGCATATAAGTACCGCGAATTAGAGGAAAAATCAATGTCCTCACATCCGTAGTTGGATGTTGGTGGTGTATATACCAACTGAAAATTAGATAAGGTCCCGCTGCACCGGTCAAAATCCATAATAGCCAAAGGGTGGATTGCGGTATTCTCACCTACCGGGCCTGCCAATATATTTCCATCAGGGCTGAAAATATAGAGTTCTCCATACCTCTTGGTAGAATCAGGCCCAAGCAATTGAAAACCCTGTAAGCTGATTCCTGATGGTGTCAGAAGTAGTTTATAATAACGATTCCTATAATGTTTCTTCATCACAATCCACCAGTCACGTCCATTAGCATGACGAGTAACTGAAAGTCCACCACCAGAGCGGGTCATTGTATCATTTAGTACTGGAATGTTTTTGTACACCACCCCTCCTAATCCACCGTTCAAATTTTTATCCAGTACGGTTAAATATAAAAACAGGGGTAATGGTAGCCCGGTAGCTGCGGGATGTCCAGGCGGATAAGTATAATCATAAGTAGTATGGAGCAACGCATATAGATTAGAATCGCCCGGCCAAGGCAGAAACATACACCCCTGGCGCTGATTGAGTCCATAAGGAATTACACTTGATAAAATCGTTGGTAGAGCTAGTTCACCATTGGGAATCGTGTCCATATTACGATTGTACAGACGAATACCGTTTGTCAAAAACAGCAGGTTACCTGACGCATCACTAATAGATGCATTCTCTAAAGCCATAGAAGCTATTGAGAGCGGGACCGAATAATTTACCGGTCCCGCTGTATCAAATTCAATTATAACATTTGCATGTATACCAGCACCTTCACCGCCCAACACCCAATTCGCATCGTGGCGCTGGGAATTGGCAAATAAACTACTTAGAAGAAATATGATACAAAGGAGTGTTTTTTTCATCTTACGATGGTCAATTTCACACGTTGAATGATACTGTTGTCTTTATATAGTGCTGCAACATATACTCCGTTTTGCAAGTAGCCAATATCAACATAGCTATCAGCCGCAGTCAATGAAATAGTATTCACAAAATTACCATTTATTGTATATATACGCAAGAAATAAGTGGATTTAGTATCATACGGATGCAATTTTACACTTATCTGCTTAGCAGCTGGATTTGGCTTTATCATCATTATGTTGGCTGGCATATGTATCTGCTCGGCGATTTTTCTGAGGCCAGACTCACAGGCTGCCTCTTCATCAACTTCCGCTTCAAACCAATTTGCATACACTCCTCGAGCCCAAGTGACCGGGTTGCCGTATTCGCGTTCACATAAATGTGCCAATTCAATTAATAAGGAACTATCTGCCGAAGAAAAATAATGCTCAACGTTCCATGGACCGAGTTTGGTAGCCAATGAATAATACTGACGTTCTCTTTCACCCCAATCAGTCGTTATCGTCAAATCATACAATTCAGCGTAAAGTTCATTGACTGGTTCATTCACCTGTTGCCAACCACTCTTCCAAAGTGAGTCTGCTTCATATGAAATAAAATCATACACTTGATTCAATGAATCACGCTCATTTAAATATAAAATACTGTCTTCCTCTTCTGGACGTGTTTGAAGAATGCTATCCAACCAGGCTACGCTACTCTTTACAGAAAGGAGATTTTGACCACGCTCAGTTGCTGAAACAATGTCATCATTACTGGAATACATTAGGCTATCAAAGCGATTTTTAAACATTGCCAATTGACCAATTTCTTCATCATAGTATTGGCTCCAAAAATCAGAAGCAACTTGATTACTCTCCAATAACTGCGGGTTTCTGCTTAGTTTTTGCATTAGGTTCCGGCGAAGTTGCCAATTCATAGCCTCACTAAAATTATAATTATTCAGAGAGTCAATGATAAACTGGTCGAATAATGTGAGTGTGATTGTATCGGATATCAAATAATTGGAACAACCTGGGTCAGATAAGTTGGTAGGACTCCATACTTGAAAAGTACCTAAGCCAACTACGTTCATATTTAATGGATTATAATCACAACCACTACCAGGGCCAGTAGAAGGGGTTAATAATGTTAGGAATGAATTTTGTGTTGAATTATAGGCTGCATTATTAAAGGTGCCACACCAACGGTTAAACTTGTCTGTTTGAAATCCTAATATCGAATTGTCCACAAACCATCCATCATTAGCATTCTCAACTTTAATTCGATCAAAATCCACGTTTGAAATATGATCTTTTAATCGTACGCCATTATCTGTGTTGACCAGTTCATTGCAACTATATTCTATGGCAAGGTTGTTTTGAATTGTGTTTGCATTTGCAAGTAACCCAACTCTCCCCGTTGGGATGGTTCCTGTCGCACCGTGGACATTATTTAGTGAACAATGAAGATCACTTACCGCTTCAAACATTAATCCTTTTTGTCCATAAGTAGTATTCAGCAGATCAATATTAATGTTTTCAACGGTTGATTCACTTAGATTCTTCAATGAAACGCCTCTGGTCTTATTTGGTAAATCTATCCCATTCGTTACAATGGAAGATTGGGTTCCATTAAATGGCATGGCAGCTGTTGTACTAGCCCCCTAAATGACTGGAGGAATTCGCCAAGTCGAATTAGAACCATAAATTTAGGGAATTATGACAAGAGTCAAAAGAACATTCAGTCCTGAGGAGCGCCTGAGCCTAATAGGAGGAATTGCATGGCGGATTCCATTCGATGGCCTCCAGAGAGGTATTGTCTAGAATGCCAGTCCTGGCACCTCTGGAATTGTAATAATATCAGGGTAAGAAAAATTAGCAGGGGCTTAAAGCCTAGTCGTG
The DNA here is from genome assembly GCA_046330075.1 of Bacteroidia bacterium. GTDB lineage: Bacteria > Bacteroidota > Bacteroidia > AKYH767-A > OLB10 > JAJTFW01. The sequence goes on along the minus strand of JAXLTL010000002.1, from coordinate 26,652 downwards.
TGGCAGTTGATCCCAAAGTAAAGGAGTTGGAACAAGAGAACGAGCGGTTGAAGAAGATCATCGCACGTCAGTTCTTATGCAGGCGATATAAAGGTAAGGCGAGCACAACGGATCTATGATGGACATTTAGCTCCCATACCTACGACCCACAGTTAAACCCGCAAAGTACCGAGGACGCATACATCTTCAAGAATGAGTTGGTAGAGAATCACATCGTAGCGGAGACAGAAAAGGCATTATTCTGGACCTTACACTGCAATATGGCTATCATAAGAATGTGACGCATGAGCTTCGAAATGGGATATTGGATTGACGATAAAAAAGTGTACCGGATCATGGATGAAGAAAAGTTGCTATTGGGGAAAGTTATCCGGACAAAAGGCAAGAGAGAGTGGGTTCAGTATCGCAAGGTCGAAGCCTTCCGCCCGGATATATCGTAATCGGCACGAATCAGTTGTATTATATCAATATTAAGCCGAATATGGACTTCTTTTCAGCAGTAGTGTAAGTAAAAAGGATGATAGATATGTTCCGGTATCTGCATCTTAAATATGATTTAAAAGGGCGTAATTATCCGCAATGACAATGGTTCGCAGTTCCTGGCTAATGAAGTCAGACGCATTACAAGAAATGGAAGCGCGTCGATTACCCACGTTGCAACAGAAACGTATATGAATCCTTCCACAGCATCCAAAAGAAGCATTATATTGCCGATATCAATTTCTAGTTATTATGAAGCTAAGAAGCATATTGAAGATTAGATTAGATGCATGTATATAATAAACGAAAGCATAAAAATCTGGGCCGCATTACGCCTCAGCAAAAATGGGATCAAGGAATGGCTTTGTCAACTCTTATGCAGAGCACCTTTGCAGCGGATGATGGCTTGTCAAGGCCGGTTGATACCGCTGTATCAAAACCGACAAATCAACCGCTCGGCATGAGCCTTGACAAGCCCGCAGCCGATGCCTACCTTTGCATAACAGTTGACCAAAGCCATGGACAGCACTACTAATGAAAATCATAGAATCTCTCCAGTTAATAGGGGGTTGCTACATAAGTGTTAGGACTCGTGTTATTGGCAGTAAAAGTTGGTAATTGTGCACTCTGACTTGACAAGGAACCAAAAGCTAGGTTCCCAGATATCAGGCTCCAGCTATACGTGAATTGTCCGGGGCTAAGTGATTCCAAACAGTTAATACCACCAAGTTGGGTGGATCCATTGCAAGTTACTGTTACATCGACGCCGGCATTTACTTCAATTGGTAACACAGAAACGTCATCGATCAAATAATATGCATTTTGATTTGGGAAAGGTGGTACAGGAGTTACTGGAACAGAAGTTGTTTGAGCATTAGTAAAGAAATTACCTATTGTAACGAAATTTTCACCTCCTTGTGCTGGAAAACAACCATTAACTAAAGTCCATCCTGTAGAATTTGCAATATTTGTATTGTTGAAAATCTGAGGAGTAACAGCCAATACTCCAAAATTTGCAGACGAAGGGGCATTTTGAGATATAAACATACCAATTCTATTAGCACTAAATCGACTACCATCCCAAAGGCTGGTATAAAATTCTCCATAATATTGTTGATTTCCCAAGCTAATTGATAAATTCCCCTGAAGATATTCGCGTGAACTTTGCGCTTGATTATTCCAGGTAATAATTCCTGCATATGCCGGAACACCAGGGGTAGTATAAATTCCATTGTCTAGTTGGGTTGCAGTTGAATTTCCAATAGTTTGAGTAGGTACACTTGCGATAGGCCCTCCAGCCTGATTAAAATAATCTGATGTTCCTAGGGTTGGGGAATCCCAATTGCAGCAGTCACCAAACGCAATACCACCCCAAGACATTGGATTATTAATGCGCTGCGAAAACCCAGGGTTTAAGACTAAATTGCATCCAATAGGCAAATTAGTACAACCACCTTGCGAGGAAATATAATTCGGGTGAAAATAAGCTGCATATTCAAGAAAATCGGTTGAATCATTCCTAATTAGAATATTGTTTGGAGAAAATACACTTAATTTGCTTGAGCGCATTTCACCAATTTGAGTAAACTCATTAAATGAAATAAAAGATGCGCTTACAAAGGAATTTTTATCTACAATCAAAGAATCGGTAATGAATAAAACATTTCTTGAAGGATTAATTTTAGAAGAAAAAACACAACTACTATCGAGAACCAGCTTCCCCTTCACAAATATGATGTATCGTTTTGTTGAATCCAATGCAATATTACTATTGACACTTAAATCAGCGTTTGTTTCATAAATGCCATTTGATAAAGTGCCATTATTCAACAGTACTGTATCCAATGGAGATTTCGTCAACGAATTTAAAGTCGCCAAAAGACTGACTAAGGAATTTGAAGCCATAGCTGTTGATCCTGAAAAGTTCGTCAAAACAGAATCTTCCGTGCTTACACTATGATTTATATAATCAGCCCCAACTTTTCCAACTGAAATTATATCCTCGTTTAAAATAATTGAATCATTTGTATACAATGAATATTCCAACAATTCGCCAAGCTGAACTGAATCAACCGTTAGACTATTTTTCAATGTGCCAAGGCAAACAATTGTTGAAGCAGCTGAATCATTTGAGGTAACTGTTCCTTGAAGGTATCCTCCCGTAATAGTTGATTTACCTAAATTCTTCCATGTTGATCCGTTCCAGCCGGAAATGATTATTTCGCTGTTTCGGGGAGTTGCACAAGACAGGCTATCCCATGTAATGGTAAAAATACGATTCTTTGAATTTGCCAGGTACTCCACCTTCCAGCTCTCACAAGAATTCAGTGTTACTGTAGTATCGCAATTGGTTGGATTTTGTACTGCAGAATCAACAAATTGCAGCTTTAGGGCATCCGTCGATACATTGGATCCGGAAACTGTTATTGGCCTGAATTTTTCATCACTCCCTAGCGGGTACGTAAAGGTAGTAGAGCCATATCTTAAAAGTGGTCCCTTTATATAACTTTCGTTTGTGCCACCTGAAAGTGTACAAGAAGCTTTTACAACTAGTAGATTTGTGGTAGAAGATGCAATATGCCCTTTCGTTAGATTAATCAGACTGTCTACCGTTACTTGTTTTGCCAAAGTAATATTTCCGGCAGTTTTATGAATGATGAACTTTCCTATAGAATAATTGGCAGAACCAGTAAGTGTCTGTGTAGCTGAACCAACAAATCGCGTATACCCAGTCCCGCTGTTAAAATTCGCCTTCGTGTTATTGATTGAAATATTTCCATAAATATCCGTAGTATCAGCATACGCAAGCTGAATATAGCCGGTTGTGGTATTACACGTAATATCCTTCTCAAAAATATCACCATCAGTTGATGCCATTCGCATGGCTGCCGTGTTGGTGGCATTGTTGGTGAAAGTTACATTCTCATAAAAATGATTTCCACCTGCTGCGATATCCGTTGAGCTACCCGTTTTGGTGAAGCTGCATTGCCCATGAAAACTTGATGTGGAAAGCAGGTTGTTGGTGGCCATCACCGTAAGGTTACCATTAAAAGTAGAGTTCACCATATTGAAAACACCCGAGAAACTTAATGTTTGAGCATTGTTTCCGTATTGAGTAAAGTTCTTTAAAAGCAAGGTGCCTACCAACCCTGCACTTCCGATACTGATGGTTTTTCCCGATGCTAAATACGTCGCTCCGTTCAAAACTCCGAATGTTAATCCTGAAACCGTTGTTGCGCTTATTGTCATGTTCCCATTGAAATAACAGTTGGCTCCTCCGGATATCTGAATGGCAGCGGCTCCACTTGCTCCTGCATTTGCAATGATTACATCATCATTGAAGGTATCATTGTATGTACTGGCAATTTTAAATACAGAAGTCCCGGTGTTTTTTAAGGTGGTTGGTCCGTTAAATGTATTCCCTCCGGTTCCCGTTCCGGCAGCGGAGCCAATATGTTCAAAGTATGCTGTGGAGTTAAATGTACTCCCATTCAATTTAATTTGTCCTTTCGCCTTCACCTCTGCGCCAAATGTGGTTCCGGCAAAACTTAACAAACCGGTGGCTTGTGGATAGCAGACACCATTCGTGATGAGTCCTCCATTAAAACCAGCAGTACCTGTAATTTCAAGTGTATCACCACCTAAATTCAAGGTGTCGTTGGTCATGGTAAGTCGCTTCACCGTTTTCTTTCCGGTGAGCACCAGGCTTGTAGCTGTTGTATTAATGGTGATGGAATCCGAAGTTCCGGGAACACCATTTGGGCTCCAGTTCGTACTCGTGTTCCAACTGGTGTTGGTGGTGCCGGTCCAGGTGTAGTTTCCGGCGAAGCTTGTGGCAGACAATAGCATGCATGCCACAAAAAATCTCATGAGATTTTTCATAGAAATAAGAAGATTAAAGATTGGTAGGTAGGTTAGTTGGAGATAAAGGAGAAATAGTCGGTAAATTGCCCATTAGACAACTTCAATCGTACACCTCCAAAATAAGTCGGGAGCTCAGTAATAGAACCTGCTTCCAAATACACGGAATTACCATTTCTGGTAAAGGCTAGCCCGTTAGAAAGACCAACGGTTTGATCAAATACAAATGCATGGCTCAATACATCGGCAGCACCATCAGTTGTACCTACGCGAACTTCAATCTGATCAATTTGAGTAGAGTCGGTTAATTGAATAATGAAACTACTCAAATTAACCCCCGGGGAAGCATCCGGTCTCGTCTTAAACGAGACATCTTGTACCGTCTGTGCGGATACAATTGTTGTGATTAGCAGAAAAACTGCTAAGGCAAAAATTCTTTTCATGGCATGTATGTTTAAAGGTTAGAAATCGCATTTAGGTACTTGAACCACTTTCCGGTGAACCGGAGTATTTCGCCTACTGTTAAAACTTAAACACTAACCTTTTTCAAAATCGTATATCGTACTTGCAGCATTCACTATCCTGATTCAACGCATCTGCAAATGCCTATACAGTTATCACACCGGAAAAGTAATACTGCGTCAATCCGAATAAAAGAGTAAATTGAGGGGGCTGGGGGGGGGGTATTTTTAGGGGGCTGTTTTTAACCGCCTTCCCGGGTTTCAGTTTTGTGGTTTTTCCAGCGAGAGATGTTTAGATCAACCATAACTTCATGGATTCCAGTGAAATTCCTTCCTGAAAACCTTTAATCCTTTCCAGGAATCAAAAAACCTGACACGCTTTGAGGCATTGCTCTAGTTCTACTCCTGCTATCTTCCCTGTTCCGTAACGGCCTATGGTTCAGGAAAATCTATTGGAAAATTTCAATTTCTCCATTAAAAATCATTTTCATAGCTTTGAAGCCTATGAAACTGAAAACCTTACTGTCGGCGCTACTGATTTGTTTTACGATAAGTGTCTTCGGACAAAATAAAATTCTGCTCACCAACGGAAAGGTGATCGAAGCTGTGAACTACAACGTCGGCGATATCTTCGTGACCTACACCAAAACCGGAGATAAAAAAACCGGCTCAAGAGCGGTGGATCGTTTCGATGTTTTCTCCATTACCAATGCCAACGGAGTAGAAGAAATCGTTTATACCCCGGTAGATTCATTGGATTTCACTGTACCGGAAGCACGGGAATTTATCAAAGGCGAGCAAGCTGCCAAAGAGGTGTTTAAACCAAAAGGAACCAATATTGGCGCAATAGTAGTGGGTGCAAGCGCCAGTATCTTATCCTTTTATGCTTTACCGGTACCCATGCTGTACAGCGTAGTGACCGGTCGTTTCAGTCCGCGAAACATCAAAGTGCCCGAAGGTTATGATCCCGCACTGAAAGATTCTGAGCCTTATAAACTCGGTTACCAGAAAAGTGCCCGCAATATGAAAATTCAGAAGAGTCTGAAGTGGGGATACATCAGTCTGGGCGCCGGATTGGCCGGACTCATTATTTACGGGGCCACCAACTGAGTGTACGCATCATACTAATCACCGCTGCTGCTTCAGGCGTGATGGTTGATTATTGAAGCAACTTCGCATGCATCCTGAATCCTTTATTTCTACTCAGCGCTTCTACTCTGTTCTCATGGGAGTATCGGCTATGCTGATGTTCCTTTCACTGCAGCCCGAGCAACATTTTGGCGATTCTCAGCATCCGCTGGCAGCAGCCCTCCTTCTCTTCTGCGGCGTATTTTCCGGTTATCGTCTCGCTGATCTTAAACCCCGGCTTCAGCTTCTGCCCTTGCAGGTACAACTGAACAAAATACCCGTTGACTTCATCCTCCTCTTGAGCATTGCGGTCATCTTCCTGCTGATTGCACGTCCCGGCTGGCATTTCCTTATTCAGTTCGGCGCTGCAGGTTTTATTGCCGTGTGGTATTATACGATCTCTCATTTCAGGCAACATCATTTCGATGGGCTCCGCAGCATTTACGGGGTAAAAAATCTTTCACTGGCACTGGCCTGGGCCTTTGCAACAGCACCATTACATCCGGGTGAACTTCCAACTTTGTATCATTTTGGTGAGCGTTTCCTCTATCTGCTTTCTTTAAGCCTCCTGATCGACCTGCGCGATCTCCATACTGACAGGGCCGTTATGATCCGCACTGTAGCCGGAAGGTTGGGTGCCCGAAATACGAGACTGCTTGCGATTCTGGTCCTTATCGGTGCCATGCTGCTGGCCTGGGACTACAGTCAATGGTCCGGTGACAGTATCCTGCTTCCGGCCAGTATGATCTCCTATCTGCTTACCTTGTTGGCATCGTGTTTCTTAAGTGAGGACTCCTCTCCCCTTACCTACCTGATCCTGGTTGACGGGAATCTCTTGCTGCATGGCATACTTGCATTTGCATTCAGCCGTTTATGAATGAAGTATTGGCGGATTGTACAGAGCCATTAAATTTGTGGTCGATGAAAATCAAACTGCTGTGCATCATTTTGCTGCTTTCCGCCCCGGCGATGGCACAATCGCGTAAAAACCTGCAACCGTTCCTGGTATTCGACAGTTACTATTCCTTCATCGGAGAAAAAGGCGCCGATGTATGGGGTTTCAAAGCCGGTATTGAGTGGAACGAAGAATGGAGATTCGGTGCAGGATACAACAAACTACGCTCTGATATCGTTGAGTACAAAGCCTTGCCGGAAGAAGAATGGCCCTATTCAAAAAATGATACGGTTAAAGCTCAGTTGTATCTGCGCTATTATCCGATGATGGCAGAATACATCGCCTATCGCAAGGATCCCTGGCAGATTACGATTCCCCTCCAGTTGGGTTACGGCTCGAGCTATTTCCAGTATTTCGACAAGGACGATCACAATCGTCGTATCTTCGAACATGGCGTACTCGTGTTTCAGCCGGGGGTGAATGCTCAATACAAGCTGCTGAAATGGGTAGGTGTAGGAGCAGGTCTCGGCTACCGGTTTCTCCTCGTGAACAATCCGGAAATTGAAACGAAGATGAACTCTCCGATTTTCTCCATCGGACTTAAAATCTTCATCGGCGAAATAGTAAAAAGCATCCGGAACGGTGAAGACTGAAAACCCGATCCTACAGGAATATTATCTTTGCAACTATGAGTAAGATTAGTTTCGACGAGTTATACATGGAGCTGGCGCAGAATCTGGCGAAGAAATCGCATTGTGTGAAGATGAAAGTGGGCGCGGTGATTTCGAAAGATACCCGTATCATTTCACTTGGGTATAATGGTCCGCCTGCCGGCACCCATAACTGCGACGAAGAATGGCCGGAAACAGGTTGTCCACGCGACCGAAAAGGCGGATGTTCGCTCGCTCTCCACGCCGAAGCCAATGCGATCCTCTATGCGGCCAAAAATCAGATGTCGCTTGATAAGGCAACACTCTATGTTACGCTGGCACCCTGTCTGGCCTGTGCCCGTATCATCTATACTACAGGAATCCGCAAGGTGATCTTCCTTGACAGCTATGCAAAATACAAAGGCATAGATGTGGAAGAAGGTGTAGATTTTCTGCAGCGGTTTGGTGTAGACGTTCAACAATATTCATCGATTCAACAATCATAAAGCATGCAAAAGCGCTCTGCGGCAGGGGTCGTTATTTATCCGGTGATACTGGGACTGGTACTTGGTCTGGGAATTTACCTTGGCAGCCGGCTGGCACCCACTCCGGTGGTTTCTGCAGATAATAAAATCAACAGCATCCTCGATTACATACAGCAGGAATATGTTGACACGGTCAATCGTCAGGAACTTACCGATCACTCCATAGAAAAAATGCTGGAGCAGCTGGACCCCCATTCTGCCTACATTCCCGCTGCTGAATTACAGGCGGCTAACGAACCGCTCGAAGGTAATTTCGAAGGGATCGGCATCGAATTTCACATTCAGGATGATTCCATCATGGTAGTGAGTGTTTTGTCGGGCGGGCCCAGTGAACGTGTCGGACTCATGCCCGGCGACAGGATCGTAAAAGTGAACGGCAAGAAGGTGGCAGGCATCCATATCACCGGCGATCAGGTGCTGAAAACATTGCGCGGAAAAGGCGGAAGCCTGGTAACGGTATCGGTGTACCGAAGAGGACAAAACAACCTCATAGATTTTAAAATCATCCGCGGAAAAATTCCGATCAACAGTATTGAATTCTCTTATATGCCTGAACCCGGCATTGGCTATATCAAGGTCAGTCGTTTCAGTGCCACCACTTACGATGAATTCAAAGAAGCGCTCAACGGACTCAAGAAGCAAGGCCTGCGCAGTCTCATCCTGGATCTCCGCGGCAATCCCGGCGGATTTCTGGATGCAGCCACCAACATGGCGGATGAATTTTTAGGTGGAAGAAAACTTGTTGTTTATACACAGGGAAAAGCACGGCCTAAAACCAGTTACTACACCGAACGCGACGGACTCTTTGAAGAAGGCAAGCTCGTGGTGCTGATTGACGAAGGATCGGCCAGTGCTGCCGAAATTGTCACCGGCGCCATTCAGGACTGGGACCGGGGCATTGTCATCGGCCGTCGCTCATTCGGGAAAGGTCTTGTGCAGGAACAAACCACACTGCCCGATGGTTCTGCATTGCGGCTCACCATCGCACGTTACTATACCCCAACCGGCAGAAGCATTCAGAAACCTTACAGCAACGGAATCGATGCCTACGAAGAGGAAGTGATGGAACGTTACCGTCACGGAGAATTCAACAACAAAGACAGCATCCACTTCGCCGATTCACTGAAATACAAAACTCCGGCAGGAAGGATTGTGTACGGAGGAGGAGGTATTATGCCTGATATTTTCGTGCCTATCGACACCACCTTCGAAACGGTTTATCTCGATAAACTATTCGCCAGTGGCAGTGTCAACCAATTTGCTTATGACTACACCGACCAGCACCGTGCAGAACTGGGCAAGTACATTGATGCTGCGATGTACATTCGTGACTTTAAAATCACGGAAGGACTGGTCCGTGAATTCACTGCCTACGCCGAAAAGAAAGGTGTACCGCTGAATGAAAAAGAGCTCTCCCGTTCACGGGCTTATCTTGAAGTACAGTTAAAAGCTTATATCGGAAGATTGCTTTATCAGAACAAAGGTCTTTACCCTGTGCTCCACAGCATCGATCCGGTCTTCCGAAAAGCACTCGCCCAGCTTAAATCAGCGGCCTGATGCAGTTATTTCGTCACCGGTTATTGCTCACAGGGCTGGTGATTCTGCTCTCGCGGTTACCCTTTCTGTTCGACGGATTTGGAGCGGAAGAAGATGCCTGGGCATTGCCGCTTGTTGCTGAACGCATCGGCGAAACGGGGATTTACGAAGTATCACGATTACCCGGGCATCCGGTTCAGGAAATTACCTATAGTATGATGTACGATGCCACTCCGGTGATGTACAACCTGCTCACAGCACTGATCTCCACGGCCGGACTCCTTGCATTTGCACTCATGCTTCGAAACTTCGGACATTCACAACCGTTATTGACCACACTTGCCGTTGCCTTTACGCCCATTGTGTGGATCAACTCCACCAACGACCTGGACTATACCTGGGCAATGGGATTTATCCTTGCTTCGGGATTTTTCATCAGCCGCCGGTTCCCGTTGATGGCCGGGCTCTTCACAGGTCTGGCCATTGGCTGCCGCATTACTTCCGGCGCCATGCTCCTTCCCTATGCAGTGCTGATCTGGTACACGCAAAGTACAGATACCCGCAAACGACAGCTGTTGCTGTATCTTCTCAGTGCGCTGACCGCCGCTGCGGTATGTTTTCTTCCCGTCTACATTCAATATGGCACATCTTTCTTCACTTATTACGAGCACTTCCCGATACCCGGCTTTGCAAAAAATTTCTACAAGGGCGTTTTAGGAGTATGGGGAACACCCGGAAGCATCGCCATACTGGCAGGCATCCTGCTGATGATCCTGCAGCAGAATAAATCAGCTCAAACGGCGATGGATATACGCATCCGAACCGGACTCCATCATGCCTCTGTGTTCGTAGTGCTTCTTTACACCATTTCCTTCATACGTTTGCCCTTGAAATCAGCGTTTATGATTCCGCTGGTTCCTTTTATGATCCTGCTGTTCTCACTCCTCCTATCGCGTCCACAGCTTCGGGCAATCACTGTTACCTTGTTTTTGTCAGGACTCTTTTTCGGTATCAATCTCGCAGAAGCCAACCGTGGATCCGGATACAGCAAACTGGCGCTGGTAAAAAACATCAGCGGCCAACAAGTCGCTTTTGATCCGCTCAACGGGCTGGTGCTGGCTGATCGAAGCAAACGAAAACAACGAACCGCCTTTGCGCAACAGGTACTGAGCACAACAAAAAACCTTCACGAAAAAACATATATTATTGCAGGCTGGTGGCTGGCCGATTTGCTGTATCTTACAAAAGACCATGCTCACGGGGATATACTGTACAGGTATTATACCGATGAACAGGAGTTGAAATGGTATAAAGCACAGGGTTATAAGATATATTACCTCGAAGATCAGGATGAGCTCAACGATCTGCGGTTTCAGAAAACATTCACCAGGCAATATGCACAACCCCTGCAGGTTCGCTGATCAGATCATTTCTTTCCATCCTTCAAAGACGGCCGTTTTCTCCTTCCAGGATGGCGGAACAGGCATTTTCGCATTCGCGATATAATCGAAACACACCAATACAGAACGACCCAGGGCCGCCACCTGTGTTCCCTCCTCGCCGGTGCGGGTAATAACATACTCCATTTCGAAGCTGGAAGCGCCAAACCTTGCTGTCCGGATATGCACCCAAACTTCGTCCTCCAGTAAAATCGGCGCTTTATAATCCACCTCATTTCGGGCCAGAATTATACCCTGGCGGTTCCAGTCGATCTTTTCATTGACTACCTCACGGAAATACGACATACGGGCCATTTCAAAATAGGTCAGGTGATTCGCATTGTTTACATGCCCCATTTTGTCCACGTCTTTGAAGCGGATATGAATCTGACATTTATGACGGAATCCTTCTATGGCTGTGATCATACGGCAAAGATAAGACGAAGCGATGAAAAATTCTCTTACTTTCGCTTCATCAAGCTTCTGCACATGAAACATCTGTTCTACACTGCCGCCGCCCTGGTTTTGCTGCTTTCCGCCTGTAAAGAGACCATCCATGGTGACGGTCCTCTGGTAAAACAAACCCGTACGCCGGGAGAATTTGCAAAGCTGGAGCTGGACATTCCGGCACATATCACCTACATTGTAGCGGACTCCGTTTCAATGACAATTGCCTCTGAGCAGAATATCATTGACAACATCATTACGGAGGTAGACGGACGCACACTGGAGATCAAATCGGATAAAGACCTCGAACCCTCCCGTCCTATAGAAATCATCATGACCATACGCACACTGGAAGGAATCACACTGAATGGATCCGGGAAAATCAGAGGTATCAATACACTCAGCGGAAAGGAAATCCGCCTCAACATCAACGGATCCGGAGATATCGCAGGGCGTTTTGATTTCAGAATGATACGCACCGAGATCAATGGATCGGGCGACGCACAGCTACAAGGCAAATGTGAAGAACAGCGGATTGATATCAACGGATCCGGCAATTACAGCGCCGAGGGACTTCAATCCGACGTATGCAAGGTGGAGATCAGCGGTTCAGGAGATGCGGATGTTAATGTTATGACGAAGCTATCCGCTGATGTAGTTGGAAGCGGGAATGTACGGTATACCGGAGAACCTTCCATCAACACCAATGTAACCGGCAGCGGAGAAGTGAAGAAGAGTAAGGTTAAGGCGGCCAACGGTGAATAACACGAAAATGTAATTTTGCAAATCTCTATCAGGCTTGAGCAAACCACGGCTACTGTTTCTGACCTCACGGTTCCCCTATCCGCTGGAGAAGGGCGATAAGCTGCGTGCTTACCATCTGATCAGGAACCTCAGCCGCGACTTCGACATCTATCTCTTCGCCATCAATGAAACGGTACCTGCCGAAAACCAACTGGCGGCATTACAGCCCTGGTGCATTGCAATAGAAACAGCCGTAATCAGCAGGGCACAATCGGCGGTTTCCATGTCGTTGCGGCATCATCTCCCTTTTCAGATTGCTTACTTTTACACGAGTGAAGCACGGCGTAAACTGGAGCGGTTTGCCAACACCCATCGTCCTGATGTAACATTCTGTCATCTGATCCGCATGAGTGAATATGCCCGCAGCGTTCCTTGCCGCGTCAAGGCACTCGACTACATGGATGCCTTTGCCATAGGAATGCAACGGTACAGGGAAAACAGCAACTGGTGGATGAAGGGTCCTGCGCAAATTGAATACAAACGGTTACGCAGATACGAAGAAACTGCGTTCGGCTATTTTAACTATCACACCATTATCTCCGAGCAGGACAAAGGGCATATCGCCCACCCGGAACAGCACCGCATTGACGTAATCCCGAATGGTGTTGACTTTGACTATTTCCATCCCATGGAAGCGATAAAACGATACGACATTTTATTTACCGGTCATATGTCTTATCCACCCAACATAGCGAGTGCGGTATACACGGCCCAGGAGATATTTCCCTTATTGAAGCAAAAGCATCCAGCTGCTACCTGCCTGATTGCCGGTGCTGAACCCACACAAAAAGTTCAATCACTGGCCGGAGATGGCATAACGGTAAAAGGTTGGATGGACGATATCCGTGAAGCCTTTGCGCACTCAAAAGTGATGGTAGCACCCATGCTGATCAGCATTGGTTTACAGAACAAGATCCTTCAGGCCATGATTATGAAAATCCCCTGTGTGATTTCGCCGATGGCCAATAATGCACTGGGCGCTATGCATGGCAAGCACCTTTTAGTTGCCGAAACACCGGCTCAGTATAGCGAGTTCATTTCGGCACTGCTGGGCGATACAGCGATGGCGGCAGAAATTGCTGAAAACGGCTATCAGTTCATCAGAGACAACTTCAGCTGGGAACATCACACCGGTGTCATTTCAAAGAAGCTGTCAGCACTGCTTCATACACATTAAAGTTTAGCGATTTCCGCTTTAAACTCCTCTGTTACTTCCGTAATAACACGCTTCAACTGATCAAGATCCTCTCTCAATTGATCGCTGGTACGTCGTTTATCACGATAGCCTTCGATGTTCCGGATCACATCCTTCAACCCGTGAATTCCGGCTCCGTCCAGTGTTGGTTTGATTTTATGCGCCAGTGTGCAAACAGCATCCATTTCCCCCTGCTCAAAATGCTGCTGCATGGTATCCACGATGCCGGGAATGGTATCAATAAAAATGGTCAGCATACGTTTTAGAAATGCAGGATTTCCCGGATCATCTCTTCGCAGATTTGAAAGATCGTATAACCTGCTGATTTCATGCAGCGGTTTCTTCCGCTGAGGAAACTTCCGCTGTTTGATTGCTTCTGCGTTAAAGCTCTTGCTGCTGATATGCTGAGCAATTTTTTTATACAACGCCTCATCTTTAAATGGCTTCACCACCCAATCGTTCATGCCCTCTGTGAGAAACTGTTTATGGGCAGTGCGGGAAGTATTCGCGGTGATTGCAATAATTGGAACAGAGGATTTCTTCCGGTCAGGAATGCGCCGGATAGCCTTCGTTGCATCGATACCGTTCATTTCCGGCATCTGAATATCCATCAGCACCAGGTTGTAATCATTTTTCCTGCATTGTTCAACCGCTTCCAGACCATTCATGGCCACATCTACTTTAAAGCCCCAGTCATGAAGGAGTGCTTCCGTGATGAAGAGATTAACCTTATTATCCTCTACCAGCAAAATCTTCACTGCGCCCACATCCATTGGCTCGAGCTGATTTCCCGTCTGCTGTGCAGATTCCGGCTTTGCTTTCACATAAGGTATTGTAAAATGAAAAGAACTGCCTACATCCGGTTTGCTCTCCACCCATATCCTGCCGCCCAGCCTTTCCACCAGGCTCTTTGAAATGGTTAAGCCCAGACCGATGCCACCCTGCACGCGGGAAGAACCTGTTACCTGAGCAAAGCTTTCGAAGATCTCGCTTTGCATATCATAGGGAATACCGATACCGGTATCCTTCACCGTAAATTGTATCCGCACTTCACTCTCGTTCTCCTCGATGATACGGTGCGAAAGAACAACTTCGCCATGGTTCGTATATTTAATACCGTTATTCAGGAGATTCAACAGGATCTGACTTAACCGGTAAGGATCACCCATTACTTTCGGCAATGGCTGACCTTCGTGCAGGTGACGCAGTATAAGATCCTTCTCTTCTGCTTTAAACATCTGCAGCTGCACCGCGGTATCGGCAACACGGGAAGGATCAAAAGGAATTGCTTCGAGCGCAAGTGTGCCCGATTCGATCTTGGCAAAGTCAAGGATATCATTGATGATCACCATGAGGTTTCCGGCTGTTTGCTGTAACACCTCGGTATACTCACGTTGGGTACTGTTCAGGGCGGTCTTTTGCAGGAGACGGGCCATGCCAATAATGCCGTTGAGCGGTGTGCGCAGTTCATGACTGATATTCGCCAGGAAGTACTCTTTCGCCTTTGAAGATTCTTCGGCTTGTGTACGGGCTCGTATCAGCTCCTCCATGACATTCTTCCGCTCAGAAATATCCATCACCGTGCCAAACAAACGGACAGCTTTACCCGCTTCATCGCGAATCACCTTACCACGGCTTTCGACCGTTTTGATACGGTTATCGGCCATGCGTATACGAAATTCAATCGTTTGTTCTTTGTCGGACTGTTGCGCCAGCAATATCGTTTCTTCAAATTTCTCGATATCATCTTCGTGAATCGTCGACTTCACTTCATCGTAAGTCGGTGGTGGCAGCTTCAGATCGCGCTCCCAGATATAATACATTCCTTCTGCCCATTCGAACTGATTTTCGCGCAGGTTAAGATACCAGGAGCCGAGCTTTGCCAGGCGCTGTGCCTGCAGCAGACTTTGTTCATTATCACTGAGCCGCTGCTCACGCTGCACCCGCTCTGTTACATCGGCTGTTGTTCCGTAAACTTTATACACTTCACCGGCTGCATTCTTTACCGGAACCCCGCGGGAGAAAAACACTTTTTCCTGCAAAGCATAGGACCATACGCGGTACTGCACTTCTGCCGGACGTTTTTCCTGCAAGAGAATTCTGAAAGCTTCTTGCACCTTATCACGGTCGGCAGGAATCACACGATCATAGAATTCATCCCTGGAAGGAGGTGTCCGGTTTTGTGCCAGATCCCAGATTTTATAGGTTCCCGGTGTCCATTCCAGCCGGTACTCCGGCAATAAGAACAATTCCCAGCTGCCGGAACGCGACAACTCCTGTGCCTCAAACAAACGTTGCTCATTGAGACGCAACTTCTCTTCGATTTCTTTCTTCTCTGTTATATCGATACAGGAACCCACCATAGATTTCTGCCGTCCATCGTCCTGCATGACGATTTTAAAAAACAGTTCGATAAATTTTACCTTCCCCTCCCGGGTAATGATGCGGTGAACCAGCTGCCAGGGTTCGGTACGAAATTTTATATCATGATAATCCTGTTCAACAAAGCCGATGTCTTCCGGGTGAACTCTGCTTAGAATTTTCTCAAAGGTAATCTCCTCCGCTTCATCAATACCCCAGATGAGGTACATGCCCTGCGACCATTCAATATGTCCGGTGATCAGATCCAGCGTAAAACTTCCCATCCGCGCCATTTGCTGCGCTTCATTCAGCCGTTGTTCATTTCGCAACAGCTTCTCTTCTGTCTCCTTCAGGTCTGTAATATCTGCAATGGTACCCACCACACGGACCAGATTATCATCTTCATCCCGAATAGGCAGGTTCACGACCCGGATATGTTTTACTTTGCCGGACTTTGTTAAGAAACGAAACAGCGTTTCAAAGGTATCTCTTCGCTCAGGAAGCTTTGTCCATAATTCTTCAAAATAAGGCAGATCCTCTTTAAAAAGAGCGTTCTGAAATTCTCTTGCATCGGGAGCCGGTTCGTCCGGATCCCATTCATAGAGGAGATATGCCGCAGGAGAATAAGTAATTTTGCCCGTAATCAGATCGAGCTCATAACTACCCATCTTAGCCAGCTTCTGTGCTTCCGTAAGACGCATTTCATTTTCACGCAGCTTACGCTCTGTTTCAACCTGATCAGAGATATCAATTACGGAACCAAAAATATCAATGACATTACCCTGATGGTCGCAAACCGCTTTTGCGAAACTACGTATGTATCGTACTTCCCCATTTACGATCACCCGGTATTTAAAATCCCGGGGAGTTGCTGTCTCAAGTACTTCTCCGATCATCCGGTAGATCAGGTCACGGTCTGCCGGATAAACATATTCCATCACTTCATCCGGCGAAGGTTGGCCCATTGCCGGATCTCTTTCCCAGATTTTAAACAAACCTGATGACCATTCTACCGAATCATCTTTCAGGTGACGAATCCAGTTTCCGGATCGTGTCAGTTCCTGCGCTTCAGCCAGATGTTGTTCACTGAGCCGCAACAACTCTTCTTTCTCTTTCCGCTCCGTAATATCAATCGAAATGCCCAGAACATTCACGACTCCATCTTTTTCAACCAATGGCACCTTAATCGTATCATACCAGAACTTCTGTCCATCCAGCCGGGTAAAAGATTCTTCCAGACGCACCGCCTTACCTGTACGGATAACTTCTGCATCAGCCTGCGCATATACATCCAGTTCGTCTTTATTTTTATGAACTTCTGCATTGCTTTTCAAAATCAAGGCCTCGGGGGTCAGGTTAAAGGAATCCGCCACGGCTTTATTGGCCATCAGAAATCTGCCCTGAGCATCCTTTACAAAAATGAGATTGGGGCTTGAATTCAAAACGGTATCCAGAAATCGCCGATTGGTTTCGAGCTCATCCCGCACCTTTCTTCTGTCAGTAATGTCAAGTCCGTGTCCGATAAGATAAGTAACTTCATTTTTTTGTTCATTGACGACCGGAAAAACCCTTCTCAGAAAAACACGATCCATCCCCTCATGTGTAGTTATCCGTTCTTCCCATTCCACCAACTTACCGGTTTCAACGGATTTGCGAAACATATCTCTGCGCCGGTGTGCCAGTTCCGGATCCAGTCCGCGGAACAAACAATACTCAAGGTCGGTCTTTCCGATGATCCAGGACCGGATTTCTGCATCCCGGATTGCATAGGGGTTTACGTAGATATACCGGAAGGAAGTATCCAGTACAGCAATATCACCCTGCAGGTATTGCAGAATGGTTTCGAAAAAGTGATCAGTGGTTCCTAAGGGCATACAACAAATACTAACGGTTGTGGGTATACTATAACTTCCCTTCTTTCATCATCCGGTAAATGGTCGACTTACCTACTTCAAGTCGTCTGGCAACTTCAAGCACATTGTTATCGAAACGATCAAGATAATGGCGGATAATGCGCTGTTCAAATTCAGCGAGTGTAAGATCCTGATCCAGCAAATCGGAGGGTGTACGGGCGGCGGTGAAAGAAATATCGTCGGCATCAATCTGATCATTATCGGTCATGACGGCAGCGAGTTCCACAACAGCCTTCAGTTCACGAACATTACCGGGATACTTATACCCCAGCAGTTTTTCCTTCGCTGCTGCATTGAACGACTTACGGTGCAGCTTGTTGCTGGAACAGAATGCATCGAGAAAATGTTTTGCCAGCAGCAGAATATCGTTTCCCCTGTCACGCAATGGCGCCAGTTGAATCGGAAGACCCAGCAACCGATAGAAAAGATCCTCTCTGAATCGGCCCGCTTTTACTTCATCGCTGAGGTTTTTATGCGTAGCCACAATGATACGCACATCCACCGGAATCAGCTGATTACTTCCGATCCGCGTTATTTCCCGTTCCTGCAAAACCCGCAGTAATTTGACCTGCAGGGAGAGATCCATATCTGCAATTTCATCCAGAAACAAGGTGCCTCCGTTGGCCTCTTCGATCTTTCCGGTACGTGCTGCAATGGCTCCGGTGAACGAACCTTTCTCATGTCCGAAAAGTTCACTTTCGAGGAGGTCGCGCGGAATAGAAGCCATATTCACCGCCACAAAAGGTTTCCGCGAACGCGGTGAATTATAATGAACTGCTTTCGCAACAAGCTCTTTGCCTGTTCCGGTTTCTCCGGTGACGGAAACATTGATATTGGTAGAAGCGGCGCGAACGATGAGTGCAAATACTTTTTTCATTGCTTCGCAGTTGCCGATCATCAGATGCTGCAGATCATACTGGTGATCGATCTGCTGACGCAATTGCTGCACTTCTGCTTCCAGCTCCAGACTACGGCGGATTTTATTTACAGCATTCCAGAGCCGTTCACGCGTTTCATCATTCTTTACAAGATAGTCGAACACACCTTCGCGCAGCAGATTCAACGCCGTTGACACATCTTCCTGACCGGAAATAACGATCACACTGGCTTCGGGATGCAGGGCTTTAATTTTCCGGAACAGGTCATCGCCCTTCACATCTGGCAACCGGTAATCCAAGGTGATAACATCAGGTCGCTCGCTCAATGAATCCAGAAGTTCGGCAGCACTTTCAAAACGACGTACTTTATTATCCGGATTGAGACTGAGATGGTGCGTCAGCAGCTCTCCATACCAAAGATCATCTTCCACTACAAAAATAGTAAGCGGTCGTCCATTGGTTGATGCGTCGTTGTATGGCATGTTATGGCAAAGATAGGACGGAATGCCATTTGATCCGAGGAAAACAGAACGCTGTTCTATCGTTTTTTCCGTCCGGCCCTCAGAAGCACCGGAAACCTCACTTCTCTGACCTCATTTTCCGGCCACAACAATCGCACTTTATTCATCCAGGCCGGGATCGGATCAGGATGTCCGTCTCTGAGATAAAGCGTATAAGCCGACCAGGTCCGGAAGAACCCTTCAAAATGATGCAGGTTCCATGACGCCTGAATGGTGAATGCAGGGCAATCCAACTCTGCGAAAGGGAATGGCAAGGATCGATACCCGTCATCAATATATTTTCGCTCAGGATCCCACCATTTTCCGAGAATGCCGGTATACAATTCATGGATGAGCTCATCCAGCAGCGGATCAATTGTAATCAGCCCATAACCGGTAATGACCAAAAGTCCGTCGTCCTCCAGATATTTTTCCACCAGCTCATAAAAAGGCACGAACTTAAACCAGTGAATGGCCTGTGCAACCGTGATAAGATCGAATTTTCGGTTGAACTGCGGATCATCTTCTGCCCGACAAACCCTGTATTCCACATTCGATAATTG
Source organism: Bacteroidia bacterium (assembly GCA_046330075.1). Lineage (GTDB taxonomy): Bacteria > Bacteroidota > Bacteroidia > AKYH767-A > OLB10 > JAJTFW01. Next base: position 6,996 of record JAXLTL010000002.1, on the reverse strand, counting down.
CGGAGCAAACGATATCTGCTTTGCACTGCTGTCGGTACCGGCAGCCTGCTGAAAGTGAGGAGCCAGCAACGCCAGCAATTGCCCGCTACCGGTTCCAACATCCCAGCAGGCATTGCGAGATTTAACGACCGACAGGATGAAATCAATCAGTTCCACCGGATAAACAGGCCGGTAGACAGCATAATCTGCTGAGCGATCTGAAAAACGATCTTTCATATTTGCGAAAGTATTTAAAATTGAACTTAATTCCAGGCAACTTCAGCCCGCTCTTTTAAATCTTTTAGATTTGCATCCATGTCGCGTTCCCACGACCCGTTCTCGGCCTTGCGCCACGGCAACTTCCGACTCTTTCTCTCCGGCAAATTTCTGCTGACTATCGCTTTGCAGATGCAGGCAGTGGTGGCCAGCTGGCTCATTTACGAGCAAACAAAAGATCCCTTCGCATTGGGACTCATTGGTCTGACCGAAGCCATTCCCGCACTTTCACTTGCATTGCCCGGCGGATTGCTTGCCGACCGCTATAACCGCAGAAAACTGATGATGGTATCTACCTTCCTGATGCTGCTCGTTTCAGGAGGACTCACCGCCTATACCTTCATGGACTACAAATCGATAGGAGTTTGGCCTGCGTTTGCGGCTATATTTTTTATCGGTTTTGCACGCGGTTTTTACAATCCGGCCCAGTCGTCATTTTGGGGTCAGCTACTGCCGAAAGAGAAATACGTCAATGCCTCCGTGTGGAATTCAAGTCTCTGGCAAACCGGAGCCGTAACCGGTCCTGCCGCAGGAGGATTACTTTACGCCTGGGTGGGTCCTGCTTACACCAACATACTCGTTTGCATCCTCCTATTTGCTGTATTGCTCGCCTACCTTATGATCCGGCATGAACATATACCCACAGAGGTGAAACACGAGCCGGCCCGGCAGGCATTGCGCACCGGAATCCGTTTCTTCTTCAGCAATCAGATTCTGCTTTCCGCTGTCAGTCTCGACTTATTCGCCGTACTTTTCGGAGGTGCAGTAGCGTTATTACCTGCCTTTGCGGATCAGGTACTTCATACCGGCCCCGAAGGACTTGGATTTCTCCGGTCAGCACCGGCAATTGGATCGGTGATGATGGCAGGCTATCTTGCATTTCGTCCGCCCGGCAAAGGTGCAGGCCAGCTGATGCTCTGGTGTGTGGCAGGCTTTGGAATATGCATGATCGGGTTTGCGCTCAGCAACAGTTTTGCACTTTCGATGGTGATGCTGGTATGCAGTGGAATGTTTGACAATATCAGCGTGGTGGTGCGTTCCACCATTCTGCAATCGTATACACCGAATGAAATGCGGGGTCGTGCGGCAGCAGTAAACAGCATTTTCGTTGGTTCGTCAAATGAAATCGGAGCGTTCGAATCAGGACTTGCCGCCAAATTCCTCGGACTTGTCAATTCTGTGGTTTTCGGAGGGGCGATGACGTTACTCGTCGTTGCTGTTACAGCGAAAAAAGCTCCGGCACTGCGGAAACTTGATTTTTAGCCACAGACGTCAGTCCCGCAGCGAGCCTGAGGCCTGAAGCTTAGGAATAAAAGAGCCCCCAATCATCCCTGATATCGCGGGATTTATCGAAAGATGCAACCCATTCCACAAACAAAAGGCGAAACTCCTCCACTTCATCACGCAATAGCTGCAAATAATGCGGTTCAGAGAGTCCCAGCATTTTCAATCCGGAAGTCTGGGCAATGAGGTTACGCGCTGCGACTTTGATCTGCACTGCATTTTCCATCCGGAGGGTATAGAGATCTCCACCTTCAGCTCCTGCGATTTTAGCGCCAAGTGTCCCGGCATCACACAACATAATTTCGCGATAATGTGAAGCCATGTCATCATCTTCAGGGAACGTCTCTACAAGTGCTCTTACCAATTCAAATATGGCCCGGGCCTTCAGCATCACCGGCAGTGTGTTGATGCGCTCCCGTTCACGACGGATTTCTTCCATCGTTTCATCGTCTGCACCTTCATCATTAAAAGGGGTATCATCAAATTCTTCATCATTGTTCCAAAACATAGGATCAGGTTTTTTAGGTACGTTGTCAAAGATATGGGCCATCTATATCCGTGTCAAGAACAGATCCGTTAATAAACGTTTCCAGTATTTAACCCGCTAATACTTAGCTGAGTGAGTTTTAAGTCATGGGTTCATTTCTTATGCCTGTTTCCGCAATGAAACCGGGGCCGAAATCATGTTGAAACAACAATTTTCTTCAATGCGCTCTTTAACAATATATTAAACTCTGATCCGTCTACCCTTTTATCCCCGGTTTCTCCCTATAAAACCATACCTTTGCACTCCTCTGAAATACCGAGAATACCAAGATGTTTGATTTTATCAATAAAATGCTGAAGTCGGTCCTGGGCAGTAAAGCCGACCGCGATCTGAAGGAACTGGTTCCTTATGTAGAAAAAATTAATGCTGCATATGCCGGATTGTCCGGACTCAGCAACGACGAATTACGCGCAAAAACGGATCAATTCCGTGAGCACATCCGACAGCATATCAGCGCTGTGGAACAGGAGCTTCAGGAACTGACAACTTCTACCGAAGAAAATCCGGAAATGGATCTTCAGGAGAAAGAAAAAATCTATGCACGCATCGACGAACTGAAGAAAGAGCGTAACACACGCATCGAAGAAGCGTTGATGGAAATTCATGCAGAAGCATTTGCAGTAGTGAAAGAAGCTGCACGCCGGTACAAAGAAAATGACGCACTGACCGTTACAGCCCGTCAGCATGATCGTGATATAGCTGCGCGTCGACCCAGCGTAACCATCAGCGGTGATCAGGCTTCCTATAACCGCACCTGGGTTGCAGCCGGAAACGAAGTCACCTGGGACATGCTGCATTACGATGTACAGCTGATCGGTGGTACCGTTTTGCATCAGGGAAAAATTGCAGAGATGGCAACCGGTGAAGGTAAAACCCTTGTGGCCACCTTACCCATCTACCTCAACGCTCTTGCCGGACGAGGTGTACACGTTGTAACAGTGAACGATTATCTCGCGAAACGTGACTCAGAGTGGAACGGCCCCCTGTTCGAGTTCCTTGGTCTTACCGTGGATTGCATCGATAAACACCAGCCTAATTCGAATGAACGCCGTAAAGCCTATCTGGCCGATATCACCTATGGAACGAATAACGAATTCGGATTTGATTACCTGCGTGACAATATGGCCCGGAGTCCTGAAGATATTGTTCAGCGCGAGCATCATTATGCTATCGTGGATGAGGTTGACTCGGTACTCGTAGACGATGCCCGTACACCACTGATCATCTCCGGTCCTACACCAAAAAGTACGGATCAGGAGTTTCATGCACTCAAACCGAAAGTGGAGATCATCGTAAATGCACAACGTAATTATGTAAATACGATTCTCGCTGAGGCGAAGAAAAATATCGACAACAAAGACAAGCAGGATGAAGTAGGTTTATCACTTCTGCGTGCACACCGTGGTATGCCGCGTCACCGTGCACTCATCAAGTTCCTGAGCGAACCGGGTGTAAAAACTCTCCTGCAGAAAACTGAAGCCAGCTACATGGCTGAACAGGGACGTTTGATGCGCGAAAAAGTGGATCCCGAATTGTTTTTCATTATTGATGAGAAGAACCACAGTATCGAACTGACAGAGAAAGGACATGATCTCATCAGTCATAATGCAGCCGATCCGCACTTCTTTGAAATCCCCGATGTTGGTACCGTAATGGCGGATCTCGACCGGGCTGCACTCTCTGCAGAAGAAAAAGCTGCAAAGAAAGATGAACTGCTGCGTGACTTCGCCATCAAAGGAGAGCGTATCCATACCGTCAATCAGCTGCTGCGCGCCTATACCCTTTATGAACTCGATGTGGAATACATCATTCAGGAGGGCAAGATTAAAATCGTTGATGAGCAAACCGGACGTGTGCTGGAAGGTCGTCGTTACTCTGACGGATTACACCAGGCGATTGAAGCCAAAGAAAATGTGAAGGTGGAAGCTGCCACACAGACGTATGCGACCATCACCTTACAGAATTATTTCCGTATGTATCATAAGCTGGCCGGTATGACCGGTACAGCCGAAACAGAAGCAGGTGAATTCTGGCAGATTTACAAACTCGATGTGGTGGTTATTCCAACCCATCGTAAGATAGTACGTAAAGACGAAGAAGATCTCGTGTACAAAACTATGCGCGAGAAATTCAACGCCGTGATTGATGAAGTACAGAAACTCACGCAGGCCGGACGTCCGGTGCTGGTGGGTACTACCTCTGTAGAGATTTCAGAATTACTCAGCCGCTTGCTGAAGCAACGCAATATTCCTCACAACGTACTGAATGCAAAACAACACCAGCGTGAAGCGGAGATCGTTGCGCAGGCCGGACAAGCTGGTACAGTAACCATCGCCACCAACATGGCGGGTCGTGGTACCGATATCAAACTTGGGCCCGGAGTAAAAGAAGCAGGTGGATTGGCCATCATCGGTACAGAGCGACATGAATCACGTCGTGTTGACCGTCAGCTGCGCGGTCGTTCAGGCCGTCAGGGAGATCCGGGTTCCTCTCAGTTTTTCGTTTCACTCGAAGATAACCTGATGCGTCTCTTCGGCTCAGAGCGTATTGCCAGTCTGATGGACCGCATGGGACTCAAAGAAGGTGAAGTGATTCAGCACAGCATGATCACCAAGAGCATAGAGCGTGCTCAGCGCAAAGTTGAAGAAAACCACTTCGGCACACGGAAACGTTTGCTTGAATACGACGATGTGATGAATGCACAGCGCGAAGTTATCTACAAGAAACGCCGCCATGCACTTTACGGTGAACGACTCTCGCTGGACCTTCAGAATATGCTGTTTGATATGATCGATGGACTGGTGGTGAGTTATAAAGAAACCAACGATTTCGAAAACTTCAACCTCGATCTGATCCGCACCTTCGCCTGCGAAAGTCCGGTTACAGAAGATGAATTCCGCAGTACGAAAGCAGAGGAACTTACAGACAGAGTCTTCGCAGCCATTGACGAACACTATCGCAATAAATCAAAGGTGATCGGTGAGCGTGCTTATCCGATCATCAAGCAGGTATATGAACAACAGGGACAACAGTTTGAGAACATTGTTGTACCATTCAGCGATGGGATCCGGGGCATGCAGGTGCTTGCCAATCTGAAGAAATCATACGATACAAATGGTCTCGAAATCATTCGCGCCTTTGAACGTAACATTACTTTGTCCATCATCGACGATAGCTGGAAGGAACATCTGCGTGAAATGGACGACCTCAAGACAAGCGTACAGAATGCAGTATATGAACAGAAAGATCCATTGCTGATTTATAAGTTCGAGTCTTTCGATTTGTTCAAGAAGATGATGGAGGAAGTGAACAAGGAAACTTTGTCCTTCCTGTTTAAAGGACAGATTGCCGTTGAACAACCCCAGCAGGTGAAGCAGGCTGAACAGCCGAAGCAGGATCTCAGCAAACTGAAAGCCACCCACGATGAATACCGTCAGAATACAAGCAGTACAGCAGGTCCGGCCGGACAACAAGCGCCGCAGGGTCCGCCACCTCCGCAAAAGATGGAACCGGTACGCAATGAGATGAAGGTTGGACGTAATGATCCATGTCCATGCGGCTCAGGCAAGAAATACAAAAGTTGCCACGGAGCGATGGTAGAAAATCAGTAATATCGCTCTAAGAAGAATAAAAAAGCTCCGGATAACCGGGGCTTTTTTTGTGCCTTATACAACAGGCAAAAGGCAGGCACAGAAAACTGGTGTAGCTCCGTCAATTTTAAAAGTAACCTACGCAGTCCGTCAATAATAACGAATGGTACGTTCATATGTAAATGCCGAATAGGAAGAATGAAACGTAACAACTTCAGATGCTGGTTCTACATGCACCTTACATTTCGTCCAGTTGCCCTGCTCATCAAACGACAAATATTCAATGCGAATAATGGAATTCAACGAAAAAGCATATGGCTGAATATGCACCAACGCACTGGAGTATTTTATCTCCGCCACATTTCCTTCTGCTGTATATGCAATTTCCGTCATGTGATCAATATTCATTGAATTCTTGATCACGCGATCGATCATCAGCTTCTTCACCACTCTGCCGGCTGAGTCATAGGTGAACGAGGTGCCTCCGAGCTGATTAAAAAAGCCACTGTACGGAAATTCATGAACAGAACCTGTATCGCCTTCCATCTTTGCCGGCTTTTTCCTACAGGGTACTGAATCATTTTTATAACGCTCATAATACAAATCCCTCGTTTTATACTGATACCTCCGGGCAACGGCTTCATGGTTTTCTGTCCAATGATACGATAGCGTGTAATCGAACACAGCAGCAAACTCCTTTGGCCGATGATCCGGCTGATCACAATCATAGCAGGCATACTCCAGGTGTGTAATGTATCCGTTTTTGTCGAACCAGCGCTCCGAAACGGAAGAATGTCCGGGCGTACAATCGTGAAACTTCGTACGCAGCAGGGTATCTCCGGTAGCATCGTAATAATATTCTTCCACTACAGGTGACCAGATGGCGAGCGGGGGAACGGTATCTTCAGCAAACAAAGTCATCTTACCATTGGACAGAAACTCATACCGTTTTTGTGTTGGCAGAAAATGCTTCTTTTCAAAAATACTGTCAGAAGAGATCGTTTCTAATACGGAGCGTACATTCCCCTTCAGGCGAAATGTTTTCGTTGACTTCAGGAAATTAGCCGCTTTCAGACTCTCACAAAAGCTCTTCTCTTCAACCGGGGGCTCAAGATCAGGTAGCTGTGCCGACAACGGTCGGGCAGTTAGCAGCAGAAGCCATAACCAGCCCGGAACAACAACGATAAATCGTTTTATCTTCATACGCCAAATAAACTACTATTTCCTTAATAAATTGTACAGTATAAAAGAAATTGAATAAAAAACGATTGAATGGTACAAACACCATACTACAGCATACATTATAAATGACGGCCAATG
>JAXLTL010000019.1:0-26994 GCA_046330075.1 Bacteroidia bacterium | reverse complement strand
AGGTGGCGATTTCGAAGCACTTCACTGTCAACCAAGCAGGAACTTTGATAGGAGCACAAAACTTGATTTAACCACTGAACCGCCACTTTTGGGTAGGTGCTGTTATGGGTAGTTGTTATTCTTTTTTCTTATTTGTCAAGTTATAAGTTAAGCTGATAAAAAAACCCGCCCTTGTTGTCTTTTCTGTAAGTTCAGAATTAATTTTGGTTGTTATGTATTCTTTATTTAGCCCATATTCACCTTTTAAATAGTCAACCTGTGCAAGACTTAGTCCAAGGGAAGCGATAAATCTTTCTTGAGAACCAAACATCCCACTGATACCCAAGAAGACGTTAGCATTGCTTATGTCTGTGGAATTAAGTCCGAATCCAAAAGTAAATCCAGGTTTGAAATATTTTGTTGTTCTTGGAGAAATATGCATAAGTGCACCAAGTGAAATTTGAGCTACATTATTGTTTTTGTTTTCACTTATTGTTGATGACAAGGAATCGGTAGATGATTGATTCAAGCTATATCGTCTATCGTGCAATCCTGTTGTAATAAATAATCCAGTGCTAAAATCTATCTTCACACCGCCTTTTATTGGTACTGACGTTGAGAATTGCCTGTTTTCTAAGTTAGTAACGTTAGTCAAATCTTTTCGTGGCGTGATTTTAATATCAAAGTTTATTACATCCTTTTCTGCTTGTACTGGGTCAGAAACCACAAAAAAGTTGTTTTCATTTCGAAGTTCATTAAACAGCAAGTTGATGTTTTGAAATATTTCACTATAAACTGTCTTATCAAAGGTTGCTTTTATTGATTCTACTTCTTGCAGGAGATTGCTTACACTGCTTTTTACCTTTGCTTCGTCATTATTAAATTTCTTTTTAACCTTTTCATTGATTAGATAAAGTTCATAAGCCGCTTTAAATTGTTTAAAGTCTCTTTCAAATGAAACTGTTAATTTCTCGGGATAATTGCTAAATGGAAAAATCCTGAATAATTCATTAACCTTTTCAGACGCATCCTTAAAGGTTAATCCGTCTGTTAAAGTAATCCCAATTAATCTATTCTTCAGTACTTTGGACTCTTCAACTAGTTCAAATGATTTGCCTACATTTAAGGATTTTGTATAAAGGTCTTGGATAACTTTCAGGTATTCGTCTTCAATAATATCATTTAATTTCTTGATTGTCTCTTTTTGTGTTTCAATGTCCTTACTGAGCTTTTCAATTTGTTTTTCTAGTTCTTGGATTTTAAATTGATTCTGAATAGTGTCTGGTAGCGATTTTTGTTCACCAAGTTCCAAACTGAAAGCTTCAAGTATTCTCTCATTAAATAGCAACAATGACTCTTCGTTGGATTTTGTTTTAATTTTGGAGGCTTTTTCTTCTCCAACTTCACCGGAAAGTACTTTATCCGCTTCTTTTCCTACGCTACTTGATTCCTTCTTTTCAAGTTTAAAAATTTGATTAAAAACAGCTGGTGGTTCAGAATGAAATTCAGTCTGTTTAGCTTCAATTTTTACTTCATAGAGAAATCTATTAATGTTGTCTATTTTGAAAACGGCTGTCTGTCCGTGTGTTGCTTCCTTTATTAATGGTGGCGTTTTTGTTTTGAAGTCATATGTAGTTGTCGTTTGTCCAAAAACAACTTGGCAACCCATTAGGGTAATTGCAGTCAAAATTATTGTTCTTTTCATTTTATTAAGATTTGATTGGTTTCGTTTTTTACAATTACCCATAACGACCGCCGGATTGGTGAAGTGCGCCATGCCATAATTTAAAGATAAGAAGAATTTTCATGGCGCATTTCATCCAATCCGGCAGTTATCCGAAGTCCTGATGCCACCCGGGAACACTGCGCCGGACGGCTGTAAGTGGTTCACGGTGGCGATAAAGCCTTGGCTTTACGCTGCTGTGAACACGGTCAGGAGCATCAACGGCCTGAGTCGGTCACCAGTTGTTTGTATCCGTTTGTAAACGTTTGTATCTGTTTAAAGACGACTATTCTCATTGCTACTCCCTAACTTTGTCCGGCGATAGCTCTTATGAGCAAGCTCACCGATCTTCGCCGGACAAAGTTAGGCCATACTTCTGGTGGCTGACTCTGCCACTTGCTCACTGCTCCTGTACAGGCGGACGGAGTCTGCATCAGGATTTTGGATCAACGGTTTTCGGCTTTGCGTTCGGGCGGGCTTTTTAGCACTGCACTTGATACGAAGAACCACACTTCAAATATGCACAAAATTTTCTACGAAGCACGTCACCCCGCCTGACGCAAAACCGATGTTAGCGGTATGTGCTTCTTGTCTCAATAGTGCGTCCTGTTCAAATGTCTTCATACATGTCTAACTCTTTAGGTAGTTTTTTACTCATAATGTAAAATCCGTTCAGCATAATTAGTCCGCACAGAATTAGCATAAACCATAAATCATTATCATCGTTGCCTGTGGTAAAGAATTTGCTGTCGGGAAAATAATGCTGTCCAACTTTTGCAATACCAATTAAAAGCATCATAAAAAAACCCATCCAAACATGAGATAGTCCGTAGTAAAGTCTCCGCTTGTTTGGTGAGTGCTTAGAAATGTCTTTATGAATTGGGAATGGAACGAAAATGTGAATAGTTTCAGGTGCTTTAGGGATTGATGTTTTGACAACTTTCTCCAAGCCCTTTATCTTTCCCTTAAATTCGATATTGTCGGAAACCGTCCCATCGTGGAGTATATTTAATACTGCACCGTCTAAATAGTCGAGATAGTCAAATGAAAGAGATATAGAATTGTTGTCCTTAATGTCTGAAACACTTATGAGGGAAGCAGTATTATTCGATTTTAGTATGGTCGCTTCTAATATTCTGCATCCATCTTTTGCTGTCAAGGTTAATGGCTCTGCACTTGTTATGTCTTTGCCGTCAATCGTTCCTTTCCCGCTGTTCCAAAAAATCATCTTTGTTACAGTAAAATTTTTCACCTCCTCGTTTTTGTATTGAATATTTAACCCTGAGAATTTAGAAGTGTGGTCTTTAACGAGGTTGTAAGATTTGAGAACATATTTCAGCACCTTGCTCTTTTTTGATTTATAGTAAAAATATGTCCTTACAAGAATACCAATTGCAAATGTTGCAATTGGAAAAATTGGATTGTGTGTCAGTGTTTCAAAAAAATTCATAGTTGCTTTTTTGTCCTCGTCTTTGTTATTTAATTTTTGTCCAGTTGTCTTTTTGCAGAATGTATCAAGTTTGCACAGTCGTCATAGCATTACCGCTAACGTCAGTTCGTGCAAAAACAAATTTAATAATTCGCTTTTAACCTATTACGCTCCATGATGGCCTATAGTATGAGAATAATTCGTTGATTGTAATGCGCTTAATAGTGCGCCATAAAGCTAAAAGCGATAAAAAACACCTCTCCAGGCGTGTTTTTAGCCCTGTAAAGCCTAAAATTCCTACGGCCCGGACAAAGTTGTACACCAGGAAGATTATCCCGAACTCTCCATTGTTCTTTTTTAGTCCCTTTAGCAGGATGTGGTCGTACCCCCATTGGCGTTTGATGGTGCCGAAGGGGTGTTCGCAAAGGCACTGTCTTTTTTGATAAAGCTCTTTTTCTCGAAGTAGTCGCTTGTTATTGGCTTCTACGGCTTCTGCATTCTCGCTGCGTTCAATGATTCTTCCGTTGGGGTTGGTGGTGCATTCGCTCCTTACCGGACATGTTTTACAGGCCGGTGTCTTATAATGCCTGACCTGCGTTTCGCTAGTCTTCCGGTATTTCTTGGTGTACCATTTGCCGGTGGTCTTCATCACATTGCCAGCCGGACAGAGATATTGATCTTTCTTTGGATGGTAGATGAATCGTTCGCCATAATAGGGTGCAGTGGGCACCGGATTGCTCCGGTTTACTTCCTGAAAGGCCACGAAAGTTATGATGCCATTCGACATGCATTGCTGTAACTGTTCACCATTGTGATAACCTTTATCCGCCAGTGCACTTAATCGTTCTTTATTGCAAATCTTTTTTACTTCCATGGCTACCGGAAACAATGCTTTGCGATCATTGGTATTAGTGGTTTCGTAATGGACGATTAATTTGTTCTTCTCATCAACAGCCGTCTGAACGTTGTAAGCAACTTCGATTACACTTCCATGTAATATCATTGTTCTGGAATCCGGGTCGGTGGTGGATATTTGTCCGTCGCCCTGTTCATCGAGTTGTTTCTGGAGCTGGTCGTACTTCAATCCTCGCTCAGCTTGTATTAAAATCTTCTCCGCTAGATTTTCCGTTTGTTCTGCATCGGCCTGATCCATTTCATTGAAGTAATCAATTATCTTATCGCTGACGTGATCCAGTTGCCGATCGATCTTTGCCTGATTATAGTTGTTCTTTTTAGAGTTAACCGCCCGGAACTTCGATGAGTCGATGCCGATCAGGTCACCATCAATGATGTTCCATGACCTGCAGCATTGAACGAAATGACGGAATAAATTACGGAATGCTTCCGGATTCTCACTTCTGAATCCGGCTATAGTGCGAAAGCAAGGTTGTAAACCTTTCAACAACCAGATCAGTTCAATGTTCCGCTTGCATTCCCGCTCTAATAAACGTGAAGTGCGAATACGATTCAAATAGCCATAAAGATATAGCTTCAATAAATCAGCAGGATCATATCCGGGTCTTCCATCTTCCGACTTCACCATTTTCTTAAAGCCTAGTTTCGTTAGATCAAGTCCCTTTATAAAAAGATCTACCAAACGTACAGGATTATTTTCATTAATGCTTTCCTCTAATGTAGCCGGAAAAAGCACTGTCTGATCACGATCAAATCCGGTAATGTATCCCATGCTGTTTAAAATTGATTACAATGGAAAGATATATTCAGATTGAATTATCTGCAAGTAAAATAGAGTTAAGTTATGAGTGGTTTTTGCACAGTCTGACGTTTTGGCGCTTGGCGCAGTGGCGGATTTCGGAGCACAAAACTGTCAATACACCACAAAAGTTGATGCGAGGTAGAATGTTCAATTAACCACTTTACCCGCCATTGAGCCAAACGCCTGTTGGTAGCCGTTTTTTTCATTGTCTAAGTGTTTTGGGATAAAGCGGAATGATTTCCGTTTCTGTGTATTGAAGTATTTTTCCAATAGTTAAATGTTCAGGTGTTTCAATTCCGTTGTCTATCCAAAATTCAGTGTTTTCAAGCAAGAGTGCTTTAAATTCGGCATTATAAAATACGTGTACCTTTTGACCATCAGATGGCCTAATAACAAGATTGATAGGTTGTCCATCTTTGTAAACACCTGTTATAACTGTTGGTGTCTGAGCAGAAACCATTAAAACACCTATTTCATTAGAAAATTTGTATCTGGAATTGTTACGTAGATGCTCTAACACACGTCTTACCGCTCGTGAAATGATTTCTTTTACATATTCCCAACCACCTGACGAAAAAGTAGCGTTTTCAAAAAATAAAGTTTTTGATTCCTTGTTTAAACCTGCTATTAATTCCAAAGACGTTATTCCTGATGCTATTAGGTCTAGCTCGTCCTTAATTTCTTTTCTTTGTTTTTTGATTTTTTCAGCTTCTTGTAAAATAAATTCTTCTCTATTTTCAAGTAAACCTTTTAAGTCATTTTCAGACAACTGCGTAGCGGTAAATAAAATCTCCTTTGGGGTATTAACCAAGTTTAAAATTTCTTCTTCGGTATAACCATTCGGGTTACTTAGCAAAGACTGTCTAAATTTGATGTCTGCAATAATTTCATCATCACTTCTTAGACGGTGGCGTTTCTCGTACAAGTCCGCAAAATATTCTTCTGCTTGTGTTTCGTTTTCGTGAAACCAAAGTAAAAGTTTAGAAAAGACTTGTTTTGTACTTTCTTGCCTATGTTTTAGCCCTTCTTCTCGCAAAAGTTGTTGCACTCTTTCAGTTATCTTATTGGCTAAGTCTTTTACTGTTTGAGATTTGCCTTCAATGTCAAGTGCAATTTCAGTTGCAAGCAATTCAGCACGACAATCGTAACTCAAAAGTTCCAAAATATCTTTAAGGTCATTGAGTGGCTTAGGCTTTTGTGGATTGTAGTCTTCATCAACAAAAAGGTCTTTCTTTTTTCTGAAATCGCCTTTTTGATTGGGTAAAACTGCATAGTCGTTTAGGTGTGTCTCAAATCTTTGTTCAGAAACGAAATTTATGAAATTGTGCAACCAAGTAAGACTATCAGAATTTAGATAGGTCGCTAATCGGCTTGTATTTTGGTACTGTGAAATATCGTAAATTAGATTTTTCATAAACCACTTGTCGCACTCTTCCCAAACTGCAACAGATTTTGTCCAATTTTCTAAGCCTTTTTTTTCAGGTGTATTGGGGTAAAAATCTCTTGCAAAACTCCAAAATTCGTTTCTTTCTTTGGGTAGTTCGTTGGAATTTGGAAAACAACTAAGCAAGTCTAAAACTGCTGTTTTGATTGTAGAAACACTGTTAGCCTTAATAATTGTGTTTATTCTGCTTACAATATCATCAATCCCTTTTTTTGAAGTTGGTTGATAGGCTGAAATAGATTTGTGTTGCAAACTTGAACGCCAATCTTCTTGAAGGATTTTTAAAACATCTTTCAATTCTTTGGGAACACTTTCATCTGCCCAAAGATTTTCTTTCTTTTTAAAATCTCCATATTGATTTGGAATAATTGCATAATCAGTAAGCGATTTTTCATCTTCGCTTACAACAAACTCAATTACGCTATTAAGCCAAGACAAAGTTTCTTGCTCTCCCAAACCAACTCTTGACATTAGGTTTGCAATATTGTTATGGCTTGCTATTTCTATAACCATTTTTTTAAGGTCATACCGCAAATCTTTGTCCCAAGTGCTGTCTATGATTTTATGCCACTCGTGAATATGCTCTAATTTTGGTAACTTGTCTTTATGTAACAACTTTGCCAAATGCCAAACCTTTTCAATTTTACTTTCTGCTGCATTGGGAAACAAAGCATTTTCAAGTAAAATCCTGCTTGTTTCAGTTTGCACAATTTCAGATTTGAGCAAGTGAGTACGAATAGGCTTTTGGATGTTGGCTTTGAACCAAGTTTTAGAAAATCCTTTTCGTTCTTCGGGCAAATCTGTTTTTGCTAAATGGTATAAATTTCTCCATTTGTTGGCAACGGCAAAATCAGTTAGTCCGATTATTAAGTCTAAACTAACCTTAAAAATTTCTTGGTTTGCAAGACTTTCTTCGCCTTGTTCTTCCAAATAAACCCCATCTCTCGGCTCGGTAGGTTCAAATAAAGGAAAATTGATAATTACAGGAAAGTAAAAATTTTCTGTTCCAATCAATGGAAAGTCAAGGAAAATAAAAGGTAGATTTTTTTGAATAGAAATAATATCGTAAGTGCTGCCGTTGGACTGCAAAGGCAACGCAATCTTTACATCTACATCAATTTCTTTTCCTTTATACTTTCTTTTGACTGATTTTTTTAGGTAAGCAAAGATTAAAGTATCAATTTGGTTTTGAGTAGTTTTAATAATTTGAACCAAATTAACGCTTGGTGAGAGTGGTTCTTTTTCAACTTTTACGAAAGAAGTAGAAACACCAAGATTATCAATTAACACTTTTTCTATTCCGTCCACAAAAACTAATGTATAGGGCAAGGAATGAAATAGGTCATTTATTCCTACTTGTGCGGTTTTTTGTGCATTTTCATCAAGTTGATAAGAAAATGCAGAATTGTAATCTGAAAAATCAATACTTTCTTTTGGTAGTGAAACAGCATTATTTACGCTACTTTGTGCAATCTCAAAAGATTTTCTTATGCTACTAACAAGAAAATCTTTGTCAATGTCTGTGCGGTCAATGGGAAACTCTACAAATTTCTTAAAAGTATTGTCCTTGAAGTACAACGCTTTAACATCTATTTTTTTTGACAAAAGGTGCGTTGTCATAAAACCTGTGCCGAATCTACCTATAATAACAGGCTTGTTTGTGGGTTCGTCTTCATTTTTAACGTCCTTTTTATTTACTTGTCTTACAATACCTTCAACATTACTTCTCGTAAAGTATCCGTAGTTGTGCGAAAAATGGAAATTTGTTGGACTAATATTTATCTTGATTGAAACTTTCTGATTTGGAAAGTCCCCTGAAACATTATCTTTTGCATTTTGGATTAACTCCCAAACCCAACTCCTTTCATAACTTTTTACGTCATTTCTGACTTTACGCATTTTTTCAATGATTTTGTCGGCTGCTGTTTCGTACAGTTCCGTTAATGCGTCTGGGTTAAATTCCATATCTGTCATTTGTTGTTTCGTTGTTTCTTAAAATGGCTACCAACGACCGCCGGATTGGTGAAGTGCGCCATGCCATAATTTAAAGATAAGAAGAATTTTCATGGCGCATTTCATCCAATCCGGCAGTTATCCGAAGTCCTGATGCCACCCGGGAACACTGCGCCGGACGGCTGTAAGTGGTTCACGGTGGCGATAAAGCCTTGGCTTTACGCTGCTGTGAACACGGTCAGGAGCATCAACGGCCTGAGTCGGTCACCAGTTGTTTGTATCCGTTTGTAAACGTTTGTATCTGTTTAAAGACGACTATTCTCATTGCTACTCCCTAACTTTGTCCGGCGATAGCTCTTATGAGCAAGCTCACCGATCTTCGCCGGACAAAGTTAGGCCATACTTCTGGTGGCTGACTCTGCCACTTGCTCACTGCTCCTGTACAGGCGGACGGAGTCTGCATCAGGATTTTGGATCAACTTACTTATTTGCGCAACCTCCATATCCTGTTTATAGCGCCAATCCCATCGCTTTTCGCGGGCTTTGCGCAGGTTTGATGAAATTGGGTAGTTGCGCCAATCCCCACGTGCATTTGGTTCACGGGAATAGCTTTTACTTTTATTTGAAGCATGTGATTGAATTTGATTTTTTCCTGTCGCGGGTTAAATGCTCCCGGTGGTTTCCGGGCAGCCGGGTTATCCTGCTTGTAAATTTTATTTTGTTAAAGTGATTTGCAATAATGACAGTACCAAAAATAGCAATTCTGTGGAATTTTCCAAACCAAACAGCCGTGGGTTTGCCTGAATTGTCCCCCACTTTGAAACGGGTATAAACATTCACGGTGTTCGTTGGTGGCCGCTTTGGAATTTTCCTGTTCCGGTATTCCGGATCTCGGGCTCCGGCTTTTATAAATCCAGGTCTTCAAACGGACTTCTGATCTGACGCATCTTTTCATTACTAACATGGGTATAGATTTCAGTGGTGCGGATGCTGCTATGCCCAAGCATTTCTTTGATGTAGGTGATATCCACACCGTTTTCTAAGGTATGGGTGGCAAAACTATGCCTGAGCCAGTGTAAAGAGGCGTCTGTTCTGAGTCCGGCTCGTTCAAGTGCTTGTTTCATAACCAATTGTATGCTGCGCTCAGAGTATTTTTCGCCCGATTTCTGGCCTTCAAAGAGCCAGACTTTTGGCCGGTATTCCTGGTAATAGTCCCTCAAGGCTTCTATCATTTTAGGGGGTATCCGTACAATTCTGTCTTTCCGGCCTTTTCCACCACGGATAAAAAGTTGTTGTCGCTTGCCGTCGATATCCTGCGGCTTGAGATTCAGCAAATCCCCTCGTCTTAATCCGCAAGCGTAAATCAGACTCAACATACACCGGTGTTTGATATTGGTGGTGAGCCTTAGCATCTTTTCAATGTCCTTTTGGTCGAGGACGTGCGGTAATAGCTTGTCTTTTTTCGGATATCGAATGTGCTCCGGATCAAGTTTTCTTCCTTCAAAACGCCGGAAGTATAACTTTAATGCACTGATAAGTGTTCGGTGCCACGAAATACTGAGCTTCCGCTGAAAGGCATATTGATGAAGGAACCTGTTTACATCCTCGTTACTGACTTGCTCCGGAGTTGAGGGATGGATATGTTCTAAAAAAATCCGAAGCGCATCGCTATATGTTTTTACGGTGCTTTTGGAAAGACGCTCTGTCTCCATCTGCCGGATGAATTTTTCAATTTGCCGGTGAATTTCTTGTGGTGCTTTTAGTGGCCCTTCTGCTGATTTTGCTGGTGAATTATCAGCTGATTCCGTTATGAATGGTAGAGATTCGTCATTTTCTACTATGCAGTCAACATAAGATTTTAATAGCAGCAAAAACGCCTCCGTCCCCGGACCATACCAGCACCGTTTGCTATGACTCCATTTTACGCCGTCGCAACCTCTCACCAGCTGCACCAGCTTCGCATCATACGGAAAGTGTAGTTCCCAAATAACTGTCCCGCGATGCGTCGATTTCCTTACCCGGATGGCATTGTTCTTTTCCATCCCGCAAATCTCTTACAGGCTGTTCCAATTATCCGTATAATAAACGTTTAAGTGCTTTCCCGTCTCCCAACATAAAAAATCATACACGATCATAAAAATCAGTGGCCAAAAAACGTCCGCCAGGAACACGGATAACACCGATTTTGCTGATCCGCAGCAGATCATTCCTGAAATAAAATTATCTACATCTTAATCCGCGAAAATTCGCTCAATCCGCCTCATCCGCGTTCCAAACTCTTTGCCAATAGGAACACGGATGACACCGATTTTGCTGATTCCCGCGGATCTATTTCTGCTATGAACTTTGATTCTGTTAAGTCTAACCAACTTGCTCATTTAACCAACTTGCCAACTTGCCAATTTGCCAATTTGCCCCCGAGGTTCGTTTCACTCACTCGGGGCCTTCGGCAATTAACCCATCTTCAAATTTTCAAATCACTCCATTTTCAAATTACTCAACCTTCCCCATCGTCGCCCGGTGCATCATCCCGCTTTCCGGAACCTTGGTGGGATCAAAGATTTTTTTGCCGCTTTGCACTTCTTCGAGGTAGTGCCGGTAGTTGGGTAGCTCTGTGATTTGCTGATAACCGGTGTAGAGCAATACGGTCAGCACGATGGTGAGTAGGGCATTTATCAATAGCGGACGAATGGGAATCTCAATGGAAAGTATCCACACACTGGCCAGTACCACCATCAGTAAACTGATATGGCTCCAGGCTCTTCCCGGACCATAATCTCCCATGATCCATACCATGAAAAAGGTGTGCGCTGTCAGGAGGACGATTCCAATGAGTTTGATGCGTAGGGTGGTTTTTAGCAGACTATATCCCTTGTAGAACTTTCCGGGTTGCCAAATGCTAATCAAGATGGGTAAGGCCAGGAGTAACCGTAATGGTAAGTGGTAGAGTGCGATCTTGGCAGTGAAGTATCCACCTCGGGTGAGAAGTCCCAGCGTGTCAAGGTCGGGGAGAGCAGCGTCGCGTTTGCCGTGTCCGACACCCATCCAGGCGATGAAGAACCCAACGGCCACGCCTATACTAAAATTGATGATATGCCGGCTGTAGGGACGCATCTCGTTTTTCCGGAGATGATACCCGCCTGCAACTGCGAGAAGGAAAATCCCTACCGCGGGTTCCGATGCTCCGCCGTAGTAGAGGCCGAGGAAGGTAAGGAGACTGTCTTGTACAAAGTTTCTCTTTACCGGCTGCAACACCAGCCCGAATGCGAAAATCAGTGCGATCAGATTCCAGCCGTACATCGTGCTGGTGTTCATCCAGTACCAGGTGTCGGCGATATCGAAGGTGCAGATCAGTAAGGCCAGCGAAAGTAAACCGGCTGCCAGAATCGGTTGTGAGCGCATCTCCGGCCGGATATAGCTATTTATAACCGGTGTTCGCACTAACCGAAGGAAGGCCAGCAGCAGCAGCGTAAACGTTGTCAGATGATAGAGGAGGAGGGAGGAAGTGGGTTTCAGAAACCACATCCAGGTATGCAGGAATAAAAACGACATCCACCGGGTGTTCCAGGTATAATACTGCTCAGTGGTTGCTCCGAGGATGCCTGCGCGTTTTACGGACATCCACATAACCAGGTCGTCGTCTACCATTCGATTGTAATACGACACGTATAACGTAATGATGCCGCCTGCGAAGCAGATCAACCATAATATCCATCGTTGGTTCATCCGGAAAATTTAAGTTGCTAAGTTACTAAATTGCTTTGCAGCTCTGTAGCTTTGCAGCTTTGTAGCTCTGTAGCTTTGCAGCTCTGCAGCTTTGCAGCCCCGAGGCTTTTCCCGCAACTTGCACGGAGTGCACATTGCGGGACGGGACGCAAGCGCTCTGTAGTCCTGAGGCTTCGCTCAGGACGCAAGCGCTCTGTAGCTCTGTAGCTTTGTAGCTCTGTAGCATTGTAGCATTGTAGCCCTGTGGCTTTGTGGCTTTGTGGCTTTGTAGCTCTGTAGCACTGCCACCAACAAAAAAGGCTGCCTATGGCAGCCTTTTTTTGTGAGAAGGAGTTTGTCGTTTATTTGACAGAATTCAGAATCGCCTCGAAAGCCGCGGGATTGTTCATCGCAAGATCAGCAAGCGTTTTGCGGTTGAGCTCAACATTGCTGGCGTGAATTTTACCCATGAATTGAGAGTACGACATTCCATGCTGACGGGCAGCAGCGTTGATACGCTGAATCCAGAGTGCACGGAAGTTGCGTTTCTTGGTCTTACGGTCGCGGTAAGCGTACTGAAGTCCTTTTTCGACAGTGTTTTTGGCAACTGTCCATACGTTTTTGCGGGAACCGAAATTACCCTTGGCAAGCTTGAGGACCTTTTTCCTCTTTGCCTTTGAAGCTACGTGATTGACGGAACGTGGCATGTTGTTTTCGTTTTTTTGGCGTTAGCGTCCCACCCTCGTGGGCCCTTGATGCTAAGTACCGGGTTAGAATTGATTTTGTTTTCCGGGTGGTATGCGGCAGGTGATTAAGCCTGAGCCAGCATACGTTTT
Source organism: Bacteroidia bacterium (assembly GCA_046330075.1). Lineage (GTDB taxonomy): Bacteria > Bacteroidota > Bacteroidia > AKYH767-A > OLB10 > JAJTFW01. The sequence continues at coordinate 14,208 of JAXLTL010000019.1, read as the reverse complement.
ACCCTGTATTCGTCCGTTTCGTGAACGAGTCCGCTGGCAGTTAATGCGCGCTTTGCTTTGGTTGTCTTCTTGGTCAGGATGTGACGTTTGAAGGCATGCTTACGCTTCATTTTTCCGGTGCCGGTCGCTTTGAAGCGCTTCTTGGCACTGGAGTTTGATTTCATTTTCGGCATGGTTCGTAATTTATGCTTCGTTATTATTATCCGACGGAGTGGCAGCTTCTGCTTTCGCAGGGGCCGCTTTCTCTACTGCCTTCTCATCAGCAGGTTTCGCCGGCTTTGGTTTTTTGTTGGGGAGCGGAGCCAGGTGAATAAACATCCTGTTTCCTTCCAGCTTGGGCATCATCTCTACTTTCCCGTATTCTTCAAGGGCCTGCGCAAACTTGAGGAGGATAATCTCCCCTCTTGCCTTGTAGGCGATGGCACGACCACGGAAGTGTACGTACGCTTTCACTTTGGCACCTTCTTCAAGGAATTTCATAGCGTGCTTTACCTTGAAGTTGAAGTCGTGGTCGTCGGTATTGGGTCCGAAACGGATCTCTTTCATGACCTGCTTCGATGACTTCGCCTTCGTTTCTTTCTCCTTCTTCTTCCGCTCATAAAGGAACTTCTGGTAATCGACAATGCGACAAACGGGTGGATCCGCCTGCGCAGCAATTTCTACCAGATCCAGTCCCGCTTCTTCAGCAAGACGGATGGCTTCCTGTGTTGATATCACTTTCGGCTCTCCGCCATCTCCAACTAAACGGACATGAGTTGCCCTGATTTTGTCGTTGATGCGGTGTTCCGGTTCCTTCTTGATGGGACCGCGGCCTCTGTTGAAGCCTCCGGGTCTGTTGGGAGTAGTAGCTATGTTGCCTCCGATTAAGTGTTTAACAATCTATTTTTCAGGCCGATAGCAATTCGTTGATCTCGGCGTTGATGCGATTTATGAAGTCCTGGATGCGCAGTGTACCCTGATCACCCTTGCCATGCTGACGTACTGATACCGCGTTGTCTGCTTCCTCTTTCTCTCCTACAATGAGCATGTAGGGGATCTTTTTTACCTCTGCGTCGCGGATCTTTTTACCGATCTTTTCATCTCGGTCGTCAACGAGGGCGCGAATATCGGAATTTATCAGGAGTTGTGAAACTTTTTTCGCGTATCCGTTGAATTTATCCGAGATTGGGAGGATCGCCACCTGCTCCGGAGCCAGCCAGAGCGGGAAATTGCCCGCAAAATGCTCGATCAGGAAGCCAATGAAGCGTTCGTGGGTGCCCAATGGAGCACGGTGAATGCAGATCGGTGTCTCCATTTCGTTCTTCGCATTGCGGTAAGTCAATCCAAATCGTGCCGGAACGGCAAAGTCTACCTGATTGGTTGCCAGCGTGAACTCTCGTCCGATGGCACTCCAAACCTGTACGTCGATCTTCGGTCCGTAAAACGCGCCTTCGTCAGGAACTTCAACATACGGAATCTTCGAATCGATGAGCACCTGGCGGACCATATCCTCGGTTTCCTTCCAGAGTACCGGATTGTCTACGTATTTCTGCCCGAGTTTGCTGGGTTCGTGGGTAGAGAACCGCATGACGTATTTCTGGATACCGAAAATCTTGAAGTACTTGAGATACATTTCGTTAACGGCATTGAACTCGTCGGCGAACTGCTCCTTGGTACAGTAGATATGGGCATCGTTCATCTGCAACTGACGAACCCGCATCAAACCAAATAACTCTCCGCTTTGCTCGTAACGGTAACAGGTACCGTATTCGGCTAAACGAATTGGAAGTTCTTTGTAGCTGGGATTCAGCTCTTTGAAGATCTTGTGGTGGTGCGGACAGTTCATCGCCTTCAGGTAATACCGCTCGCCCTCAAATTCCATGGGAGGGTACATACTGTCGGCATAATAGGGCAGGTGACCACTGGTCAGATACATGCTTTCCTTGGCCAGATGAGGAGTACGAACACGCTTGTATCCAGCCTGGTTTTCGGTTTTCTTGGCTAAACGCTCAAGTTCTTCAATCAGCACGCCGCCGTTGGGAAGCCAGAGCGGTAAACCCGGACCCACATCATCGTCGAAGGTGAAAATTTCCATCTCCTTGCCAATCTTGCGGTGGTCGCGTTTTTTGGCTTCTTCGAGCATGGTCACGTATTCGTCGAGCTCTGATTTTTTCGGGAAGGTGATTCCGTAGATGCGGGTGAGCATCGGATTGTTGGAGTCGTTCTTCCAGTATGCCCCGGCTACGTTGGTGAGCTTAATAGCCTTGATGTATCCGGTACTCGGAATATGCGGTCCGCGACAGAGATCGGTAAAGTTCCCCTGTGTGTAGAAAGTGATCGATCCGTCTTCGAGGTTGCTGAGCAAATCCAGTTTATACTGATCCTGCTTTTCGGTGAAGTAAGCAACAGCCTCAGCTTTGCCCATCTCTTTGCGGACATAAGCATTGTTTTGCTTCGCCAGCTCCACCATCTTGTCTTCGATCTTTTTCAGATCGTCAGCCGAGAAATGTTGGCCGCCAAAGTCAACGTCGTAGTAAAAACCATTCTGCACGGGAGGTCCCACCCAGAATTTAATGCCCGGATAATAGAATTCCAGTGCTTCCGCCATCAGGTGGGCAGAGGAGTGCCACATTGTGCTCTTGCCGTCCGTATCGTTCCACGTCAGAAGCGTCAGGTTGGCATCTTCTTCGATGGGGCGGTTCAGGTCGCGGACTTCTCCATTCACCTTTGCCGCCAGTACGTTTCTGGCCAGTCCTTCAGAGATAGACTTAGCCACATCCATCGCAGTAGCTCCCTTGGGGTACTCGCGAACGGAATTGTCGGGCAGAGTGATTTTAATATTCATAAGAATTTTGAGAGGTGCAAAGATAGTGGATTTTGGGGCTCGGTTAAAGGAAGAATTTTATTTTCTTACAGTTCCGGTGGCGGCTGTTTTAATGGGGTATTGAAGAGCGGGAATATTAAATTTCTGTTACCAGACTTCCATACGGTTCCAGGTGAAAAGACCCGCTTTCGCTGATAAGGTGCGAGGCATGACTGAACAATTCAGTGAAACGGGTATGGTTTTCCTCTTTCCGTAATTCGGTGGGTGTGCCGGTGAGGTTATGCATGATTAACCATTGCCGCCCTTCTCCGCTGAGCGTATAAATCAGTACCGATGATTCACTGCAGTCGATGGTGCTGAGCGTTGCTGTTGCGAGCCAGGGATGCGCTTTGCGGAATTGCAGCAATTGCCGGTAATGCTGAAAAACTGAATGAATGTCGTCGTGTTGCTGGCTTAGCGGGGAGATGGTTTTGCGGGTAGAGTATTTCGCTTCGACCCAGTGTGTGGCAGATGGATCGCCGGCTGAACCTGACCAGAGGAAGGGTTCGCGGATCAGTTCATCGGGCTTGTCGCCGGTCATGCCCAATTCTTCGCCGTAGTAAATGAAAATTTCACCGGGAAAGGTGCAGAGGATAGTCGCCGCCAGTTTGATTTTTGCGGAATCACCTTTTAGTCGGGTGGCGATGCGGGTTTGGTCGTGGTTGCTGAGGAAGATAGCGTCGCGTACTGTGCCGGATTCGGAGGTGTACCAGTTCTGCACCGCCTGGTACCAGCCCGCCAAACAATCGTGACGTTCGTACAATACTGCCTGAATGATATGTTCGGCCAGCTCGAAATTGAAACAGGTGTGCAGTCCTTTGTTTAGATAAGGGCCAATGAACGCGCAGCTTTCGGTGATTTCTCCTACTGTGAAATGTTTTTTACCGGTAGCATCAAGTGCCGCCCGAAATTCCTGCCACCAGAGGATGTTTTCTTCGTTGCGGTCGGGTGGGAAAATATGCATCGCTGCATCGATCCGGAACCCATCTACGCCGAGATCGAGCCAGTACCGGGCAATCTCGATTACATTTCGGCGAACGCGTTCGTTATCGAAGTTGAGATCAGGCATGCCTTTCCAGAAAAGTCCGTAATACGCTTCACTGCGGATGCCCGATTGCGGTAAATGCCATTGTTCCTGCTGATCAGATGGAATATAGCGGGCATCTTTCCACACATAATAATTCCGGTAAACAGTTCGCTTACTCATCAAGGCCCGCTTAAACCAGGGATGTAGTTCGGATGTATGGTTTACTACCAGGTCGATGATGAGCAGGAGTCCGCGTTTGTGTACTTCAATAACAAGTTTTTTGAAATCATTCAGCGTTCCGTATTCAGGGTCGATTCCGTAGTAGTCCATCACATCATATTTGTGATAGGAGGGTGCAGGATGTATCGGCAACAGCCAGATGCCTTCTATACCCAGATCAACAAGATAATCGAGCTTCCTGATCAGTCCTTGCAGATCTCCGATGCCATCGCCATTGCTATCAGCAAAACTTCGTACAAATACCGAATACCAATTCATAACTGCGAAGATAATTGCATTCATGCAGCCTGCCGCAGGCTGCATGCTTCAGTCCCGCAGCTCGCTGCGGGATCATGCTGCATGCGACAATTCTGCATTCTGATCCCGCTGCCCGCAGCGGGACTGAATTCTGAATTCTGAATTCTAAATTCTGAATTCAAAACAAATAAATAAAGGCTGCAGTGGCGTCGATGGCATTACCTTTGGGGTCAAGAATATCTTTGTCGAGTAGTTTTTCCACCTGGTCGCGGGTGAATTTTGTGCCATTGGAACTCGCTTCTTTCAAAGAGTATTTGATTCCCGTGTACCGCAATCCGGCAATTCCTCCGATCCGGCGCCGCTTGGCCCAAATCATGAATTCACAACCCAATGAAAATCCGGTGCCGGCTTTGTAGTAGAAAATATTGCGCGCTCCATTTGTGATCTTTGTGGCATCTAAATCGTATTTGCCTTTGAAGGCGATGACGGGGCCCGCAAAGGGTAGAATGGCCATAATTTTATTGGGAAACAGTATCGCATGTTTAATGTTCGGCATGTAGGAAAAGTGAGTAAACATGCCGGTAGCATTCTGCAGTGGTGTGAGCAGTTCGGCAACGTGAAAATTGATTTCGTTGCCAAGCACCCATTTTTTACTGAGTGGCGTGTTGAAGAATATCCCGGCAGCTACTCCGCCTCCCGCACTGATCATTACATCAGTGCCATCTTCAGTGATGATGCCGCTTTTGAAGTTGTTTAATCCAACACCAACAGAGAGCTTGGCTCCGGCGCAGCCTGGAGTGTCATACAGATGAAAATAAACCGGCTTTTTATATTTAATAGAATCGTTCACCTGAGCGAATCCGCTGCAGGAAAGCAGCATCAGTCCCGCAAGCAGGTATCGGTAAAGGTTGGAGGGGAGTGCGGTCATCTGCTGCTGTTATTGGATCGCACTAAGATAACCTTTTTCAGTATAGATTCCTTTGATCAGAATCATACTGACATGCCTCAGTTTTGTATTTTTACACCTCATATTTGATTTGCAATTACGCATGGCAAAGCGCGCACAAGTGAAAGAAACCATTCAGGTGAAGTACAATGAAAAGACGTTCAGTTTTTTCAGCGATGTGTATGAGGTGGTACGCCTGATTCCGAAAGGACGGGTAACTTCTTACGGTGCTATTGCAAAGTATCTTGGTTCCGGTGGTTCTTCGCGTATGGTGGGCTGGGCCATGAATGCAGCTCATACGGCTTCTCCGAAGGTTCCTGCACAGCGTGTGGTGAACAGAATTGGAATGCTGACCGGTAAACATCATTTTGGGGACCCGGATGCCATGCAGCGGCTTTTGGAAAAAGAGGGTGTGAAAGTGGAAAACGATAGGGTGGTTGATTTTGCAAAACTTTTCTGGGATCCCGCGCTCGAACTGGGTCTCGACGATTGATCTGCTACTGGTAAATCCAATACTGCATATGTAGTATTTTTCATGATTGCGCGGTTGAGGTCCGTGTATTTATCGCTGTTGTTTTAGCGTTTTTTCTCTCTGAAATACAATTGAATCGGTGTGCCGGTGAAAACCGCGTGAGGAGCAGCGGTAAAAGATTCCTAATTTGGAATTGATCGTCATGACTGAGTTTATGAAAAAAATCTTACTGCTGTTCACCACCTGTTTGCTGGTGACCTCACTCGCTGCGCAGCAACAGGCGCAGGTTATACGTACTGAAGTAAATAACCACGCGCTCCACTCCGGGAATCCCGTTCCTCCGTCGGCAGCACAGCTGGGAATCGTGAATATCCCCGGTGGACCTTGTGTGAGTCCCGAGGTATTTAAGCAGATGTGGAAGGAGACGAATGACAACATTGACCGGCTGGGACTGCGTTCAACCGCTGCCGCCGCAAAAATGGCCGCAACGCCGCATCCGGATTTCATCTTTCCGGTTCAGCCCAAGGCTTCATTTACCGGTCCCGGGTATTATACTATAAATTACCTTGTTGATCAGAATATGACAGTGAATAATCATCTGCTGGATTATAACTGTGGATCCCGCACGTACGATGGGACAACATTTAACCATGAAGGTACTGATATCGTCCTCTGGCCGTATCCCTGGCGCCGCATGGATGAACAGGTGATGGAGATTATTGCCGGAGCCCCCGGTGTGATCGTAAGTAAAATCGATAATAACTACGATCGCAATTGTCTGAATAACGGTTCCGGCGTACCGAATGCAGTTCATGTTCGCCATGCTGATGGTTCTATCGCCTGGTATTGGCACCTTAAAACCGGTTCCCTCACTGCCAAGAATATCGGAGATTCGGTAGCCGCAGGCGATTATCTCGGTACCGCCGGCAGTTCGGGTTCCAGCAACTGGCCACATGTGCATTTTCAGGTGATGGATTCGATGGGCTTCGTAATTGATCCCTGGGCCGGACCCTGCAATTCGATTAATGGAAACGATAGCTGGTGGGTCAGTCAGCAGCCGTATAATATGCCACAGGTGAATCATATCTGCACCAAGAAAACGGTCTACGATTATTATAGCTGTCCGGTAGCCGAACCGCAGCAGGATAAGGATACCTTTTACCTCGGTGATACACTCGCCATCTGGCTGTATTACCGCGACCTTGAACTGAACTCTTCCACTACCATCAACCTTAAAAATCCTTCAGGACAAATCCCCATCACCTTCAACTTCATTTCTCCTTGGGCTACCAGTCCCACTGCCTACGCTGCCTGGTACTACAATGTGGATGGCTGGTGGACGCCCGGCTGGTGGACTTTTGAAGCGATCTTCAACGGTGTCACCTACCAGCATAGTTTTTATATAACCGGTGGTTATGCCGGACTAAGTGATCAGTCGTTTGCCGGGCTTTCATTATATCCCAATCCCGCCAGCCGGAAAGTGACGGTTTCGGGCGTAACGCTGGAGCCGGGAACGACATTAACCATTACAAGTGCCGAAGGACGTTTGCTCCAGGCGGAAATAGTCAAAGAGCCGGTTTCCGGATATGAGCTGGACATTCAGGGATACGCACCGGGCGTATATTTTGTAAAATTTGAGCAGGAGGGAAGGAGTCTGACACGCCGTTTGATTATTGAATAACCAACGGTCTTTTACGCCCCGGGTCAATCCGCAGATCCGGGGCTTTTTTACAGTAGTTTTACAGCATGAAAATTCAGTTATGTCTGAGCGGTGGCGGTGCACGCGGATTTGCTCACCTGGGTATCGTGCAAGGGCTTTCAGAGTTAGGTTTTGAGATTATCCGGATTTCCGGAACCAGTGCCGGAGCCATAGCCGGATCATTTATTGCAGCGGGCTATGCACCGGAGGAAATACTCGATATTTTCATTCAGAAAAAACTCTATCGGATGGTGAGCGGTGCTTTTAGCAGAGGGCTTCTAAAATTCGACGGTGTAGAGAAGCTGGTGAAGCAATACCTTCCTGAAAATTTTCAGGATCTGAAAATACCTCTTATAATCAATGCAACGGACCTTCTGTCCGGGCGAACCATTTATTTTGAAGAAGGTCCTTTGGCCCGCGTGATTATGGCCTCCGCATCAATCCCCGGCATTTTCAAACCGGTCAGTATGGGTGATTACCTCCTCTCCGATGGCGGCGTCTTGAACAATCTTCCGGTAGAACCCTTGCTTTCTCACAGCTATCCGGTTATAGGTGTGCATGTCAATCCGGTCGGGAAAATCGTTGCGCCCTCGTCGGCCTGGGCGGTACTGGAACGGACCTTCCACCTTTCCGTGTACAGCAATACCGAAGTGCGTGAACACCGGTGTGATGTGCTCATAGAACCTTCCGCCTTGCAGGGGATTAAAGTGTTCGATTACGATAGAGCCCGCGATTGCTATAGGACCGGATATGAAGAAGTAATGCACCGTGCAGATGAACTACTTGAAAAGTATCTCTAAGAAATTGTTTTTCAGTTTTTTGCCTAAACTCTATGCAATCATCCTATCTTTGCACCGCCCTTACCACTATAGGGACTAATAAGCAGTTATGGCACAGGATATTGAGTTTAATAAAAACGAAGATCACAACAAAATGCAGGTGAGTTTTCTTCACCAGAAGCTTCAGAAAATTTACGAAGGCGGAGGGAAGAAAAGTGCAGAGAAACAAAAAGAAAAAGGGAAACTATTGGCGCGTGAGCGGATAGCCTACCTGTTAGATAAAGACAAGCCACAGGTTGAAATCGGTGCATTTGCAGCGGATGAGATGTACAAGGAGCAGGGAGGTTGTCCCGCAGCCGGAGTAGTAGTGGTAATCGGTTATGTGGCCGGACGTCAGTGCATCGTAGTCGCTAATGATGCTACCGTTAAAGCAGGCGCCTGGTTTCCGATGACCGCAAAGAAAAATCTCCGCGCACAGGAAATTTCCATAGAGAATAAGCTGCCGATCATTTATCTGGTTGATAGTGCCGGTGTGTTTCTGCCGATGCAGGACGAAATTTTTCCGGATAAAGAACATTTCGGACGGATCTTCCGCAATAACGCGGTGATGAGCAGCATGGGAATTATTCAGATCGCTGCCATCATGGGATCCTGCGTAGCCGGAGGAGCCTATCTTCCCATTATGAGTGACGAAGCCTGTATCGTTGACAAAACAGGATCTGTTTTTCTGGCCGGATCATATCTTGTTAAATCCGCGATTGGTGAAGACATCGATAACGAAACACTGGGCGGAGCGACAACGCAAAGTGAGATTTCCGGAGTCACAGACAATAAATTCCCGGATGACCAGAGTTGTCTGGATTATATCCGCAGTGTGATGTCGAAGGTTGGGCGCCTGCCCGATGCCGGATTCGACCGGATAGCACCGCTTGCTCCGAAGATGGACGAAAAGGAGATCTATGGTATCTTACCTGAAACACGCGACAAACAATTCGACATGCATGAGATGATTTATCGTCTGGTGGATGATAGTTCGTTTGACGAATACAAGGAAAAATATGGTCAGACCATTCTTTGTGGTTATGCCCGCATCGACGGTTGGGCGGTGGGAATTGTTGCCAACCAGCGCAAAGTAGTAAAGAGTAAGAAAGGAGAGATGCAATTCGGTGGGGTCATCTTCAGCGACAGTGCCGATAAAGCTGCACGCTTCATCATGAACTGCAATCAGCGCAAAATTCCTCTGGTGTTTCTGCAGGATGTCACCGGATTTATGGTGGGGTCACGGTCAGAACAAGGCGGAATCATTAAAGACGGAGCGAAACTTGTGAGTGCGGTGGCGAATTCTGTTGTGCCGAAGTTTACCGTCATCACCGGGAATTCATTCGGAGCCGGTAATTATGCGATGTGCGGAAAAGCCTACGATCCGCGACTCATCGTTGCCTGGCCAAGTGCTCAGATTGCTGTGATGGGAGGATCTCAGGCAGCCAAAACGCTCTTGCAGATCCAGACTTCTACCATGAAAGCGAAAGGACAGGAGATTACTCCGGAAGAAGAACAGAAACTGCTCGATACCATCACGGATCGTTACAATAAACAAATGTCGCCGTATTATGCTGCTTCCCGCCTCTGGGTGGACGCCATTATCGATCCGCTGGAAACACGTAAGTGGATCTCGATGGGAATAGAAGCCGCGAATCATGCACCGATTGAGAAACCGTTTAACGTGGGAATAATTCAAACGTAGATGCCGGCTCCTTCGGGACTCGTTCCCTTCGGCTCCGCTCAGGGAACGGCAAATGCAGCACACTAAACGCTGGTCCCTTCGGGACTCTTTCCCTTCGGCTCCGCTCAGGGAACGGCAAATGCAGCACACTAAACGCTGGTCCCTTCGGGACTCTTTCCCTTCGGCTCCGCTCAGGGAACTGCCTCTTCGGCAGAACAAACAATTTAACATTCCGCCTCCGGCGGAACAAACAATTTAAGATTGTCCAATATCTTCGAATTTAACGGCTACCGCCCAGTTATCCATGAGTCCGCATTCGTACATCCGAATGCAACGGTCACCGGTAATGTGATTATCGGAAAAGATGTGTATATCGGTCCGGGAGCGGCCATACGAGGTGACTGGGGTGCCATCATGATCGATGACGGCTGTAATGTCCAGGAAAATTGTACCATTCATATGTTTCCCGGAGTAACGGTGCGGCTGTACGAAAAAGCACATATCGGCCATGGTGCCATTATTCATGGAGCTACGATTGGCAGGAATGTGCTGGTGGGCATGAATGCGGTGGTGATGGACAGAGTAGTGGTGGGTGAAAATTCTATCATCGGTGCTCTCTGCTTTGTTCCGGAGGGAATGCAGATCCCGGAGCGGAAAATTGTGGTGGGAAACCCTGCGAAGATCATCAAGGAGATGTCGGATGAGATGATCGCCTGGAAATCGAAAGGGACCGACCTTTACAGAAGCCTTCCGGATGAGCTGCGGGCCACACTGAAGCCCTGTGAGCCATTGCGTGAAGTTCCGGTCAACCGACCCGATCAGCAGGCTATCTATTCCACCTGGATGCAGACAAAGAAAACAGATGAATCAGGGAAATAATTTGTAACTTACCTCACGATGAAATTCAGATTGCTCCTCATCTTCGTACTGCTTACCTGCCTGGCCGATGCACAGATTCCTGTCATTCTGCGGGTAACCCGTGCAGAGCAGTTAGATACGCTGGGCTGTAATTTTGTCAATGAACTGACCCGTATTACGTATGATGCCCTCATCAACGGCAAGGCCCGGCTCTGGAATTCCCCTCAGAAGGAAATTCAGATCATGGGATCCAGTCTGCAGGAAATTGAACGAACATCCGGCACCTCTTTTACCGACCAGGAAGTAGTGTTCATTTATGAGTACTGGTCGAATCAGAACGGTGAGCTGAAAAGTGCTACCACCGGATTTCTTTTTGCCAATAAAACCCGCACCGGCGAAGATGTTGAATACGGTTATGTGGAATTTCCCGATCTGCAGGAATATTTCATGCGCGAACGTGTGATGTCAAATGCCAACGGAAATTTCAATGCCAATCTGGCTTCCTATATTCAGTCGAAGAATTATAATTATAACTTTCTCCAGTTTGCAGGAAAAGTGATTGATAACATCACCGATTCGAAAAAGATCCGCGATGACTATATCGGCCTCCTTAAATTTAATCAGACTGCGTTTTCGCGGAATGAAGTCCCTCAGAAAATGGTTACCTGGACCCTCGATTACAGTAGTGAGTCGGGCAAGGAGAAGTTTGTAAACGGAAATATTTTTCTTTCCACCATTGAAAAGTTTCTGCGTTCGAATGAGGAGGTGTTCTTTAACCTGGGCGGCGACCAGATTCTGAATCATATCCAGAAAGGGAAGTGGAAGGTGATCCGCATTGAAGTGCATGAACTCTGGAAAAAGATCAACGGAGAGATCATGTACGACCCGACAGAAGTCACCATTTTCATCAACGATAAGCCGCTGACAGCAATTCCCTACCGGGACATGCTGAAGTATGATATCAAAGTCGGCGAACTGCACTGGCTGGATGTGATCCGCGTAAAGAATTTCAACTACGTCATCCGTTCCATCAATACCCAGAATATTGCCCGCAGCGAAGCCTACGCATATCAGAAAGCCTTGCAGGAAGCGGATTGGAATAAACTCTCCGTTGCCGCCGGTAATTATTAATTTAACATTTTGTTGTGAATCAAGGGCCTGAAAGTGACCCGGAATCAATCATTTTAAGCGTATTTTCGTAACGGTAAAAGGACATATTGCGTAGAAAGCCTGTCAACCCCATAAATTGATTACCATGACCAAAATTAAATTTGGAACCGATGGCTGGAGAGCCATCATCGCGAAAGATTTCACTGTTGCCAATGTGGCCCGCGTCGCCGAAGGCACAGCAAAATGGCTGCTTGCCAATAACAAACAACCGCAGATTGTGCTCGGTCACGATTGCCGCTTTGCCGGGGAACTGTTCTGTGAAACAGTGGCGAAGGTGATGTGCTCAATGGGCGTAAATGTACACCTCGCGAAAGGTTTTGTATCCACTCCCATGATTTCACTTGGTGCAGTGAACCTGAAGAAGGATCTCGGTATCATTATCACTGCCAGTCATAATCCTCCTGAATATAACGGGTTCAAGCTGAAAGGTTCTTTCGGCGGCCCTCTGCAGCCTTCAAAAGTGTCGGAGATTGAAGATCTTATTCCGGATCAGTGTTCGGTGGATCTTGAAAAAACAGAGCTCGCTGCGTTTGAAGCCAAGGGTTCCCTGCAGTACGTCGACCTCGAAACGATGTATGTAGATCATGTGAAGGCCAACTTCGATCTGGATGCCATCCGTAAGTCGGGTCTTAACCTGGCGTACGATGCCATGTATGGAGCCGGGCAAAATGTACTCAAGCGTATCCTTCCGGATATGACCTTCCTGCATTGCGATTATAATCCTTCTTTTAAAGGACAGGCTCCGGAGCCGATTCATAAAAACCTGACTGAGTTTTCCAACCTCATCAAAAATGGAAACTTTGCTTCCGGTTTGGTGACTGATGGCGATGCCGACCGGTTGGGCTTTTACGATTCGAAAGGAAACTTTGTCGACTCACACCACATCATTCTGCTCCTGATTCACTATCTGCATAAATACAAAGGTCTCAACGGCAAAGTCTGCACCGCTTTCTCAACCACACCAAAAGTGGCCAAGCTCTGCAAACATTATGGCCTCGAGATGGAGACCGTAAAAATCGGCTTCAAGTACATCGCTGAGATCATGATCAAGGAAGATGTGCTGCTCGGCGGTGAAGAATCCGGAGGTATTGCAATTAAGGGGCATATTCCCGAACGGGATGGCATCTGGATGGGATTAACACTTTGGGAATTTATGGCCAAGAGTGGAAAAACGCTCAACGACCTCATCGAAGAAGTTTATGCTATTGTCGGCCGGTTTTCATTTGAACGGAACGACCTTCATATCAAAGAAGAAATCAAGCAACGTGTACTCGAGAAGTGTAAGTCGGGAGCGTATACCAGTTTTGGTAAATACAAAGTTTCACGCATTGAAGATCTCGATGGATACAAGTATTTCTTCGAGAACGGCGACTGGCTGATGATCCGCGCTTCGGGTACGGAGCCCGTTCTAAGAACCTATGCAGAATCGAATTCGAAAGAAGCTGCATTTGATATTCTGAATACTGCCAAGGATATTCTCCTGAACTGATACCTTTATCCCGATGAAGGATAAAGGAAGAAACTACTCAAAGCACATGGTCGTCACACTGATGGCCATGTGCTTTTGTTTTCATCTCCTTGCTGTGGAGCCGGATTCAGCTGATATTTCTTTTTTCAGAAAATCGGATCAGTTTCGTCCTGAAAGAGGTTGGCTCGTTGGCTCAGCCTTAGGTGCCGGATATGTGTCAACCATGACAGCACTTTATACTACCTGGTACAGCGATTATCCGATGGGAAAATTTCATGCCTTCAATGATAATCATGAATGGCTGCAGATGGATAAAGTAGGGCATGCGGGTTCGGTCTATTATCTCTCGCGATGGACGTCAGGACTCATTTCCTGGACCGGTAAAAATGATAAGTCATCGGCCTTGCTGGGCACGGGAGCTGCCTATCTTTTCCTTCTTACCATCGAAACCTTTGATGGATTCTCGGAGCAATGGGGATTTTCATCGGGTGATATCCTTGCCAATACAGCCGGTGCCGGCATCTTCCTGGGTCAGGAATTGCTGTGGAGCGACCAGCGGATGAGTTTTAAGTTCTCCTACCATAAGGATCCGATTGCGGACGTACGTCCCGGTACGTTTGGCAGAGGACTTTCTGAAAATGTGTTGAAGGATTATAATGGACAAACCTACTGGCTCTCCTGTAATCTCCGTTCGTTTTTACCTTCTGCTCGCATTCCTTCCTGGCTGAATCTGGCGTTCGGTTATGG
>JAXLTL010000018.1:0-32146 GCA_046330075.1 Bacteroidia bacterium | reverse complement strand
TTGGTAGAAAAGGGTATACTTCAACAAAGCACCCAAGGTGGCCGAAGTGTTCACTATATCCTTCTCCAGCCCACCGCCTGAACGGTTAAAAATAGCCTCTGTTGAAAATTGCCAAAGCAGCAGTTTTGTATTACTTTTGGAAAATCCTGATTCCAGGAAACAAATAGTAACCATCACCTTACCATTACTATTCTTTTATAACCATGACTGATGTCCATGATCCGTTAACGCGGAGTTATAATATGAGCCGGATCAAAGGCAAGGATACCAGGCCGGAGATGGTGGTGAGGAGGTTTTTGATCAAAGGTTTCTAAGTAATAAGTGCAAATTGATAATCTTGTATTTTGAATAGCGTCTTAGTAGAAATAACTAGGTTTATAAACTCGATAAACCTTAAATAGAAAAAGTGGAAATCACAGTTTAATGAAATATGAAAAGCGTAGAAGTTGTAGCTGCAATTATAATAAATAACGAAAGAGTCCTGTGTTTACAGCGAGGTGAAAATAGACTGGCTTATATTTCGAAAAAGTATGAGTTTCCTGGTGGAAAAATTGAAATTGGAGAGACAAAGGAACAAGCTCTTTTAAGAGAGATACTTGAAGAGTTGAAGATCGAAATTAAAGTTAAAGAGTCTTTTCTTACTGTTTTGCATCAATATCCTGACTTTCATTTGACAATGCATAGTTTTATTTGTACCTGCGAAAATCCTCATATAACTTTGACCGAGCATATTGATTTTAAATGGTTGACTAAAAGTGAATTGGAGAAATTGGATTGGGCAGAAGCAGATGTTCCTATTGTAAAGAAGTTAATGGCGATTTAAATGACTTTAGACTACACAAAACTTGAAGATAGTTTAAAATCTGGCTTTATAAATACTGCACATACTTCTGCAGTTGAATTTTTGCCACAGATACTTTATAATGATAGAACTTCGGGTAAAAAAGTTCTTTCTACTTTAATTCAAAGTTTAAATGTTTGTGATGAGTTTTGGTTCTCGGTTGCATTTCTTTCTACAAGTGGAGTTGCTAGTTTAATCGAAACTCTTCGTGATATAAATGAAAGAAATGTAAAAGGTAAAGTTCTGGTTTCTCAATATTTGAATTTTACCCATCCTGAAGCTCTTAAAAGATTGTTGCAGTTTAGTAATATTGAACTAAAGATTGCTGTAAAAGATGATTTTCATTCTAAAGGCTATTTATTTAAAAGGCCAGGTTATTATGATTTGATAATTGGTAGTAGTAATTTAACTGCTTCTGCATTAAGTACGAATATTGAATGGAATTTGAAAGTATCCGCAACTCCGGAAAGTTATATAATTATTAATTCTATCAAAGAGTTTGAAAAGGAGTTCGGTAAAGCTGAAGTGGTTGATAGTAATTTTATTGCTAAGTATGAAAAAATTTATCAGAAGCAGGTAAGGATTAACAAATTATTGAATAGTGGTGAAGTTGATCCTATACTAAGGGAAATTACACCGAATTTAATGCAGCAGGAGGCGCTCCAAAGTATTGAGCGTTTACGCAATCAGGGAAAGAATCGAGCACTGTTAATATCCGCAACAGGAACAGGAAAAACATATCTGTCTGCATTTGATGTCAAAAAATTTAATCCAAAGAGAGTTTTGTTTGTTGTTCATAGATTAAATATTGCCAAGGCGGCAATGAAATCTTATAAAAGAATATTTGGTCGATCAAAAGAAATGGGTGTCTTTTCTGGCGATGAAAAGAAGTTTGAGAGTGAATTTGTTTTTAGCACTATTCAAACCATTTCAAAAGTAGAGAATCTTAATCGATTTAGTCCTGAGGATTTTGATTATATTATTATTGATGAAACACATAGGGCAGGAGCAGAATCATATCAGAGATTACTTGATTATTTTTCGCCTAAATTTTTATTAGGAATGACAGCAACTCCTGAACGTACTGATGGCGCTGATATATTTAAACTGTTTGATTATAACATAGCATACGAGATTAGATTACATAGAGCACTGGAAGAGCAGATGCTAAGCCCATTTCATTATTATGGAGTATCGGATATTTCTATAAATGGTGAATTGCTTAGCGATAGTTCAGATTTTAGATTACTTACAGCTAACGAGAGAATTGAGAGAATTATTGAAAAAGCCAATTTTTATAGTTGTGATAATGGAAAGGTTAAGGGGTTGATTTTTTGCTCAAGCGTTGGTGAAAGTAGTTTGCTCTCGAATGAGTTTAATATGCGAGGATTTAAGACAATTTCGCTCTCGGGTGCAAGTGGTGAAGATGAACGTGTTAATGCAATTGCAGAATTAGAGGAAGGTCAACTTGATTATATCTTTACAGTTGACATTTTTAATGAAGGCATTGATATTCCAAGTGTCAATCAAATTATAATGCTTCGGCCTACTCAGTCAGCTATAATATTTGTTCAACAACTTGGAAGAGGTTTGCGAAAGTTGGAAGGTAAAGATTATTTGACTGTTATAGATTTTATCGGTAATTATAAAAACAATTTTTTAGTACCTATAGCATTATATGGCGATACTTCATACAACAAAGATACTTTAAGGAAATTAATCGCTAGCGGAAGTAGTCTTATTCCAGGTACTTCAACAATAAATTTTGATAGAATATCTCGCGATAGAATTTTTGAAGCGATTGATGTAGCAAACATGCAGTTGAAGCGAGATCTTGTTAATGACTACAGACTGCTTAAATATAAAATAGGTAGAGTTCCTATGATGGTAGATTTTCTCGATCACGGATTTAGAGACCCTTTTTTATATGCAAGTTATTCAAAGTCATATTTTAATTTCGTCGCGAGCATTGAAAATGAATTGTTGTCTAAAATCGAAGTAAAGCAAGTTTCACTTTTAGAATTGTTTACTTTAGAAATTAATAATGCCAAGCGAATTGAGGAATGTATAATTCTTGAGAATTTAATCTTACATGGATATATATTAAAGGATAAAATTAAGGAGATAGTGCTCTCCAGATATAAAGTAGTTGTTTCTGACCAGACTATTCATTCATGCATTGCCAATTTGAATTTTAAATTTATCAAAAAGGAGAAGTTAATTGCCATTGATTTGCAAGATGCAATTAATATTGGTGAAGATTTAAGCCATGCGCTGATGAATAAAACATTTAAAGAATTTCTTCTGGATAGTCTGACTTATTCACAAAGAGTTTATAATGACTTATTTGCAAAATCTCGTTATTCAGAAGGATTCCTTCTTTATAACAGATATAGCAGAAAGGATGTTTGTAGAATTCTTAATTGGCCAACTGATATAAGTAGTACCGTTTATGGTTACCGGACACTTAATGAAGTTACACCTTGTTTTGTGACTTATCATAAATCTGATGATATATCGGAAACCACTAACTATAATGACCATTTTATTGATCAAGATACTTTTGCTTGGGAATCACGGTCAGGAAGAAAGCTGAAGAGTCGAGAAATAGTAAATGTGATAAACTCTAAGCGTGTAATTTTATTTGTTAAGAAGGAGGATTCGGAAGGTCATGAATTTTATTTTATGGGCGATGTTTCAATTATAAGAGATTCTATTAAGCAAAGCTTGATGGCAAAATCAAACAAGTCGGTTGTGAATTTTACTTTTAAGATGAAGCAATCAGTTGAGAGTTATATGTACTCCTATATTACAAGTAAGACGACGAAAAGGGAAGTGAATTCATTGAAATCGGAGATTTCTAAGTTGTCTAAGGCGTCTAATGAGTCTAATGTTCTACCATTTAGACGTCTAAATATTGATGAAGTTATTCCTTATAAAAATTGTATTCCTTTGTTTGATGTATCCGCTGCTGCGGGAAGATTTGAAGAAACTAATTTAGCTGACAGTTTTGAGTGGGTAGAGCTGAATAAGCCATTTAATTATGGAGAAGATTTTTTTGTTTGTAAAATTGTAGGTGAGTCAATGAATAAAGTGATTCCGAATGGTTCTTGGTGTTTATTTCGTAAGGATCCTGGAGGGACAAGAAATGGTAAAATAGTTTTAGTTCGACAAAAAAATGTACAGGATACAGAATTTGGTAATGGATTAACTGTCAAGATTTATGAAAGTAAGAAGTCTCAAATTTCTGATAGCTGGCAACAGGATGAAATAATATTACATCCTAGTTCTTATAATGATGAATTTTCTGATTTGAGTTTCGTTGGTGATGATTTAATAGACTTTAAGGTGATCGGTGTATTTGTGGAGGTCTTAAAGTAGTTGCAACCCAGCACCCCAGCAACTTTTTAAACCTGAAAACGCCGAGGCTTATCTCTGGGCCTAAACGCCAATAAACTTAACAACCTCTTTCATTAAATCGCTGGCATTCTCCGCATGCACCCAATGCCCTGCATTCGGAATCTCTACTAATTCAGCATTGGGATACCATTGTTCAACCTCGTTGAAACGGAAGGGGTCGATGTAACCGGAGTTTTCGCCTTTGACGAATAACACTGGCGTGGTAACGGGTACCGGCGGCCAGGTGGGTTCGCCTACTTCGTCGATTTGTTGGTCGATGACGTGGAGGTTGAAGCGCCAGGCGAGTTGTTCGGGTGTTTGCCAGTAAAGGTTTTTTAAAAGAAACTGGCGGATGCTGAATTCGTCGATGTCGCGCTCGAGGATGTCTTCAGCTTCCTTGCGTGTTTTTACTACGTTGAGGTCGATGCTTAAGAGGGCGTCGAGGATTTCGCGGTGGTGGACCGGATATTTCCAGGGGGCGATGTCAACAACGATGGCTTTGCGGAGGAGTCCGGGAAAATCGCAGAGGACCTGCATCGTAGCTTTGCCGCCCATGCTGTGTCCCATCACCACAGGCTGCTGCGCGCCAAGGTCGCGGATGAGTTCGGCGATATCCTGCGCCATCACGGGGTAGTTGTGCTCGGGTGCATGACCAGAGTGCCCATGGTTGCGTAAATCACTGAGGATCACTTTAAATCCCTTGTCAGCGAGTTGCTTGCCGAAACTCTGCCAGTTGTCGCTCATGCCGAAAAGTCCGTGGAAGATAAATACTTCGGGTCCCTCACCGATGATCCTGTGATGTAGTTTCATTTTTCGTGTTGTTGGCGGTCAGAATGCCTTACTTTTGCGCCGTGAATATCCGGCTGCGCAAAGGTACAAAAGAGGATATGCCCGCGGTGCATGCATTGATCCGTGAGCTGGCTGAGTTTGAGAAGGCCCCGGAGGAGGTGATGACCTCGCCGGCTTCCATGGTGGAGGATGGCTTCGGTGATCGTCCGGCCTTTGAGACGCTGGTGGCGGAACTGGATGGCGTTATTGTGGGTGCTGCAGTGTTCTTCGTGAAGTACAGTACCTGGAAGGGCCGCGGTATTTACCTGGATGATATCGTGGTAACGGCTGCGCATCGCCGAAAAGGTATCGGCACGCTGCTCTTTGAGGAGCTGATCCGTGTGGCGAAGGACCAGCATGCGAAGCAGCTGCACTGGCAGGTGCTCGACTGGAATACGCCGGCGATTGCCTTCTATAATAAGTATAAAACATCATTCGATGCGGAATGGATCAATTGTAAACTCGATCCGCGCGAATATTAACCTGACCTCGTTTTAGAAAGAATGAAAGTATTCAAGTTTGGCGGTGCTTCCGTGAAGGATGCAGAAGCTGTGAAAAATATGGCGTCGATCCTTAAATTGTTTCCGGGGGAGAAGCTGACGGTGGTGATTTCCGCTATGGGAAAGACTACCAACGCGCTGGAGCGGGTGGTGAAGGCGCATTGCAGACAAACCGGCGAGGCGACTGCCTTGCTGAACGAGGTGAAACAGTATCATGCTGATATCATGGACGCGCTTTTTACAGATACTAACGCACCCGTCTATACGAAAGTGAATAACCTGTTTGTGGAAGTGGAGTGGACCCTGGAGGATCAGCCGCGGGAGTATGATTTTGTGTATGATCAGATTGTGTCGGTCGGGGAACTGGTGTCTACCACCATTGTTTCGGCGTACCTCGATGCTCAGGGTATCGCCAACCGCTGGCTCGATATCCGCGATTGTTTGTTGACAGATAATACGTACCGCGAAGGAAAAGTAAACTGGGAGGAGAGCGGGAAACGGATGAAGGAGCTGATTCCTTCGATGCTGAACGAGCGTAACCCGATCGTGATCACGCAGGGTTTCATTGGTGCTACGAGCGAGAATTTCACCACTACCCTCGGCCGCGAAGGCTCGGATTATACAGCCGCCATCCTGGCGCATTTGCTGGACGGTGAATCGGTGACAATCTGGAAGGACGTGCCCGGTGTGCTGAACGCCGATCCCAAATATTTCAGCGATGCACAGAAACTCGAACAGCTCAGTTATCATGATGCCATCGAGTTGGCATATTACGGTGCATCCGTGATTCACCCGAAAACCATCAAGCCGCTGGAGAATAAGAATATCCCGTTGTATGTAAAATCGTTTGTGCAGCCGTCGGCGAAAGGCACGATGATCGGGAAGGACCTGCAAACCAAACCGCAGGTGCCATCGTTTATCTTCAAGAGCGAACAGGTGCTGATTTCTATTGCCGCCCGCGATTTCAGTTTTATCGCCGAGGAGAATCTCAGCAGTATTTTCTCTGCATTTGCGGGACTGGGGGTGAAGATCAACCTGATGCAGAATTCGGCAATTTCATTTTCTGTCTGCGTAGATGATGACGAATCAAAAACTCCGAAGCTGATTGAATTGTTAAAGAAGGATTACTGGGTGCGTTATAACCAGGGTGTACAACTCTATACGATCCGCTATTATTTCCCGTCTACCATCGATACCTTGGCCAACGGACGTGAAATTCTCCTCGAGCAACGGAGCCGTACCACAGCGCAGCTTGTATTGAAAGAAGCAGAGAAAAAATAAAAATCTTCACGTGATGTCAACCCTCTCTACCCCCCACGAAACCTATAAACGCTCTTTGCTGATCTGGTTATTTGCCGGCTGCTTTCTGGTGTTCGGCATGGTGGTGGTGGGTGGCATCACACGGTTAACGGGCTCAGGTTTGTCGATCACCGAATGGAAAGTGGTGACTGGTGCAATTCCTCCGCTCAATGAAGCGCAGTGGACCGCCGAGTTTGAGAAGTATAAGCAGATTCCGCAATATCAGCAGATCAACTCCCATTTTACGCTGGAGGATTTTAAATTTATCTTCTTCTGGGAATACATCCACCGGTTGTTCGGCCGGATGATCGGCGTGGTGTTTATGATTGGCTTCGTTTTCTTCATCATCAAACGGGCTATTCCATCACATCTCCTGCCCAAGCTCTTGTTTATGTTTGTGCTGGGAGGTATTCAGGGATTTCTGGGCTGGTACATGGTATCGTCTGGTCTCACACAAAATGTCCGCGTGAGCCATATCCGGCTGGCGATCCACCTTACGTTTGCATTTATCACATTCGGCTATATTTTCCATACCGCGCTGGGCGAAATCTACAATAAACCGGCACCTAACGCTGATGGATTAACGAAATACCGGACAGCAGCAACATGGCTGCTCGTGTTGGTTACCGTTCAGATCATCTACGGCGCGTTCGTGGCCGGTACCAAGGCTGGCATGGTGTATAATACCTGGCCAAAAATGGGCGACGAATGGATCGCGAATTCCGTGTTCTTTACCTGGCAAAATGATGGTTTGTCGAGTCTGGTCAACAGCCTCGCTACGGTGCAGTTCATCCACCGCTGCATGGCGTATCTGATTACTTTATTTGTCGCGGTGCTGGGTTATAAAATCTTTGCGAGCCCGGGAGTGAGCAGCGGACAAAAATCGGCAGTACTTTTATTGGGTGCCGGTGTTGTCATGCAGGTTGTCCTTGGCATCACAACACTCTTGCTCCAGGTTCCATTATGGCTCGGAGTATTGCATCAGGCGGTGGCGTTCTTCCTTTTTGCCGGTTGCATTTATCTGCTTACACGGCTCCGCTCTACCTTACCAGCCTGAATTTCTCCGCATAGTAATATGCGCCACGTGGTGCTCGGAATGCCAGGCGTATAATCCCAGTGCTTCGTCTAAACGGTAGGTGCGTTTGTTGTCCGGATGATAATAGGTCCGGGTCCAGTCATGCGAATTCAAATTGCGCAGCACCATGGTCCACCGGGCATGCAAAGCTTCAAGGATCTTCAGTGAAATTTCAATCTGTCCGTATTTGGCTTCGATGGTATCTGCCCATTTCTCTTCCATGTACGGACGAATGGTTGGGTTATCTTCCGTCAACGCAAGTTTAAAGCGGATGTAGGCATTCATGTGGCTGTCTGCCGTATGGTGTACCACCTGACGGAGTGTCCATCCGTCTTCACGGTAGGTAGAGTCGAGTTGTTCTGCGGTCAGACCATTCACGGCTTCACGCATTTTATGCGGCAGTGTTTCGATCACATCGGTCCAGACACTGATATGATGTTCAGTAATATTTTCTGGTGCTGTAAATTTTCCAATCGGATAACGTTTCGGGTCGAGGCTCATACGTTGTGTTGTTTCGTGCACCAAAATTAGGGATTCCTGACTCATCAACGCAAGCCGAACCACTGAATTGCGGTATGGCCTATCTTTGAAACATGAGTATTTTGACACCGGAAAACCTCGAACAGCAGGGCTATACCTTACATGCCCGGCTCGAACACAACGATCTGGTTGCCTTCGTGAAGGACTATGTCTTCCTGCGGAATCCGGTCATGATTTTCTATTGGGGCTTCAATGTGGTGCTGGTGCTGAGTGCTATTACCGGGATGTTCCTGACCGATCTGCCGCTGGGACTCGTCACTGCCCGATTCTTCCTCGGTTTCGCGGCCTTTGTACTGGTGATTCCTGTCCATGAAGCCATCCACGGCATCGGCTATAAGCTGGCCGGAGCGCCCTCGGTTCAGTACAAGGCGGTATGGAGGAAGCTGGTTTTTTACGCCATGGCCGACCGGTTTGTAACCCGCGCCCAACCTTTTTTTCTCCTTGCCATCGCACCCTTTCTGATACTGAATACCGTGTTTGTGCTGCTGGCATTCATCCTGCCTGACGCATGGAACTGGCTGGCTATCGGACTGTTAGTGATGCATACTTCAGGCTGTTCCGGCGATTTTGCCCTGATGAGCTATTTCTGGGAGCACCGCAAGCAGGACCCCGTCACTTACGACGAAGTAGACAATGGGGTCACCTGGTTTTATCTCCGGAACCCCCGGTGAACATTAACATTTCGTTTTGCACCAAATGGTCTTTTTCACCGTTTAACTATCTTTGAAACCCTTACCCCCGAACGATAAAAACGTATGTTGTTGAATAAGATAAAGTCCCTCGTTGTATTCCTGCTGATGATTGTTTCCACTGCTGCTACTGCGCAGATGGAGCATACGGTGAAGTGGAAGTTCTCCATGGAGCCAACGACTGAAGGTGCAACTTTGATTTTCAAAGCCACGATTGATAAAGGCTATCACATCTATTCGCAGTATACACCTCCGGGCGGTTCGGGTCCTACAGAGTTGCAGTTTGATAAAAGCAAGAACTTTTCGATGGTGGGAAAGCCTACTGAATCGGAACCGCATAAGGCCTATGATGATGTGTTTGGAGTAGATGTATGGTCGTACGATTCAAAAGCCGAGTTCCGTCAAAAAGTAAAGTTCAATACGAAGGAGTCTTTTAAGATCAAAGGCAACGTACGCTATCAGGTATGTAATGATCAAGCCTGTTATTATCTGGATACGGCCTTCGTGTTTGAAATCAAGGGCACCGAGAAAACTTCGGCTACAGATGCCGTTAGTGATCCTGCCGACTCCGCCTCATCTGCAATCGCTGATACGACAGCTTTGCCAACCGCGCAGCCTGCCTCTTCAGTAGCCGGAAAAATCCCTGAGCCCAGCGGCGATCTTTCAAAACTCGAACCCGGATGCGGTAGTGGTGATAAAATAGCTTCAACAGATAAATCCTATTGGGGAATCTTCATCGCCGGTATGGTAGGAGGATTTCTCGCCTTGCTGACGCCTTGTGTGTTTCCGATGATTCCGCTTACGGTGAGCTTCTTCACCAAACGAAGCCCGACCCGCAGCAAAGGAATCGCCAACGCGATGATTTATTCTTCTTCTATCATTGCGATTTACGTTTTGCTTGGATTCCTGGTTACGGTAACACTCGGTTCTGATGCTTTAAATGCGATGGCCAGTAACGTGTTCTTCAACATGTTGTTCTTCGTCATCTTCTTCATCTTTGCGTTATCCTTCTTCGGTGCATTTGAAATTACCCTGCCCAGTTCCTGGGTGAATAAGGCGGATCAGGCTTCTGACAAAGGCGGATTGATCGGCATCTTCTTCATGGCGTTTACCTTGAGTCTGGTTTCGTTCAGCTGTACGGGTCCGATCATCGGTACCTTACTCGTTGAAGCAGCGCATGGAAATTCATATCTCGGTCCGATCATGGGCATGACCGGATTCTCACTCGCCCTGGCATTACCCTTCGGACTCTTCGCCGCCTTCCCGGGATGGTTGAACTCATTGCCGAAATCAGGTGGATGGCTCAACTCCGTGAAAGTAGTGCTCGGATTTCTTGAGCTCGCACTGGCGATGAAATTCCTCTCGAATGTAGATCTGGCGTATCACTGGGGATTGCTCAAACGTGAATTGTTTATTGCGATATGGATTGTGATCTTCGGATTGATGGGACTGTATCTCATCGGAAAAATCAAATTCTCGCACGACAGTGATATGCACTATCTCGGCACCGGACGATTGATTGTAGCAATTCTCGCATTTACCTTCAGCATGTATCTGATTCCCGGATTATTGGGAGCACCGTTGCGCATAATCAGCGGATTCCCGCCACCAGAGTTTTACAAAGAGTGGATCAAAACAGAAGGCTCCGGGTCGCATGCCGAAAGTTGTCCGCATAACCTCAATTGTTATCACGATTACGAGGCGGGTATGGCGTATGCAAAGCAGATGGGTAAGCCGGTGATGATTGACTTTACCGGATGGAGTTGTGTAAACTGCAGGAAGATGGAAGATAATGTGTGGTCGCAGCCGGAAATTCTCAAGTTTCTTTCGGATGATTATGTATTGATTTCTCTGTATGTAGATGATAAAACTGAGCTTCCGGAAGAACAACAGTTTGTAAGCAGTTTCACCGGAAAAACGATCCGCACGACCGGACAAAAGTGGAGCGATCTGCAGAGTCGGATTTACAAAACCAATTCGCAGCCGTATTATGTGTTGCTGGACAATAACGGTATTCTTTTGGCAGAGCCTCGCGGATATACTCCTGAAGTAGATCTCTATAAAAAATACCTCGAAGAAGGTTTGTGCAGATATCGTAGCCGCGCTAACTGATTTTAACTGGTTTTTTCAGGCGTGAAAGTAGCCGGTTGCATTCAGAGCTAAAACAAGTAATATTCGCTACCATTTGCCGGATCAGTGTCTTCTGTGTTTCTTCTACCCCAACGAATATTCTCGCAGATCCCGATAGCTATCGGGAGCAGAGACGCAGAGATTTGAAGATGCAAAAATGCAGAGAAAATTATTCTCCCTCTCCACTGGAGAGGGTCGGGGTGAGGCCTCATGTGTTGAGGCTGGCATTAAGACAAATTAAATCCGCGATCCTCTGTACGGAGGATCTACTGGATCCGTGTTATCTGTTTTCCCTCTACCCCAACAAATGTTCTCACAGAGGCACAGAGACGCAGAGATGCAGATATAAGCATTATCTCTCTCCACTAGTAGAGAATCCTCGCCTGAGCGGGATGAGGCCTCATATTGCAATAATGCACTAATCCGCGACGATTCGCAAGATCAGCGTTATCCGTGTTCCCTTGGCTGGTTTGGTTGTACTATTAATCTGAATGATGAATAGTGTTTCCGTATGTTGTTAAAAGTCCCGTCTGTTAAATCGTCGCAGTGCAATAGCAAATGGAAGTATAGCCCACAACAGCATGATGCCGGTAGCGGCAATGATGCCGGTGGAGCTGCCCATAATTTCCTGCATCAAAGCACCCGTATAACCCATCAAGGCTGATACATCGAGTTGTAACAAAACAATCGTACGGGCCAGGTCAATCGGATTCAGCGCAACCATGGTCAGTGTTAATTTCTCCATCGGATAATCGATGTAAGCGAACATCACCATCAGCATGATCGCATCGTAGAGCAATGTGAAATAGAACCAGAGCAGAATACTGAGTCCGATACCTCGTGCTTTATCACGGGTGAGTTGGGCGGACAGCATAGCGAGAGAAACAAATACCAGCGTCAGCGCCGACATAGCAGCAATCAGGGTCAGGCCTTCGTTACCCGGTGCAAGGAGCAGAATGGGGATTCCGGCACCGATCAGCAGTGAAAGAATAAGGGAAATGCTCAGGCCGAGATACTGGCTGATGAGAATGGTTTTTCTTTTTACAGGCTGTGCAGCCAGCAACTCGGTAAATTCGTAAGAATTGTAGAAGTAGATCGTCGGGAAAATAATACTGAGTAATGGAGTGACCAGCAGTAAAATATTCAGCAGGCTCGCAATACCCTTCAACGGATCACCGCTCATCGAAAGCATACCAAAGGATACTGCGAACAGGAAAACGGTATACATGAGTACCATCCGGTTTTTCAGGATGTCTGTTAAAACATACCGCAGTAGTTTCAAAAGTATATACGGCCGTGAGCCGTAGCTGATCGTTGTTTCTTCCGCTTTCATTTCTGATGTCAACACCACCGATATTGCTGTTGCTGAAGAGGTGGCTGGCGTTCTCTTTCTATTGGTAAACATACGTAATTTCAGGCGTAATATTTGTTTTGTTGCATGATCTGTGCAATGGAACGGGAAAGCTGGGTAGTTCCTGTTTCCTGTTTTAAAGCCTCAGCACTCTTGAAGAAGATGAGTTTCCCTTCATGTATAAATGCAATGTCGGAAGCGATGTCTTCCAGGTCGGTGAGGATATGGGATGTGATGAGAATTAACTTACCCTTTTGCTGTTCACGGATGACTTTCTCCTTCAGGATTTCTGAAGAAACAGGGTCGAGTCCTGCAGTGGGTTCATCGAGGATAAGAATGTCCGGGTTAAACATGAAGGCAACGCAGGCACTTACTTTCTGACGCATTCCTCCGCTGAGTGATTGCATGGTTTTATGTTCAAACGAACGAATGTCGAACGATTCATAGAGTTCGGGGTCGGGATCGTTTTTGCCCGGGTAACGAATGCCCTGAATCATTTCAATCATATGACGTACGGTGATGTTGTCAGGGTAGCGACCGATCTGTGGCATATAACCGATTTGATTCCGGTATTCCCAGGCACCTTTGATGTTTTGCCCTGACACCTCGATGGTTCCTTTATCGGGAATACAGAGGCCGAGCAAACATTTGATGAAGGTGGTTTTTCCCGAACCGTTCGGGCCGATCAACGCCACAGACCGGCCCTGGTTCAGGTCGATTGTAAGTCCGTCAAGAATGCGGGACTTGCCAAAGGATTTACTTATGTCAGATACTCGTATCACTGTTGATTATTGAGGAAGTAAAACATTGTCGATTACATGGATGATTCCATTGCTGGCCGGAATAGATGCAATTACTTTTGCCGTTCCGTTCACCATGATCACTCCGTCTTTTACACTGATTTTTACATTGCCGCTGTTTGCCATTCCGATGGTTTGTCCGTCCTGAAACATTTCAGGTTTGTACACAGCAACGGCTACATGGTATTGGAGGATGTCCTGGAGTTTTGATTTGTTTTCCGGCTTCAGCAAGTCATCCACAGTTCCTGCAGGAAGTTTGTTGAAGGCTTCGTTGGTTGGTGCAAACACGGTGAAGGGTCCGGCATTGCTGAGTACATCGACCAGCTCTGCTGCTTTTACGGCTGCAACGAGTGTGGTATGATCGGCACTGCCGGCAGCGACTTTAACAACGTCTTTTTGTGACACATCGTCAGTTACTCCGGATTGACCTGCTCCTGCTGCTTCTTCTGTTGCGGGAACTGATGGACTTTGTTCCTGGTTGTTGCCGCCACATCCTGTTGTGAAGAATGAAACGGTGATTGCAGAAACAATGATGAAGAATTTTACTGCATTTTTTTTCATGATCAGAGGTATTTAGATTAGGTTGGTAATTAGGTCGTTTTTGTACATGGATACGGATAAGACGCGCGGGTGAAGATTCAGCGGTTTTACCTGTGGAGATTCGTCGATGAGATCAGCCGGGGTCAGTGAGGGAATGATTTTCTCTGCTTTGTCGAGGA
This sequence comes from Bacteroidia bacterium, assembly GCA_046330075.1. Classification (GTDB taxonomy): domain Bacteria; phylum Bacteroidota; class Bacteroidia; order AKYH767-A; family OLB10; genus JAJTFW01. Next base: position 17,975 of record JAXLTL010000018.1, on the reverse strand, counting down.
GGAAAACCATGAAACTGTGTATGAGTAATAAACCGGGAGGTAACTGTTCTACGATAATGGAGAACAGGCTTACCGGACGAAAGGGAATGTCACCAACACCATCGCGGTTGAGATCATATCCTTCGTATTTATCCCAGTAGTTGCTTTTGAAATAGTTAAGTTGTGTTTCGCCATTGGTCGAAACATCGAAGGTATTTCCGATGAAGTTGTTACCGGAGATATTCACTTCCTGGCAACTGGCCTGTACACGTAAAGCCCATCCGTTTGCTTTGAAGAGGTTTTGCTTCATTTCGATCCGGTTGCTGCCTTCCATGTAAATACCTGCTGAGTTGTAGGTGAATTCATTTTCGGTGATCTTGCTGTCGCTGATATCTTTCAACAGTATCCCGTAGGCGGAGGAGCCCCAGTTATGATCGAAGGAGTTACGGTACATGGTGACGTTGTGTGAATACATCACAGCTACACCGGCTCCGTTTCCCGTGAAGCGATTGGAAGCATATGTATTGCTGTGCGAAAACATAAAATGTAAACCATAACGTATATTGTTTTCAGACAGATTATTCCGGATCATTGAATTGGTGACGAATTCAAAATAGATTCCGTCACGCTGAAAGGTGGAGTGATTGTTTTCGATCAATACGCTGTCACCTTTCCAAACATGGATCCCGTTGCCGATGGTTTTATCGCGAAGGCTGTTGCCATGCATGGTGTTGCGTTGCACCTTACAGCCAACGGTATTACTGAGATAGATGCCGAAGTTGCAATTGTCAACGGTGTTGTTCCGAATGGTGACGTAGCGGCATGCCAACACTTTGATTCCGGCAATATCCCGCATACTCTGATTGCCGCTGTTGATGATGTGAAAACCATCGATGGTTACGTGACCTTTGGTGACGGTAATGATCTCAATTTTCCCCTGGCCGTCGAGTATCACTTCACCATTGGCTAGCAGCAGAATGGATTTGTTGATGTCGATGGTTTCTTCCTGGTAATGACCGGCAGATACGATCACAGTATCTCCGTCGGAAGCCATTTTAATTCCTTCTGTAACATGTTTTACAGCACCGGATCTGGCAACATGTATGGTTGTTGCATCGGCCTGATGAACGATGAATGAAAGGAAGACAAGAAGCAGGAGGTGGCGTTTCATAAAGCGGGTTAATACAACTCGCGGACCTTGTTCCAGTCCATGGCTTTCGCGTCGTTGAAATTTTTCATGGCTGCATCCCTGTCGGTGGCAGTAGTAAAGGAGGCTACCTGACCGCCCATGGGACTGCTCAGCATTTGGGAATGGAGAAAGAAACCTTTTACAGCTTCCACAAACTGTCCTTCGTGTGAAAAGTCAACGATATAGAGTTGTTTGGTTTTGAGAGCGGTTTCTTTGTTGTTGTTCATGTAATTTACCAGGCAGATTACATCATCAAACTTGAATACCTTATTGGTTTGAGTGATGAGTTCGGCTCCGTATTTCACATCTGTCAGTGTCATCCTGCAATGGTCACATTCATCTTTGCCGTAACGTATTGGAGCAGGTCCATCAGCGGAGCAAGAGGAGAAGAGACAAACGATGGTCAGTCCGGCGGCCATTGCCATCGTGTTATGGACTGCTTTGGCTTTTTTTGCTCCGCGCAATTCCCAAACGAGAATTGCCATGGCAGCTAAGCTAACACCAATGATCACCCATCCACCATAGTCGGGGCCAGAGTAGGCGGTGAAGTTGAGCAGGTTTTTATACCCGATCACCGGTGGCTGGTACGACATGCCGGGAACTTTGATGGCTGCATTTTCATCGAGATTATGTCCGTAATCATAACCCCATTGATAGAAATCATATAGTGCTGCAAGACCATACACGATACCCGTTACCACGAATACTTTCAGCAATGCTCTTTTGCCTGTGATCGCTGTCAGTATTCCGATCGCTACGTAAATGCAAATGAGGATACCAATATAAGCCAGTTCAGGAAACATTTCTTCCTTGATCAGCTTCATGCCGATATAGTGATTCAGACCGTTGATGATATCAAAAGCACCACTGAGATGGTTGTGCCAGATTTTCATGTTCAGACCTTCCGGGTATTGAGGTGCCCAGAGTTGAATCTGCCAAAGCGGGAGGAATAGACTTGACAACATGCCAAGTGATAGAATGGCAAGCAGTATTCGGGATGATTTTTTCATGATGTTGATTTTACTTCGTCGGAGAGCACGCAACCTGATTCATTCCTGCGCTGCCGGTATGAACACATCATTGACATACCTTCAGGCTGCATGCTCTCTTTCGAAGAGTAATTTTTACTTAGCTGCTTCAGACACGCCGGCGTCGGAGTTCTTTCCGGTTGACCAGCTGAGCGGAGTAGCAGAACCTGCCGGGGATACTCGTACATATCCTTGCATTTCCTGGTGAAGTGCAGAACAGAAATCGGTGCAATAGATAGGCTGAACACCTACACGATCCGGTACCCATTTCAATGTTTGGGTTTCTCCTGGCATGATCAGTAATTCAGCATTGGATGCACCTTTTACTGCAAATCCATGTGGTACGTCCCAGTCCTGTTCCAGATTGGTGATGTGGAAGTAAACTTCATCGCCCATGCGCACGCCTTCGATATTGTCGGGATTAAAGTGAGAACGGATGGCAGTCATGTATACATGAACTTTATTTCCTTCCCGTACCACCCGGGCATCTTTCTCGCTCTTACAAACATAGGGGTGGTTGTTGTCTTCGATCCTGTAAATTTTCAGGGAGTTCTTTTCCACCAGGGATGCAGGAATTGCTTCGGCATAGTGCGGCTCACCAACAGTCGGGAAGTCGAGGAGGAGTTTCATTTTCTCGCCGGAGATGTCATATAACTGAGCGGATTGAGTTAACTCCGGTCCGGTTGGCAGATAGCGGTCTTTGGTGATTTTGTTATAGGCGATTACATATTTTCCATGTGGCTTGCGTGTAGGTCCGCCCGGTATGCAGAGGTGACCAATGGAATAGTAAGTAGGAGCTCGGTCAACAACCTGCAGCTTCTCAATGTCCCATTTTACGATTTCAGAACTTACGAAGAAGGAAGTATAGGCAAATCCTTTTCCGTCAAATTCGGTATGTAACGGACCAAGACCTGGCTTCTGAACTTCACCGTGTAATACATCTGCATATTTCAATACAGGAATACCATCGTATTCACCTTCGAAGTTTTTATCGGCGATTGCTTTCAACATTTTGTCGAAAGAGAATACCGGAATGATAGCTGCAAGTTTGCCTGAACCAACAATGTATTTACCGGAAGGATCCACGTCGCAGCCGTGTGGTGATTTCGGGCAAGGCATAAAGTACACGATGTCTTTGAGTTCTTTCGGATCAAGACCCAGTACTTCAGTGATCATGGTAGATGTTGCTGTATGTGTTTTTTCATTCCATACATTGTGCGCATATTTCACTTTCAGCTTTTTCCCTTTTCCGGCTTTGATATAGTCTTCGCATTTCTTCCAGTTCACAGCCATGATAAAATCCTTGTCTTTCTGTGATGCATTCACTTCTAACAGGGTATTGGCTTGCTCTGTGTTATAACAGGAGAAGAAGAACCAGTCATGTGATGGACCCCGGCCGCAGCGGGATAAGTCAAAGTTGATTCCAGGTAATAAAACCTGAAAGCTCACGTTCATATGACCGGTTTGCGGATCAATACCAACAAACGAAACGGTTCCTTTGAAGTTTTGTTTATACGTATTGATGGGCACATCTGTATTGGCTCCCTCATAGTCCAGCGGGAAAGAGAAGCGGGTGCCGGCAACTGCATATTCCGAATTCTCTGTGATGAACGGAGAGCTGTGGTTACCGGAGGCGTTTGGAATTTCAATAATTTCCGCGGTGCGGAAAGTTTTAAAATCGATTCGTGCGATACGCGGAGTGTTATTGCCGTTGATGAAAATCCAGCGTCCATCGTGTTCTCCGTTAGTCGTTGAAAGAGCGATGTGGTGGCTGTCATCCCAGGGAGCAAAACCATGTGAAGTGTTCAGCATGGGTTTTGATTCTTCTGCATAACCCCAGCCTGTTTGAGGATCCTGCGAGAATACCGGAATCTGACGGAATAAACGGCCGGAGGGTAAACCATATACGCTTACCTGACCACTAAAACCACCGGAAACAATATTGTAGAATTCATCGTGCTTTCCCGGAGCAACGTACACTTTTTCAGCGGCATCACCGGTAATAGCTTGTGAAGGATTCTTGGGAGCGCAACCGGTTAATGATGCGAGCAGTGTGGTTGCAGCCACTGCAGTCAGCATGTTTTTGATAGGTGACATAAGATGAATAGGATTAGGGCAGGTTATAATTTATTTTTTTCCGTCGTTGTGGAACATAAATTCGAGGATCTGACGTGCTTCGTCGTCAGTAAGATTTTGATTGGGCATCCGGACCAAACACTGTTCAAGCAGTTTTTGTGCTTCGGGGTTTTTCTCCAGCATCATGTCCACATTGGTGATCATATTCAAGATCCAAAGTGGTTCACGACGTTGTGTGACACCTTTCCAACCCGGACCCACCAGTTTTTCGTCAGTGAGTTTGTGACAGGATAAACATTTGGTATCATAAATCTTTTGCCCGTTGGCTATCCACTCCTGATTGAGAGGGTCGTTTAAAGTGATTTCTTTCTTTTCCAAACCATGTGTTTCAGGTTGTTGTTCGGCAGCCTCAATGGGAGATGGAGAGTTTTTCGCTGCGTCTTCAGCCTCCTGACGGCTCGTGCAGGAAGCAATGAACAGAAGTCCGGGAATCAGCATTGTTAAGAAGATGTGGCGTGTGTTTTTCATGATGTCAGTTTTTTGTTTAATTAAAGATATAAAGATGCTATTATCTTTAATACCCGCAAACGTACCTGCTGGTTTCCGGATTAAAAATGACAGAAGTCATGTTTGAATATGAGTATTGAAAATTAATTTTATAAATTAATGAAATTCAGTCAGTTGTAAAAGCGTGTAAAATTTTAGCAACAGGAGTGACATAGGTCAATGGAGTTAATTACCTGTTTATCTTTTCTTTGCGATGTTATGTTATCAAAAACCTTCGCTTATGCATTGCGTGCAGTCACCTATGTGGGTTTGCACGGACGTAACGGCAGGAAAGTAAATCTTCAGGAGTTGTCGGAGAGTATTGATGTTCCGCATCATTTTTTAGGAAAGATTATGCAAGACCTGGTTCGTAATGGAATCATCAACTCCTTGAAAGGTCCGGGTGGCGGATTTTGGGCAGATGATAAAACATTGAATTTGCCAGCTTATGAGGTGTTGAAAGTGACTGATGGAAGAGCGGTATTGAGTTCTTGTCTTATGGGCAAAAAGAACTGCAGTTCCGATAAGCCATGTCCGCTGCATCATGATTATGCAGCTTGTCGCGACACGCTGGTAAACACCTTGCGCGATACTAAAATCAGTGACCTGGTTGAGAAGGTTGAGTTGGGAGAAGTTTTTCTGGGTGAAGGTCACTAAGAAATTCACATAAAAAAGAAAGCGGCTGTTTCATTGAAACAGCCGCTTTCTTTTTATATAAGCAGATGAATTATTTCACCTGAATCATTTTTGATGCTACTCCCTGGTCAGTAATCAAACGAACCATGTAGGATCCGGTACTCAGGTCATCGATATTCATATTTACTTCTCCGCTGGTAAGGCCGATTTTTTCTGTCTTTACCTGTGCGCCGTTCAGCGAATAGATTTCTATTCTGTCGATCAGAATCTGCACCGGCATCGAAATGTGGAGAATATCCGAAGCGGGATTCGGGAATAACTCAACGTTCAGATCGTTGTTTTCGGCTATCCCTGCTGTTAGTCCGTTATAACGCGCAATATAATAGCTGGAAGAGGCAGTGGCAGCCGTAATGACCATTCCGGTTGCTACTGTAATGCTGGCGCTGAAATTACCGGCAACAGTGCAGTAACCATTGGCATCCCAGAGGATGGATTTGCCAACATCAATGTTGTTTCCACCAACTTTCACTACCCAAAGTAAGGTGCCTGAGGTACTGTATTTTCCAACATACGTGTCTTTTCCGGGATTTGCGGTGGCAGATAATGTTGGACCGGTTTGATTGGCAGCATTGCCGAACGTTGTTGTTGCATTGAACGATCCGATAACATAAGCACTGCCGCCCGGATCACAGGAGATAGATGCTCCGATTTCATTGTTGTCGCCTGTAGTGCAACGGATATGACGAACCCATTGACACGTTCCGGTGCTTGCATCCAGCTTGCAAACGAAGGCATCTCCGTTCCCTGCAGGATTTCCCGGTGAATATTCGGTCAGTGTCATTCCTGCACCGAAAATGGATGAGCCATAGAAGTTACCAATGCAGAAGACGCCGCCAAATGGATCCTGACTGATACCCATACACTGCTCACCAAAGTTTCCTCCGAAATCTTTCGCCCAGGTCTGTGTACCCGCTTCAGTAAGTTTAACGATGAACCAATCGGATTGATAAACACCCTGAACAGTTCCGGAAATAAGGTTGGTGCCTCCGAAGTTGGCATTGCCGGTGAAATAACCACCGTAATAAATTCCTCCCGGACCCGCATCCAGCGAAAGTCCGCGATCATCCATAGTGCCACCGCCTTTCACACCCCATTGCGGACTGTTGTTAATGTTCAGTTTAAGCAGGAAGGCATCGTCAGATGCAGAAGTAGGAGCAGCGAAAGAAACACTGCCAACGGTGAAAGCAGCAGAATAACTTCCGGTTACATAGATGTTGTTATTATAATAACGTGCTTGTGTGATGCGTTCGTTTCCGTTTCCGCCGAGCTGACGTGCCCAGACAAAATTTCCGGATGGATCATATTTTGCAATGATCGCGTCATTGTTTCCGCCGGAATTGGTATACGTGTTGCCACCTGCCGTAACGGTATAGCTGAAGTTACCACAGAAATATACGTTGCCGGAGCCATCAACCATAATTCCACCTGCTTCTACAGAGCTGGAAAACGTTGTTCCGCTGAACTGTACACTCCATTGGTAAACTCCGCTTGAATTGTATTTTGCAAGAAAGGCATCTGCGAATCCTACTGTTGTGAGACTCGCAGAACCAAATGATTTGGTGCCTTCAAAATCTCCACAGATATAAATGTTTCCGGAAGCATCTTTTGCAATAGCAGTATATCCGTCAGAGTTCGATCTGCCGCCTCCGGATGTTGCCCAACTCCATGATTGAGCTGAACCTTGAAGCGTCAATATTATACTGGTAAGTACCAGTAATAATTTTTTCATATTGGTTGTTGATTTATTTAATCCTACTAAGGTAAGCCATCGGTTTGAATTATTAAAAAAATACAATAACTGATTTTTGCAGCAGGTTGTCAATCAGTTGGTTGCAAGTAATAATGGAAATCAGTTTACAGTGACATACGTTTTGGCTACATGTGAATGGCTCTGTTTTCCGTAGCTGCCAGGCATGCTTCCTTAAGTGCTTCAGTAAATGTAGGATGGGCATGACTCATGCGTGCGATGTCTTCTGCCGATGCCCTGTATTCCATAGCTACTACGGCTTCTGCAATCATATCTGCTGCCCGGGGGCCAATCATGTGCACTCCGAGAATTTCATCGGTTTCTTTATCTGCCAGAACTTTGATGAATCCGTCGGTGTCCATTGAAGCTCTTGCGCGCCCACTGGCTTTGAAAGGAAAGCTTCCCGATTTATATCCTCTGCCACTTTGTTTGAGCTCTTCTTCTGTATAGCCAACGCCCGCCACTTCCGGCCAGGTATATACCACGCCGGGAATCAATCGGTAGTTGATATGAGGTTTTTGTCCGGCAATATGTTCGGCAACAAAAACACCTTCTTCTTCCGCTTTATGGGCCAGCATGGCACCTCTCACTACATCGCCAATTGCAAAGATGTTTTTTACTGACGTTTCAAGATGTTCATTGACAACGATGCGCCCGCGCTCGTCAGTCTGCACTCCGGCTTTTTCAAGTCCCAGGCCTTGTGTATAGGGAGAACGTCCTACTGCTACGAGACAATAGTCTCCTTTGAGTGTTATGGTTTTATTGTCTTTAGCGGAGGTGGCGGTCAGCGTCACTTCCATGCCGTCAGAGGTAACAGCTGTGACTCCATGGCGGAGATAAAAACTGAGACCCTGTTTCTGTAATACCTTCTGGAGTTCTTTACCCAACGCCTGGTCCATGGATGGAATCAAGGTATCGAGGTATTCTACAACGCTGACTTTTGCGCCCAGCCGTGCGTACACGGAGCCAAGCTCTAGTCCGATGACTCCGCCTCCGATGATCATCAGATGTTTCGGGACTTCTTTCAGATTCAAAGCTTCGGTTGAGGTGATGATGCGTTGTTTGTCGATGGTTACGCCTCGCAGGACCGATGGTTTTGATCCGGTGGCAATCACCGTGCTCGTTGTTTTCAGTTCCTGTGTTTTTCCGTCGGCTCCGGTCACTATAACAGTATGGCTATCCGCAAAACTGCCGGTACCTTCAAACACATCGATCTTGTTCTTCTTCATCAGAAAGCGAATGCCTTCTACCGTTTGCGCCACAACATCATTTTTCCGGGATATCATCTTCCCGAAATCAAGTGTCAGGTCTTTTAAACCGATGCCATGCGCAGAAAAATGATGTGCAGCCTGATGGAAATGCTCGGATGAATCGAGCAGTGCTTTGGAGGGAATGCAGCCAACATTCAGGCAGGTACCGCCGAGTGAACTGTATTTTTCAACCAATGCGGTTTTCTTTCCCAGCTGGGCCAGACGAATAGCGGTTACATATCCTCCGGGACCTGAACCGATAACAATAGCATCGTATACTGACATAAGTAGATAAATCGGATTGCAAAATTACGTTGAATCGGGGAGATTATACCGGATTATTTTCTTCTCCGGAAAAAACCACCCAATAGCGTGATTGCCAGGAGAAATCCTGATACATAATAAGCAGTACGGCCCAGGAGATCTCCGTGCGTACTGTAGAAGGTCAGGTCGTTGTTGATATTCACTTCCGATTTAATAACAGCCGGTACCCACCAGGAGGTAGCCTGGCTGATTTTTCCCGTCTGGTCAATAAAACAGGAGATTCCGGTATTGGCAGATCGCGCTACGCTTCGCCGGTGTTCGATTGCCCGCAATCGCGCATACTGACAATGTTGCCGGTAACCGGGCGTATCACTCCACCAGCCATCGTTGGTCATGATGCAGATGAGGTTTGCTCCTTTGCGGATATATTCTCCTACATATTCACCGTAGATTGACTCATAACAAATGACGGGAGCTGCCGTGATGCTATCGCCGGTAAAGACAGAGGGGTGTTCCTGTACCCCCAGACTACCGGTGATACCGCCCAGATCGATTGCGAAATTTTCGAGATAGCCAAACAAAATCGGAAATGGCATCTTTTCAACTCCCGGAACCAGACGTGATTTAAAATGATACTGAAATGCGTTGTTGCCCTGAATCTGCATGGCTGCATTGTAAGCATCGTAATGGCCAGGTCCTTGTTTAAAGCTGCGAGCGGTAGGACTCAGTTTTTCTCCTTCGTGAAAGAACCGGTAGTACGAAAGTCCAGTCAGGATACGGAGTCCGGGATGTTCCATCGAAAAGGCTTTGAGCCGCAGAATGAGCCGGTGGTTTTCGATGTCCTCCGACCAGATGCCGGTGGGTAATGCTGTTTCCGGTAAAACAACGAGTCTTGTCTTGGGAGTTACTGCTGAATTTGCCAGCCTTAGCATTTTGTCGAGTTGTTCATCGTTACTGCCATTGAACTTCTCATTGTACGGGTCGATGTTAGGCTGTACAACAACGACTTCTGCCGGATGAGGCTTTTCCTGATAACGCTTCAGGAGGAAGAACGAAAACATGAGTGGAAAAAAGATCACGATCCCGAGCGTTGTAAGTTGTGTTTTGCGTTTTGGTGATGGAGCAGTGATGATGCGGAACAATAACAAGTTGGATAACCAAATCCACAGCGTGCCTCCCTGTGTGCCGGTGAATTCATACCATTGCACCATATTCGCCCAGGCAGCAAAGCCATTTCCCAGATTCAGCCACGGCCAGGTGAGGTCCCAGTCCATGTGAAAATATTCGAAGCCCATCCAGAAAACAATCAATGACGTATATCCGATAGCGTTACCGAACCGGATTCGCGATAAGTGGAATAATTGAAAAACTGTTGTCATCAGCAGCGCATTGGTTAGTACCGCTCCGAACATGCCGAACGCACTGGCATACCAGATCCACCAGGTGGTGGCAAAGTTGAAACACATGAAACCCAGATAAGCGTAAGGGAATAATCTGGATTTCAGACCTTGTTTCTGCTGATGAAAAACAATGTCTTCCAGCAACAGCATCGGAACCAACGCTACAAAAAGCAATGGTGCTATACCTCCGGCCGGCCAGGCTGCCCAAAGTAATATGGCTGAGCAGATCGCAAGCGTACTCTTAAGCAGGGGTGTATCTCCGTTTTTCATGGTGCAAATTTACATCTTGCCGCGGTTCTCCGGCATTGGTTCTGCGGATGGTTTATGGGTAAGCAGCAAACAAGCGGCGGTGATCATCAGCGGATAAACCGGTATTTTGAATCTTGCTGAGGCTGAAGGGCCGGTCATAAATGAAAAGTAAAACAGCAACCCTGCAATAAACAGCTTGTGGTGCTTATTGGTTTTCCTGAGGACAAGCCAGATCAGCAACATTACTGACAACACGATCGCCATCACTGCTGCATAAAAGGTAAGTATCAATTGCGGGAGTCCGGCAATCCGCACAACTCCTTCCCATCCGGTGGTCCGGTAGGTAGTTATCAGAGAAGGGGGATTGTCGGCGTTTTCCATGCCTTGTTCCCAGAGAACAATTTCCCACCGGCCGGGGTCAATGAAAAATTTAAGCATCCCTCTGGTATGGACTTTCAGATAAGCCGCGGGATGATCGGAAATTTGCTGTCGGATAAACTGATCGGCAATGGCCGACTGAAGCGCATAGGTCTCTTTCTGCATCTCCTCCTGAAGAGAATCCATCAGCATGGACGAACGCGATTCGCCGTAGACTTCACTGAGCAGTATGCGCAAATTATAGTTAACAACGACTTTATGCGGGATGCTGGATCCCTCTGCGATACCGGTGTAATGATAGTTTCGTGCAAGTCCTGCTGCCATAACCAACAGGTGAAGAAAACTAAGTACAGCCAGCCGGATCACTGAGCGTGATTCGTTCTGTGTTGCTATAATATACAACGCACTGATGACCCAAAGTAATCCCGCAATCGGCTTGATCATGTAAGCACAGAAAATGAAAAAATGGTGTACATACAGATGACGATATTGGCCATCGGGTTTTTCATACAACAGCAGATAGTAGCCGCTTAAAAGTAAGGCGGTCTGAAAAGGAATTTCTGACATAAATGTAGCGGCGATTATAAATTGTGAAGGTAAAGCGCAACTGAGCAATGCAAATATCCATGGCGATTGAAAGGAGGGGACGAGCAATCGGGCTATGCGGTAACCCAGATAAAGGTTGAAAACGGATAACACAGACTGAATAACCAACGTTAAGTTCGGGATATGCAGAAACAAGGAAGTGATCAGGATGAAGAGGCCATATCCCGGTGGCCTGCGGGAGTATAAAGAAACATCCGTAACCGGTTGTCCGGGCTCCCCGCAATAAAAAGTCTGATGATGGAAAATGTTATATGCCTGATTGAGATACTCCTGCGAATCGCGCGTATATTGATGATGGCTGTTTAGAGCTGTCAAAAGAAAAAACAACTGAAAAAGCACCGGAATCATCCAGGGCAGTAGTTTTTTGAGGTCGAATTTCAGCATGTATGCGCCAGGACGGTTGGTTGGTGTGTCAATGATAAAAACAGTGATGAGTTGCCTGAATATGTTGATGAATTCATTTGCTCCAAAACTATTCAATTTTCATGTTCGGACTCGGATTGTAAATGAAATTCATCTTAAGTAACATCATCTTATGGCGGTAAGCCGAGACATTATTACATGCCTGTGAATAAACTGCTGTTATCTGTCATCCCGAAACCCTCTTTTCCTGTTTTGATCTGCTACTTTTGGCGCTATGATGAGTCTGACTTTATCTGCGAAGTATTACCGGCTGACGTTTCGGCAAGCATTCGGTATTGCTCATGGTACCCGAATGTTTACAGATACGATTTATGTTCGTGCTTCTTTTATGGACCAGCACGGTTACGGTGAAGCGGCTTTGCCTCCTTACCTCGGTTATGATGCGGAGGCATTGGTGCATGATTTCCACAATTGGTTCCCGGCAGAAATGAAGAGTGGAGATGCAATTCAGGAGACCTTGTCGAAGCTTGGCAACCGCAGTGAGCAACTGCCGGGCCCTTTACGTACCGCTGTTGATATTGCATTGTATGATTTATTCGGTAAGCTGACGGGTAAACCGGCACGCAGCATTTTCGGTATCCGTGATGAACGAACCGTAAAGTGTTCGTATACCTTGGGGATAAGCAGTGTAGCGGAGATGCTTCAAAAGCTGGAGGAGGCTAAAGATTTTGATCTGTTTAAAATAAAACTGGGAGATGTAAATGACCGTGAACGGATCAATGCGTTTTTGAGCAGCGGACATTCCCTGTTCTGTGTGGATGCTAATCAGGCCTGGAAGTCAGTGACGGAAGCAGTGGAATGGATCCGGTGGTTGGCCGATCGCGGGTGTTTGTTTGTTGAACAACCTTTGCCGGTAGCCATGAAAGATGACTACGAAGCCGTTTACCGGCAGTCTGTTTTGCCGATCATTCTGGATGAGTCGGTGCAATCGTTACGGGATATTCAGGAGTTGCGTACCGTTTGTCACGGAGTGAATGTAAAGCTGGTAAAAGCCGGCGGTCTCGAGCCGGCAGCGGCAATGGTGCGAGAGGCAAATAAGTCAGGCCTGAAAGTGCTGGTAGGTTGCATGTCGGAAAGCACCTGCGGAGCCATGGCTGCTGCTCAGCTGAGTCCCTGGGCCGACTGGGTGGATCTGGATGGTCCACGGTTGATTTCCAATGATCCGTTTGAAGGTGCCGTTTACAGAAACGGAAGTTTACTAGTGCCTGATGTTTCAGGAACGGGTGCAATGCTGCGTGATGCTGATTTCTTTAATTTACAAGCACCGGGCGCCTAGTGCTGTTTTGATTACCTTTGCAGTATGTTGAACATTCGTCCTGCAGAGGAAAAGGATATTCCGGAAATTACTCAGATTTATAACGAGGCCGTCCGCAATACAACGGCTACATTCGATACAGAGGAAAAAACTACAGAAGACCGGCTGCTCTGGTTCCGTCATCATGATGAGCAACATCCGGTGATCGTTGCTGAAGCAGAAGGCCGCGTAGCAGGCTGGGCTTCTCTGTCGAAATGGAGCGATCGCTGCGCGTACGATTCAACGGCTGAAACTTCCTTGTATGTCCATGTGGATTTTCGTCAGAGAGGAATCGGCAAACAGTTGATGGAAGTGTTGGTGCTTGAGGCAAGGAAGTTGGGCCTGCATACCTTGCTGGCCCGTATTACACATGGCAATGAACAGAGTATTTATCTGCATGAGCGAATGGGCTTTCAGCTGATCGGGACCATGAAAGAGGTTGGGATTAAATTCGATAAATACCATGATGTGCACATGTTGCAGCTGGTGTTTTAACGGCGGTATGGAGAAGCGATAGATGGCAAAAGTTAAAACAGTATTTTATTGTCAGAACTGCGGTGCGAATTCACCGAAGTGGATTGGTAAATGCCCTTCCTGTGGGGAGTGGAATACCTATGCGGAAGAGGTTGTGCAGGCAGCACCAAAGGAGAATCAATGGCGCAGTTCTGCGAACCGGAAGGAAGCGAAGGCATCCCGCCCGCGTTTGATCTCTGATATAGCACTGGAGCAGAGTCCGCGGATTATTTTACCGGATGCGGAGCTGAACCGGGTGCTGGGCGGAGGACTTGTCCCCGGTTCTCTTACCCTCCTTGGTGGTGAGCCGGGAATTGGAAAATCAACGCTTCTGCTCCAGCTGGCCGTATTCCTGAAAAATATGCGCATCCTCTATATCTCCGGTGAAGAGAGTGAGCAGCAGGTGCGAATGCGTGCCGAGAGGATTGGTCATATGCAGAGTGAATGTTATATCCTCACTGAAACAACTACTCAGCATATTTTTCAGCAGATTGAACAGTTGCAGCCTTCGCTGGTAATCGTTGATTCTATTCAAACGCTGTATTCGAACGTCTATGAATCGGCACCCGGAACAGTTTCGCAGATTCGTGGTTGTGCCGGTGAACTGCTGCGTTTTGCAAAGGAGACAGCGACACCGGTCTTGCTGATCGGACATATTACCAAGGAGGGTTCTATTGCCGGTCCAAAAGTACTGGAGCATATGGTGGATACGGTACTGCAGTTTGAAGGTGATCGTCACCATGTGTACCGGATTCTCAGAGCAATTAAGAATCGATTCGGGTCAACGGCTGAATTGGGAATCTATGAGATGCAGGGTGCCGGTTTGCGCGAAGTAGCGAATCCTTCGGCGCTGCTCCTCTCACAACGCGACGCCAGTTTAAGCGGTACTGCTGTGGCCTGTACGATGGAAGGTGTTCGGCCTTTTCTAATCGAGACGCAAGCGCTGGTAAGTTCTGCAGTGTATGGGACTCCGCAGCGGACAACTACAGGGTATGACCTGCGCCGGCTGCATATGATTCTTGCAGTACTGGAAAAACGGTGCGGGTTCAAGCTGGCGGCAAAGGATGTTTTTCTGAATATAGCCGGTGGTATTCGTGTGGAAGATCCTGCCATCGACCTGGCCATCATTTGCGCGATTCTTTCTTCGGCTGAGGACATTGCTATTGATCCGGATATCTGTTTTGCAGGTGAAGTGGGTCTGACCGGTGAAATACGACCTGTGAACAGAGTGGAAGCCCGAATCAATGAAGCGGCCCGGCTAGGATTTAAACAAATTTTCGTTTCCCGGTACAATGCCGGTACTGAAAAGCTGAAAAACGATGCAGCCATTAAAGTGGTTCCTGTCGGGAAGGTGGAAGAGGTCTTCGGCTTGCTTTTCGGGTAGTATTCAGCTGTTTAAAGAGATTTCCTCCTGAGTGATTCCCTTTGTATCTTTGCATCATGTCAGTATTGCAGAATATTCGTCATCTTTCACTGGATGAGCTGAAAGCTTTCTTTGTGTCAAAGGGAGATAAACCTTTCAGAGCAAAGCAGGTGGATGAGTGGTTGTGGAAAAAGGCCGCCCGCTCTTTTGCGGAGATGACCAATCTTTCAAAGGAAACCAGGACCTTGCTGGAAGAAAATTTCACCATTAATCCGGTTTCAGTAGCTACCTCGCAGATCAGCAGTGACCGTACGATAAAGAATGCTTTCCGTCTGCACGACGGACACCTCATTGAAGGGGTGCTGATTCCCACAGATACACGCATGACGGCCTGTGTCAGTTCACAGGTAGGTTGTAGTCTCACGTGCCGTTTTTGTGCTACCGGGCGCCTCGACAGAATCCGTAATCTGGAGTTTGATGAGATTTTTGATCAGGTAGCGATCATCCGGGAACAGGCGGAGAAAAATTATCAGATACCTCTCAGCAATGTGGTGTATATGGGAATGGGAGAACCGTTGCTGAATTACGCCAATGTGTTGAAGAGCATCGAGTATATTACCTCCCCGCAAGGACTTAATATGGCACCACGGCGTATCACGGTAAGTACGGCCGGAATCGCCAAGATGATAAAAAAGCTGGGTGATGATCAGATCAAATTTAATCTCGCCTTATCCCTGCATGCAGCCAATGACAAGAAGCGCGATCGCATCATGCCGATCAATGAAAGTAATAACCTCGATGTGCTGGAAGAAGCCTTGAATTATTTTTATGAGAAGACCGGAACAAGGGTTACTCTTGAATATATCGTTTTTAAAAATTTCAATGACAGCATTGAAGATGCCAGAGAGCTCGCCGCATTTGCTAAAAGAGTTGTCAGCAAAATCAATCTGATTGAATACAATCCTATAGAAGGCGGTGAGTTTGAACGCACCACAGATGAGCGGGTCAATGCTTTTATGACTGAACTCTGGAAAAACGGACTCGTGGTGAACCTGCGTAGAAGCAGAGGAAAAGATATTGATGCTGCCTGCGGACAATTGGCCAATAAATCCGTGGTAACAAATTAGCAAAGCGTAACAGCTGTAAGTGAAATTATGAAAGCAGAAAATTTGTCGTTTAAAACAAAGTTTATGAATACCTTCAGAAAGGTGCTTCGTGGACCTGTAACGGAGCAATGGCTGAAGTCTGCTTTTTCACGCAGTTCATTGTATCCAAAAATTGTACCTCCTGAATACCTGTATAAACATGGCACCTGGCGCGATTTTGAGGAGGGCGGTGTTCATTATAGGCTTGATATCAGTAAGGTGGTGGATCACTATGTGTACTTTGGGATGGAGGATTATGCATTTAAAAAGGAACTGAATGTTATCCAAAATGCTAAAGTGATCCTGGATATTGGTGCCAATATCGGAATCAGTTTTTCTTGGTTTGTCCGTCACAACCCGAATGTGCGTATCATCGCTTTCGAACCTCATCCTGAAACAGCAAAGCGGGCTTTGGAGCAGATTGAAAGAAATAATTTTAAAAATGTAGAGTTGATACAGGTGGCTCTGGGTAGCGAAGAGGCGGAGCTCAGTATTTATGAAGTGGAGGATCACAATCCGGGAATGAACAGGGTTTCATATGAGAAGCTGGAACGCCCTTCGCGAAAAGTTCCGGTAAAAAGACTTGATGATGTGCTGGCTTCATTGCAGGCAACGAATCCTGATTTTATTAAGATGGATGTGGAGGGTTTTGAGTATTTTGTATTGTTGGGTGCTACCAAAACACTCCGGAGCTGTCCCGTTTTATTTATTGAAGTGAATGATCAATACCTCACCGCAAACGGCTTCTCTGCTTCTCAGATGATTCGCTTCCTGGAAGAGAAAGGATATAATTCAATACGACGGTCTGATACGGATGAATCCCTTCGGTCGGACAGCCAACTGAAGAATTGCCATTTTGATATCATTGCTAAAAAAATATAATTCTTTCTTATGATCAGCATTCGTGAAATAACATCATCCGACGTTCCTCATCTGCTGGACTACTGGTTTAAAAGTGATTCTGATTTTCTAGTAGGAATGGGCGTGGATGTATCCCGACTTCCGGACCGGGAATCATTCGGAAAAATGCTTGAAAACCAGATTCAGGCCGGTTACACGGAGAAAAAAGCATATGCACTCATCTGGCTTATCGATGGTCAGCCGGTGGGACATTCGAACCTCAATCCCATTGTATTCGGTGATCATGCATGGATGCACCTGCATATGTGGGATGCTCAAAACAGAAAAAAAGGATTAGGCGAGCAGTTTATCCGACTCTGTCTGCCTGTTTATTTTCGTAATTTTAATCTTCAGACATTGTATTGTGAACCCTACGCATTGAATCCGGCACCGCATAAAGTGATTGAACGTACAGGATTTGTTTTTGAGAAAGAATATATCACGGTGCCCGGTTCTATAAATTTTGAGCAGCCGGTGAAGCGGTGGGTGATGACGCGTCAGCATTTGGAAGAACTCTATACATAGAAAATATGAATCCGGTTGTTTCCCGATTGACCGTTTTTCCGTTTAAATCACTCGATGGAATCGATTGTTCATGTGTGCAGACCGGTAGCGGGTCGTTTCTGCAGGGCGACCGTTTGTATGCACTGTTTGATGCCAGGGGTAAATATATTAACGGTAAGGCCAATCCGTTAGTTCATACGTTGAGACTTCGGGAAGAAGAGGGCCGGTTTCACCTCACCTCGGCCGCGCTTCACCGTTCTATTGATTTCTCCGCCGATTCCGGACTCAGACAAGCTGCTGATTTTCTCAGTGATCATTTTGGTGAAGAGGTAACCATCCGGAAAAATGAATCCGGTAAGTTTCTGGATGTGCCGGTTGAATCTGCGATCACACTCGTTTCAGGTGCCAGTCTGAGAAAGGCCGGA